>CAWDOL010000015.1:0-377680 GCA_963803915.1 Candidatus Aminicenantota bacterium | reverse complement strand
TGTGTGACTGCTTGGAACAACTACGTATTGCTCTCGTCTATCCCCTGCTCGCCTCGGTTCTCTGGAATCTCGGCGGGCTGACCATCGACGTCCATCAGAAAGAAAGCGCGCTTCTGATCGATTTTATCTGAGTCAACAACAAGGAGAATCCCATGAACGAAGAACGACGCAAAATCCTGGACCTTCTGGCCCAGGGCAAAATCACGGTCGACGAGGCCGAGAAGCTCCTGGCCGCCGTCGGCGAGCCGAGCCTGCAGCCGGAGGCGGACGCCTCCGGGAAGCGGGCCTGGAAGTATCTCCGGGTGCAGGTCGAGCCCGGCCCGGGCAGCGAGAGCGGCGACCGGGTCAATATCCGGGTCCCCTTCAAGCTCATTCGGGCCGGCCTCAAGTTCGCCGCCTTCATCCCCCGCGAAGCTCACGCCAAGGTCAACCAGGCCTTCAAGGAAAAGGGCATGGATGTGGACCTGGCCCGCATCACGCCGCAGGACTTGGAGGACCTAGTCGCCAACCTCGACGACATGACCATCGAAGTGGACGGCAAGGACAAGGTCCGTATCTTCTGCGAATGACGGCCCGGTCGGGCCCACCCCCGAATAGCGTTTGACAGGTCCCTCGGCCGGGTTCATACTAATCCTATAGGGTTATTCCTCCGCCACATTATCAATTCCACATCGACGACGCGTCCCCGGACAAGGAGGGCTGCGATGATCGACGTCCAGGATGGTGCCGGGCGCCGCAGAATAGCGCTTCCTGTCCTGCTCCTGATTCTGCTGGCCATCGGTATTGCGGCCGGAGGTAGCCTCTATTATCAGGGCTTCAAACGGAATTACCGCACCGAGGTGGCCGGCCAGCTGAGCGCTATCGCCGAGCTCAAGGTCTTCGAGCTCTCCCGTTACAGGCAGGAACGGTTGGGGGATGCCGCCGTTTTTTACAAGAATACCGCCTTCTCGGCCCTGGTGCGCCGGTACTTCGAGCGTCCGGAAGACCGGGCCGCGGATGATCAGCTTCGGACCTGGCTGGGGCACATCCAGGTTGCCTATCAGTATGACCTGGTCATGCTGCTGGACACGTCCTACGCCAAGAAAATGCTCGTTCCCGAGGGGCCCGAGCGAAGCACCTCCTCCATTTCCCCGCTCTCTTCCGAGGGCTTGCGGGCCGGGAAGATCGTCATCGAGGATTTCTATTGGAACGAGGTAAACCGGCGAATCTACCTGAAAATCCTCGTGCCCATCCTGGATGGACCGCGAAACGACCGCCTAATCGGCATCCTCGGCCTGCGTATCGACCCGAAGACCTATCTCTACCCTTTCATCAATCGCTGGCCCATCCCCAGCCGGACGGCGGAGACCACCCTATTCCGGCGGGACGGCAACGACGCGTTGTTTCTCACCCAGCTCAAATTCCGGCCCGATGCCGCTCTTCATCTGCGTATCCCGCTCGAAAGCGAAGGCGTGCCGGCCGTCCAAGCCGTGATGGGGCGGGAAGGGATCGTAGAAGGACCGGATTACCGCGGCGTGCCGGTTATCGCCGACTTGCGCAAAATTCCGGACTCGCCCTGGTACCTGGTCGCCAAAATGGACATCGCAGAGGTGTTCGGGCCGATGCGGGCGCGCTTGCGGGGTATCGCCATGATGGTCGCCATCCTTCTGCTCGGCCTTGGAGCGGCGGCAGCCGGTGTCCGGCGGCGGCAGAAAGCCCGCTTCTATCGGGAGAACAATCTGGCCTCGGAAGCACTCCGGGAAAGCGAGGACCGATTCGGCGCCATAGCGGCCTCGGCCCAGGACGCCATCGTGATGATCGACCCGGAAGGGAACGTGACGTTTTGGAACCCCGCCGCTGAGCGGATCTTCGGCTACTCAAGCGCAAAGACGCTCGGCCGAAACCTGCACGAGCTGATTGCGCCTCGGCGCTATCACGAGGCCCACCACGCGGCCTTCCCCGAGTTCCTTCGTACGGGCCAGGGAGGGGCGGTGGGCAAGACGCTGGAACTGGCGGCCTGCCGCAAAGACGGCCGGGAGATCACCGTCGCGCTGTCGCTCTCCGCCATCGCCATCAAGGGCGGCTGGCACGCCTTGGGCATTCTGCGCGACATCACCGAACAGAAGAGGGCGGAGGAGGCGCAAAGGCTGAGCGAGGAGGCGGTGCGGGAGAGCGAGGAGAAGTACCGAACCCTCTTTGAGAACGCCGGCGAGGCGATATACGTGGACCAGGATGACAAGCTCGTCTTCTTCAATCCGGCTTACCTGCGCCTGACGGGCTATTCCGCCGAGGCGTTGAAGAGCCTGAATATCAAGGAGATCATTCATCCCGAGGAGCGGGGCTCGGTCGCCGAACGCCATCAGAAACGACTGCAAGGCGAAGTAACGCCTTCGCACTATATTTCGAGGATCGTCGACCGTTCCGGCCAAACGCACTGGGTGGAGATCAACGCCGTTTTCATCAGCTGGCAGGGCCGTCCGGCGACGCTGGACTTCATGACCGATATCACCGAACGCGTCCGGGCCGAGGAGGAGGCGCGCCTGAGCGAGGGGCGGTTCCGTCGCTTTGCCGATCTGCTTCCACAGCTCGTTTTTGAAACGGACATCCGAGGGACTCTTACCTTCGCCAACCAGTTCGGGCTCAAGTCCATCGGCCGTTCGCTCGAGGATTTCCAGTCCGGCATCAATATCTTTTCTCTGATCGCCACGGAGGACCGCGAAAGCCTCAAAATGAGGCTGAAGGAAATCCTGAGCGGTTCGGAATCGGAAGCCCGCGAATATAACGTGACGCGCAAAGACGGGGGAACGTTCCCCGTCCTGATGCACGCGACTCCCATTATTGAAGACGGAATCCCGGTCGGCATCCGGGGATTGGCGATCGACATCACGGAGCGCAAGCGGGTCGAGGAAAATCTGCAACGGGCGATCGCGGAGCGGGAGCAGGCCAACGTCCAGCTCCAGGCCTCCATCCTTCGGGCGGACCAGATGACCCTCGAAGCCCAGGCGGCCAACATCGCCAAAGGCCAGTTCCTGGCCAATATGAGCCACGAGATCCGCACCCCCATGAACGGGGTCATCGGCATGACCGAGCTGCTGATGGCGACCGATCTGACCGAGGAGCAGCGCCGCTACGCCGAGACGGTGCGCTCCAGCGGCGAGGCCCTGCTCGACGTCATCAACGACATCCTGGACTTCTCCAAGATCGAGGCCGACAAGCTGGATCTGGAGGAGCTGGACTTCGACCTTCGGGCGACGCTGGAGAACGTAGCCGAGCTGCTGGCGGTGAGCGCCCGGGAGAAGCGTCTGGAGTTCATCTACCGCATCGACCCCGGCGTCCACACCTTCGTCCGGGGCGATCCCGGGCGGTTGCGCCAGATCCTGATCAACCTGGGCAACAACGCCGTCAAGTTCACCGCCCAGGGCGAAGTCACGATCGAGGTCCGCCCGGAATCCGACCTTAACGGGCGGATCAAGATCCGTTTCGAGGTCAGGGACACGGGCATCGGCATTCCCCAGGATCGGATCGGGCTGCTGTTCAACGCTTTTCAGCAGGTGGACGCCTCCACGACGCGCCGGTACGGCGGCTCGGGGCTGGGCTTGGCCATCTCCAAACGCTTGGCCGAGCGGATGGGCGGAGAAATCGGCGTCACCAGCGTCGAGGGCCGCGGGTCGACCTTCTGGTTCACCGCCGAATTCGGAAAACAGCCTCCCCGCGAGCGTCCGGCCGGGGATCACCGAGCCGACCTCCGCGGCGTGCGCGTCCTCGTCACGGACGACAACGCCACGAATCGGCTGATTCTCGCCGAACAGCTTGCGTCGTGGGGGGTTCGTCATGTGGAAGCCGAAAACGCCGCCCAAGTGATCGATTTCCTGCGCGCCGCCCGGGCCGAAAGCGATCCTTTCCGGGTCCTGATCACGGACATGCAGATGCCCGATACCGACGGAGAATCCCTGGGCCGAGCCGTCAAAGCCGACCCCGATCTGCGCGATACCTTCTTGGTGATGATGAGCTCCTTCGGCAGCCGCGGCGACGCCAAGCGGCTCAAGGAGGCCGGTTTCGCCGCTTACCTGATCAAGCCCGTCCGGCAATCCCAGCTCTACGATTGTCTGGCCGTTGTCCTCGGCGGCGGCGATGCAAAAGCCAAGACCCCGGCCGTCCCCCTTATCACCCGCCATAGCCTCCATGAAGACCGCCGGGGCAGGGTTCGCATCCTTCTGGCCGAAGACAACAAGACCAATCAGCAAGTGGCTTTGGGGGTATTGGCCAAGCTCGGCTATAGCGCCGATGTCGTCGTCAACGGCCGGGAGGCCGTTCAAGCCCTGGAAAAGAACCTCTACGATCTCATCTTGATGGACGTGCAGATGCCGGAGATGGACGGTTTGGAGGCCACCCGGGCCATCCGCTCCGGAACAACGGGAGCCCCGAATCCCAGGATTCCCATCGTCGCCATGACCGCCCACGCCCTCAAAGGCGACCGCGAAATCTGCCTCGAGGCCGGCATGGACGATTATATCTCCAAGCCCATCGCGGCGCCGGCCTTGGCGGATGCGATCGAAAGATGGGTTCAACGGACTCAAGAGGGGCCGCCGGAAGGCCTCCCGGCGAACAGCGCCGCGGCGACGGCCGAGGACCCGCCCGTATTCGATCGTCAGGCCCTCGAGGCACGCCTCCTGGGCGATGCGGACTTGGTCGCCTCCATCCTCGATGGATTCCTGGACGACATGCCCAAACAGGTCAAGACGCTGAAGGGGCTCATCGACCGGCGCGACACGGAGGCGGCCGGGAGGCAGGCCCACACGATCAAGGGCGCAGCGGCCAATGCGGGCGGCATGGCTCTCAGCGCCGTGGCCGAAGGGATGGAAAAGGCGGGCCGGGCCGGCGGCTGGAAGGAGCTCGCCGCCCTGGTACCCGAGCTGGAGCGGCAGCTCGACCGGTTGGCGACGGCCATGCGGGAGAAAAAGCCATGAGAATCCTGATTGCCGAAGATGATTTGACCTCGCGCAGCATCCTGACCGCGGTCCTGAAAAAATGGGAGCTTGATCCCGTCGTGGCCGAGGATGGCGCCGCCGCCTGGGAGCTCCTACAGCGTCCCGACGCTCCCGGACTCGTCCTTCTCGATTGGAACATGCCGGGCCTGGACGGACTGGAGGTCTGCCGCCGCTTGCGGGCGGTCGAAACCCGCAATCCCCCCTATGTCATTCTTCTGACCGCGCGCGGCCAGAAAGGCGACATCGTCCGGGGCTTGCAGGCGGGAGCCAACGACTATATCGCCAAGCCCTATCACAGCGAGGAATTGCAGGCCAGGCTCGGAGTGGGCCGGCGGATGCTGGATCTGCAGTCCCATCTCCTGGAAGCCCGCGACGCCCTCATCCATCAGGCGACTCATGACCCCCTGACCGACATCCTCAATCGTCGCGCCATCTTGGACAGAATGGCCCAGGAAATCTCGCGGGCCGGCCGCGAGAAGGCAAGCTTAAGCGTCGGGATGCTCGACATCGATCATTTCAAGACCGTCAACGACTCCCACGGCCATCAAACCGGAGACGAAGCCTTGGTCGCCGTCACGCAATGCATCCGAGCCCGGCTTCGCAATTACGACATCCTCGGCCGGTATGGCGGAGAGGAATTTCTCATCATCGCCCCGGGCTCCGTGGGACACAACGGCGAAAGCCTTTATGAGAGGCTGCGGGCCGGCGTCGCGGAGGCGGTCATCCCGACCCGCTCCGGACCGCTGTCCCTGACCGTCAGCATCGGCGTGGCGCCGGGAACGGGAGTCAGCACCGTGGACGCCATGCTCGCGGCCGCGGACGCCGCGCTCTATCAGGCCAAGGCCGCCGGGCGCAACCGGGTCGTCTATGCGGATGCCCCGGCGGCTTAGCGCGCCTTGCGGGCCTGCTTCTGGGCATACATGGCCCGATCGGCTTCGGCCAGAAGGTCTTCGATCGAACGGGGGCTGTGGGGGTTGAAGCAAACCATG
This sequence comes from Candidatus Aminicenantota bacterium, assembly GCA_963803915.1. Taxonomy (GTDB): domain Bacteria; phylum Acidobacteriota; class Aminicenantia; order Aminicenantales; family UBA4085; genus UBA4085. The sequence continues at coordinate 371,724 of CAWDOL010000015.1, read as the reverse complement.
CCGATGCTCAGCGAAAGCTCGAAGGGCAGGTCCGCCCCGGCCAGCTTGGCCTGGAGCTTTCCCTCCAGACGGGCCTTGAGGAGATCGGAGCAGGGCGCCGAGGCCTCGAGCGCCAGCACGGCGAACTCATCCCCTCCCAGGCGGGCCGTGATATCCGAGCTCCGGAACGATTCCTTGAAGATTTTCGCCGTCCGGGCCAGAGCCGCGTCACCGGCGCCATGCCCGTAGGTGTCGTTGATGTTTTTCAAGTCGTCCATGTCGGCGTAGAGGAGCAGCATGTCCTTGCCTGTTCGGGCGGCGATCTTCTGTTGATGGATGGCCAGGGTCATGAAGCCCCGCCGGTTGTACAGGCCCGTCAGCTCGTCGATAAGGGACAGGGCGCGCAGCTCCTCCTCGATGCGTTTGCGGTCCGAAATGTCCCGGGAAATGCCGATGATCCCCAAGATCACGCCGGATCGATCCTTGATCATCGATCCCGAGAAGACAGCCGGGATCAGTCGTCCCTTCTTCGTCCGGAACAGGATTTCGACGTTCTCGACGGAGCCTTTTTCCCGAACCCGGTCGATGAGCCCGCGGCCCGCGGCTTCATCGCCCAAGAACATCCCCATGGGCTGGGCGACGAACTCGCTTTCTTCATAATCCAGAATTTCCCGCGATTTCCGATTCGTCCGGATGATCGCCCCCTCCGGGCTCAGGAGGAAGAACATCTCGTTCATCATGGCGATGATGTTCTCGCCCACCAGGGCCGGATTGAGGACGAAAAGCTCATGCTTCCAGACGGCATACCCGACGAAGACGGCCAGCCACATCATGCCCGTGCTCGTCAGCTCCGGAATGCGCAGATCGAAAAGCGGCAGGGCGATTTCGCTCACAATCCCGAAGATGATGGGGGCGCTGATGCCGACCGCCACATTCTTGGCTTGGGCTTTATTCTTTCGATCCGGAACCAGGGAATAGTAGCGCCACGCCAGGATCAGGGAGAGAACTCCCAGCACGACCGACCAGCCGTTGCAGAGCCCGTTGATCAGGTTTTCGGGGACTTCATAAGAATACCCCCAGGACTGCCGCAGCGGCCGGCCCGTGATCAAAAACGTGCTGACATCCACCGCCGAAAAAATAACGGCCGGTCCATAGATAAGGAAGAGCGTGGCTTTAGCCTTGAGCCATCTCGCCCTTTTCGTGAAGACGAGGATAAAGTGGAAAAGAAAGGCCAGCGGAAGGGTCCAAACGAGGGCCCGGCACTTGATCCAGAAGCCGGCCGCGGCATAGCTCTCGGCCTGACGGAACATGAACTCCGAAAAAGACCAGAGCGCGACGAATAAGCAGGCCCAGCCGAAAAGAAGGTTGAGGAGTCTCTTCTTATTCTGGCAAAAAACGAACCCGCCCGTCGTCAAGGAGACGACGAAGCCAAGAAAAGAAAGTACGGCAAATGCGCTGACGGCCCTCTCCTTGGAGAATCCATACCATAGCGGCGCCGGCAAGTCAAAACGCCCCCCTCCCGCCGAGGGGGCTGCCGGCCTCCGGAGCCGGAGTTCCGGGGGGAAGAGGCCTCTCAGCCGATGATCTTGAACTCGTGGAGCTGAACGCCGCGAACCCTGTCCAGCAAGAACAGCCGATCGCCTTTGATGTAGACCCCGTCGACAAAGATCTTGACCGGAAGGGAGCCCAGCAGGGCGCCGTCGGGAGCATACACTTCCAGCTTGTAGGCATCGGTCGTCCTCAGCTCAACAGCCCCGGTCGCCTGTTGCTTGCCCGAGACGACCCCATTTTCGTTGGACATTCTCATCGAGACGGAGACCCTCTCGTTCTCCCGCAGCTGCCGGTCGAGGGTCACAACCCATAGGCGCCCCTTCCCGTCCACAGCGGTGCCGCTCGAACAGCGGGTCAGGTCGGGCATGCGAATAGTGACGGCCTGACCGCCGCCCTGCGCCTCGTTCTTCACCTCGCCCTTGCCCTTGATCTCCATGGAGTAGGCCAGAGGCCGGTCGGCCCGCCAGAGGAGCTGGCCGTCCGCCGAGTATTTTTCGATCCGGTTCTGGTAGGGAAACACGACATAAATGTCGTCCGCGCCGTCCACCGCCGTCAAGACCTGGTTGGCCATGCGGTTGACCAGGAAGTCGCCGAAGTCGGCCGCCTTGCCGAACTCGCGGAGGGTCTTGCCCTCGGCATCCAGGACCCTCAGCAGGGGGGCCGCAACGGCCTCTTGCGGCCCGCCCATCTGCATGCGGATCATCCCGCCGCCCATCCCCGCCGTCATGACGAACCCGCCCTGCTTGAGAATGTGGGTGTCCCCCACCGCCCCCTCGGTCAGCTTGAGGGTCTTGCCGATCTTGCCGTCGGGCGAGATGGCCTGGATGCGGGCGGCCTGGGATTCGCAGATGTAGAGATTGCCATTGGCGTCGAAGTCCATGGCGTTGGGCATGAAGAACTCGCCCGGACCCTGGCCCTGGCGACCGATGGTTTTGATGTACTTGCCGTCGGGCCCGAACACCTGGACCCGGTGATTGCCGGTGTCCAGGACATACAGCCGCCCTTGGGCGTCCAAGAGCCAGGTCCGAAGGCATGTGGAAAGCGATCGTTTCATCGTCCGAGTCCACATCCCCCAGGACGCGGACGGGCTGTAGCTGCACGGCCGGGGTCTTGCCCCACTGGCCGCCGGCCTGGTTATGCACGACGCGGACACCGTCCAGAGTCTCGATCTTCTGCCCCGCCGGGAGAGCCGCGCCGGCCAGGGCGGCCCCCAGGAGGGCGATGCCGATAAGGAGAAGCGTTTTTTTCATGCCCATACCTCCGTATCCAAAACTCCGCAAAGCGCCGGATCGTTTCGTCCGGCGGACGGAATGCCATTAGACGCGATTCCCGAGCCCGGATCAAGCCCGGGGCGTCTCCGGGCAGACATCAAGACGCTCCGCCTGGTTGATTTTTGGCCATGGTTGGGATAAGTAGAGTCTATTCCCCACAACAGGAGGCCGATCATCTTGAAACGAAGAGAAGCCCTGAAACATGCGTTCGGAGCAGCGGCGGCCCTGTCACTGGCCGGCACGGCAGGCGCGTTTCCCGGTACCGAACCGCGACCCGCCGCTCCCGCGGCCGGCAAGTTCAAGCTCAAGTACGCGCCCAGCTTCGGCCAGTTCAAGGCCCACGCGGGCAGACGACCTCAAGGCCCAGATTCAGTTCTGCGCCGACGAGGGCTTCACGGCCATGTTCGACAACGGCCTGATGGGCCGGCCCGCCGCGGACCAGGATCTCATCGCCTCGGAGCTGGCCAAGCGGGGCATGGCCCTCGGGCCCTTCGTCCTCTACGCCGACTTCTCCAAGGAGAGCTTCGTCCTACGCAACGACGAGGTCAAGGCCTTGGTCCTCGACCTGATGCGGAGAGGGGTCGAGACCATGAAGAGGACGGGCTGCAAGCAGGCCCTGGTCGTCCCCGGCCGCTTCAACCTGAACCTTTTTGGGGACTACCAGACGGCCAACGTCGTCGACAACCTGCGGGACTGGCATGGACGTCTGTGCGCCCGCCGGCCTGGTCCTGGTCCTGGAGCCGCTCAACCGGCGCGACCACCCTGGCCTGTTCCTGACCGGCATGCCCCAGGCTTTCGCCATATGCCGGGCCGTGAACAGCCCTTGCTGCAAGATCCTGGATGACATGTACCATCAGCAGATCACCGAGGGCAACCTCATCCCCCACATCGACGCGTGTTGGAGCGAGATCGCCGCCTTCCATATCGGCGACAACCCGGGCCGCAAGGAGCCGACCACGGGAGAGATCAACTACAAGAATATCTTCAAGCACCTGCATCAGAAAGGCTTCCAGGGCGTGCTCGGCATGGAGCACGGCCGGAGCGGCGAAGGAAAGGCGGGCGAACGGGCGGTCATCGAGGCTTACCGCGCCTGCGATGCGTTCTAAGGAGACGCCAACATGACGAACAACGGAGACTCAACCTTCACTCGGCGCGACTTCCTCAAGACCACGGCCGGAGCGACCCTGGCAGCAGCCATCCCCGGCAGCCTGGGCCTGCACGCCCAGGGCTCGGACACGATCCGCATCGGGGTCATCGGCTGCGGCGGCCGCGGCACCGGGGCGGCCATCGACGCCCTGAACGCGGCGCCCGGTGTCGAGATCGTGGCCCTCTTCGACCCCTTCCAAGATCGCATCGAGTCCAGCCTCAAGCGCCTCAAGGAGGCCCACCCGGACAAGATCAAGGTCAGGCCCGAGACCTGCTTCACCGGTCTCGAGGGATACAAGGGCCTGCTGGCCGTGCCCCAGGTCAACCATATCGTCACGGCCGCCCCTCCCGGGTTCCGGCCGATCCACCTGAAGGCCTGCATCGAGGCCGGCAAGAACGTCTTCATGGAGAAGCCCGTGGCCGTGGACCCGGTCGGCATCCGGGGCATCATCGCCGCCTCCGAGCTGGCTGCGTCCAAGGGACTGGCCATCGTGGCCGGGACCCAGCGCCGCCACCAGAAGCGCTACCTCGAGCTGATGAAGCGGATCCAGGACGGCCAGATCGGGACGATCGTCGGCGCTCAGTGCTACTGGAACCAGGGCGACCTGTGGGTCAAGCTCCGCGAGCCCAACATGACCGACATGGAGTGGCACTGCCGCAACTGGCTCTACTTCTCCTGGACCTCGGGCGACCACATCGTCGAGCAGCATGTCCACAACCTGGACGTCGTCAACTGGGCCCTGGGCGCCCTGCCCAAGACCGCCGTCGGCATGGGCGGCCGCCAGGTCCGGGTCGCCCCCGAGTACGGCAACATCTTCGACCATTTCGCCGTCGAGTTCGAGTATCCCGACGGGGTCCGAACGGCCAGCTACTGCCGCCAGACCAAGGGCTGCGCCGAGCGGGTCGAGGAGAAGATCATCGGGAGCAAGGGTGTGGCCTTCGGCTACGGCGAGATCAAGGGCGACCGGCCCTGGAAGTTCGAGGGCCAGGAGACCAATCCCTACGTCCAAGAGCACACCGACCTGATTGCCTCGATCCGGGCCGGCAAACCGCTCAACGAGGGTCGCCAGGTGGCCGAGAGCACCATGTGCGCGATCATGGGGCGAATGAGCGCCTACACCGGCCGGGCCATCTCCTGGGACTGGGCCATGAACGCCTCCCAGCTCGACCTGACGCCCAAGGCCATGGTCTTCGGCCCCAACCCGGTCGATCCCCCGGCCATCCCCGGAACCACCCCGCTGATCTGAAGAAAAAGAAAGGATATCATCATCATGAAACGCGCTTCTTACCTGCTCTTGGCCGGATTCGTCGTTCTTCTGGCCGCCTGCGGCGGCAAGGATAAGCCGGCCGCCGAACAGGCCGCCCCCGCAAAGCCCCAAGCTGCGGCCGCCCAGGCTTCCGCCCCCGCCGCCGATGACGAAGGCGTCCAGGTGGCCAAGGACATCCTGGCCGTCTACGACGAAGCCGCGGCCGAGGCGGCCGGCCTAGCCAAGGACAAGCCCGAGGCCGCCGTCCTCAAGCCGCAGCTGGAAGCTCTCCTCGAGAAATACGCCGCCAAGATGGCCGCCCTGAATCCCCGCTACCTGGCCCTGCGGGACAAGGATGTCCGGCTCTTCGGATCGGCCAACAGCTACATGGGCGAACATCGCGGCCCGCGCTACATCGAGAATGAAAATAAGCTCAAGGACGTCTACGCCTATTACAACCTCGAGAAGGGCGAACGGGAGATCGTCGATATCCTCACCAACAAGATCGTCCGGCTGATCGATATCGCCGTCAAGATGTAAGCCGGACAAGGAAGGACGCCATGAAAAGATCCCGTCCTATGCGCCGCCGCGATTTTCTGAGAAGCATTCCCATGGCCGCGGCCGGCGTCGCCGCCTTCCCCGTCATCATCAAAGCTTCTGCTCTGGGCTTGAATGGCGCCGTTCCGGCCAGCGACCGCATCGTCATGGCCGGCATCGGCTTCGGCATGCAGGGCGGCTCCAACATGCGTAATATCATGGACCAGGAGGGCGTGCAGTACGTGGCCGTCTGCGACCTGGACAACCTCCACCTCAACCAGGGCAAGGACATCGTCGACCGCAAGTACGGCAACAAGGACTGCGCCGTCTACAAGGACTTCCGCAAGCTCTTCGCCCGCGGCGACCTGGACGCGGTCTCGATCGCCGTCCCGGACCATTGGCACGCCATCCTGTCCATCTCCGCGCTCCGGGCCGGGCTGGACGTCTACGGCGAGAAGCCCCTATCCCACAGCCTGCGCGAAGGGAGAGCCATCTGCGACGCCGTCAAGCGCTACGGCCGGGTCTGGCAGACGGGCTCCTGGCAGCGCTCGGTGGACAACTTCTACAGGGCCGCGGAGATCGTCCGGAACGGCCGCATCGGCAAGATCCTGCGGGTCGAGGTCGGCCTGCCCTCCGGCCACTACGACTTCGCCGGAACCTTCGGCCAGGAGAAGATAGGCCCGCCTCCGGCCGGGTTCGACTACGAGACCTGGCTGGGCCCGGCGCCCGCCGCGCCCTACTGCACGGCCCGCGTCCATATGAACTGGCGCTGGAACATGGACTTCGGCGGCGGCCAGCTCATGGACTGGATCGGCCACCATCTGGACATCGCCCACTGGGGGCTGGGATTCGACGCCACCGGCCCGGTCCAGATCAAGGGCCGCGGCGAGTTCCCCACGTCCGGAATCTACAACAGCGCCACGCGCTACTGGGTCGAAGCCCTCTACGCCGACGGCACCCCGCTCATCCTGGCCGGGGGCTATCCCGAGATCCAGGGCGGCACGAAATGGATCGGCGAGCGCGGCTGGGTCTGGGTGGACCGCGGCGGGTTCGAAGCCCAGCCGGCTTCCCTGGTCAACGAGGTCATCGGCCCCAACGAGATCAAGATCTATCACAGCCGCGACCACTTTCAGAACTTCGTCGACTGCATCCGCAGCCGGGCCGAGACGGTGGCCCCGGTCGAAACCGCTCACCGCTCGGCCTCCGTCGGCCACCTGGGCGTACTGGCCATCGAGACCGGCCGGACCATCCGTTGGGACCCGGCCACCGAGACCGTCCTGGGCGATCCCGGCGCGGAGAGGCTCCTCTCCCGCTCCTACCGCAAACCCTGGCAGCTCCCGGCATGAGACAGGAGACATCCATGCGCCAACGAATCGGAATCCTCATCGCCGGCTTCCTCGTCCTTCTGGCCGCGGCCCCGGCGGGCCTCGCGGCTTCCTCCGCCCAAGACACCCCCGCGCTGGCCGACATCCTCAAGGAGCTGGCGGGCTATGACGGCGGCATAGAGTCCGCCGCCGTCTGGAAGCTCCGCGACGCCGTCTGGGCGGTCAAGGACGTTCCCGCCGCCCGGGCCGAATGCGAAGCGCGCCTCCTCGAATTCCTGGCCGGCCGGGCCAGCTGGCCCGCCAAGATGATCGTGGCCAAGCACCTGCGCACGATCGGCAGCGAGAAGGCCGTGCCCGTCCTGCAGCCTCTGCTGCTGGACAAGGACCTCTCCGACGCGGCCGTTTACGCCCTGGCCAAGATCCCCGGGCCGGCGGTGGATAGGGCCTTCATCCAAGCCCTGCCCAAGGCCGACGGTCCGATCAAGTCGTCGATCATCGCCGTCCTCGGCGACCGCGGCTCCGCCGAGGCCGTCGGCGCCCTGGCGCCCCTCCTGTCCGGCGGCAAGGGCGATTTTTCCGGCCAAGCCGCCTTGGCCCTGGGCTCCATCGGCGGCCCGGAAGCCGCCAACGCGCTGGCCGCGGCTTACTCGCGCGTCCGGCCCGACCTCAGGCCCGTCGTCGCGGCATCGCTGCTGCGCTGCGCCGAGCGTTTGCGCGCCGCCCGCGACGAGCGCGCCGCCTCCCTCCTCTACGAAAAGCTGCTGGGCGGCGAGGTGCTGCCTTCACCCCTCCGTACGGCGGCCATGATCGGCAAGATCCATGTCTCCGGAGAGCGGGCGCCTTCCATCCTCATCGAACAGCTCCAGGGATCCGATCCCGATTTCCAGGCCGCGGCCGTGGCCTCGCTGCGGGATATCGTCAAACCCGACGGGATCGGTGGAGTCTGCGACCTGCTCGTGAGCCGCCCGGAGGATATTCAGATACAGCTGCTGGCCGCCCTGACGTCCTATCCGAAGGACAAGACCCTGCCCACGATCCTGCAGGCCGCCCGCGGAGCCTCCGTCCCCGTCCGAACGGCCGCCTATAAAGCCCTCGAAATCGCGGGCGATGCATCCATCGTCCCGTTGCTGGCCGAGATCGCGGTCAGGTCGAGGGGCGTCGAACAAGCCGCGGGCCGGGCCGCTCTGGCCGGCCTGAAAGGCCGCGACGTCGATGTCGCCGTGATCAACACTCTGGCGGACGCAAACGATCCGGCGCTGCAGGCCGAATGCCTCCTGGCCATAGGCCAACGCCAGATCTACGCTGCAAAAAGCACGGTCATCCCCTATTTGTCTTCGCCGGCGCCGGCCGTTCGCATCCAGGCCGCGCGGGCTCTGCGGGCGATCGGGACTCCCTCCGACCTCTATGCCGCCCTCGAGGCCTACCTGAAAGCCGACGAGGACGCCGAGCGCCTGGAAGCGGCGGGGACGATTTCCGCGCTGACCCAAAAGATCACCCAAGCGGACGGCCGGGCCGCCGCCGTCAAGGCCCGTCTGGCCTCCGAGAAGGACGCCGCGGCGAAGGCCCGCCTTATCGAGCTGTTCGCCAGGATCGGGGACGACAGCGCCCTGTCCGCGGTGCGGGCGGCGATCGTCGATCCCGATGCCGGTGTGGTCGATGCCGCGGCGCGGTCCGTAGCGGCTTGGCCGACGGCCGCCGCCCGCTTCGATGCCCTGGCCCTGGCCCGGTCGGCGAAGACCGAAACGCAGCGCCTGCTGGCCCTGCAGGGATTCATCCGCATGACCGGCGGAGAGAAGTACGCCCGGCCCGAAGACGCGGCGGCGGCGCTCGAAGACGCCTCCCGCCTGGCTTCCCGGCCGGAGGAAAAGAAGCTCATCCTGGCCCTTCTCCCGAGCTTTGCCTGCCCCGGTTCCCTCAAGCTGGCGGAATCGCTGGCCGCGGACGCCGCCGTCCAGGCCGAAGCCAAGGCCGCCGCCGACAAGATCAAGGCGAAGCTCGCCGGGAAGTGACGTCCCGGACCCGCGGCCTTTTTGACCGAAGTCAAAGCGGGACGGGGACGATTGGGTTAGCCTGTTCCGTCATCCGTCCCAGGAGGCCAACTTGAGCTGGAGCATTCGATTCGATCGACTGCGTCGGAAGGATTTCTTCTGATGAAGCTTCTCGCGCCGAGGCGCGGCTTGATCGTCCTCTCGGCCCTGGGGCTCTTCGTCGCCGGGCTGTCGGCCTTCACTTTCTTCTACGCCCGGGGCGCTTCCTACCTGAGCGATGATCCCCGAGGCTGCGCCAACTGCCACATCATGCGCGGCCATTTCGACGACTGGAACCGGGCCTCCCACCGGGCCGTGGCCACCTGCAACGACTGCCATGTGCCCCGCGGCTTCCTCGGCCACTGGGCGGTCAAGGCCCTGGACGGGGTCAAGCACAGCTACGCTTTCACCACGGGCTTCTTCGAGGAGCCCATCCGGATCACCGCCTTCGACCGCCGCATCGCCCTGGCCAACTGCCGGCGCTGCCACGCGGACCTGACCGGGATGATGGCCGCCGATCCGCGCGGGGAGAAGACGGACTGCCTGCGCTGCCACCGCGGCATGGGCCATTGAGAGACCTTTTGGAGAGGAGCGATCATGAACGAAACCAAGACCCGGCGCGGGCTCGGATACTACGGCTTGGCCGGCCTGGCCCTGGCCTTCGCCGCCGCGGCCGTCTTCCTGCTCTACCTCAACATCCGGCAGAGGAAGGCGGAGGCCGTCGTCTACCCCCTGAAGGTCGTCGAGATCAAAGACGGCGAGCTCGACCCGGCCGTCTGGGGCAAGAACTTTCCCCTCGAGTACGATTCCTTCAAGCGCACGTCCGAGAGCTACGGCCGGACGGAGTTCGGCGGCTCGGAGCCTTACAGCAAGCTGGAGCGCTATCCGGCCCTCAAGCGGCTGTGGGCGGGCTACGCCTTCAGCGTCGAATTCAACGAGGAGCGGGGCCACGCCTACGCCCTGGAGGACCAGAAGTCGACACTGCGGGTCAAGAACTTCAAGCAGCCCGGGGCCTGCGCCAACTGCCATGCCGCGGAGGCGCCGTCGCTGATCAGGGCCATGGGCTGGGAGGCGTTCAACAAGACTCCCTACAACGACCTGGCCCCCAAGCTTCACGGCGGGTCCACCTGCGCCGACTGCCACGATCCCAAGACCATGGAGCTCGTCGTCACCCGGCCGGCCTTCAAGAACGCCATGGCCCAGGCCGGGGTGGATCTGTCCAAGGCCACCCGGCAGGAGATGCGGGCCTACGTCTGCGGCCAGTGCCATGTCGAGTACTACTTCAAGGGCGAGGGCAAGGAGCTCGTACTTTCCCCTGGAGCAAGGGCCGCACGGTCGAGGCCATCGAGGCCCACTACGACGAGTACGGCTTCACCGACTGGACCAACAAGGAGACCGGGGCCACGATGCTCAAGATGCAGCACCCCGAGTTCGAGATGTGGGGCACGGGCATCCACGCCCGCTCGAGTGTGGCCTGCGCCGACTGCCACATGCCCTACGTCCGGAGCGGTTCGATCAAGGTCTCGGACCACTGGGTTCGCAGCCCCCTGGTCAACATCCGCGCCGCCTGCGGGGCCTGCCACCCCTGGCCGGAAGAGGAGATGCGCGACCGGGTGGCCGAGATCCAGGGCAAGACAGCCGAGCTTCTGCGCACGGCGGAGGCGGCCCTGCTCTCAGCCATGGACGCCATCATCGCGGCCAAGGATAAGGGAGCGACGGACGAGAATCTGGCCGAGGCGCGCGAGCTCATCCGGCGCGGCCAGATGCGCTGGGACCTGGTCTTCTCGGAGAACAGCACGGGCTTCCACAGCCCGCAGGAAGCGGCCAGGGTGTTGGCCGGAGCCATCGACTTCGCCCGTCGGGCGGAGATCAAGGCCCGTGGGATCAAGCCTTAGGGAAGAGCTGGACTCAGCGGACGAACAGGACGTACAGCAGGACGAAGGCCGCCGCCAGCACCAGGGCGTGGAATTTTTCGCCCCAGGCGGCTTTGCCGAAGAGCGGTGTCGTCTCGGTGCACTTGGGATAGGGCTTGAGGCGCGGCAGGAAACGGCCGGTGGCCGCCTTGTAGTCCTGGTAGGCCTGGCCGAACTGCCCGGCCAGGAACCGCTCTTCATAGGGGATGATGACGGAGTACATCAGCCCGAACTCCAGCAGGAAGACCAGCATATCCGTACCACTCGTTGAAGGCCAGCACGCAGCCGACCCCGACGATGAAGTTGCCGATGTAGAGGGGGTTGCGGACGTAGGCGAAGGGGCCGGAGACGCACAGCTGCTCGGCGTCGATCTTGGTCACGATATGACGGCCGCGGAGGTAGGCGGCGGAATAAACGCGGAACAGCAGGCCGAGCACCACGATGCCCGCGCCGACGGCCCAGAACGGGAAGGCGGTTCGGCCGTGCAGGGCCCACTTGGCGATCAGGCATATGACCAGCGCGCCGCTGCTGATGTATCGTCGGTTGGCGAAGACGACGGAGGACAAATCCCGGCTCGTCTTCTCGGCGGTATCTTGGCTCATCACGCATCCCTTTCGCGTGGGAACGGAGCCCCCTATCGCTTCCGGCCCGGGCCGGACGGCACCATCCGTTCGAACGCGCGGGAAATATATAGACCCCGGCCGGGCAAGTCAAGCGGGAATCCCCCGTATCAGGGCAACCCTCGGTTGTGCCCACGCGTCTTGATTATGGGAATCGCCCAAGGAGTGAGGGGCATGAGAAAAACCGCTTTCGCCGCTTTACTCTTGGCTTTCGAGTGGGCGCTGAGCGCCGGCCCGCGGTCGCCGCTCAAACAGGAACCGGAAACCCATTCGCCGCCTATGAGGGGACCTATCGGCTTCCCGGCGGGGAGATGATCGTCGCTTCCCGCATGGGCGTCATCGAAGAGTTGGCCCGCCCGTGCTTCCTGGACTGGCAGACAGGCCGCTTCGGTTACCTCGCGGCCGGCGGGGCCGACCGTTTCACGGCCGCAACGTCGCCCGCCGCCAAGCCGAATGCTCCGGCGCAGACCGAGATGGTTTTCAGCCGCGACGCCCGAGGCGAGGTCGACAGCCTGATCATCCGCGAGTCCGGCCTGGCCGAACGGATTGCCCGTCGGGTCGTCCTCTACGAAGACCGAGCCGAGTCTTTCGCCAATGGAGACGCCAAGCTGGCCGCGACTCTGCGCATGCCCAAGGGCCAAGGCCCCTTCCCGGGCATCGTCCTCGTCCACGGCTCCGGCCCCGGTGAGCGAACCCAATTGAGCGTCATGAATACGTTCTTCGCCGGGCTGGGGATGGCCGTACTGACCTACGACAAGCGGGGCTGCGGCGCCTCGGGCGGAGACTGGAAGAAGGTCGACCTCGATGTCCTGGCCCAGGACGCCCTGGCCGGGGTTCGCTGGCTCAAAGCCCGGCCGGAAATCGATCCCAAACGCATCGGCCTGTGGGGCATCAGCCAGGGAGGCTGGATCACCCCGCTGGCCGCAAGCCTGGATTCGGCGCCCGATTTCATCATCAACACGTCCGGCCCGGCCACCAGCCTGCGCCGCCAGGACAACTACAACATGGCCAACACCCTGAAGCTCGCGGGCTTCACGGAAGACGAGGTGGCTTTGGTCATGAAAAGTCTCAACGTCCTCTATGATTACGGACAGGGTAAGGCGTCCGCGGAAGCCCTGGACGCGATCATGGACCTGGGCCGGGCCAACCCGCGGCTCAAGGACTTGGTTCTGCCGCCGGCCAAGGACATCGACATCAAGGCCATGTACGCCCGCCAGAAGATCGGCGATCCGGCCTGGTACTTCCACCTCAACCCCGACAACGACGCTCTGACCCCCTACCGCAAGATGGCTTGCCCGGCGCTGGTGACCTACGGCCGGCTGGACTATACCGTCCCGGTCGAAGAGAGCGCCGCGCTACTGGCCAAGCTCGTGGCCGAAACCGGAAAGCGGAACATCAAGGTCGAGGTCATCCCCGACTCGGGCCACGGCTACTGGCGCATGCAGGAAGCCGACCCGCGCCTGCCGATCGCCCCGCAGTCCATCTCGCGGGCCTTCTTCGCCGCCATCGAGGGCTGGCTGAGGTCGGGCGGATTCTTGGACGCGCGCTGAACCGCGCTACCGAATCACGTCCCGCCAGGCCCAGTCATCCCGGCTCTTCTGGACCATCTGGGTAATCTGAAAAGTGCCCAAGCCTTCGTCGTCCTTCTCGTTGGAACCAAGGCTGTAGATCAGAAGATCGCTCCCTGCGGCACGAAAGACGAACGGCTTACCCGTAAACGGATCCAGAGGCTCGTGGGACAGCAGGCTCGGCACGAGTTCGGCGACAGCCGAGGGGAGGTGCTTCTCCCGCAGATGGAAGAGCCGGGCCGCCAATCCGACCCGGGCCGTATCCACGAGCGCCTCGAGAGCGGCGAGCTTCAAACCCGTGGACGAGATGCCGGCGCCCCCCGTCATGCCTTCGTCGATCAACCGCTCGTACCACCGCCGCCGCCTTTGCCGATCATCGAAGGCGTTCAAAGGGGCACGGCTTTGGAAGTAGGGCATTTCGAGTAGCCTTTCTATGTCGTCAAAAGCGGAGTACTGGCTCATGATCTCCCGACGAACCCACGGCTTGGCCCAGAAGAGCAGGAAGCGGCTTTTCCACCCATCCTCCAACGCTTCAGGCCGGCCCTCCAGTATGGCAGCGCCGGAAGCGACGCAGAGGACTCTCTCCCCCTTCATCGTGGCGGCCACAGCGAACCGCCAGAACGATGCGTTTAAATCCGCCAAGACCGCGGTCACAGCCTTCTCATCGAAGGGCCGACCGGTAATGAGGGAGTTGAAGACGGCGAGGAGGCTTCTGGCGTTGGATATCCCGATGAGCGCGGTGATGAGGGATGGCTCCTGGGCCATCAGCCGAGCCAACCGGTAACCATCGCGCCATTCCTTCAAGCCGCCTTCGAGGTCGCCCGCTTCGACGCGGAAAAGGGAGTCGAAGCCGATCAGTCGGATCAAACCCATCAAAGCGGCGACGTTGAGACTCGGGAAATCGCCGCCGTCCGTTATGCGGAAACAGGGCCGGTCGGCTGATTCCAAAAGGAGGTCGATCGGCCGCCGATTCGCGTCGATGGCCGCCCGGATGACGGAGCGAGCTTCCTCGTCAAGCGATCGGCCGTCGAAGATCTTCGTTAATTCCTCAGTCAGATTCGTCCTGGCTCGGTAGTCGTTGTCGTAGAGGGCGACGGCGGCTTTCCAGAGCGGGTAGGCGTTGGCAGGCCGTGGGCAGACGGGGCCAAGATCGGCCCGTGTCACAGGCAGGCCTCCGGCTTTGGCTTGAGCCAGGAATTTTTCGAGCCGCTTACCCGACGAATAGTCCAGCGCCGTTCTAACCGCGAACAGAGCCGTCGCCAGCGCGACCAGGATCAGAGTCAGCCTAGCGAGGGTCTTTCGTGCCGACATCGACGACCTCCTCTATGAAATCCCAATTGCGGGCTTCGCGCCGCCGGGTTCCTGCCCGAATCCTCTCCGGACGATTCCCGGCCCGGTCCAGCAAATCCACGCCGAGGGCCTCCCGCAAATCCGGCGAAACGACTTCGACGGCCACGGCGGCACCGCCGGCACCGGCTAGGAGTACGTCCATCCGGCTTGAGAGGCGGCGCGCCGTGCGGGCATCCGCCGCCAGCAAAACAACGATCAGGAGCCCGCATCCGACGGCCGCCGCCCATTGGCTCGGCGACCAGAAAGCGGCGGCCGGTCGGACCGTGCGGGCGGCGGAAAGGACTCGAGACCGCAGCTCCGGGGGCGCGGGTCGGGGAACGAATCCCCTCAACGGGCCGGACGAAGGCCGATCATCCCGTTTCATTGCTCTTCTCCGAAAAACTTCCGCAGGCGCGAAATCCCATAGCGGTGGCGGCTGGCGGCCGTGAACGTCGATACGCCGCAAGCCGAACCGATGGCCTTGAAGGTCAAACCTTCGATCTCCTTCAAGACGACCGCCTCCCGTTGTTCGGCAGACAGGCCGGCCAGGGCTTCGCCCAGATGGGTCTCAGAAGCTTCATCCGGGCCCCGGAAGAGGCGGAGGCAAGCTCGGGCCGGAAGGCCGCTTCCCGGTCCCGACGGACCAGCTTCCTTTTCCAGAACCGGTTGGCCTCGTTGTGGGCGCAGCGAAATGCGAACGCTTTCGGATCGCGGAGGAACCGCCGCCGATCGGCATAGCGGGCCAGCCGAACGAAGACTTCCTGAAGGACGTCTTCGGCGTCCTGGGCCGAGCCCAGCTTGAGGGTCAGATAGCGGTACAAGGCGTCTCCGTGCGCGTCATAGATCTCTTCGAGCGTCATCGCTGCCCGTTTCGGTCGTTCACGAAGGAAGACCCCCTCAAAGCCCGTTTTTGTCTAAAGAAAGAGGGCCAAGCTGTTTTTTGCCTTGGATACCCCCGGAAACGAGATTACACCAGGGAAGGCCTCCCGGCCAAGACCGAATGCGGGCCGAACGGCATCTCGACGAACGGACTCTATTTCACTCCTGGCGGAGGCTTCTCGCCGGATTGGCCGTTGCGGCCTTGAGCATCTGGTGGGCCACGGTCAACGAAGAGGCCGCCAAGAGGAGAATCGCCGGAAGGACAAAGGCCGATGCGGGGACGGCGATCCGGTAGGCGAACGTCCGCAGCCAGGCGTTCATGACGAAATAGGTGATGGGAGCTGCCAACAAGCAGGCGACCGCAATCCCTCCGGCAAAGTCCCTGGCCAGAAGGGCCACGATCTGCGGGATTCCGGCGCCCAGGATCTTGCGAATGCTTATCTCCCTGGTCCGCCGGCCCACGGAGTAGGCCGTCAGGCCGAAGAGACCCAGGACGGCGATCAGGATCGCGATCAGGCTGAAGATGCCGAATCCCTCGGCCAGACGCTCTTCTTTCTTGTAAGCCGCGTCCAGCGACTCATCGAGGAAGGCATAGGAGAACGGGTGGAAAGCCGCGTACTTGTTCCAAACAGCCCGGACATCAGCCAGGGCGCCGGGGACATCCGCCGCGTCGATCTTCAGGGACGTCCGGTAGAGCCGATCCTCCGGAAGGACGCTGATCGCGAGCGGCGCGATGGGGACGTTCAGGGAATCGAAGTGGAAGTCCCTGACGACGCCGATAATCGTCCCATCGATCTTTTTAAACCCAAAGGGCTGCCCGACTGGATCCTTCATGCCCATTCGCTTGGCCGCCGTTTCGTTGATGAGGTAGGCACTCGCTCCATCCACGCCGGGTGTGGTTGAAAAAGCCCGGCCCGCGGCCAGGCCGAGGCCATAGAAGTCCAGATAATTCCGGTCCACCCCCAGCCTGTAGAAGAAGGTCTTTTCATCCGGATTCTTACCCGACCAATCGGCCAGGTTCGACCAGCCGATCAGGTTGGGCAGACCGGTCGATTCGGTCAAAGCTTTGATCCGGGGCAGGCTTTCCAGCTCCCGCCTCGCGGCCTCGCGGTTCCGGGCCAGCCCCGGGTCCCGCATGGTATTCAGGGTGATGATGTGGTCTTTCTGAAAACCGAGCGTCTTGGTCCGCATGAAATCCAGCTGGCCGCGGATGATGAGCGTCCCTGCGATCAGGACAGCCGAAATGGCGAACTGGACGACCACCAGCAGGCGACGGAAGGACACGGCTCCCTCCGAGCCCGGCGAGCGATCGCCCTTGAGAGTCTTGACGGGGAGGAAGGCGGATAGGACAAAAGCCGGATAGAGACCGGCCAGAAGACCGGTTCCCAGGGCAAAAGCAGCCGTGAGCAAAAGGCTGGAGGGTTCGATCAAGGCCCGCAACGGGATGGTCGATCCGACCAGCCGCCGGAAGAGGGGCAGGAGAAAGACGGCCAGAGCGGAGGCGACCAGAAGCGCCAGTCCGGACAAGAGGAGGGATTCGCAGAGGAAGCGTCCGATCAGCTGATGCCGGGCGGCGCCCACGACCTTGCGGATGCCGACTTCCTTGGCCCGGAGCGAAGCCAGAGCCGTGGACAGGTTCACGAAGTTCGAGCCTGCGATGATCATGAGAAAGACGGCCACAGCCGAGAAGATGAAGAGGTACTTAATGTCGCCGTTGGCCTCGAGCTCCCCGTTGTAGTGACCCTTGAAATGAATGTCCGTCAGGGGCTGGACATGGAACGTGTAGAGCTCATCCCCGAAGCCCTTGAAAGCATAAGGCCGGAGCTTCTCATCGAAAGTCTGGGGGTCCGTCCCCTCCCGGAGCCGAAGGTAGGTTTTGAACGGATTGTCGAACCAGTCGGTCTTCCACTGGGCCCTCCAGGCATCGCCCTGCCAGAGGGAAGGGAGCGTCGCGAAGGAGGCCAGCAGATCGAACGAGAAATGCGAATTGCCGGGCACGTCGGCCATGACCCCGGTGACCCGATACAGCCGGTTGTCGCCGATGGTCACCGCGCGGCCTATCGGATTCTCGCGGCCGAAATATCTCTCGGCTGTCGACCTCGTCAGGACGACGGTAAAGGGTTCGCTGAGCGCGGTCCCGACGTCGCCTTGGATGAGGGGGAAGCTGAAAATGCGGAGAAATTCCGGGTCGGCGAAGAAGAACTTCTTCTCGACGAACGTCCGGTCCGCCGCTCGGACGATCGATTCTTCCCGCAGAATCCGGGCCACACGGACCACGTCGGGCGCTTCCCGCTTTAAGGTCTCGGCCAGGATGTAGGGAGACACGACCCACCATTCCGTTCCCGACGCGGCGTTCTTCGGCTGATGCATGACGATCCGGTAGATGTCGTCGGGCCGATCGTGAAAGCGGTCATAGCTCCGCTCGTATCTCACATAGAAGAGGACCAGCAGGCTGCAGGCCATGCCCGCGGCCAAGCCCAGGATATTGACGGCCGAATAAAACCGGCGCTGGGCAAGAGGGCGCAGGATCGACTTCAGATATCTTGTCAGCATGAATCCCTCCCCGCGGATTGCTCTCGAAAACGGGATTTCCGGCCCCGGCGCATTCTCGACGGATTCAAGAATTCAGATGCGAAGGCAAGGAAAAAGGTTGCCCGACAGGCCATGATCGGCCCGGCGGATTCTCGCTTATTCCGCGAGAATCGCCAGAACGAATCTTTTTTAATTTTATTGTCAACAGATGGGCCTGGCCTATCGTAAATAGAATGTGAAGATACTTTCGCGTTCAATGTAAGGACGGGCAAAGATGATCTCAAAGACGCTCATGGCGGCCTCGACAAGACCCATCATCCTGTCGATTCTATCCCGGGACGAGGACTACGGCTATCGGATCATCCAAAAGGTGAAAGCCGCTTCCGGCGGCAACCTGGGCTGGACGGACGGAATGCTCTATCCCGTACTTCAGCGTATGGAGATGGACGGATTGATCGCCTCGAGGTGGAAGTCCGCCGGGGAAGCTTCCCGCCCCCGCCGCTACTTCCAAATTACCCCGGAAGGCCGCCAAGTTCTGGCCTCGGAGATCGCCAGCTGGCGGCAGATCCTCCAGACCATGATCGGGTTCAGCGAAGCCCGCCCGGCCGAAATCTAGCGACAGGGGGATAGCCATGTTTGATTTTGAGCAGGAGATCCGCGGCTGGAGGAAGGGCTTCCGCCACGATCCCGCGTTCGAGGACGCCTCGATCGCCGACCTGGAGCTTCACCTCCGCGACGAGTTCGAGGCGCAAAAGAAGGGCGGGCTTTCCGACGATGACGCCTTCCGGGCCGCCGCCGGTACGGTCGGGACGGCCGAAAGCCTGGCCGGCGAATACGGGAAGAACCGCCGCGCCGCGCTCGACCGCCGGTCCTCCCTGCGGCCGTCACGGTTCATGCCGGCGCTCATCAGGAGCTACTTCCGCGTCGCCGCCCGCGGCTTCAAGCGGCGGCTGGGCTTCTCCTTCCTCAACATCGCCGGACTGGCCGCCGGCATGGCCGGCTGCATCCTGATCATGATGTGGGTTAGGCACGAGGTGAGCTTTGACCGTTTCCACGCCCATGCCGGCCTGATCCACCGCGTGCTTGTGGAGCGGACACTGGACAACACCTTCCTCGCCCCGGCGGTGCCGGGGCCGGTGGCTCCGGCCCTCCTGGCCCAATACCCGGAAATCACCGCAGCGGTCCGGCTGCGCAGTTCCCGGGGACCCTTGCGCTTCGGCCCGGGGATCGACGATTTCTATACCGAGCCGGGGCTTTATGCCGATCCTTCGCTCTTCCAGGTCTTCACCTTCCCCCTGCTCGCCGGCGACGCCGCCTCGGCCATGGCCGATCCCTCCTCCATCATCATCTCCGAGTCCATGGCCAAGCTCTGTTTTGGGGATGAAAATCCCATCGGCCGGATGCTGTCGTTCAACCCGGATTCGCCGCTCCGGGTGACGGGGGTCATGCGCGATGTGCCCGCCAATTCCGATTTCCGGTTCCGCTATGTCGTCCCGCTCCCGTTTCTCTCCCAGCGGGATCCGTCGTTGGACCGCTGGAGCTCCTTCCAGCTGTCCACCTACATCCGTCTGGCCGAGGGCGTGGATCCGCGGGCTTTGAACGCCAAGATCGAGGGCCTTATCGAAACCCAGATCCCCCGTTCTCACACCCGGATCCTCCTCCGCCCCCTGACCAAGCTCCATCTGTATGGCCTCGACGGCGAGGGTCCGATCGCCGCCGTGGTCATCTTCTCCGCCGTGGCGCTCTTCATCCTGCTCATCGCCTGCTTCAACTTCGTCAACCTGTCGACGGCCCGCGCCTCGCGGCGGGCCCGGGAAGTGGGCTTGCGCAAGACAATCGGTGCCCGGCGGTCGGATCTGATGAAGCAGTTTCTGGGGGAATCCGTCGGCCACTCCCTGCTCGCCCTCCTGATCGCCGTGGGGCTGGTTGTCGTAAGCCTGCCGGCCTTCAATGCGCTGACCGGCAAAGCCCTCGCCCGGTCCGATCTCTTCGGCCGCACCATCCTTTTGGGCGTGGCGGCGATGGCGGCCATCAGCGGTCTGCTCGCGGGACTCTACCCCGCCCTCTACCTTTCGGGTTTCCAACCCGTCCGGGTGCTTCGCGGGGCGCCCCGCTCCGGAGCCAAGCCGGCGGCCGTGCGCCGGGTTCTCGTCGTCATCCAGTTCGCGGTCTCGGCCTTCCTGCTGGTCGCCACGCTGATCGTATCCCGCCAGCTCCAGTTCATCCGTCATAAGGACCTGGGCCTGCGGGCGGAAGGCCTGATCGTGACCAGTCTTGGCAGCCAAACGCCCGAGGCTTTCGAGGCGCTCAAGTCGAGCTTGAAGTCGAAGCCGGGCATCTCGGCCGTCACTCGCTCCAACGAAGACCTGACCGTGCTCGGCTTCGAAACGACCGCCGTCGACTGGGAGGGAAAATCCGACGAGGCCGCACCGTCCATCCAGATCCGCACCGTCGACGACGACTACCTGACGACGCTGGGCCTGCGAATGAAGGAAGGCCGTTTCTTCTCCCGGGATATCCCCACCGACGCGACGGATGGATACGTCATCAACGAGTCGGCCGCGCGGATCATGAACCTCCGCCGGCCCGTGGGAAAAGAATTCGCGCTGTCCGGACGCAAAGGCCGGATCATCGGCGTGGTCCGCGACTTCCACTTTCATTCCTTCCATGAGGCCATCGAGCCGCTCGTCCTGACCATGAACGTCGATGCCTATGGCTATCTCTTCATCCGGCTGACGCCCGGCCGGATCGCGGAGGGCCTGGCGGGGCTGAGGGACGTTTGGCCGAGGATCAATCCGGGCTACCCTCTCAGCTACCGTTTCTACGCCGACATACTGGCCGGGCTCTATCAGTCCGAAAGCCGAATGGGAAGCGTCATCCGGACGTTCGCCACGCTGGCCCTCCTCATCGCCGGCCTGGGGCTTTTCGGGCTGGCCGCCTTCCTGGCCGAACAGAAGACCAAGGAGATCGGCATCCGCAAGGTCGCCGGCGCTTCGGTGGTCAGGATCGTCGTCCTCCTCAACGGCGAATTCCTCAAATGGGTCGTCATCGCCGATCTGATCGGGTTTCCCCTGGCCTATTTCGCCCTGCGCCAATGGCTGCGGGGATTCGCTTACCGGACGCCGTTCGGGCCGGGCGTTTTCGCCCTGGCCGCAGTCCTATCCCTCGGAATCGCTGGCTTGAGCGTGGCCTTCCAGTCCATCCAGGCCGGACGGAAAAACCCCATCGAGGCGCTGCGGTTCGAGTAGGCGCCGGGGGGGGGGCCGGCCGGTTTTGAAAAACGGAGGCGGCTTGAATATGATGAGGGCGGACATCAACCCGGCAAAGAGGAGCGCGCCATGATCGAAGGACAGGACACCCTCTCGAAAGCCTCCCGCATGACCTACGCCCTGGTCGGAGGCGGCTCGGGCGCCTTCATCGGCGACGTCCACCGCAAGGCCATCGCCATGGACGGCAAGACGCGGCTCGTCGCCGGCTGCTTCTCGCAGTCCTTCGACAACACCCTGGCCACGGGCGAGGCCTGGGGCGTTGGATAAGAGCCGGCTCTACCGGACCGCGGCCGAGATGATCGCCGCCGAAGCCGCCCGCCCGGATCGGCTCGATTTCATCGTCATCACCGTTCCCAATACCGCCCACTACCCCATCGCCAAGGCCGCGCTGGAGGCGGGCTTTCCCGTCGTCTGCGAGAAGCCCCTGGCGGCGTCGAGCCGCGAGGCGGAGGAGCTGCATTGTCTGGCCGCGGAATCCGGCCTTCCCTTCATGGTCACTTACGCCTACCGGGGATATCCCCTCGTCTACCACATGCGGGACATGATCGCGGCCGGCGAGCTGGGCGACATCCGCTTCGTCTCGGCCGAGTACCCGCAGGACTGGCTGGCCACCCTGCTCGAGAAGACGGGCCAGAAGCAGGCCGCCTGGCGCACGGACCCGGCCAAGGCCGGCATATCCAACTGCGTCGGCGACATCGGCAGCCACATCGAGAACATGGTCGCTTACCTGACCGGCCTGGACATCGAGCGCCTGCTGGCCCGGCTGGACAAGTTCGGCCCCGGACGCATGTTGGACGACAACGCCTCGATCCTGGTCGACTACAAAGGCGGGGCCAAGGGCATGTATTGGTGTTCCCAGGTCGCCGTCGGCCACGACAACGGCTTGCGGGTTCGTATCTTCGGCACCAAGGCCTCGCTCGAGTGGGCTCAGGAAAATCCTAACTATGCCACGGTCGGTTACGTGGACAAGCCCACCGCCCGCCTCTCGCGCGGCCGCGATCCCATGACGCCGTCCGGCCAGTCGCGCTCCCGCCTGCCGTCGGGGCATCCCGAGGGGTTGTTCGAGGCTTTCGCCAATCTGTATTCGACGTATATCGCCGTGCTGGCCAAGAAGGCTGCGGGACAGGTTTTTACAGCGGCTGACCTGGACTTCCCCACCGCCGAAGACGGCGTGCGTGGCGTCCGCTTCATCGAGGCTTGTGTCGAAAGCTCGACCCGGGGTGCGGTTTGGATCGGTCTCTAAGCTACGGCCGGTCTAAGAAGGCGCGGATGCGGGCGATATCACCGGCCGCAAAGCGGGCCCGGAAGTAATCCGCCGTTGGCTCGACGGGATAATGGTCCATGTCGGTCTGGACGACGCAGAGGTCATTCACCCGCTCCTCAAACTCCCGCAAGCAATAATCGGAGCGGACGGTCGCGTCGGCGGGGTTCAGAATCAGAACATGGGGCAGGTCGTGAAACGCGGCGCCGTCCCCCCGGTTCAGGATGAGCCGGGCCGTGTCGAAGAACGTCCGGCCGTCCATGTGATCCAGGATGAGGCGGACGCGCTCGGACGGGTAGGAGCTCCACCAGAAGGCGAACCGCTCAAGACGCGCGCGTGTTCCAGATGGCGGCGCCGAGGCCGGTGAAGCGCTCATGGCGTTCACGACCGCCTGGTAGAAGAGCTTCTTGCGGCGGCGCAAGGCCAAGGATTGGGCGCCGAGGAAGGGGAAGATGGCCACGACACCCCGGCAGCCCGGCGGTAGGCTCGTTCGGCAGACGACCGAAAACCCGAAGGAGACGCCGGCGATCAGGTAGCATCGAGAGGCCAAGGCCGAGGACGCGCCCCTCGACATGGCGGGCGAAGCCGTCCAGGCTGACCTCGGGCATCGGCGGCTCGTGGGCCGCGAACCCGGGGAGGTCCAGGAAATGGACGTGGAACTCGTCGGACAGAAACTCGCCCAGGCCGCGCAGCAAGATGCTGTTGGCGTAGAACGAGTGGACAAGGACCAGGTGCGGCTTGCCGTTACCGACGTCGCGCGGCATTTTCCATCCTTCTCCGATAGCCCTTGAGTAGCATAGATCGGATGGCCCGTCAAACGAAGCGAACGGAAGCCGCCGGCCTTGACTCCCGCCGGTCCCGGCGATATATTTCGATCCCTTAAGTTCCGTATTTTCGCCCCGCTTCCGGGCGGCGCAGCCAGGGAGAGACGCCGATGACCAGACCCATCACGCTCTTTACCGGCCAATGGGCCGACCTGCCTTTCGAAACCCTCTGTCAGATGGCCTCTTCCTGGGGCTACGACGGCCTGGAGATCGCCTGCTGGGGCGACCACATGGACGTCCGCAAGGCCGCCTCCGATCCCGGATATGTCGAGGAGCGCAAGGCCATCCTGGCCCGCTACGGCCTCGAGCTGCTGGGCCCTGGGCGCCCACCTGGCCGGCCAGTGCGTCGGCGACCTGCACGACGAACGGCTGGACGGCTTCGCCCCGGCCGAGGTCAAGGGCAAGCCCGAAGCCCTGCGGGCCTGGGCGGTCGAGGAGATGAAGGCCACGGCCCGTGCGGCCGCCGCCATGGGCTGCAAGGTCGTCAACGGCTTCATGGGCTCGCCGATCTGGAAGGCCTGGTACTCCTTCCCGCCGGCCTCGGACGAGATGATCGAAGCCGGATTCGACAAGATCAAGGAGCTGTGGACGCCCATCCTCGACGAATTCGACGCCCGCGGCGTCAAGTTCGCCCTGGAGGTCCACCCGACCGAGATCGCCTTCGACCTTTACACCGCCGAGCGCCTGCTCGAGTAAGTTCGCGCGCCGGCCCACCCTGGGCTTCAACTTCGACCCCAGCCACCTGCAGTGGCAGGGCCTTCGAGCCCCACCTCTTCATCCGGCACTTTCCCGACCGCATCTACCACGTCCACATGAAGGACGCCGCCGTCACGCTGGACGGGACAAGCGGCATCCTCGGCTCGCACCTCCCCTTCGGCGACCTGCGCCGGGGCTGGAACTTCCGCTCGCTCGGCCACGGCGACGTCGAGTTCGAGGAGATCATCCGCGAGCTCAATGCCATCGGCTACGCCGGCCCCCTCTCGGTCGAGTGGGAGGACAACGGCATGGATCGCGAATACGGAGCCAAGGAGTCGCTCGAGTTCGTTCGGAGCATCAATTTCGCGCCGTCGACGGTGGCGTTCGACAAGGAAATGAAGAAGGACTGACGAATTGACCAAGTCGGGACGTTTCGGGAGACGGGGGTCAAAACACGCGGATTTTCCCCAGCGCGGAAAATCCGCTCCGACGCTCCTCCTGCGCTCTCGCCCTCATTTGTCCTTCCCGGGGCAAATGCAGGACGAACCATGCCCGCTCCGTCGTCGCACGGGTTTCGACCCCCATCTCCCTCACCTCCCAGTTTTCGGAATCGAGATGCTCACAGGACCGGAATATTCATTCCTATTCGAAGAAGGAAAGCAGGTCATGACGCCTTATAACGCCAAAAACAAATCCTTTCTCACTCGTCGTTCGTTCTTAAAAGCATCCGCCGCCGCCGGGCTCGGCGCCGCCGTGTCCGGGGCCGGACTGGCCCGCCAGGACGCCGCCGCCCAAGCCGCTGCCGGCTAAGCCCGCGCCCAAGCCGGACGACATCCGCATCGCCCTGATCGGGGCGGGCGAGCAGGGCCGGGTGCTGATGGAATCGTGCCTGCGCATACCCGGCATCCGCATCGCCGCCGTCTGCGACATCTGGTCCTACAGCCAGCAGTACGCCCGCGGCTACCTGCGCAAGTACAAGCAGGACCCGGTCGTCTACGAGGACTACCGCGAGCTGCTGGCCAAGGAGAAGGGCCTGGCCGCGGCCATCGTGGCCACCCCCGACTGGATGCACGCCGAGCACGCCAACGCCTGCATGAACGCGGGCCTGCACGTCTACTGCGAGAAGGAGATGTCCAACACCCTGGAGAAGGCCCGGACCATGGTCGAGACGGCCCGCCGCACGGGCAAGCTCCTCCAGGTCGGCCACCAGCGCCGCTCCAACCCGCGCTACATCCACGCCATCGACAAGGTCATACGCGAGCGCAAGGTCCTGGGCCGGGTCAACCTGGCCTACGCCCAGTGGAACCGGTCCAAGGCCGACATGCTGGGCTGGCCCAAGACCTACCCCATCGACCCGGCCAAGCTGCAGGCCTTCGGCTACGCCAACATGGAGGAGTTCCGCAACTGGCGCTGGTACAAGAAGTTCGGCGGCGGCCCCATCGTCGACCTCGGCTCGCACCAGATCGACCTCTTCTCCTGGGTCTTCGGCAGCAACCCGAGCACGGTCCTCGCCTCGGGCGGTGTGGACTACTACAAGGGCCGCGAGTGGTACGACAACGTCATGGCCATCTTCGAATACGAAACGCCGGAAGGCACGGTCCGGGCCATGTACCAGGTCCAGACGACGACCAAGAACGGCGGCTTCTACGAAGTCTTCATGGGCGACGACGGGGCCATGCAAATCTCCGAGGTCGCCACGCGCGGCAACTGGGCCATGCGCGAGGCCCACGCTCCCGAGTGGGACTCGCTGGTCAAAGACGGCCTGCTCCTGACCGAGGCCGCGCCCGTCCAGAAGATCGAGACCAAGAACGTCTTCGTCGACGTCCGGGTCACGGCCGAAGCGGGCCGCTGGCCGCTGCCGGTGGACCTGGCCAAGCCGGCCCACCAGCCGCATCTCGAGAACTTCTTCGAAGCCCTACGCGGCGGAGCCAAGCTGAACTGCCCGGCCGAGCTGGCCTACGAGAGCGCCGTGGCCGTGATCAAGGTCAACGAAGCGGTCCGCAACCGCATGCCCTTCCGCTTCACACCGGCGATGTTCAAGGCATGATGGCCATGAGAGTCGTCAAACCGCAAGACGCCATGGCCAGCCCTTCCGCCAAGCGAAGAGCCCGCCATGACGACCGCTCTCGTTCCCGAATCATCGCGGCGGCCTTGGCCATCATCGTCGTCGCGGTCGTTGCGGCGGGAGTCGCGTCGGCATCGAACGACCAGACGAAATGGGCCGGCAGCCGCATTTCGCCCGTCCACCAGATTCCGCTCAAGGACGAGCTCAACCAGGCCATCGTGCCGACCGAGAGCAATCCCCTGCCCTTCTCGGCCCGCTTCTCCTGCGCCCCCTGCCACGACTACGACGTGATCAAGCGCGGCTGGCATTTCAACGCCGCCGCGGGCGGTCCCGCCGGCCGTCCGGGCGAGCCCTGGGTCTGGCTGGACGAGCGGACCGGGACTCAGATCCCGATCTCCTACCGGCCGTGGAAGGGGATGTTCCAACCCAAGGACCTAAATCTCTCGGCCTGGGACTTCACCCTCCTCTTCGCCCGCCACCTGCCCGGCGGCGGGCCGGCTGAGCCCGGCGAAGCCGACCAGACGCCCGAATCGCGCTGGAGTGTTTCGGGCCCCATCGAGATCAACTGCCTGGGCTGCCACAACGCCTCGCCCAAGCAGAACCCCAGCGAATGGGCCAAGCAGGTCCTGCGCGAGAACTTCCGCTGGGCGGCCACCGCGGCCTCCGGCTTGGCCGAGGTGATCGGGATGTCGTCGCGGCTGAAGACGACCTGGGACATCTTCGACGGACCCAACCCGGACGACTCGGAGTGGGCCGTGGCGCCCGCCGTCAAGTACGACCGCACGGCCTTCGACAGCAAGCACCGGGCCTTCCTCGACCTGGCCTACAAGCCGGGCGACAGCCGCTGCCTGGCCTGCCATTCGGCCGCTCCCAAAGGCCAGACAAAGCGCGACTTCGACGACGACGTCCACGCCGCCGCCGGGATCCGTTGCGTCGATTGTCACCGAAACGACGTCGGCCACGGCATGGTCCGCGGATACGAGGGCGAGGGGAAGGACAATCCCGCCGCAGCAGGCGGCGACTTCACCTGCCGCGGCTGCCATCTGGGCGAAACAGCCGAAGGAAAGGCCGTCAAACCGGGCCGCCTGGGCGCCCCCAAGCCCATCCATAAGGGCTTGCCCAAGGTCCATTATGAACGGCTGGCCTGCACGGTCTGCCACTCGGGCCCGATGCCCGCCCAAGAAACGACGGGCGTGCGGACAGCCAAGGCCAATCGGCTGGGCATCTTCGGTATCGCCGACTGGTCCACCGATCTGCCGGCCATCAAGGAGCCGGTCTATATTCGCGACGACGACAAGAAGCTCGTGCCGAGCCGGATCATGTGGCCCGCCTACTGGGCCCGCATGGAAGGCGACTTCCCCAAGCCCCTCAAGCCGGCCGATGTCGCCGCCATCGCAGGCGACATCCTGTTCCCGGAGAACGAAGCTGTCGCCGTCCTCAACGCGCTTGCCGGCGTGCCCGAGATCGGCGGCTCTCCGGTGCTGGTCCTCGACGGCCGGGCCTTCGAAGTCAACGCCGACGCCGGTTTGACCGCCGTCGCCGACGTGCCCGAGTCGAAGGGCGTCTTTGCGGCCGCATGGGCGCTGTTTAAGGACGGCAAGGTTGCTCCCCTGGTCGCCGACATTCGACCCTGCCAATGCCGATACCTCCATCGAGCCCGAAACCAGGATTCAGAACATTCTGGCCGCCCTGGCCGTCATGCCGGGAGCGCCGGGACAGCCCATCCTGGCCTACAAGAACGTGCTCTATAAGTTTGTCGATAACGTTTTCGACAAGGCCGAGATCAAGGACGCGCCCCCGTCGCCGTTCACCCTAGGCTGGCTCAAGGGCGAGACCCGCACCTCCCTCTTTGCAGAATCCCGGGCTCGTACTGTCGCCGCACTGAATGGGACGGAGCAGACGCTGACCGAAACCCAGGTCGAAGCGGTGCTCGCCGCACTGGCGGCCGGGGCCAAGGCTTCGAATGAGGCCGGGGGCGAGTTCGTCTACATCGCTTCGGGCAAGCTCTTTGAAATCGGGGCCAAGGGCGGCCTGACCGCCGTCAAGAGCGATGCGGCTGCACCGGTGACCTGGCCGTTCGCCCACGGCGTCCGGTC
This sequence comes from Candidatus Aminicenantota bacterium, assembly GCA_963803915.1. Taxonomy (GTDB): domain Bacteria; phylum Acidobacteriota; class Aminicenantia; order Aminicenantales; family UBA4085; genus UBA4085. Next base: position 343,589 of record CAWDOL010000015.1, on the reverse strand, counting down.
GGCCCGGCAAGCCCTGGGTGTGAACGGCTGCACGGACTGCCACAGCGGTAGCTCGGACTTCTTCTTCGCCAAGACGAAGGCCTCGGGCCCGCTGCGGACGGACAAGGCCGAGGTCCGCTCGGCCGTCTCGTACATGGGCATGACCGGCGTCTTCCACCGGTTGTTCGGGCTGTCGTTCCTCGTCCGGCCCGGGTTCAAGGTCGTGCTGGCCATCGCCGGCTTCGTCATCGCCGCCATCCTCGCCGTGCTGATGCTGACCCTGCTCGGCCGGGCCTCCGGCCTGATCGAGAAGAGGAGATAGCCATGCTCTTCGCCATCCTGACCGTCGTCACCCTGGCCGGCGTGGCCTTCCAGCGGTCCCACATCCGGTTCCGTGCTTATGCCGGGCCCGAGACGCAGACCGTGGCGAACAGAATCCGGAAGCCCGGCTATTTCCAATGGCTGGCCCTCCGTTACGGCCAAATCGCCAGGCCTAATATCTTTCGTAAGCTGTGGGCTTGGTTCGAGGATTGGACGTCCCGCTATTATCCCGGCTGGATGAAGTGGATCTTCGCCGCCGTCGCGGCCAGCTTCCTCTACCTCGCCGCCTCCGGTTTCTTCTTCGCCGTCTTCGTCCCCCGCGGCATGTTCGGGTTCCCCCTGGTGGCGCATGTCAGCCTGGGCGGCGTCTTCGCCGTCGGGCTGGCCTTCATCGTCGTCTGGCGAGCCCGCGACTATGCCTTCGACAAGAAGGAAGAAGACATTCTCGGTTCCTTCGCCTGTCCCTGGTTCAAGAACCTTCCCCGGGCTTTCGTGGTCAAGGTCCTTTTCTGGACCAACGCCTTGGCCGGCCTGCTGATCATCGTCTCGGCCCTCTTTTCGATGCTCCCCGTCCTGCCGGCCGCCGCCCAGATGCCGCTCCTCGAGCTGCACCGCTACTCGGCCCTCATCTCGGCTCTGATCATGATCGTCTTTGCCGACGCACGGCTCATCCCGGCCAAGAATCGATGAGTTCGGAGCTTCTGGCCCACCGCTTCGCCCATAACGCCATGGGCACCTTCTTCGAGGCCGTCATCGCTTCGGATGACCCGACCTATGCCGGGCAGGCCGCCCGGGCCGCTTTCAAGGAGATCGACCGCCTGGAGGGGCTCTTCAGCCGCTTCGACATCCGCAGCGAGGTCGCGCGGCTCAACCGTCTCCAGCCCGGTCAATTCATGGCCATCGGCGTCGAGACCTTCGATTGCCTGACCATGGCCGAGGAGATCCGCGAAGAGACGGGCGGCGCCTTCGACGTCAATCGGCGGGCTTGGGAGAACCGGGACGATCGGGATGAGGCCGGCGAGGCGGGCGAGCCGGGCGATTCCGAACCCGAGCCGACGCCGGCGGCGTTCTCGCTTCTCGAGACCGGACGTGGATACGAATTCAAGCGGCTCAAGGGCGAGGACGGCCCGCTCTTCCTCGACCTCGACCTGGGCGCCATCGGCAAGGGATTCGCGCTCGACTCGGCCCTGGAAGTCCTGGCCGACTGGGACATCGAGAACGTCCTCCTGCACGGCGGCACGAGCACGGCGCTCGCCTCCGGCACGGCGCCGGGGCGCAAGGAAGACGAGCCCGGTTGGCCGGTCGGGGTGGGAGGCGGATGGCCCAGCCTGGGCGTGCCGGGCGAGATCGTCCTCCAGGATAAAGCTTTGAGCGGCTCGGGCACCGAGGTCAAAGGCCAGCACATTCTGGACCCGCGAACGGGCAAGCCCGCCCGAGGCCATCTCGCCGCCTGGGCCATCCATGATGTCGCGGCGGTGTCCGACGCCGTCTCCACGGCCTTCATGGTCATGACCACGGCCCAGGTCGAAGCCTTCTGCGCCGCCCACCCGGACGTCTGGGCCCTGGCGGTCATCGACTACGGGAAGTGCCGGGCCTTCAATCCGGATGCGATCTGAGACTCCGGATCAGCACCCAACCCAACCTGGCCCTGGATCGCTCGGCACAACTGGAAAGCGAGGGCCGAGTCAGCCGCCGGCCAAGTCATGGCGTTTGACCGCCGGCGCTCTATTCCATAGAATCGCGAGCTATGGGCCTCATACTCAAGCTTTTACTTGGATTATCGGCGTGGGTCCTGCTTTCGGTCCCCCCCGTGTCCGCTCAGGCGGTCAAAGAGGCGGCGGCCACCAAGGCCGAGGGGCCCATCCGGATCGACGGCGTCCTGGACGAGGACGCTTGGGGCCGGGCTCAGGCGGTTTCGGATTTCGTTCAATTCCAGCCGGAGCGGGGAGTCTCCGCCTCGGCGGGAACCACGGTCCGGGTTCTTTATGACGGCGTGGCCATTTACTTCGCCTTCGAGAACGCGGACCCCGAGACCGGCAGGATCGCCGCCAGGATCGTTAAGCGCGACGCCGACCTTAAGGAAGACGATGCCGTCGGGATTCTTCCTTGACACCCATGGCAACCGAAGGGACTGCTATTTCTTCTGGACCAACCTCCTCGGGACCCAGTACGATGGGAGGATCGCCGACAACGGCCTGACGACCGACTCGACTTGGGACGGCATCTGGAAGTCAGCCGCTCAAAGGACGGAGAAGGGCTGGACGGTCGAGATCGCCATCAAGCTGGCCAGCCTGAAGTACAAGCCCGGCCGCCGAAAGAGCTGGGGCCTCGGCCTGGTCCGAAGCCTCCCCCGGAGACTGGAACACAGCTGCTGGCAGGGCGCCGTGGACTCCCTCTCCCGAGTTTCCCAATTCGGGCGCCTCACCGGGCTCGACCTCGAACGGGCAGCCCAGAGGCTCCAGGTCATCCCCCACATCGTGGGCAAGCTGGAAGACTGGTCCACAATCGGGGCCGAGGTCGGCCTGGATGCCCGCTACGCTCTCAGCCAGACGGTCTCGGGGAACTTCACCCTGAACCCGGATTTCGCCACCGTCGAAGCAGACCAGGAACAGATCAACTTGACCCGCTTCGAGCTGAGCCTGCCTGAAAAAAGGAACTTTTTCCTCGAGGGAAAAGAGAGCTACAACCAGCGCATCCAGCTCTTCTATTCGCGCCGGATCGGAGACATCTATGGCGGGGCGAAGATCTACGGCCAGGCGGGCGGCTTCGAGTTCTCGGGATTGACGGCCCAGACCAAACCCGACGACACGGCCGGGACGGGCTCGGCCATCTTCTCGGTCTTCCGCCTCAAGAAGGATGTCTTTAAAGACTCCTCAGTCGGATTCCTCGCGGCCAACCGGAACGTCGGCGGCCGGAACATGGGCACGGCCGGCCTCGACACCTCCATCAATTTCTCGCGCACCTTTCATTTTACAGGGCAGGCAGCCCTGAGCTACGGGGACGCCAAGGGCAACAACCTCGCCTTCTTCCTGCGCCCTTCGTTCGACACGGCGACCTTCCATTTCCACGTCCGCTACACCCAGCTCAGCGAGACGTTCGGCGACAACGCCAACGCCGTCGGGTTCGTCCGCGACGACAATCGCCGGGAGCTTGATTCCGCCCTGGAAAAGATCTTCTGGATCAAGAAGGGTGTTCTCGAACGGATCGATTACGGATCGAACTACAACATCTACTGGGGCCTCAACGGGACGCTCAGGTCCTGGCAGATAGACCAAACCCTGGGCTTCGACCTCAGAAATAAGCTTTCGCTGGAGGCCGATCTCACCAAAGAATACAAGCTTTATGAAGAGGCGTTCTGCAACCATCAGGCGCAGTTCACGCTCGGATACAACACGCGGGAGTGGCAGTCGGCCAGCATCGCCTATGGATTCGGCCGTAACTTCGGCCTCGACTTCAACCTGGTCAAGGGAGCGGTCCAACGCAAGCTCACGGAGGCCCTTTCCGTCGAATACGGCTTGACTCGCCTAGCCTTCAATCCGGACCCGGAAAAAGACAGCACTTGGATCCACTCACTCCGGACGACCTACAACCTCACGAACGACCTCTTCCTGAAGATCTATTATCAGGTCAACTCGGCCATCGATAAGACCGCCGTCCAAGCGCTCTTCGTCTGGCGCTTCCAGCCCCCGTTCGGCCTCGTCCAGTTCGCCTATCAGAGAGGCTCAACGGTCTTTGGCGTGGCCGGGAAGCGGATCGATGCCCTGTTCATGAAGCTCGCCTATGTGTTCTAGAGCGGGGGCCCGCAAAGTTCCGGGCTTTGAACCCGGAAGCAATTAAAACGGATCGATTACCTGATTCTGGGCGGCATGACGGTCCCCGTCCCGCCTTTTGAGCTTGTGAGCGCGAGCACATCGACCGCGGCGATGTCCGCGGCCAGCTCGGAGACGGCGGCAAGCCGGGCCCAGAGCATGGCCGTCGCGAGAGGAGACGGCTGCTTCTTCTGCCCCAGGGACAACCACTCCCACCCCTGAAACGCGGATTGGGGCGTCACCGTGCCGTCGGCCGCGACGTTGTAGGCGAGCAGACAGGCGGCGATCTCGGCCAACGAGCGTCGGTCTTGGGGCGAATCGCGCCAGGTCTCGGGCAGTCGACCGAGGACATCGACGATCTCGTAAGCTCCATACCAAGTCGGAGGCCACTTCACCGTCTTGAACTGCCGTCCGTGGCCCATCATGTAAGGCTTGCGAATGCAGCGCTGGCGCCAGATCTCCAGGATGGTATGAACGACCGCGGCTATCCGCTTCGGCCTCTGTTTCGGAGGAAGCCAGGAGAAAGCGCGCAACGCTTCCAGGGTGGCTTGTGGGCAAGGCTCACCTCGCCGGCCGGGCCCGCGAAATCCCGTCACCGGGTCGGGTCGGCAGCCCCAGGCCAAGCCTAGGTCGGTCTCGACGAGATCGGCTTCGGCCGCACCGAGCGCCCGGCGCACGCGCGGATCGTTCGCAAGTCCATGCCGCCCGGCCGCGTCGGCGATCGCGTGTGTATCGCAAGGCACGCATCCCCAAACGGGCTGGCCCGAGCGTTGCACGGCATAGGCTTGGAAGCGACCGTCGGCATCGACGTGGGAAAGCATCTGATCGAGGAGGCGCGCGATGCGCGGTTCGTCAGCCGCCGTCAGGCCGAACTCGGCCAGCAGGTCGAGAATGTTCGTGACGAGCTCGGGCTTATTATGGCCGCTCACATCGGCTGGTTCATCCGCCGTCGAGGGCAGCATGGCCAGCAGCCGTTTCGTGGCGGGATGTGCCCGAACGGCCTTAGAAGCAGCGGCAAGTACGGTTTTTTGGGAAGCAGGCGGGCCGTCCGCCCCTTCAATGGGTAGATGCGCCAACGCAAGCCGCCGCGCCTGCGGTTCGTCCGAGGAGAGAATCCACGGTACGGGATCGGCGCGGCGCAAACAACGGAAGAGAACCCTCGCGCACATCAAACCAGAGGATAGAAGATGACGTACGGGGCTGTCAAGAAACGGGGTAGCTGCCAGGTTCTTGATATTTGACAAGAAATTGGAAACGCGTCTAAAATTGAATACTGAAATCGTTATATGCTACGGAGGAGGGGATCACTTTGAGATGCTTTCTCTCGTGGATACTGTTGATGGGGCTGGTCATCACATCCGCGGGATTCTCGAATCAACCGACAGACGGACTTCTCGTTCGTGTCATTCTTCTCAAATCCGAGGCGGGCGAATCTGCGCCTGAGCAAGGCGAGGTTATAACATCGGCGTCCCACCCTGAGATCGCTTCCCTCCGCAAGGTTGTGCCGGGATCTCTAAGCGCGTTTGCATCCGCGGCGAACGAATTTCTCCTCAACCTCCATACTCTCGACGCCGTCGACACTCTTTTCTTTCTCGAAAAACCATGGAGCGGCGTGAAATCCACCAAATGGAATGATCTTATCGTTGGAGAGAGGACCTTCTTTAAGCTTGGCCTCTATCCGAAGCCGCTCACCGATGGGCGGATTTCCCTTCAACTGATGATATCGAGCGGGAAGACTCGCGCCGCTCCGGACGCCCTGTTTGACAAAGACCTCCTCTTGAGCAGAAACGAACCCGCGATCCTAGCGGCGAGGCGGAACGAGCAAGATTTTTTCGTCGTCGTCGTCGTTCAAGACGCTCCGACGAAGGGAATAGATGCCGCGGCAGAGACGCCCTCCAAGATGAAAATCGTCCCTGCACCGCCGGCCGCACATCTCGTCCGTCCATCTTATCCTGAAGCGTTGCGGAAACGCGGCATCGGAGGAATTGTCCGCCTTCTCATCCAAATCGACAATGACGGAAAGGTCCTCGCAGTTAAGCTAGATCAATCGGCTCATCCGTACCTCGATTATTCGGCCGTCCAGTCCATGCTCCAATCGACATTCGAGCCGGTCTCTCTCGGCGGAAAGCCCGCCGCCGTGGGATTCGTCCTCTCGTATCACTTCGAACCTATGCGATACAAGCCTGACCTGCGTTCTGCCGGGCCATGGCCCGAGACAAGTTCCTATCCCCCCGCCGTGGTCGCTCAGGTTCTGGCTCGAGCCGGGCAATATGGCCAGAGGCTGTCCGACGCCGTCATGGATTTCGTCTGCGAAGAGAAGATTCGGGACACGCATTTCAGCCTGCGGAACAACCTGAAAACGGAATATGACATAATCATGGTCGGCCGTGAGCGCGAATATCCGCGCATCGTGAGCAAAATTCCTCGCTTGGTCATGGATCCCTCAAAAACGAAGCGGATCAACTATGTCTGCGATTATCAGGTCGTCAGGAAAGACGGCGCGCTGAATGAAAGAAGAATTCTACTGAAAGAGAACCGCGTTTCCTTCAATGATCCGGCCAAGCTTTTGGAGGACCGACGCATCGCTTTATTGAGCCCTCTCTTTACCCCGCTGAGAATCCTTCTCCCCGAGAAGCAGGCCGCTTACTTTTTTCGAATCCGCGAGGAAGACACGATTCGCGGACTGAATGTCTATGTCCTCGAAGCGAGTCCCAAGTCTGGAGACGAAGACGGGATCTGGTCCGCGAAACTCTGGATCGACAAAGTGAAGTTCGCCGTCCTCAAATGCGAGATCGAGGGAATCCCCGTCGACGGATATGAGGATATCCTGGAGGACTGCGCCAATCTGAACATACGCCCCAACTTTATAACGACACACGAATACAAGCTCGAAAAAGAAGGAATCTTATTCCCGTGGCGGTCCCAGGTCCGCGTCGGCTATCCTGATATTAGTCCAGAGGCGACAATTCCAAAAAGCGACATCGCGTTCTCCTACGATAAATACCGTTTTTTCACGGTCTCCTCAGATCATCAGATTATCCGGTGAAGCAAGAGCGATCTGCGGTTGGGTCCGCCGTTTCAAAGGCGTATCATAGAGCCTGGAGCCCATAAATGCACCTTCCAACATGCATCTTGCCGATCCTAATCGCCGCCGCGGGGATTCCCGCTTGGGCGGAGCAAGCCCAATATCCAGCCTCCGCCGCTTCGGCCGAAGGGACGCAAGGCATGGTCAGCTCGGCCCATCCCCTGGCCACCAAGGCGGGCTTGGCCATCCTGCAAAAGGGCGGCAATGCCTTCGATGCCGCAGTCGCCGTGGCCGCGGTGCTCAACGTCGTCGAGCCGGCCATGTCCGGGATGGGCGGCTACGGGACGATCCTGGTCTATTCGAAGGCCTACAACGCCCTGCGGTTCCTGAACTGCTCCGGCCGCATCCCGGCTGGGCTACAGCCGGACATCTTCCGGGCGCCGACGCCCGACTTCATGAAGAACCGGATCGGGGCGGCCGCCGTCTCGACCCCGGGCAACACCAACGCCTGGGAGGCGATGTCCAAGAAATACGGCAAGCTCCGCTGGCGCGAGTTGTTCGATCCGGCCATTGAGCTGGCCGAGGCGGGATACGTCCTCAGCCGTTGGGACGCGAACACCATCAAAGACGCGTTCGTCGACTTCCCCGAGGCAGCCAAGGCGATCTTTGGCAAAGAGGGTGTTCCCCTCGCCGCAGGCGACCGGCTGATCCAGAAGGACCTGGCCGCTTCCCTCAAGGCCGTTGCCGAGAAGGGCGCCGGAGAGTTCTTCCGTGGTGCCATCGGGAAGGCTGTTGTCGACGAGGTCCGCCGCCGCGGCGGCTACCTCTCGCTCGAGGACCTGGCCGGCAACGAAGCCGAGTGGTGGGACCCGATCGGGATCGATTACCGGGGCTACAAGGTCTACACCGCCTCGCCCCCGGCCACAGCCTTCTGCTCGCTCGTCCGGCTGGGCATCATGAGCCGGTTCGACGTCGCCGTGCTTGGCTCCAATACCCCCGAATACCTGCATCTCTTCGCCGAGGCGACCAAGCTGGGCTTCTGGGCCAGGCTCAAATACGCCGGCGATCCCGCCCACGCGGCTCCCCCGCTCGACCGACTATTGTCCGAAGCCTATTGGAAGGAGCAGGCGGCGGCCATCGATCCCAACCGGGCCAAGCCGTTCGTCTACCCCGGCCTGGAACCGGCGCCCGACAGCCACACCACCCACTTCGTCGTCGCCGATTCCGACGGCAACATCGTCTCGGCCACCCAAACGCTGGGCAACGCCTTCGGCAGCCGGATCATGGCCCCGGGGACGGGAATCTGGCTCAACAATTCGCTGGCTTACAGCACCTTCGAGCCCAAGGGCAATCCCATGGATGCCATCCCCGGCCGCCGCAAGCTGTCCGGCGACTGCCCGACCATCATCCTCAAGGATGGCCTGCCCTGGGCCGCCCTGGGAACGCCCGGCGGGCACAACATCGGCCAGACCGTGCCCCAGATGGTCATGAACCTGATCGACTTCAAGATGGACATCCGGGCGGCCCTGGCCGCACCCATGATCTCATTCATCGAGCCCGATGCGATCGGTATAGAGCGCACTATCCCGGAAGCGGTACGGAAAGCCATGGAAGCCAAGGGTCACAAGATCCGGTTGACGGGCGGCCTCACGAATTCGAGCGGGCTGACCATCGTGCTCGGGGAGTACGGCAAGCCGTCCCTCTTCCTCGGCGCGGCCGATCCCCGCGGCCAGGGCTTGGCCCTCGGATATTAACGAAGGCCCTGAAGAATCCGGAGCGGAAACTCGGCCGCGGCGATGTTCGGGCCTCCTAGGGTGAAAGCGACGACGTGAAGCCGGTATTCCCCCGGGCGCATATCGACGAGCGGAAATTCAATCCTGTAGAGGGCGTCGTCGGAACTCGGCTCAGCCCGGCTTAAGGCGAGAGGTACGATCTCCGTCCCCTTGGAAGCTTCATTCGACAAGCCGACGCGGAATCCCAGTTGCGGATCGGCGCCGACAAGGGGGCAGGTGATCAGGCCGAAGACTCCGCGCTGATCCGCCCTCGGATCGCCGATGACGGGCTCGAACCGGGACGGATCCGTGAGGTAGGTTTTGCGCCAAACCGCCGTGTGCGCCCGCCCGGCGCTGTTCCCCTCCAGGAAGATCGAGCTTTCCCGTGGGGCGAAGAAGAGCGGCGGATTGAAAAGAATTCCCGCAGCGGGGGGATGGATCTTCATGGCCGGGGCCGTGGCCACGGCGCTCTTTCCGGTTTTCAGGTCGCGGATGACAACCCGGCTTTTATAAACGCCGGGCGACACCAAGGCCCCGGTCGTATAGATCACGGACATCCCCTGACGGCGCGCAAAATCCTCCTCGGTCCTCTGAAGATCGACGACATTCTCCTGGCCGTCGAAGATCAAGGAGACGATCTCGACCTTCCCCTCCCGAAACTGGGCTAACACATCCTGCGGAATCGCCGCGGAGATTTGAAGCCGGGTCAATCCTCCGGCCATATAGCCCTGGGCCTGGAGCGGAAATCGCAGAGGGTCCTGCAGCAACGGCCGGTCGGAGAGGGCCAGATCGACAAGATGGAGGCGCTTTTCGAACTTCGAGTACTCCCCGAACGGCTTGGGGGCGTAGTAGCCGGCCTGGGCGCTGACCCGGCAGCCTTTTCTCGTGACTTCGACGCGGATTTTATGATACCGGCCGTCCCATTTCTCGTTGACGGCATAGCCGAGCACGTAATACGAGCCGGTCAGCCCGTTCCAATCGGCCAGGTTCTTGCCATACTCGTAGATATCCCCGAAATACTGCCCGCCGCTTGCCCTGGCCATCTCCCGCAGCGAAGACTCCCCCGTCGCGGAGGGCTTCCGAAACATATCGGTGACCTGGGGAGATGCGGAGGCGGTCTTGCTCTGGTTTTCGAAGGCCTTCGCATCGCGGGCGAACACATCGATGTCCTCGCCCAGGGTGTTGAAAGCGTAAATGGAGGTGTTGGAAGCCGCGAACTCCCGGAGCATCTCCTTCATCCCGTCCTGCAGGACCCGATTGCCGGGATCGACGGATTTGCCGAAACCCATCGAGCCCTGGATCATGGAGTAGGGAATGCCCGTGGAAAAAAGGGCGATCTGTTTGCAACCCGGAAGGTAGCGCAACGCCTTGGCCAGCTCCGTGATCCGTTTCAGGTAGATCAAGGCCTGGGATTTGGCTTCCAGCCTGTCCGCGGTCAAGTTGGGATCGCCGCTTTCTCCCGGCGCGGTATCTGCGCTCAGATAATCCGACTCCACATTGGCGGCCCGGCCGACGATCCCGCGGAGGCCGAGGGCTGCCACCGTTTGCCGGATCCGGGCGTGGTCGGTGGATAGGAATTCGTTCATCCGGAATCCCGAAAGGGCGGAATAGGAAAGCACGCCGACCTCATCCGTTGCGGACAGCTCCCGGTCCAGGAGATGGAGAGCCGCCTGCTTGGATGCCAAAATCCCCTTGGACGTGTTGTAAGCCAGATCGAAAAAAAGGAAGAGCTTGCGATTCGGCGTCTGGACGGTCTCCGGCGGCGAAGGCGGCGCCGACGGCGTCACGGGACGGAGAGGCTCTTGATTCAGGGCCTTTGCGGACAACGAATGCCGCTCGAACTCGGTGAGGGTCCGGCGGTCCTTGTTGTCATAGACGATAAATTCCGACGGCTGCAGATCCGTGACGGGCTCCCCCTTCTTATCGACGACCGTCACATGGACGAGCTTGAGCGCTACGACGACATCGTGCCGAAGGACGGCCTGATCCTGGATGAATCCCGCCAACAGCGCGGGCAGCATGGCCAGCTTGATGAATCCTGCGACGGAATACATATTGCCTCCGGACTATCCCTCGGCTCAAGGCAGAAATCCCCTTCCCTTTTAGGATACGCACAGAATTGCCTTGGCGCAAGGGCCGGGGCCCCCAGCTTTGGAATTATTCCGGCCGTGCGGCCCGGCTCATTTGACCCCCGGGCCGGGGTCGGGATATATTATCTGTCCGCAAACACTTAGGAGTCGCCCCATGGCCAAGAAGACCATCCTGATCCTTCTCGCCGCCGCTTCGCTGGCGGCCATCGCCGCGACGGCGCTCGCGACCCAGCAGGACCCCAATAAGGAAGAGCTCAAGCTCAGCCTGCCCAAGCCGATGTTCGTCGGCACGCCCCGCAACATCAAGACGCCCAATCTCGAGATCGTCACCGGCAAGCCGCGCGGGCCGTTCTTCGTGGCCAAGGGCACCAAGCTCCTGTCCCTGAAGAAGCCCGTGACCTCGAGCGACATGCAGCCGGTCATCGGCGAGACCAGCTTCGTCGCCGACGGCGAGAAGTCGGGCGAGGACGGCTACTTCGTCGAGCTCGGCCCCGGCAAGCAGTGGGTCCAGATCGACCTGGGCGCCTCCAACGCCGTCGGCGCCATCCTGGTCTGGCATTACCACAGCCAAGCCCGGGTCTACCGTGACGTCGTCATCCAGATCTCCGACGACAAGGACTTCCTCAAGGGCGTGGCCACGATCTACAACAACGACCACGACAACACGGCCGGCTTGGGCATCGGCAGGGACAAGGAGTACATCGAGACCAACGAAGGCCGCCTGATCGACGCCAAGGGCGCCAAGGGCCGCTACGTCCGGCTGTATTCCGACGGCAACACCTCGAACGACATGAACCACTACGTCGAGGTGGAGGTCTACGGCCTGCCGGCCAAATGAGCAAGACCGTCTATCGAGGGCTCTTCCTGGCCGCCCTGGTGGCGGCCGCGGGTCTGCGGTTCGGCCGCCTGGACTTGCGGCCGATGCACCACGACGAGGCCAACCAGGCCGTCAAGTTCGGCGCCCTGCTGGAAACGGGAGAGTATGTTTATGACCAAGCCGACCACCACGGTCCGACTCTCTATTACCTGACCCTGCCGGCCGCCTGGGCGCGCGGGCAGAAGACGCTGGCGGCGCTGGACGAGAGGACTCTGCGGGCGGTGCCGGCCCTGTTCGGAGTGGGGCTCATTGCTCTCTTTCTCCTGTTGGGCAAGGGTCATCGGCCGGCGGGCGGCGGCGGCGGCGGCCTTTCTCGCCGCCGTATCCCCCGCCCTGGCTTATTACAGCCGGTCATATATCCAGGAGATGCTGTTCGCCTTCTTCGCCTGGGGATTCCTGATCAGTCTGGGCTGGCTGGTCCTCAAGCCAAGCGGATGGAAGGCGGCCGCAACGGGAATTCTGGCCGGCCTGGCCTACGCCACCAAAGAAACGTCTGTCCTGGTGTTCGGTGCCGCGGCGGTGGGCCTGTTGATCGCGTGGGTTCTCACGCACCGGGATGCCGAAGCCAGGCTGCGCCTCCCCCGGCCCGCCCACTGGCTGATTGCCGCCGGCTCGGCGGCGGTGGTGGCGTTTCTGTTCTTTTCCTCTTTCTTCAAGAATCCGCGCGGCATCATCGATTCGCTGACCGCATTCAAGGATTACGCGGCGCGCGGTACGGAGGCGGGCCTCCACTCCCAGCCCTGGTTCTATTACCTGAAAACCCTGGCCTGGACGCAAGCCGAGGGCACAATGTGGACGGAAGGCCTTATTCTCGCGCTGGCAGCCGTCGGGATCGCCGCGGCGCTCCTCCACCGACGCACGAGCGGGAAAACCGCCGGAACGGCCACCGAGTCAACGAAGACCTCCGACCTCACTCCCATACGCTCGAATGCTTTGGCCGTCATCACGGATCCGGCCGACTCGTCCCGGAAATTCTGGTTGCGCTATCTGGCGATCACGACGCTCCTCATGGCCATCGCCTTCTCGGCCCTGTCCTACAAGACCCCTTGGAATATGGCTCCCTTTCTGGCCGGTTTTTGCATCCTGGCCGGGATCGGCGCGGACGCTATTCTCGGCACCGTCAGGCTGCCGGCGGCGCGAACAGCGTTGGCCGTCATTCTCCTTCTCGGTCTGACCCATCTCGGACGGCAGAGCCTTGCCGCCAATTTCCGCTATCCCGCCGACCCCCGGAACCCCTACGTCTACGCTCAGACCAGCCCCGATTACCTGCGGCTCGTCGATCGTGTCCGCGACCTGGCGAAATTCCACCGCGACGGCAAGTCCATGCTGGTCAAGGTCGTGGCCGGGCCCGACGAGCAGTGGCCCCTGCCCTGGTACCTGCGCGACTTCCAACGGGTCGGGTATTGGACGACACTGGCCGACGCTCGCGGCGTCGAGGGCGTTCCGGTCGTGGTCGCTTCGCAGCGATACGCCGAGATCATCGAAGCCGCGGCGGGCGATGCGTTCCAGTCGGCGTTTTACGGCCTGCGGCCGGGCGTCGTCGTCACGTTGTTCATCGACCGGCCCTTATGGGAAGGCTACCTCAACAGCCGCATGCTTCGCTGACGGACGATTCGAATCCTTGTCCGGCAGCGTAGGGGATGATACGATCCCCGCGACCGGCCCCGTGGGCTTTCGATACGAGGAGCTTTACCGATGACTCTCGCGACCCCATCACGATCCCCCATCGCGATTTCGCTTTTAGTTGTCCTGCTTTCGATTCTCCTGCCGGCGTCGAGCCTTAAGGCGCGGAATAAGGTGGACGCCGCGGACGGCGTGGTCCGACCCGCGGCGGTCGACCTCCGTCCCGGTTTCGCCGAGCTTGGCCTGACGCCGCGGGTGCAGGGCAAACGCGGCACCTGCTCGGTGTTCGCCATGACCCAAGCCATGGAGTTCGCTTTCGGCAAGCTGGGAAGCCGCGGCGGAGAGGCTGAGTGCCGAGTTCCTCAACTGGGCCTCGAACCGGGCTGCGAGGGACGCCGAAGACGGAAGCTTTTTCTCCGACCTCTGGAAGGGGTTCGAGACCTTCGGAATCAGCCTGGAAAGCTCTTTGCCCTACCGCGAGGCCTTCGACCCGAAGCTCGAGCCGAATCCGGAGACGTTGAGGGAGGCCGCAACGAGGCGGGCAGCCGGACTTCGCCTCCACTGGATCAAGGAGTGGGACCCCAAGCGCGGTCTTTCGGACGAGGAGCTCGGGCGCGTGCTCGACGCCCTGGCCCAAGGCTGGCCGGTTTGCGGTGGATTCCTCTGGCCGAAGAAAGCGGTCTGGGCCGAGGGTGTACTCGGGATGTGCCCGCGGGACCAGGTCTTCGACGGCCACAGCCTTTTGCTCGTCGGCTACAAGGACGATCCCAAGCAGCCCGGCGGGGGCGTTCTGCTCATCCGGAATTCGGGCGGCGCCGACCGCGACGGATTCGTCACTTATGAGTACGCCAAGGCCTACATGAACGACGCGGTCTGGATCGACGTCGAGTAAGCACGGCGGGAGCGGGCGCCTCTAGAGCGCCTTCGGATCGTACCCTTTGTCCTTCAGCATTTTAGAGATCGCCGTGCCTTTGGCCGCCGGCGGGACCGGTCGAACCCGGGCGATCGGCATCGCCTCGGCATCCGCCCCGTAAGGGCCGTCGGCCAGCGCCGTGCCGCCGGGCCCCACGGCCATGGAGCAGCCGATGCACTTGCGGCCCTTCCAGACGCCGCCGTTCATCCCGCCGACGTTGCTGACGCCGATCACCGTCAGATCGTACATCCTGGACAGCTTGGCATAGGACTCCCGCCAGAACGGGCCGTAAGGATTCTCGGCATTGTCGTGATCCGCGTCGACGGCCCAGGCCGAGGGCGAGAGGATGACCTGGGCGCCCATGCGGGCAAGGGAATGCCCCAGGGCCAGGGAGTCGGGAAAATTATCGGCGCAGATGTTCAGGCCGATGGTCCCCAGCGGGGTGCGTGCAACGCCCAGACGGTCGCCGATCGCGTAAATGTCGTGGGCGATAGCCAGCTCGTTGATCTTCCGGTGCTTCAGCAGAATGCCGTCCTGGGGAGAGATCAGGACCGCCGCGTTGTAGACCTGCCGCCCGTCTCTCTCCGTCAGCCCTGCGGCTACATAGATGCCGGCGGCCTGGGCCGCTTTTTCCAGTCTGTCGCTGCGGGGGCCGGGAATCGGCTCGGCCAGCCGCAGCGAATCCGGATGTGTCCAACCGCAGTCCATGCACTCGGGCAGAACGACCAGCCGACAGCCCTGTTTCGCTGCCCGGCGGATCATGGCCTCAGCCCGCTTGAGGTTGGAGGCAGGTGCCCCGCCTTCGACCAGCATCTGCCCCAACGCAACGTCGTATTCGGCCAGGGCCTCATCCCCGACCGCCGGGGCGGGCATCTGTCCGGAATCCCTTGCCCCGCCCCATGAGGGGCGGGCCCAGGCCAAACCCGAGGCCAATCCGGCGGTCAACGAGCCGACGAATCTGCGACGGGACAGCGTCTCTTTCATCGCGGTACTCCTTGCGCGCCTGCCAAGCTGTCAGGGGCGCTCTCATTTCTGCCGGCGGTAGGACCCTATGTCCGGATCGCCGGATCGATGCGGTCGTAGAGGCGATGCCTCCGGTGTCTCATTCTATTGGATGACATGATCTCCGTCAAAACCGTCATCCGTTAAGGACGAATTGACCGGAGCGGACCGCCACTCTATACTGGTAGAGACGACAAGGAGGGATCATGAGTCGAAAAGCGGTTGGTTTGGCCGTCCTCGTTCTTTCCGCAGCCCTTTTGGCTTGGAGCTGTGCTCCCGGCCCCAACGCTTCGGAGAAAACAGCTGACGCCGAAGGCAAAGTCGCCGGCTTTTGGCTGGGACTCTGGCATGGCCTGATCTCCCCCATCACGTTTGTCATCTCCCTGTTCTCGAAAAGCGTCCGGCTGTACGAGGTCCACAACAGCGGCGCCTGGTACAACTTCGGGTTCGTCCTGGGAGCGGGACTCTTCCTGAGCGGCGGCATTTTAGGCCGCAAGAAAAAGCTCGGCTGTCGATAGAGCTTCTCCCTTTCGTTTCTGGTATACTGACGCGTTTTGAACCGTCGCGAAGGAGTCTGCATATGCACCACACGCCCATCGACCGACTGATCGAGTCCCTGTCCGGCTCCGTGATGATGGCCGGCGAACGCATCGCCGTCAAAGACGCGAACGCTCTGGCCGCCCGCATGGACGGCCTGATCCGGGAGGGCGTGTTCGGCGACGCCGAGACCAAGGCGGCGGCCCGCTGGATCATCGGCGAAGCGGCCCAGGACCTAGGTGTGCGGCCGGCCTCCATCCACGAGCTCTATCTGGCCATGGGCCGGGGCGAGATCGATCGCTGGTTTACGGTCCCTGCCATCAACCTGCGGGTCCTGTCCTACGACTCCGCCAGGGCCGTCTTCCGCGCCGCCCAGGCCATCGGGGCCGGGGCCTTCATCTTCGAGAGCGCCCGATCCGAAATCGGATACACCGACCAGCGGCCGTCCGAGTACGTCGCGGCCGTCCTGGCCGCGGCCATCCGCGAGGGCTTCCGCGGCCCGGTCTTCATCCAGGGCGACCACTTCCAGGTCTCGGCCAAGAAGTTCGCCGTCGATCCCGGCTCCGAGACCAAGGCCGTGCGCGACCTGATCGGAGAATCGATCGCCGCGGGGTTCTACAACATCGATATCGACACCTCGACCCTGGTCGACCTGGACAAGCCGACGCTCGACGAGCAGCAGCGGCTGAACTACGAATGGTGCGCGGACTTCGCCGGCTTCATCCGCAGCCATGAGCCGGCCGGGGTGACGGTCTCTATCGGCGGCGAGATCGGCGAGGTCGGGCTGAAGAACAGCACGCCTGAGGACCTGGACGCCTTCATGACGGGCTTTGCCCACCGGAACGGCGGGCGGACAGGCATCAGCAAGATCAGCATCCAGACCGGCACCAGCCACGGGGGGGTCGTCCTTCCGGACGGCACGCTGGCCACCGTGGCGATCGATTTCGAGACCTTGAGGACGGTGAGCGAGCGGGCCCGCAGTGCCTATGGGATGGGCGGCGCAGTCCAGCACGGGGCCTCGACCCTGCCGGATTCGGCTTTCCACAAATTCGTCGAAGTCCGCGCCTGCGAAGTCCACCTGGCCACAGCTTTCCAGACCTTGGTCCTGGATCATCCGGCCGTGCCCGAGAGCCTCAAGGCCGAGCTGATGGAGTGGGTCAAGGCCCATTGCGCCGACGAGCGCAAGCCCAAGGACTCCGAGGCCCAATTCATCTACAAGGCCCGCAAGAAAGCCGTGGGGCCGTTCAAGGAGAAGTTCTGGTCCCTGCCGGAGAGCGTACGGACCGCCATCGGGGCCGACCTGGAAAAGACCTTCGCCTTCCTCTTCGACCAGCTGGCCATCGCCGGGACGAAGGACGTTGTGGCCAAGCACATTGCAGCGCCCGAGATGCGCCGGCCGATGCCCAAGGAAGGGGTTAAGGCCGCCAAGAAGGAAGACGTCTCCGGCCTGGCCGATTAAAGAGAGGGGCCCCTGACCCCTATTTCTTGTACGGGTTTGTTGATTTGGGATCGTCGCCGGAGCCAGGCACCCGGGCCGCCCAGAGAATCCCCCGCTTGACGATCTCCAGCGCCTGAGGCACCTTGAAGTCGGCTGCCACGTGGCCGAGCGAGGTATAGAAAATTCTCCCCTGGCCGTACATCTTCTTCCAGACGACGGGCATGACCGCACCCGAGATCCAGGGCGCGTACTGACCGCTGAAGGTCGTGGTTGCGAGCACTTCGACGTTGGGGTCGACCAGCATGTAATACTGCTCCGACTTCATGTGGAAGCCGGACAGCCCCTTGGTGATCGGGTCCGTTTGGCTGGCAATATCGACGTCGTAGTCGATGACCCCGCCGGGATGGGCCGCCCAGGCGCCGCCGACCATGAACTCGTATTCGGTGTTGGAGCGGAAGGAGTCGGCCATCCCGCCGTGCCAGCCGGCCATGCCGACGCCGCTTTTCACGGCCTCCTCCAGGTTCTTCTCCTGGGCGCCGGTGATCGTGGCCATGGTGAAGACCTGGATGATCAGGTTCAGCCCCTTGAGCTTGGCCCCGTCGTTATAGGCATCCAAGGTATTCGAAATCTCGACATCGAAGCCCTGCTCTTTCAGCCAGGGGGCGAAAATGTCGACGCACTGTTTGGGCTCGTGGCCGTCCCATCCGCCCCAGACGATCAGGACCTTCTTGCCGGCGCCGGGGAGGGACTGCGGAGCGGCCGGCGCCGCCGTGGCCAACAGGGTAATCGAAACCGCGGCCAAAACGGCCGTGAGGATGATTTTGCGACGGGACATGGGCATCTCCTTTTCCCGAGAGCGGTCAGGTCTCAACATTTGACATTTCATGCCTTCACCTGAATACGCATCCCTCTCACGAATTCGTGATTATTCCTATCCTTAAAGGCCTCTGATCCAGATGTTGCGGAAGCGGACGGGACTGCCGTGGTCCTGCAGGGCGATCGGCAGGTGGTCGGCGTGGGCCGCATACGGCGGCCGGGCCTTGTGGGCTGTCGGCCCCGTCAGCTCCTGGTCGTTGTGGACGAGCACGCCGTTCCAGAAGACGGTCATCCGGGCCGGGCTGGCCAGCTTGCCGTCCTTGTCGAACTTCGGTGCGATAAAGACGATATCGTAGCTCTGCCACTCGCCCGGCCTGCGGCAAACGTTGACAAGAGGCGGATACTGGCCGTAGAGAGAAGCCGTCATACCGTCGGCGTAGGTCTTGTTCTCGAAACAATCCAGGACCTGGACCTCGTAGACGCCCATCAGGAAGACACCGCTGTTGCCGCGATTCTGGCTCGCGCCCACGGCCTCGATCGGCGAGGCCCACTCGATGTGGAGCTGACAATCGCCGAAGCGGGATCGGGTCCGGATCTCGCCGCCCCCCTTAGTGACCTCCATGTACCCGTTCTCGACCTTCCACTTGGCCGGTTCACCCTTGGCCGTCATCCACTGCGACAGGCTCTTGCCGTCGAACAGGACTATGGCATCGGAGGGCGCCGGAAGCGAAGGCCCGGCCGGGCCGGGATCGACGACCGGAGGCATGGGCCGCGTCTCGTCGTGGACCGGCCATTTCTGGATTTCGGCAGACGCCTCGGCAGTCCTAACTGATCCAGCCCCCTGGGCGTTGATCGTTAGGGCCGCCCGCGGATTGGTCTGGGCCGCAAGCCCGAGGATGCCCAACACCGCCACCAAGGAAACCGTCAACATCGTCTTTTTGTTCACCCTCTCCTCCTGGCGTGCGGCCGGTTGCGCCGGCCCGGGTTGGAAAACGCGATGGGGGCGGGACGCCGTCCCGCCCCTATCGCAACTCGTTTCGTCAGAGCGACCAGCCCTCGCGATAGGCCTTGTGGACGAACGGGTTGGCCTCGGGCAGGTTCGGGAACTCCATCTTGGCCGAGTCCCATTGCAGAACGGTCTTGCTGTCCTTGAACCGCAGCGCGACCACGCCCAGCAGCATGACCTCGGTCAGCGCCCCCGAGTAGGTCGGAATGTCGGTCGTCGACTTCTGGCCGGCCTTGATGGCGGCGACCCACTCCTCCATGATGCCCGGCGAGCGCGGGATGGTCTTCTCCGGCCGCTTGTAGTCCTGCATCAGCTTTTCGGGCAAGATGCGGGGATTGTCGCCGTAGGTCGAGCACATGATCATACCCTTGGACCCGACGAACAGCACGCCGCCGCCGTCGTCGCCCATCATCCGGCCCTTCTCCAGGATCTCGGGCCGCGCGGGCGTCAGGCCGCCGTCGTACCAGACCATCTTGCACGGGACCATATTGCCCCGGGCCGGGAATTCGTAGGTCACGATCTCGGCCAGCGGGAAGGAGTCTTTGTTGTACTTGGTCGAGCTGGCCTGCACGGTCGTCGGGTGGCCCAGCTTCAGAGCCCAGAAAGGCTGGTCGATGAGGTGCGCGCCCATATCGCCCAGGGCGCCGGTGCCGTAGTCCCACCAGCCGCGCCAGACGAAGTGGCTGAAGGCCGGGTGGTAGGGCCGCCAGGGGGCGGGCCCCAGCCAGACGTCGTAGTTCAGGCTGGACGGGCAGGAGGGGATCTCCTTGGGAGCATCGACACCCTGCGGCCAGATCGGCCGGTTCGTCCAGACATGGACCTCGGAGACGTCGCCGATGGCCCCGTCCCAGATCCATTCGCAGATCAGGCGCGCGCCCTCCTTGGAGTGGCCCTGGTTGCCCATCTGGGTGACCAGGTTGCGCTTGGTCGCCTCCTCGGCCAGCATCCGGGCCTCCTTGATCGTGTGGGTCAGGGGCTTCTGGATGAAGACGTGCTTGCCCATCTTCATGGCCGCCATGGCGATGACGGCGTGGTTGTGGTCGGGCGTGCTGACGGTGATGGCGTCCAGGTCCTTGACCTTGTCCAGCATCTGCCGCCAGTCGTTGAACTTGGCGGCCTTCTCGTACATGGCCTTGCGCTCGGGCGTGTGCTGGTCGGAATTGAGGAACGCGGCCATCTTCTCGTCGTCGACGTCGCACAGGGCCACGATGTTCTCGGTGCTGGCCTGTTGGATGTCCGAGAAGCCCTTGCCGCCGACGGCCACCCCTCCGATGTTCAGCTTGTCGCTCGGGGCCGTGTAGCCCTTGCCCCCGATGACGTGACGGGGCACGACCATCACGCCGGCGGCCGCGGCCGCCGCCGTTCCCAGAAATTCTCGGCGCGTTGTCATGAGTTGCCTCCCTCGACGATATGGATGCGATCGGACTCGCAGGGACTAACTATATTGCGGAGCCCCCCCGGCGTCAACCGGGGCCCTGTGCCGAAAGGCAGCGCCGAATCGTATAATAGAGACAGGTCCCGCATGGCCAATCCCGGACCGGCAACCAGAGAGGTCCCGATGAGAATGAAAGCGTATCAGGCACTGAGCGCCGCGGCGATCATCGCCGTCTTGGTGATGGCCATCCCGGCCGCAGGTTTTTTCAGCCCCGCCCCGGTTCTGTCTTCCGTCCAGGACGGCAAGGCCCGCCTGACCATCCTCTACGACAACACCACGGCCCGGGACGGTGTCGCGGGAGACTGGGGCTTCGCCTGCCTGATCGAGGGATTGGGCAAGACCGTCTTATTCGATACAGGGACCAAGCCCGAAATCCTCATAGCCAACGCCAAGGCGCTCGGCGTCGATTTCGGCGGGGTGGACGCCATCGTTATCTCCCACCCCCACGGCGACCACATGGGCGGCCTCCTCACGGTGCTGGGGCAGCACCCCGATGTCGCGCTCTATGTCCCGGCCGCGCTCGCCAACGTCCCCGAAACGACCGCCGAAAGGTCCGGAATCCCCACGCTCGCCAAGCTCGAGCGCCCGGGGACGAAGATCGTCCGGGTGGACGAACCGGTCGCCATCTGTCCCGGCATTCGCGTCACCAGGCAGTTCATCGGCTCCAACCTAATTCCCGAGATCGGCCTGCTTCTCGAGACCAAGGCCGGCGGGATGCTCGTCCTCGGCTGCGCCCATCCCGGTGTGGCCGACATGGTCCGCGGCGCGGCCGCCTGGCGCGGCAAGCCGATCGAGGCCGTCATCGGCGGCTTCCACCTCATGGCCACGTCCGAAGCGGACGTGCTCAAGATTATCACCGACATGAAGGCCGCCGGTGTCATCCGCTGCGGCGCCACCCACTGCACCGGCGACGCCGCGATCGCCCTTTTCCGCACCGCATTTGGGACGGACTTCATCCCCCTCGGCGTCGGCCGGGTGATCGAGTTCTAAAAAAGAATATCTCCAAATTCCGGGAAAATATATGCAGTTCGGGGCGCCGGCCAACGGCGAAATCGCGAGGGCGACGCCTTTTTCCATAACTCTCCGAGGGAAGCCAACGGCCGTCGAGGACTGTTTGAGCACGCAACCCACTATCGGGAACGAAATGGAGTGGGTGGTCTCTATGACCGGGCGTTCTCGAATGCGCAGTTCCGAGACGCCGAGGAGAGCTGTGGAAAAAGGCGAGTAGAGCCCGAAGCCGCCGGGCCGGCAACCCCGGACTGCGTTTCCCGGAATTTGGAGATAACCCTTTTTATCCCGGCGGGAACGGCAGGGGCGGGCTCTTGACCTCGGCTCCGTCCCAGCAGTACGTGCACATCGTGTGCTTGGGCTTGCCGATGGCCTCCACCAGGTCGTCCAAGTGTTGGAACTTGAGCGAGGTCAGGTTGAGGCGGACGCGGATCCGCTCCTCCATGGCCGCGTAGGCCTCGCTGGCCGGGTCGGTGTAGGGCTCCAGGGAGGCCGGCGTCTCGCCTTCGATTTCCCGGATGGCCCGCCGCGCCGCCAGATCCATCTCCGACCGCGACATCGAAAAGTTCAGGAACTTGCAGCCGAAGACGAGCGGCGGGCAGGCCGGCCGCATGTGGATCTCGCGAGCCCCGAAGTCGTACAGCCGCTGGATGGTGTCCTTGAGCTGGGTGCCGCGGACGATGGAGTCCTCGCAGAAGAGAAAGCGCTTGCCCTGGATGAGCTCCCGCACCGGGACCAGCTTCATCCGGGCCACCAGGTCGCGGATGTCCTGCACCTGGGGCATGAAGGAGCGGGCCCAGGTCGGGGTGTACTTGACGAACGGCCGCCGGAACGGAAGCCGGGCCTCGGCCGCGTAGCCCAGACCGTGCCCGACGCCGGAATCGGGGATCCCGGCCACGAAGTCCACGTCGGCCGGATGGCGCCGGGCCAGGGCCGCCCCGCAGCGGTTGCGGGACCACTCGACATTGATGCCCTCGTAGGTCGAGGCCGGGTAGCCGTAGTAGACCCACAGGAAGGCGCAGATCTGATCGACCGGCCCCGGCTCGCGCCGGACCTCGACTCCATCGGCCGTAACGAAGACGATCTCGCCCGGGCCCAGGTCGCGGACGGGCTCGAAGCCGAGGTTGGGAAAGGCGCAAGTCTCCTGCGTGGCAGCCCAGGCCCCGTCCTTGCATCCCAGGATGACCGGGGTGCGGCCGTAGCGGTCACGGGCGGCATAGAAGCCGTCCTTGGTCAGCAGCAGGAGCGAGCACGAGCCCTCCACGGCGTCCTGCAGAGCGGCGATCCCCTCCTCGAAGGTGTCGCCCTGGTCGATGAAAGCCGCGGCCAGCTCCGTGGGGTTGATCCCGCCCTGGCTCATTTCGGCGAAGTGGAGCCGCTTGCCGCGCAGCGCCGAGGCAACCAGGGCGTCGGTGTTCTTGATCGCCCCGACCGTGGCCAGGGCGTACTCGCCCAGGTGCGACCGGATGAGCAGGGGCTGATCGTCCGTATCGCTGATGACGCCGATGCCGCGCTCGGCCCGCAGGCGGGGGATCTCGGGGTCGAACTTGGACCGGAACTGGGCGTTCTCGATGTTGTGGATGGCCCGGGCGAATCCGTCGGGCCTGACGACGGCGATGCCGCCGCGCTTGGTGCCGAGGTGGGAGTGGTAGTCCACCCCGTAGTAAAGGTCCGCGATGACGTCCTGCCGGCCGGCAACCCCGAAAAAGCCTCCCATGGGTTCCTCTTCCCTCAGACGATGCCGGCCAGCGAGATCAGGGCCCGCAAGAGCTTGATGCCCGTCAAATAATCGGTCGAGGAAAACCCGACCGCCCTGGGTCCAAGCCTCTTGACGCCGGGGATGAGCATCGGCAGGTCCGATTGCCCGCTGTTATGGAGCTCCAGCTCGAAGGTCTGCGGCGGCTCCAGGACGAACGGCTTGCGGGCGGCCCGCCCCGCCAGCGCCTTGGCCGCGCCGGCCTTGAGCTCGGCCAGGGCGGCGGCTCGCGGCATCATCCGGGCCGCGGTGCGGCCGATGGCGTCCTTGACGGCGACCGTCGTCAGATCGGCCCCGAATAGATCCTTGGCCTGGCCGCAGGTCACCGTGTCGCCGGTCAGGAGGATCACCGGCACCTTGAAATGCCCGGCGATCGCCGCGTTGAGGCCCATCTCCGGGTATTCGCGGCCGTTGATCCGGACGGCAAAGACCGCGGCGCCCGAGATGGTGTGGTCAAGGACGGCCGGAAACGACCCGGCCCTGGCGTGGTAGCCGACGAAGACGCAGGCGTCGAAGGAGGCGTCGATGCCCTCCATCATCAACAAGGGCTTGGGCGTACCCGAAATGAGTGAAGCCCGGGGGTCGAGCCCGTCGGCCAGGATGTTGCGCATGCTTCCGTGCGAGTCGTTGACCACGACCTCGGAGGCACCGGCCTCGAACAGGCCGGCCACGACGGCATTGACGTCCTCCACCATCCAGCGGCGGGCCGGGCCATAGTCGCCCCCGGCTGCGGAGGTCTGGTCGCCGTGAACCACACCCCAGATCCCCTCCATATCGACGGAGACATAGACCTTCGGCCCTGCCTTCGGGACCGCGGCGGCAGCCAGGGCCAGGAACGCCAGAGTCGACATCGCAAAAAGCGCTTTTCTCATTATCGTTCTCCCTCCCGGCCGACGCTTCTCCCGAGCCGGGGGCGAAGCCGGGTATCGCTCTATTTCCGCGGGAAAGCCCCGCCCATCAACGGGCCGGGCCGTCCAGCGTCAGGATGCGCAGGTTGCGGAACTCGACGCGCGAGCCGTGGCCGCAAAAGGCGATGCGGCCGCTCGTCCTCTTCAGACCGGGGTGGTCCCGGCCGTCAATCGTCTGCGGCATGGAGGCTTTCTCGATGTCGGCGTCCACGATGACCGTCCCGTTCAGGCTGACCGTGACGCGCTTGCCCTGGACCCGGATCTCTTCCCTGTTCCACTCCCCCACCGGCTTCTGGTGGCCGCGCCGCGCGGGAGCGACGCCGTAGATCGAGCCGTGGTATTGGTATGGCTTGAGGTCCTTGTAGATCTCGGCCCCGTCGTCCAGCACCTGAATCTCCATGCCCACGTAGGCCGCGTCACCCGTCGACGGCGTGCGAATGCCGATGCCGTTGTTGGCACCGGGCGTCAGCTTGAACTCGAAGCGCAGGACGAAGTCGCCATAGTCTTTTTCGGTATAGAGATTGCCGCCGCTGTCCGGCTTGACGGCGATGACGCCGTCTTGAACGACTGTATCCGTTCGTGTCGCCCGCCCAGCCCGCAAGGTCCGTGCCGTTGAAGAGCGGGACGAACCCGGCCGCTTTCTCCGCTTCGGCCGACTCGCCGACGGCCGGCGGCAGCTCCGGCAGGCCCGTTGTCCCCTGGACCAGGCGACGGATGAAGACGTTCTTGAAATAAAGCGGGGTGGAGTGGGCCTGCAGCTCGATCTGCCCCGACGGGATAGATCGGCTTGTCCCGCTCCCAGTAGTTCTCCATGACCACGTCGTCTGAGACCAGGATGCCGTTCAGGCGCACGGTCACCTTGTCGCCGACCATCTTGATGTAGAAGGTGTTCCACTCGCCGATCGGCCGGTCGGCCTTGACCAGCGGATTCTTGGGGTTCTTCTGGTTGTTGTAGAGGCCGCCCGAGCCCTCGGGCCATTGGGCCGGGTCCCAGATCTGGACCTGGGGCGAGCCGCGCAGGTAGATGCCGCTGTCGCCCTTGGGCTCGATCTTCCAGTCCACGAACATCTCGAAGTCGCCGTAGTCGATGGCCGTGCAGAGGCTGTGGCCCTGCCGCCGTCGAAGACAAGCATCCCGTCCACGACCTTCCAGTGGGCCCGCATCATGGCGTCGGCTTCAGCCTGGGCCTTGGCCAGCTCCTCGGGCGTCATCTTGGCCCGGGCGGGAGGATCGGCCACAAGCCCCTTCCAGCCGGTGAGGTCCTTGCCGTTGAAGGCCGCTTCGAACCCGGCCTCCCGCAACAGGTCCCGGCGTAGCTCTTCGGCCTGCTCGCGGTCGTAGGCGCTCTCGACATACGGCAGGGCGCTGCGGACGCCAGGGCGGCATCGAAGCCTGTCATCCCGGGTGGCCGGCAGCCGGCATCACGATGCGGAGCGACGGCCGCCGCGGCCTTGGCCTGCAGCGGATGACCGGGAAGAAGCGGCCTGCGCCAGCGCAGTGCTTCGCTCCCGCATGCCGCCGAGCCCGATCACCAGCAGGCCTTTTTCGTCGTCCTGGACGGCCAGAGCGTAGGCCTTCTTCCAAAGCCCCATCCGATCCGGCCGGCGCGGACGGATCGGCGAGAAGGCGGGCGATGCCCTGAATGGCCATATAACGGGTTTTTCGGTCCTTGGACCCGGCCAGCTTGAACAGCTCGGGCAAAGCCGAGGCGTCGGGCCAGCCCGACAGCACCGCCAAGGCGGCGGCTCGAGCGGCCGGCACCTTGCCCTTGAGCTCGGCCGCGACGGCCTGCAGGGCCTTCGCGTCCGCCGATGCGGGACAGCGGGCGGATGAGGTCGGCTCGCTGCGCGTCCTTGGCCTTCTTGAGGGCGGCCAGAACGGCGTCGGCCCGGCGCACGGGTTCGGCGATCCGGTTGCAGGCCGCAACGAGGGCGTTCTGGACGGGCACGACTTCCTTGGGCCCGTCCGCGCTTAGCAGCAGGCCGACCAAGGCCGGGACCTCGGACGGTCCCGCGGTTTGCTCGAGTGCGGCTAGGGCGGCGGCCTTGACCTCGGGATCAGTACTCGCGGCCATCTTGAGAACGTAGGGCCCGGCGGCAACGACCTGGCGCTCGGCCAGAATCTCAAGAACGGCCAGTTGCGCGGCGGGCGGATACGAGACGGACGCGGGCGCCAGCTTGGCCAGGACGAACGCCGTCGGCCAGCCGCGCGCGGCGTCTTTCATGACGGCGGCCTGGTCCGTATCCTGGGTGGCGAAGAACGGCAAGAGCTCTTCGGCAGCCGACTCCCCCTGCAAGCGGGCGTAGGCCTCGACGGATGCCAGCCGCACGGCCTTCTGGTCCGCGGTGAGGCGCGCCTTGATGAAGGGCTCGGCCTCCTTGTCGCGGCGGCGGCCGAACAGGCGGATCAGGTCGGCCTGGGCGGCGGCGGGGAGAGCCTCCCCGCGCTCCAGCCAACGGGCGACGTCGAAGTCGGGCCTCGATTCGGCCAGGGCCAGCGCCTTGGCCCGGAAGGCCGGATCGGCGGACCCGGCGGCATCCAGAAGATCCGCAGCCGCGGCACCGCCCAGAAGCGCGGTCAGTCGGTCCAGAGCGCTTGCCCGGACCTGGCTTTCGCCGCAGCCGTCATAACCGGACAGAATGTCCCGCAGGATAGCCGTGCTTTCCGCACGCATCCCGTTCTCGGCCATCCGCTCCGCGAAGCGCAGGAAGAGCGAGGCGCGGGCCAGCCGCTCGCGGCTGGAGAGGGTCAAGGGGATGGAGGCGAGCACGGGCCCGGCGGCGGGATCGCCGATCTCGGCCAAAGCATCCCGAATGGCGGGCTGCAGACCGGCATCCACACCCGGATAGAGCCCGATCAAGGCGGGGACGGCGGAACGGCTTTTCAGGAAGCCGAGCGCCTGGATGATGGACAGCGCGGCAGGGCTATGGGCCGAAGCCAGGCCCTCGAGCAGCCGCTTTTCGGCCTGGGCCCCGCCGATCGTGGCCAGAGCCCGCGCCGCCGGATCGACCAGGGAGGGCTCGGCCAGACAAGCGGCGATGGCCGGAACCGCTTCGTCCCGACCGGCCAGCTGAAGCTGGCCCAGAAGAAAGGCCTTGGCCTCGGCCGCCGGATGCGCAGCCAGCGCCTTGACCAGGATATTTGAGAACGAGGCCCGCTCGGGCTCGGCGCCCGACCGCGTGGCATAAACGGCAACTCCATGCAAGGCGTAGCGGACCAGGCTGTCGTCGTCCGGGCCGGATACGGTCAACCGCCGGCAGGCTTCGAGGATGCCCGGCTCGCCGAGCGCAAGGAGCTCGGCCGCGGCCTTGTCGCGGGCCTGGCCGGAGGCCGGGGGGAACTTGGCCAGGACCGCGGTTACTTTTGCCGCTACGGCTGCGTCGTCTGGGGACTGGGCGGGAAGAGGCGAGGCGCTGAGCCAAAGGGCGAGGATGCCGGCAAGCAGAACCGTAATCGGGCGGCGGATGCGGTGGTTCAGGTTGGTCATGGCGTCCTCACAGGTTCCAGGGGGCCCGCATGGGTTCGTGGATGAGCCGGTTGGCCTCTTCGTCGTCGATGAAGGCCTGGCGGTCGGGGTCGAATTTCAACGGGCGGTTCAGCCGCACGGCCATCTTGGCCAGGTTGACCAGGGTGCAGGAGCGGTGCGCGTTGCTCTCGTTGAGCGCGAAGGTCCTCCGCTCGCGAACGGCGCGCGAGAAGTCCGTGACCTGAGGGGCGGGGTCGGGCAGGGCGTCGACCTTGTCCTTCAAGCCCTTGACGTCCGATTGGAATCCCCGGTAGAGCTTGCCCTCGGGGCCTTCGATAAACGGCGCCTGGATATCGCGGTTCTCGCCGTCCAGGATGATCTCGCAGCCGTCGGCGTAGCGCAGGCGGACGCGGCGCCACTGGCCGCAGGCGTCGGGGTGCTGCTGGGGGGCGTCGGCTTCGATTTCGACCGGGCTCGTCCCGTCCTTCTCCAGGAGGTACTGGACCGGGTCGAGGTAATGCATACCCATGTCGCCCAGCCCGCCGCCGTCGTAGTCCCAGTAGCCGCGGAAGGTCTGGTGGACGCGGTGCGGATGGTAGGGCTTGTCGGGCGCGGGGCCCAGCCAGAAGTCATAGTCCAGCTCCGCGGGCACGGGCTGCGGCGGGAGCCAGGTCCGGCCGCTCCAATAGAACTTCCAGTCGAACCCGGTGACACCGCTGACGGTGGCCTTGAGCGGCCAACCCAGGAGGCGGTTCTCGACGACCTTCTTGATCGGCTGCACCGTCGTGCCGAAGCCGTAGAAGCCGCCTGTGAACCGGAACCAGGTGTTGATCCGGAAAATGCGGGCGTTGCGGCGGACGGCCTCGACCACCCTCCGGCCCTCGCCGATCGTCCGGGTCATGGGCTTCTCGCACCAGATGTCCTTGCCCGCCTCGGCCGCCAGGACCGACATCAGGGCGTGCCAGTGGGGCGGGGTGGCGATGTGGACGATATCGATGTCGGGACGGGCCAGAATCTCCCGGAAATCCTTGTAGCCGGCCACCCCGGTCCCGGAGGCGTCCAGGGCGGTCTTGAGATGATTGGCGTCCACGTCGCAGACGGCCAGCAGCCGGGCGCCCTCGTAACGAAGGTGGCCCAGGCCCATGCCGCCGACGCCGATGACGGCCTTGGTCAGCTCGTCGCTCGGGGCTAGGAAGCCGGGGCCGCCGAGCACGCGGCGGGGGACGATAGTGAAGGCGACCGCGGCGAGGCCCTTCTTCAGGAAGTCGCGGCGCGGGTAACGGGCGGATTCGGTCATGGCGCTCTCCTAGCGGCCGTCGGTTGAGCCGACGACTGAAAAAGCGCCTTAATCTTACTGTTTCATTCGGCACCGGATCAACACGGATTTTCGGGGAGACACGGCGTCTCTGGGAAGCTGGAGAGGGGGATGCGAAAGAGGCTGACAGCGCCCCCTCCCCCCATCGGGGAGAGAGAGCGCCGCGTATGGCATGCGGACTTGAGGCCGGTCAGGCCGTCGGCAGGTTGTAGACGGCGGGGTCAAAGCAGGATCCCGCGGGCCAGACGCGAGCCATAAGCTCCTTGTCGACCATGAAAAGGCCGTCCTTGCTTTCGCCGATGCGCTCCATCTGGGCCAGGATTCCGGAGGTGTTCTTCTCCTCCTCGATCTGCTCCTTGACGAACCAGTTGAGCATCGGCTCGGCCGTGAAGTCGCTCTCCTCGCGGACGACCTTGAGGATGGCGTGGATCTTGGCCGTGATGAACTGCTCGTGGGCAAAGGCATCCTTCCAGGCCTCCAGGGGCGAGGACCAGGTCTTTTTAAGCTGTTTCATGTCCAGCAGCTCGACCTTGCCGCCTCGGTCGATGATGTGATCGAAAAGCTTCAGGGCGTGGGTCGTCTCCTCGTGGGCCTGGACGCGCATCCAGTGGGCCATGCCGTCCAGGTTCTGCTCGTGGAAGTAGGCGACCATGGAAAGGTAGATGTACTGGGATTCGAGCTCGTTCTTGATCTGTTCGTTCATGATATCGCGGACGCGGGCGTTGATCATCGGTTCCTCCGTCTTTCAGTTTGTAATGATTACAGAATGATTCTACTCCCGCGGGAAACGGCTGTCAAGTTTGACAGCCCGTCCCGCTTCCGCTACCTTGGGGAGCGTGTTGTCCCGCCTGCTCTCCCCCTGGCATCCAGCCGCCTACCACGGCTTCCGCCGGACGAGGGACTACTTCGAGGGCTGGTTCTTCAAGAGCGTAACCCGGGACGAGCGCCGCGCCTGCGCGGTCATTCCCGGCGTCTCCCTGACCGGCGACCCGGCTTCCTCCCACGCCTTCGTCCAGTTCGCCGACGCCTCGCGCGGCCTGGCCCTGGCCTTCCGCTTCCCGCTTTCCGAGTTTCAAGCCCACCCTTCGCGCTTCGAGGTTCGCATCGGGCGCAGCGTCTTCCGCCGGGACGGCATCGAGCTCGACCTGGACGACGGCACGAACCGCGTGCGCGGTACTCTGGCCTTCGACGGAGTGGTCCCCTGGCCCGTACGCCTGTTCTCGCCCGGCGCCATGGGCTGGTATGCCCTGGTCCCGACGATGGAATGCTACCACGGCGTTCTGAGCTTCGACCACGGCATCCGGGGCTCGCTCGAGGTGGACGGGGAGGCGATCGACTACACGGGCGGCCGCGGATACATCGAGAAGGATTGGGGCGTATCCTTCCCGGCCGCCTGGATCTGGTTCCAAACGAATCACTTCGATGAGCCGGGCGTCTCCCTGTTCGGCTCCGTGGCCAAGATTCCCTGGCGGGGCCGCTTCTTCATCGGATTCCTGTTCGGGCTCTGGTACGGCGACCGCCTGCTCCGGTTCACCACCTACGCCGGAGCCCGGGTTCGCCGTTTGGATGTGGACGCCGAAAGCATCGAGCTCGAAGTCGAGAACCGTGGATTCAGGCTCGAAATCCGGGCCGACCGCCGCGAGGGCCTCGACCTCAAGGCTCCCGTCCGGGGCGAAATGAGCGGCAAGGTCAACGAAACGCTGCGGGCGCGCGTGAGCGCGGCCCTTTACGACCGGCGCCGGGGGGACTCGCTCGTCTTCTCGGGCACGGGCCGCAACGCCGGGCTGGAGCTCGCCGGCGACGCCGGCATGCTTCGGGACGGACTGAAGATGGAAGGATGAAGCCATGATGCGAAATCGAACCGTACTCGCCGGACTGCTCCTCGTCGTCGCCGCCCTGTCGGCCTCTCCCGCCGTCGGGCAGGACAAGGCCCCCGTCCTGGGCGTCGGGGCCCACGAGATCACCATCCGCAACGTCACCGATAAGGCCTTCGCTTACAACCTCCGGCCCTACGGCTCGGAGGACAAGTCCCAGCCCTATACCCTCGCTCCGGACGGGATCCACCGCTTTCCCGCCCCGAATATCGTCGTGGTCGGCTACCTCAAGTACGGCCGCGAGGTGACCTACTCGCTCTACCCGGGCCGGGCCTATTCCTTCCGCGTCGGCACCGGCAGCCAGGTCGACATCTGGGTCGGCGCCCACGGCCGGGAGGATGCGGTCGACCTGGCCCCCTGGGTCCCGACGCCGCCCGAGGTCATCATCAAGATGCTCGACCTGGCCAAGGTCGGCAAGGACTCCGTCGTCTATGACCTCGGCTGCGGCGACGGCCGCATCGTGGTGACGGCGGCCAAGGTCTACCACGCCCGCGGCGTGGGCATCGACATCGAGCCGGCCCGCATCAAGGAGTCGAAGGCCAGCGCCAAGGCGTCCAAGGTGGAGGACCTGGTCAAGTTCAAGACATCGGACGTCATGAAGGTGGACCTCTCCCCCGCCACGATCGTGACCATCTACCTGCTCCCGGAGTCGAACGCCCTCCTGCGCCCCAAGCTCGAAAAGGAGCTCAAGCCGGGCGTCTACGTCGTGACCCACAACTACATGATTCCCGGCTGGGAGAAGAAGGAGATCGAGTCCGCGGTCGTGCCCGACAAGGAAGGGGTCGAGCACAGCGTCTTCCTCTACCGCCGCTGAGCGGGGCTCAGCGGATCTTGCGGATCGCGGCGGCCGGGATAAAACCCGCCGCGAACAAAATCGAGACAATCCAATATCGGGAAAAGGCCTTCATTTTTCCGGCGGCACGCATCCGGCCTTGGCCGCCGCGAACTCTTCGGCGCCGACCAGGGCCACAGCCTTGACCGAGGGATCCATCATCCGGAAGAGATTGGCCAGCGTCTCTTCGGCCGAGGAGCGGGCCCGCTCGGCAAGCCCCTCCCGGCGGGCATCGTCCACCAGCCGCCGCCGGCACTCCTCCTTGACGGCCTTGATGAAGTCGATGGCGTCGTCGGCCTCCAGGTCGACCCCGTCCTGGGAGATGATCTCGAATCCCTTGACGAAGACTTGACCAGGCTCGTCGTAGATGAGCCAGGGATTGATGTCCTTGCCCACGATCTCCGGCTCGGCCTGGATGAACGCGGTGCCCGTGACGGCGCAGAAGTAGAAGCCCGCGGGCTCGATCTTGGCCAGGTCGAAGCCGGCCTGGACCACCCCGCGCGCCAGGTAGGCCAGGTCGCGCCGGGCGATGAGGGATTCCACGATCGAATCGGCGAAGGCGGGCGTGAAGCGGTTCTCCGCGAGCTCGGGCTTGAGCAGGGTCAGCAGATAAGCCCTGTCGAAGGATCGCTCGGCCAGGCGCGGATTCATAATGCCGCGCCGAATCAAGGCGCCTCGCGCTGCGTCGAGGAGGGCTTCTTCGGAAGGCGTCAGGACGAGGCTGGCGGGGTTGGGCTCGTTCATCAGGCGGAGTAGGAGCTGCTCGGCCTCGGGCACGGCGGTGCGGATGAAGTAGTTGCGGGCCGTGCCGATGACCTCGCCGTAGTATTCGGCCGTGATCAGGTACTCCACGGCCTTGACGTCGTCCAGGGTCAGCGAGGTGGGCTTGAGGCTCAAGGTCGTGCGGACGAACCCGAAGTCGATCCCGAAGCCGAAGCGCAGGATGAGAAATCCGGCCAGCAGGATGGCGGCGACGATGATGACGGGCTTGAGCAGGGAGACGGCCAACGAGCGGCGGGGGCGCATTTCTTTCATGGCACGCCTCACTCGTAGGCCTTGAACGTCAACGGGCCGGCGTCGGTGAACTCCAGGTCCACGACCTGGAACCCGAACTTGGTCAGGACCCTGGTCAGGAGGGCCCGGGTGTTGGTCTCGGCCCGCTTGCGGAGCCCCAGGCCGTCCAGGCTGCGCCGGACGCCGGCGTCGGCCTGGCGGAGGAACTCCTCCATGTCCTCCAGCCGGATGGGGTTGAGAAAGCGGCTGGAGGTGTAGCTGCGGTCGACCTCGACCTTCTCGAAGGGGTAGGAGTAGGCCACGATCTCGACCGGCGGCAGCTTAACCCGGACGGTGCGGCCGGAAACGACCACGTCAGAGCCTTTGATCTTGGCCAGGTCGATCCCGGCCGTGATCTCGACCTTGGAAAAGGCCAGGAAGGAGGCGTTCTTCAGCCTGATGAAAACCCGCTTTTCCTTTTCTCCCCAGACGATCTTGTTGAAGGTGAACTTGACGGTAGCCAGCTTGGCGGCGCTCTTCAGTCGATTGAGCAAGACGCTCTTCTCGTCGGCCGGAGCACACCCGAAGGCCAAAAACAGCAGGGACGACGCCAGCAGCGTCGCGGCGGCGATTTTCTTCATTCTCTCCCTCGCGATGGCGGGAACGGACTCAGTCGTTCACGGCGCGAAACCACGATTTTCAAATCGGGGAAAAAGCGCCGATCACTATGATTCTGAATACGGAAGCTTTACGGTCTCATTATACGTCAAAGCGGCGAAAACTGTTCCTCCCGCATCGAGGCTCAGGAAAGGGACGATCCCCCGCTTGATCATCCCGTATCCGCTGAAAGAAATCTTCGACTTATATTGAACATGCTGTTGACTCTGACGTAACGTCAGGCTTTATATTGGGTCAGGAGACGGCACATGGACAAGCGCTACAAGGTCAAGGAGTTCGCCGGGATGGCCAAGGTGACCATCCGGACGCTGCACCGGGCCGGGCCCCGCTTCCCGGCGGGGCTCGGCCTCTACTTGGCCGCTTCGAGGACGGCCTTCTTCAGGCCGGGGTGGACCTTGGCCTTGTTGGCCTCCGCCAGGGCCAGGAAGGCCTTGGCCTCGGCCAGGCTGCGCTTGCCGTAGAGGATGCCGATCAGGTTGGTGTAGGCGTTGGCGTGGTCGGGCGCGGACTCGACCGCCGCACGGTAGGCGATTTCCGCCTCGTCCAGCCGGTTCAGCTTGAAGAGGCAATTGCCCGTGAAGTACAAGTATTCGGCCGGGGCGGACTCCGTGGCCATGACCAGCGCCTGCTTCAGGTTCTCGGACTTCTGGTTGATACGGTTCTTGAGATCCATGACGTCGCCGTTGTAAACCCCGACCTTGCACTGGGTTTGGGCGGCCCGCGTCTCCATGTCGGGTTGGGCGTCGATCAAGCTCTGGACCGTGGCCATGTCCTGTTCCAGCTTGGCCGCCTGCAGCTTCTTCACCGCGGCATCGAGCCTGTGATACCCGGCCTTGGCTTCTTCCATGGCGGCCAGGGCGGCCGCATAGTCGCCGTCCTTATAAAGGCTCTGGGATTTGACGTAGAGGGCGGCGTGATGATCGGGCACCGCGGCGAAGCAGGACCGTAGCTCGGCTTCGCACTTGTCGGGCTTGCCCTGGTCCAGGTATTTCTGGGCCTTCAGAACAGTCGTTTCCGTGAGCTTGTATTTTTGGACCAGGGCCGCCTCGTCCTGGGCGGCTGCGGGTGCCGCGGCAGCCAGGAGGAGGGCTGCGGCAATGGAAAGGCAGGCTTGTCTCATGTTCGTCATTCGGTGAAAACCTCTCTTTATACTATACGTCCGGGACCACGCCTGCGCAACCGGCCTCCCCCCGGGAAGCCATGCCGTATGCTTTTCTCTTGTCGTCCGGAGGGGAGCGCCGCCGTTGCTTTCTATGGTACGATGGGGCCGATTCCGTAAAGGAGGCCTCATGAAAAAGGCGACTCTCCCCCTCCTCCTGACCGCTCTCGTCGCGCTCTCCCTGCCGGCTTCGCCGCAGGCCAGGCGCGCCCCTACGGTGGATGATCTCCTGGCCCTCAAATCCGTCGGCGGCGTGCGCCTCTCGCCGGACGGGCGCTGGGCCGCTTACAGCGTCACCGAAGCCGACCTCAAACAGGACGCTTACGTCAGCCAGATCTGGCTGGCGGAGACCGCATCCGGACGCGTCTTCCAGCTGACTCGTGGGGAGAAATCCTGCGCCAACACCGAGTGGTCCCCCGACGGCCGCTGGCTGACCTTCACCAGCTCCCGCGGCGGCGATAAAAGCCAGCTCTTCGCCATCCGCCCGGACGGCGGCGAGGCCGTCGTCCTGACCAAGTCGGAAACCGGCGTCGGCGGCTACGAATGGTCGCCCGACGGACACCGCATCGCCTATGTCACCTCGGACCCGACGCCCAAGGAGGCCAAGGACCGCAAAGACAGCCTGGGAGACTTCGAGGTCGTCCGGCGCGAGTATGTCTTCAGCCATCTCTGGACGATCGATGTCGAGGCTGCCTTCAAGGAGCCCCAGGCCGGAGCGCGGCGGACCAAGGGCCGCGATTTCACGATCGGGTCGTTTTCCTGGTCGCCAGACGGGAGCCGCATCGCCTTCAGCGCCGCCGTCAACGCCGACCTGATCAATAGCGGGACAAGCGATATCTATGTCCTCGACGTGCAGGCCGACACGGTCCGCAAGATCGTCGCCACACCCGGCCCCGACAACGCCCCCCGCTGGTCGCCCGACGGCCGCTCGATCGTCTTCTCCAGCGCCATGGGCAAGCCCGATTATTTCGCCAACAACACCCGGCTGGCGCTCGTTCCCGCCGAAGGCGGCACGCCCCGTTCGCTGACCGACGCCTTCGATGAAAATCCCTCCTTCGTCGCCTGGACGGCGGACGGCATCGTCTTCGCCGCCTCGCAGAAGATGAGCGCCCATCTCTTCCGGCTGGACCCCGCCAGCCTGAAGATCGAGCGCCTCACCGGGCCCGACGCGTTCTACGGCTCCGGCGCCTCCTTCGCCAAGGACGGCAAGACCTTCGCCTTCACCGCCGCTTCCCCGACCTCGCTGGCCGAAGTCTATGTCTCGGGGCTCCCGTTCGCCCCCCGGGCCCTGACCCGCATGACCGACCAGGCCGCGCCCTTCATCCTGGGCAGCCGCGAGATCGTCTCCTGGAAGAGCAAGGACGGGACGACGATCGAGGGCGTCCTGATCAAGCCGGCCGACTTCGATCCCTCGCGCAAGTACGCCCTGCTCTGCGTCATCCACGGCGGGCCGACCGGGACGGACCGGCCGCTCCTTCTCTCCCCCGACGCCCGCTACTACCCGTCCGACATCTGGGCGGCGCGCGGCGCGCTCATCCTCAAGGTCAATTACCGCGGCAGCGCCGGCTACGGCGAGGCCTTCCGCCGGCTGAACTACCGCAACCTCGGGGTCGGCGACGCCTGGGACGTGATCTCCGGCGTCGACTGCCCTGATCGCCAAAGGCTGGGTCGACCCGGCCCGGGTCGGCTGCATGGGCTGGAGCCAGGGCGGCTACATCTCGGCCTTCCTGACGACGTCCTCGGACCGGTTCAAGGCCATCTCGGTCGGGGCGGGCATCTCCAACTGGGCCACCTACTACTACAACACCGACATCACCACCTTCACCCTCAATTATCTGGGCGACGATCCGGCCGACGACCCGGCCGTCTACCAGAAGACGTCACCCATGACCTATGTCAAGAAAGCCAAGACCCCGACGCTCATCCAGCACGGCGAATTCGACCGCCGGGTGCCCATCCCCAACGGCTACGAGCTGCGCCAGGGGCTGGAGGATCGCGGCGTCCCGGTGGAGATGGTCGTCTACAAGGGCTACGGCCACGGCATCACCAAGCCCAAGTCCATGCGGGCGGTGATGCAGCACAACCTGGCCTGGTTCGGCCATTACATCTTCGGCGATCCCAAGCCCGACCTGAGCAAATTACCCCGTTAGACAACCCGGGGCTAAAGCCCGGGGTCTATTCAGGGTCATACTGAGCGGCGCCATTACCCCGATTTGAAAACCGGGGTTTTGCGCCGCGAACGTATGGAAAGGAGCGATGATGACGGGCGAGGGCGAAGTCTTCCTGTCCGTGGTCATCCCCGCCTTCGATGAGGAGACGCGGATCGTGACGACTTTGCGGACC
This sequence comes from Candidatus Aminicenantota bacterium, assembly GCA_963803915.1. GTDB lineage: Bacteria > Acidobacteriota > Aminicenantia > Aminicenantales > UBA4085 > UBA4085. The sequence goes on along the minus strand of CAWDOL010000015.1, from coordinate 306,614 downwards.
ATCCGCGCCTACCTGGAAGCCCGCCCCTACGCCTCCGAAGTCATCGTCGTCGGCGACGGCTGCGGCGACCGGACCTGCGAGGTGGCCTCGGCGTGCCTCCGCGGCCGCGAGGGCGACCGCGTCCTGGACCGGGCTGAGAATCGTGGCAAGGGTTTCTCGGTGGCCGAGGGGGTGGCCGCCTCGCGCGGAGGATTCGTCCTGTTCAGCGACGCCGACCTGTCCACCCCCATCGAGGAGCTGGAGAAGCTCTGGCCCGAGATGGAGCGGGGCGCGGACGTGGTCATCGGCTCGCGGGCCCTGCCCGGATCGGACGTCCAGGTCCGCCAGAACCGGCTCCGCGAAGGGATGGGCAAGGTCTTCAATGTCTTCGTCCGCCTCTTCGTCCTGCGCGGGATCAAGGATACCCAGTGCGGATTCAAGCTCTTCCGGCGCCGGGCCGCCCTCGACATCTTCCCGCGGCTCAAGCTCTGCGGCTTCAGCTTCGACGTCGAGGCCCTCTACCTGGCCCGCAAGCGCGGCTTTCGCATCGCCCAGGTGCCCGTCATCTGGAGAAACTGCGCCGACGAGCCGGGTGCGACTGGTGCGCTCCTCGGCCGGGATGCTTTGGGACCTTCTCCGGATCCGCTGGCTCCATCGGCGGGACGCCGCCATGGACAAAGAACAGATTTGAAACGTCCTTGTCCCATCTCCGGGATATGAACGTGGTTCGGAGTGTACCGCTGGGGGCAGCGGTATCATGCCTCGTGAACGGATCTTTGTTGCCCAATGTCCATTGTGAGCAGGCAACGCGGCAAGATCGGTCCAACGGCGAAATCGCGAGGCCGGCGCCTTGATTCCGAAGGCGCACAACACTCTTATTCTCATTGGTATCACCTCCCCTGCCCCTCCTTCAAGGAGGGGCTTTGTTAGCGCCTTCGGCTGCATGTGGCGAGGCGAGGCCGAAGCCGCCCTCGCAACGACGGGCGAAGCGCCGGTCGTAGCGAGGACTACCAAAGCGTTGCCGGGCCGACCTTACGCCGTCAATAAGCTAATGAGTAAACGGCTTATCGGGCTTCCGGTCACGGCGCATGGCACCGATGCCCTCAGCGGTGCACCCCGGGCCACGTATCCCGGAGATGAAAGATGAGCCTCAAAAAAGGTAGGCCTGCAGCGTGACCAGGATGCCCATCAGGGTCGGCCAGGGCCAGGCTGTGGAAGAAGACGTAGCGCAGGATCTCGCCCTCATGGCCCGTCCAGCGGGTCGCCGTCCCCGCCACCACGATGCTCTGGGCGTCGATCATCTTGCCCATGACGCCGCCCGAGCTGTTGGCCGCGGCCATCAGCACGGGGTCGAGGCCCAGTCGTCGGGCGGTGATGGTCTGCAGGCTGCCGAACAGCACGTTGGAGGATGTATCCGAACCGGTCAGAGCCACACCCAGCCAGCCGAGCATGGCCCCGAAGAACGGGTAGAGGACGCCGGTGCGGGCGAAGGCCAGCCCCATGGCCGCATCCAGTCCGCCGTAGCGGGTGACGAAGCCGATGGCCATCATGGCCGAGACGGTCAGAAGCGAGAGGCGGATCCTTTTCAGGGTCAGAAGCCAGGCCCGGAAGGCATCGCGCGGTTTGTAACCCATGACGGCCGCCGCAATCAGGGTGGCGACAAAAATACCCGTCCCCGTGGCGGACAAGGCATTGAGGGCGAAGACCGCGGGCTCCGGCGTCGCCGCCGCCACGACCGGCGGTACGCGAAGAACCAGCTTGTCCAGGCCGGGGACCGCGATCCCCAGGGCAAAGATGCCGTCCAGAAGGCGCTTGACGGCCGGAACGCCCCAGGCGAAGACGACCAGACTGAGGATGAGCCAAGGCGCCCAGGCCCGCCGCGCTTGGGCCCTCGTCGGCCGCGGGGCGGGAGGCAACGCGGCTTCGCCGTCGCCGGTCCAGACGCTTCGGGGCGACCAGAAGCGGAGAAACCCCACCAGCCCGGCGATCGAGATCAGCGCGGGGCCGATGTCCGCCAGCCAGGGGCCGTGAAAGTTCGAGATGAGGAACTGGGGGACGGCAAAAGAGACGCCGGCCGCGGCCAGGGCCGGCCAGACCCCGATCATGCCGCGAAATCCGGCATAGGCCCAGACCAGCCAGAAGGGGATGAGGACCGAGAAGAACGGGAGCTGGCGGCCGACCATGGCGCTCAGGGCGCGGATATCCAGGCCGGTGACGCCGGCCAGCGCGATGATGGGGGTGCCCAGGGCGCCGAAGGCGACCGGCGAAGTGTTGGCGATGAGCGAGAGGCCCGAGGCGGCCAGGGGCCGGAAGCCGAGCCCGATGAGCATGGCGGCCGAGACCGCGACGGGTGTGCCGAACCCCGCGGCGCCCTCGAAAAAAGCGCCGAACGAGAAGGCGATCAGAAGAAGCTGCAGCCTGCGGTCGCGCGTGACGCGCTCCAGGCCGGCCCGGATGATCGCGAAATGGCCGCGGTCCTCGACCAGGGTGTAGAGGAAGATGACGTTGAGGATGATCCAGCCGATCGGGAAGAGGCCGTAAGCCGCGCCGAAAACGGCCGCTGCGCCGGCCTTGCCGACGGGCATGCCGAACCCGGCCACGGCCGCCATCCAGGCCGCGGCCAGCCCGGCCAGGGCGGCCTTATGAGCCCGGACCTTGAGGAAGGCCAGCGAACCGAGCAGGACGAAGACGGGCAGGGCGGCCAGGAGCGAGGACGGAAGCCAGTGGCCGAGAGGATCGTAGGCCTGGTTCCAGGGCATCGCCGGCTCTCCTTTGGCGGGGATTATAGCAGAAGAGACCGGCCCGGAATCGGGCTTTGATTTTTCCCTGACTTTGCATATGCTTAGCCATCCGATGAACGCCCCACGCGAGCGGCCGCAGGGAAGCCCATCCTCCCTCTCCCGCCGCCTTCCCCAGGAGGACTCATGAAACGCCGCACTCCCCTCGTCGTCGTCCTGGCGGCCGCCGCCGCGCTGTGCCTGTCGGCCAATCCCGCCGCGGCCGGTCCGATCAAGTTCGCCCGCTTTCCCCACATCGCCAAAGGCCTGCTCGCCTTCTCCTACCACGGCGATATCTGGCTGGCCAAGGACGACGGCTCGAACCCGCGCCGCCTGACCGCCCACGTGGCCAACGACGTCAACCCGCGCCTCTCCCCCGACGGCAAGTGGGTCGCCTTCTCCAGCGACCGCATGGGCAACAACGACGTTTATATCGTCCCGGTCGAGGGGGGCGAGCCCAGACCGCTGACCTTCCTGACCGGGGACGACTCCGTGCTTTACTGGACGCCGGACGGGGACAAGGTGCTGTTCGCCTCCAACCGGAGCGACAGGACCTGGGGCTCCCCGCTCTACACCGTGGCGCGGACCGGCGGCCTGCCGCTCCCGCTGCCCATGGACCAGGCCGCGCTGGGCATGATCTCGCAGGACGGGCGCAAGGCGGCCTTCAACCGGATCGCCCCCCGCTACTGGCGCAAGGGCTACAAGGGCAACGCCAGCGCCGAGCTCTATGTGCAGGACCTCGTCTCGAAGGAGATCGTCCAGCTGACCAACACCGACCTGACCAAGTTCCGGGAGTTCCGCCAGGACGTCATGCCGATGTGGGGTGCTGACGGGATGATCTACTTCCTGTCCGAGCGGGACGGCTTCTTCAACATCTGGCGGATCGCCCCGCAAGGGCGGCGCCCCCGCCCAGGTCACCTTCCACAAGAAGGACGGCGTGCAGTTCCCGTCCATCAGCCCCGACGGGGCGGAGATCGTCTACGAGTGCGACTTCGATATCTACAAGCTCAAGGTGCCGGGCGGCTCGCCGCAGCGCATCCCGCTGAATCTGGCCTTCGACCCCAAGGTCAACCAGGTCGATTACCTGGCCTCCGACGGCCGGGCCGACGGCTTCGCCCCGTCGCCCCAGGGTGACCGCGTGGCCGTGGACTTCCACGGCGAGATCTTCACCGTCCCGGTCGAGGAAGGGATCGGCGAAGCCCGCCAGGTCACGTCCTCGCCCTGGCGCGAGCGCTACGAATCCTACTCCCCCGACGGAACGCTCCTGGCCTACGTCTCGGACGAGTCGCTGGAGGAGGAGATCTGGCTCTATACCGTGGAGACGGGCGCCCGCCGCAAGCTGACGTCGATCGCCGCCCCCAAGAGCGGCCTGGTCTGGTCGCGCGACTCCAAGCAGATGGCCTTCGCCGCCGGGTCCAAGCTCTACCTGGCCGAGGTCGGGTCCGGCACCGTTTCGGAGCTGGCCGAGCAGGCCGGCGGCTTCAGCCTGTCCGAGTTCTCTCCCGACGGCCGCTGGCTCGTTCTGACGACCCGCGACGACGATGCCAACGCCGACGTCCATCTCTTCTCGATTGCCGAGAAGCGCCTGGTCAACCTGACCCGAAACCCCTTCCGCGATTCGGGCGGCCGGCTGACGCCGGACGGGAAGCACCTCGTCTTCCTCTCCAACCGGGCGGGCGGGACGGTCCAGATCTACAAGACCTCGCTCCTGCGGCGGCGCGAGGACCCGGACGACCCCCTGGTCAAGGAGCGCCTGCGCCGCCAGGAAGAGCCGGCCCGGGGGGATAAGCCCAAGCCGCAAGAGCCCGCCGCGGCGCCGGCCCTGACCGTCGAGCCGGAGGGCATCGAGCGACGGGCCGTAGCTCTGACTTCGGGCTCGACCGGCGTCGGCGACTATTTCCTTTCCCGCGACGGCAAGTCGGTCTATTTCACCGGCCAGGACGAGAAGGGGCCGGGTCTCTTTTCGGTCGGGATCGACGGCCAGGACCGCAAGAAGATCGCCGACGGCGCCTTCCCCGGGCTTGTCCCGACGGAAGACCGAAAGCTTGTCTTCTACCGGGCTCAGAACAACGTCTACCGTATGGAGCTGCAGCCCAACCGGGACAAGAAGAAGATCGGCTTTGCCTTCAAGGTCGTCGTCGACCGCAGGGCGGAGTACGAGCAGATCTTCGAGGAGTGCTGGCGGGTGATGAAGCACCGCTTCTACGACCCGGCCATGCACGGCCGCGACTGGGAGGCCGTCCGGGCCGCCTACAAGCCCCTGCTGGCCTATGTCGGCGACTACCTGGACGTCTACGACCTCTGCAACGAGATGATCGGCGAGCTCAACGCCTCGCACACCGGGGTCAGCGGACCTCCCGGCATCGAGCGGGCGTCGACCTACGCCACGCGCTACTTGGGGTTCGAGCTTGTCCCCGACAAGACCTTCTACCGGGTCGGGGCCATCCACCGCGAGGGCCCGGCCGACAAAGAGTGGATCGGTCTGAAGACGGGCGAATATGTCTTCGCCCTGGACGGCAAGCCGCTGCGATCCGGGGCCAACTACTGGCCGCTCCTCAACAACCTGCTCAACGAGTACGTCACCGTCAGGGTGGGTCCCGACCCCGATCCCGCCGCCGCCTCGGCCCGTGACGTCCGCATCCGGACCGTCCCCTCGCTGGCCAACATCAAGTATCAGGCCTGGGTCAAGAGAAACCGCGATCTCGTCGACAAGGCCACGGACGGAAAGATCGCCTACGTCCACATCCGGTCCATGGACCAGCCCTCGCTGGAGGTCTTCCGCAACGAGATCAGCCAATTCGCCGGCAGGAAGGGCATCGTCGTCGACATCCGCTACAACGGCGGCGGCAACATCGACCAGGAGATCCTGGACATCCTGGAGCGCCGGCCCTACGAGTACTGGAATGCCCGCACGGGAGCGAGAGCCTGGGGACGCCGGCCCCAGCAGGCCATCGCAGGCCCCAAGGTCATGCTCATCAACTGGCGTTCGGCCTCGGACAGCGAAGTGACGCCGCAGGGCTTCCGGGACCTGGGCCTGGGCCGCATCGTCGGCAACCCGACCAACGCCTCGGTCATCGCCACGGGCAGCTACGGGCTGATCAACGGCGGCTCGATCCGCACACCCGGCGCGCTGGTCGTGACCTACGACCCGACCAAGCCCAACAACTACGGCATCAACCTGGAGAACTTCGGCGTGGCCCCCGATGTCTTGGTCAAGAACTCGCCAGCCGACGAGCTGGCCGGATTCGACCGCGAGCTGGACGCGGCCGTCAAGGAAGCCCTCAAGATGCTCAAGGAAGGACGGTGGCAGTATGAAAAGTGAAGATCCCCTGGCCATCAACCGGCGCCGTTTCATCGAATACTTCTCCTCGATCGGACTGGGCGCCACCTTCTGCCCGGCGCCCTGCTGGCCCAGGCCCAGGATTCGCCGCAGATCACCCTCGGCATGGTGGACGAAGCGGCCCGAGTGGCCGGCATTACGCTTTCGCCGGAGGCCGAAAAGCGGATCGCGGACAGCCTGAGCCGCAAGGGCGGCCTGCTGGCCAATTACAAGTCCCTGCGCGAGATGAAGCTGGGCAACGATACGCCCCCCGCAGTCGTCTTCAACCCGCTCCTGCCCGGGATGCGGCCGCCGCAGGCCCGCGACGTCTTCAAATACACCCAGCCCAAGGCGGCCCGGCCCAAGACCGACGAGGACCTGGCGTATCTACCCGTCACCCACCTGGCTCAGCTCGTACGCAGCCGGGCGGTCAGCTCGACCGACCTGACCAAGCTCTACCTGGCGCGGCTCAAAAAGTACGACCCCGTCCTGCATTGCGTCGTGACCCTGACCGAGGAGCTGGCGCTCAAGCAGGCCGCCAAGGCCGACGCCGAGATCAAGGCCGGGCAAGTACCGCGGCCCGCTGCACGGCATCCCCTGGGGAGCCAAGGACCTTCTGGCGGTCAAGGGCTATAAGACCACCTTCGGCGCCTCGCCCTACAAGGACCAGACGATCGATGTCGACGCCACCGTCTTCACCCGGCTGACCGAGGCGGGCGCCGTGCTCGTCGCCAAGCTGACCCTGGGCGCCCTGGCCATGGGCGACCGTTGGTTCGGCGGCCAGACCAAGAGCCCCTGGGACCCGGCCAATCCCACGAACGGATCGAGCGGATCCTCGGCCGGGCCGGCCTCGGCCACGGCCGCCGGGCTGGTCGGATTCGCCATCGGCTCCGAGACGCGCGGCTCGATCATGTCGCCGGCCTCCCGCTGCGGCGTCACCGGGCTTCGCCCGACCTTCGGCCGGGTCAGCCGGTACGGGGCCATGGCCTTGAGCTGGACCATGGACAAGCTCGGACCGCTCTGCCGGACGGCCGAGGACTGCGCCCTCGTCCTGCACGCGATCAACGGCCCGGACGGCAAGGACAACCACGTCATCGACGCCCCGTTCGATTGGGACGCCGGCTGGGATGTGCGCCGCCTGCGCGTCGGCTACGTCAAGGCCGACTACGAGGGCGAGATCCCGACCGATCCGCAGAACCCGCAGCGGGCCGAGCGGATGAAGGAGGCCCGCAAGACCGCTCTCGAGGCCCTGGAGGTCATCCGCTCCCTCGGCGTCAAGATGGTCCCGATCGTCATGCCCAAAATGGACACGGCCCCGATCGACTTCGTCCTGACCACGGAGGCCGCGGCCGCCTTCGACGAGCTCGTCCTGAGCGACCGCTTCGACCAGATGACGGCCGAGCCCGAGCGCAGCTCCTGGGTCGGCTCGCTGCGCCAGCACCAGTTCGTCCCGGCCGTGGCCTACATCCAGGCCAACCGGGCCCGCTACCGCCTGATGGAGACGTTCGCCAAGGTCTTCGACGGCATCGACCTGTTCATCGGCAGCCAGCTCGGCGTCACCAACCTGACCGGCCACCCCGAGATCAGCCTGGTCTCCGGGTTCAACGCTCTCGGCCAGCCGTCCAGCCTGAGGCTGACGGGCCGGCTCTTCGGCGAAGAGGACATCCTGCTCCTGGCCCACGCCTTCCAGAAGAAGACCGACTTCCACCTGCGGAGGCCCAAGATTTAGGGTACATCGCCCAATTCCGGGGAGGTCGGTTCGGAGTATCGTCCCGGCTTGGGCTCGACGACCGACTTAACTGGGCCGGGTCTCCGCCTACTTCACCAGGTTCAGGAAGAAGGTGATGATGATGGCGTTGGTGAAGTCGATGAAGAAGGCCCCGACCATGGGCACGACCAGGAAGGCGCGCGGCGCGGGGCCGAACTTCTCGACCAGGGTGTTCATGTTGGCCACGGCGTTGGGTGTCGCCCCCAGCCCGAAGCCGCAGAGTCCTCCGGCCATGACCGCGGCGTCGAAGTCCCGGCCCATCAGCCGGTAGGTGATGAAGGCGGCGAACAGGGCGATCATGGTCACCTGGAAGACCAGGATGACGAGCATGGGCAGGGCCAGGTCCAAAAGCTCCCAGAGCTTCAGGCTCATCATGGCCATGGTCAGGAACAGGCTCAAGGCCACGGCGCCCAGATGCTCGATGTAGTCCTGGGACAGCGTCATCAGCTTGCCGAAGTCGCAGACGTTGCGGAAGACGGCGGCCACCAGCATCGAGCCGATGTAGGCCGGCAGGGTGATGCCCAGGCCTTTGAAGCCCGAGGCGACGAGCGAACCGACGGCCATGCAGGCCAGGATGACGGCCATGTACTTCAGGATCTCGTGCGAGGACAGGGACGACTTCGCGGAAACCTCCTCGGCCAGCTCGTCCATGGCCTCCACGGGGGCGCCCTTGGGCTTGCGCAGCTTCCCCGGACGAGGGTGCAGCTTGTGGCGGCGGATGAGGGCCGTCCCGACCGGGCCTCCGATCAGGCCGCCGGAGACGAGGCCGAAGGTGGCCGCGGCGACCGCCAGGGTCGTCGCCCCCGGCATGCCCAGTCCCTCCATGATCGGCCCGAAGGCGAGGCCCGTGCCGTGCCCCCCGGTCATGGTCACCGAGCCGGAGATGAGGCCGAGGAAGGGATGCACGCCCATGACCTTGGTCAGGCCGACGCCGAGGACATTCTGAAGGACGGCCAAGCCGGAGGCCAGGCCCCAGAAGATAAGCACCTGCGGACCGCCGACCTTCAGCAGGGACAGGCTGGCGGTCAGCCCGACCGTGGTGAAGAAGGCGATCATGAAGGGCGCCTGAAGCACGGTGTCGAACCGGAAGGCGAAGATCCCGGCCTGGCGCAGGCCCAGGGCGACGAACGAGAACAGCAGGCCGCCCACGACGGGCGCCGGGATATTGAGGCGGTCGAGGACCCGCCAGAGCCGCTTGATGCCGTAGCCGGCGAAAAGGAGCAGAGCAGCCAAGGCCAGGGTCTGGATCATGTCCAGGCTCAACGTCGGGATGCCGTCGATGGTCGTGAGGCTCATGAGAGGGCCATTCTAGCACAGCCGGGGAACCCGGAAAAATCCGTCCCCGCCTTTGACACCGCGTTCCGGCTGCGTTATCATATATTCTTATAGAAATAGTCGGTTTTAATAAGGAGACCTCGATGCGCACGCGCACGCTGCTCGTCGGACTGGCCGCCTTGTGTTGCGCGGCCGCCCTTCCCGCCGTACCGGCGGCGGCCGCCGCCGGTCAGGCCGCCAAGGAGATCGTCTGGACGCCCGTCCCCGGTTCCGGCAAGAAATGCCCGATCAACGAGACCTACTACTTCAAGTACGAGTTCAGCCAGAAGCCCCAGATGGGCATGGTCATCCTGAAGGTCCAGGTCTTCGACAAAAAGAACGACCAGGTCGTGCCCTTCAAGGCCACCGGGCGCTCGGACATGCCCTCCATGCGGGGGGCGCACGACTCCGGCGACGTCGAGTTCCGTCTGAACAAGAAGAACGACTACCTGCTCCCGGTCAATATCGTCATGCCCGGAGACTGGGAGATACGGCTGATCTTCCGACTGAACGGGCAGCCCGTCTACCACGGGAGCATCCGCTTCGATGTCTAGGCGGTTTCGCCCCGCCGCGGGCATTTTCGCGGCGCTCCTGCTTGCGGCCGCCTCCCCCTTGCTGGCCACCAAGGCGCTCTTCTACTTCGAGGTGCAAGGCATCGGGGGCTACTCGACGGGAGCCGGCAAGGCCATCTTCTACTCCATGGCGGCCATGGAGGCGATGCAGAAGCCGAGCCTGGGACTCGATTACATCCAGCGCTTCGCGGGCGCCTCGGGCGATTTCGCCGTCCTGTCCGTCCAAGCCCGGCTGGCCTGGAACGCGGAAGGCGACGAAGCCCTGGAGCCGCAGATCTACAACGCCTACCTCCGGTTCAAGACCAAGGCCGGCGATATCTGGATCGGCCACGCCGTGCCCCGGTTCGGGCTGTCTGCCGTCCTCGACAGCCACGCCGCCCTGATCCAGCCGCTGGCCATGTCCGGGTTCGGGTTCGACCGGGACTGGGGAATCGGGATCGAGAAGGACACCGCCGGCGGCAACTGGGGACTGTCCGTGACCACGGGCTCCGGCATGACCACCAAGTTCAACGGCGGCTACTTCCTGGCCGGGCGCTTCGGCGTCGGGGTGCTCAACGAGGACAACGCCGCGGGGGGATTCTCGCTCGGCTACGGCCAGATCGTGGACGCCATGGGCGTGCGGGTCATGAGCGAGCGTCTGATCGACTTCGCCATGGCGGCCATCGACCTGACCTGGCTGCGCAACAACGTCGAGCATCGGGTCGAGGTCGTCGGCGGGCAGCGGGACAAGGAAGGCGCCTTCGCCGCCCTCTACCGGATCGGCTACGGCCTCCTGTCCGAGAATCGGCTCAAGATCGAGGTCCAGCCGGCCGCCATCCTGGCCAACGGCGTAACCAAGCTCGAGCTCTCGGCCGGGGCCACCTACCTGCTCCACCCCGACTGGACGATGCGCGCGGCCGCCATCTACGACACAGCAGCCAAGGACGCCCGCTTCGTTCTCCAGGTCTACTTCTACAAGGGGCTGATCCTGTGAAGGCGGGCCGCCGCGCCGGCTTGGCCCTGGCCCTGGGAGCCATGGTCGTCCTGCGTCTCCTGGCCGCGGTCGGCTGCGAGCTGAACGACCCGGACCGGGACGTCAAACGGCTCTTCCCGGGCGCCACGGGGTTCAAGACCGAGTATCTCTCCCTCCAGAAAAGCGGCGGCGAGCCGCTGCTTCGCAAGGTGGAGGCCAAGCTGGGCGACCGCTTCCAGGGCCTCTACGAGACGATCGACGTCTCCTATACGATCTACCGGATCTATAAGGGGACTGAGCTCATCGGCTATATCCACGGCGTCAATCAGAAGGGCCGCTACGGCGGCATCCAGGTCTTCCTGTCCCTCGACCTCAAGGGCGTCATCACCGCCTTCTACTTACAGAAGCTGACCAACCAGTCGGCGGCCAAGCTGCGCGACCCGGCCTTCGGCCGGCAGTTCGTGGGCCTGACCCTGACCGACTTCGAGGCCTTCGACCCGGCCGCGGGAACCGTCAAGGCCGGCACTCGGCTGGCCGCGGTCCGCAACCCCGCTCCGGACGCGGAGGACGACTTCAAGGCCGCCCTGCGCGGGGCCAAGAAGAACCTTATCCTCTGCGATGTCTTCCTCCTGGGAGGAGCGGGCGTCCGCTAGGGGTGGAGCCCTCCCGAGAACAAGGAGCCAACATGAGCGAGACGAAGATATCCATCTACCAGGTGGCGGCCAAGAATCTCCTGCGCAAGAAGACGCGGACCTTGCTGACCATCCTCGGAATCGGGCTGTCGGCCTGGGTCCTGACCAGCCTGTTCGGGTTCAACAAGGGCTACGAGTCGGCCCTCAACAAGGACATCGACAACATGGGCTTCCAGGTCCTGCTGACGGCCAAGGGCTGCCCCTACGAGGCGGCCACCATGATGCTCAAGGGCGGGACCGGCCTGCGCTACATGGAGGAAACGGTCTTCGCCGACATTCTCAAGCACCCCGAGGTCGAGCGCATCACGCCCATGCTGATGCAGGCCGTCTTCGACCCCAATAAGGGCGAGAGCGGCGGCATCAGCGCCTACCTGGGCGTGGACCCGGCCACCTACCCGGAGATGAAATCGTTCCTCCAGTTCCGTCAGGGCGCCTGGTTCAAGGACCCTCTGGCCCGCGAAGCGGTCATGGGCTACGAGGCCGCCGAGCTCGAGCAGCGCGAGGTCGGCGACAAGATCCTGATCACCGAGAAGAACATCGAGTACACCGTCGTCGGCATCCTGGGCCGCTCCGGCACCCAGGACGACGGCACGATCTTCGTGCCCATCCAGACCCTGCAGAAGGACTTCGCCCAGGAGGGCAAGGTCACGGCCGTCGGGATCAAGGTCCATAAGGAGGCCAACATCCTGGAGCTCGAGAACAAGCTCTACGAGCTGCCCGACGTCCAGGTCGTGAGCATGGCCCAGGTCAAGACGACCATCATGTCGCTGGTCTCGACGGCCAAGGTCATGGTCTTCTCCATCGCCCTGATCGCCATCCTGATCGCCATGCTCGGCGTCGTCAACACCATCCTGATGTCGGTCTTCGAGCGCTTCCAGGAGATCGGGATCATCAAGAGCATGGGGGCCATGCCCTGGGACGTCTTCCGGATGATCTGGACCGAGACCGTCATCCTGTGCGTCCTGGGCGGCTCGCTGGGGGTCGGCTTCTCCTTCGGCCTGGCCAAGATCACCGACCTGCTCATCCGCCGGCTTCTGCCCTACACCCCGACCGGGAGCCTGGTCATCGTCAACGGCTCCCTGGCCCTGATGACCCTGGGCATCGTCCTGGCCATCGGCCTGCTGAGCGGGATCTACCCGGCCTGGCGGGCTTCGCGCGTCCGGCCCCTGGAATCGCATCCGCAGCGAAGGAGAGTGATCATGGCCACGAATGCCCCGGCCCTGGAGGCTGTCCAGCTTCGCAAAGTCTACCGCCGCGGCGCCGAGGACATCGTCGCCGTCGACGACATCTCGCTGACCATCCGGAAGGGGGAGTTCGTCTCCTTCATCGGCCCCTCGGGCTCCGGCAAGACCACCCTGATCAACATCCTCGGCTGCCTGGACAACGCCACCTCCGGCAGCCTGAAGATCGGCGGCCGGACCGTCTTCTCGGAGAGCGTCTGCCTGTCCGAAGCCGCCCTGACCCGGATCCGTCGCGATCGTGTTCGGCTATATCTTCCAGAAGTTCTACCTGGTGCCGACCCTGACCGTGCGCGAGAACGTCCTGCTGCCCTTCACCTTCTTCCGCAAGGCCGAGGCCAAGGCCGATCCCATGGAGATCCTGACCTTCCTGGGCCTGGAGAAGAGGATCCACCACCGCCCCGCGGAGCTCTCCGGCGGCGAGATGCAGCGGGTGGCCATCGCCCGGGCCCTGGTCAACAAGCCCGAGATCCTGCTGGCCGACGAGCCGACCGGAAACCTCGACAGCAAGCGCAGTGTGGAGATCGGGGACATCCTGCGCAGCCTGAACGAACGCGAAAAGCTGACCGTCCTGCTGGTCACCCACAACCCGTCCCTGGCCGCGATCGCCCACCGCACGGTCAGCCTGCGTCGACGGCCGCATCGTCTAAGAAGCCATCTCAATGCCCCCGGGCCGAAGCCTTGGGTATTCATGGGGTTTATGCCGAACGGCGCCCTTGATCCCGACTTGAAAATCGGGGTTTTGCGCCGCGAACGCATGACCCGGCTTGAACATTCCCGGGCAACGATCTATCATGGTGAATCGTTGTACCTAGCGAGGAGTACTCCATCTATGAAAAAAGCCTCTGTTTTGCTGATTCTGATCCTCTTGACCGCCGGCCTGGCTGCCGCCCAGTCCGGCCCCCCCGGCTGGCCGCTGGAAATCGGCCTCTACGGCGGGCTGTCCTTCGGCGCCAACACCTGGACCAGCGCCTACGGCACGACTTGGGGCAAGTACAACCTGACCCGGGTGGAAGAGACCACGGTCATCGAAATCCTTCATAAGCTCGGGTTCGCGGGCGGGATTTCGGCTGCCTACTATTTCACCCCCACTCTGGGCGTCCAGATCACGGCCGGCGGCATGCACGAGTCCAACCCCAGCACGTCCTACTACCAGTTCGCCTGGCTGTGGAAATCGGATGAAGACAACCTCAAGGGGCGCAACTTCGAGGGAACGGGCTCGCTCACCACCCTGCCCTTCTCGCTCAACGTGGCCGCGCGGCTGGGACAGGACAGCGTCAAGGGCATCCTGTCGGCCGGCGTCTCGCTGTTTCGGAACACCTTCCAGGCCAAGAGCACCTGGGGCTACGGCGTGGATCTGATCACGACGATCTTCGTCGATCCCAACTATGTCGTCACCCAGTACGTAGACGCCCTGCCGGTGGCCATCGAGATCCCGTCCACCACCTGGACCCAGATCGGCGGCAACCTGGGAGCGGGCCTGGACATCGAGACCAGCCCCACCACCTCGCTCCGGGTCGACGTCCGCTACTTCTACTGCCCCACCCGAACCATCGACTGGACCTTTATCCAAAAGACCTATGACGGGATGTTCTTCAACAACATCCAGGACCGCCCCTTCGACCAGACCGACCTGGACTTGTTCGCCTCCCGCGCCCGGGCCCTGGCGGTCAAGCTCAACCCGTCCTTCTTCCAGTTTTCGGTCGGCTTCATCGTTCGACTGGGCGTTTCGCAATAGAGCGGCTCCTTCTCGCGTCCGCATTATTTTTACGCGGCGGTCAACCTTTTTGCCTCGGGACCGGTCTATATCCTTGACCGCACCGCAACGAGCTCTCGAGGTTACCCATGACTCCTGCCCGCGCCGTATGCATCCTGCTGGCCTCAGCCCTCTCCTTAGCTGTCCCCGTCCAGGCCGGCCAGGAGGGGAAATCCGCACCCGCCAACCCGGCCAAAAAGTCATATAATGCTGCCCGCGCGGAAGCCGCGGCTCCCACGATCGACGGCAAGCTCGACGACCCGGCCTGGGCCAAGGCAGCCTGGGAGGAGGGCTTTGTCCAGAGCCAGCCTTATGAAGGGCGTGAGCCGTCCGAGCGAACCGCCTTCAAGATCATCTATGACGAGAAATCGGTCTATGTGGCCGTGCGGGCTTACGACTCCCAAGCCGCTTCGATCGAGCGCCGGCTGGCCCGCCGCGACCAGGCCGACGGCGACGCCGTGATGGTGGCTTTCGACAGCCTGTTCGACCACGTGACCGCCTCCGTCTTCACCGTCAACGCCGCCGGAGTCAAGGCCGATCAGCTCCTGGCCAACGACGGCGCATCCTCCGGAAACGAGGAAGACATGAGCTGGGACCCGATCTGGGACGCCGCCACCTCGGTCGACGCCGACGGCTGGACGGCCGAAATTCAGGTGCCTTTATCCCAGATCAAGTTCGGCGACAGGCCGGAGCAAGTCTGGGGTCTCCAGGTGCGACGCGTCCTGTTCCGCAACAACGAATCTTCGGACTGGCAGTTCATCCCCCGCAACGCCTCGGGCCTGGTCCACATGTTCGGCGAGCTGCGCGGGCTGGATGGACTTGTCCCGCCCCACCAGGTCGAGATCATGCCCTACTCGGTTGGACGCCTGCAGTCTTTCCGGCCCGTTCCCGGCAATCCCTATGCCGACGGACGCGGCCGGAGCCTGGTCGGCGGGCTGGACGGCAAGGTCGGCGTCACCAGCGACCTGACCCTGAACTTCACCGTCAACCCCGATTTCGGCCAGGTCGAGGCCGATCCGTCGGTCGTCAACCTGACCGCCTTCGAGACCTACTTCGAAGAAAAGCGGCCCTTCTTCGTCGAGGGACGCAGCATCATCGACTTCCAGCTCATGGGCGGGGACGGCGACTTCTCCCAGGACAATCTTTTCTACTCGCGGCGGATCGGCCGCAGCCCCCAGTACTACCCCGAAACACCCGGTTTCGTCGATATGCCGGAGGCGACCACCATCCTGGGCGCCTTCAAGCTGACGGGCAAGACCCGTTCGGGCCTGTCTCTCGGAATCATGAACGGCTTGACCTCGCTCGAGCAGGCCGGCCTCTTCTCCAGCGGCGTCTACGGCGAGGCGCCCGTCGAGCCTATGACCAACTACTTCTCTGCGCGCGTCCAGCAGGACTTCAACCGGGGGGCGACGATCGTCGGCGGCATGATGACGGCCGTCAACCGCAGCCTCAAGGATGAGCGCCTGAGCTTCCTGCACGACGCCGCCTACGCCGGCGGCCTCGACCTCTTCCACAGCTGGAAGGACAAGAACTACTACGTCTCGCTTAAGGCCGTGGTCAGCCGGGTCGAAGGCACGCCTGCCGCCATCCTGAGGACCCAGCAATCGCCCACCCACTACTTCCAACGGCCCGACGCCGACCATGTCGAGGTCGATCCCGGCCGGACCTCGCTCGGCGGCAACGGCGGCACCTTCGAGATCGGCAAGACGGGCGGGGGGCACTGGATGTACGCGGCCGGCTACACCTGGCGGTCGCCGGGCCTGGACCTCAACGACATGGGCTACTTGCGCCAGACCGACGTCCGGATGGAGTACGTCTGGGCGGGCTACCGGATCTACGAGCCCTTCGGCCCCTTCCGCAGCGTCAACATCAACGCCAACCAGTGGATGGGCTGGAGCTATGCCGGCGAGCGGATCTTCGCCGGCGGCAACGTCAACCTCAACTTCAACTTCAAGAACTACTGGTACGCCGGAGGCGGCTACAATATCCAAGGCCAGGCCTTGTCCCAAAGCACGCTGCGGGGCGGGCCGGCCCTGCGCGTCCCACCCGGACGGAGCATCTGGTTCAACGTTCAGACCGACATGCGCCAGAAAATCCGCTTCTCGCTCAACGGCCAGGTTATGACCCGCAACCAGGGCGAGATGGAAAACCAGTCCTGGGGCCCCAGCCTGACCATCATCCCCAGCACCGCCCTTCAGCTGACGCTGATGCCGCGCTACAGCCTGTACCGCAACATTCTGCAGTATGTCGGGACGCGCACCTTCGGCGACGAGAGCCGTTACCTGTTCGGGACGATCGACCAAAGGACCCTGAGCCTGACCGTGCGGTTGAGCTTCAGCCTGACTCCCGACCTGTCCATCCAGCTCTACGGCATGCCTTTCGTCTCGGCCGGCCGCTATGCGAGCCTCAAGCGGATAACCGATTCGCGATCGCGCGATTTCGACGCCCGCTACCATGCCTTCGGGACTTCCGAGCTGACCTACGACGCCGCATCCCGGGCTTACGCCATCGACGAAAACGCCGACGGGGCGGCCGACTACACGCTGGGCAACCCCGATTTCAACATCCGCGAGTTCCGGTCCAACCTGGTCATACGCTGGGAGTACAAGCCCGGCTCGGCTCTCTATCTGGTCTGGTCGCAGGGGCGATCGGCCTACCTGGGCGACGGCTCCTTCGAGATGGGGCGGGACTTGTCGGGGCTTTTCGACCTCCATCCCCACGACGTCTTTCTAATCAAGTTCTCATACTGCTTCCAGCTCTAAGCTAGAGCCGAAGGGCCAGACCGACGCGCAGCTCGACCCCGGCTCGATAAGGTTCATACTGAGCGGCGCCAATAATCCCGATTTGAAAATCGGGGTTTGGCGCCGCGAATGTATTATTTGGCAGCCAAAAAGACCCGCACCTCGCCCCGCTCAAGCTTCAGACGGTGCTCGGAGGAGGCCGGACCGCCCTCTGCGGGAGCCATGGGCTGGGGAAGGCGGAGGACCCGCTCGCCGTCGTCGGGCGCCACGATCATGGCCGCGTCCCGAGACGCCCGCACGACATCCGGCCGCGAGCTCCAGAGCTTGGCGCCGGCATCCGTCGCCAGCCGCCGCAGGATCTCGGCCGGGATCGGCGCCGCGCCGACATAAACCGAGACAAAGCCTTCCGTGCGGCGGCGGGCAAAGGCCGCCTCTCCACCGGCCCAGCGGCCAAGGACGTCGATGCCGGCGCCCGCCGCGTCGACGGTGAAGCGGGGCCGAAAGGCTTTGGCTACCCCGAAGGACTTGATCCCGGGCACGAAGCCGTCGGACGTCTCAACGAGAAGCGGCCCCTCGCTTGGAAGCTCGCGGTAGGAGAAGCCCGTCAGCCGCTCCATACGGTCGGTCGAAAGACCGTCCGGACCGGCGAATCCCGGCGCATAGACCCAGAGCGCCGTCGCCTCGCTGCCTTTGAGAACGGCGGCCAGGCGGTCCGCCTCGGCTTGGTCCAAAAGAAAGAGGTTGGGAAAGACGATGAGCTTGTAGCGGGGCGCGTCGGCCTCAGCCAGGTCGGATGGATACAGGAAGTCGACCGGCGCCCCGATGCGGTGGATGGCCCGGGATTGGGCGGCCAGAAACCAGTGGTTCACGGCGTCCATGATCGAGACGCCGTAGCCGTCCCAGGGCGCCTCCGCCGTCCAATGGCGGACGGCAAAGAAGCTCT
Organism: Candidatus Aminicenantota bacterium; assembly: GCA_963803915.1. Classification (GTDB taxonomy): domain Bacteria; phylum Acidobacteriota; class Aminicenantia; order Aminicenantales; family UBA4085; genus UBA4085. Next base: position 288,563 of record CAWDOL010000015.1, on the reverse strand, counting down.
TGGCATCGCAGACAACGGCGATCTCGGCCACCGGCGAGAGGTCCCACTTGGCGCGCCGTCCGCCCAGCGCCGCCCAGCGATCGATCTCCTCGATCATGGGCTTATCGTCATACCAGCCCCGGTTCGCCTTGTAGGGCGGGTCGAAGTGGCCGAAGTCGAAGAGCCAGCCGCCGATTCCCGTCGTGACGACCCGGGCCAGGTCGCGGGCCAGGATGCGACGGCTCCCCTCCACCGTCTCCTTGCCGTTTCCGCCCTCGGTGGACTGCACGGGCTCGAGATAGGTGTGGGAGTCCATCTCGGAGAAGAAGAGCTTGCCGTGCCGCCGCACGGACTCGGCCATGACCCGCAGTCCGCCGTCTCCGCCGACGCCCCGGGCCCGGCCCAGCCAGTTGTCCGCCTCGTCGTAGACGTCGCTCTCCCAGCGCGGCCGGTCCTTGGTCCGGGTCGTGTGTATGTAGGAATACGGGGCGGCGATAAAATCGACGTGCGGGCTGGCCAGGACGACCTCCGGAGCCAGGTGGCCCGCTTCCTGGATCATGACGTTCTCCAGAAGATAGCCGTTGAAGAGCCCGGCCAGAACGCGGCCCCCGGTCTCGTCCTTGACGGCCCGGCAGAAGCCGACGGCCGTCTCGGCTACGCAAGCGTGAAACCGGCGGTAGTATTCGATGACGTCCTTCTCGCGAGCCGGGTCGCGCAGGAGGCCGTGGCGGGTCGTCCGGCGGGCGTCCGCCGATGGCGGCGGACCGGTGATTTTGGCCATCGCCGGCCCGACGTCGGGGAGGAACCGCGAGCCCGTGTAGTGCCACTCGCCGTTCAGGCCGCCGGCCACGTGATACCCGAGGACGCGCGAACGAAGGGGCGAGGCTTCGACCGCCCGGATGAAAGACCGCAGCAGGGCCTCCCCGTCCGTCCGCCAGACCCGCGAGGCCAGGGACGCCGTCCGGGTGTCGACGATGGTGTTCCAGTTGAAGCCGCTGTCGATGCGGCGGGGCGGCATCCCATGCCCGGCCGGATCGACCGGCAGAGCGTAGCCGATGAGCTCTTCCGGACGGGCCTCGATCCACCAGCCGGGAGGATAGAGGTGGACGCGCGGCAGGAAGAAGGCGTCGGGAACGATCTCGAGGAGCCTGCCGAGGTAGCCGAGGATCGGCTCCCAGTCGAAACGATTCGGCTCGGGCCAGCCGTCGTCCAGGCCGAGGAGCGGGTGAAGAAAGCGGATTCCCGCCGCGCGGTAGCCGCGGGCCGTGGCCAGCAGATTGGTGCTGACGGCCATCAGGGGGAGCTCTTCGCGGCCATTGACGGCGAGCCGGATTGCGCCCCGGTCGAGCCTGACCGAGGCGGAACAGGCCGGCTCGCCGCGCAGGCGATCGACCACCGACGCGGCTTGGCGGCCGGCGACAACGCGGCGAGAGGCCGGCCCGCCGCCCGGACGCCGAAGGGGGACCGCTGCGGCTGCGGCCAGGGCTTGCAGCGCCTGGCGCCGCCTCATGGCGCCCCCCGCCGGGCTTCGGGCCGGAGGGACTTCAAGCCGCGTCCGAGATTCCGAAGATGAAGACAAGAACATAATCCAGCATGGGGCTCCTTCTTCTTGGCGTCGGGCTCGCCCCGCTCGGGAGCGGCCCATTGCGGATCGATTATACAAGGAAGCCGATGGCGGCCGCTATACGTCCGGGCCGGACGCCGCAAGCGGAGAAGCTTTCCGCGGTTAGTAGTGATACCGGGCCTGGAGAAACGCGATCGACTCGTCGCTCACCAGGTAGACCAGCCGGTGCTCTTGAGTCAGCCGCCGCGACCAGACGCCGGGCGCAAAGTGCTTAAGAGGTTCGGGCTTGCCCGGATTTCGGCCGGTTTGACTCGAAGCCCCCCGGCCGCTATATTGTTCGGCAAGGAATCAGCCCATGAAGCACGACACGATCGCGGTCATCGATTTCGGGGGGCAGTACGCCCACCTGATCGCCACCAAGGTGCGGCGGATGCAGGTTTTCGCCGAGATCCGCCAGCCCGAGGACCCGATCGAGATGTACCGCGAGGTCAAGGGCATCATCATCTCCGGCAGCCCCAGCTTCTCGGCCTACGGGGAGGATTCCGGCTATACCAAAGCCATCTACGACCTGCCCATCCCCATCCTCGGCTTCTGCTTCGGCCACCAGGAGATCGCCAAGCACTACGGCGGCACGATCGTCCACGGCGGCAAGGAGTGGGGCCATACCGAGCTTCACGTTTGCGCCGAATCGCCCGTCTTCAAGGGCCTGGGCAAGGTCGAGCAGGTTTGGATGAGCCACTTCGACACGGTCACCGGGATCGGCCCCGATTTCGAGGAGATCGGCTACTCCAAGCTGGGGAACGAGGGCGACGAGCACCGCTTCGCGGCCATCGCCTCGGACAAGCTCAAGCGCTACGGCTTCCAGTACCACCCCGAGGTGGACGACACGGTCAACGGCGAGACCATGATCCGCAATTTCGTCCTCGACGTTTGCGGTTGCCGCCCGACCTGGACCATGGGCAACTACGTCGAGGAGCAGGTCCGCCGGATCAAGGAGAAGGTCGGGAACCAATCGGTCTTCCTGCTGGCCTCGGGCGGCATCGACTCCACGGTCTGCGCCGTCCTGCTGGGCCGGGCCCTGGGGCCGGAGAGGCTGCACCTGCTCCACGTCGACAACGGCCTGATGCGCAAGGACGAAAGCCGGGGCGTGATCGAGCGGTTCAAGGCCGCGGGCCTGGGCACGAACCTCCATTTCATCGACGCCTCCGAAGATTTCCTGAAGGCTCTGGCCGGGATCATCGAGCCCGAGAAGAAGCGCCTGGCCATCGGCAACACCTTCATCGAGGTCTTCGAGCGCGAGGCCCGCCGCCTCGGCCTCCAGGACCATTTGCTGGGCCAGGGCACGATCTACCCCGACACCATAGAAACAGGCGGCACCAAGCGGGCCGACACCATCAAAACCCATCACAACCGGGTTCCCCTGGTCGAGGCCATGATCAAGGCCGGCCGGATCATCGAGCCGCTGGCCGAGCTCTACAAGGTCGAGGTCCGGGAGCTGGGCGAGCTGCTCGGCCTGGACCGCGACCTGGTCTGGATTCACCCCTTCCCCGGGCCCGGGCTGGGTGTGCGCCTGCTCTGCAACGCCGGGACGCCGGACACGGCCGAGTTCGAGCGCATCGTGCCCGAAGTCAAGGCGGCGGCGGCCAAGTTCGGCGTCGAGGCCGAGGTCCTGCCGTTCCGTTCGGTCGGCGTCAAGGCCGACCTGCGGGCCTACGAGCACCCGGTCCTTCTCTCCGCGGACAAGCCCTGGGAGAAGATCGTGGAGACGGCCGGGACGATCTTTCGCGACGTCTACGGCATCAACCGCTGCATCTGGAACCTGGGCGGCGGTGCGCCCAAAAGCTTCGAGCCCCTGGCCGCCACGATCACCCGTGACCGCCTGGACCTCTTGCGGGAAGCCGATGCCCTGGTCATGGACGGCTTCCGCCGGCACGGCGTCTACGACGACATCTGGCAGTGCCCGACCGTGATGGTCCCTCTGCGAGTCGACGGCACAGGGCGCGAACTCGTCATCATCCGGCCCATCCACTCCGAGCGGGCCATGACGGCGCGGCCGGCCCGCCTGCCGGAGGCGCTCCTGGCCGAGCTGAAGAGGGGCATCCTGGCCCTGCCCGGCGTCAGCGGGCTGGCCCTCGATGTCACATCCAAGCCGCCCGGCACGATCGAGTGGGAGTGATCCCGCTTACGGCTACTCGGTTAATAGCGGACCTTGTCCGGCCGGCCGGCCCATTCGGCGAAAACGCCGAGGCACTCGCCGCGCAGCAGCGGACGACCGCGCGGAGCGCCTTTGACCGGCCGACCCGCGATCGAATCGTAGATGTCCTTATCGGCGAACCCGATGCGGGCCGCGTCGCGGCGGGTGCAGCCGAAATGGAAAACGGGGATGCGGGCCCAATGCATGGCCGCCAGGCACATCGGGCAGGGCTCGCAGGTGGTGAAGACCTCGCAGTCGTCCAAGTGGAAGCGGCCGAGCTTGCGGGAGGCGCGGCGAAGGGCCACGATCTCGGCGTGGGCCGTCGGATCGTTCGAAGCGATAACCCGATTGTGGGCGCGGGCGACGACGACGCCGGCACGGACAACGACGGCGCCGAAAGGACCGCCCTCGCCGGCCGTGACACCTCTTCGCGCCTCGGCCACGGCCCGGCGCATCCAGCGTTCGGAATCATCCTGCTTTAGAGCCATCGGCACGCTCCCCTTCCCATCATACCGAGCCGGGACGGCGGGCGCAACCGATCGATCCGGCTTCGCCTAATGCCGCTTGGTCGATGGCGGCAACGGCGCCGCCTGTCCCGGGACGAGGTTGTGACCTTCGAGGCAGGTAAACCCGGGATCTCCCGGCCCGGGGGAAAGGCGGCGGGAGACGCGCGGCGGGAATGCCGGTTCCGTCATCGCCCGACGCCCGAAGCTTCTGCCTCCGGGCGATGAATCGGACAGATCGGGGGACCCGGAATCGAGGCGGGGCTGTTGCGGACGGAGATCCGATCCCGGCTTCCCTAGGGGCTCGGGGATTCTGAAAGCCGCGGCGGGCGAAGGGGCGGAACGCGGGGCTCCCCTTGAGGCCCCGTCCGCAGCGGCCGTGGATCGCATCGTTCCTGCCGCCAGAGCCGAGGCCGAAGACGCGAGAAAATCCCAGCTCGTTGTGCCGCTGAATCTCACCCATATCCCGCCCTGGGCGGGCCAGTCTCCGATAAGATCGTCCTTGCCGTCCCCGTCGACGTCCGCGGCGGCGATTCTCGCGGCCGGCAGGCTGAGGTGGGTCCAGGCATTCGACTGGAAATCGTAGGAATAGATGCCCAGAGACGCCCACGTGCCCAGGAGCTCGTCCTTTCCATCGGCGTCCAAGTCTCCGGCCGCAATCTCATCCGCCGTAGAGGCGATGTGGAGCCATTCCCCGGAATCGGACAGCTTCGCCCAAACCCCACCCTGATCGGGCCACACGCCGATCAGGTCGTCGATGAGGTCGTCGTCGACGGGACCGACCGCGATCCGGCTTGCGGGATTGGAGACCCAGGTCCAAGTCCCGTCTTCGGAGCTGCGGAAGAACACGCCCTGGCCGTTCCAGGATCCAACGAGGTCGTCGCAGCCCCCCCCGTCCATCTCGCCCGCGGCCAGGGACCCCGGCGGAGTCGCCAGGAGCGACCACTGTCCCGATCCGCTGAGCCTCGCCCAGACCCCGTTTTGAGACGGCCAGAGGCCGAGAAGATCGTCCCTCCGATCTCCGTCGAGGTCGCCCGCGGCGAGGAGAGAAGCTTCCGAGGCGAGGCCGGTCCAGAGGCCGCTGTCGGAGTTCCGCATGAAGACGCCCTGGCCGGGCCAGGAGCCGAGAAGGTCGTCGCTTCGCCGATCGGGAATCCGCAGCCTGGTGACGAAGGCATCCAGATAGCCGCCGTTGTAGGTCAAATCGGGGCCTGAGGACAGGGGGAACCCCCATGACGAGTAAGTCCCTCCCGTAATGAAGAGATTTTCCGGACCGGCCATGGCGAGTCCCTCAGCCGCGTCGTTCTGGTATCCCCCGATATAGCCGCAGAACGCCAGACCGGTGCCCGCGGCGATGACTTCGGCCACGAAGGCGTCTCGGGAGCCTCCATTGTAGGTCAGGTCAGGCCCGTTTCGGACCGGAAAGCTGTACTCATTGGACAAGGTCAATCCCACGACGAAGGCGTTCCCCTCGCCATCGACTTTGATATCCGTGCCGCATTCGGTCTCCGAGCCTCCGATGTATCCGCAGTAGGAAAACCCGTTGCCGTCGGCCTCGATCTTGGCCACAAAGGCATCCGAGACGGCGCCGCCGGGGTTGCCGTGCGTCAAGTCAGGCCCGATTCTGACGGGAAAGGTCGCTTGATCGGAACAGGTATAGCCGGTGACGTAAGCATGGCCCTCCTTATCGACGGCGATGGCCCGGCAGAGCTCGTATTCCGCGGCGCCTCCGATATAGCCGCAATAGTCGAGGCCCGTACCGGCGGCGTTGACCTTGGCCACGAAGCCGTCCATCGAGCCTCCGCCATGGGTCAGATCCGGCCCCGCCTTGACGGGAAAAGACCCTTCATGGGAGTAGGCGAAGCCGCAAACATAGGCATTCCCGTCTTTGTCGATGTCGATGCCCATCCCGCCATCACAATTATCGCCGCCGATATAGCCGCAATAGATGATCTCGGTGCCCGTGGCGTCGATCTTCGCGACGAAGGCGTCATCAAAGCCGTTGATGGTGAGGTCGGGCCCCGTCTTCACCGGAAACGTCGCTTCGGACGATAGGGACTGCCCGGTAATGTAGACGCAACCCGTCTTATCGACCTTGATTGCCTGCCCTGCCTCCCACAATTCTCCGCCGATATAGCCGCAGTATTCCAGGTCGGTCCCCTCGGCGTTGATCTTGGCGACAAAGGCATCGTCTTTACCGTTCCATGTGAGATCGGGCCCTTTTTTCACGGGGAAGCCTGCGTAGTTGGAGGGGATCGTGGCCTCCGGCGTATCCGTTCCCCCCGTGACGTAAGCGCAGCCGGCGTCGTCGACGGCGATGCCATAGGCGCTGTCGTTCCCACCACCGCCGATATAGCCGCAGTAGACAAGATCCGTGCCCGCCGCGTTGATCTTGGCCACGAAGACGTCGTATTCGCCGCCGAAGTCGAATCCCGGACCGACCTCGACGGGAAAGCTGAGGCTGTTCGAGTAGGTGTATCCCGTGACATAGACGCAGCCCTTGCGATCGACGGCGATTGCGGCGCTATCGTCCGTATCGACGCCGCCGAGATAACCGGAGTAGACGATGATGACGGGATCGATTACCAGGGGATGGGAACGATCATAAGGTCCGAGCTCGAAGCCGTATTCATACGCGCGCCCCGAGAAGGCCTCGGCCGATGCGACCGCCAGCGGAACCCCCTCATGGGCCTCTTGAAGGCGATATCGTACCGGGATTTCGACGCGCGTCCCCTCGATATCCTGATAGGCCGAAGGCGCGTCGTCGAAGAACGATCCTCCCGGGTACTGGATCTCCATCCGGCCCTGCGCATCGAGACGGACGCGGTCGGCGCCCCGATAGGCCAGGCGAATGAGGGCCGGATCGGCGCCCGGTTGAACGATGAAGTCGGACTTTAAGCGCTCTCCCGCTCCCGTTACGGACAGGTCGACCCCGGGCCAAAGGTCATGATAGGCAATCCCGCCATAGGCCGGAATTCCGGACTTCCAGTCCTCGGGCCGGCACTTGAAATAGGATACCCGAGAGCCCATGGCGCTCTTGCCCACGGGCCGGACATCGGGATTCGAGCCGACAAACGAGGCTCGTATCGTCCAAACGCTTCGGCGGCCTCCCGCAACCGCTCCGGCCTCAAAGCTCGGACTTCCCGCCGGGAGAAGTCCCTCTCGGTTGAAGACGTACGTCATCCCCTTCTCATCAAGGCCGATACGCACATTTCGACCGGCGACCATGAAGCCGCGACTTTTCGAAGACGACCCCGGTCCGGGAAGGAAGATCAGGGGAAGCCGATCGAAACCGGCCGAGGCTTTGATCGTTTGGGAAGTCGGGACCGAATCCGCTTCTGAATAAACGAGAGGGCGGGCCGGCTCGATAAGCGTCAGGAAAGCGATGACCGCCGTCAGTTCAACCAAGCGCTTTCCCGCCATCGTGCTTCCTCCTCGATGTCGATGGGCCTTCTGCGACGGCATCCGCCCCCGAAAGAGCGGATCCGTTGCGCCGGCCGCGAGCTTCCCCCGGCGGGGAGAAGGCGCCGCCCGCTGCGCATGAAACGCGAAGTCAATCTATGCGAAGCGCGTCACCCCCGTCAAGACGACGCGAGGCTGATCCCGTCAGAGCCCCAGAAACTGGATGGCGAAGCCGCAGAGGAAGATCATCGCTCCCGCCGCGGCATGCATCCAGCGCTCCCAGCCGCTGAAGCGGGCCAGGCGCAGGCCGAAGCTGCCCAGCCCGACCACGGCCAGCATGGTGCCGATCGTGGCCAGGGCGAAGGCGGCCGCGACGATGACGACCGCGGACGTCCCCATCCGGGCCGCTGGATAGATCAGGATGGGGATGAGCGGCTCGCAAGGCCCGAAGACGAAAATCGTAAACAGCACCCAAGGCGTGATGTTGGCCTTGGCCGGCGGGGCGACCGTCTCGGGTGTGGAAGCCGGACCGCTGTCGTGGACATGAACATGCTCGCGGCCGCCGTCATGGGTATGGATATGGGGATGCTCGGAATGCCGGTCATGGGCATGCTCATGAGCCCCGTCCGCGTGAATCTTGGCATGGACATGGGGGCGGTTGCGGACGCCCTTCCAAACGCCCCAAGCAAGATAGGCCAGCCCGAAAACGATCATCAGCCAGGCGGCGATCTCGCCCCGGGTTGATTCCACGCCCTCGAGGCGGGCTACGGCGATGCCCAGCCCGATGCCCGCCAGGCCGATGACGACCGAGCTCAGGACATGGCCCAGGCCGCAAAGAAAGGTGATGAACAGGGTCTTGCGGCGGGACCAGCGGCGGGCCCGGGACATGGCGATGAACGGGATGTAATGGTCCGGGCCCGATCAGGGTGTGGACGAAGCCCAGGGAGCCGGCGGTCAGGACGAGGGCGGTGAGCTCAGATGTCATGGCGGGCAGCTTTCTCCGTTTCCCAAGAGTGACGTCACCCGATGGAGATAGGGAATTGCGTATGGTGTCCCCCCATTAGAACCTCGATTTGAGGGACAAGCCGAAATTGCGGCCGGCGGCCGGGAAGCCGAAGCGCTCCTGGTAGGCGGCGTCGAGCAGATTGCGGACGAAAACCGCCGCCTCCAGGGACCGGGACAGGGGCAGCCGCGTCTCCAGGTCCAGCCGGACATACCCGGGCTGGGTCCGCAGGCGAAGATCGGTGTTATAGAGGACGTTGTTGTTGTAGACGACCTTCTGCTCGGACACGGCCTGGACGAAGACGGCGGCCGCGATCCCTTTCGCTGTCCGGTATTGGAGGCCGAGGTTGGCCTTGTGGGCGGGCAGCCCGGGAATCTCATCAAAGCCGGCGTCGGCGGGGTCGACGAACAGGCCGATGAAGGGATCGCCTTCCGTTCGGCTGGCCTGCCAGGTGTAGTTGGCGAAGACGGACCAGCCCCGGCCAAGCTGGCGGCCGGCTTCGAGCTCGAAGCCGTAGATGTCGGCCCGTTCGATGTTGTAGGCGACGAAGTTGATCAGGTCGAACTGGATGTAGCGCCGGATGTCGTAGTAGTAGGGCGCGACCTCGAAGCGGGCGCCGAGAAGCTCCGCTTTCCAGCCCGCTTGCACGAGAAGACCGTCCTCTTCGCGCAAGGGCAGGCCGCTCGTGTCGACGCCGGCGTCGTCCGCGTCGTAGTGCCAGTAGTACTCGGGCGCGGCCGGCATGCGCAGGGCCCGCGCGGCGCTGACATACACGAGGCCCTCGGGGGCGTAGGACCAGACGGCCTTGATCGAGGGGGCGATCCCGGATTTTCGGATATCGGGGATATCTTCGACCTTGCCCTGCGGCCCGGCCAGCCCCCGGTAATCGAGGTAGCGCAGGCCGGGAACCAGGGTCAGCGCGTCACCGAACAGCCGGATCTCGTCCATGGCATAGAGCTCGAGGTTGCGGGTCGAGACATAATGGCCGAAGACGTAGGGCGCCCGGAAATCGTCGGCTTCATTCTTCTCGCCGCCGTCGCGCAGGTCGGAGTAATCCAGCCCGACCGTAAGGGCCTGGGTCGGGAGGAACTGTTTGAAGGAGGCCGAGAAACCCCGCGAGCGGTCGTCGAGGAAGGTTTTATGGAACACGCGGTTGAGCGAGCTTCGGGTATTGTACGACTCGCGGTCGCCGTGGTTCTGCCAGTAGCGCGCCTCCAGGAAGCCTTTCTCCCCCACGGCCTGTTCATAGGCCAAGTCGGCCGTCCACTTGGTCTTGACCCAGTAGCTGCCCGGCTCGGCGTTGGCCCCCATGCCGCCGTACATGATCTCGCCGTCCGCGGCCGGGAAGTCGGAGATCAACGGCACGTCGTAGAGGGGGTCGCCGAAGATCTTGGCGCCCCGGTTGGAGACCGCGAAATTCTTCTTTACGTCGGCGACGGCTAGGTCGGCGGTCAGCCGGCCCTTCCAGGCGAAGTCGTAGCCGACGTGGATGTCCGCGTTGGCCAAGCGCGTGGCGCCGTTGCGGAGATAGCCGTTGCTGCGGGCATATCCGCCCGCGACCGAGTACTCGAACGCCCCCGGCTTGGCCCCGTGGAAGAGGTTGAAGGCCGTGCTGGCGTAGCTGGCGTAGAGGCCTGGACCTCGGTCCGGAACTCCGGAGTCAGGGTGCGCGGGACGAGGTTGACCACACCGCCCAGCACGTTGCCGTAGCGGGGATCGCCCACCCCCTTGACCACCTCGATCCGGTCGGCGCCGGCTGAGCGGGATCATGGTCCAGTCGATGAAGTAGCCGCCCGCGGCGCCCGAGGTGTTGAGCGGCCGGCCGTTGCGCAGGACCTTGATGCGACGGGCGCCCATGCCCCGGATCTTGATCGAGTCGTCGTCCACGGCCGTGCCGACTTCCTGGATGCGCTGGACGTCCACGCCGGGCTGGCGGGCCAGGGCCGTGTCCAGAGTCAGGCCGATCGACTGGGGAAAGAGCTCGGGCTTGACCACGGTCATGTTGGGGACGGCCTTGTCGCGGGCCGACTCCACGACGTCGATGACGACGGGGTTGAGCTGGAAGAGCTTGGTTGTCTCCTGCGTGTCCTTCTCGGCTTCGGTCTTCTTAGCTTCCGCCTTCTTGGCCTGGGCGGCCTCGGTTTTCTTCTCGGCTTGGGCCTGCGCTCCGAAGCCGATCGGGGCGATCAGACAGCCGGCCAGGATCAGCCGCGCGAGTCTTTGTCTTGCGCTCATACCGACCTCTTCCTATACCGTCATTCCGAGGCGAGTGCCATCTTGCATTGTATTCGTGCTACCATCGGAGCTAAAAAAGAACAAGCCCAATTCCGGGGAGACAAGAGCGGTTCGGGGTGTCGGCCAACGGCGAAATCGCGAGGCCGGCGCCTTTTCCATAGCTCTCTGAGGGAAGCCAACGGCCGCCGAGGACTGTTTGAGCACGCGACCATCTATCGGAATCGAAAGGGAGTGGGTGGTCTCTATGACCGGGCGGTCTGGAATGCGCAGTTCCGAGGCGCCGAAGAGAGCTGTGGGAAAAGGCGAGAAGAGGCCGAAGCCGCCGGGACGGCACTCCGAATCGCTCCTCCCGGAATTCGGTGATGTATCGAGCATAATCATCCCAGGTCCCGTCCGGCGCCGGCCATGCTGACCGTGCCGTGCTTGACGCCCTTGATCGACCGCAGCGAGTCCGCAAGCTTCCCCACCTCGCCCGCCCGGCCCTTCACGGCGATGATCTCGAGGCAGTGGTCGTGGTCGAGGTGGATATGCTGGGTCGAGATGATCAGGTGGTGGTAGTCGTGCTGGATGTCCGTGATCCGGCCCAGGAGGTCCTTGCGGTGGTGGTCGTAGACCAGGGTCACGGCCCCGGCCACATCCTCCCCCGCCTTCCACTCCTTCTCGATCAGGGTGCCCCGCATGAGGTCGCGGAAGGCCTCGGATCGGCTGGCATAGCCGCGCTCCGCCACCAGGGCGTCGAAGTCGATCCAGAAGCCCCTTTTCGAGCGAGACGCCGAACCGGACGAGCTTGGTCATATTGCTACTTTCCAATCGGATAGTAGCACTGCAACCGGAGAAAAATCAAGGCGGAAAGGGAGTCCATCAAGTCTTGCGGACGCCGCTTCGGAGGCTCGGCGCGGGCGCCTCCTCGGCCAGGAAGGCCTCGATCTCCCGGACCTTCTCCGCCAGCCGCTTGAGGCGAGACGGGGAAGGCGGTTTTAAGCTCCGGAGCGAAGACCGCAACCTTGTATTCCTCGACCCAGAGCCGGAATTCGGCCGCCGCCGCCGCGAGCGCCGGCGAGGGCTTGGCGGGAAGCCGTTTAGCGGTCTTCTCCATGGCCGCACGCCACGGCTCGACCAGCTCGGCCTTCTTGCGGTCCTTCTCGGGATCGATCCTGACCCGGCCGGCCCGCATAGTCAGCGCCTCCAGATAGCGGGGCAGCCGGGACAGCCGCTCGGAGGAGGCCGCGGCAAAGACATCCTTGGGGGCCAGCGCCTCGAGCCCGGCCCGGAATTCGTCGCGCAGTGCGCACAGCGTCTTGCTGGTCGGGTTTGAGGCCGGGATCGCTTCCACCGCGGCCCGCGTCTTGCGATAGGCCTCGAGGACGGACTCGGCGGTCTGGAGCAGGGCCTGCCCCCTTTCGAACAGGGCCCGCACGACCCTGTCGGAATACGCCCGCAGCTCGACACCGGAGCGGATATCGGGCCGCAGGACGTCGTCCTTCAGCCGGTCGAGCAGGGCCTTCTCCAGAGCGGGCTTGCCGCCGAAGAACAAGGCCGGCTTCTGAGCCTCGGCCGGCAGAACGACATGCCGTTCCATGTACTTGACGTCCTTGGCGAAGGTCCGCAGCAGGAGGGCTTCGATGCCGGCCCGGTGGGAGGCGAGGGCTTCGTCGCGGTCCTTGAAGAGTCTGATGCCGACGCGGCTTTCGCAGGCCGACAGGGCCGGATAAGCTGCGGCGCCGTAGCCGACGGGCACGGAGTCCGGCAGCGGGCCGAAGCCCCAGGGGTCGGCCTCGGGCGTCTCCCAACGGGCCTGGGCCTTCTTCCATTCCTCCCCTTCGGGCTCGACCTCGCCCTCGCGGCCCAGCTTCTTGAGCGCCTCCAGGTCGCGCCCCGCGGCCAGCTCGCGCCCCCGCGGGTCGGTCACCGCCACCCGCATCCGCAGATGCGGCGACAGCTCGACCTCGGCCCAGGCCGACGGCGGGATCTCGGCCCGGAACCGGCCCTTGACGAACTTGGACAGGGCCGTGAACAGCGAGCCCTCGGCCCGCGGCATCTCGGCCATGATCACGTCGACCTTCTCGCCGACCGGTACAAGGAGCTTGCGGTGAGCGCTTGGGCAGGCCCCGGATGAGCTCTTCGATCTTGTCTCGCAGCAGGCCGGGCACGCCCCACTCCAGCGGCTCGGGCCTGACGGCGGCGATCCGCTCGGCCGGGACGCGCAAGGTGACGCCGTCGTCCTTCTCGCCGGGGGCGAACTTATAGAGGGCCCGGAAGCGCCGCTCGCCCAGCCGGACGTCGTCCGGGAACTGTTTCAGCTCCGCCTCGTCGGGCGCCGCCTCGATCAGGTCGGTCTCGGTCATTACCAGGAAGCCGTCTCCTCCCCGCCGGTGGATACGGTCGCGCAGACCCTTGATGTCAAAGACGCCCTCGAGCCGGGCTTCGTAGAACTCGGCCATCCGCTCCTCGTCGGCCAGGATGTCGCGGCGGCGCAGCTTCTCCTCGGCCGTCTCCAGCCGGGCTTTGAGGGCCCAGATTCTTGGCCAGGAAGTCGAACGACTCCTTGGCCGCGCCTTCGACCAACGCTTCGCGCACAAAGACGCGATGGGCCTCCTCGGGCTCGATCGGGCCGAAGGCCACGGTCCGGCCGGCGACGATCTCCAGCCCGAACAGAGTCACCCGCTCGGTGCAGACGGCCTGTCCGCGGGCCCGGTCGTAGCGCGGGTCGGAGTGACTCTTCCGGCACAGCTCGCCGCCCAGCCCCTCCAGCCACTCGGGCTGGATACGGGCCGCCAGCCGGGCAAAAAGCCGCGACGTCTTGACCATCTCGGCCGCCGCGATCCAGTGCGGCGACTTGTTGAACAGGGACGAGCCGGGGAAGACCATGGCCTCGCGCCCCTTGGCCGCCGTGTAGATGTTCTTCTCCTTGAGCACGGCGATGTTGCTGAGGATGCCCGCCAGGACCGAGCGATGGATCGCGGCGTAGAGGGCCTTGTTCATCTCGGCCTTATGGGTTCGCCCGAGCGGGACCCGCATCTCGCGCAGGATGTCCAGGATCTGGGCGTGGACGTAAGCCCACTCCCGCATCCGCGGGTAGGACAGAAAGTGCTCGTGGCAGAAGCGCCGCTTCTGGCCCTGGCTCTTGAGCCCCTGGAAGTCGCCGTGGTAGCGCTCCCAGATGTTGAGCAGGGTCAGGAAGTCGGAGCTCTCCTCGCGGAACGGGGCATGCATCTGGTCGGCCTGGGCGGCCTTCTCCAGGGGCCTTTCGCGCGGGTCGCGGATGCTCAAAGCGGCCGCGATCACGGCCACTTCACGCAGGCAGCCTTCCTTGACCCCCTCGATCAGCATGCGCGAGAGCCGCGGATCGAGCGGCATGCGGGCCATGCGGCGGCCCTTCTCCGTCAGGACGTGCTCGCCTTCCTCGGGCCGGATGGCTCCCAGCTCGAGCAGGGTCTCGAAGCCGTCCTTGACGGCGGCGGCGGCCGGCTTATCGACGAACGGGAACTGCCGCGGGTGGCCGAGCCGCAGCGCGATCATCCGCAGGATGACCTCGGCCAGGTTGGAGCGCTGGATTTCGGGCGGCGTGAAGGCCGCCCGCTCGTTGTAATCGTCCTCGGCATAGAGCCGGATGCAGAGGCCCTCGGAGACGCGGCCGCAACGGCCCTTGCGCTGGTCGGCGCTGCTTTTCGAGACCGGCCGGATGGGCAAGCTGTTGATGCGCGCCCCCGGCAGGTACTGGGAGATGCGGGCCAGGCCGGTGTCCACCACGTAACGGATGCCCGGAATGGTCAAGGACGTCTCGGCCACGTTGGTGGCGACCACGATCTTGGGGCCCGTGACGCGATAGACGCGGCCCTGCTGTGGACCGGGCAAACGGGCAAAGAGCGGCAGGATGGTGACGCCGGCGTACTTGCGCCCCTCCAGCTTTTCGCAGGTCTCCAGGATGTCCTGCTCGGTGGGCATGAAGATCAGGATGTCGCCCGGCCGCTTCGCGGACCGGATCTGCGTCCACCGCGGCGACCGCGGCGTCGGTATAGTCCTGGTCTTGCTTGGACTCCGGGTCGGGCGGCCGGTACTCGACCTCGACCGGGTAGGTCCGGCCGCCGACCTCGATGACCGGGGGGTCGTCGAAGGCGGCCCGGAACTTCTCGATGTCCAGGGTGGCCGACGTGACGATCAGGCGCAGGTCGCGCCGCACCGGGAGCAGGGTTTTGGCGATGCCCAGCAGGAAGTCGATGTTCAGGCTTCGCTCGTGCGCCTCGTCGATGACGATCGTGTCGTAGGCCAGAAGCCGCGGGTCGCCCTGGGTCTCGGCCAGGAGCATGCCGTCGGTGACGACCTTGATCCAGGCGTCCCGCGGCGTCGTGTCGTCGAAGCGGATCTTGTAGCCGACCGAGCGCCCGATCGGCTCGCGGAGCTCCTCGGCGATGCGGTTGGCGATGGTCACGGCGGCGATGCGGCGCGGCTGGGTGACCGCGATCATACCCCGCAGGCCGCGGCCGGCCTCGATGCACATCTTGGGGATCTGGGTGCTCTTGCCGCAGCCGGTCTCGCCGGCGATGACGACCACGGGACGGCGGCGGATGGCCTGGACGATCTCCTCCCGCCGGGCCGTGATGGGCAGCTCCGGCGGGTAGACAAGGTGCGGCCGCGCCTCGGCCCGGGCCTCGGCGCGCGAAGGGGCGGCGGGATCGTCGGTTCGGGTCATGGAATCCCGGACATGATACCCCGTCCGACGCTGCGGGAAAAGGGAGGCGGAGCGCACAGGCGCCTTGACTTGAGGGGATGCCAAATCCTAAGATCGGGTGCATTCCGATGACGAGGAGCAGGGACGGCATGACCAAGCGAGCATCCGGCGCGGCCCGGGCCGTCCTGGCGGCCGGCCTGCTCGCAGCTCTGGCCCTCGGGGCCGGACAGGGTTTGACCGGCTCCCTGACCCGGGACGAAATCCTCAAGGCCAGGCCGGACTGGGCCGCCGTGATGGAAGCCTATCGACCGCGCCCGGACGTCCTGGACAGGATCCGGACCTTCGTCAAGCCGCTGGCGGTAGAGATCTTCTTCGGCCTCGACTCCGCGGACAGTCGCGACCTCGTGGCCCGGTTCTTCCGTCTCTACGAATCCCTGGACCCGGGCTTGGTCAGCGTAAAGTATGTCTCCGTCTCGCCCGACCTCAAGAGCCCCTTGGCGGATATCCAGGCCCGCATCGTCGAGTCCGTCCCCACCCTGCTCGTCCAGGTGGACGACTACGAGCTGGGCCGGATCATCGTTGCGCCCGCAGGGCAGCCTCGAGGACGGCATCGAAGCCATCCTCATGGCCTATGTCGACCCCGCGTACATCGACTTCAACGATCGCGAGTCCCTGCGCGGGACCAAGCACAACACCCTGCCCATCCCCTGCACGCCCTGCCACCTGGCCGGGCGAAGCCGGGTCCGGACGTGAGTTGGGGCCGGGCTATCAGCCCTTCTTCTTGAGCTCCAGAGAGAACCAGCCCGCTTCGGCCTTTT
The DNA here is from genome assembly GCA_963803915.1 of Candidatus Aminicenantota bacterium. Taxonomy (GTDB): domain Bacteria; phylum Acidobacteriota; class Aminicenantia; order Aminicenantales; family UBA4085; genus UBA4085. The sequence goes on along the minus strand of CAWDOL010000015.1, from coordinate 272,196 downwards.
GGGCGACGATCTCGAAACCGGCCGCCCGGGCCAGCTCGCAAAAATGCTCCATCCCCTGCTCCTCGATGATCTTGACGCCGTAACCGGTCCTGATTTCCTTGGCCGGCAGCTTGACGGTGAGCGGGTACATGACATAGAGCTGGAGCGGATCGGTTTTCTTGGGGAAGACGACATCCCAAATGAGAAGCCTCCCGCCGGGAGCCAGCACGCGGTGAAGCTCGGACAGAACCTTGGCATGTCCGGCCGGGTCGATGTACATGAAGGTAAAGAAGACCGTGGCCGTAGGGAAGACTCCGTCCAGGAACTTGAGGTCGCGGGCGTCCATGACGATCTTGAGCAAAGGCTCGCCCGGGGCATCCTCGAGCTCGCGCTTGATCAGGTCGACGGCCACCACCTGCTTGCCCTTGAGCTGGCCAATGACCCCCTCGCCTCCCCCGCCGATGTCCAGAATCAGGCCCTGGGCCGGGAAATCGGGCAGAACGACTTCGAGACGGGCGTGCTGCAGAATCTGCTCGGGCTTGGGGCGCTCTTGCGGCCCTGCCCCCGCCGGGATGGAAGCGACTACAGTGATCATGATGTAGGCGATGAGGCCGGCTCGGTAGCGCATGATAACTCCTTGGCGGGGCGAACCGCGCCCCACTCTCATTACGAAATAACAGGTTAAAAGGTTGAAAGGAACATGGACCATCGTTCCCCGCGCGGCGGGGCTACTTGGTCGTGTTTTTCTTCAGAAACTCGGCCGCTTCCTCGCTGAAGTCGCCCGGCACGGCGACCAGCGCCCGCATGGCGGCCAAGGCGGCTTCCGACTTGTCCAGTCCGAAGAGGGCCTCGGCCACGGCGTACTTCAGGCTGCGGGCATCGGCCGAGTCTCCGGCCCTGGCCAGAACGGCCCTGAGCCGGGGAGCGGCCGTCTTCATCCCCAGGGCGGACGCGGTCTGGGCGGCCGTGACGACCAGCGCGTCATCGGTCTCGTCGAGCAGGGCGGTGACCACAATTTCGATTCGCGGCCGATCGACGGCGGGAATCACCGACCCCGGGGCCGCCTTTTCCCGCCCGGCGAATCGCCAGAAATGCTCGGCCGCGGCCCGGCGCACCGCCGGCTCGGTCTTGCCGTCGGCCGCCAGCAGGAGCAGATCCTCGAGGATCGGGTACCAGTCGCCGAAATTGAAAAGATTCGAGACGCGGAGCCGGACCTCCGCCGCGGCGGGATCGGCGTCGGGGCCGGCCTGGCGGACGAACAGGTTCCACAGCGGCCGGATCAGGTCGGCGTAGCCGCCCTCGTCCCAGCCTTCCCGATCGGCGGTCATCAAGGCCAGCAGCTCCAGAACATTGGCCGGGTCGCCTTCCCGAAGCGTTTTCAGGACGGACTCGGTCTCCAGGGACGGCGGCGCCTCGTCCGCGAGCTGGCCGGCCGCGGCGGAGTCCGTCGCCTCGGAAGACGGGGATTTGCCGCATCCGGCGGACAGGAGGATCATCGCGACCAAGCAGAGGGCCAGATTCTTTTTCATGCGGACACTCCTTGCCTGAGCTCTTCCGCTCCCTTGTCCTCCGACCCTTTTCACGGCGAAGACAGCGCCATTCTAGCACCGCCGCGGGCCGGGAGCAAACGTTGACATCCCGCAGCCTCTTCAAGCATAGTGGGCTCGAAGCACACAGCCTTAAGGGAGAGGGATGCCATGACCAAGCTGGCTCTTGTCGCCTACCTGGGAATGTTTCTGATGGCGGCCGGCAGCTCCTGCCGCGGCGGCAACGACGCAGCCGGGGAAAAGCCCGTAACGCCCGCGTCCGACGCCTATACCAAGATCGGCCCGCAGGACGACCTCGGCGCCAAGGTCGGACAAAAAGTGGTCATCGAGGGCCGGCTGGCCAAGACGCCGTGGCAGCACATGATCCATTGGCCCGAGGGCTATGGCCAGATCGCCTACTTCGATTTCGAGCTGGGACGCCAGACCGTGCTCTACGCCAAAGCGGCCGTGGACTGCCCCGGCTTCCTGACGGTCTGGGGCACGGTCGTCGAAATCCGCGGCGAATCCAAGCGGCCGGGCTCCGATGCCCCGGCCGTGGAATACCACATCCTCGTCGAAAAGGTCGAGTGCGCGAAATAGCCCCCGGGGACGGCGGCGCCGTCCCGCCCGAATCCCGGAAGGAGACCTCCATGCCCCGAGCGGGACGATCGTTCGGATACCGTTTCTTCGTCGCCGGAGCGCCGGCCGCCGTACTGGCCCTCATCCTGGCTCTTGCTCCGCCGGCCGCGGTGAGCCAACCGGTCCAGCCCGGCTCTCCCGGTCCGGCCTTGGAGGCCAAGTTCGGCGACTACCCCGCCGCCTCCATCGCGCTCTACGATTCCTGGGTCCGCACCTCCCAGTACGTCCGAATGCGCGACGGCGTCCGCCTGGCCGTGGACATCCTGCGCCCGGCCCGCAAGGGGGCCGTCGAGTCCATGCCCCTGCCCATCCTCTGGACTCATACCCGCTACCGCCGGGCCACGGTCGCCAACGGCAAAGTCCGCTCCTCGCTCGAATCGCCGCACCTGTTGGCCATGCTCAAGCGGGGCTACATCCTGGCTGCCGCCGACGTGAGGGGCTCAGGCGCCTCGTTCGGCGTCTTCAACGGCGTCTTCACGCCCGAGGAGTCCGGGGACGCCCTGGAGATGACCGAATGGCTGGCCGCCCGGCCCTGGTGCGACGGCAAGGTCGGCATGTTCGGCGGCTCCTACTTGGGCATCACCCAGCTCATGGCCGCGGCCCGCAAGCCCCCTCACCTCAAGGCCATCGTACCGCATGTGGCTCTTTTCGACCTCTACGACATGGGCTCGCCCGGCGGCGTCTTCCGCCAGGACTTCACCCGGACCTGGAGCGATCTGACCCGGTACCTGGACCGCGAGCCGGGAGTCGCCCCGGTGGATGAGGACAAGGACGGCCGCCTGCTCAAGGCGGCCATGGAGGAGCACGGCCGGAACCGGACCCTGATCGATGTCCTGGGCCCGCTCCGGTTCCGCGACGGGATCGACGCGCTCACCGGGGCGCAACCCTTCGCTCTCTGGGACCCCGCCGCCCACATCAAGGAGATCAACGCCGGCGGCATCCCCGTCTACCTCATCGGCGGCTGGTTCGACTCCTTCACCAGCGACCAATTCGCCCTCTGGCGGAATCTGACCGTCCCCAAGCGGATGGCCATCGGGGCCTGGTCCCACTCGCCCAAAGACCCGGACATCGTCCGCGAGGAGATGGTCCTGCTGACCATCGAGTCGCTGCGCTGGTACGACTACTGGCTCAAGGGCCTGGACACCGGGATCATGAAGGAGGCGCCGATCGCCTACCAGGTCATGCGGGGACCGAAAACGAACGAGTGGCGGATGGCGGCGGAATGGCCGCTGCCCGAAGCCAAGCCGGTCGGGCTCTTTCTCTCCGGCGGCAAGACCGGGAGCGTCGGCTCGGTCAACGACGGCTTCCTGCGCCGCAAGCCGGCGGCCGCGGGGTCGGATGCGCTGACCGTGGACTTCACGGCAACCAGCGGGACCACAACCCGCTGGGACAACGCCGTCGGCGGCGGCTTCGGCTATCCGGACCTGGCGGCCAACGACCGCAAGGGACTGACCTATACGACGCCGCCTCTGCTGTCCGACCTCGAGGTGACGGGGGCTCCGGTCGTCCGCCTGTGGGCCTCGTCCACGGCCAAGGACGCCGACGTCTTCGCCTATCTCGAAGAGGTCGACGCCAAGGGCGTCTCGACCTACGTCACCGAGGGCGTCCTGCGGGCTTCCCAGAAGGCCGTGAGCCCGGCGCCTTACGACAACATGGGCCTCCCCTACCACCGGGTTTTCGCCGAGGACGCCAGGGAGCTGGTCCCGGGCGAGCCGGTCGAGCTGCTCTTCGAGATGGAGCCGACGTCCAACGTCTTCGACGCGGGTCACCGGCTGCGACTGACGATCCAGGGCGCCGACAAGGACAATGCCCAGACGCCCGCCCTGACCCCCGCTCCCGTTCTGACGGTCCATCGCGATGAAACCCGCCCGTCGGCCGTCCTTCTGCCGGTCGTCGGTACGATCGAGATGGAGGAAGCCGGGGCGCAGACCGTTCTGCATCTGGCCCTGTTCGTCACCTTGGCCGCGGCCGCCCTCGTCTTCGCCTTCACCTTCTTCGTTCGGCGCCGGTTCGGGCCCAAGGCATGAGGGGCAAGGAACGGAGCGCCGGATGAGGATCGGCTATCCCTGTATCAACCGCTCCATCGGGTGCTCGGCATCCCACAAGTTCCGGCTGGCCTCCCTGACGGACGACCGCCTGGCCGGGACCGCGGCCTCCAACCTGGAGTGCCTGGACCGGATCCTGCGCTTCAACGCCGGTGAGGGCTTCGGCTTCCTTCGCATCTCCTCGGACACGATCCCCTTCGCATCCCACCCTAGCTGCGGTCTCGACTGGCGCAGTCTGTTCAAAGGCGAGCTGGCGTCGTTGGGCCGCTTCATACGCCGCAAGCGCATGCGTATTTCCATGCACCCCGATCCATTCGTCCTGATCAACGCCAAGGACCCGGACATCGTCCGGCGCAGCGTTGCCGAGCTGGACTACCACGCCGCCCTGCTCGATGCGCTCGGCCTGAACGGTACGGCCAAGATTCAGATCCACGTCGGAGGAGTTTACGGGGATAAAGCCGCGGCCATGGACCGCTTCGTCGCAGCCTGGGGGAAGCTGCCGCACGCCGTCAGGAGACGGCTGGTGATCGAGAACGACGACCGCCTCTTCGGGGTTCGCGATTGCCTGGAGATCAGCGGCCGGACCGGGATCCCCGTTCTCTTCGACGTCTTCCACCACGCCTGCCTCAACGCCGGCGAATCCGCGCATCAAGCCCTGGCCGCCTGCGCCGCAACCTGGAGGAAGCGCGACGGGCTGCCCATGGTCGACTACAGCAGCCAGGCGGCGGGCAGGCGGAGAGGCGCCCATGTCGAAAGCCTCGAGGCCGGGCACTTCCGTGCTTTCCTCAGGGCCGCGGCCGGGATCGACTTCGACCTGATGCTGGAGGTCAAGGACAAGGAACGGAGTGCGGCCCGGGCCCTCCGGATCGCGGCCGCCTGGAGAGCCGCGGGTCAGCGATAGGCGATAAAGCCTAAAAAGGCCGCCCCGGCGATGAGCAGGACGGGGTGGATTTTGGTGAAGGTCAGCAGCACGAAGGCGGCCAGGACGATCAGGATCTTGTCCCAACCGGAAGCCAGGGCCGGTGGCCAGCCCTGGGCCTTGGCCCCGAAGACGTTGACGGCCATATCGTAGGCCGTCCAAAGCAGGAAACCGACCACGACCGGCCGCACCGCCTTGAGCATGGCCTTGACGACCGGGCTGTCCTTGATGCTGAAGAAGTAGACGACCATGACCAGCATCAGCAAGGTCGTGGGCAGGACGGTTCCGGTGACGGCCAGGATCGCGCCCGGCAGGCCGGCCAGCTTGTAGCCGATAAAGGCCGAGACCTGGGGGGCGATGGGGCCGGGCAGGGCGTTGCCGATGGCCACGGCGTCGGCGAACTCGCCCGCGGTGACCCAGCCGGCCTGGGTGACCTCACGTTGCATCAGAGCCAGCGAAGCCGGGCCTCCGCCCCAGGAAAAGAGCGCCACCCGGGTGAAAATCCAGAAGATCTTGAACAGCACTCTCGCGCCTTCCCTAGCCGCGAATCAGAGTCAGCTCGGTCTGCGGATCGGACAGCCACTCGGCGCCGCTATCCCGCACTACGACCATGTCCTCGACGGTCACGATGCCGTGCCCGGGCACGGTCAGCCGCGGCTCGATGGTAAAGACCATGCCCGGCTCGAGGGGCCGGAAGGGCTTGACGCCGTACTTCTCCCAGGCCGGGCCGAGCAGGGCCGTCCCGTCGTGCGGGAAGCGCCCAACCTGGTGGCCGAGCCCGTGGGGAAACTCCTCGTAGCCGGCCGCGGTGATGATGCCGCGGGCTACGGCGTCGACGTCCTTGCCGAGCACGCCCGGCTGGATGGCCCGGCGCGCTTCCTCGACGGCGCGGACGATCGTGGCGAAGCCGCGCTTGACCTCCGGCGGGGCTTCGGTCTCGCCGGGCCGCAGGATGTAGAACGTCCTCTGCAGGTCTGAGCAATAGTCCTCGACCTTGACGCCGAAGTCCCAGTTCAGGACGTGGCCCGGCTCGATCGTCCGTCCGGTCGGGCCATAGTGGGCCTGGGCCGTGTCCGGCCCGCTGAAGACGGCCGGGCAGGACGCCACACTCCAGGCCGCTTCAAGGCCGCGGCGGATGCGCTCGGAGGTGATGAAGTCGCCGACCTCCTTCTCGGTCCGGCCGGGCCGCAGGAAGGCGGCGGCCAGGGCGAAGATCTCCTGCGTCTGGCGGACGGCCTCGCGGATGTGCCCGATTTCGGCCTCGGACTTGCGCTCGCGCAAAGCCGAGACGAGCCGCTCGGCCGAAACAAGCCGGCCGGCCATCCCGATCTCACCCAAAACCTCGACCAGGGTCAGGTACATGCCGTGGGTCAGGCCGTCCGCGATCTCGCTGTCCTGGGAGTAGTTGACGGCAATGGTCCGGGGATCGGCCGCCTTGAGCACGGCCTGCAGGTCGGACTTGAACCCGGCCACGAAGGGGATGACCTCGTCGTAGGCCCCGGTCTCCTCAACGGTCTTCTGGTCGTAGCGGCCGACCACGGCCTTGGCCCGGTTGTCTCGGAAGACGAGAAACGAGGAATGCCAGGTCAGGTCGCCCGTGGTCAGGAAGGGCAGGGTGGGGTCGCCCAGGATCTTGCTTTCCCGGGTGAAGGTGAGCCAGCAATCCAGGTCCAGCTCGGCCAGCAGGGCCGACGCCTGGCGGACTTTTTCTGGGATCAACATGTGAGACTCCTAGCCTGCGAAGCGCCGCAGCTTTTTCATGAAGATGAGGACCAGGACCGCGGAGACGGCCAGAAGCCCGGTCAGGATGAGGAAGAACTGGTGGTGGGCAACGCGGCCGTACGACTTGCCCAGCAGGCCCGAGCCGTAGCTGCCCAGGGCCGTGGCGGCGAACCAGCCGCCCATCATCAGCCCGGCCAGCCTGGGCGGCGCCACCTTGGAGACATAGGACTGCCCCATCGGCGAGATCAGGATCTCGGCCAGGGTGACCAGGAAATAGCTCCCGATCAGCCAGGCCGGCGACATCATCGGGATATCCTTGTTCCCGCCGGCCAGGCTGGCCGCGACCATGACCAGCATGGAGGCGCTCATGATCAGAAGGCCGGCGAAGATCTTGACGGGAGTCGCGGGCTCGCGGCCGCGGGCGCTCCAGCGGGCGAAAAGCGACAGCAGCAGGGGGGTCAGGATCAGGATGAAGGCCGGCTCGAAGAACTGGAACGTCTCCGGGCGCAGCCAGGCCAGCGTTTTCGTCGACCGCTCGGCGAAGAGGGTCAGGCCGAACCCGTTCTGGTAGAAGGCCGTCCAGAAGAAGATGACGATCAGGAAGAGGAGCGTCAGGGCGACGATGCGGCTCCGGTCCTCGGCCGTGGACGGCGCGGCGGCGGCAACGCGCCCCGCGGAGGGAGCCGTCTTCGAGGCGCCGCGGAAGTCGGCCGGGGCGATGGCCTTGTCGCCGGCCTGGAACACGACCAGCGAGAGGAGCAGGCCCGCCGCACAGATCCAGAACGCAATATTGTAACTGCCCCAGACGGCGCCGACCAGGGTGGCGCCCAGCGGCGCGATCATGGCCCCCAGGTTGACGCCCATGTAAAAGATGTTGAAGGCGGCATCCTTGAGCTGGGGACGGTCGACGTAGAGGTTTCCGACCATCACCGACATGTTGACCTTGAAGATCCCCGTCCCGATGCCGACCAGGGCCAGGCCCAGGAAGAAGGGCGCCGTGCGGCCGGCCGAGGACAGAGCCAGCCCACAGTAGCCGGCGGCCATGAGCAAAGCCCCGATCCTGACCGTGGCCCGGCGGCTCAGGACGCGGTCGCCCAGCCAGCCGCCCAGGAGAGGCATGAAATAGCACAGGGCCAGGAACAGCCCGTAGATGTCGCCCTTGCGGGCATCCGGGAAGCCCAGCGTCTTGTCCATGTAGAGGACGAGCACCGCCAACAGGGTGTAGAAGCCGACCCTCTCCCACATCTCGGTGAAGAAAATATAAACGAGGCCGCGGGGATGTTTTTTGAGCATGGCTAGATCCTCATGGGGTCTTCGGCCAGAATCCGCTCGAGCGCGGCCAGAACCAGGTCGGCGTCGGCCCGGCCGAAGACGAGCGGCGGCTTGATCTTGATGACGTTGCGGAAGGGGCCGTCCGTGCTGACGAGGATGCCCTCCTCGCGCATGCGCTCGGCCAAGTAGGCGGCCTGCAAGGGGGCCCGGGTGCGGGAGGTACTGTCGGACACCAGCTCGAATCCCAGGAAGAGACCCAGCCCGCGCACGTCGCCGATGACGGGATGGACATCGGCCAGGCGTCGCAGGCCGTCCATGAGGTAGGTCCCCGTATCGAGAGCCTTTGCTTGAAGGCCTTCGTCCTCGATGACGTCGAGCACGGCCAGGCCGGCGGCGCAGGCGACCGGGTTGCCGCCGTAGGTGTTGAAGTACTCCATGCCGTCGGCGAAGGCGTCCGCGATCTCGCGCCGGGTGACGACGGCGGCCAGGGGGAAGCCGTTGCCGATGGGCTTGCCCATGGTCACGATGTCGGGGACAACACCCTGCGTTGCGAAGGCCCAGAAGGCCGAACCGACCCGGCCGAACCCGACTTGGACCTCGTCGGCGATGCAGACGCCGGCAGCGGCGCGGACAGCTTGGTAAGCCCGATCGAGATAGCCCGGCGGCAGGACGATCTGGCCGCCGCAGCTGAGGATGGACTCGGCGATGAACCCGGCCGCCGGTCGGCCGTCCGCAGCGGCGCGGGCCAGGGCATCGCCGACGGCCCGGGCGTATTGGGGCCCCGCCTCGGGGTCGTCTCGGCGGTGCGGTCCCTGGTAGAGGTATCGGGCATCGGCACGACGTATGTCCCGGGCGGACAGCCGCGACCGCCTTTGCCGTCGAACTTGTAGGGGCTGACGGCGATGAGGGAAGAGAGATGGCCGTGGTAGGCTCCGTCCACGACGACCATCGACTCGCGACCCGTGAAGCGGCGGGCCAGGCGCAAAGCCAAGTCGTTGGCCTCGCTGCCCGAGTTGACGAGATAGACGACGGAAAGCGGCGCCGGCAGCGTCGCCGTCAGGCGCTCGATATAGCGGGCCAGGGCGTCGGTAAGGTAGCGGGTGTTGGTGGCCAGTACGGCGGCCTGCCGCGCCACGGCCTCGACGACGCGGGGGTGGCAGTGGCCGACATGGGGCACGTTGTTGACCGCGTCGAGGTAGACGCGGCCGGTGTCCTCATAGAGGTGCTGCAGGAAACCGCGCTCGATCTTGAGCGGCTGCCGATAGGACAAGCTCAAAGAGGGGCCGAGGTGGTCGCGACGGGTTCGCAGGATCGCCGCCGGCGGAAGGGCCGGCGGAGCCGGCTCGTCCGCCGGGAGGCCGAGGATCAGGTTGGGATCGGGACAGAGGCTCTTCCAGACCTCCCGTTCCGAGGCCCGGGCGACACCGGGGTAGTCCCCCGCGCCGTCCAGCATGTCGAGAATGACCTGGAAGTGGAGGTGGGGCGGCCAGCCCCCGTTTTCGGGGCAAGGCCCGACCGCGGCGATCGTCTCGCCCTTGCGGACGGCGCGGCCCTTAGCCCATCCGGCTATCGAGGCGCGGGACAAATGTCCGTAGAGCGTGTAGAAGACGAGCCCTTCAGCCTCGAGTTTATGCTCCAGTATGATCGTCGGACCATAGTCGAAAGCCCGGGCATTGTCCGCGACGCTGTGGACCACACCGTCGAGAGGCGCGCATACGGAGGTGCCGGCCTCGACAAAGAGGTCGATGCCGAGATGGACCGTGCGACCCTCGGCCAGGGGCCGGCCGGCGGGCCGGAAGGCCGGGACGGCGTAGATGATGCGCGGCTCGTCGTAGCGGCCCAGGCCGAGCAAGGCCCCGCGCCGCTTCATCTCGCCGAACAGGATTCCGGTCAGGCAAGCCGGGTCGACGGCCTCGGAGGGCCGGGTTACGAGCGGCGTGCCGACGGAGAGATCCAAGACGATCCGCTTTCCGTCGAAGGGGAAGCCCGGCAAGATGGGGGCGAAGGAACCGGCCCGCGCCCGCAAAGCACGGACGGCTGCCGTTTCGCCCGGGCAGGGCGTGAGCCCGGCAGCCCGCCGCAGCATGGCGGCTGCGTAGCGGGGGTGAACCTCCGCCAGCTTTTCCAGGAGGGCCCAGGCCGGGGCGTTCGAGATCTTGAGATAGGCGTTGCCTGGCTCGAGGGAGGATTGGTGGGCGCAATTGGCCACGCTGAGGAGGAGCCGCAGCACGATCAGGGAGTAGAGCGCATCGACCTCGGGCTCGGAGGCCCGGCTTTCGGCCTGGTATCCGGCCAGGACCTCCGCCGCGGCGGCCAGCGGCTCGTCCTTGCCCAGCATGGCATAGGCGCAGGCCACCGCCGCGTCGGCGATGGCGAACGACCGGACCATGTCCCCGAAGTCGACGACCGCGGCGACGCGGCGGGCGAATGCGGGATCGCCCGCCTCCGGCGGCGCTACGATGACGTTGTAGTCGTTGGCGTCGTTGTGGACCACGGCCCGCGGCAGCCCGGTCCAATGCGGCGCGGCCTGGCTCTCGAGCCAGGCCAGGTGCCGGTCGAGGAGGGCCCGACGGACGGGGTCGACAACGAGCGCTCCGTGCCGGCGGACGATCTCGAGCCCTCCCTCCAGGTTCCAGATGAGCGGCCGGTCGGCTAAAGGATGGTCGAAGGCCCGCAAGCCCCGCGAGAGCCTTCCCGCGGCCCGGCCCACGTCCCGCAGGAGCCCGGGCGAATGAGGCTTGACCACGGCCAACGGTACGCCCTCGACATACGAGACAAGCCGGACAAAGTGACGCTCCCCGCCGACCGGAGTGAAGTCCGAGATGAGCTCGCCTTTCAGGCTCGTGAACACCCGGGGCGCCAAGCCCGGCTCGAGCTCCGCAAGTCTGGCCATGGCCGCGTTTTGCATTTCGAGTGCGGCCCGACTCTCGTCGGGATTGGCGATCTTGAGGACGAAACGGGGGCCCGAAAGCGGCGTCAGCAGGAAGTTCTGGTCGCGCTCGCCGGGCAGGGCCTCCGCGCCGGCGCGCAGGCCGAAAAGCCGCTCCGCCAGCCGAACCGCCTCGCCGGTGGTGAAGCGGGGAGCGCGGTCGACCGAGGTCATGCGCGGGCTACCCGACCACGACCAGGCGTCGGATGCGGGCGAATGTTTTCGCCTTGATCCCCTTGACCTTCATCAGATCCTCGATCCGGTCGAACGGCCGGCTCTCCATGATGGCGATGGCCCTAGCCACGCCGATATACGGCAGGGCCTCCAGCACCTTGCGCTCAGCCGTGTTGATGTCGACCTTTTCGCCCGGCGCCAACGTGTAAGCAGGCTTGCGCCAACGTCCTTTGCGCCGTACCGCGCCGATGGTCAGGAACGGCCGCACGGCGTCGATCTGGGCCTTGCTCATGCCGACCCTGGAAAGCTCGTCCAGGCTGCGAAACGGCTTGGCGGCCAGGATCTTGGTCACCAGATCCGGCGTCAGCCCCTTGATGGCCGTAAGCTGGGCCGCCGTGGCCGCGTTCAGGTCGACCGGCTTGATCTGGGCGGCCGCCAGCCAGGCGGCCGCCGACAGGACTGCGAGTCCGATCGCGACCGCTCTCCCCTTCCCCCTTCCCAGGCTAGCCATGACGTCCTCCTCGATTCGCCCGAGCTCACTTGGCCTTGGCTTTGGCCGGCTTGGCCTGAGGCCGGGTGTTCTCCCAGTTTTCGATGAAGCGCCCCTGCCCGGGCTTCTCGGACTGCTGCAGCACGGCTTGCAGGATGGCCTTCATATTGGCGTACGGCAGGGTGCCGATGATCATCCGGCCGTTGATGATCATGGTCGGCGTCGAGCGGATGCCGTGCGAGAACTTGTCCGAGGTCTTTTCATATTCGGTCCCGGTCTGAATGATGCGGTCGACCATGGCCTTGGTCCCCTCGTCGGTTAGGGCGGCTTCCAGCCCGTAGCGCTTGACCAGCTCGGCCCGCCACTCGGGCTTTTTGGCTTCCTGGAAGTTTGCGAAGATCTCCTCGTGCAGGGAGGGGAAGCGGCCGGGATCGAAGGCCGCGATCAGGGCCAGGTCGCAGGCGCCCGGGTGGATATCCTTCTCCACGACGTTGTTGCACTTGCCCTCGAGGGGAAAGAACTGGTAGGCAATGTTCATCTTGCCGGGGAAGTCCTTCTTGAGCTGGATCAGCTGCTGGTGGAGAAAGAGGCAGTCGGGGCAGGTATAGTCGGAGAACTCGATGATCCGGATGGGGGCGTCCTCCCAGCGCTCGGTGGCCTGGGCGATGCGGTAGGGAGAGATGAAGCTCGGCTCCGGCACCACGGCCAGGCTGAAGAACTCCTCGGCCATCTTGGCCGCCGTGCCGCCGAGCTGGGCCTGCTGCTTGGCCGCGGTGAACTCGTGGAAGCCGTAGCCGCCGGCGCCGACGAAGACGGCCGCGGCGAGCAGGATCGAGATCGAGGGCTTAAGGTAGGAGCCGAAAAACCGGCCCGGGCCCTTGGCTTCACCCCGCAGGCCGAATTTCCAGAACAGGAAAAAGCTGAGGAGCGAGAAGAGATAGAATCCGCTGCACAGCAGGCAGATGCTCTTGAGGACAAAGATGGAATAGCCGAGCAGAACCACGACACCCGCGGCATTGAGGAGGGCCAGCGACTTGTTGGTCCGCTCGAACCGCTCCGAGGGGAAGACCGCACCCAGGACGACCAGCGATCCGACGACCAGGCCGAACCAGCCCATGGGCACACCCCGGAATTGGGCGATCGAGGAGAAGGCCGAGCTGTCGCAGTTGAAGAAGGCGCTGATATCGCAGAAGGCGCCCTTGTAGATCGAGTCGGGGAAATTGGCCAGGTAGAAATGGCGGATGGTCATAACCGAAGCCGCGATCATGCCGGACCCGGCCAGAAAGCTCCCCAAGCGTCGCCAGGGATGCTTGCCGAGGGTAAGGGATTGCTCCATGAAGGCCTCCTGATGCGGCCCATTTTATCAGAACGAATAAGCAAAAGAATAGGGGTACGGGCTCGGCAGCCCTCGTTTTCGAAGAAAACGAGGGCAGTATACGTAAATCCCTATTTCCGCCCGCTCCTTGCGTGCGGCGCAAAGGGGAAATGAGATCAAATCACCGCCAGCGGCGCAAGCGATGGATCCATGCGAGGCATGGAATTAATAAATGGGGATTTATGTATACTGTACCCCTATTCTTTAAAGGGAGTGCGGCATGAGAATCGTCATCCGGGCCTGGGGGGCCGTCATCTTGCTTTTGGCCGCGGCAGCCGCATCCGTTCCACCGCCGGCCGGACAAACGCCGGAGGCGCTCTCCGCCGCCGTCCTGGTTTCCGCCAACGCCGAGTGGGCCGTCGTCCGGGAGCTTTTCCCGGGTGAGACTTACGAGCGTTCCCCCTTCGGCGAGTATTTCGTCCGCAGCGTCCGCCTCCCCGACGGTTCCTCGCGCCGGGTCCTCGTCTTCCACGGCGGCTGGGGCAAAGTCGCGGCCGCCGCCTCGACCCAGCTTGTCATAGACCGCTTCGCCCCGGGACTGCTCATCAATTTCGGCACCTGCGGCGGATTCGAGGGGGCCATCGAAAAGGGTGCCGTCGTCCTGGTCGAGCGGACCGTGATCTATGACATCATCGAGAGGATGGGAGACCCCGAAGGGGCCATCCGGGATTTTTCGACGTCCATCGACCTGTCCTGGCTGAAGGGCAAGCTCCCGCACGACGTCGTCCGCGGAACCCTCGTCTCCGCCGACCAGGACTTGGACCCAGCCGCCATCGCCGGGCTGCGCGAGAGGCACGGTGCGGCAGCCGGCGACTGGGAGTCGGGGGCCATCGCCTATGTCGCGGCCCGAAACGGCAAGCGGGTCCTCATCCTGCGCGGTGTGACGGACCTGGTCAATGCCCGGGGCGGCGAGGCCTACGGCAAGATCGAAGTCTTTCAGGCCGCGACGCGGGCCGTCATGAAGAGCCTCTTCGGATCGCTCCCCGCTTGGCTGGCCCTGGCCGGGAGCGGGCGCTAGCCCCTCCGCCGGTCCTATTTCCGGCCCAGATCCTCAAGCATGTCGCGGACTTCCGTAGCCCGGGCCGAGCGGGGCTCGATCTTCAAAAAGGCCCGGAACGAGGCCGCGGCCTTGTTCGCTTCGCCTATCCGCAGATATGCCAAGCCCGCCTTATAGAGCGGCTCACTCCATGTGGGATCGATCCGCACCGCTTCGCCGTAAGCCGCGGCGGCCTCGGCCGCCGCGCCGCGGGCTGTGAGCAGCTCGGCCAGATTGTAGGCCCAGAGAGCGTTCAGGCTCGAGGCGGCCAAGGCGCGTCGGAAGTACGCTTCCGCCTCGGGCATCTCCTTGCGGGCCCAATGGCATTCCGCGATCCCGACATAAGCCAACCCGGTCAGATAGGCGTCGACGGGGTTCTCGGACGTTTTGTCGACAACCGCTTGGAACTCGGCGATGGCCTGATCCCATTCGCCCATCCCCTTCAAGCTGTCCCCGATGCTCAAGGAGACCATGTCGAATGCGGGCTGCCGCTCCCGGTAGCGCCGATAAAGCTCGAGCGCCGCTGCGTATTCCTTGCGGGCGAATGCGTCATTGGCCTGCGTCAGCCAGTCGGCCTCGGCCGGGTCGGTCTCGGGCGAACCGGCATTCCGGACGAGGTCCAAGACGATCCTCGGATTCGCGGTCAGCTGCAGGACGTCGCACTCGATGTCGGCGGAAGAGAAGTCGTCGGCCGCGACGCTGACCTTCCAGCGGCCGGTGCCGAGGCCCTGACAGCTCCAACGGCCTTTCTTGTCCGTCGAGGCGTAGAAAACGGCCGAATCCTCGGGCAGAATCCGGACCGAGGCATTCTTTCTGACCTCCGCCTTGAAGAGCAGCCGTAAGGTGATGCGGGCGCCCGGGATGGGGGCCCCCTCCTGGTCCGTGACGATCCCGGAGAGACGAGCCGTCCCACGGCCGGCCTGGCCCGAAACGGGCGGTACGAACACGATCCCCGCCAGGAAAAGGAGAGGGAGACCGAGCCACAGGGACATCCCCCTTCGTTCCTTGCGCCTTCGTTTTTCAAACGGCACCGTTTCGACCATGGTGAATCCCCCGGATGCCGGACCGTTCAAATTCATGTTCGACTCCTTCGGCCTTTGTGGATCCATCCCATCTATGCAACGAACGACGGCGCACATCTCATACTACTGAAGGAGCCGTACCAAAGGTTCCTTGGCGCCGTGATCGAGGATCAACCCTCGAACACGACCCATACATTCGAAGCCCTGATCCCGATCGGGAACCTGCTCAAGGAGATTCGCTCGACCGCTTGACGGTCCAGTTTTTCGGCGAATTCGCCAGACCGGTCGTCTTGTCCAACCTGTCGGCCTGGCCGGCCGCCTACATCCTGTCCAAGCAATGGCTGCGGGGATTCGCCTACCAGACGACGATTCCGGTCTGGGTGTTCATGGCCGGCGGAACGCTGGCGCTGGCCGTCGCGTTCCTGACAGTCGGGGCCCGGATCCTCCGGGCGGCGGCCGAGAATCCCGTCGAGTCCCTGCGGGTGGAATAGGGACGGTTCGCGCCGCGATCAGAGAGACAGCCTTCAAGCCCGAAAGACGGGATCAGGGAAGGCCCTTCTTCTCCAGGTCCTTGAGGATGTTGCGGACTTCCCTGGCCCGGGACGAGCGGGCCTCGATTTTCAGGAAAGCCCGGAAGGATTCCACCGCCTTGGCCCTATCGCCGATCATGATCTTGGGCCGAGGCTTTCTAGCTTCCCGTGCGGGACTTGAGCCAAGCCGCCGCGGCCTTGAGCGTCTCCGGTCCCGGGGTTTCGTGCCCCTTCCCCTGTTCGAGATGAAACTCCACCGCGACTCCGGCCGCCTTCAGCTTGCCCACCAGCTCGACCGTCAGCTCGACCGGGCAGTTGCGGTCCTCGGAGCCATGGAAGATGAAGACGTCCATACCGGCGAATTTGGGCAGGTTGGCCGGGTCGAGGAAGTCCACGTCGGCGCCCCACAGCCTCGGGTGACCGGCCCAGACCATCAGGCCCCGCCAGGGGCCCGGATTCTCGAAGAAAGTCCGGTACGTCCCATAGCCTCCCATCGAGAATCCGCCCAGAAAAACTTTCTTTTCGTCCACGGGGAAATTGGCCATGACATCGGCCAGGGCTTCGCGGATGTCGTCCTGGGCATGATTGCGGGCGAACAGGTTGGATGTGCCGCGTCCGTTGGGAGCCAGCACGATGGCCTCGGCCGCCACGATGTTGATCCCCGGCGGAATGCTGCGGTCGTCCTGGCCGCTGCCGTGCAGCCAGACAAGAAGCGGAAAGCGACGGCCGGGGTTGTACCCGGCCGGCAGCTGCAGCGTATAGGGCTGGAGCGTCCCGTCCACCGCCGAGAGATAGGCGCGCCGGCGCCGGCCGGGGTTGATGTCGCCCGCGACCGCATCCACGCCGCGGCGCGCCTCTTCGATCGCGCCGGCCAGGACGGCCGCCTGGGACGGCAGATCCTCGGGCGCGTCATAGGGCTTGAGCGCGGCCAGCCGGCGCGTCGTTTCCTGCAGATGAAAGCGAAGGGAGGCCAAGCTGGAAGGCTTGAGCCGGTCCGCATTCGCCTCGAGCGCCTTGGCCATCCCATCGCCGTCAAACGGCGGCAGGATGCTCAGGGAGAGCGCGGGCAAGCCTTTTTCGAGCTTAAGGGTGTAAAGCCCGGCCTCCCAGCGTCCCTTGTCGATCGTCCGCGAGACGACCTGCAGGCCGGGCTGGAGCTTGAACGCCAGCCGCTTCTTGGAATTCGCCACGGTGACGTCTCCGGGTGTCGCCATCATGGCGAAGCCGGTCGCGGTCCCGACGGCCGTGGATCCGGCCGCCGTGGCCGGAGTCGCCGACGTGACGGCCAGGCGCGGAGCGAACACCCCGCCCCGGGACGAGGACATGGAGCGCGGCGCGATCTCCACGATCGATGCGTAGCGCTGGCGTTTGGGCGACAGAATCGCCGTCCTGAGAACGACCGGTTCCCCGACGCGCACGTGGTTTCTCTCCAGGACGGCGTAGGCCTGTATCGCCTCCGGCGCGGCGGGTGGCTCGAACGACAGAGGTACGGACCGCCGCGGCCGCTGCTCCATCTGTATGGCGCCGTCCGGCAGCACGAAATAGAGGTTCCTCGCGGTCTCCCCCACGGCCTGGACGTAGCAAAGGTTGAACCCGATCGCCTGGCTCAGCCAGGGATGATAGGGATAAACCTCCGCCCAAGGGATGAGGATCTCGAGCCCGGACTTGCCGCCCTCGCTCGCCTCCCGAAACTGGGCCCGGCGGAGCGGTTGCATGACGACGTCGACGTTCCGGTACCAGGTAAACTGCCTCTGCCAGCTCCGGGCCGGTTCGGAGGTCGGGGTGAAACCGAGGACATAGAACTCGCCCGAGGGCGCGCCCCCAGGCCGCGGCAGCGACAGGACGAGATGGCAACCGTCGCCGTTCTGGTATCCCCGGTCGCGGGCCGCGAGTGCGGGCTGGTCGATTTCGATATAGACGTAAAGAAATTCCGTTCCGTAGGCCAGCCGATAGCCTGCCTCCCGGACGGGGTTGTCCTCGCGGCTCTTCTGCACGATGCCGAACCGGCGCTCGGGGAGCCCGAGCAGCCCCTCGTCGAGCCGGCCGTCGATGACGGGCGGCTTGGCCAGGAAGGTCACGGCCGGGTCGAGGACGGCACCGGCCGCTGCCGGCCGTTGACTCGTCTGCGCCGCCGCCGCGAGGCCGGAGACCGCCATGAAAACCCCGATCGCGATCAGCCGCCACGTCCATCCTCGACGTTTCACTGCAATCTTCATGTCTCGACTCCCTCAAGGGAAGCGTTTCCATTACCATAACGAAAACCAAGCCATAAGTGTTGATGAACCTCTCCCCGAAAAGGCTCCCCTTCAAAAGAACGAAAAATCTTGAAGGCGCCATTCCGAATTATGATATAAGCGGTTCTGGTGATGATCGTCCAACTAACAGGGAAGGCGACGAAAAAAGCCGGATCGTGGGGACGCCCGGCGAAGCAAGATCCTAAGCGGAGGGGGCTCAGCATGGAATATAAGCGAAGGCGGGTTTTGCTGGGGTGCATCACATTAGCCGTCCTGGTCGGAATGTTCATCCTGCCCGGGACGGAACTATCTTCGAATTATTCGGGGTTCGGAGACGTCTCGGCTTCCGAGCTTGGGGATCCCCACATTTATCCCTTACGCCCGGTCGCAGCCGTCATTTTGGCGGTCGGACTGCTCTTCTACCTTTTTTGGCGGAGGCCGGGCAAGGATAAAGCCGTGGATATCGCTTATCCGGCTTGGCGGATGGCCTGCGGAGACTTGGTCTCGATCACCCTGTTCGCGTTCCTCTTCAGCCTTCCCTTCCTGATGGCCGGCGGAACGATTCAGGCGTTTACGTCGCAAGGACGAATCATGTTTATCGTCATCTGGGCCTTCGCTGTGGCCGCCATCGCTCTGCTGCAAATGATCGCTCGGATGGCGTCCCTGCGGATCACGGTCGTGAAGGACGGACTGGAATACGCAACCGCCTCAGGAAAGAGGGATATCCCCTTCGACACGATCGACTTCGCATTCCCCATGCAATACAAGACTTCTTCCGCCCTGGTCGCGGGAAGCGGGCTGGCGACCGCTCTGCGCGGCGGCCAGGGTTTGGGAGGGGCTATTCTCCTGGCCTTTTCCGAAAGCCAGGGGCTGGGGATCCACCTCAAGAACGGCGACGACATCCACCTATGGCTGACCGATCAGATGGGGAATCGCGCCCTTAAGAACGCCCCGCTCCTGTTCGAGGCTCTGGACAAAGCCGGGATTCCCTTCCAGGATGAAGTCCGCAAATTCCAAGGCCTGGCCATGCCCTCCGGGAAAGGGCCCGCCGCCAAGCCGCCCCGGCTTGTCCCGACTTTGCTGATCGTACTTCCCTATCTCCTGCTCATCGGCATGGAGGCAATCGCGGCCATCCCGTAACAGGCGACGGACCGGTCCCGCCCACGGCCTGGACATAGCCAAGGTTGAGCCCGATTCTCTTTTCAGCCAGGGATGATACGGATAGACCTCCGCCCAGGGGATGAGAATCTCGAGCGCCGATCGAGCTGAAGACGACGTCCTACGACGAGCTGCCGATGTCGCTGGCCCGCCGAGAAAGCCGGCCCCATGAAAATCCGGGAGAAGTGAAACCGTCATTCGGTTCGCAGGGCCTCGGCCGGGTCGGCCAGGGCCGCCTTGGTCACCCGGGCGCTGATGGTCGCCAGAGCGATGACCAGAGTCAACCCGGCGGCAAGCAGAAAAATGTCGGGGCCCAAGGGAGTGCGGTAGGCGAAGCTCCCCAGCCACCGCCCCATGGCCCAGTAGGCGACGGGCCAGGCCAAGAGATTGGCCAGCATGACGGCCTTGATGAACTCGCGCGAATGGAGGAGGACGATATCCCGAACCGTCGCGCCGAGGACCTTGCGGATCCCGATCTCCTTGGCCCTCTGGCTGGTGGAGAAGGAAGCCAGCCCGAACAGCCCCAGGCAGGCGATCAGCACACCCAGCCCGGCGAACGTCACGGCCAGCCGGCTGACGCGCTCCTCGGCCTGGTACTGCCGGTTGAAGTCGTCGTCCAGGAAGAAGTACTCGAACACCTCGGAGGGGTAGAACCGGTGGAAGACGTCTCCCGCGCTCTTCAACCCGTCCCGCAAGCGGTCGGTTTTCAGATTCAGGGTCAAGTATCGAATCCCGGGCGAGATGAAGATCATGAGCGGGCCGATCTCGCTTTGCAGCCCGGCAAAGTGGAAGTCGCGGACGACCCCCTGCACCCAGGCCCGGTTTTCGAAGAACTCCTGGCCCAAGGCCTCTTCCGGAGCGGAGAAGCCAAGGGCCCGGGCCGCCTTCTCGTTGATGTAGAACCCGAACCGCCCGATCTCCGACTTGGCCGAGGCACCGATCGCGTTGGCCCTGCGCGCCGTGATTGTGATCCCATAGAGGTCCAGGAAATCGGCATCGACGCTCATCTGGAAGATTGGCTGCTTTTCGCTTCTTTTCCCGGGGCGCCAGATGTCCCATTGCGCCACACCCCGCCCCGGCAGCGCCGTCGAAGCAGCGGCTCCCGAGACGAACGACAGCTTGCGAAACTCGGCCTTGACCGTCTCGATGTCGGCGATCTTGCCTTCATCGATGCCGACCATCCTCGGCCGGCTTCGGGTCGGAAGCTGGACGATCAGCTGACGCTCCTTTTGGAAGCCGAGGTTCAGGTTCTTCATGTAGCCGATCTGCCGGGCCGTGACCAGGGTCCCGATGATCAGGACCGCGGAGACGGCGAACTGGCCGATGACGAGAATCCGGCGGAGGGACGAGGCCCGCCCGCCCGCCCGCCTTGGCCCGGCCCTTCAGCATGGAGCCCGGTCGCAGGGACGAAAGAAGCAGGGCGGGATACGCCCCGGCCACCCAGCCGGCCAGCACGACGCAGCCGCCCAAGCCGAGGAGGAAGCCCGGCGAGAAGAGCCGGCTTGCCGCCAGGGCCGTCCCGAGCCAGCGGTTCATCGCCGGGACGATCGCCTGAAGAGCCAGGACGGCGATGACGGCCGAGAAGGCCGCCAGGACGAACGATTCGCTCAGGAACTGACCGGCCAGCTGCGCCCTGTGGGCGCCCACGACTTTCCGGATCCCCACCTCGCGCGCCCGGTCGGCGAACCGGGCCGTGGACAGGCTGATGAAATTGACGCAGGCGACGAGAAGGACGAGCAGGCCCACAATGCCGAAAAGGACCAGGTATTGAGGATCGCCGGCGGGCTCCGCTTCGGCTTCGAGACGGGAGCGCAAGTGGAGGTCGCGCAGCGGCTGGAGGAAGAACCGGTCCTTCAGCCCCTGCTGCCGCATGGCCTCGGCGTTGTTTTGAAGGGCCATCGCGTTGACCTGGCCCGCGACGGCGTCCAGGTCCGCGCCGGGCCGGACCCGGAGGTAGGTGTAGCACAGCCCGAGGCCGGGGTTCCAGCCGCTGTGACGCACGTCCGCATCGCGATCGATCATCGTCCGCAGGAGGCTGGCTTTGAAATGGGTGTTGGCCGGCGGGTCGGCGATGACGGCCGTCACTTCGAGCTCGCTGTCATCGACCCTCAGAAGCCTCCCCAGCGGGGGCGTCCGGCCGAAATACTTCCGGGCCAGGCTCTGGGTGAGGACGACGGTCCCCGGCCGGGCCAGGGCCCGGCCCGGATCGCCCTCCAGAAAACGGAAGCGGAAGAGATCGAAAACGCTCTGATCGGCGAAGGCCATCAGGTCCTCCGTCGCGAAGACATCCCCGAAGCGTACCGTCTTCGGGGTGATCCTCTGCCAGCGTCCGACCGCCTCGATCTGGGGCAGGCTGCTCCGCAGGGCGGGTCCCATCGCGTCGGTGATCCGGGCAAAGGATTTCCTCCCGCCGGCCGTCGTCTGTTCGACCGCGATGCGGAAGACGCGATCGGCCGCGGGATGGTAGTCGTCGTAGCTCGATTCGAACCGGATGTAGAGCGTAAGGACGAGGCAAAGCCCGATGCCCATGGCCAGACCGGCGATGTTGATCAGGGAGAAGGCCGGCTGCCGGCGGATGCCGCGGACGAGGATTTTGAAATAGTTCGTGAACATGACGAGTCTCCAATGAAGTCGGTCCAGGATGAGCGAAGGGATAGAGACGAACGCGAGCCGGCCGTAATGGCGATGGGCCCGGGAAAGGCCGCCGGCGGCGGCCGCCGCCGCGAATTCCTCCTCCAAGTCCCCCAGGAAAGCCGGGCTGCGGTCGCGGCCGGCCAAAAAGCGCAGCAGCAGGACGGCCGTCTTGAAAGGCCGGTCCGGAAGGCGCGGCATGGCTCTCAGCCCTTTCCGAGGGCCAAAACCAGGCTTTCGTCCCAGAGAGCCCGATGCAGCTCGAGAGCCGCGTTCAGGGCGGCGATTCCGTTTTTCGTGATGCGGTAGAACGTTTTACTGCGCCCGCCTCGGACCGGAGTCGGCTCGCTGTTTTGGCGCATCACGTACCCTTTCTTGAAAAGAGCATCCAGGGTGCTGTACAGCGTTCCATAGGGAAAAATCCTGCCGAGCGTTTCCGACAGCTGCGATCGGATGGTAACTCCGTAGGCGTTGTCCTTGAGCTTCAATACGGCCACCAGCACGATTTCTTCGAGTCGCGTCAGGTCATCCATGTTTGTCACCCGACCATATATACGAAGTTTCGGAGAAATATGTGACATGCTCGAAATAGATTTTTTAGCATTTGAAGAAATATGTTGACAAAACAATATATGCATATTACAATTGTTTCTAATACAAATCATGGGTATTCACATGGAAGAACAAAAAGTCAAAACATTGCGTGAAAAAATCCGCATTCTCGAGCGTGAATCGGGCGGTGTTTTCGACGGCGGCGATGACTGCTGCGGCGTCACGACCGCCCAATGCCACACCATTCTCGAGATCGGCAACCGGGGCGAGATCACCCTCGTCGACCTGGCGGATGCCCTCGGCTTGGACGCCAGCACCATGAGCCGGGCCATCCAGGGCCTGGTCCTGGTCGGGCTCGTGGACCGCAAGTCCAGCGAACAGGACCGGCGCTACGTGAACATCCGCCTGACCGACCAGGGCCGCAAGGTCTTCGAGAGCATCGAGACCCGCTACAACGGCTACTTCGACAAAGTCATAGAACTGCTGCCCGAAAATCGGCGCGAGGATGTGTTGACGGCGGTGGGCGAGTTCGCCGACGCCGTTAGGCGCCTGAACGAATCGACGGGCTGCTGCCGCAAAGGACGCCGGCCATGACCAAGATGTTCGACCGATTCCTCAAGAACCCCGAAGAAGTCTCCTGCGGCTGCGACGACGCCTGCTGCGGTTCCAGAGCCGCCGCTCCAGCCGATGATCCCGCCGCCACCCCGCTCTCCCCTCCGACACCCGCCGATCACCGCTGGATCACCGGCACCGTGGAAACACCCGCGGGTAAGATCCCCGTCGTGTCCACGCGGCTCAACAGCGCCGACCGCAGGGGAACGATCCTGGCCCGGCTGACCATCAACCGGATGAGCTATGCGGTGCGTCCGGGCCTCTACGCCTTCGGCGCGCCCGATCCGGAGTCGCCGGTTTTCGTCACCGGCAACTACAAGATGAGCTTCGACTTTCTGCGGCGGGCGCTCGACGGCCGTTCCGGCTGGATTCTGGTGCTCGACACCCGCGGCATCAACGTCTGGTGCGCCGCGGGCAAAGGCACCTTCGGGACGGACGAGCTCGTGCATCGGATCGAGGCAGCCGGCCTTCACCAAGTCGTCTCCCACCGGGCCCTGATCCTCCCCCAGCTGGGCGCCCCCGGCGTCGCCGCCCACGAAGTCGCCCGGCGCACGAAGTTCCGGGTGGTCTACGGTCCCATACGCGCGGAGGATCTGGGCGCTTTCCTCGAGGCAGGATCCAAGGCCTCCCCCGAGATGCGCCTGTACCGCTTCCGGTTCAAGGACCGCCTCATCCTGACGCCCGTCGAGATCGTCATGGTCTTCACGAACAAGTTCTTCCTGGCCGCCTTGGCCCTCTGGGCCCTGGGGCTGGCGGGGGTGAAAGCCCTCTCTTTCAGCCTGCCCGCCGTCCTGGGTGCCGTCTTCATCGGGGCCGTCGTCGTCCCCGCGCTTCTGCCCTGGATACCGACGCGCCCCTTCTCCCTCAAGGGCTGGCTTTTGGGCTTTCTCTGGACGGCCGGTTTCCTGGCCGCCCGCGGGCTTCCCGCCGCCACGGCCGGCTGGTTCGGAGCCGCGGCCTATCTCCTGACCCTGCCCGCGCTGTCCGCCTTCATTGCCATGGGCTTCACCGGATCGAGCCCCATCACCTCGCTGTCCGGGGTGATCAAAGAGATGAAGACGGCCGTACCGGCGATGATCCTGTCCGCCGGCCTGGGAACGGCTGCTTTCATCGCCTCGGTCGTGATCTGACCGCAAGGAGCCCGCCATGTCTCTCCGCTATCTCGAAAATGTCGTCACCCTCACATACGACCGGGACAAGTGCACCGGCTGCGGCAAGTGCGCGGACGTCTGCCCCCACTCCCTCTTCGTCATGGAAAGCGAGCGCAAGGCCCGCCTGACGGACCGCGACCTGTGCATCGAGTGCGGCGCCTGCATGCGCAACTGCGCTTTCGACGCCATCAAGGTCCGGCCCGGGGTGGGCTGCGCCTACGCCCTGATGATCAGCGCGCTTCGCGGCAAGCCCGCTCCCGTCTGCGAGTAAGGGTTCTCGTCCGCAGCCTGACAGCGAACCATTCGCGCACCGATTCGGTATTATAAAGAGAGCGAACCCCGCGTCCGCTCGATTCGTCCGGTGAGGTGTTTCATGAAGTCAGCAAGCGTCCGGCTTACCCTTCTCTCGACTTTTGTCGTCTTGATCATGATCACGGTTGCCGCGGGGACCGCCTCCGCCGTCGGCCAAGACACCGGTTCCATGGCCCCCGAGGCCCGGGCGGCCCGGATCGAAAAAGGCCTTCTGCCGGGCATCATCATCAAGGGCCGGCCGCTCCCGGCGAAGTCGCTGGCCGAACGCATGGCGGCCTTGAAGGTCCCCGGCGTCAGCGTCGCCATCATCGAAGACGACAAAATCGCCTGGGCCAAGGGTTATGGCGTCCTGGAGGCCGGGTCGCAGGCTCCCGTGACGGAGAAGACGCTCTTCCAGGCCGCTTCCATCAGCAAATCCGTTGCCGCTATGGCAGCTATGCGCCTAGTCGAGCAGGGCAAGCTCGTCCTGGACGTGGATGTCAACGCCCGGCTCAAGTCCTGGAAGGTTCCCGAGAACGAGTTCACCAAGGCCGAGAAGGTCACCCTGCGGCGCCTTCTCAGCCACACCGCGGGAGTGACGGTACACGGCTTTGGCGGCTATCCGGCGGGCACCCCGGTTCCTACGACCGTCCAGGTCCTGGACGGCGAGAAGCCGGCCAACAGCGCCGCCGTCCGGGCCGATGTCGTCCCGGGAAGCCTGTGGCGCTACTCGGGAGGCGGCTTCACCGTGATGCAGCTCCTTTTATCGGACGTGACGGGCAAGCCCTTTCCCACCCTTCTCTCCGAGCTGGTCTTAAAGCCCGTGGGGATGGCCGACAGCACTTATGAACAGCCTCTGCCCGCCGCCTTGAGAGCCAACGCAGCGACCGGCCACCGCACGGACGGCAAACCCCTGCCCAGCCTTTACCACACCTATCCCGAGTTGGCCGCGGCCGGTCTTTGGACGACACCGACCGACTTGGCCCGCTACCTGATTGAAATTCAAAAGGCGCTCCGCGGCGAATCCTCCGTCTTGTCGGCCGAGACGGCCCGCCTGATGACGTCCGCCGTCAAGGGCGGCTACGGCCTGGGGCTTTCGCTACAGGGCGCCGGGCCGACGGCGAGCTTCGGCCACGGAGGCTCCAACGAGGGCTTCAAATGCCAGATGACCGCTTTCCTCAACAAGGGTCAGGGGGCCGTCATCATGACCAACGGCGACCAGGGCGGGCGCCTGGGCGCGGAGATTCTGCGGGCCGTCGCCCGGGAATACGGCTGGCCGACCTTCAAGCCGCGGGAGAAGACGATCGCCCCTATCGCGCCGGAAGCTCTGGCTCCGCTGGCCGGCCGCTACGAGTTGCGACCGGGCAAGACGATCGCCGTCGCCCTCGAAGGCGGGACTCTCTTCCTCATCGACGGCGCCCAAAAGATCGAGCTCTTCCCCGAGACGGAGACGCGCTTCTTCGAGCTCATCGAGGAAACTACGCTCACTTTCCAGAAGGGACCGGACGGGAAAGTGACCCAACTGATCATCGACGGACAAATCAAGGCCCCCAGAATCGTGGATAAGTGACGGCCGGGCCGATGACCCGGTTTGCCTCGCCGTGATACTAAGCCGGGCGGAATATTGGTGGCCTTGGATGTCTGTGCCGCCCGGCTAGTACTAGGGGAGCAGCAAGGATAATGTAATATATTTACTGCTCCCCGTAGTATGATGCGGAGCCGGAGTCAACCCCATGAGCTATCTATCTCATCTCGAATGCCCTGAGTGCGGCCGCACCTATCCGGCCGATGAGCTGGCCACCATCTGCGCCCCCTGCGGCTCCCCGCTGCTGGCGCGCTATGGTTTGGACCGGGCCAAAGCGGAGCTGGATCGCGATGCTTTCCGCTCCCGCCCCGGCAACATGTGGCGCTGGAGCGAGCTGATGCCCGTGCGCAACCCATCGCACATCGTTTCGACGGGCGAAGGCGGGACGCCGACGCTCGCGGCCCCCCGGCTCGGCGCCCGGCTCGGCGCGCAATCGCTTTTCGTCAAGGACGAGGGCCGCAACCCGACCGGCACGTTCAAAGCGCGCGGTCTGGCTGCGGCGGTTTCCCGGGCCGTAGAGCTTGGTGTTTCGGGCTTCGTCATCCCCACGGCGGGGAATGCGGGCGGCGCGCTGGCCGCCTATGCGGCGCGCACCGGACTGCCCGCTCACGTCTTCATGCCGACCGACGCGCCGCCGGCCAATCAGCTTGAAGTCGTGGCGGCCGGCGCCCATCTCCATCTGGTCCAAGGGCTCATCAGCGACGCCGGGCGGGAGTGCGCCAAGATGGCGGCCTCATCCGGGCTGTTCGACGTCTCCACGCTCAAGGAGCCCTATCGCCTGGAAGGCAAGAAGACGATGGGCTACGAGATCGCCCTCGACTTCGGCTGGACGCTTCCCGACGTCATCCTCTACCCCACGGGAGGCGGCACGGGCCTTATCGGCATCTGGAAGGCCATCGACGAGATGCAGAAGCTCGGTTGGATCGGGCCCGAGCGGCCGCGCATGGTCTGCGTCCAGGCGGAAGGCTGCGCCCCGATGGCCTCGGCCTTCCATGATGGCCGCGAGCGCTGCGAGTTCTTTACGGGCGCCCAAACGCAGGCCGCGGGACTGCGCGTTCCCAAGCCGCTGGCCGACCGGCTGATCCTGCGCACACTGCGCGAATCGAACGGCACGGCCGTGACCATTCCGGACGGGGAGATGTTCGAGATGCGGGCGCTCGCAGCGGCCACCGAGGGCCTTCAGGTTTGCCTGGAAGGCTCGGCCACCTTGGCCGCCCTGCGTCGGCTAATTGCCTCGGGCTGGATCAAGCCAGATGAGCGGGTCCTGTGCCTCAACACCGGAACCAGCCTCAAAGACGCGGTCTAAAACGCGACTGAGAATTTTTTAGTTCATCTCCCATCTCCGGGAAACGCGGCCGGGGGTATCGGCCCGGCGGCTTCGGCCTCTACTCGCGATTTCGCCGTTGGCCGATACCCCCATCCGCGATCTTACCCGGAGATGGGAGGAGATCCAATTTTTTTGAATCGCGTCGTCATTAATTATCGATGGTCATCGCCCAGGCTTGACACACTTATATACACCTCATAATATGTATTACGAGGTGTATGATGAGAACGAATATTGTTATCGATGATGCCTTGATGAAAGAAGCCTTGACCCTGTCCAAGCTCCGAACCAAGCGGGATGTCGTCCAGAAGGCCTTGGAAGAATATGTTCAGGACCTGAAGACGCGGCATCTCCAGGATCTTCGGGGCAAGATTCGCTTCGCCGAGGGCTACGACCATAAAACGGCCAGGTCCCGATGATCCTCGTCGATTCCTCGGTCCTCATCGGCTACCTTCGTGGCGACGACAACGAGGCCGTCCGCAAGCTCGAAGCCATTCTTGAGAAAGGCCTTGTTTTCGGAATCTCTCCTCTCATCTTCACCGAGGTGCTGCAGGGGGCATCCAGTGAAGAGGATTTCAAGCTGTTGGCCGATTACCTCGGCAGCCAGCGGTTCTTCGATCTCAAGAAAGGCCCGGAGTCCTATCGCTCCGCGGCCCGTATGTACTTCGAGCTGCGGCGGAAGGGACTGACCGTGCGAAGCACCGTGGATTGCCTGATCGCCCAAACGGCCATAGAAAACGGGCTCCATCTTCTCCACAACGACGCCGACTTCGACCGCATCGCCGGGCATTTCCCCCTCAAAATCTGGGCCTGACGCCGTCAGGTTCGGCCACACCGCTGCAATGTATAGGATAAGAATTTCCTTTTCCGACCGAAGCCTGGGGCTCGTTCGGAATCGGCTTGAATCCCCATCCTGACCTCGACAACGAAGATATTCCGGCCCGCCGGCGTGATTCGCCCGTAATAGCGGCCGGTCAACCCTACTTCTTGACGATCGTCGTCGACCCGGATCTGCCGTCACTCGTACTCCAGGTCCCCGTCAGGCGCTGACCGTCGGCAGAGATCGTTAAGGTATGCGTTGCGGTATACGTTGGAGATCCGAACGTATACTTGAGAGAGTAGGAGATGGTGTTTCCATTCCGTGTTCCCAGGCCAAGCCAAACGCAGGGGGATCCATTCCGGACCCAATACCCAATCGCATGGATCGTATTCCCATCCTGGGCATACATGATGATATGGCTCGGTTCTTCCAACTCTCCGTAGACACCGTCGATTCTTACCTGGCTCCATGCCGCGCTTGCGATTAAGAGCAAAAGCGCCAGTAAAGAAACGACAAAAAGAATCCTTCCTTTCATTTCCGTTGCCTCCTTTTAATTTGACAGGAACTCGCTTCGTGATGGGAAAAGTATTCGAAAAGCCCTCTTGACTGTCAATATCATTTGAAATTGCTTCGATGTCAAGGAATTTGCATTGGGCGAGGCTCCGGCAGCCGCGAGGCGATTATCCGGACGCACTCCGCCGCCCTGCTCAACGATCAAGGAACATATTCGGCCTGGGGATGTGGCGATGCCAGGCTCGCCTTCATGACCTTCCCCCGTTGGGTCGCCATGTGTCAGGCGAAGACGACGTAAAGCCCGATCATGATCGCCATCAGGACGGCGGCGACCAGCCGATAGTCGAAGAGGCCCGTCCAGGCCCCTCGCAGGGCCGCCAAAGGATTCTTCCAGACCAGCGCTTCACTCTCGGGGGTGTGGCGGTGGGGTTTGAGATAGGACACCGCGGCCAGGATCAGCGAACAGATCCCGAACAGATAGAAAGTCGCCATCATCGAAGGCACGTTCCAGCCGGTCTTGTCCTTGAACCAGTCGAGAAAGAAGACGACAAGCCCCAGGGCCGACCCGATGGCCAGTGTTGCCGCAGCCGCCTTGGCCGAGGCCCGCTTCCAGAAGACGCCCCACAGGAACACGGCGGTGATCGGCGGCGCGATGTAGCAGATCAGGGCCGTGACCCCCTGGAAGATGCTCTGGAAGTGGCTGATGAGCGGCGACCAGAGAATGGCCGCGATCATGGCCACGAAGGTGACCAGCGGCCGATGTGGATCAGCTTGCGGTCGGAGGTGTCCGGCCGCCAGCGCTTGTAGAGGTCGTGGCTGAACAGGGTGGCGATGGAGTTCAGCGCGCCCGAGACCGTGCTCATCAGCGCCGCCAGGAGCGCGGCCGCCACGATGCCCTTGAGCCCGACCGGCAGCAGGTGGTTGATGAGGACGCGAGTAGGTGTCGGCCGAATCGCCGAAAGCCGGCAGCTTCCCCTGCCGGACCAGGCCGGCGGCGATGAGCCCCGGCAGGACGAAGAGGAAGACCGGCAGGATCTTGATGAAGCCGGCGAACAGCGGGCCGAGCCGGGCGTGGTGCTCGTCCTTGGCCCCCAGCACGCGCTGGACGATGGTCTGGTCGGCGCACCAGTACCACAGCCCGATCACCGGGATAGCCGAGAAAGACCGCATACCACGGCAGGCTCGGCGTCTCGGCCGCGGTGCGCAGGATGGTCAGCTTGACCGGATCGACCGAGGCCGCCAGCCCGCCCCAGCCGCCGACCTGG
Source organism: Candidatus Aminicenantota bacterium (assembly GCA_963803915.1). Classification (GTDB taxonomy): domain Bacteria; phylum Acidobacteriota; class Aminicenantia; order Aminicenantales; family UBA4085; genus UBA4085. Next base: position 242,399 of record CAWDOL010000015.1, on the reverse strand, counting down.
ACGAGACCGATGACCACGACGCAGGCCGCCCCGGCGATCAGGATGACGGTCTGGACGGACTCGGTCAGCACGACCGCCAGCAGCCCGCCGACGATCGTGTAGAGGCCGGTCAGGACGGCCGTCAGGATGATGCTGACGTTGATCGGGATGCCGAACAGCCCCTTCAGCACGACGGCCCCGGTGTAGAGCGAGAAGCCGATGTGGATGAAGATCGCCGAGAAGATCGACAGCACCGCCAGCCAGTCGCGGCTGGCCCGGCTGTAGCGCTTCTCCAGGAAATCGGGCAGGGTGGCGACGCGCGAGCGGATGTAGAACGGCGCGAAGAAGAACGACAGGACGACCAGCAGGAAGGCGGCCATCCACTCGAAGTTGCCGTAGGCCAGCCCGTTGACGTAGCCCTCCTGGGCCAGGCTGACCAGGTGGATGGTGGAGATGTTGGTCGAGAACAGGGCCAGGCCGATGATCGGCCAGCGCAGCGAGCCGCCGGCCAGGAAATACTCCCGGCTGGACCCGGTGCGGGACCGCCGCCCCTTCCAGGCCCACAGCCCGAGCCCGACGATGCCGGTCAGGTAGACGGCAATGACGGCCAGGTCGGGCCAGGCCAGGCGCAGGGCTTTGTCCATGTCGTCCGTCCAGCGCCCGCGGCTCAATCGGTATGGAAGACTTCTTCCATGGCCGACCACCAGTCTTTTTCCCCGCTCAGGGGAATGCGCGTTCTGGCAGGGGTCGGTCTCCTTCCACCAGCGCTGGGTCTCGGGGTCGGCGGCCATCTTGGCCATATCGGCGGCGAAGTCGCTCCCGACGTACTCGAAGTAGGCGAACAGGTAGAGCTTGCCCTTCTCGATCTCCTTCAGGTAGATCGAATAGTTGCGGATGTTGCAGTCCTTGATCCGCTTCAGGACCGAAGGCCAGACCGCGGCATGCAGCTCTTTGTAATAGGCGATCTTGTCCGGCTTGAGGGCGATGATCTGGCCGAACCTCTGGACCTTGGGCTCGGAGAAGGCGGCCAACAGGACGCCGACCATCCCGGCGAAGGCCAGTGTTCCCGCCAATCCCAGCGCGATGCCTCGTAGCGACATGGTGACTCCTCTCTCCCCTTTTCGTGACGGACTATTTCTTCTTGGCGGCGGGCTTCGCGGCCGGCTTCTTGGCCGGGGTTGCGCCCACCGTGGCGTTGGTGATCTTGACGACGATCGGCCAGTCGGGTCCCCAGGTGTGGCTGGGGGCCTTCCCGTCCGTGGCCTTGACCAGAGCGGCCGGGGACTTGACGAGCTGGACCGTGTGGGTCCGTCGAGACCGTGACGTGCAGCCCCTGCTTATCCTCGCTCCACTCGACGCCGCCGGCCTGGCTCAGGACCGAGACCTGGCTGCCCGGCCCGGTCTTGACCGACTTCAGGGTGAAGCGGCGCCGCCGGGCGTCTTGATGCCCTTGAGCCCCCAGGCCAGGTCGACGAAGGCGTAGACCGTGCCGTCGGACCGGCGGGTCGTCAGCCAGACGTCCGCCCTCGTTGGTCGTGATCCAGGGCCGCACGCCGCGCACGCCCTCGCCGTAGAGGCTCATCCACAGCCCCAGCTCGCGCAGCAGCGCCTCGTCGGCCGGGGCGATCGTGCCGTCGGGCCGCGGGCCGATGTTGAGCAGCATGTTGCCGCCGCGGGCCCGGATGCGGATCAGGTTGCGGATGACCTCGGCCGCCGTGCGGACGTCGGCGTTGGGCTGGTAGGACCATTGCCAGCTCGTGGTCATGCAGCTCTCCCAGGCCCGGTCGTCGGCCTGGCCGGGGATCTCCTGCTCCGGAGTCGGGATCTCGCCGCGGCCGATGAAGACGTCCTGCTTGACCTGCCAGGAGCGCTTCTTGAGCGGCTCGCACTTGCCGTCGAACCAGATCATGAAGACGTCGCCGTACTTGGTCAGCAGCTCCTCGACCTGGCCCCGCTCGTAGTCGAGAAACGTCTTTTTCGTGCGGACCGAAGGGGGCTCGCCGGCCGTGAAGTCCGGCTCGTAGAGATGGGCGAAGCGCTTGCCCGTCTCGAACTGGTAGCGGAAGTCGCCGGGCGAGTAATAGAACCCGAGCAGGATGCCCTCCTTGCGGAAGGCCTCGGCCACGGCGGCGGCGATGTCCTTGCCGTAGGGCGACTTGGTGATCTTGAAGTCGCTGTAGGCCGTGTCGTACATGGCGTAGCCGTCGTGATGCTTGGCCGTGAAGCAGACGTACTCGATGCCGGCCAGCTTGGCCAGGCGGGCCCAGGCGGCCGCGTCGAAGGCCGTCGGGTTGAAGGTCTCGGCCAGGGCATAGTAGCGCTTGATGTAGTCGTCCGAGGCGTCGTTGAGCGGCCAGGAGATCTCCGTGCCGAGCTGGGAGTTGGGCCCCCAGTGGATGAACAGCCCCAGGCCGGCGTCGCGGAAGAGCTCGGTCTTGGCCGGGTCGTTGGACATCCGGACCTTGTCCTCGGGGATCGAGCGTGACGGGCTTGGGTCCGGCCGCGTCTCCGGCTTTGTCGGCGGGAGGAGCGCAGGCGGACGCCAGGAGCGATATCGTTCCCGTCAGGATCAGCAGAATGCCGATCAGCGATTTTCCGCGCTTCGTCTTCATGGGCCTTTTCTCCTCGGGCTGCGCGATCAGTACGCACCGTACTCCCGCACGGTGTCGTACAAGGCCAGGGTGTTTTCCACCGACAGTCTCGGGCAGAAGATAATCATGGCTGGGCGAGGCGATGTAGCCGCCGCCGGGCTTCATCATCTCGACGATGCGCCGGGTCTCGCTGCGGACGAGGTCCGGCGTCCCGGCGATCAAGAGATGGTGGGTGTCGAGGCATCCGTTGAGGACGATGTCCCGGCCGATACAGCCTCTTGAGCCGCTCGGGCTCCATGTCCCGGGCGTCGGGCTGGAGCGACTGCAGGGCGTCGATCCCGGCTTCGATAAGTCCCGGGAATGAGCGGCTCGAAGCCGCCGCAGCAATGCAGCTGGACCTTGAGGCCGAAGGCATGGCCCAGGTCGGCCAGGCGGCGCAGGTGGGGCCGGAAGAAGCGGCGGAACATGGCCGGAGAGACGACCGGCCCGTTCTGGGTCCCGAAGTCGTTGCCGATGAAAAAAATATCGATGGCCCCCGCCGCGGCTTCGAAGATCCGGCGGCTGACTTCAGCATAGTAATCGGCCATCCGGGCCAGGGCCGCCTCGATAATCGCGGGATCCTCGACCATGAGGGTCATGAACCGCTCCATGCCGAACAGGTCGATGGCGTCGTGGAAGAAAGGCGACCAATCGCCGCCCAGGACGGCATAATCACCGTTCCAGACGAGCGCGTCCGACCTGATGGAGGAGACATCCATCCAGGCGGGGTCGGGCCAGGCGAAGCGATCGATGTCGGCGACGGACGCGGCGGCGGCCAACGGGTGGCTCAGAGGCTGGCCATAGCCGTAACCGGTCCGCTCAACGCCGAAAGGCGTGCGCGACGTGGCTTCGGGATGGGTGAAGCATGAGGAGGGTGAGCGGCCGCTCGGGACCGGCATAGCGTGCAAAGACGCGCCGGAAGTCGTCGCCCAGACGGTGCGACAGGGCCTCGTCGTCATCGCCCAGGCCCAGCCGGGCCCGCAGCATGGCCGCGGAACTCGGGAGAGGCGCCGCACCAGGCCGGCACGCGGTCGGGTTCGCGATGGGCGAAGGCCGTCAGAACCCGCTCGCGGGATGTCATGCGGGTTCTTTTTTATACCAGCCGAGCCGGCAAGTCAAAGCACCCTCCGCAAGCGCCCTCTGCAACGGCCCACGATTTTGGGACCCGGGGCCTTTGCGCTATAATTCGCCCGCCTCGCCGGGCGCTGGGGGGTGCCTATCTTCATAAGGAGTTCGTGCCATGTTCGACCTCAACGACAAGGTCTTGAAGCTTTTCCAGGATTCCGACGCCCTCCTGCGGGGCCATTTCAAGCTGACTTCGGGCAAGCATTCGGAGTGGTACTTCGAGAAGATCCGGCTGATCGAGAAGCCGGCCGTCATGGACAAGATCATCGACCTGCTGGTCGAGAAGATCCGCCGCGAAGTGCCCGACTTCGACTACGTCGTCTCGCCCGCCTACGGGGCCATCGCCCTGGGCTTTCTGGCCGCCCTCAAGCTGGACAAGAAGTTCGCCTTCACCCAGCGGGTTGAGGAGAAGATGGCCTTCCGGGCCGGCTTCACCGGGCATCGAGGGCGCCCGGGCCGTCATCGTCGAGGACATCCTGACCACCGGCGGCTCGCTCAACGAGGTCGTGGCCGCCCTCAAGGAGAAGAACACCGAAGTGGCCGGGATCTACGTCCTGGTCGACCGCACCGGCGGCGCCGTCCCGATCGATGGCCGGCCGGTGGGAAGCCTCCTGGCGCTCAAGGTCGAGGCCTTCGAGCCGGACGTCTGCCCCTTCTGCAAGCAGGGCCTGCCGCTCACCAAGCCCGGCGCCTCCGACAAGAAAGCTTGAGGATGCCACCATGCGGCTCCTGATCATCAACCCCGGTTCGACCTCGACCAAGATCGCCGTCTACGAGGACGAGCGCGAGGTCTTCTCCGAGAGCATCAGCCACACCTCCGAAGAGGTGGCGCCCTTCGCCCGCATCGTCGAGCAGAAGAGCTTCCGCAAAGACATCATCCTGCGGGTGCTGAAGGAGCGGACGATCGACGCCAGCAGCTTCGACGCCGTGGTCGGGCGGGGCGGGCTGCTCAAGCCCATCCCCAGCGGCATCTTCGCCGTCAACGACCGCCTTCTGGAAGACCTCTTCAAGGGCGTCCAGGGCGAGCACGCCTCCAACCTGGGCGGCCTGATCGCCGACGAGATCGCCAGGCCGCTGGGCATCCCGGCCTACATCGTCGACCCGGTCGTGGTCGACGAGCTGGCCGACTGGGCCCGCCTGACCGGGATGGCCGAGATCAAGCGGCGAAGCATCTTCCACGCCCTCAACCACAAGTACGCCGCCCGCCTGGCGGCCAAGGAGCTGGGCAAGCCTTACGAGGCGTGCAACCTGATCGTCTGCCACCTGGGCGGCGGGCATCTCCGTCGGAGCCCACGAAAAAGGCCGGGTCGTCGACGTCAACAACGCCCTCAACGGCGAAGGCCCGATCGCCCCGGAGCGGGCGGGCACGGTCCCGGCCGCCGACCTGGTCGAGCTGTGCTTCTCCGGCAAGCTGGGCAAAGACGACCTCAAGCGCCGGCTGGCCGGCAAGGGCGGCATGGTCGCCCTGCTCAAGACCAACGACATGCGCCCGGTCGAAGCCCGCGTCCTGGCCGGCGAGCCGGAAGCCAAGCTCGTCTTCGAGGCCATGACCGTGACCGTGGCCAAGCAGATCGGCGCCTGCGCCGCCGTCCTGGGCGGGGCCGTGGACGGCATCGTCCTAACCGGGGGCCTGGCCTACAGCAAGCCCTACCTCGACGGCATCGTGGAGCGGGTCAAGTTCCTGGCTCGCGTCTTCGTCTATCCCGGCGAGAACGAGATGATCGCCCTGGCCGCATCCGCCCTGCGCGTCCTGCGGGGCGAGGACAAGGCCCAGATCTATTCCTAAATACCATTAGCGCGTCCCGCCCGGCGGGGCCGGAGAGGATTCATCCATGATCACATCGCTCGACCAGATCGTAGCCAGCGTCAAAGGCAAGCCCGCCCGCCGCCTGTCCGTAGCCTGCGGCGAGGACCCCCACACCATCGAGGCCGTCGGCCGGGCCTGCCAGGAGGGGCTGGTCAAGGCCGTCCTGACGGGCTCCAAGGCCAAGATCGAGAAGGTCGCGGCCGAGAACAAGATCGACCCCGGCCTCTTCACCATCCTCGACGAGCCCGACCAGGCCAAGGCCCTGGCCCTAGCGGTGGCCCGCGTCCACGCCGGGGAGTCCGACTTCCTGATGAAGGGGCTGATCGACTCGTCCCTCTACATCAAGGCCATCATCGACAAGGAGAAGGGTCTGCTCAAGCCGGGCCGCCTCCTGTCCCATGTCAGCATCATCCAGGTGCCGCGCTGGAAGAAGCTGATCATCTGCGCCGACGCCGCCGTCGTCCCCTACCCCGACCTGGAGGCCAAGGCCCAGATCCTGAGCTACTGCATCGACGCCGCCCACAAGCTGGGCATCGAGAAGCCGAAGGCCGCCATCATCTGCGCCGTGGAGAAGGTCAACCCCAAGATGCAGCCGACCATCGACGCGGCCATCCTGAGCAAGATGGCCGAGCGCGGCCAGATCAAGGGCGCCATCGTGGACGGCCCGCTGGCCCTGGACGTGGCTTTCTCATCGGAGAGCGCCGGGATCAAGGGCGTCAAGTCCGAGGTCGCCGGGGACGCCGACATCCTGCTCTTCCCGGCCATCGAGACGGGCAACGTCTTCTTCAAGGCCTGCTCTTACCTGGCCGGCGGCGAGACCGCGGCCGTGGTGGCGGGCGCCAACTGCCCCTGCGTGCTGACGTCCCGGTCCGACAGCGAGGATTCGAAGTACTACTCCATCGCCGTCGGGGCGCTGCTGTCCTAGAAAAAGAAAAGGGCGCCGCCGCCCCGGGGGTGAGCTTGGAAGCGATCTTTCCCGAGGCTGACGCGGCGCCCTTGTTTATGGCGCTGGAATAACCGTTACTTTTCGATGGTGATCGAGCCGTTGGTCGTGTCGAGCTTCATCAACGGGCCGCCGTCGCCGATCGTGCCCGACAGGTGGCGCCGCGACTTGCTCAGGTTGCTGATCGTCACGGGCACCTCCACGTCGATGTGGCCGTTGGTCGTCGAAGCGTCCAGCCGGGCGTTGACCGTCCCCAGCAGCTTGACGGTGATCGAGCCGTTGGTCGTGTCGGCCGTGACGTTGTCCTTGAGCCCGTCGATGGTCAGGTGGATGCCGCCGTTGGTCGTGTCGGCCTCGACCGAGCCGCGGATGTCGCGGGCGGTGATGTCGCCGTTGGTGGTGTCCAGGACGGCGGGACCGGCGGAGCCTTCGAGGCGGATGTTGCCGTTGGTCGTATCAGCCGCAACTTCGCCGAACTTGCCCACGAGCTCGAGGTTGCCGTTGGTCGAGCGGACGAGCTCGAGCCGGACGCCGGCCGGGACCTTGATCTCGTAGTCCACACTGATCCGCAGGTTGCGGAAGGGCGACTTGGGCCAGATGGTGTCGATGGCCACGAAGCCGGAGCCGCTCTGTTCTTCGATCTTGACCAGCTTCAGGTTCTCCTCGTTGCTCTTGGAGATCTTGACCGCCGTCACGTCGGCCTCGGGCTTGTCCCAGGTCGAGACATGGATGTCGCCGTTGACGTTCTTGACGCTGAAGCGGCCGTCCGGCCCGAGCGGGAAGGTCTTGTGATAGTTCTCCCGAAAATCCCTGCCGGAGAGGGAAACACGCCCCGGAATCGGCCACGACGAAAACGCAGCCGCTCAGGGCCAGCCCGAGGACAAGAGTCAGGGCGATGGCCAAGCTGTTGTCTTTGTTCAGTTTACGTTCGGACATAGGCACTCTCCTTGTTCAGATGTCACCTTTATAGACGGGAAAACGGGGCGGAAGGTTCCCCCGACAAGCGGCTATTTGATCGTCGCCGGGACATCCAGCCGGGGCGCGATGTCGTAGGCGCCGGAGTCCAGGTCGATCGTCACCGTCGTCCCGTCTGCGTAAGTGAAGCGCTGTTTCCGGAGGAGCTCCGCCCAGGAACTCGTGCCGGATCATCTCGAGGAGGCCGACACGGGCGTTCAAGGCGCACATCGTCCGGACGCGCTCGAGCTCCTCCGCCGACGGGTCGAGCCCGAGATAGGGCAGCCCGGCGTGGCCGAGGCCGTGCAGGAAGCCGAGGTCCGTCTCCGGGATGCCCCAGGCCCCCTTGCCCAGCGACCACGGCAGCAGGATGGCGTCGTGGTAGACCAGGTCGTAGAGCGGGAATCGGGATGCCCATGGCCGGGCCCGAGCCCGGGATTGGGGTCGAGGGCGAACGGCCCGTGATGGACGAGGTCGAGGTACGGCACGGCCCAGTCCGCCGGCTCCTCGGAGCTGACGACACCGCCGCGCGCCCGGATGGCGTTGAAGGCTTCGCCGCGGTAACGCAGGCACTCCGTCCGGGTGACCGGATGCTCGGGGTTGTAGCATTCGTCGGGAGGCACCACCGCGAAGACGTCGAGATACGCCCCGCTTGACCTTGATGCCGCGGTCGAGAAGGGCGCCGTAGTTCTTGCGGACATGGCCCGGGCGCCAGGCTGGGGCAGAGGTAGGTCTGCATTCCGCCGTACCAGGTGCCGTGCGTCGAGAGCTGGCCGCCCTCCTCCATCTGGGCGTTGCGCGGGCTGTAGGAGGCAGCGTCCAGATAGAAGTCGCGGTATTGATCGTGGACGGCGAAGATGAAACCGAGCGAGTCGCAGGCCCAGGCGAGCCGACGCATCCCGTCCCAGCCGCCGGCTTCGGGATTCGGCGGCAGGATGTCGGGGTGGAGGTTGTCGTAGCCGCGCGCGCCCCAGCCGTCGAGATGGACGTAGGCCCGCCCGACCCCCTTCGCGGCCAGGGCCCGAAGCTCCGCGGCCCGGGCGTCGAACGGGACGAGCTGGTGGTTCTTGGCCGGGTCCTTGCGGTCGTAATAGCTCGACTGCGGCTGGATGTGGTAGAGGATGCTGGTGTGGATGACGGGAGCGCCGAGGAGGCGCGCCGCGAGCGGGTTGCGGGCGATCTTCTCCTTCAGCGAGACGAAGGCCCCCTTCGCGATGACATGGCGCCGGTAGCGCTTGGCCAGCTCGACGTATCCGCCGCGATCGAAAAAGGCGAAGCGGACCGAGCGGGGATACGCAAAGCGGCCGAGCGAATGGGCCCAGCGGACGTCGATCCGGGTCGGACCGCCGACAGGGTGCTCGAAGCGGCACCCCGCATCGTCGGGCGTCTCCAGGATGGCGGCGACGGCGGCGCTGCCCCGTTGGAAGCCCCACCACGGCATGTAGAGCCCCCGGCCGTAGCTCATGGCGTCGTAGAGCCAGACCTTGCGCGGCCAGTCCCGCGGCAGGAGCATGCCCTGCATGAACGGAACAACCGCGGCATCAAGGGAAGCCGGTTCGAAGGAAGCCGGCCAGAGGAGTTCGCGAACACAGTTGGCGCCGTCCGGGGCGACAACCCGGCAGACCAGATCCTCATCCATGCCGTCGAGCCCGACATAAAGGCGGACGGAGGCGTCGAGCGCCGCGTCGCCGGCCTTGAACCCGGCTAATGAAATCGAGACGCCTGTCTGGAATCCGGTATCGTAGGGACCCGCGTCGCGGCGGCCGGCCGCGGACAGGCGAAGCTTGGCGTCATCCAGGCCGTGGCGTACGGTCAGGTCGCCGTCGAAGGAAGGCAGTGTGGCCCACTCCGTCCCGGCCGAACGGACCTTGATGGCCAGTGATGCGGCGTCGAGCTCGACCGAACGCTTTGCGCCGGCGATCGTCCAGATATCGCCCTTGCGGGAGACCCGGGCGGCCAGGCCGCGGCGCCAGGCCTGAACCCCGATCCCGGCGATGGAGGCGCCCGCGACAGGCTTGCCGTCCGAGGGCGAAAGCCAGTCGATCCCGCCCTCCCCCGCCCGGAAGCGGCGGGCCCGGATGTTCGATCCCACGCCCTCCTCATAGTAGACGATCAGGATCGAGCCGTCCTTGAGGGGGACCATCGAGGGGTAGGCGCCCAGGCAGTCGTCCACAAGGACACTCGCGCTCCAGGTCTTGCCCTCGTCCAGGCTGTAATGGAGCGAAGTCTGCGGCAGGCGGTGGGCCAGGAGCAGGATGTCGCCCGGCGCGCGCAGGAGATAGGGACAGTGGCCGGGAAATCCGAGCGGCTTGGAGACGCTCCAGGTCTTGCCCCCGTCCGCGGATGTCGAGGCGCACATGGTCGTGCTCGGCTCGCGCTGCACGGCCAGGATCGTCGCCGTCCTTGAGCGGCGATCACGTCGGTCTCGGCGTCGAGCTTGAAGCCGCCGTTGGGAATGTCGACGACGGGTCCCCAGGTCTTGCCGCCGTCGTCGGATGCGATCACGGCGCCCCAGGCCTTGTCCTTCTCCTGCTTGTAGAGGCCCAGCATCAGGCGGCCGTCGGGCAGGATGCGGATGGGCGAGCTGCAGTAGTAGTCGGCCGAAAGCCGGCGCGGCTTCGACCAGGTGCGGCCCACAGTCGTCGGATTCGACGAGCCACGTGCCCAGACCGTCCCAGGCCTTGGGGTCGTCGGCCTTGGCCCGCAACGAGAAGAAATTGCAGAGCAGGCGGCCCGAGGGCAGCTGGACGATGGAGGGGTCGCGGTCGTCGTCGGGACCGTCGTAGAGGACCGCGGCCTTGCTCCAGGTCCGGCCCTCGTCCGAGGAGAAGCACGAGACGATGCGGCCGCCCTTGGGCCAGGCCGCCGTGGGCAGGCTGACGTGGTCGTAGCCGGCGTAGAAGACGGCCATGAGCCGTCCGTCCTTGAGGCGGCAGACGTCGGGAAACGCCTCGTAGCCGCCGGCGCCGGCGTCGCGGCAGACGATGACGTAATCGCGGCCGGCTCGACCGGGCCGGCCGAGGCGGGAGAGGCTGCGGCTTGCGATGCGGAAACGATGCCGCAGGAGTCGATCCCCCCGGAAACCGACGGCGCCCGAGCGCCCGCTGCCATGAAGCCGGCCATGCCGCGACGGCATGATCGATGCCGCGATGAAAGCCGAGAGCCTGGTGATCGATTTCATATCCCTCTCCTTGGGCCCGCCGAGCGTGGCGGCGGCGTCGCCCTTCGAACCTGCGCCGCAAAACGGCGAAGTGCCGCGCCTCAACGGGGCAGGATTCCCGGATCGAGGACCACGTGCTTGATCCGCTCCCGCCGCCATGTGTAGGTCACGTGCAGGCGGCCGTCGCCGGTCTGGATCACGGCCGGGTAGGAATACTCCCTTCCCGGATCGTCTTCCAGACGGGCCGCGGACCGCCACTCCTTGCCGTCGAGGCTGAAGGCGACATCGAGGACCGAGCGGCCGGTCCGCGTCGGGTTGTAGACGAGGACCAAGCGCCCGTCGGCCAGCGTCACGGCGTCTATGCCGCTGTCGGGATTGGGCAGGCGTGTGGGCGCCAGCTTGGTCCAGGCCGACGGGTCCGCGGCCCTGCCCCACGTTTCCATGAGCAGGCCCTGTTTGGAGCGGCAGAGCGCCTGCAGGACACCGTCCGGGTGCCGGAGCAGAGCGGGCTGGATGGCCGAGATGGCCGGTGGGACATTGAGGTCGGGGCCCCGGCTCCAGGCGCCGGCCGGGTCGCGGGTCCATTCCATGCGGACGCGCCAGCCGCCGGCCTCCAGACTCGATCCGCACAGCAGAGTTCCGTCGGCCAGCTCGATCGGCTTGTTCTTGACCGGTCCGATGATCCCCTCGGGCAGGCGGCGGGCCTCGCCCCAGGTCCGGCCGTCGTCGCCGGAGGCCTTCATCATCCCCCACCAGGCAGCGGGGGCGGGGCCGACTTTGTAGAAGAGCAAAAGCTCGCCGGTGCGACGCCGGAACAGGACGGGGTTCCAGCAGGGATAGCGGCGCGGGTCGCCGGGCATGATCCCGGATGCGATTTCAGACCGGAGCCGACCAGGCCCGGTCCGTATAGCGGGACAGCCAGATGCCGACGTCGGGCGCCCCCTCGCCGCTGCCCCCGAACCAGGCCGCGACGAGGCCCGAGGGTGTCTCCTCGATGGTCGAAGCGTGGCTGGAGGCAAAGGACGGCGACGGGACGATAAAGCCGGCGCCGAGAATCCGGAAGACGCCCGGCTTGGGCTGAGGATCGGGATGGTGGGGGCCTGCGGCGACATTGCCCATGGGAATAACGGAGGCAAGGAGCGCAGCCCTCAGGATCGAGGCGGAAAAGGCACAGCGTAGAGAGAATCGCCGGGAGGAGGCAGCCATGGCTTTTTGTTATCATCACGGATCGCGTCAAGTCAAAACGGCTGCCGGCCGAGGTTAGGGGCGAGTAACGCGGCAACCCGCAGTATCGTATTGTAGGGGTGAGGAGTCTTACCCTATGATCCCATCCCGCCGAATCGCCGTCGTCTGTCTCCTGGCACTCGTCCTGACCGCCGCCGCCCTGCCGGCTGAGCCCGGCCGCCCGCACTCCGGCGCCGGCAGCCCAGACGGAGGGCGGGATCCATGCCGCCGCGAGAGTCGGCGACCTGGCCAAGCTCAAGTCGCTTCTGGCGGCGGACCCGGAACGGATCGGGAGCCGCGACATCAAGGGAATGACGCCCTTGCACATCGCCGCCCAGGAGAAGCATCCCGAGGCCGTGGGGCTGCTCCTTGCGGCGCGGGCCGACGTCAAGGCCGTCGACGCGGACAAGTACACGCCCCTCCATCGCGCCGCCTTCGCCGGCGACGCCGAATCCTGCCGGTTGCTTCTCGAGGCGGGAGCGGACCCCAAGGCCGTCGAGGCCATGGGCCGAACCCCGCTGATGCTGGCCTGCGGCTTCGGAAAGAACCTGGAGGCGGTCAAGCGCCTGGTCGCGGGCGGCTCGGACGTGAACTACACCGACCCGGGCGGAGACAACGTCCTCCTGGGAGCCATGATGTTCGGCCAGCCGGAGATCGTCGATTTCCTTTTGCAGAGCGGCGCCAGGCTGGCCGGGGATGGGCGTTCGATCTGGATGGGCCTTATGGTCTCCACGAGGTTCGGCCATGAGGCGGTCTTCCGCCAGGCCCTCCAGGCAGCCGAGCAGAACGGCATGACCCTGAGCCGAATCGTCTCCCTGCACGACGCTGCCGGCGGCGGTTCGGTCCCGATCGGCGAAGCCCTGCTGGCCAAGGGGTTCGAAGTCGACAAGAAAAACACATACGGCGGGACGGCGCTGCAAGCGGCCGCCGAGGGGGGCCGCACCGCCTTCGTCGCCTTTCTGCTCGAGCGCGGGGCGAAGATCGACGAGCGGGACCGGATGGGCCGGACGGCCTGGCACCTGGCCCGCGAGAACAAGCACGCGGAAACGGCCGACCTGCTGAAGGCCCGCGGCGCCTCGGCGGCGGAGCCGAAGTTTCCCGAGCTGCGGGGCGACTGGCTGGGCCAGCCCGAGCCCGACGACAAACCGGCCATATTCGCTCCGGGCATTGTCTCGAGAGACGGCGCCGACAGCGAGCACAGTCCCGTCGCGTTCACCCCGGACTTGAACGAAGCCTACTGGACCAAGCAGTATCGGGGCCCGCTGTTGTTCTCCAAGCGGGTGAACGGGCTGTGGACACCGCCCGCGCCGGTCGCGTTCATGTCACAGTGGGGGGACGGCGAGCCGTTCATCACGCCCGACGGCAAACGGCTCTACTTCCTGAGCTTCCGCCCGCTCGCGCCGGGGGGACGGACCGACAAGGAGAACGTCTGGTACGTCGAGCGCGCGGGGGACGGCTGGGGCGAGCCCAAACCGGAATCGGCGGCCGTCAACGCCTACGACCACCACTGGCTGTTCTCGGTCGCCGCCGACGGCACGCTGTATTTCTCGGCCACCGCGGAAGGCGGACGGGGAGGCCGGGACATCTATGTGGCCGGGATGTCCGGCGGCGTCCGCCAGGCGCCGCGCAATGCCGGGCCCGTCATCAATTCGGCGGCCGACGAGCACATGCCCTTCATCGCGCCCGACGGAAGCTACCTGATATTCGTCGTGCGCGAGTCCCAGAGCCAGTTCCAGTTCAAGATCAGCTACCGGGACGGCGACGGCTGGACGGCTCCGGTCGAGCTGGGCGAGAAGATCGCCGCCATCCAGCAGGGCCTCTGTCCTCTGGTGACGCCGAACGGCAAATTCATGTTCATGCTGGGCCAGGGCGACATCTACTGGGTCCGGGCCGACTTCATCGAGGCCCTGCGGCCCCAAAAATAACGGGGATCAGGTCTCAACATTCGACATTTCTTCATTCGACAGGCAGCCTCTCTGCAAGCCAATGTCGAATGTTGAGACCTGACCCCTCCTTGACAGCCCACGGCGTCTCGTTTACGGTATCGGTGCGCCCGGGAATCCGGGGAAAGGGAGACACCGATGACCCGCATATCCGCACGCTTCGCCTTGGCGCTGGGAATCGTCTTGGCCGGCGCCGCCGCCGGACTGGCCCAGGACGTCCAGCTCGACGTTCCCTATGTCCCCACCCGCTACGCGGTCGTGGACGAGATGCTCCGGCTGGCCCGGGTGACGAAAGACGATGTAGTCTACGACCTGGGGTGCGGCGACGGGCGGCTGGTCATCGGCGCGGCTCAGAAGTTCGGCGCCCGCGGGGTCGGCTTCGACATCGATCCGGACCGGATCAAGGAGTGCCTGGAAAACGCCCAGAAGGCGGGGATCACGGACAAGGTCAAGTTCATCCTGGGCGATCTGTTCGAGGCCGATTTCCGCGAAGCCACGGTCATGCCCATGTACCTGCTGACCTCGGTCAACCTGAAGCTGCGGCCCAAGATCCTGCGCGAGCTGCGGCCGGGGTCGCGGGTCGTGTCGCACAACTTCGGCATGGACAACTGGCGGCCCGACGAGCAGACCATCGTCCGCGTCGAAGAGATGCCGCACGACGTCTACCTGTGGATCGTCCCCGCGAACGTCAGCGGCTCCTGGAGCTGGAGCCTGGTCAACGACGGGGCCCCGATGGAGTTCAAGCTTCAGCTGGAGCAGAAGTTCCAGTTCCCCGAGGGCCGGGCCTGGCTCGACGGGGTGGGCGCGGAGATCACGGAGATGCGGCTGCAGGGCGACAAGATCTGCGTTCCAGGTCGAGACCACGGCCGGAAAGCGCAAGGCGGCCTTGACCTTCGAAGGGACGGCCTTCCTGCACGAGATTCAGGGCCTGGCCAAGGGCAAGGTGGACGGCAAGGACGTGGCCTTCGCCTGGATAGCCCGGCGCGACCCGGCCAGCGAGACGCGCATCGACGACGATCCGTCTTGGATCTATTAGGGCTGGCGGATCTCGAGAATCTCGGCCGCGCCGTCCAGGGCGCGGCGGAACTCGCGTTCTTTTTTGGCCCGGGCCGAGAATCCGAACATCATCGAGGCGCCCCCGTTCGATCGTTTGAGGCAGACCGACTCGAGCCAGACTCCCAGTTCGGAGGCGATCCCGGCGATCTTGTCGGCGGCGCCCTCCATGTCGGCCAGGCTCAAGACATAGACGTAGCCCGTCCGCTTGGGCACCGCGGCCTCGACCCGGCGGAACAGCGAAAGCGTCAGGATGATCGCCGCGGTGAAGACGGCGGCGACGAGGTAATAGCCCGCCCCAACGACGAGGCCGAGGGCGGTCACGGCCCACATGGTCGAGGCCGTGGTCAAGCCCTGGACGTGGCCGCCCGCCCGGATGATGGATCCCGCGCCCATGAAGCCGATGCCGGTGATCACCCCCGCCGCGATGCGGAGGAGATCCGAGCCGGCGTTGGTGGAAGACGCCAGCACCATGCCCGAGAGGGCCATCATCATCGTCGCCCCGGTGCAGATCAGGATGTTCGTGCGCAGGCCGGCCGGCTTGTTGCTCAGCTCGCGCTCCAGGCCGATGGCCCCGCCCAGGACGAGCGAGACGGCCAGCTTGATCAGGATGTCGGTAATAGGCACGGGATCCTCCCGCCCCATTATACGCTTAAAAGATGATCGACAGGCCGAGCCAAATCTCGTTCTCGGTGTTGACCTCATCCATCAGGATGATCGTCCAGTTGATCATCGGCGCAAGGGTCACGGCCCCGGCCGTGAAGGGCAGGCTGGCTCCCAGGTTGAGGTCGGAAAATCCGCTGCCCTCGATCCACTGCCCGGCGTTGTAGCCGAGAGCGGCGCTCAAACCCAGGGGCAGCTTCTCCGCGAGCGCCAGCGAATGTCCGATCTTCAGGCTGGCGTACAGCCCGCTGCCCAAGTTCAGGTCGTAATAGATCGCCAGCGTCGGCTGCAGAAACGCCCGGCTCAGTCCGGCCGTGACAAACAGCTCCTGCGTCGTGCTGCCCTTGAAGCTGAAGGCCTGGTCGAAATACCAGCCGTAGTGAATCAGGCCGACGGTCACATCGACGGCCTCCGAGACCGGCACGGCATAGGCCAGGGTCAGGTCGATCTCGTCGGCGTACCGGTAGGTCGACCTGTCGCCCAGGGCGATGCTCGTCCAGACATTGGCCGACAGCCCGGTCTCGCCGAAGGCGTATGTCAGGGAGGGCTGGAGCGCGGCGTTGTTCGGGGCGAAGAGGTCGAATCCCCGCCAGACATATCGCGACACCGCGTCGACCTGGAAGGAAAGCTGGGCGGCCGCCGGTGCGGCCGCCGCCAGCAGCAGAACGGCCAGGGCCGTGAGGATGCGGGATCGGGTCATGAGTCGGATTCCTTAGCTTACATTTCGTAGGCTTGCTCGCCGTGCAAGGCCGCGTCCAGCCCGGCCTCTTCGGCCTCGGTGATCCGGACAGGGGTGACCTTGTTGATCAGCCAAAGCATGACGTAGGTGAAGACGAAAGCATAGACCCCGGCCGCCGCCACCGCCAGCACTTCCTTGAAGAAGAAGAGCGCGTTTCCCCGCAGCAGCCCGTCCACGCCCGATGGATTGACGGCCGTGGTGGCGAAAATGCCGAGAAGCACGACGCCCAGGGTGCCGCCGACACCATGCACCCCCCAGACATCCAGCGCATCATCCCAGTGCAGCCGGTTCTTCAGGGCTACGGCATAATAGCAGACCAAGCCGGCGATCATGCCGATCAGAGCGGCTTGGCCGGTCGTGACGTATCCGGCCGCCGGAGTGATCGTGGCCAGGCCGGCCACGGCGCCCGTTAGGAGCCCGACGAACTTCGGCTTTTTCGACTTGCCCCACTCGATGGCCAGCCAGACGACCGCAGCAAACGAGGCGGCCACATCGGTATTGATGAAGGCCAGCGCGGTGATCTTGTCCGCCCGCAGCTCCGACCCGGCGTTGAACCCGTACCAGCCGAACCACAGCAGCCCGGTGCCCAGAGCGATCAGGGGGATGCTGTGCATGCCCTTGTCGGCCACTTTGCGCTTTCCGAGGAACAGGATCGAAGCCAGGGCGGCCATGCCGGCGATGGCGTGGACGACGATGCCCCCGGCGAAGTCCAGGACGCCCTGCTTGGCCAGGAAGCCGTTGCCCCAGATCATGTGGACCATGGGAAAGTAGACGAAGGTCAGCCACAGGGTCAGAAAGATCATGTAAGCCTTGAAGCTGACCCGGTTGGCGAAGGCGCCCGTAATCAGAGCGGGAGTGATGATGGCGAACATCATTTGGTAGGCGATGAAGACGAACAACGGGATGTTGTTCCCGGCCAGGACCGTATCGGGGGTGACGCCCCTGAGGAAGGCCATCTTCAGGTCGCCGATGATGGCGCCCTCGCCGCCCGAGAAGCACAGGGAGTAGCCGAAGATGAACCAGAGGACGGTCGTCCAGCCCATCGAAACGAAGCTTTGGATCATGATGGCCAGGACGTTCTTGCGCCCGACCAGACCGCCGTAGAAAAAGGCTAAGCCGGGCGTCATGAGCATGACCAGGGACGTGGCCAGGAGCATGAAGCCTGTGTTGCCGGTGTCGAACATGATGCCTCCTCGCAACCCGCAGCGTTCTCGGAAGCCCGGGCCCGGGGCCCGGCCCTCCCCCGCCAGACTAGGCCCGGAGTGTTAGGGTGGTTTTTGGGTTTTGTTATAATATTGTTTTGGCCATGGCTACTGAAACCACCCATCCCCAAGCCGCGCCGGGCGATGAGCCCGCGGCTCTCCATGTCCTGTTCGTCGAAGACGAAGCCAATTTTCAGCGCAGCCTGGCTTACATCCTGGGCCGCGAAGGGTTCACCGTGACCGCGGTGCCGACGGGTGAGGAGGCCGTGGCCGCCTTCCGCGCCCGCCGCCCGGATATCCTGCTTCTCGACCTGGGCCTGCCCGGCATCGACGGCTACGAAGTCTGCCGCCTCCTGCGACGCGATCCGGCCACGGCCGGTGTGCCCATCATCATGCTCACCGGGCGCGGCCTTCCGGCCGAAATCGTGCGCGGGCTGGCCGACTATGCCGACGACTACCTGGTCAAGCCCTGCGACCCGGAGGTCCTGGTGGCCCGGATGAGAGCCGTGCTGCGGCGGACGGGGCGGACCGCCAAGCCCGAGCCGGGCCCCCTGGCCTTCGGCTCCCTCAAGCTCGATCCGCTTTCGCGGGAAGTCCGCTCCGACGGCCGCGCGGTCGCCCTGACCCGCACCGAGTTCGACATCCTGGCCCTTCTGGCGAGGGCGCCCAACCGGGTCTTCACGCGGGGCCAGATCATCGACCGCGTGCGGGGCGAAGAGTATGCCATCACCGAGCGTACCATCGACTTCCAGGTCTGCGGGCTGCGCCGCAAGCTCGGCCCGGAGGGCGCGCGCATCGAGACCATCCGCGGCCTGGGCTACAAATTCCTGCCCTGACGGCGAGGACATGACCCGCCGCCGCCCCACACCCAGGCCGGAGGAAGCGCCGGCCGGCGGCCGGATGCTTCGCGACATCCCCCTCCGCGGACTGATCGCGCTGGGCATCCTGTTCTGCGGCCTGATCCCCTTGTTCCTGGTCTCGCTGGTCGGGTTCAACGCCGCCCGGACCGAGCTCAAGGCCCAGGCTTTCCGTCAGCTCCAGTCCGTGCGCGACATCAAGATCACCGTCCTGAGAAAGTTCTACTTCGAACGCCGGGCCGACATTCGCGTCTTCGCCGCCAACCCCTACATCGGCCAGGCCTACGCGGCCTTGAGCGGTTCCGCGGACCCGGACGCCAGGGCCGCCTACGATCCCTACCTCAAGGCCCTGCTCCGCGAGTACGAATACGACGACCTGATGCTCATCCGGCCGGACGATGGGTCCATCGTCTACGCCCAGCGCTCCGCGGGCGATGCGCGAAGCACGGGAGGGCGCCGATGCCCTTCCCCCCGGGCTGGCCGAAGTCTGGCGGGAGGCGCGGTCCGGCCGGGCCGGCCTCTCGGACGTGAGGCTCGAAGCGGAGCCCGACGGAACACCCGCCCAGTACCTGGCCGCCCCGATCGAGGCCGACGGACGGGTGGTCGGCATCATCGCCGTCCGGCTGGCCCCCGACGCCATCGACTCGATCGTCCGCGAGCGCTCGGGCTTGGGCGTCACCGGGATCACCTACATCTCCGGCCCGGACGGCGAGCTGAAAGCCCCGCTGCGCCCGAGGCCGGCCCGGCCGGAAAGCGCAAAGCGGGTGCTTGCCGTACACGCCCCCGTCGGCGTGGAGGGACTCGAATGGATCCTGCACGCCGAGGTCGACGAAGGCGAGGTCGAGGGCCAGATTGCGCACGCCCTCAACCGGCGCCTCATCGTCCTGATCGGCGGCTCGACGCTGTTGTTGGCCGCACTGGCCTTCCTCATCGCCCGCGGCCTGGGCCGCGCCGTTCGACGCGTGATCGACGAGCTGCACCGGCTGGTGCGGGATGTTCTGGCCGGGCGCCTTCGCTCGCGGGCCCGGCCCGACCTGATGGCAGCCGATTTCCGCCCCGTCCTGGCCGAGATCAACGCCCTGATCGAGGCCTTCGAAAAGCAGATCGAGGCCTCGCGGCGGCTCGAAGGCCACCTCCGGGACGCCCAGAGGCTGGAGGTGATCGGGTCGCTGGCCGGCGGCATCGCCCACGACTTCAACAATCTGCTGGCCCATATGAGAGCCCTGGCCCACATCCTTTCGGAGGAGGCCCGGGCGGACGGGCGGGACCAGGCCCATCTCGATGACCTGACGCTCGCTCTGCACCGGGGAGCCGACCTCGTCCGCCAGATCCTCACCTTCAGCCGGCCCGGCCAGGACCGCCGGGGAAGCCTGGACCTGCGGGAAGCGGCGGCCGAGACGCTGCGGCTGATCAAGGCGGCGCTGCCCGCCGGCATCCGGCTGGAGTTCGAGCCGGGATCGGAGCCCCTGCCCATCGTCGGAGATTCCTCCCAGGTCCAGCAGGTGGTGATGAACCTCTGCCTCAACGCGGTCCAGGCGATGCAGGAGGGAGGAGGCCGGCTGCGCGTGACCCTGGGCCGCGAAGAGATGGACGGCGAGCCCGGCGGAGAAGCGGCGGCGGGCGCCTATGCCCGGTTGACGGTGGAGGATGACGGCCCGGGGATGAGCGAAGCGGTCCGGCGCCGGATCTTCGAGCCGTTCTTCACGACCAAGGCGCCCGGGCAGGGATCCGGGCTGGGCCTGTCGGTCTCGGCCGGGATCGTCATGGGCCTGGGAGGGACCATCCAGGTCGAAAGCCGCGAAGGAGCGGGGAGCCGCTTCGACGTCATCCTTCCGCTGGCCTGAGCCGCATTTCACGCGGCGCCCGGGTGGTGCTAGAATGCGGTCATGAGGTATCCGGCCCTGAAGAAACGCGCCGCTTTCGCCTTGTTCGCCGCCTTGGCCTATCGTCAGCCTCGGTCTTTCAGGATGCGCCTGCGCCCAGGCGCGATACGGAGAGCGCGCAGGATCGTCCCGCCGCCCAGGTCCGGCCCGCGGGCGAGCCCGCCGCCGCGGGCATTGCCCAGCTGACCGAGGACGAGCGCAACACCATCGACGTCGTCAAGCGCAGCAAGAACTCGGTCGTGTTCATCACCAACATCCAGCTCGTCCGCGACTTCTTCTTCGGCGAGGAGGAGAAGATGCCGCGCGGCAGCGGCTCCGGCTTCGTCTGGGACGACCAGGGTCACATCGTGACCAACTTCCACGTCATCGAGGACGGGGTCGAGTTCCTGGTCGCCCTGCCCAACGGCGAGCAGCGGCAGGCCAAGCTGGTCGGCAAGGAAGAGAGCAAGGACATGGCCGTCCTCAAGCTGCAGGGCGACGTCGAGCGGGCTGTCCCCGGTCATCCCGGGCACGTCCCGCGACCTCCAGGTCGGCCAGAAGACGATCGCCATCGGCAATCCGTTCGGCTTCGACTACACCGTGACCAAGGGCATCGTCAGCGCCCTGGGCCGCAAGATCCTCGGCGCGGGCAACGTCTCCATCCGCGACATGATCCAGACCGACGCCTCGATCAACCCGGGCAACTCGGGCGGACCGCTGCTCAACTCGGCCGGCGAGCTGATCGGCATGAACACGGTCATCTACAGCCCGTCGGGCGCCTCCAGCGGGGTCGGGTTCGCCGTCCCCGTGGACATCATCAAGAAGATCGTGCCCGAGATCATCCAGCACGGGCCGCGTCTCCCGGCCCGGGCTCGGCGTCTCCTTCGTGCCCGACGAGTACGCCCGGCGGGCCCGCATCGTGGGCGCCGTTCTCATGGAGGTGCCGGCGGGCACGCCGGCCTACGAGGCGGGCTGCGCGGCGTCAGCCGGGACCGCTTCGGCCGGACCTTCGTCAACGACGTCATCACCGCCGTCGACAAGACGCCGGTCAAGAGCTACGACGACCTGTTCACCGCCCTGGAGAACTACAAGATCGGCGACCGGGTGACGTCTGACGGTGGAGCGAACGACCAGACCGCGCCGTGTCCTCTTCACCCTGGTCCGCGATTAAGACAGGGGTCAGGTCTTAACATTTGACATATCGTGACGACCTGTCCCCATCATTGGACTGCGCGAGTCGTCAGATCGAGCATGATCGAGACCGTGTTCTAACGCGAAAATGTCAAATGTTAAGACCTGACCCCTCGAACTCTACGGACCGGCGCGGATCGAAGACGCTCTCGCACGTCGTCGCTCGAACAGCGGCGAGAACCGGCGCCACTCCTCCAGGGTGAACGAATCGAGCGGCCTTCCGGCTCTTCTCCGCCTCCGCCACCGCCGTGCCTACGATCCCATGCGCTTCGCGGAAGGACAGCCCCCTTCCCAACCAGATAGTCGACCAGATCCGTCGCGTAAAGTCCCGCATCGACACGGAAGCCGGGATGTCTTCCCGCGGCCGGACGTGGCCCAAGGCCGCCGCCAGCACCCGCATCACCCGATCGGCTCTTCGACCCCTTCCCGCAACGGCCGCTTGTCCGCCTGCAAGGTCCTTGTTGTACGCCGAGGGCAACCCCTTCAGGATCATGAACATCTCCATCAGCCGGCCACGCCGCCGCCCGGCCGCCGCCCGCACCAGCTCGAAGATGTCGGGATTCTTCTTCTGCGGCATCAGGCTGCTGGACGTGGCGATCGCCGCGTCCATCTCGATCAGACCGAAGTCGCGCGACGCATACAGTGATCAAGTCCGTCGCCAGCCGCCCTGCGTCGAGCATCAGCACGGCCATCGCGTAAAGCGCGTCCAGGATGAAGGTCCGGTCGGCCGACCGCGTCCATGGGATTGCGCCGTCGATCGGGCCGAAGCCGAGCTCCGCCCGCATCGCCTCCCGGTCCAGGGCGACCATCGTACCGGCCAGCGCGCCCGAGCCCAGCGGCAGGACATCGGCCCGGGCCATGGCCTCGCGCAGCCGTCTCGCCCCCTCGGCCATCGGCTCGACGTACGACTCGGCCCACATCGGGAACGGCACGACCTGGGCCGGCTGCAGATGCGTATACCCGGGCAGCAGGGCCGCCGGATGCGCCGCAGCCAGCCGCTCCAGAGCCGCCTCCACCGCCTCGGCCGCCGCGATGGCCTCGGGGATCCTGTCCTTCAACCACAATCGCTCGTCGGTCGCCACCTGCTCGTTTCGGCTGCGGCCGGTGTGGAGCTTGCGCCCGGCCGGTCCGATCTCCTCGGTCAAGAGCAGCTCGACGGCCGAGTGGACGTCCTCGAACCGTCGAGATCCTCCTCGCCCGCCTCGATCCGGCCCGGACCCGATCGAGCCCGGAACGATCGCCTCGGCTTCCTCGGCCTCGTCAGGACGCCGGCCGACCCAGACCCCAGCGATAGGCCGCCGAAGCGCGCGATCTCCGCCTCCGCCAGGAACAGGTCCTGCCCGAGCGAGGCGTTGAAGCGGTCGAACACATCTTCGCGCCGCGTCGGCCCTGGAAGCGGCGCGCCCAGACCGCCCCGCTCGCGCCCTCGGCAGGGCGCCCGCGACGGCGCCCACGACCTCGGTCTCCGCTCCCGGCCCCCGCCGCTCTTTGTCTCGCTCATTTCCCGTTCTTCCAGGAATCCCGTCACCTTCTTGCCCCGCTTGGCCATGATGACGTGGTGGGCCTTCAGCCGGATGGCGTTGATGGCGATGAAGCCCGCGCGAGTCGGTCTGGTCGAACCCGCCCTCGATGTCCATCGAGCTCAGGGCCTGGTCGTAGAGCGAGCTGTGCGACCGCCGCGCGATCGGCGTAGACGTTGCCCTTGTAGAGGGCCAGCCGGACCACCCCATCGACCACCTCCTGGCTCTTGTCGATGGCGGCCATCAGAAAGTCCATCTCGGGCGAGAACCAGAAGCCGTTGTAGACGAACTCGGCGAACTTGGGCGTCAGCATGTCGCGCAGCCGCATGACCTCGCGGTCCATGGCGATGCCCTCGATGTCCTTGTGGGCGGCCAGCAGGATGGTCAGCCCGGGCGTCTCGTAGACCCCGCGGCTCTTGATGCCGACGAAGCGGTTCTCGACCATGTCGACCCGGCCGATGCCGTTGCGCGGCCCCCAGGTCGTTGAGCAGCTGAACATGGCCAGCGGATCCGTCGTGGCCAGGCCGTGGGTCGGTCCTCGACCTTGACGGGTACGCCGTCCTTGAAGGTGATCTCGACGACGGTCTGCGCGTCCGGGGCGCTTGGTCGGCTCGACGTCCAGCTGAAGATGCCCTCGCCCGCGTCGGCGCCCGGGTCCTCCAGGATGCCCGACTCGTGGCTGATGTGGATCAGGTTGGCGTCCTCGCTGAACGGCTTGCCGGAGGAGGCCTTGACGTCGATGCCGTGCGCCTCGGCGTAAGCCAGGAGGTCGGGCCGGCCCTTGAAGGCGGCCAGAAACTCCGGATCCTTCCAGGGCGAGATGACCTGCAAGCGCCGGGTCGAGGGCCGCATAGCTCAGCTCGAAGCGGACCTGGTCGTTGCCCTTGCCCGTCGCGCCGTGGGCCACGTGGGTCGCGCCCTACGGCGTGGGCCAGGCCGACCTGGGCCTTGGCGATCAGCGGCCGAGCCAGCGACGTGCCCAGCAGATAGCGGCCCTCGTAGAGGGCGTTGGCCTTGACGGCGGCGAAGATGTAGTCGGTGACCAGCTCGCGCTTGAGGTCGACGACGACGGCCTGGCGGCGCCGGTAGCCAGGGCCTTGGCCTTGACCGCTTCCAGGTCCTCGGCCTGGCCGACGTCGGCGATATAGGCGATGACGTCGTCGCCGCGTCTCGGCCAGCCACTTGAGGATGACGGAGGTGTCGAGGCCTCCGGAGTAGGCCAGAACCACTTTGGACATGACAAGCTCCTTTCACGGGCTCGAACGGTTGAAAATGCGCCCCGTCCCGCCCAGCAGCGGGCCGGGGCGTTAGTCAGAAAGAAACGGAGGAGACTCTTTAGGCGCCCTGGAGCAGGGCGCGCAGCTCGCGCTCGACCTCCACCCGGCGGGGCTCGGTGTCGATGACGATGAGGATGGTGTCGTCCCCGGCCACGGTGCCGAGAATGCCGGGCCGGCGGAAGCCGTCGATCAGGGAGGCGACGCCGCCGGCGTTGCCCGGCGTCGTCTTGACCAGGACCAGGTGCGAGGCGCCGCTGACGCCGACCACGAAGTCGCGGAAGAGCAGGGCCAACCGCTTGCGGGCGGCCTC
Source organism: Candidatus Aminicenantota bacterium (assembly GCA_963803915.1). Taxonomy (GTDB): domain Bacteria; phylum Acidobacteriota; class Aminicenantia; order Aminicenantales; family UBA4085; genus UBA4085. The sequence goes on along the minus strand of CAWDOL010000015.1, from coordinate 217,960 downwards.
GAGCGAGGGCGGCGCGCCGGCCTCCGCCGCCGGGGCCTGGTAGAGCGAATCGGCCCGGACCGACTTGGACCTTGACCACTCCCATCTCCCGGATATCGCGGGAGACGGTGGCTTGGGTGGCCGGGAAGCCGCGCCTGCGGAGCGCCTTCTGCAGCTCGGCCTGATCGCCGAGCCGGCGGGTCGTCAGCAGGTCCCGGATGGCCGCGTGCCGGTTCTTCTTTGTATTTTTATTCATTTCGGTTGCATATTTATACATATGACATCCGCCTGTCAGCGATCTCTTCGTTATCCTATAAGGGGTCAGGTCTTGACATTTGACATTTCCCCTGGCTCCCCCCTTCCGTTGAGGGACATCAACGCGCCGACTTTCCCGGGAGCAAGGTCCCGGCCGGCCGCGAAATGTCGAATGTTGAGACCTGACCCCTTCCTGTATAATGCCGCCATGCACGTGGTCCTGGCCTCGCAATCGCCCCGGCGGCGGGAGCTGCTGAAGCGGCTCTTCCCCGCCTTCGAGGTCGATCCCAGCGCCGTCGACGAGTCCGCCATCCGCGAGGACGATCCGGTGCTCTACGCCTGACCGCGGCCGAGTCCAAAGCCCGCGACGTGGCCCGCCGCCACCCGGATGCGCTCGTGCTCGGAGCGGACACGATCGTCTGCCTGGAGCGCGAGGTCTTCGGTAAGCCGGCCGACAGGGCCGAGGCCGAGCGGATGCTGACCCGCCTGTCCGGCCGCAAGCACCGCGTCATCACCGGGCTGGCCCTCTATCACGCCGGCTCGAACCGGATGATCGCCGACTACGAGATCACCTACGTCGTCTTCCGGGCCCTCGATCCCGCCGCCATCGCCGCCTACCTCGACGGCCACGCCTATCTGGACAAGGCCGGAAGCTACGCCGTTCAGGAGATCGGCCCCGCCTTCGTCGAGCGGATCGACGGCGACTACGACAACGTCGTCGGGCTGCCGGTCGGCCGCCTCAAGCGGATGCTCAAGGAATGGTCCGCCCCGGAATGGACCATCGACGTCACGGGCATCGACTTCGCCTCGGGCTGGGCCATGGGCTTCGCGGAGGGCGGGGCCGTTCTCGTCCCCGGGGCGCTTCCCGGCGACCGGGTGCGGGGCCCGCCTGCAGCGGCGCAAGCCGCGCTCGGCCAAGGTCCTGGCGGTCGAGTCGCCCTCGCCCGACCGGGTCGAGGCGCCCTGCCCCCATTTCGGCAGCTGCGGCGGCTGCGCCTTCCAGAACCTGGCCTACGCCCGCCAGCTCGAGCTCAAGGAGGCGCGCTTCCGCGAGACGATTTTAAAAGGCTCCGGCCTCGACCTCGGCCCCGACGTCTTCCTGCCGATCCTGCCCTCGCCCGCGCTCTTCGGATACCGCAACAAGATGGAGTTCGCCTTCGGCGGCGAGGCGGGGGCGGTCAAGGCGGGGCTTCGCGGCCGATCGCTGCCCGGTCCGCAGTCGCACAAGCGCACGGTCGGGCTGGACCGCTGCCTGATCTTCGGCGATGCGGCCGCGGCGGTCTTCCCCGCCGCACGGGCCTTCGCCGATGCCACCGGTCTGCCGCCCTATGACCCGCTCGGGCAGAAGGGCTATTTCCGCAACCTGGTCCTGCGCGAGGCCAAGGCGACCGGCGAGATCATGGCCATCCTGGTGACGAAAAGCGGCGGCGGGAATCGACATCACGGCCTGGGCCGACAGGCTGCGGGCCGAAGTGCCGCGGGTCAAGAGCGTCTGGTCGGCCGCCAACGACAGTGTCGCCGACCTGGTCGACCTCGGGAGCGCCAGGCTCGAATCGGGCTATCCCTGGATCGAGGAGGAGCTGGGCGGGCTGCGCTTCCGGATCTATCCGGACTCGTTCTTCCAGCCCAATCCCGGCGCGGCACTACTGTTTTACGAACGGATCGCCGGCCGGGCCAGGGAGATGGGCGTCAGACGCGCGCTGGGGCTCTACTGCGGCCCGGGCTCGATCGAGCTGTTCCTGGCCGGGGCGACGTCCGAGGTCGTGGGCATCGACTCGGTCGAGCGCAACATCCGCAACGCCGAGGAAAACGCCGCTCTGAACGGGATCTCCAACGCGCGCTTCGTCCTGGGACTGGTCGAGAAGACCGTGGGCGGGTCGGCTTACTCCGGCTTCGATTTCCTGGTCCTCGATCCGCCGCGGGCGGGGATCCATCCCGAAGGCCTATCCAGGGCCATGGGCCTGAAGATCCCTCACCTCGCCTATATGTCGTGCAACCCGGCCACCCTGGCCCGCGACCTGGGGGCTTTTGCCGCGGGAGGGTATCGTGTGGAGAAGCTCTTTTGCGCCGACTTCTTCCCCCATACGCCTCACATGGAAGCGCTGGCCTTCCTGTCTCTTTAGGGGTCGCGTCTTGCGTTTTGAGTTTTCCGGCTGATCGTTCTGGTTCATAGACGAAAAAGGCGGCGCAAAAAAGCATTAGCCGGAATTGCCAAAAAATTCAGGTCGGGCGAAAAACGGCTTGAGCCCTCTTTTTTAAGCTCTCGGATCTCGAGATAGCTCAAAACGCAAGACGCGGCCCCTATCCGAGTCGGCTAAGGAACGGGTCGACGGTCCGTTCGAGCCAAGGCCGAAGCGCGTCATCGACGAGCCGGCGGACAAGCGCGGGGCGCTCGGAGGAGATATCGCGCATCTGGAAGGGATCCTCCGAGCGATCGTAGAGAGTCGTTTGCATCCGCCCCTCCCCGCCCAGCTCGAGAACTAGGGTATGCCTCTCGGTCCGCACGCCGCGGGCCGGGATCGCATCCGCCGCCAAGGGCATCCTCACGTACAACTGGGAGGCGGGACGCGTGCCGCGCCCCGTCCGGATCAGGCGGTCCAGATTGGTCCCCTGCGTGCCCGGCGGGAGATCCGCCGCGAGCCCCATCAGGCCGAGCAGGCTGGGCATCATGTCGGGGACGGAGACGAGCGCGTCATCGCGGCGCGGGCGGATTCGTCCGGGCCACCGGATCAGGAGCGGGATCCGGACCGATTCCTCGAAGGCGTTGTTCTTGGAGATCTCATCATGAATCCCCAGGCAATTCCCGTGGTCGCTGGTGAAGACGACGATCGTGTTTGCGGCCAAGCCGGCGTCCTCGAGGACGGCCAGGATGCGCCCGAACTGTTCGTCCACACCGCTGGTCATGGCGTAATATCCGCGGATGCTCCGGCGGTAGTAGTCCCCCCATCGCGAGCCTGCCGGCGGGATGTTCAGCCGGCGGCAGAGCGTCTCCATCGCCGCATCGCGGTACAGGTCGAGATAGCGGCCCGGCACCTGGTCGTACGGCATATGAGGGGGGTTCATCGATACGACGAGGGCAAAGGGCTTGCCCGGATCGCGATACCGCCCCCCCTCGTTGCGGATATATCGTCCGGCCATATCGGCTTCGTACTCCGGCCCCCAGCGGTCTGCGAAGAGGAAGCCGTCGCGCGTCGCACCGGTCGGCCAGTACATCGGCCGCATGTGCTGGTCGTAAGTTCCGTAGGCATGCCAGAAATCGAAGCCGTGCCGGCGGTCCGGCGGCGTCCACTCGTTCCAGGCCGGCTCGGTCTTATTGTTGAGGCAGTCGACATACGGCTTGCGTGGCGCGTCCAGATGCCACTTGCCGATGTACCCCAGGCTGTAGCCCCGCTTCTTCAGGACATCGGAAAAGCAGGCCTGGCCGGGCCGAAAATCCATTCCGGCCTCGCCGGCGCGGCTGGTCAGGTTTTCGGTCACTCCGTTGGCCAACGGGTATCGGCCGCTCCACAGCATGGCCCGGTAGGGGCTGCAGATCGGGTAGTTGGAGACGGCTTGGGTGAAGACCACGCCTTGGCGCGCGAAGCGGTCCAGGACAGGCGTCAGAACGGGCTCCTCCCCCATAAACCCCAGCGCCTGGGCCCGGAGCTGGTCGGGAAAGACAAAAACGAGGTTGGGGGGAGCGGGAGGATCGGAGAGGGGGCGGAGCGCAGCCCCCAACCCGACTCCCGCGGCGATTCCGCCGGTAAGGAACTCTCTTCGGGTGATCGGTGTTGCCACTGCCAATTCCCAATATCCACCCCCTTCCCTAATGGAAAAGCGGAGCGGTGTCAAGAATAGGGCGAGTCTCAGCATATGGCATTCGGCTCGCGAAATCGAGCATTGAGCCCGGGCCCCTCTTTTCATAGAATGACGACATGCCCCACAAGTTCGACCCCGCCCGCCTGGCCCGCCTGATGTCCGACGAACGCCGCCGCGAGCTCCCGCCCGACCGCATCCTGCTTCGAGCCGGGCTCGGCGCCGGGCAGACCCTCGTCGATATCGGCTGCGGCCCCGGCTTCTTCGTTCTCCCGGCCGCCCGCATCGTAGGCCCGCGGGGCCGGGTGATCGGATTGGACACCTCGCCGGTCATGGTCGCCGAGCTTCGGAAGAACGCCCGCGCCGCCGGCCTGGCCAACGTCCGGGTTGCCCGCATCGCCGAATCCTCCCCGAAATCCCTTCCGGCGCCGACATCTACCTCATCGTCAACGCGCTCCACGAGTTCTTAAACCCCGCCGCCCACCTCGCCGTCATCCGTAAAGCCATGACCGCCCCATCGCGCCTGACCGTCGTCGATTTTCTTAAAAAAAGGACGGAGCATGGCCCGCCTTTCGCCGACCGTATCCCGTTCACCAAAATCAAGCCGCTTCTCCGCTCCTCAGGCTTCGAGGTCATCCGCGCCTTTCGCCCCAATGCGGAAGAGTACGCGGTCGTCGCCCGCCGTAAACCGGCCTAGACAAAACAGCTAAAACGCAACAACTAAATGGGTAGTTAAAGCGTATTCATAAGTGAGGGTATCATGAACCTCGAAGCGGGCGGCCAAATCAAACACTACCGCCTGGTCGAGAAGCTCGGCCAAGGCGGGATGGGGATCGTCTGGAAAGCAAGCGACCTCAAGCTCGAGCGCGACATCGCGATCAAGTTCCTGCTCGACGGATATGTCAATAATCCAGCCCACAAGGAGCTTTTCGAGCAGGAAGCCAGGGCCGCCGCCGCGCTCCGCCATCCCAACATCGTCACCATCCATTCGGTCGAGGAAGTGGACGGCCGGATATTTTTCACCATGGAATACATCGACGGCCTCCCCTTGAGCCGATATATCGTCCCTGGCGGAATTCCCCTCAAGCGCTTCCTCCAAATCGCCGTCCCTCTGGCCGCCGCCGTCGCCGCCGCCCACGAGCAGGGCATCATCCACCGCGACCTCAAGCCGGGCAATATCATGATCGGACAGGAGGGAATCCTCAAGATCCTCGACTTCGGCCTGGCCAGGAGCTTCAAGGCGTTCGCTGGTGCCGGCCGCGACGCCGAAACGCTCCCCTTCATCCTTGACTCCGAGCTTTCGGGGACGATCGGCTATATGTCCCCGGAACAGATCCGCGGCGAGACGATCGACCGCCGGGTCGATCTTTTCGCGCTCGGCGTCGTCTTGTTCGAGCTGGCCACCGGCACGCTCCCCTTTGCGGCTTCCAGCGCCGCCGACATGATCGTCGCCATCCTCGAGAGCGACCCACTCTCGGCGGTCGAGCTCAATCCAACCCTGCCCAAGACCCTGCAGAGGGCCCTGTACCGATGTCTGGAGAAGGACGTGCGCTACCGGATGGAGTCGGCCCGGGAGCTGCTCCTGGCCTTGGAAGAGCTGCAGGGCCGCGAAACGTCCGTCGCCGCCTCCGATCTTCCTGCCATCGCCGTCCTGCCCTTCGCCGACATGAGCCGGGAGAAGGACCAGGCCTACTTCTGCGAGGGCATCGCCGAGGAGATCATCAACGCCCTCTGTCGCGTGGAGCACCTCCGGGTCGCCTCACGCATTGCCGCCTTCCAGTTCGGGGACTGCGACCTCGACCCGCGCGAGATCGGCCGCCTGCTTCGCGTCGAGACGCTCCTGGAAGGCAGCGTCCGCAAATCCGGCAATCGTCTCCGCATCACGGCCCAGCTCATCGACACGTCCAAGGGCTTCCACCGCTGGTCGGAGGCGTACGACCGCGAAGCCGACGACATCTTCGAGATCCAGGAGGAGATCGCCCGGGCCATCGTCCGGGCTTTGCGCGTCACCCTCGGCACCGCGGAGAGAAGCGACCCGGACATGTCCTTCACCGCGCACGCCCAGGCCCACGACTACTACCTGCGCGGACGCAGCTTCTACTACCGTTACGACAAGCGCGACGTCGCCTTCGCCCAGCAGCTCTTCCGCAAGGCCGCCGAGCTCGATCCGACCTACGCCCTGGCCCACGCCGGGATCGCCGACTGTCTGTCCTACGAATACCTCTATACCGAGAGGAGCGACGACATCCGGGGCCGGGCCCTGGAGGCCGGCCGCCGCGCCGTCGAGCTGGGGCCCGATTCGGCCCAGGCGCAGGCCTCCTTCGCGCTGGCCCTCTCGCTCGGCCGGGACGAACGGGCGGCGGCCCGCTTCGAGGAGGCCATCCGTCTCGACCCGGACCTGTTCGAAGCCCGTTACTTCTACGCCCGCTACGCCTTCGCCCTGGGCGGACCTGACCAAGGCCATCCGGCTCTACGAGGAGGCCGCCCGCATTCGGCCGGACGACTATCAGACGCCGCTGCTCATGGCCCAGATCTACGACGACCTCGGCCGTGCCGAGGAGGGGCGGCGGGCGCGGAGCCGGGGCGTGGAGCTGGTCGCCGAGCGACTCGAGCTCAATCCCGACGACTACCGCGCCCTTTACATGGGCGCCAACGGACTGGTCGCGATGGGCGAGACAGGCGCGCGGGCTGGAGTGGGCGGGCCGGGCCAGGGCCCTGGCGCCCGGACGATTCGATGGCCCTCTACAACCTGGGCTGCATCTACTCGCTGGCCGGCGAAGCCGACGAGGCCCTGGGCTGCCTCGAGCGGGCGGTGGCGCTGGGGCTGACCCAGCGAGGCTGGTACGAGCACGACAGCAACCTCGACCCGCTGCGCACCCTGCCCCGCTTCCAGGCCCTGCTGGCGGGCTTGCCCTGAGCGCGGATCATCAACCCGGACGGCGCAGCTTTTAGCCCATTTCTTGACAATTGGGCCGGGGTTCCATACCCTGAAAGGCCTGAAACCCATGAAAGAGAATCTCTTACGGCGGCTTCCGTCGGTCGATGCCCTGCTCGGCCGGGTCGAGACGGCCCCTCTCGTGGAGCGGTTCGGGCGGGAGGCCGTCCTGGCCGCCGTACGCGCTTCGCTAGACGAGACCCGGAAGGCGATATTGGTCGCGGGGACGGGAACCGAGTCCGAAGGCCGGCCCGTCGGGGCGGCTCCCGAGGCCATCATGGCCCGGGCCGAAGCCGGGCTCGAGGCGCGGTTCGCCCGCACGCTGCGGCGGGCCATCAACGCCACGGGCATCCTGATGCATTCGGGGCTGGGGCGCGCCGTGCTGTCCGCGGACGCCCGGGAGGCCCTGGACGAGGCCGTGCGCGGCTTCTGCACCCTGGCCCTGGACATCGACAGCGGCAAGCGCGGCCAGCGGGATGCCCATGTCGCCGGGCTGCTGCGCGAGCTGACGGGCGCCGAGGCGGCCACGATCTGCAACAACAACTCCGCCGCCACGATCCTGGTCCTCAACTCGCTGGCCCGGGGCAAGGAAGTCATCGTCTCGCGCGGCCAGCTCGTCGAGATCGGCGGCTCGTTCCGGATGCCCGAGGTCATGGCCATGAGCGGGGCGGTAATGCGCGAGGTCGGGACGACCAACAAGACCCACCTGCGCGACTACGCCGACGCGATCGGCCCCGACACCGGGGCCATCCTGCGCGTCCACCACAGCAACTACCGGATCCTGGGATTCCACTCCGAGCCGGGGATCGAGGAGCTGGCCGAGCTGGGACGGCAGCGCGGCATCCCGGTCGTGGACGATCATCGGAAGCGGCGCCCTCGTCGACCTGAAGGCCTACGGCCTGGAGAGCGAGCCGCTGGTCCGGGCCAGCATCGCGGCCGGTGTGGACGCGGCCTGCTTCAGCGGCGACAAGCTCATCGGCGGCCCGCAGTCGGGAATCATCGTCGGCCGGGCCGACGTCGTGGCCCGGATCAAGAAGAACCCGCTGGCCCGGGCCATGAGGTGCGGCAAGCTGACCTTGGCGGCCATGGAAGCGACGCTGCGGCTGTTCCTGGCGCCCGACAAGCTCGAGGAGCGCCACCCGCTCTACCGGATGCTGTCGCTCAAGCTCGAGGATCTCCAGAAGCGGGGCGACGCCATGGTCACGCGAGCTTGCGGCGAAGCTGCCCGGAGGCGTCGCCGTGAGCGTCGAGGACGGCGAGGCCCAGACGGGGAGCGGATCGGTGCCGGTCGAGACGATCCCGTCCAAGGTCGTGGCCCTGCGGCTTCGGCCCGAGCGCGGGAGCGCGCGGACGGGCTCGAAGCGCTGGCCAAGGCGCTGCGGCGGGGAAGGCCGGCCGTCTTCACCCGCATCCACAAGGACGCCCTGCTCTTCGATCTGCGCACCATCCAGCCGGACGAGGACGGCGAAATCGTCGCCGCGATCCTCCGAGAGGGGTCAGGTCTCAACATTCGACATTCGGTGTTAAGAACCAGACGGGAGCAATGATGATAAGGCCGCGAATGTCGAATGTTGAGACCTGACCCCTGAATGATCAACTACGAGAAACGGAAGAAGATCATGGGGCGGTCGATTGCCCTGGGCCACTGCATCTGCAACCCCAAGGACCCCTGCCCCTGCCCGCTGTTCAAGCAGAAGAACGTCTGCCTCTGCGCCGGCGAGCGCGAGACCGACGCGGCCGATGATGTCCCCCTGACCCAATTCGTGGAGAACGCGGGCTGCGCCTCCAAGATCGGCCAGGACGACCTTAAAAAAGCCCTGGCCGGCCTCCCCCGCCCCAACGATCCCAACGTCCTCGTCTCGGCGGACACATGCGACGACGCCGGCATCTACAAGCTCGACGACGAGCGCGCCCTGGTCCAGACCGTCGACGTCTTCACCCCCGTCGTCGACGACGCCTACCTCTTCGGCCGCATCGCCGCCGCCAACTCCGTCTCCGACGTCTATGCCATGGGCGGCCGCCCGCTGACCGCCCTCTCGATCGTCGCCTTCCCCATCGACCGCGTCTCGCACCGCGTCCTGAACAAGATGATGCAAGGCGGCATCGACGCCCTGACCGAGGCCGGCACGGTTCTGCTCGGCGGCCACAGCATCAAGGACAAGGAGATCAAGTTCGGCTTCGCCGTCACCGGCCTGGTCAATCCCTCGCGGCTCATCACCAACGACAGGGCCCGTCCCGGTGATGTCCTCATCCTAACCAAGCCGCTCGGTACCGGGAGTCATCTCCTTTGCCGCCCAGATCGGCAAGGCCCTGCCCGCCTGGTGCGAGGCCATCGGCCGCTCCATGGCCGAGCTCAACCGGGCCGCCGCCGAAGTCATGATCGAAGCCGGCGTCATCTGCGCCACGGACGTGACGGGTTTCGGCCTGATGGGGCATCTGAGCGAGATCGCCGCCCAGAGCGGCGTTGCGGTCGAGGTCGAGCCCGCCCGCATCCCCCTCTTCGACGGCGTCAGGGAGCTTCTCTCGCAAGGCGTCATCAGCGGCGCCAACGAGAAGAACCGCGACTTCTCCTCGGCCTTCGCCGACCGATCCCCGTCCGTCCCCGACGATCTCGAAGCCGTCCTCTACGACCCGCAGACCTCGGGCGGATTGCTGATGTGTGTCGAGGCCGTGAAAGCCGATTCGGTACTGGCCCGCCTGCGCGAGCGCGGTGTCTCGTCCGCCGCCGTCATCGGCCGCGTTCTCGAGACGTCGGCCTCCGGCCGCATCCGGCTGGTCTAGTCTATTTATACGTTCGCGGTCGAAGTTCTGCTCCCATCCTCCTGCCTCGATCCGGAGCCCGCACCTATTTGTAGATTCCCTGCCTCGGGCCGAAGGAGTAGAGGGTGATGGCGCCCTTGTCCCAGTGATAGATTAGGCGCCGGGCTTGGCCTTGCACATGGTAGGCATACGAGCGCAAATGATCGAGCTCGCCCTTGAGCTTCTTTCCGGCGTCAGGATTGTCGCGCACGACGATGATCGCAGCTTTTAATTCCGATCGCTCGGACTCTTCCCTGATCCTCTTCCTCTGTTTGGCGAACTTGGCGGTCTCGAGGAGAATCATAATTCGTCGAGGTCGAGGGCGGAAACACGCTTGGCTTCCACATCCAGTTGGGCCTCGAGGATATCCTTGATCTCCCTCACCGTGAGATCGGGATTCTCCAAGGCGATAAGGCCGATTCGCGTCGCGTAGCGGACCGTATTCGAAAAGTCTCGCTGGTCCTTCTCGGCAAAACGATTGACCTCGTAAAGAAGGTGCTTATCCATGACGATCGATTTTCTTACCATATCATACTCCGTATGATAATATAATACATTATAACACAGGCGTCAAGCAGCTAAAACGCCGGCATCTACTGCAGCGCCCGGCCCCATTCCCGAACCGACCGCCCCCGTCTATCCCAGCAGGGTGTGAATCGCGGCCAGCTTGTCCGGGATGGGCAGCCCCTGCGGACAATGGCCGAGGCAGGTCCCGCAAGCCCGGCAGGCATCCGCCCGCCGATCGAGCCCGGCGTAAAGCCCGGCCGCCGTCCCGATGGCGCCGTCATCCAGAGCGTAGCGCTCGAAGCGCAGGATCTCGGCGATCGGGATGTGCTGCGGACAGTGCGGCTGGCACGCGGTGCACAGCCGGCAGGCCGTCTGCGTCGGCCCGCGCGGTCATCAGCCCGATGGCGGCCGCGTCCTCGGGCCGCACCGGCCGCCCCGCTCCCGAGAACGTCTCGGTGAATTCGGTCAGGTTCTTGACCCGGATGACCGCGGAGTCGAGGAGCGTCGCACCCGTCAGCCACCGAACCAGCGCGTTGTGGGGCGCCGTCCCTTCCGGCAGCTTGGCCATGAAGGCCGTATCCTGGCGCATCCGGCCCAGCCCGCGGGCGGTCTTCATGGCCGTCGTCCCGAAGCCCTTCTTGCGGGCCAGCTCCAGGAATCCCTTCATCGCCGGGTCGTCGCCGTAGGAGAACATGAACTGGGCGTTGTCGTGCAGTCCGTCCTCGATGACCGCGGTCAGCACCTCGGCCGCGCTCTCGCCGCCCGGCACCCGGGCGTTGCCCGCGTAGCCGTGCTGGGACAGGCAGAGATGTTTGACCAGCCCTTCTTTCTTGAGCCGCTCGAAGGCCCGCACGAATCCCCGCTCGCCTTTAAGCTCGGCCTTGTTGTGGTAGCCGTAGTGGAACTGCATATCGTCGAAATAGCCGAGCCCGGTCTTCTTGACGGCATCGCGGACGAAAGCCACGTGTTCCTCTTCATCGATCCGCCCCGTTTCCTGGTTGCCGCCGACCCGGTCCACGGTCACCTGGCAATAGTGGGCCTCGCGGTTCTTCAGGATGGCCTCGGGCGCGCCCCCCCTGGCCCATTGCTGGGACTTGTGCCAATAGTTGACGCCGCAGAGGATGGCGGCGGCCCTCGGCACCGCATCCATGTCGCCGGAGCCGACGAGGATCGAGACCTCGCGGCCCGCCGACCCGAACTTGCGCCTCGGCAGCCGGCCCACCTTGGCGGCTGCCTCCTGGATCAAGTCCTCCTGGCCGCCCGCCGCTCGGGCTTTGAGCGGCAGCCCGCCGGCCAGGCCGAATGCGGCCGCCGCGGCGGAACGGCGCAGAAAATCGCGTCGCTTGAGAGGATGGGAATTCGACATGGCACGGACCTCCCGTCATTGAGATGGGCACCGGGCGGTTCGGGTTGTCCGAGGACTCATCCGCCCCGGTTCCAGGCCTAAGGTAACCGACGCGGCCGTCAAGTCAAAGCGATTTAACCTTGATGCCCCAGCTCGTCCAGATCGATTTCCCCTCCGTTGAGCCGGCCCGCTCGCCCCCTCCTTCGTCCCTTTCGCCCAAGAAGGGCACCGCTTGGCTCAGGAAGACGCGAATGGCGCCCGCGGGGCTCGCAAACAGGAGGCTTAAAGCTTGCCCGGGTGCTACTCATAACGAAGCGATTCAACGGGGTTGGCCAGGGCGGCTTTCAAGGCCTGGAATCCCACCGCGGCGGTCAAAATCAAGCCGGCCGCGACCGAGGCGAGCAGAAAGATCTGCGGACCGGCCGCGATTCGATAAGCGAAGCCCATCAGCCACTTCTTCGTCAGGAGATACGCCGCCGGCCAGGCGATCATGTTCGCCGCGACGAAGAGAAGCGCGAACTCCTTCGACAACAGGACGGCGATGTCCCGGACCGAGGCACCGAGCGTCTTCCGGATGCCGATCTCCCGCGTCCGTTTGGCGGCGCTGAACGAGGCCAGACCGAAGAGCCCCAGGGCGGAAAGAAATAGGCTCAGCGCGGCGCCGGCCCCGAACATCCGGCCGATCCGCCGCTCGGACGCATACATCCGGGCTACGTTTTCGTCGAAGAAGAAATAGTCGAACGGACGGCCGGGGAATACCCGCTTCCAGGCCTCGGTCAAGGCCGCCAGCGCCTGCGCGATCCTCCCGGGCCGGATCTTGACCGCGGCGTAGTTGACAGAATCCTCCCGAATGCTCAGGACCACGGGCTCAATCGGCTTGTGCAGGGATTGGAAATGGAAGTCCCGGACCACGCCGATCACCTCGCCCTTCTCGAACATCGGGCGGGCCAGATTCTTGTTGGATAAAGCGAAGCCCTTGCCGACCGGCTCCGCCCAGCCAAAAGCCCGGGCCGCCGTCTCGTTGATGATGTAGGCCCGTTTTTCGTCGGAGGGTTTGTCGCGCGAGAACTCGCGCCCCGCGGCCAGCTTCATTCCGTACACGTCCAGGAAGCTATAGTCGACGGCAGTCCACAGGATCGGCTCCTCGACGCCGGCCTCGGCTCCCTCGTGCCAGGCCGGATGGCGGCGGGTGATCTCGGAAGGCAGGGATTCCGAGGCAGCCACGCCGACGATGTCGGGAAGGCGGGCGAGCGCGCTCTTCAGGACCGCGTAGCCCTTTTGGGCCTCATAGTCCTTGAGCCGGAGGATGACGACTTGCTCCTTGTCAAAGCCCAAGTTCTTGTTCTGGATGTATCGCATCTGGAAGAGGACCATCACCGTCCCGGCCATAAGGATGACCGCGGCGGCGCTCTGGACGACGACCAGCACGCTCCGAGAGAGCGAGCGCCGGTATCCGGCCTTGACGCGGCCCCGCAATATCTCGGACGGGGCGAAGCGTGACAAAACAAGGGCCGGATAGCTACCAGCGGCGAGACCGATGAAGGCCAGGAGGCCGGCCAGGATGGCCAAAAACATCGGAACCGGAACGGCGCTTAAAGGCCGCCGCACGTTCATCAGACTCTGGAAGGCCGGCCACAGCCACCAAACCAGGAAAAGGGCCGGCCCAACGGCGGCCAAGGCCAGGACACAGGATTCGGCCAAGAACTGGCGAACGATCTGAGGCCGGATGGCGCCGACCGTCTTCCTCAGCCCGACTTCCTTAGCCCGGCTTTCGGATCGGGCCGTGGTCAAGTTGACGAAGTTGATGCAGGCCCCGATCAGGACGAGCCAGGCCAGAAGGGCCAGCAGCCCGACCGACTTGAGATCCCCGTTAGCCTCGATCTCCCCGCTCATATGGGACCGGAGATGGATGTCGGTCAGGGGTTGAAGCATGAAGGTGAAGAAGGCCGCGTCATTTCCCAGGCGCCGGCCGAGGACGCGGCCGAGCTTGGCTTGCAGGACCGCGGCCGACGCGCCGGGCTTGAGACGGATGTAGGTGAAGAAGCTGTTCCGCTCGAGAAACCCGGGCCAGAAAACCCGGTTTCCGGCCTCGATCGGGGCAATGAAATTGGGATGGAAATGGGCGTTCGCCGGGACGTCGCGGAACACGCCGGCAACGACGAAGTCGGCCTGGATCATGTTTTTGACGGCGAGGGTCTTGCCGAGCGGATCGCCGGTTCCGAAATATTTACGGGCCGCGCTCTCCGAGAGCAGGATCCGGCCGGAATCGGCCAGGGCCGAACGGGCATCGCCCTGCAAAAGCGGGATAGCGAGCATATCGAGGATTCCCGGATCGGCCAGGAAGAAGCCCTCTTCATAGAACGAATGGGGGCCGGCGCCGATCAGGGCTTTTTCCTTCCAGGAGTAGGTGAACAGCCTTGCCTCGGCCTCGACTTCGGGAAGCTCGGCCGCGAGAGTGGGTCCGGCCGGAATATACGGCATGAGGCTGGAGCGTTCGCCGCGTTGGAACTCGGCCGTGATGCGGTATGTGCGGCCGGCGGCCGGGCTTTGCCTGTCATAGCTGAACTCGTGGGCGATATGGAGGAAGATGATAAGGCTGCAGGCCATCCCGACCGCCAAGCCGAAAATGTTGATCAGCGAATAGAGCTTGTGGCGGCGGAGATTCCGCAGGGCGACATGGATATAGTTTTTTAGCATGATCGTTGATTCCTTAATATATACCCTGCCGGGAGAAAAAAAGTTGGCCATATATTTCCCGGGAACATCCCCCCTCCGCTTCGGAGCCCTCTTCCCCGCCTCCATGACGGGCCGGGATATCGTCAGCAACCTGGTCAAGCGGAAGACCCGGCTCCAAACGCGGGGCGTGTTATAATACCGCCGCCGCGGGCACGCCCGGCGGACCCGCGAAACCACAAAGCGCAAGACATGACCCCGATGAGCGAAAAGCCCCACGTCATCGTCGGCACCGCCGGCCACATCGATCACGGCAAATCCGCCCTGGTCAAAGCCCTGACCGGCACCGACCCCGACACCCTGCCCGAGGAGAAAGAGCGGGGCATGACCATCGAGCTCGGGTTCGTCTTTCTCGATCTGCCCGACTACGAGAAGCAGATCGTCTTCATCGATGTCCCCGGCCACGAGAAGTTCGTCAAGACCATGGTCGCCGGCGCCTCCAACGTGGACGCCGTGCTGTTCGTCATCGCCGCCGACGAGGGCATCTCCGTCCAGACTCGCGAGCACTTCGACATCCTGAGGCTGCTCTCGGTGCGCGAGGGCATCATCGTCCTGTCCAAATCCGACCTCGTGGACGAGGAGCGCATCGAAGCCCTGACGGCCGAGGTGCGCGGCTTTGTCGCCGGCACCTTCCTCGAACAGGCGCCCATCATGCCCGTCTCGGCCCATACGGGAGCGGGCCTGCCCGCCCTGGTCGAGGCGCTGAAGGCGGCCGGCCGGCGCGTGGACAGGCGCGACGACTGCGGCTACTTCCGTATGCCTATCGACCGCGTCTTCGTCAAGCACGGCTTCGGCACGGTCATCGCCGGGACGGTGCTGTCGGGCGAAGTGAAAGTCGGCGACAAGATCGAGATCCTGCCCGAGAGGATCGAAACCCGGATCCGCGGCGTCCAGGTCCACAAGTCCAAGCAGGAAGCCTCGGGACTCGGCCGCCGCACCGCCCTCAACATCCACGACGTAGAGAAGGACGCCTTGCGGCGCGGCCAATGCGCCGCCCGGCCCGGGTTCTTCGAAGCCGACGCAGAGGCTCGACGCCCGCCTGCGCTTGCTCCAGAACGCGGACATCGAGCTTAAAACCCGCGACCGCGTCCGCTTCCACGTCGGCACGGACGAGACGATCGCCCGGGTCGTGCTCCTGGAGAAGGAGAAGATGCTGCCGGGCGAGACCATGCTGGCCCAGTTCGTCCTGGAAGCGCCCACGACCGCCCTCTTCGGCGACCGCTTCATCATCCGCACGTTCTCGCCCCTCAACACGATCGGCGGCGGCGAGGTGCTCGACGTCTCACCGGCGCGCCATAAGAGATTCGACGAGGCGGCGTTGGCCGGAATCCGCAAGTTCGAGGGAGCCTTCCCCGAGGCCGTCGATCAGTTCTTCCGCAAGGATCCGGCCAAGGCGCTCGCCATCGAAGACGTCTCGCTCGCTCTGGGGAAGACGACCGCCATCATCCGCGCCGCCGTGGACGGCCTCATCCCCTCCGGCCGCCTGGTCAGGATCAAAGGCGAGAAGGACGATCGATATATGCCCGCCGAGGCATTCGCTGCGTTGCGAGACAAGGCCTACGCTTCGATCAAGAAGTACCTGACCGACAATCCCCATAAGCCGTTCATGCCCTCGGCCGACCTGGCCTCGACCCTTGGGCGGGAGACGGGCGACGCGGTGCTGCGCCAAGGCCTAGACGCCCTCGCCTCCGCCCAGGCCATCGTCCGCCTCGAGGGAGGCGTCAACCTGCCCGGCCACCAAGCCAAGCTGGTCGACAAGGATCAGGACCTGGCCCGCAAGGTCGAGGCGATCTTCAAGCGGGCCGCCTTCGAGCCGCCCCTCGAGGACGACGTGGTCAAGGAGCTGCGCCTGCCCCTCAACCAATTCCGCAAGATCATGGGCACGCTGGCCCAGCAGGGCGTTCTCGTGCGCATCGATCCCAAGGTCACGATGCATAAGGAAGCCCTGGAGAAGGCCAAGACGGCCGTGCTCCAGTTCCTCAAGCTGCGCCGCTCGATCACCATCGCCGAGGCCAAGGACGTGCTCAAGGTCTCGCGCAAGTACGCCTGCGCCGTCCTGGAATACCTGGATAAAACGCAGCTGACCCGCCGCAGCGGCGACGCCCACGTCCTTAAATAATCGACGGGATTATCTGTCCTTGGGATGGCGATCGGTCGCTTTGTATGGGTTCAAGTTGCCCTTCTTGATGGCCTTATTGCGTTTACGCTTGACTGGGATCTCTTCAGATGGACCACCAGTAGAGGGGGCTTCCATGATTACGACACGGCATCTCTCGACAGTTCTCACCCTGCTCGTCGTCGCCTTCTGCTTGTCGCCGATATCGGGAAAGGCAATCGACGCACCCCCGAGTCGGGCCCAGGATCCCTTGCTGTTTCCCAAGGACAGCTTCACCCTGGAAACCAAGACGGTCAAAACCTCGGCGGGCGACAAGACAGTCACCTACCGCTCCTATATACACATTCCTTATGTCGCGAACCCCGTGGACAAAGACTATCAGAGCCTGAACGTCAGCGCTCCCGTCAAGGTCGGCGAAGCGGCGGTCGACGCCGCGAACGCCCCCATCCTCTTCGTCATCGGGGTCGGCGGCTATATGTCCGTGAATAACGCGGCCGGGGGCTCGGGAGGGCGGGGCATGCGCGGACTTGCCGGCGGGACCGGCATCAGCGGCAACGCCGATCTGGCCCTGGCCGCAGGCTATGTGGTAGTGGCGCCGGGCTGCCGCGGACGCGACAACAAGGCCGCCGACGGCACTTACTACGGCAAGGCGCCGGCCGCCATCGTCGACCTGAAGGCCGCCGTCCGCTATCTGCGCCACAACAAGGGCATCGTGCCCGGGAACGTCGATCATATCGTCTCGACCGGCGTGAGCGCGGGCGGCGCCCTCTCGGCTCTTCTCGGCGCGTCCGGCAACAACCCTCTCTTCGACGCCTATCTCAGAGAGATCGGCGCCGCCGACGCGGACGACGATATCTTCGCCGGTGCTTGCTTCTGCCCCATCACCGACCTGGATCACGCCGACATGGCCTATGAATGGATGTACGGCACCGTGCCGGCTCGATCAGGCTTGGTGGACCAGGAGCTGTCCAAGCGGCTGAAAGCCGCCTTCGCCGAGCATCTGGCGGCCCTGAACCTCGAGGGCAGAAACGGCTTCGGAGCCATCACCGCGGATAACTACGGCGCTTACCTATTGCAAACATACCTGATTCCCGCGGCCGACAAGTATCTTCGAAGCTTGGCCGAGGAGAAGCGCAAGGAATATCTGGCCGGGAACCCGTGGCTTGCTTGGACGGACAAGGGAGCCTCGTTTACCTTCGCGGATTTCGTCGCCCATGCCGGCCGGATGAAAGCCCTGCCCGCCTTCGACGATTTCGATCTGAAGCAGCCCGAGACCATCCTCTTCGGCGACAAGACGACCAACGCTAGGCATTTCACCGACTTCAGCCTGCGGAACACCACCGGCGACAAGAGCGCCGAAATCGGCGACGACCTGAAGACGGTGGTGAGCATGATGAACGCCATGGACTTCATCGGTCGGGACGACAACCGCTGCGCCAAGCACTGGTGGCTTCGCCAGGGCACGTCCGACAATCACACGTCGCAGACCGTTTTTGCCAACCTGGCCGCCCGTCTCGAGAACCGAGGCATGGGCGTGAACGCCCGGCTGTACTGGGACGCCGGGCACGGCGCCAATGAGGACCCGGAGGCCTTCATCGCCTGGATTGGCCGCATTACCGGATTCTCGAACGCCATCACCAGGGCATAACAAGGCGGCTTTGGAAAAGCCGGTGTCGCCGTGCCGGCGGATTTCGCCGCGCAATCCATCGTCGTGCAGGCTCCGGATGCGCGCAAGAGGGTCGAGTTCATTTATCAGCCGGGCCAGACGGCGCCGGGCACGCAGGGGTTCCTCTGCCTATGAACAAGAGACGGACGTCGTAAGCCTTGTGTTTATTTCAGTCTCTCTCTCTGGTTCAATTTTTGTTCGGCCTCCCGAAGGACCCTGAGTCTCGCCAGCTCTTCCGCCTGCCTTCGCATTTCTTTCATTCGAATTCTATGAGCCGCATACTCATCCGGTTGATAAGGAGCTTCAGGATAGCTCCAATCATCGGTTCGAAACGGCGGCACGGGAATGATCGGGCACTCCAAGCTAACCAGATTTCCCAACGGATTTCGGGCCCAGGCATAGCGGACCTCGACCGGATCAGCACATAGGCTATTCCACACCTCAATCCTTTTTTTATCGAATACCTGCTGCCCTTTATCATTTTTTGTCATCCCATAAGCCGCTTGGGCAGGAAAGAAATGGCGATCACTCCCCGCCGTGGAGAAGCCTTCGAAAGGCCGGTCATCGGAAGCTTTCACCTCCTTATCGAAGGTGATGACGATTTTATCTTTCCGTCTTTCCACATTCGTGCAAAGGGCCGGCTCCCATTTGAGGCTGAAACCATACTGCGTCGATAAAGCCCAACGCGCCATCCTTTCGGCGGCGTCCACCTTTTTCTGGGGATGGTACCAGTTGACCTGCTGGTCATAGGAGCAAACAAATCCGGTATGGGGAACAGTCCGAAAGGCGTTAAGCTGCGCTTCACGAACAAACGGCGACGGATCCAACATCCTGACCTCGTAATTAGCGAGGGTTTGCGGTTCCCCGCCGGCGCTGAACTCAATGATGCCGAAGGGCAAATTCGCATCCTGAAACGTTTCTCTCCAATCGTTGATCAGCGCCTTGAAGTTGGATGCATACTGCTTGGGCCGGGAATCATCAAGGGCATTATTATAGCCCTGATGAAACACGACGCCTTTTACGGCCAGCCCGGCTATCACGGACACCATCCCCGTATAGGATGAACCGGGAAAATTCCGGTCAAAAGCGGGATAGGGAGAAGGTACCACGGGCTTAGGCTCCGTCTCCAGGCCCTTTTCCCGCCTCTCCGCGCTTCGAGTCTCCCAGTTCTTGATTCTCTCCTTGAGATCCTTATCCGGATCATAGTCGGCCGCTCTTTCATTCCATTGCTTCAGCAGGGAACGGTTTTCGGGCATTTTAATGAGCGTCCGCGGAGAGATCCAGGCCTCGACGGTGGTGCCGCCCAATGATACGTCCACCAAACCGATGGGAACTTGAGCGGCCAGATGGAGGCGCCTGCCGAAGACATAGCCTATTCCTGAGAAAGTGGGAACCGTTTCCGGCGAACATGGAAACCAGAATCCCTTTTTGTCAAACCGGTCGAGCCAGCTGTCGTACTCATTGATGCGTTCAAAGTCTTTACGGGGCTTCAGATCGGCCGAACTGGGTATGGTCATCAGGCGAACCAAGGGGAAATGAGCCGACAGAATTTCCGCGTCACCGTGGAAAATTCGGGCCAAGTCAAACTCCATATTGCTTTGACCTCCCAGAACCCAAACATCCCCGACCAGAACATTCGTGAACCGCACGGAGCTCGCCCGGCCTGAAATTCTCATATCCGAGGGTTGAGCGTTTGCGCTCATGGCATCCAGCCAGGCGCACCATTCACCTTGCGGGTTGGCAACCGTTGACTTAACTTGTCCTCCGAATTCGACTTTTACCTGCTCATCCGGTGCCGCCCAGCCCCAGATTCTGACCGGTTTGTCGCGCTGCAACACCATATTATGGTCGAAAACATGAGCCGGCTGGACCTGGGCCTGGAGCAGCGATCCGGACAGAAGCCCTGATAGGAGAAAACCTGATAATAAATTGACTCGTCTTTTTCCATATTCCTCTTTCCGCGTGTGCATGCGCCTTTTTCTCCGGAAGCATAAACCCGAAAAAGCCTTGGGACTTGGTGCGATTGTAGACCACGAGTCGGGACTCTTCAAGCACATGTTCCTTGTTCCCACCGGATGGACTTATAAAGAAAAGCACGGGGCCCGGTGGCCCCTCCAGACTTCAAAGACGCCCCCGCAGAAAACCGGCTCTTCCGGCTTATCCCCTGGCTGAACGCGCTTCCGCCTGGATGCGGAAATCCCTTGACAGCCTCCGGATTATCCCGTATTCAAAACCAAGCCCATAGAATAGAGAGGATCGCCATGGCGCCCCTATCCCGTCGAGAGATCCTGAGCTACGGCCTCGCGGCCGGCACCTCCGCCCTCGTATCTCGAGCCTACAAGGGCGGGATTCCAGGCGTGACGCAATCCGGCCCCCGCCGGCGGCCGAATATCCTCTTCATCGCCGTCGACGACCTCAGGCCCCAGCTCGGCTGCTACGGGACGCCGCTGATGAAGACCCCGCACATCGACGCCCTGGCCGCGCGGGGAACTCTCTTCCGCCGGGCGTATTGCCAGCAATCGATCTGCAATCCGTCGCGGGCCTCGCTCCTCACCGGCTTACGGCCGGACACCACCGGAATCTATGATCTACAGACTCATTTTCGCGTCAACATCCCGGACGCCGTGACCCTGCCCCAATATTTCAAGGAGAACGGATACCGAACCCGGGGGCTGAGCAAGATCTTCCACGGCGGCCTGGACGATCCGCGCTCGTGGAGCGATCCCCATTGGGCGCCGAAGGCCGCGACGTACGTCGATCAGAAGATCCTGGCCGAGCTCGAGGAGGACACCCAGGCCGCGCTGGCCCGCGGTCAGCAGGTCGAGCGAACGCCCCCTCGGACGGATCCCAAGACAGGCCTGGTCCTCAAGCTGGGAAGCCGCGTGGCCGTCCACGGGCCGGTCTGGGAGAGCGCGGATTGCCCCGACAATCACCTGACCGACGGTAAGACGGCCGACAAAGCCGTCGAGCTCCTGAACGCCTACAGCTCGCGGGCCGAGCCGTTCTTCCTGTGCGTCGGCTTCATCCGGCCGCATCTGCCCTTCGTTGCCCCCAAAAAATACTTCGACCTCTATCCTCCCGAGAGCATCCGCCGGGCCGAAAATCCGTTTGCCCCCGACGGGGCGCCGGCCTGCGCCTTCCCATCCCCCGAGGAGCCGCGGGTATACAAAGACATGCCCAAGGAGGGTTCGATCCCGGAGGCAAAGCAGCTCGAGGTGATCCGGGCCTATTGCGCCTGCGTGAGCTACGTCGACGCCATGGTCGGCCGCGTGATCGGCGAGCTGGACCGGCTGGGCTTGCGCGACGATACCATCATCTGCCTCTGGGGGGACCACGGCTGGCACCTGGGGGAGAACGACATCTGGGGCAAGATGACGAATTTCGAGCGGGGAACGCACTCGCCGCTCATCATCGCCGCTCCCGGGCAAGACAAGCCGGGCGCGGCGACGGACGGCCTCTCGGAGTTCGTCGACATCTATCCGACGCTGTGCGAGCTGGCCGGTCTGCCCGTGCCCCGAAACCTCGAAGGAGCGAGCCTCGTCCCCCTGATGCGGAATCCGGGGCGGAGCTGGAAAAAAGCCGCTTTCTCCCAGGAGCATTCACGGCGCAGGGGGATCTACGGCCGGACGATGCGAACGGACCGGTACCGATACACCGAATGGTTTTCCCCGGATCACGCCCTGGTCGCACGGGAGCTCTATGACCACGGGAAAGATCCGGCCGAGAACATCAACCTGGCCGGCAAGCCCGGCCAAGAAGCGCTGGTGGATCGCCTGAGCCGCGAGCTCCACGCCGGTTGGAAAGCCGCGCGGCCGGCCTGACCGGCCTCTGCTCGGGCGGCCGCGCTCGCCTTCGGTCTACTGCCGATAGAGCGTCGCGGGCCTCATCGAGGGAAACGAATCGAGGGTCAAGGCGTCCCCGACCAGGGTGTACTTAAGCGTGTTCGCCCCTCCTGCGTCGTGCTCGAGAATGATCTGGTTGCCCGCCAGCCTCCATTTGCCCGTTTGAGGAAACGCGGCCCCCGCTCCAAGGGACCAGACCCCTTCGAAACGTCCGTCGGCCAGAAAGGTCAGGGTCAGGACGCCCGATTGAATCCCGTAGACGTTGACGAGGGGGCCGTACCATGTGGCCTGCAAAGCCGCCTTGGCGGCGTCGGTCTTCCCCGCCTCACCGGCGGTCCCGCCCTTGGTTTCTCCACCGGGCGCCGCGCCTCCTCCCGCGCCTTCCGTCGCTTTCCCCTCCGTGCCTCCGGTCGCGGCCGTCTTCCTTTTAAAGACCATCGGGGTACCTTCGATCGTGAGCTCAAGCAGGCTTGGATCGGTCAGGCGGAAAGGTATTCGAGAAGTCCCCTCCGCCTGATCATCGACGACGAGTGTTGCGCCCTCCACCCGCCATTTGCCCGAGGACTTTTCGACGATTTCGCCCAACCGGCGGGTTTCCCGGGTGTAGGATCCGTCGGGCGCGAAGGTCACTCGCGCTTCCCCGCTTTCGTCCTCGATCGACCACGTCCCGCCGATGGTAGGCTTCGCCGTCCCTCCCCCGCCTCCTGCGGCGGCGCCTCCGCGGAAGAAAGCCCACAATTTTCCGGTGGGGGCTTTCGCCATCAGGAGCGACCCGGATTTGTCGAATAAGGTGTAAAGAGCGAAGGGGTAGAGATTCTCCTCGGCTTGGCCCTTCATCTTCACTTGGAGCAACGGGCCGAAAATCTGATACGCGCCCGTCGTCTCGACCTCCCGCCCGAGCGTCTTTTTCTTCGAGGAAAACGATCCGTCCGGCCCGAGGGTCCAGGTCACGAGCGGGACTTCGAACGCCGCAGGCAGTTTGCTTTTCGGCGGCAACCAGACGCCCGCAAGCGTGCCGGGGGTCGCGGCCGCGAGGCGCTCGAACACGATGGTTTTATCGTCAGGAAGGCCGCCGCTCATGACCAGCGACGCGCCGCCCTTCATTTCGAACCGCGGAAATTCGACGAGCCAGTCCCATCCGGGAAAGAAGGTTTTCCCGGCTTTGTTTTCGGCCAGGTCCGTGAGCTTGTCGGGAAGCCAGAGGTAGGGCGTGTGCTTGGCCTCATAATCGAGGGAAAAGAGCCGGAGCTCGTCGCCATTCACGGTCAAGTTCCCGCCGACGAAAATCAGCTTATCGGACCCCCGTTCCTCGACGGCCACGAACCACGTCGACGAGGACAAGTAGAGGCAGATGTTGTCTTCGACGGCGCGGTCGTCGAATTTAACCAACCGCCATATGCCAAAGACCTCGGAATGATCGGGGGTACCTGCTTGGGCTTCCTGCCCGGCCGGCGCTTCGCTTCCCGCACCGCTCGCAGGGGCAGCGGAAAATACGATCCCCAGGGCGAGGACGAAGGTCAGGATTCGCGGCGTTTTCATGGGTTCCCTCCTCGATGAAAATCCCGGGCCTATTATACTTCCGGATAAAAAAAAACGCCCCAGGTTTCAACCCGGCCTTTATCGCTCGACCGCATTTTGTGGAATCAACTTTCTATTCTGCTATACTGATCTTTTCAAATTTAAAGAAGGCCATCGCAGCCTGACATCCGGAGGAAGTATGGGCAAGGCGGCGGCGCAAGCCGATCGACGGAACGCCTATGCCGTCAACCTGGCCCTGTTTACAAATGCCGGGCTGGCGGCTCTGAAGACCACCTTCGGAATCCTGGGCCATAGCTCCGCCCTGCTGGCCGACGGGATCAACTCCACTTCCGACGTGGCCTACGGCATCATCATCAAGGTCTTCATGAGGAAAGCCCGCCAGCCTGCCGACGACGAGCATCCCTACGGCCACCGGCAGCTCGAGAGCATCGCGGCCCTTATTATCGGCTCCTTCGTTTTAACGACAGCCGTGGCCATCTTCTGGGACGCGGCCAACAAGGTTTACGACCTGCTCTCCGGCAAGACGGAGCCCGCCCAGGCTTCCCTAGGAGCCCTCGCGGCGGCCTTGTTTACCGTGGGCCTGAAGATCTGGTTGAGCTGGAAGACCAAACGGATCGCCCGGCAGACCGGAAATCCTGCGGTACACGCTCTGGCTGCCGACCATCGGAACGACGTCTTTTCCGCCGCCGCCGCCGGCCTCGGTATTTTGCTGGCCCTGAGCGGCTATCCGTGGTTTGATCCCCTGGCCGGGGCCTTGGTGGCCCTGGTGATCCTTCGAACGGGTCTCGAGATTCTGCGCGAATCCTCGGGGGACCTTATGGATACCGTGCCCACGCCGGAGCTGAAAAAGAAGGTCGATGCCGCCGCCGCCGAAACGCTCGGAATCCTCTCGGTCGAGGAGATGAAAGCGCATCGCTTCGGCCCCTATATCGTCCTCAACCTGACCGTTGCCGTTGACGGCGCTATAACCGTTGCCGAGGGAGATGCCCTCTCGGCTCACCTGGAAAAGACTCTCCATAGGGATATCGACCTATTGGGGCAAGTCCACATTCATTTCCACCCGCCTTCTCCCCGATCGTGAACGCACCTTAAGATCCAGCCTTCTTGACTTCGGTTCCCTGACCAAATACCATCCCTTGTCCCACGGGAGGGCACGGGGCCTGGTGGCCCCTCCGGACTTCAAATCCGGCGCGGCTTCTGACGAAGGGGCCGGGTAGGTTCGATTCCTACATCCTCCCGCTCCACCTTTCCCGAAACGCCGGCAAATCCCTCCCCAGACATCTGGTTCTTTTCCGGCCCGGCGCAACTTAAAGCCTCTCGCCCACGTCTAAACACATATCCGTCGTTGAATAAGGACAGAAGGAGTCTGCAAATGCGGTTAGTAGGAATCGAAAAATGGATTCTCGCGATAGGCCTGGGATGGGCAGGGGCAGCGGCAGGATTGGCCGCGGAGACGAAGCTCCTGCGATATCCCGACATCCATGGGGATCGCCTTGTCTTTTGCCATGGAGGCGATGTCTACCTTTCATCGGTCCAGGGCGGCAGTGCCCAACACCTCACCGACTTTCCCGGCGAGGAGATCCTGCCGAAATTCTCTCCCGATGGCCGGCAGATCGCCTTCACCGCGGAGTTCGAGGGGAATAAAGACATCTATGTCATGCCCGTCACGGGCGGGAAACCACGGCGGCTGACGTATCATCCGGCCGACGAGTGGGTCGTCGACTGGAGCCGCGACGGAAAAACCATTGTGTTCCGCTCCAACGCCGACAGCGTTTCCTACCGGATCAACCGGCTCCATAGCGTTCCGGCCCGGGGCGGTCTGGTCCAGGTCCTGGAGCTGCCGGAGGCGGATCTGGCCGACTTCAACGCGGCCGGAGATAAGGTCGCCTTCTGCCGGACCCGCCTCGATCGTCCGATCAAGGGATATCGCGGCGGAGCCGGGGCCGAAATCTGGACGTACGACTTAGCCGGACGAAGCTCGGAACGGATCATCGCCGATGCCTCCGTCAACAACCATCCGATATGGTGCGGGGATCGCCTCTTCTTCGTCAGCGATAGAGGCGAAGGTCGCGTACCCAACCTATGGGTGCATGACCTCAAAGCCGGCCAGGTCTTTCAGGGGACTTTTTTCAAAGACTGGCCCGTCCGCTGGCCGAGTCGGGGCGGTGACCGGATCGTTTTCGAAAACGCCGGACAGATCCAGATTTTCGACGTCCGGAAAGGGACCTCTCACCCGGTCCGGATCGAAATTCCAGGGTCCGCCGATCTCCCGAAAGCGAGCGAAATCAGCGTCGAAAAGTTCGTCTCCGGAGCCCCCGCCATCTCCCCTGACGGCCGCAAGCTGATACTCAACGCGAGGGGGGACTTGTTCCTCCTGGATCTCGACCGGAAGACCACCCGAAATGCGAGCCGGACGCCCGGCGCCTATGAGCGATACCCGCAATGGAACCCCATGGGGGGAAGCTACGCCTATGTCTCCGACGTCACGGGGGAGGATCAGATCTATCTCGGCTGGGCGGAAGGAAGCCGGGAAGCAGAACAGGTCAGCTCCTGCGAAGCCGGAAGGATCGGCCCCTTAAGCTGGTCGCCCGACGGCCGCAAAATCGGCTTCGCCGATCATCGGGCCGCCTATTACATCCTCGATCTCGAGACCCGCGCCGTGAAGAAAGTTTTCTTCAATGCCTATCAGGGCTCGCTGCCGTTCGCCTCGGCCACCTGGTCGTCCGACAGCCGCTGGCTGACCTACACTCTGGGCAACCCCAACTGGCTTGGCTCGGTCTATCTCTATTCCCTCGACCAGGATCGGTCTTTCCGCGTGACCGACGGCTCCGCGAACGCCTCGAATCCGCAATTCGACGCCGCCGGCCTTTTTCTGTATTGGATTTCGGACAGCCGAATCAATGTGGAGGATTCGTTCTGGGACGGCGATCATCACATGGTCAACCCCTCGACGATCGTGGCGGCGACCCTGCGGCGGGAGGCGATGTCGCCTTTTGCCCCGGGGATGAAGAGCGCCGCGCCTGCCGGCGAAGAAGCCGGGGCGGCGCCGCTGCGGATCGATGTCGACGGATTGGGCGGCAGGGCCATGGCTCTGCCCGTGCCGGATTCATCCTATGATTCCCTGCGGGCCGTCGCGGGCGGGTTGATCTACAGATCGTCTCCGGCCGGGGGCGAATCGTGCTTCAAGCTTTTCGCCATGGCCTCGAAGGAGGAGACGATCCTCAGCCGCGACGCCTACTTTCTGATCCCCGCGGCCCGTTCGGCGGTAGCCGCCTACCGGGGAGACGGCGGGATCAGCGTTCTCGACCTCAAGACGGCGCGGGTTGCCGACGACGGCCGCTTGGACCTTTCCGGGCTGCGCCTGCGTCTCGATCCCCGAAAAGAGTGGTCTCAGATCTTTCGGGAAGCGTGGCGCATCGTGCGGGATTTCTTTTACGACGAAAAGATGCGAGGCGTCGATTGGTCGGCCGTCAGGCTCCGATACGAGACTCTGCTTCCGCATGTGGCCTCCCGCCAGGACCTTAACTATCTCCTGGAAGAGATGTTCTCCGAGCTCGGCCACAGCCATTTGGAGATCTCCGGCGGCGATATTCCCAACCCGGTCCATCGCAGCCACGGACTGCTGGGTATTGATCTGGAGCCGGATCCGGCGACCCGTCTCTATAAAATCGCCCACGTCTTTCGCGGGCGGAGCGGGGATCCGGATTCGATCGGCCCCCTGGCTCTCCCGGGCATGGATGTCCGGGAGGGGGAATATCTCCTGGCAATCGATGGCCAGCCCCTTCAAGAGGGCGTCAATCCCGATGCCTTTCTTCTCGATAAGGCGGGACAAGACGTCGTCGTCACACTGAACGCCCTGCCGACCCTGGAGGGCGCCCGGCATCTGACCACAAGACCGGCGGCTTACTCGGAACGCGAGGGCGATCAGCTCCGCTATGAGGATTGGGTTTCGCGCAACCGCGATGCGGTGGACAAGGAGAGCGAGGCCGGATCGGGTATCTCCATCTTCCCGACACGTATACCTCGGGCATCGCCGCGTTCTTCCGCCATGCCCCCGCCCTGCTTCATAAGGAAGGCATCATCCTGGACATCCGGTACAACAGCGGCGGATACTCGCCCGTCTGGATGCTCGAGCGACTGAACCGCAGGATGATCTTCCGGTCTTCCCTTCCGCACGGGAAAGCCTCGATCGCCGAGCCCGAACCCGTGTTTTGCGGGATCAAGGCCTGCCTGATCAACGAGAGCGTCGAGTCGAGCGGCGAGACGTTCGCGGCCATCTTCCGCCAGTGGGACATGGGCCCCATCATCGGCTTGCGGACGGCGGGCAGCCTGGCCTCCACCGGAGGCATGCGGCTTATCGACGGCGGTGTGCTCGTCTACCCCGCGGAGGGCAAGGGGACGATCGAGAACGAAGGCATCGCGCCCGATATCGAGGTCGGCAACCGGCCGGAGGAAGTAGCCGCCGGCATCGATCGGCAGCTGAAAGCGGCGGTCGCGGAGCTGATGAAGCGGCTTGCCGCCAAACCGAAGAACTGATCTCGGCCACGAAATCCTTCACCGGAATCATCCTAACTTGGTCTCGCAGGGACATGGCAAACTTGCCGATTGATCGGCATCGGATTTATGATATTTCTCGGGAAGGGCGGGCAAGGAGCGCCTTCTATCGAGAAGCTTAAAGCATGAGAAAGCTCGGTTGGTCGGGTTCGCTGGCCGTCTATGTTCCCGCGGCGCTGCTGCTCTATGTCATCACGGCTTTTGCCATCCCTTGGTTCAGCCGCAAGACGGGCCAGGAGACGATTTTCGCCTGGTTCCTGCTGGCCGGACTCGGCGTGTTCGTCCCGCTCATCATTACCGCCGTTTTAATCCTCAAAGGAGAAGGATTTCGGCTGTCCAAGCGGACCTGGGTTGAGCGGATGAGGTTCCGCCGGATTTCGGGTAAAGACCTGGCCTGGGCTCTTGGCGGTTTCCTCGCGGTCGGCGTCGGCAGCGTCCTGGTGATGAAGGCGGCCGAGCTTATCGCCGGCTCGTTCGATACCACGCCGCCCTTCATGGCATTCGAGCCCCTGAGCGCGGGCCGGTACTGGCTGCTTTTGGTCTGGGCGCCCTATTGGATTCTGAATATCCTCGGCGAGGAGATCCTCTGGCGCGGCGTGATGCTGCCCCGCCAGGAGCTCGCCTTCGGCAAGCGGGCTTGGATCGTCCACGGCCTGGGCTGGGCGTTGTTTCACGCCGCATTCGGCTGGCAGCTGCTCATCACCCTGATCCCGTTGATCTTCATCCAATCCTACATCGTCCAGAGAACCAAGAACTCCTGGCTGGGCGTCATCCTCCATGGCGGCATCAACGGCCCGAGCTTTCTGGCCATTGCTTTCGGCCTCCTGCGATAGGCCCGACATAAGCTAAGATATCCTTGGGCCGAGGAATCCGTAGGGCCGGATGGGAGGAGCCAACATGAAAAGGATTGGTCCGATGTGGGCATCTCTTGTTGTTTTGGCGCTGACAGTGGGAGCGGGGGGATTTTCCGCAGGCACCGATTCGCAAACCGGCCCGCCGGCCGCGCCAAGGATCGTCAATAATCCTAAAGAGCCCGCCTTGCCGCCAGGACAACGCAAAAAGATCGTCTTCAAGGAAGAACTGACGATTGGTCAGGCCGAAGGGGACGAGCATTACCTATTCGAGAAAAACATCCAATGCGCGGCCGACGAAAAGGGGGCCATCTACGTCGTCAACTGGGACCGCAAGCAGATTCAGAAATACGACGCCGCGGGGAAGTATCTTCTGACCATGGGACGCCAGGGGCAGGGACCGGGCGAGTTCCAGAACATCTGGGCGCCCGAATTCGACGGTAAAGGCCACATCTATGCTACCGACATCGTCGCGAATCGCATCCTGTTTTTCGACAAGGAAAGCGGGCGCTATTCGGACATGATCAAGACGGGACGCCAGGCCGGGGCCGTGTTCCTGCTTCCGAACGGGATGTATTTTTCTTCGACCATGGGAAATCGCGAGGAGGCTGCGGGCAACGTCACCTTCGCCACCGTCTATGGACTATTCGACAAGGATTTCAAGCTGCAGACCGAGTTCCATCGTGAAAAGCTCCAAATGCGGACTCCGACGGACCCCTCCGACCGGGCCAAGATGCTGGCCGGCATCATGAGCGATACGGCCTTCAAGCCGGTCCTCAACCCCACAGTGACGCGCGATGGACGGATCATCATCGCCTTTCCCGCGACTTACGAGATAAAATTCTTCGGGGATGACGGAGCGGCGAGGCTGATCATCCGAAAAGACGACAGCCCCAAGCCGGTCACGCAGGCGCACAAGGAACACTATTTCGAAACCTCGGTGATGGAATTTCTGGCCAGCAGCCAGAGCAACATGGCCCTTAAGGACGATGTCCGGAAGGCGATGACGTACCCGAAAATTCTTCCGGCTTATCGATACTGCGCCCCCATGGACAACGGCTGGTATTTCGTGATCGAGGATTCGACGTTGGAGTCTTCGATGATCGACCTTTTCGACGGCCAGGGTGTTTACATCGGCCGGTTCGAGACCACGATCCCCGTCGGCCAGCTGGCCTTCGTCAACGGGAAGGCCTACGCCGTTGCCGAAGTCGAGGGCTATAAATATGTCAAGCGATTCGGGTATTCGGTTATAGCGTATTGAAAGTCGGGCCGGACTTATTTCTTTAAGGGATAGCGCAGGACGGCGCTTTGGAGGACTTCAGGGTTGATGACAAAACGGGGCAGACGGCCGGCCAGGAAGGCCCGGACGTCCTCCATGATCATGCGGCGGATATCAAGCCCCCCTTCCTCGCTGTACCAGGCGACGTGAGGGCTGAGGATGACGTTCTTCATCTTGAAGAGCTCGAGCTTGGGCTTCGGCGGCTCCTCCTCGAAGACGTCCAGCGCCGCGCCCGCGATCTTCCCGGCCTTGAGAGCCCTGATGAGGTCTTGCGTCTTGATGATCGGCCCGCGCGCGGTGTTGACGAGGACGGCCGTCGGCTTCATGAGGGCCAGATGCGCGGCATCGAACACGCCCCGCGTCTCCGGCGTCACCGGGACATGGATGGTGACGATGTCCGATTCCTTTAAGAGGACCTCGAGGGGCGTATGGACAATCCCCAGCTCATCCTTCCTTTCCTTCGGGAGGTAGGGGTCGCTGACCAGAACCTTCGTGCCCCAGCCCTGAATCTTTTTGAAGACTCGCGAACCGATGTTGCCGCAACCGACGATGCCGATCGTCTTGCCCGCCAGGCGGAAGAGCGGATGGATCTTTTCGGAGCTCCAGACGCCTGTCCGGATCCAGTCCTTGAGCATCTCGTCCTGGACGCGCTTCTTGCGATAGGCCTCCAGCATGAGCATCAGGGCATGCTCGGCCACATCCTCGCTCGAGGCTGTGGCCTCGTTGGCGAAGACGATGCCCTGCCGGGTGCAGGCCGCCACGTCGACGTTGTCGTAGCCGATGCCGTGGCGGATGACAAGCTTGGTCCGCTTCAGCTTGGAGATGACGTCCTCCCTGAACGCGGCCATGTTGACGAGCACGATGTCGGCGTCCCTGACCTTGGCCACGATCTCGGCCGCCGGGGCCGTCTTGAGCTGGTAGGCGGCGAGCTTGATGCCGAGGTTTTTGCACTCGGCTTTCTCCCAAGCAAGATCGCGCTCGACGTAGTCCGTTACCTTGAAAACGACGGGGGCTTTGATGGGCGGCTTCATGGTGTCTTCTTCTGGAAATAGGTGAACATCTGGTCCCGCTTGAAGTAGTTCAGCAGAGCATCGCGGCCGGGGCTGTCGATGGCGCTCATCCGCCTTTCGGTCCGTGTTTGCGGATCATAGACGGTGGCCGTCAGGCCGCCGATCCGGTCCGCATCGTTGAGGGCCCGGGCCAGCTCGGCCATGTGGATCGAACCCAGGCCGGAAAGCTCCATCCCGGTCATGGCAAAGGTCAGGTCGATCCAGACCCACTTGTTGAGGTCCGCGGCGAAGATCTCCGTCGTGGAGTGACCCTCGGCCATCAGCAAGTCATAGGCGCTGCCCTTGGACCAGGTCCGCATCATCTTGATCTGGCGCGCCGGCACGCCCAGGGCGTTGCAGGCATGGACGAAGATATCGGCCAGGTTGCTGCACCAGGCCCGATCCTCCCCCGCCATGAGCCGCCGATACTGCTCGAAGGGCGGCACGTTCATCTTGTCGGAAGGGGTGCCCCGGTGGGTCTTGAGCTCGTCCATCAGCGCCCGGGCCAGCCGCCGGGCCTTGTCCAGCGGAGTCGTCGCTCCCTCGATAGCTTTCCCCCAGGTTGCGGCGGCAAACGCGGCGTCCTCGGACGTCGGCTGGTCGACGATCCAGTCCGCCACACGGCTGAGGACGATGGGGATATCCGTCTTTTGGACAATGACGTAGCCCGGCGCGGTCTGGCCGGCCTTGGCGTAGAGCTCCCGCGGGTAATAGTTGACGTTGAGGCCGTAATCCTTGGAGACTGCTCCGGAGGCGCTCACGGCGCGGATGATCGTCGCCGTCTTCTGGACATCGGGCGTGTGCTTGTCCTCGAAGGCGATGACCAGGCTCCCCCCGGCCGCCTCGCGGAACGGGGCGCCGTTCGTCGCATACTCGAAGCGGGAGAAGCCCTTCAAATCCGAAACGAGCAGCAGCTTGAGCCCCACCCCGTCCGGCAGGCGGTCCATGGTCCGAATGGCCACATCCTCCAAGCGCGGGTAGAGCAGCCGTTCGTTCGACTGCATGACGACGCCGACGGTCCCCGGGATGTTGATGGTTTCCTGGGGCGATGCGTATCCGAACGCGACCGCCGCGCCAAGGAGAGCCGCGGCCCAATACAACGCTCTTCTCATCTTTTCCTCCACGACATCCGTCGCCGTCACATAACCCGGCCGTCTAGAGCCCCAGCAGCTTTCTTGCGTTGCCGCCGAAGATGGCGATTTTGTCCTGCAGCGATATCTGGGCCAAGCCGACCCGCCCGATCTGCGGCCGCGGATCGATAAAGGGATTGTCCGTGCCGAAGAGGATGCGCTCCGCGCCGACCTCCCCGACGAAGAACTCGATCTGCCGGGCCGGGCACATCGAAAGCGTGGTGTCGAGAAACACGTTGGGTGATTCACGGGCGATCTCGACCGCGCGCCGGCTCCCGTAAGGGCCCCCCGAATGGCCCATGATCCAGCTGATGCCCGGGTGTTCGCGGGCCGCCGCGGCGAACAGGTCCTGCGAGCCGAAGGGATCGCCGTCGAGCCAGGTGTGGACCAGGACGGGGACTTTTCTTTCCTCGGCGAAAGCGTAGATGCCCTTCATTCGTGGATCGTTCAGGGCGCACTTGGTGTACCAGGGATGGAGCTTGATCAAGACGACACCCGGCCGGGCGAAGCACCGCTCCAGCTCGGCCTGCGAGAGCTCGGGATAGCTGCCGCTGACGGCGCACGCGCCGAGCAGTCGGCCCGGATGCGCCGCCACCGCTTCGCGCATCATGTCGTTGCCCGCGGCGATATCGCCTTCGAAGCTCAAGTTGGCCGAGAGCACGGTCCTCCGGATGCCGCAGAGGTCCATGACATGGACCATGTCCGCGGCGGAGGCGGCCGGGATGTGCAGGTTGTAGAAGGGGCCGACATGGGCGTGCATGTCGATGATCTCGATGTCGTCCAGGGGCAGGCCGGCGTGGATCCGCTCTTCGAGGGCGCTCATGACCAGGCCTCCCCGATGATCCCGCGCAGATTGCCGCCGGCGATGGATTCCTTCTCGTCCCTTCCGATCTCGGCGTAGGCCAGCCGCCCCACGGCGGCCGTCCCCGTGTAATACGGCATGTTGGTGCCGAAGAGCAGCGGCCGGCTGCCGAAGCGCCGGACGACGTCTTCGATGGCCCCGGCGCCCAGGAAGCGGGAGATCTCGACATGGAGATTCGGGTACTTCTCGAACAGAGGGTAGAGAAACCGGTTGAAGCGATAGGTGCAGTTGGCCATGACGAGCGGCAGCGCGGGGTGGTTTTGGAGTAGGTCCCGAACCTCGTCCCAGGTCACGGCATCGGCATCGAGAAGGAGCGGCAAATGGGCCTCTTCAAGGGCCGCCAGAAGATCGCCCGCGCACCATTCGGCCAGGGAGAAGCCCTGATGGGTCCGGCCGGGGTCCAGGCGTACGGCCCTGACGCCGGCCGCCTTCATCTCTTCGAGCAGCCGCGGCGGCGGAGGCATCTCCCCCGTGTGATGCGGCAGGAGAAACCAGACCGGATCCAGGTCCGGGTCGCCGGCGATCTCCGTCATCAGCCGGGAATTGCCGATAACGGGGTCGCCGAAGCGGGCCAGAGTGTGCGAGACCAGGGCCCGCTCCACACCGGCCGCCGCCATCTCCTTCTTCAGCCCGGCGACATCCGGAATGTCCAGGAGGATCGGATTCCCGACCCGCCCGACGGAACAGAAGCAATCGTAGTACGACAGCTTTTCCATGGCCTTCTCTTAAGTGAAGACGCCCGAAACTTTGCCGCCCCTGTCGAGCAGGCGCCCGGCGGCCAGCAGGTTGAGCATCAGGTGGCGGGGATGATGGAAGTTCTCGATCCGTGTGGAGTGCGGCACGAACGTCACTTTCCGATCGGTGGAGTTATCCCAGAGCGGGAAACCGTGCTTGGCCAGCGGCCACTTGTCATGGACGTAGTTGTACATCCGGACGAACCACTCCTTGGCCCAGGCGCTGCCGGCGTGCTCGGCCGCCATCAGCGTACCGATGAGGACTTCCTCCTGCGCCCACAGGACCTTGTCCGTGTACCAGACGTTGGCCTCGGCATCGTTGAGGCTTCGGAAGACGCCGCCGTAGATGTCGTCCCAAGCGACCTCGACGGCCCGCCGCAGCCGCGCCTCGGCCTTCTCGAAGAGGGTCCGGTCCTTCCTCCGCGCGGCCTCGTCCATGACCATCCACAGCGTCTCGATGCAATGCCCGGTGTAGACGAAGCGGGCCAGGTCGTTTCGGGGCCGGGAGAAGTCGTGCTCCAGAATCTCGTTGTTCAGGCCGTACTCCGGGTTGAAGTGACGGTTCATGACGGCGTCGATGCACCGGTCGGCGACGGCCGCGACCTGCTCGTCGCGGCGGTGCGTCAGCAAGGTCGTGGCCAGGCTCAAGGTGCAGAACCAGACCCCCTGGACACGGGCCCCGGGAACAAGCGGCACGTTCGGCAGCTTGTAGTCATTGACGATCTCCGGGCAGAAATCGGGCCGGTCGTACACGCGCAAGCACTTGAGGAGAAGCTCCTTGGCCATATCGAAGGAGCGCGGGTCGCCGGAGGCCGCCGAGAATTCGGCCAGCCCGGAGGCGATGAAGAGGTCCCCGTACGTCCTGGCGTCCGGGGCGCCCTTCGGTTCGCCTTCCCGGGTGAACGCCGACGGCCAAAGGTCGTTCTCCCGCGGCTTGGACTTGAGGATGAAGTCCACGGCCTTGCGGGCGATCTCGAGATGCTTCGGATCATGGGTCAGGTTGTTGTAGAGGAAGGAATAGACCCAGATGCCGCGGCCCGTGAACCAAGCCGATTTGTCCTCGGAAAGGCGCGTGCCGTCGCGGTCGGCCGTGCACATGAACGAGCCGTATTCGTGGTCCACCACGAACTTGTCCATAAAGGGCAGGAAATCTTCGTAGAGGTCATACTCGTACTGGCGCTTGATCCGGCGAAGATCGGCCGGGGAGAACGAAGCGAGGGCCGGCTCCCCCGTCGGCAGCGGAGCGTGGGGCTGGAAAGCGGACGGTGCGGCCTGATCGGTGGGGACGGTCCGGTCCGCGGACGCCGCAGCGGGCTTGAGACCGGAGAGGAAGGCCGCCGCCCCGGCCGAGGACACGCCGATGAATTTTCGTCTGTCCATCCGCTTCTCCTAAAAAGTCACCACGACCTCGCCGGCCGGGAGGCTCATCTTCAGCCGCTGACTGCTTTTATCGTAGGTCAAACGATTTGAAGCGCCTTGCCGTTGACGGTGACCGATGCCGGACGCGACGCCGCGAAGAGCACGATCTTGGCCGGGGCCGCCAGGCAGCCCGTGATCCTGTCGGGCAAAAGCTCGAACGTTGCCGGCTCGCTCGACTCGAAAAGAGACTTGCCTCCGCGCACCAGGACCTTGGCCTCGACCGCGAACACCGCCCCTTCTTTCCAGGCCAGGGCCTGGCCGTCCGTGGCGAATCCGCCGGGTTGGATGCGGCGGCCCAAGTCATGGCCGACGGCGTAGCGCCAGCCGTCGATCTCGCCCGCCACGAATCCGTCCCCCGGTGTTGACTTCGAGGGAGCCGCTCTCAGGGGCATCCACCCGGAGCAGGCTGGCCATGACCAAAGGCCGCCCCTTGGTGCGGGCCGTAACCGTCAGCATGCCTTCCTTGGCCAGCGGATACTCCGAGCCCAGGGTCTTGATGTAGACCGGCGTCTCCTCTGTCTTGACCTCCGTCTTCTCCGCCGGCGCCAGGTGGGCGATGTGGAGGGCGCTGCCGCCTTTGACGATCCGCGAGTCTCGAGGCGACGGCCGGATGTCCTCGAGCCTGGATGATTGGAAGAGAAGCGTCACATCGACGTCATTCTTCGCGGGGACGATCGTGTCGATCATGAGGACGGCCCGCGGCTTGAGGTAGAGCGCGCCGCGGCGCATCGTCTTGATCTTGTCCCCGTAGAGGCGGCCGATGTCGCCGGACGAAAAGGCGGCCGCCTTCCCATCCAGGAATTCGCGGATAAAAGCCCGGTCGGCGAAGCCGTCGATAAGCCGCAGCGGATCGCCGTTGCGCTGGCTCTGCGGGTTGCGATCGATGAGGATGGTCGAGTGGGCCGCGGGCTGGGTGTAGTGCGACTGGTAGTATGGATCGTCGTAATAGTGGCTGCCGGTGCGCTCGCCGATGAAGACGATGCCGCGGTCGGCCAGCCAGAACGAGCCCTGGTCCAGGTGCTGGTGGTTGTAGAAGGCGCCCGTGCGCATGACGAAGGCGAAGTCGTCGCGCTCCCAGCCGCTCTTGAAGACGGTGGTGCCCAGGTCGCGGAAAAGCCTGATCGGGTTCTCGGCGAAGGGATCCTTGCGGGGCAGCGCCTCCGTCGGGTGGAGGACGTCCTGGAAGGTTTCCTCCTTCTTGAGAAAGGCGTAGAGCCAGAGAAGCTGCGGATCCTTGAGCTTGGCCGCCAGCCAGGCCCAATTGGGGATCGGATTGAGGATGCCGGCCCCGCTGGTGATCGGGCCGAGGCTCCCGCCCGAGTCGCCGTAGTGGAAGAAGAGCTTGTCTTTGATCAGCCCGGCCCAGATCAGGTCGGGATAGGTGCGGGAGAGCGGGGCCGAGAGGTCCAGGCCGAAGACGTTGTCGAGGGCGGGCAGCGCCTTGGAGAGCGAAAGCATGGTGAACGTGCTGTAGCCGAGACTCTCGCCGTACCCGCCGTCCGCACCGACGGATTTGCCGATGAAGTCGTGGAGCTTGAGGACGGCGCCGGTAAAGTGAAGCTCCTGCTTTTCATCGGCCGCCCCGTCGCCGAAGACAGCCGCCTGGGCCATGAGCGAGCCGCAGGTGACATGGGCGATCCAGTTGGAAGTGCCGCTCGTAACCAGGTTGTCCTCGACATAGCCGCGGTGACAGCCCCATGACCATGTTGCGGCGGAATGCTTCGCGGCAGGCCCGGCGCTCCGTCTCGCTCATCAGCCCGTAGAAAAGGTCGTAGGCCAGCGCCGCTTCCATGCTCAGCTCGCCGACCGGATAGTAGATGTGCTGCCCGCGCGTCTCGAACCAGGGATGGACCCAGAACGGGAAGGTGCACAGCTTCAGAAGGACAGCCTTGCCGTAGGCCCCGGCCTCCTCCACTCCGCACAGGGCATAAGCCAGGGCGCTCGAGCGGAGGGCCTTCTCCCAGGACGTGATGCGGGTGAACCAGGGGTAGATGGAGCGGGGCACGTTGCCGATGAGCGGCTCGTCCCCAGGGAAGGCGTCGATATCGAAGACGATCTTCTCGGGCGGCAGCTTCTCCCGGCTGTCCTTGAGGTCGGCCAGGATACCGTCGCGGACGGCCTTGAAACGGGGCTCGGCCAGGCGGGCCGCGATCTTGGGCCTCGACTGTTTCGTCGAACCACAGCCGCGGATGCCGGCCGGCGATTCCCGCGGGAACGATATGGACGTGAACTCCGTTTCGGCCGCGGGCACCGCCCCGTCGAAAGCCGTCAAGCGAGCCCGGTAAAGGCCCGGGGGAAAGGGCAGCTTGACCGAGCCGCTCCACTGCCCCGTCCTTCAACGCGAGACGGCTCACGGCGAGGGGCTTTCCTTCTGTCGCGAAGCTCCCGACCTCGAGCTCGACGCGGTCCGCCTCGAAGGGCCATTTTCCCTCGACCACGAGCGTGTCGCCCGTCTGATACGCCTGGCGCGGAATGAAAGGCGTCCACTCGCTGAGCTTGTCGACGGCCGGCTCGGCGAACCGGAACGCGGCTTCCTGCTCGGCCGTGACGACGACGTCGTCGAGCCCGAAATAGATGGGCATGGCCGGATCGCCCTTGGAGAATTTGGCCATGACGGCCAGCCCGTGGATTTGGAGGTCGCCCCCTCCGATGGCGGGGTTCGACCGGACGAAATCCTCATACGACGCGGTCAGGGGCAGCCAGGCGTTGGTCGGCGGGCCGGCCGCGGTGAAGTCCACGGCCCCCTTGTCGCCTGCTGCCAGCCTGATCTTGATCCACTCGGGCCGCAGCTCCGTCTTGAGGTAGACCCGCAGACTCACCGAGGAACCCGGCCGGAACCACGCCTGCAAAGCCTTTTGCGCCCCCGCGTAACACTCGACCGGCGAGTAAGGCGTGACCTTCTCGACCAGCGAGATATTCGGGTCCCCGGCGACGATGGTATCCGGCCGGATGTTCGGGTCGAAGGCCGTGTCCTGCCAGAGCGGGTAGGAGGCCCAGGCATTGAGCTCCCGGGACTCGAAATCCTCGCGATAGCTCAGGGGCTCGAGGGCCCGCCTCTGCGGAGGGAAGCCGAGTCCGGCGACGGCCATCAGGATGAGCGCGGCGGCGATCTTTCTCGTCATCGGCGGAGCTCCTCACTTACATGACGTGGTGCTTGTCCCAGACGTCGCGGACTTTCTTTCCGGCCGCCAGGGACTTGCGGACCGTCGACTCGGCCTTGACCCGGCGAACGGCCTCCCCGATGGCCTCCTTCTCGATCTCCCTGGGGATAAAGACGATGCCGTCGAGATCGGCAAAGACGATCGTTCCCGGGCTGATGCGGCGGCCGGCGAAAAGCACGGGGCCGTCGATATCGACGACGCCGGCCCGGTCCGTGGTGTCGATCGGCGAGATGCCCTTGGCGAAGACGGGGAATTGCATCTGGATGATCTTGCGGGCGTCGCGGGTGTAGCCGTCGACGAGGCAGCCGCGGGCGCCGCGGCTCCGCATGGCCGTGGCCGAAAGCTCGCCCATGATCCCGGTCTCGAGCGGCTTGGTCGCCGTGGCTACGGCGACATCGCCGGGCTTGAGGCTGTCCATGAGGGCGATGGCCAGCTTGTACGGGTCCTCGCGGCCGGTCCGCATGGGCGCGTTGAGCAGCGTCCGGACGCGGCCGGCGCAGACGGCCTGCTGGTAGAGCGGCCGAATCAGGGCATGCGGGCCGGCGGCGCACACCGGAAAGCCCATCCCGTCGAGGATGTCGGAGATGGCCCCCGAGTAGAAGGTCTTCTCCATGAAGGCGAACATTGCGATGTCGTCGGCGAATTTCATGGCATGACTCCGTCGTACGAGGGCCGGTCAGACGTTCAGGCTGATTGTCTCGGGCTTCCCGGACGCGAGCGAGCGATGGATGGCGTCCAGGACGGCCGTGCTCCGGACGCCGTCGCGGGCGCCGACATGGGGCTCCGTGTCGTGCTCGATGGCATAGACGAAGCCCCGCACCGCGGCCGGGAAGGCACCCTGCCATTCATCGAAGACCTTATAATTGAGGAAAGTCCTGGGGCAATCGAACTTCTCCGGGAGCAGGGCGTCGATCGCTTCGGCTTTGCGGTCCAGGTGCAGGGAGCCGGCACTGCCGATGATCTCCATGAACGAGTCGGGCATGTAGGGGCTCGAATTCGGGTAGATCCAGACGGCTTCGTAGGTGGCGTGCTTGCCGCCCTCATAGGTCACCAGCGACTGGATGCCGTCGTAGGTATCGAAGCCCATCCCGGCCAGGACCTTCTTGGTCCCGCGGGCATAGGCCTCGACCGGATCGGCGTCGAACCACCAGGTCATCAGGTCGATGTCGTGGCAGGACAGGAACCAGGCCGGGGTGGACTTGGCCGACCAGGACTTGATCATCTGGGTCGGTACCGAAGATCGGGTTGTTCTTGCGGGCGAAGCCGATGAGCGGCTCGCCGATCTTGCCGGCCGTGATCATCTCGCGGACCTTGTGGTAGGGCGAGAGCCAGCGGTGGTTGAAGTCGACCTGGAGCTTTTTGCCGGTTGTCTTCACCACCCGGAACATCTCCTCGGCGTCGGCCTGCGAGGTCGCCATCGGCTTTTCGACATAGACATGGCAGCCGGCCTGCAGGGCGTCGACGACGGGCCGGCGATGAAAATGGTCCGGCGTGGCCACGGCCACCGCATCGAGCTTCTCCTTGTCCAGCATGTCTTTGTGGTTCGCGTAGAGGGCCGCAACGCCCAGCTCCTGGCCCAGCGCTTCGCGCCGCTCGATGTCCGGATCGCAGATGGCCCGGATCTTCACACTGGGTATGTTCTTGAGGACCCGGCCGACGGCGCCGCCCATGATCCCCGCCCCGATGATGCCGAACTCATGAGTCATGGCTTTCTCCTTCCTGGGCCGCTCCCCGTTCAGGGGATGAAGACGCCCTTGAGGCCCTGCTTGCTCTCCATCGCCGAGAAGAGCTCGCGCCACCGGTCCAGCCCGCCTTTATGGGTAAGCAACGGCCGGACATCGATCTGCCGGCTGTGGACGAGGCGGATGGCCCGGTCCCAGGACGTGTAAGACGTGGACATATTGAAGATGAAATCGACGGCCTTGGACATGGCGGCTTCGTAGGGGAATGAGATCGCCGGCCGTCCCGTGAGGCCGATGGCCGCCACCCTGCCCTTCTTGCGGACCAGCTGGACGGAGAGGCCGATGCCGCCCTCGGAGCCGCTGGCTTCGACCACCAGGTCGGCGCCGCGCCCGTCGGTGAACGCGGCGGCCGCGGCCGGGACATCGTCTTTCTCGACATTCCAGACGGCGTCGATCGCGGCGATCTTGCGGGCCGCGGGCAAGCGAACAGCCTCATCGGCGTTTGTTCCGGCCACGGCCACGCGGGCCGCGCCCGCTGCCTTGGCCGCCATGGCCGCCATGAGGCCGATCGGCCCCGGGCCGACGACGATCACCGCGTCCGCCGGCTCGACCCGGCCGCGCTCGAGCACGTCGTGGACGACGTTGGCCGCCGGCTCGACGAAGGCGGCTTCCTCAAAGGGCATATCGTCGGGGATACGGTGGAGAAGGGCCGGCTCGGGATAGCGCATCCATTTCGCAAAGCAACCGTCGATGCCCCAGCCGGGCGAGCGCTTGGAGGCGCACAGCTGGCGGCTCCCGGTCCGGCAGAGCCAGCAAGTCCCGCAGGCCAGGGTGTGCGGCTCGCCCACGACGCGGTCTCCCACGGCCCAGCCCCGGACGTCCGGGCCCAGAGCGGCGACGACGCCCGCAAACTCGTGGCCCAGGATGACCGGCGGCCAGTACGGAAACTCGTCATGCAGAATGTGGATGTCGGTGCCGCAAATGCCGGCCGCTCTGACCTCGATGAGGACGTCGCCGGGTCCGATCTCCGGGACCGGGACGTCCCGAAGCTCGACGAAGCCCTCGCCCTTGGCGGTCTTGACCAGCGCTTTCATGGTCGGCTTTTCAGACATGTTCGAGCCCGCTCCATTGATCGATGAATCGGATGATGGCGGAGGCCGCCTTTCTGAGATCGTCGACAGCCACCCGCTCGTCCCGGCCGT
This sequence comes from Candidatus Aminicenantota bacterium, assembly GCA_963803915.1. Lineage (GTDB taxonomy): Bacteria > Acidobacteriota > Aminicenantia > Aminicenantales > UBA4085 > UBA4085. Next base: position 176,526 of record CAWDOL010000015.1, on the reverse strand, counting down.
GCGCCGTCCCGATGGAGCCGGCACCGAAGACGACGGCCGGAATGCCCAGCCCTTCCGTGTATCGCCAGGCGTCGCACGAGGCGTTCATGAAGGCCGGCCGGGCCGCGAGACCGGCCTCGCGGCAGGCCGCAAGCAGGGTCTGCGGCAAGGGATGCGCCGGGGGGACGCTGGACGGATCGTTGCGCAGCATCGTAAACCGGACTTCCGCCCGGAAGGGGCGCACGGCTTCCGCCAGGCGAGTCTGGATTTGCCGCCGGCTGGAAGGGAGGCAGAAACCCGAACACGCCCTTGAGGACGGCCTCGTCCGGCGCGGCGGCCGGCCAGACGCCCGAATGGAGCATGCCGAAAGTGCAGGGCGCCGGGTTGGGGTGGTCCGCGATCTCGGGTACGGCTTGCCGCGACACGGCCAGCGTCTCCTCCCTGAGAGCCTCGATGGCCCGCATGACCTCGACGGCCTCTTTCAGGGCGCTGACGGTCGTGCCGGGGCTGCCGCTGTGGCCGGCCACACCCGACGTCCGCACTTCGAACCAAACGGCCCCGCGCACAAGATGGACGACGTCGAGGCCGGTAGGCTCGAGGACGATCGCGCCGTCGGCAGCCAGGCCGTTTCGCTGCACCAGGAGCGTCCCGTTGCCGCCGCACTCTTCCTCGACGACGAAATCCGCGGTCAGGTCTCCCCCGGGGCGCAGGCCCAGATCGGCCAGGGACTTGAGGACGAGCCAGATGACGGCCGCCTGCCCCTTGGCATCGCAGGCCCCGCGGCCGTGGACCCAGCCGTTTTCGATCCGCGCCTTGAAGGGCTCGACCTGTCCGGGTGTCGCGGGCACGACGTCCAAGTGGGTATTGAGAGCCAGGCTGCGGCCCGCTCCGTTCCCCTTGATGCAGCCCGCAGATTGGCCTCGCCCGTGTAGCGGAAGCCGTCGAGCGGGAAGGAATAGTCGGGGTCGTCCCGGATGGAATCGGGGACGGGGACGAGCTCGGCCGAATCGGCCAGGCCTGCCAGGCGCGGCTGGAGGAATCGGGCCGGGCCCTTCTCTTCGCCCCTCGTGGACGGGATCTCGATCAGCCCGCGCAGGATTTCCAGCGCCCCCTCGAGATTGTCGTCGACGGCCCGAAGAACCCTCTCATCCATGATGGGCTGATTCTAGCACTCTGCGCCCATCACGGCCAGGGTTGCCGCATCGGGCGTCCCGTCGGGGTCGCTTGACACGCGGCCGGGCGCGGAGAAAATAAGGGCAGACACTCAACGGAAGCAAGGAGCCGACCATGACAAACTCCCGGCCGAAAACCCAAGAGCTCCTGGAAAAGTCCCGGACCTACGAGCCCGAATGCATGAACTGGCAGGCGCCGGTCGTCTGGGATCACGCCTCGGGAGCCGAGATCTGGGACGTCGACGGGAAGCACTACATCGACTGGACCTCGGGCGTGCTGGTGGCCAACGTCGGCCACGCCCATCCCGTCCTGGCCGAAGCCCTGGCCGAGCCAGGCCGCGAGACTCCTCAACACCTTCGACTTTCCGACCCCGGAGCGGCTGCGACTGGCCGAGAAGATCGTGCGGGCCGCGCCGCCGCACCTGGACAAGGTCATCTTCCTGACCACCGGCTCCGAGGCCATGGACGCGGCCATGCGCCTGGCCAAACGATTCACCGACAAGTACGAGATCGTCTCCTTCTGGGGCGGCTTCCACGGCCGGACCTTCGGCCCCATGAGCCTGAGCGGCATCCCCAAGATCCGCCGCAGCTACGGGCCGCTTGTCCCGGGCACGATCCTGGCTCCCTACCCGTATTGCTATCGCTGTCCCTTCGGCAAAACCCATCCGGAATGCGATCTGTTTCTGCCTGACTTTCCTCGACCAGACCGTCGAGGTCCAATCCTCCGGCTCCCTGGCCGCCGTCATCGTCGAGCCCTACCAGGGCACGGCCGGATTCGTCTTCCCTCCCCCGGGCTGCCTCAAGAAGCTCGAGGCCTGGGCCAAAAGCCGGGGTCTGCTCTTCATCCTGGACGAGGTCCAGTCCTCCTTCGGCCGCACCGGGACGATGTGGGCCCTGGAGCACGAATCCCTCGCTCCCGACATCCTCGTCCTCGGCAAGGGGATCGGCAGCGGCGCGCCCATTGCGGCCCTCCTGACCCGGGCCGAGAGTCTTCGCCTGCCTCGAGCGGGGCGAGATGTCCTCGACCCTGGGCGGGAACCCGCTGAGCTGCGCCGGCTCGCTGGCCGTCCTCGAGATCATCGAGAAGGAGGGCCTCCTGGAGAAGGCCGTCCGCAACGGCGCCTATCTCAAGGGAAAGCTTCTCGACCTGATGGCTAAGCACCCGGTGATCGGCGACGTCCGGGGCATGGGGCTCGTGTACGGAATCGAGTTCGTGCTCGACCGCGAGACCAAGGAGCCGGCCACGGACCTGGCCAAGGCAATCGTCCTCGAGTGCGTGGAGCAGGGGCCTGATGTGCGGCAAGCTCGGCCTGCACGGCAACGTCATGCGGGTGGCCCCGCCCCTGGTCATCACGCCGGAGCAGATCGACGCCTCGGTGGCCGATTCTGGACGGCGTCCTCTCGGAGCTGTGATGGACGACCAGGGCATCCGGCTTCCCGACTACCTGGTCATCCTCTCCTATTTCATCGTCGTCGTCGGCGTCGGCCTGGCCTCGGCCCGCTACATCCGGAAAGCCAAGGACTACTTCGCGGCCGGCAACGTCATGCCCTGGTGGCTGGCCGGGACGTCGTTCTACAAGGCCTCGTTCAGCGCCCTGCTCTTCGTCATCTACAACGAGATCGCCTACAAGTACGGCATCGTGGCCGTCGTCATCCTGTGGATCAGCCCGCTCTGCATCGTGCTGGGCGGGCTGCTCACGGCCCGCCGCTGGCGGCGGGCCCGGGTCATGACCCCGCTCGGCTTCATGGAGCGCCGCTACAGCCCGATCGTCCACCAGGTCTTCGTCTGGACCGGCCTGCCGCTGCGCATGTTCGACAACGCCCTGAAGATCCTCTCGACCTCGATCATCTTCGCCGTGGCCCTGCGCGGGCTGGGGCTCTCGATCACCGCCTTCATGGCCATCATCGGGCTGGTCATGATCCTGTATTCGTTCATGGGCGGCCAGATGACGGTCATGATCACCGACTTCGTCAACGTCTCCATCCTGGCCGTTTCGGTCATCACCCTCTTCATCCTGACCCTGGGCAGGATCGGCAACCTGGGGGATTTCGCCCGGGCGCTGCCGGCCGGCTTCTTCAACCCGGCCCCGGAGCCCTACGGCTGGTCCTACCTCGTCTTCACCGTCTTCCTGGTCACCGTCCTCTCCTACAACGCCAGCTGGGCCCTGGTCCAGAAGTACAACACCCTGAAGAGCGAGAAGGAGATCGGCAAGATGATCGCCCTGATCGCCGGCCTGATGTTCGTCATGCCGCCGATCTTCTTCCTGCCGGGCATCGCGGCCCGGGTGCTGCTGCCCGGGATCGCCAACGCCAAGGAAGTCTACGCCCTGATCAGCCTGAAGATCCTGCCGGTCGGGATGATGGGCCTGATCCTGGCCTCGGTCATCAGCTCGACGATGTCCACCCTGGGCTCGGAGTTCAACACCCTGTCCGGCGTCCTGACCCGCGACTTCTTCAAGAGGAAGATCAAGCCCGGACTGACCGAGAAGCAGGAAATCTTCACCGGCCGCGCCTTCACGGTGCTGATCGGGACGGTCACGGTGCTGCTGGCCATGCTGTTCAACGCCCTGCAGGGCTTCAACCTGATGGACATCATGTTCCGCGTCTTCAGCGCCTTCGGGCCGGCCACCATGATTCCGCTGATCTTCGGCCTGCTGTTCAAGAAAGTTCAACGCGCGGGGGACGCTGTGGGGGCTGACGGCGGGCTGCGTCACGGGCGTGCTCCTGGTCCTGACGAACTTCTATCCTGGTCCAGGTCTACGCCGAGGCGATGAAAGCCGACCCGAGGCTCGAGTTCTGGCTCCGCAGCGGCTGGAACTCCGCGGCCACGGTCGTGAGCGTCACGGCCACGATCCTCGGGATGGTCATCGGGACGGCCTCGCGCCCGACGCCGGAGGGCGAGAAGCAACGGGTCGCGGCTTTCTTCGCCGATCTGAAGACGCCCTTCCTTTTCGAGGGCGCCAAGAGCGATGCCCTTTCGCCCTTCGGGGTCATCGGGTTCATGCTGGCGGCCTTCGGGGCGCTGGTCGCGGCCGTCTCGCTGCTCGTCCTGACACTCTACAAGGATGCACCCGCCTTCCGCATCGACTTCGCCGTGGCCCTGGCCCTGGTCGCCATGGGGCTGCTGATGCGGATGGGGAAAAAGAAGACCCGCCGCGGCTGATGGCCTTAACTCGAAGGTCCGTAGCGCCGGGCCAGTGACGGGTCCCTCACCCGATGCCCAGCGACGCCAGGAGCTGGCCGATCCGGACAAACGTCAGGCCGAAGACCGCACCGAGGGCCGTCCGCTGGTAGCCGCCTTCTTTGAGGGCGGCGGTCACCTCGCGCGCGGTCCTGAGCGCGTATCCGACGACAAGCGCCGCGGCCGCGTCGATCGGCTTGCTCATCCGTTGGACCATGACGCGGACCATCGCGCCCACGGAGTAAAGGGTCCGCTTCATGAGAGCGGCAAAGTCGTTCAAGGCCAGGCCGAAGGCTTGGATGAGAGGCGAGCCGAATTCGTCAAGGGAATAGCCGGCGGCCTTCAGGGCGTTGACGACGCCGTCCGGGTCCGGCCGGTAATGCTGGGCCAGGGCCACGACGACACCCCCGTGGCGATCATCCCGCCCAAGTAGCCCTCGGCCCGCAAGGCCCTCGCCGTGGCGTTGGCATCGAGGCCAAACTGGACCTTGACGGCCTGGGCGGCGACGAGAGACGGGGCGGGACGGCGTCTCGGCATCACTTGCCTTTGGCAGTGCCGCTGCAACGGAAGAGCGCAAAGCAGCCTTCTCTCATCGCCGTCTTCCATAAAGATCTCCGTTGAACCAGTACTCGTTCCAGAATGTCTCCCCCCTCTCGACTTGGACTCTGTACGGAATCTGAACTTGACGGCCGTTCGAATAGGTGAGGATGATCTGGCCCTGCCGCTTGTCGCCGCGAACGGTCCAGCGCCCGCGATCGCTGCTGTTGCTTGCCGTCCCCCACGCGCCGCCATCGTCGAACCGTCCTGAATAGCTCGCTTCGTAGCCGGAGTAGAACTCACCCGCGGGCGTCAGGGTGAAGCGCGTCTCCGTGCTTTTGGTCATCGTAACCCAAGTGCCGGCGAAGTGGCTCATGACCTCGGAGGCTTCGACGCGAAAGTACCTCATGTTTCGGGCGATTGTCTCGGCTGCCGCGGGCAGCTCCCGGCCAAACTTCTCGGGTGTGGTCAGCGCGACAATGAAAGCGCCGCCGCCGAACGGCGATAGAGTCCCGAGACCGAGGGCTTTGGCCTGCCCGCCCTGGACGACGCCTTCATAGTCCCCGGCCAGGGCCGATGCCCCCGCAGGGCGCAAGCCCCCGGCCGGCGTGAGGTCCAGGCCCTCTTCGTGGAGCCCCAGCATCATCTGCTCCCGGACGGCTTGGATGTTCGCGGCCGTGTGAGGGAGGACGAGGATCATCCCGGCAACCGTGTCGTGGCCCAGGAAGATGCCTTCTGGCGAGCTCTGGAACTTCCAGCCGGCAGGCGGCTGGAACTTGAATCCCCATCCGGCATCCCCTGCTTCTCCGGCCCCGATCTGCGGCGAGGAGGCGATGCCCGGGGCGCCGATTTCCGCTCCCCTACCTGCGGCCGACGGCGTCGGCTCAGACCGGCCGGGCTTTGTTCCCGCGAGCGGGGCAGGCAGGGGTTTCGGAGGGGCACCGAGTCTGGTGAACTCAACCTGGATACCCTCCGGGAAGGATACGACGAGCGTGTCGCCGCGGAAGGCGTAGCGATAATCAGTCGTTCCGTCCTCATCCTCAATGCGGATGATTCCGGGGAGCAGCTTATAGCTCACGACGTCGCCCTCGAAGACGAGCTGGGTGGCGGAACGGAACTCAAGGACGAGCTGGCCGAACTCCGTTCGTCCGGACCATTTGCCGAGCAGCCGTGAGGCGTCGCTCCCGGATTGTCCGTTCAGGCCTGGAGAAAGGGAAAGAACGAGCAGCGCGGCAAGGCCGGCCGAGAGAAGGGCCGAGAAAAGCTTGTCTACCTTCATGATCCGATCCCTCTTCTCTTCGCAATGGCGAGCCTTTTCAATTTATGGGAGCGGTGGATGGAAGTCAAGCGGGCGAACTCGAACATCCGGATAAACAGACGCGGACCTTATCCCGCAAAACGGATACAGACACCATGTGAGTTTTCTGGCAGAATCTCTCTGCAGGGAGGCTTAGCCGATGAAAGCTCCGAAGCACACGGAAGATCCAAGACGATGCCCAAGATAACGGCCTGGCTTGTGTCCATCGCGTACCTGAGCTTGGCAGCCGCCCACGGCCCAGCGGCTCTTCCCCCGGCGAACACCATTCCCCTGGCCGGCGCCTGGCAATTCCGTCTGGATCCGCACAACACCGGCGTCGCGATGAGGTGGTTCGCCGAGAAGCTGGATGACTCGGTGACCCTGCCCGGCACGACCGACACCAATCACAAGGGGGAGCTCAAGGACGAGCGGGCTGAAGATCGCCTCTCCCGCGTCTGGTACTGGAAAGGCCCCGCCTGGTATCAGCGCGAGGTGGTCATTCCCGAGGCTTGGCAAGGCAAGCGGATCACCCTGCTGCTGGAGCGCACCAAGAGCACGCGGGTATGGGTGGATGACGGGGATTGCGGCGCCGACGACACGCTCAGCGCCCCGCAGGTTTTTGACCTTACGCGCGCTCTCAGGCTCGGTCGCCACACGATAACCGTGCTGGTGGACAACGCCAAGCTGCCGCCGGTCGGGCCCTCCCACGCGGTGGACGAGCGGACCCAGACCAATTGGAACGGCATCATCGGCCGGCTCGAGCTCCGCGCCACGGACCCGGTCTGGATCGAGGACGTGCAGGTCTATCCCGACGCGGCCGGCAAGCAGGCGCGCGTCCGGGTGGTGGTGGGGAATGTGACGGGGCAGCCGGCGACCGGAGAGCTGGCGCTGCAATGCCGGAGCGCCAATGTCGTCAGGCCGGCGGACTTCGCCGCACAATCCATCGTCGTGCAGGCGCCGGAAGCGCGCAACAGGGTCGAGTTCATCTATCAGCCGGGCGAAGCGGCGCCGCTGTGGGATGAGTTTCAGCCGGCCATGCTGGGGCTGGAATTGCGGTTGTCCGCCGTCGCCGGCGGGCAGTCCTTTACCGATCAACGCGCCGTCCGCTTCGGGCTGCGCGATTTCAAGCGGGACAGGCAGCGGCTTGCGATCAACGGGCGGACGATCTTTCTGCGCGGGCGGCTGGACTGCGCCAACTATCCACTGACCGGCTATCCGCCCATGGACAAGGCCGGCTGGCTGCGGGTTTTGGGGATTCTCAAGGATTGGGGGCTCAACCACGTCCGCTTTCATTCCTGGTGCCCCCCCGAGGCCGCCTTCGCGGCGGCGGATGAGCTGGGGATGTATTTCCAGGTCGAGCTGCCCAACAAGCGCAGCGCGTTCCAGGCGCCCGAGAGCACGGAGGCGGCCAAGCGGAACATCGACTATCTTGACGTGCCGGGCGCCGACCCCAACGCCTCGCTGTACGACTACGCGCTGCGCGAGGCCGAATTGATCTTCCGGCATTTCGGCAATCACCCGTCCTTCGTCCTATTCACGCTCGGCAACGAGCTCGAGCGCAAGCCGGCCATGTTCGAGCTGGTGGCCCGCTTTCAAAAGCGCGATCCGCGCCGACTCTACGCCCAAGGGGCGAACAACAACCATTGGGATCCGAGCTACGCGGAAGGCGACGATTTCTGGGTGACGGGCAAGACCGGAAAGAACCTGCCCGTGCGCGGCGCGTTCTTCGCCGGCGATTTCCCCCAAGGCGGCCACATCGACAGCCGTCCGCCTTCGTCCCTGGTGAATTACGACGAATCGATCCAGGACGTGCCGGTGCCGGTCATCAGCCACGAAATCGCCGAATTCGCGATGGCCCCGGACTTTCGCGAGATCCCGAAATACACGGGCGTGCTCAAGGCGCGGAACCTGGAGATCTTTCAGCAGCGCCTGCGGGACGCCGGCATGCTGGATCTCTCCCACGACTTCCTGCGGGCCTCCGGCGCCTTGGCCGCCATCTGCCAGCGCGAGGACCTCGAGGCCGCGTTGCGCACGCCCGGATTAAGCGGTTTTCACTGGCTGGACTTGATGGATTTCCCCGGGCAGGGAACGGCGCTGGTGGGGATGCTGAACGTGTTCATGGAGTCGAAGGGAATCACCAGGCCGGACAAATGGCGGGAGTTTTGCAGCGAAACCGTGCCGCTCCTCTTGCTGGAGAAATACGCCTGGACCACGGACGAAACCTTCACCGGCGAGGTCAGGGTTGCCCACTATGGCCCGGCCGACCTCCACGAAGCCCGTGTGAACTGGACCCTCCGCGATGGCGAAGGCTCGCCGATCGCGGAGGGAGCGCTGGGACCGCTGACGATCAAGGAGGGAGGGCTTGGTTCCGTCGGGCCGATACAAGCTGCGCTGAACCGGGTCAAGGCCCCGCGCCAGGTCAAGCTGACCATCGCCATCGAGGGAACAGATTGCCGCAACAGCTATGACCTCTGGGTCTTTCCGCCCAAGGTTGATACCAGCACGCTCAAGGAAGTTCTGGTGACGAATCGCCTCGACGCGACGACGCGGACATTCCTATCCGAGGGCGGAAAGGTCCTGTTGTTTTCCCGGACGAACGATCCCAAGCACACCGTGGGCGGCGCGTTTGCCACCGACTTTTGGTGCTGGCCCATGTTCGCGAAAGCCGCCCTGGCGCAAAACATCGAGCCGGCGCCGGGTACGCAGGGGTTCCTCTGCGATCCGAGCCATCCCGCGCTGGCGGAGTTTCCGACGGAGTTTCACAGCAACTGGCAGTGGTGGCCCATCGTCAAGAACTCGCGGCCGATCATCTTGGACGAAACCCCGGCGGATTATCGCCCGATCATTCATGTCATCGACAACTTCGCCCGCAATCACAAGCTGGGCCTGCTCTTCGAGGCCAAAGTCGGCCGGGGCAAGCTGCTGGTCTGCGCCAGCGACCTGCCGGCGCTTCAGGACCATCCCGAGGCGCGCCAGCTGATGCACAGCCTGCTGCGCTACGCCGGCTCGGAGCGCTTTGAGCCAGCTCACTCGCTCAATTGGGAGACGCTGGATAACATCCTATGAACGAGAGACGAACGTCGTTGCTCACGCGTTCATTTCAATTCTTCTCTCTCGTTCAATTTTTGTTCGGCCTCCCGAAGGATCCTGAGCCGTGCCAGCTCTTCCGCCTGCCTTCGCATTTCTTTCATTCGAATTCTATGAGCCGCGTACTCATCCGCTTGATAAGGAGCCTCGGGATAGCTCCAATCATCGGTTCGAAACGGCGGCACGGGAATGATCGGGCACTCCAAGCTAACCAGATTTCCCAACGGATTTCGGGCCCAGGCATAACGGACCTCAACCGGATCGGCACATAGGCTAGTCCACACTTCGATCTTTTTCTTGTCGAATACCGGCTGCCCTTTTTCATTTTTTGTCGTCACATAGGCCGCTTGGGCGGGAAAGAAACGGCCATCGCTTCCCGCCGTTGAGAAGCCTTCGAAAGGACGGTCATCGGAAGCCTTGACCTCCTTATCGAAGGTGATGATGATTTTATCTTTTCGTCTTTCAACATTAGTGCAAACGGCCGGCTCCCATTTAAGGTTGAAACCATACTGCGTCGACAAAGCCCAACGCGCCATCCTTTCGGCGGCTTCCATCTTTTTCTGGGGATGGTACCAGTTGACCTGCTGGTCATAGGAGCAAACAAATCCGGTAAGGGGGACAGTCCGAAAGGCGTTAAACTGTGCCTCCCGAACAAACGGTGACGGATCCAGCATCCTGACCTCGTAATTATCGAGCGTTTGCGGTTCACCGCCGGCGCTGAACTCGATGATGCCAAAGGGCAAATTCGCGTCCTTGAACGTTTCCCTCCAATCGTTGATCAGCGCCTTGAAGTTGGAGGCATACTGCTTGGGACGGGAATCTTCAAGCGCATTATTGTATCCCTGATGAAACACGACTCCTTTTATGGCCAGCCCGGCTATCACGGAGACCATCCCCGTATAGGATGAACCGGGGAAATTTCGGTCAAAAGCGGGATGGGGAGAAGGCGCAACGGGTTTCGGCTCCGTCTCCAGGCCCTTTTTTAGCCTCTCCGCGCTTCGAGTCTCCCAGTTCTTGATTTTTTCCTTGAGATCCTTATCCGGATCATAATGGGCCGCTTTTTCATTCCATTGCTTCAGCAAGGAGCTGTTTTCGGGCATTTTGCTTAACGTCTGCGGAGAAAGCCAGGCCTCGACGGTGGTGCCGCCCAATGATACGTCCACTAAGCCGATGGGAACTTGAGCGGCCAGATGGAGGCGCCTGCCGAAGACATAGCCTATTCCCGAGAACGTGGGAACCGTTTCCGGCGAACATACAAACCAGAATCCCTTTTTGTCATACCGGTCGAGCCAGCTATCGTACTCATTGATGCGTTCAAAGTCTTTTTGGGGCTTCAGATCGGCCGAGCTGGGTACGGTCATCAGGCGAATCAATGGGAAATGGGCCGATAGAATTTCCGCGTCACCGTGGAAGATCCGGGCCAGGTCAAATTCCATATTGCTTTGACCTCCCAGAACCCAGACATCTCCGACCAGAACATTTGTGAACCGCACGGAGCTCGCCCGGCCTGAAATTCTCATATCCGACGGTTGAGCGTTTGCGCTCATGGCATCCAGCCAGGCGCACCATTCACCCTGCGGGTTGGCAACCGTTGACTTAACTTGTCCTCCGAATTCGACTTTTACCTTCTCATCCGGTGCCGCCCAGCCCCAGATTCTGACCGGTTTGTCGCGCTGCAACACCATGTTGTGGTCGAAAACATGAGCCGGCCGGACTTGGGCCTGGAGCAGCGATCCGAACAGAAGCCCTGATAGGAGAAAACCCGATATTAAACGGACTCGTCTTTTTCCATATTCCTCTTTCCGTGTGGGAATGAAGACACTCGTTTTTTCTTTCATTTTGCAAGCTCACAATAGCCGGAAGGGGGCCGCGGCCTACTGCCCCTGACAGGGCGGGCAGCCCGAGTCGAACACGATACGCCACTTCCCGTCCGATTCCTTGCGCCAGACGGATAGAACGTGCCCGTGCGAACGCCCGCCGGACTGAACACCGGAGACTCCATCACGCCGATGCCCCTTTGGCCACGCCGGGAATATAATCCCTGCCGCTCGACGGTGTCAATTTCAGCCAGCTAATTCTTCACACCCCTTTCCGTCATCTCTCCGATGACCTCGCTCCCCCTTTTAGCTTGGAGCATCCTGCCGGATAGAATACGATCGGTTTTTAGCCGACTGCCAATTCAACGGGAGGGCATGGGGCCTGCTGGCCCTCCGGACTCTTTAATCCGGCACGGCTTCTGACGAAGGGGCCGGGTAGGTTCGATTCCTACATCCTCCCGCCACACCTTATCTCCCTTAATAATCATAAAGTTATGAATATACATTTTCATTCTTTTACCTTTTATTCTCAATTTTTCATTCTTAATTCTTCAATTACTCTTGCATCAATCCAATAAATATCTCCGTTTCCATTTCCTGGACTATTTAAGTGTTTTTTTATATCATTATATTCCAACTTCTTACTATAATACTCTCCATAATTTGGGCGGAAACTGCAAAAGAATAAATATTTCCCATCGGGAGATACGTAAGGGGCTGCCTCGTGAAAAGGAGTGTTAATTTTATCTCCCATGTTTATAGGTTCCGACCAGGAATTATCCTTCTTTCTAAAGCTGATATATAAATCAGCCTGTCCAAGTTCACCCGGGCGGTCAGAAGAAAAGATAAGATAGCTTTCATCGGCAGCAATAAAAGGGTGTCCTTCAAATTTTTCAGTGCTTATGGGAGCATTAATTCGAACGGGTTTAGAATATCCAGATTCTGAATATTCAGATACATAAATGTCATAATTACCGTCTCTGTTTGAACAAAAATAAATATTGTTCATTTTTGAAACTGTCGGATAATCATCATCACCTGAGGAATTCAAGATACTCCCTGAATATTCCGGTTGTCCCCATCCATTACTGTCTTTCCTGAGAAACCAAATATCCGATTCTTTTTGAATCACCTGAGTACCGGGGATTGGTCTCTTTGATACAAAAAGCAAAGTATTCCCTTCATAATTAAAAAACGGACAATCATCACAATATTCAGGATATCCGGAAAATAATGCAACTTCCGGCTGCTTCCATATTCCATTCTGTATTTTCGAAGTAAGAATAAATGTCGTAAATCTCAAACCTCTTAACTGATAAAATATTTCATCAAGTGTAGGGGAAAAGACAATACTTCTTTCATAATATCCGGTCGATATTATACCCGGAGCAAATATTTCCGGTATCATTCCGGGCGGTTTCTGACCAAGATATGGACCTTTAAGGATTGGAATATTTTGTGCATTAACAAAAATGCCAATATTAACAAAACTGAATAATAAGATTATTAAATTCTTCATTTCCATACCTTATTCTTCTAACTCTTGATCTAAATTATCTTTGCTTTCTCCGTGATTTTATGGTAAAAAGAAATACTGCACGCAAAACCGAAAAATAATATATTGAAATATTACTCTTAACTCCTGACTCTCAATTCGTAATTTTTAATTCCTCTATTATCTTCGCATCTACCCAAAATATATCGCTTCTGCCGTTCCCGGGTTCGTTCATAATTTCCTGTATTTTCTTATATGTAAGAGGCATTTTGTAAAAGAATTCCTCATTGATTTTCCTTTCTACCCTGAACCTGTTGCTTGTAAAGAAGAGATATTTCCCATCCGGGCTGACCTTAGGGAATTGTTCCTGAAATTCAGAATTAATTGAAGGTCCCATATTAATCGGTTTTTTCCAGCTTCCATCCGGATTCCTAAAAGCAATATAAAGGTCGTTATTCTCATCCCCTTTTAGTTCATATGCAGAAAAAATCAGATAACTTTCATCAGGAGCAATAAATGGACACCATTCGGCAAAATTTTCTCCGATAAATTTCCCGAGGCTCTGAGCCGCCGTATATTTCCCATCTGCATATACAGATTTATATAAAATGTGGTTCCCCTTTTCTATCACGGTAAAATACAGATTCCCGTTTTTTGCAATCGATAACATCATCTCTTTTTTGTTTGAATTTATCAAATCACCCAAATGTTGTGGTTTCCCCCAACTGTTTTGTTTTTTCTCTACAAACCATAAATCCATTTGTTCCGGTTCCAAAGTCCCCGGATAAGGCCTCATTGAATAGAAAAATAATTTTAAACCATCCTTAGAGTAAACAGGACTTCCATCTCTGTGCTGCCCGGAAAACGGAGCGACTTCAGGTTCTGACCATTGCCCATCAATTATTTTCCGAAACATTATTACTTCAGTCTGTACACCCGGAAATATTACGGAATAGTACACTTCCTTTCCATCGGGTGAGAATTCAGGACTGCTGTGTTCATGAGCTATAGTTGATAATATTCCGGGAGCAAAAATTTCCGGCATTAATCCGGCCGGTTTCTGACCAAGATATGGCCCTTTAAGTGCGGGCAAATCCTGTGCAGACACAAAAGAATTTATATTTACAAATATTGTTAAAATGATAAAGAATTTCTTCATTTATCACATCCTCTTTTAACTCTGAATTCTTAACTTCCTGGTTCCTGAGCGGAACCGATGGAAATTCTTAATTCCTCAATTATTTTCGCATCAATCCAGTAAACATCACCCCAGCCGGGTGAATATTGAATATAGGAATTTGTTTTTTCCACGGCATGGCGAATTCCCGCACCGACCGATGAATCCCTCCGTTTGACCACACCGGGAATATACTTCCGGCGGCTCGGCAATGTCAATTTGCGAAATATACGAAAAGGGGACGGCCGAAGCAGCCTGGTCACCGAGCCCGGCGAAGGAAATCGTCTCTTATATCGCGACCTATGGGCCCGGTTCCTCTCCCGGCGCCGCGACGGTCACGGTCAAGGAACCGCTGGCAGCTCTGTCGGGCTTTCAGTTCAGGAAGGGCGAATCCCTGGTCGTGACCGTCAAAGCCGTGAACGACAAAGGGATCGAGAGCTGATTTATATTATCAACCCTTCCCGCCTCCCTTATGACTCGGGGAGGACTGCATGTAGGCGTCTCTCCTTGCGGAACGGAGGGATTGACCATAAGCGAACATTGGGAAGGGGGCCCCGCTTCGGGGGGAACCCCCTGGACGACCGGCTTTTCCTTCCCCCGGACTACAAGAAGTAGCCGATCCCGTATGAATGACATGAAGAAGGGGCCGAAGACCATTCCCGGGATCGCCGGCTTCCGGGCGGATTAAGGGGAGCGTTTAGGCCAACTTATTTTTCAAGCGTGATCTTCAGTTGGGCGATCTCGGCCGTGGACCCGATCCGGGCCGGCGGGCTCCAGACGCCGACACCCGCCGAGACGTAGTACTGGGTTTTTCCCCTCCGGCCGTAGCCGTTCCCGATCTCGTAGAGAAAGCTGTTGACCAAGGTGGCCGGGAAGACTTGCCCGGCATGCGTATGCCCCGATAGCTGCAGATCGACGCCGGCATCGGCGGCTTCGCTCAGGCCGATCGGGGTATGATCCAACAAGATGACCGGCCGCCTTATATCCGCATCCTTGAGGATATGCCCGAGCGGCGGACGGCGCCGGGAATTGGAGAAATAGCCGTGGCCGCTCCGTCCGACGAGATAAAAGGAATCCGCCACCAGAACGGCCTCGTCCTCCAAGACGCGGATATTGGCAGCCTTGAAAAGGGCCAGGCTGTAATTCTTGCCGAGGAAGTATTCGTGCTGGCCGAAGCAGGTGAAGACGCCGTACTTGGCCCGGATTTCGGCCAAGGCCGCCGGCAAGCGCTCCCTCTCCGGCTCGATCGTCTCCTCGTTCATGATGTCGCCCAGCAGGAGGACGACGTCGGGGTTGAGGGCATTGACCTTGGCGATGATCTTCTCCAGCCGGGACACCCGCAGGAACGGCCCGACATGGATGTCGGCCAGGGCGACAAGGTTCAGGCTCTTCAGCTCGCCGCCGGACTTCTCGATCGTGATGCCCATCGGATGGACGCGGACATGGCGGGCATAGATCGAGCCGCCCAGAAGAAGAACGAACGTAAGGCCCACGACAAGCCCAAAGGCCCAATGCCCGGCCTTCCGCCGGTCGGCCCGCAGGGACTTCGGCAGGATCGCCTTGCGCCGGTCGATGAAAAGGATCAGGTCGGCGATGAGCGTGAACAGCGCGAAATAGAGGAGCATGCCGATGTACACGGAGCCGCAGGCACAGATGAACTCCTTGAACTGCGTATGCGTCCCTCCCTCCAGCCGATGCATCAGGAAATAGCTGTAAGAGAAGATGAGGTACGCGGCCAGAATGACCTGACGCCAGATACCGATCCCGGCCAGGGCCTTCCAGGCGCGCCGCAGGAGGTACACGTTGCCGACGAGATAAACGAGCAGGGATATTTCCATAAACATGGAAGACGCCGCCTCCTTCCGAGGCGTTGATTATACAACGATCCTCCCGAATCGTCAGCGGCTTCCAAGCGCGGATCGCAGGAAAAACGGCTATCTGGCAAACAGATAGATATCGTCCTCCGGCAGAAACGTCTCCAGCTTGGTCAGCTTGTACCCGGCCAGGCCGGCGTTCTTGATGATCTCGTTGTTCTCGGGCTTCCGGTTATAGCCCTTCGAATCGATCACCGCCAGGACTCCCCCGGGCTTTAGGGAGGGAGCGATGTTCCTGAGCACCTCGACCGGCTTGTCGAGATGGCGGTAAGTGAAGGTCATATAGACCATGTCGAGCCTCCCTGCGGGCAGGCAGGGATCCGTCAGCGTCCCTTGCACGACAACCATATTGGAAATATTCTCGCGCCGGCAGCGCTCCCGCATATAGGCCAGGGCCGATTCGGTGATGTCGTTGGCGTAGACCCACCCGGCAGGTCCGACCCGGCGGGCGACCCGGACGGCGACCCGCCCGCCTCCCGCCCCCACCTCGCCGATGGACATCCCGGCCTTGATGCCGATGACATCCATTATTTTTTCGGTGGGCTGGGTCGTCTCGAAAGCTTCCTCATCGATCTCCGCCCACTTGTACTCCTGGGCAAGAAGAGAGAGGGAAAAAACGAGCAGGCCGGCAGCGATAAAAGCCGGCAAACGATTTTTTTCGCAGGTCATAGGGAAACTCCTTGGCCGAAGGCTTCGAGTCACAATATAAACAACGGACGACACTTAGGGAATGTTGCTATGGCGGCAAGTCCATAATGGCCCAGGCCGCGTCTTTTATCCCATCCATCAGCCGTATTTGGAAACAGCACGCCGGCGGCACCGAGGCGATCCCGATCGTCGGGCTGGTCGGGGGGAACGATGGTCGGCCATGGTCATATGGCTCCATCCCGACTTTTATCCCATTAACGAAATGGCCCCTCCAGCCAAGCCATGGCCCAAAAAAAAGACTATCATGTTTATATTAATATGTTTATATATATTTTTCGATACTTGAAACAAATGTCCTCCGAATAACGTATTATTCCGTGAGAGGCGCTCATGAGACTCATAACCCGATCCGAGGAGCTCGTCCTGCTGGCCGTCTGGAAGCTTAAAGACAACGCCTACTGCGTTCCCATCCGGGAGCTTCTGGACAACATGACCGGCAAACGCTGGTCCTTCGGCTCCATTTTCGATCCGCTCGACCGCTTGGACAAGAAGGGGCTCCTGCGGTCAACGTTGAGCGAACCGCTGAAAACGCGCGGTGGCCGCAGCAAGCGGATCTACCGCGTGACCCGCGAAGGGAAGATGGCGCTGGCCGAAATGTACAGGATCCAATCCGCCATGTGGGCCGACGCCCCTATCCCTGACGCCGAGACGGACGAGGCCTGAGCATGAAGACGCCCGATCTCCGGCCGCCCGCCGCGGCCCGCCGGCTGCTGAAGCTTCTCTTCACGGACCAGGGCCTCCACACGCACCTCGGGGATTTCCAGGAAGCCTTCGAGGACATCGGCCGGACCCGCGGTCGCGCCGCCGCCCGGGCCTGGTATTGGGCCCAGGTCCTGAAATCCTCGCCCGGCTTCCTCTCCAACCGACTCTACTGGAGCATCGCCATGATCAGAAACTATCTCCTCATCTCCTATCGCAACATCCGCAAGAACAAATGGTTCTCCCTGATCAACTTGGCCGGGCTGGCCGTCGGCCTGGCCGGCGTGATCATGATCGCCGCCTACGTCCGGTTCGAGCTGAGCTTCGACCGGTTCCACGAAGACGCCGGACGGATCTACCGCGTGCTCGGCCGGGCGGCGCTGGAACCGGATCAATTGGACCCTGGCGTACCCGAGGTCCTGGCGCCGGCCTTGGCCTCGAATATCCCCGAAATCGCCGAAACCGCCCGCGTCTACCGTTTCTGGAGAACGGCGGTCCTAAGCAGCGGGGAAAAGTCCTTCCTGGAAGAAGGCACCTACGCCGACGCCGGATTCCTGGACCTGTTTTCGTTCCCCCTCCTTCGCGGCGACCGGAAAACGGCCCTCTCCGCGCCGGGGTCCGTCGTCCTCGGGCAGGACCTCGCCGCGAAGCTCTTCGGCGACGCGGACCCGATCGGCCAACCGGTGTCGCTCAAACGGGGATCCCGACAGACCGACCTCACGGTCACCGGCGTTCTCAAGAGAATTCCGGCCCCTTCGCACCTCCAGTTCCGCTTTCTGGTCTCCCTGGAGACGCTGCGGGCCGATGCCGGGAACGCCTATATGTTTGACACCTGGCGTGTCCGCAACTTCTTCACCTACGTTAAGCTCGCGGAGGGGAGCTCCCGAGCCGAGGTCGAGGCCAAGCTTCCCGCCCTGATCAGCTCCTACGCCAAAGCCGACCCCCGGAAGGGATTGGCGATGACGCTGCAGCCCCTCACGGATATCCACTTGCGATCCCGGATCAATGGCGGGGAGGAAACCAACGACGAGATCCACTACGTCATTCTCTTCGCATCCATCGCCTTGGCCCTACTCGTGATCGCCTGCGTCAACTACATCAACCTGACGACCGCCCGCTCGGCCTCCCGGGCCAAGGAAATCGGCATTCGCCAAGTGACCGGCGCCAGCCGGCGCTCGCTCTTCCGGCAATTTATCGCCGAGTCGGTGTTCATGACGATCGCCGCCCTGATCCTGGCCCTGGCCATTGTCCGCGTCTTCTGGCCGAAATTCCAAGCCTTGACCGGCGTCGGGCTCGAAATCGGAAGCATCCTGAATCCCGGCTTCCTGTCGGCTGCCGTCCTGGGGGCGTTGGGCGTCGGAATCCTGGCCGGCCTCTACCCCGCCGCCGTCCTCTCCTCCATGCGGCCGCTGGGGACTCTGTCCCAATTCCGTCCCCAGGGACGGCGGGGCCTGAAGCTCCGCAGCGCCCTGGTGATCGTCCAGTTCTCCGCGGCCATCTTTCTGGCTCTGGCCACGTCCGTCATCTGGCGGCAGATGACTTACATCAAGTCCCAGAACCTGGGCTACGACAGGGAGCAGGTCATCGTCATCCCGGTGCGGGAAAAGGAAACCGCCGGCGCGGCCGAGGCGATTCAAAACGACTTTCTCGGCCGTCCGGAGGTCTTGGGCGTTTCCCGATCGAGCGCCCTACCCCTTCAGATCGGCGGCCTCATGTCGGCGGTCCGATTCGAGTCGGAAACCGGGAGCCCGACTCCCATGGACATCTATTTCGATTCGATCGACGATCGCTTCCTGGATCTCTTTCGGATCGGCTTAATTCAAGGCCGCAACTTCTCGCCCGGAGTCGGCCAGAACCAGCAGGGCGTCCTGCTGAACGAGACGGCGGTCAAGGCCCTCGGCTGGAAGAATCCCCTGGGCAAGCGAATCGACGGGCTGCTTGGCCGGGGCCGGGAGCTGCGCGTCGCGGGGGTCGTCAAAGACTTTTATTTCCTCTCCTTCCATCAGACCATCCAGCCCCTGGCTTTGCTCTATGAAGCCGGGAGCCAGATCATCGTCCGCATCAAACCGGGGGATCTGCCGCGAACCCTGAGCGTCCTGAGAGAGGCGTTCGAAAGACGGACCAAGGGCCAACCCTTCGACTACTTCTTCCTCGACGACGCGTTCAACGATCTCTATCGGCGCGAGACGAGGATGGAGCGGATCTTCCGGGTTTTCGCCGGCCTGACGATTTTCATCGCCTGCCTCGGCGTCGCGGGTCTCACGGCCTACGCCGTGGAAAAGCGGACGAAGGAAGTCGGCATCCGCAAGGTCATGGGCGCGTCGTGGTCCCGATTGATGGTTCTTCTCAACCGCCGACTCATCGGCCTGGTCCTGGCCTCGGCCGCGATCGCCTTCCCGCTGGCCCAGTACGCGATGGGCCGCTGGCTCAAGAACTTCGTCTACAAGGTCGGGCTTCCGGCGGGGATGTATTTAATCGTCCTCGCCGGAGCCCTGGCCGTCGCCCTGTTGACGACGGGATGGCAGACGGCCCGCGTCGCCCGCAAGAAGCCGACCGAATCCCTGCGCTACGAGTAGGCGGCCCGCCGCGATTTCGGAGCGCGACCGGCTCAGGCTCGGGACCGTTGCGAAGGCAGAGGCGTCCCCCATCCGGAACGGCCCGGCGGGGAAACCAGACTCCGCCCCTCAGCGCGTCTCGAAGCGGATGACGTTGCCGGCCGTGGCATCACGGCTCCGCCTTCCGAGTCGATTTCATCGTCGCCCTGGTCCTCGTCGCCATGGGGCTGCTGATGCGGCTGGGAAACAGGAAAGCCCGGAGGCTTACCGGACCCGCGAGGGAGTGACTTCCAGTCCGTCATGGCCGACGACGACTTCCCCCGAATAGAATCGTCCCAGGGCTTTTTGGGTCGCCGCCTCATCGATCGTTCCCGGACCGATGTGGGTTAACACCAGCTTCTTCACCCCGGCTTTTTGGGCCATCTCGCCCACTTCCTGCAGAGAGGCATGCGCCCTTAAATCGCCCCCGCCCGCTCCGGCCCCCGGCCGGTTTCCGATGGGCCCCCTTCCCGGAGCGCCGGCCCGCACCGGGGATCCGCCGGAGTCCATGACCAGCACGTCGGCGGCCCGGGCCAAGTCGACCAGGCTTTCCGAATAGGTCAGGTCACCCGAAACGACGATCGACCGGCCGTCCCGGTCGAAGCGGTAAGCGACGGTGGGGAGGGCATGGTTGACCTTGGCCGTCGTGACCATGATCGAACCCAGAACGAAGGCTTCGCCGCCCTTGATCTCCCGCACGGGGGGCGACGGGATCTTCGAGGCACCCCCGCCCTGACGCCGGAGCCGGTAGCGGATGTCCTCGGCGTAGAATTCCAAGATGAACGCCGCGAGAGCCTTCGTGCCCGGCGGTCCGATGATTTCCGCCGCACCGCCGGCCAGACAGATCCCGATGAAAAGAGGGATGAACTCCTCGTTGTGGTCCAGATGGTGATGCGTGATGATCAGCGCGGAAAGCTGCCGGGGGCTCAGACCGAGGCGGCTGAGTCCGGCTTGCGTGCCGTTGCCCATGTCGACGAGATAATTCCCGTCCCCCTGACGAATCAGCGCGGACGGTCCGGACCGAGCCGCATTGAACTGGGGCGTGCCGGTGCCGAGCGTGACCACGCGCATCGGCGCGCCCTCGCGGATCCGAGCGACGGGACCCCCCTTCGTGATATTCCTGACGCAGCGGACATAATTATAGACAGACCGAAGATCGCCCTGCGGGCCGAAGAACTGGGGATAGCTCTCCCTGTTTCCCGATTTCGGATCGCTCCGCTGCGCGCCCGCGCCGTGCATGTCCATCAGCAACCCCCGCATCTTGCCCAGCGCTTTGCCGAAAGCGATGTAGACCGCCGAGGCATAGGGGTTCGGCCCATCGAGATGGGTCGTGCCGGTCCAAAAGAACGGATATTGCCCGGCCACCCCGTCCGGGTCCGCGATGGAAGTGGTCTGAAACAGCGGATGAATGGCGGCCGAATGCGTCACGTCCGGGGCCCGGGTGTAATCGACAATGCTCTGGAGCTCTTTCGCATCGGGCAAACGCCAGTCGGAATGGCCCGCCAAGACCAGATTCTCGGCATACGCAAGCGAGCTTTCCCAATCGCGGGCCGTACCGTCATCCGCCTTCTGCCACATCAAACCGGTGGCCCTGTCGGATATCGTCCCATCGTTGTTATCCACGAAATCATTGCGTCCGTAGGCGGGATTCCCCCTAACCATGCGGAAGAACATTCTATTGGCGGATGAGCGGCCGGTCCTATTTCCGATCTTGGGGTAGCCTTTGATACGCCCGTCTACGAAATTGACCCCGAATATCGTCTCATTCCCCCTCATGGTCGTTCCGACGTACTTCGTCGCTGACCATGTCTGGGCATCAATCGGGCGTTCGCCCTGGGCCGTGTCTCCCAAAGGCTGAATGAAATAGGACTCATCGATGAACGCCTTGACGGCGGATTCCCCTTTCGATTGCCCCGTGAACAGGATGAGGGAATAGAGCTCCTTAATCGAGGGAATCCGCCAATCGGCGTAACCGCCCAATCTCAACGACGGCGCGACCGCCGCCGCTTCATCGAACGACATTTTACTCCCCATATCCTTCTGCCACATCAAGCCCGTCACGTTATCGGTGATGGTCCCGTCTCCGTTATCGGTATAGGAAGGCTCGTTGCCCTGATAGGTCGCATCCTGTCCGTAGAAAGGAGCCCCCTCGGCCGGCGCGGGGATGACGGCATCGTTGCTGTAAAATGTCGCGACTCCGGTATCGACGATCGGGTAGCTCGGCTTCGCCTCGCCTTCAGGGGATGGAGAGGCCCCGTTTCCTGAGGCTAGCGAAAGAGACAGAATCCCCGTCAGACACAGCCACAGCCCTTTCTCGCGCATCATCGCCTTCCTTTCCTTCCCGGATGCTTCCGGATCGCGGCGTCGGGAAGCCCTCGGGCTTTTTTAGGGAGTTCAATCATTCGACAGAGAGAGAGGAATATCCTTGGTTCGCGTTTCGGGGCGCCGCCCCAGCGCGGGCTCTTGACCCTGCTCCTCGCCCGGGCTATCCTCCCCCCGTCAAAGGAGGCGCCCATGCCCCAGTTTCAGCCTTTCGTGATGGAACGGATGATGTCGAAGTTCGAGAAGGCGGTCGACTACAACCTTTCGGAGAGCGGGGTTCATCCGATGACCCTGAAAGAGCTCTATCAGGACGATCCGGAGGGGCTGGCCGGCCTGCAAGCTCTGGAGATGGACTACGCCCATGCCAACGGCATCCCGGAGCTGAGAGGCAACATCGCGGCCCTTTATCCAGGGGCGGGCCCGGAGAACGTCCTTGTCACTGTAGGCGCCATCGAAGCCAACTACGACATCCTCTGGGGTCTGCTCGCAGGCGGGGACCAGGCCGCCGTCATGCTGCCGAACTACATGCAGATTTGGGGATTGGCCAAGAACCTGAATCTCGACCTCAGGACTTTTTCCTTGGACGAGAAGAACGGCTGGGCCCTTGACCTAGAAAGCCTCAAGAAGGCCGTAACCCCGAAAACGAAGCTGATCGCGGTCTGCAACCCGAACAACCCGACGGGCTACATCCTCAAGAACGAGGAGATGGAGGCGATCATCGAAGCCGCCCGTCCCTCCGGAGCCTGGATATTGGCGGATGAAGTTTACGCCGGAGCCGAGCGGGTGGCCGAAGAGCAGACGCCTTCGTTCTACGGCAGGTACGACAAGGTCCTGGCCGTGGGCAGCCTGAGCAAAGCCTACGGCCTGCCGGGGCTGCGGATCGGCTGGGCCGTCGGCCCGGCCGACGTCATCGATGAGCTCTGGGCCAGGCACGAATACCTGACCCTGAGCGCCACGATGCTCTCGAACCACCTGGCGGCCTATGCCCTGTCCCCCCGCGTCCGGCCCCGCATCATCCAACGCACCCGCGGCTATATCCGCCGCGGCTATCCTGTTTTGGCACAGTGGATGAAGGAACAGGGAGGCGTCCTCAGCGGCGCGGCGCCCCAGGCCGCGGCCATCGCTTTCGTGAAGTACGGCTTGGACATTAATTCCACCCGACTTGTCGAGCGGCTGCGCGACGAGAAGAAGGTGCTCATCGTGCCCGGCGACCACTTCGGGCTGGACCATTTCGTCCGCATCAGCTACGGCCAGCCTCACGAATATCTGGAACCGGCACTCGGCCGGATCAGCGAGCTGCTCAAGGAGCTAGGGGCGAAATAGGCGTTGCCGCCGAGGCCTCTCGTGAAGATCATAACGCCGGCCGAGATCAAAGAAGTCCTCCCCTCGCTGGACCTCGTCCCGGCCATCGAAGCGGGTTTCGTCGCCTACTCCGAGGGCCGGGCGATCGTGCCGTCGGTCGGCGAGCTGATCCTGGACAAGGGCGAGACTCACATCAAGTACGGCTACATCAAGGGCGACGAATACTACGTCATCAAGATCGCCTCCGGCTTCTACGGCAATCCCGCCTTGGGGCTGCCGTCGGGCAACGGCTGCATGCTCCTCTTTAAGCAGAGCACCGGCGAATCCGCCGCCATCCTGCTCGACGAGGGGCACCTGACCGATGTCCGGACCGCGGTTGCCGGCGCGATTGCGGCCAAATACTTCGCGCCCCGCAAGGTCGAGCGCATCGGCATCGTCGGCGCCGGGGTCCAGGCCCGGCTTCAGCTCGAGTGGCTCGAGCGGATCACGGATTGCCGGGATGTTTTGGCCTGGGGGCCTCTCGCGGACGAGCTCGAGAGCTACAAACGGGAGATGGGCTCCCTCGGCTTCGCGGTGGAAATAACGCGAGACACGACGGCCATCCTGAAGTCCTGCAATCTGGTCGTCACGGCGACGCCGTCGAAAACGCCCCTCCTCTCGGCCGCCGACCTGCGGCCGGGCACCCACATCACGGCCGTCGGCTCGGACACGCCCGAAAAGCAGGAGCTCGATTCGGACATCCTGGCCGGGGCCGACGTGATCGTGGCGGACAGCCTACCCCAGTGCCGGCTCCGGGGCGAGATTCACAGGGCGCTCGAGGCGGGCAAGATCAAGGAAGATCGCTGTGTCGAGCTGGGGGCCGTCATCGCGGGCCGGGCGAAAGGCCGGACTTCCGACAGCCAGATCACCGTCGTCGATCTGACCGGGGTGGCCGTGCAGGACATCGCCCTCGCGACAGCTGTCATGAGGGCTCTGAACGGCTAACGGAGAAAGCTCTCCTTCTGGTGCCAATGCAGGACCGTTTCATGCGGCCGGCACAAATCATTGACGGGAGGGATCAAAGCTTCGCCCTCGTACTCCTCAAGATCGAATTTCTCACGAATGGCCGTCTGCACTCTTGGGCTGACCTTCACCGTCGCCGCATCGGTGACCGTAAACAGGCCAAGATCGAAAGCCCAGTGGTGTCTCCGGCACAGCGATAATCCGTTGCGGGGGTCATCTGGCCCTTTTGCTTTAACCGGGATAATGTGAGCGGCTTCTGCCTCGATGATGGGATTCTGGAGCCCCGCGCGAAGGATGAACTTGGATTTGCACACCGCACAAAGACATCCATACTCCTCTAAAAGAATTGAGCGGAAAGCACGCTCACGGCTGGCCCGGTCATATTGATGGAGAGTTCGATCCTCGCGAATGAGGGCGAATGGAGAGAAAACCCGATTCCGTATCAGGAATCGGTCGCGCTCCTCTTCTTGAAGAGGGCCAAAGAGCCCATCAACGATGTTCGCTCTTCCGCCGCGAAGAACAAAGCTCTCCAGATCAGGCCGGTATTCCTCGATGAAAGCCGCACCAAGTATTCTGTACCTTTCTCCTCGCAGCCTTTTGTCTTGTTTGATCTTAACAATGACAAGCACCGGAATATGATCTCGTTGACAGGCCATCAGCGCCCGATTGACCGAAGTGTCGAGAGACCCTCGTTTCGGAGAATAGAGCATGATCCAGCTGCCGTCCTCCCGGAACTCCAGCGCATCTGGATACGCGGCATGCTCCGCTCCTGCCGCGGAGCGGCTGTAAATGCACAGGGCGTACTTATCCCCAGCAGGCTTGTAGATCCCCTCGAAGAGCGAATGGATCCTAGGCAAGCCCAGAGCGGGGAGATGATCCAAGGTGCGCTTGATGAAGTCCGCCGTGACATCCCGGCCGGTGTACTTGGAAAGCTCGAGGAAGACCCGTGCTCGCTGCTCCATCTCCATCAGTCAGCTCCGGCCACAGGGTATTCAGCCCAAGAAACGCTCATTGTGCCAGCGTAGCATCTCGAGATCCGGTCTTTGAGCGATATCATTTGGAAGAATCAGACGGCTCCCTGCCAACCGATAGTAATCCCGCCCATTCTCGAAATCCTCTCGGATTCGCTGGCTGACTTCGAAGCGATATTCCGGCGAGACCGTCACATAGCCTCTGTCAAACAGCGTATGGATATCGGAACGGAAAAGAACACCATTGGGAACCGCATGCTCACCGCCATCCGAAAAGGGCTTGATATGGGCTGCCTCCAGTACCGGCAGGGTTCTCTCGCCGGTTACGGCGCAACGCTTAGCGTAAGCATCCGTAACTTGGATTCGGAACGCGCCTTGTCCAAGCCTGGGGGTAACCAGAATAGGATCACCGTACCTTCGGATCGGATTCTCCGGCATATTGGGAAGTTGACGATCCGCCAGCCTGACTTGGATCTCCCGCCATAGAGATAGCCCCGGCTCGGTTTCCAGATCATATCTCTTACCCGAGACGATATTTGGCTTCCAATCATACGGAATGGGAATCCACTCCTCCCGAACAAAGAAGAATGGCTGCGTCAACAGTATGTTGCCTATGACGAAGTCCTCGTGCCTGGAGCCGAGGCTCTGACGGAGCCGCTGAATCCGCGCTCTCATCTCCGGAAGCGAACGGGCGCCGTTCTTTTGCCTGAAGGAGTCCCAAACCAGGCTCGTCGGCAGAAGGGTGGAGTAAGAGAAGAATCCTCCACCGACGATATAGTTCTCCGGACTGTGAAGCTTGAAGAGGAACATCTCCCCCGGCACAAGGGCGCTGAACTTACGATGCCCTCCCGGTTGCCAGAAGTTGACTTCATCGATACCGGGAGTTATGGACAGCAGGTCGTACCAATCCCTGTCGGTGACGCCAATAAACGCTCGAATCACAGGCTGCGCCCCCCGTGAAAAAAAGAATTGAACCTCTCATCGCCGACTATAAAGCTCCGAGACTCGAGGAGTCAAGCGACGCCGCACCGCCCAGGGTCGCGGCCAGAAGAAAGACGTGCTTCGCGCTTCTGACCATGGCCGGGATGCCGGCCCACTCCTCGGGCGTCCCCCTCGCGCCTCCCCGATCACCGCCCAATCCGATGGCCGGCGTGCCCCCTCCTACAGCCACGTTCATGTTGGAGGAGCCGGCATTGCCCAGACGCGGCTCGTACCCCAGATGGCGGGAGATAGCGGCGGCCGTCTTTACCAGAGGAGAGCTCTCGGCCCCCGGGATCTGGCCGCCGGGAGTGATTTGGAAGGGCTCCATCCTGAAAGCGATGCCCGTCTCTTCGGTGATGCGCGCCAGCTCGGCCCGCACGGCGCTTTCAACGGCGTCGATCGATCCCGCCTCCAGGGAGCGGATATCCAGTGAGAACCAACCGCTCTCGGGCTTGTGATTGAATACGGTGCCGCTCTGGATGATGCCGACGTTGACGACCGTGCGCAAAGCGGTCTCGCGGGCCGGATGCGGCAAGGCCAGGATGCGGTCGACGGCCCGGCCGAGGCCCTGGTTGACGTTGGGCAGTCCGCCGCCTAACGAGTGGCCCGCGGGACCCGAAGCGATCACTTTCCACCAGTGGATTCCCAGCGCCCCATAGGAGATCGAGCGGCCGTCGCCGAGGATGTCGACGAATCCGACGGCCCGGTCCCGGTAATCGGCGTAAAGCTTCTTCATGCCCGTCAGGCCCGTCTCTTCCTGGGCCACGGCGGCAAACACCAGGTCGTGCTCCGGTTTGAGCCCGGCCTTCAGGTAGGCCTCGGCCGCGCTCAGAAGAGCCATGGTGGTCGCCGAGGTATTGGTGCCGGGTCCCAGGACCCGATCGCCGTCCACGCGCGGCGGGCCCGCGGCCCGGCTCTGATGCGCGGTCACCGTCGCCAGATCGTCCAGGGTGGAAACAAAGACGAGAGCCCGCCCCGAGCGCCCGGGGATATATCCGACGGCGTTCGGCACGGCATCCACAGTCACGGCCGACAAGCCGATGGCCCGCATCATCGCCGCCACGGCCGCGGCGCGCGCATGCTCGCCGCCGGATGGGGAAGGAATGGCGCCGATCTTGGCCAAATCGGCTCCCATCCTTTCCGCGCGGCCATCGATGTGCTGGAGGGCGGTCTGCACCATGGGATCAACGAGCGCTTCAGCCAAAGTCCGTCGCTGCGGAGATGAAGCGACGGGGGCACACATAAGAACGAGCCCTGCAAGAACCGGAGACAAAAGGAGACGCTTCATGGGGGCTATTTCGCCAGGATCTTGAGGATCGCCTCGTTCTTGGGATCCGGCCGGAACCAATGGAATTCAAGGAAGTATCCGGCCGGGTCGAGGGCCACAAAGGCTCGGACGAGCGCCCCATCCGCATCCTCCAGCGGCAACCGGATGGGAACCCCCCGGCTCCGGAACCGCTCGAACCAAGCCTCGAGGTGGGGCGTCTGGAAGGCCACGTTGACGGACTTGGTCTCCGAAAACTTGTGCAGTCCTTGGGCTTGGTCGACCAGCCCGAGGAAGCCCGAGGCCGTGCACGGGTAGACCTTGGAGAAGCCTTGGTCGACGAGCAGGTCGACGCCGAAGACATCTTCGACGAACTTCTGGGCCGGGGCGAGGTCGTTGTAATAGAGCCAGAAGACGGTCGCCCGCACCCCCAGGCCGGCGGGCCGGGCTCCCGCGAGCGGATAAAGCGGGCGGAGCGAATCGAGCTTCTCACGAATCCCGACGTTGCGCGGCGCCGCGAGGAAGTTCTCGAACTCTAAGAAGTACCCCTCCGGATCCAGGGCCACGAACCCGCGTACGTTGATCGAAGCTGAGTCCTTCAGCGGACTGTGCATCTTCACGCCCTTGCCCGTCAGGTAGGCATGCCAGCCGTCGACCTCGTCCGTGACGAAGGCCAGAGTCACGGTCTTCGGCTCGGTTGCCTTGTGCATGCCTTTCGCCTCGTCCACCAGTCCGACGAAGGAGGACTCGGTGATGCGGTAGATCGCGGCATACCCGTAGTCGAGGACGAGGGGGAGGCCGAGCGTATCGCCGTAGAACGTCTTGGCCCCGGGCAGATCCCGATAGTAAAAGAAGACGAGATTTCCGGAGATTCCCGGAAGGCCGGTTTTGGGCTGTTCGCGGGAGGCCATCCCTCCCGGGGCCGACCATCCGGCCGACAGGATCAGGCCGGAGAAAAGAATGATCAGGATCCATCTCATGGCCGCCTCTCCTTATCGCTTCCTACTTCTTCAGCTCCTTGATCCGGTCCTAGGCGACTTCGCGCCTGAAATCGACGCTGTCATGGCCCGCGGACTTCTTCAAGAATTTCTCGTACCAGACGACGGCCTCCGGGAGGCGATTCGTCTTCTCCAGGGCTGAAGCATACAGGAACAATGTCGATTTTTAAAATGCATTTGGCCCCCATAGCAGCATAGGGCCATCCTTTTCCTCAAGTGATGATCCGGATCCACAGAATCGCAGAGATGGAATCAAGCCGAAAGCCGTCATCTCCGGCCGCGAGAAAGGCCGGACGCCGGAAGACCAGATCACCGGCGTCGATCTGAGCGGGGATGTTTCGCCCCAGTCCGCCCTCTCCTGGGATATAATATGGGGCATATGAAAATCATGAATCACGCGGTTTCCGGGGAGGGCACAAAATGAAAATATGGCTGTCGGCAGGGCTGGCGATCGTACTGGCCGCGACCCCGGCTGCGGCTGTGGACAAGCGGCTGCAAGACACGAGCGGCCTCTTCGCCGTAGAAAGGGGAGGTCGCTGGGGCTTCATGAACGCACGGGGGACGATCGTGATCGCGCCGCGATTCGAGGAAACCGGCTTTTTCTCGGAAGGGGCGGCCGCGGTCAAGATGGGCGGGAAGTGGGGCTTCATCGACCTCAAGGGGAATATCCTCATTCCCGCGAAGTTCGACTATACCGACGCCTTTTCGGAAGGGCTGGCCCCGGCGCTGCAGGAAGACAAGATGGGCTACGTCGACAGGGCGGGAGCGTGGGCCGTCCCGCCCGAATACGAGGCGGCTTATCCGTTTAACGAGGGGCGGGGCCGCGTCCAGAAGAACGGCCTTTGGGGCTTCCTCGACGGGAAAGGCCGTCCCGTCATTCCCCTCCGCTATGAAGACGCCGGCGATTTCAGCCAAGGCGCAGCCCCGGTCTCCCATGACGGCACTTGGGGATTCATTGCCCAAAACGGCGCCCCCCTCTTCCCGGCGAGATTCGCGGAGGCCGAGGAGTTCCATGAGGGATGGGCGCGCGTCAACCACGACGGCCTGGACAACCTCGTCGACCGGACCGGCCGACTCATGTGGAAGGACCCGAAATTTCTCCAGGTCCAGGGCTTTTACAATGGCTTGGCCGTTGTCCAATCCGCTGATAACGGAAAACACGGGTATATCGACGCCCGGGGAACGATCGCGGTCCGTCCAGCCTACGATTTCGCTTTCGTGTTCCACGAGGGTCTGGCGGGGGTGAGCCGCTCCGGCCGCTACGGATTCGTCGACAAGACCGGGACCGAAGTCATTCCCCTCCAATACGACTTCGTCGATGCCTTCATCGGGGGATTAGCCCGAGTCAATCTCAAGGGCCGATGGATGTATATCGATCCGAAGGGAAACTCCGTCGAGCCGAAGCTGGATCAAGAGGCGGCGGCGGCCGGGCCTAAAATCCTCATCCATTATGATATGGCCGGACTCACCGGAGTCCTGATCAAAGACGGGCGAATGGAGCTTGTCAGCTCCATTCCCCGGGGCGGACAGGACCCCTCGGCCGACGCGGGGCCGGATGATGTCATACGCAAGAGCGAATCCATGTCCGTCGCGGCGGAGGGCGTCGACGCGCTCCTCCGCCTCATTCGCGAAGCCGGTTTCTTCGATCTTCCGGCATCCTGCGGCACCCCCAACCCGGAGGAAAGACATTACCCCGTCAGGATTACAATCGAGGCACCGGAAGGGGCCAAGTCGGTCCTCTATCGCAGCCGCCCGGACTATCCGGCGCCGCCGGCTTTCGGACGGGCCGAGGAGGCGATTCTCAAATTCGCCGCCGACTATCAACGGAAGAAAAAAGAGAAGGACCTCTTTACTTCTTCAGCTCGTTGACCCGGTCCTGGGCGATTTCGCGCATGAAGTCGACGCTGTCGTCTCCCTCGGATTTTTTCAGGAACTTCTCATACCAGACGACGGCGTCCTTGAGGCGATTCGACCTTGTCCAGGGCGTCGGCATAGTCGAAAAAATCGTAAATCGCAAAGCCGGCTTCCTGGGCCGCGATCTTGTCGTAGTAGGCCGCGATCTGGTCATACCGCCCTAGACTCTCGTAGGCCTGGTGAAGGCTCCGGATGGGCGAAAAGACCAGCATCTCGTCCGGGTACTTCTTCATCGACACGACGGTCGAGGTCTTGTACCGGGCCAGGAACTGCTCCAGGATCTTGACGATCTCCTCATGCTTCGGCTCGTCATAGGCCCGATTGTAGAGATTGGTCAGCCTCCAGTAGGCTTCATGGGCCCTGTTGGTGTCCGGGCATCTGTCCATGGCCAGCTTGTAATATTTGACGTAGAACTCCGGCTTGACGTCGTCCGCGGCATTGGCCATCTTGCGGAAGAGCAGCCGGGCCAGCTCGTCCTGGTCGGCCTTCGCGAGCGGCGCCGGCTTCTTCAGGAAGGCCTCGATCTGCGGGTCTTCCTTCTCCTGGCCTGTCGCGGGGCTAGAGGCTAGCGTCCCCGCCAGGACCGATACGGACATACCGAAAACGAGCGAAAAAACAAGAGCGAGCCTTCTCAGGGTCATGGATGACTCTCCCTTCTTTGCCTCCCCCTCGCCGTTGCGGAACGGGGTAGACCATCCCAGCAAGAATATAGAAAGGGCGAAGCCCCTTGTCAAATTTGACTAACCGATTTCTCCCGGATATAAATCCCCTAGCCCCATGGGGGGAATGCTCGACGGGAGGCGCTCCCATGCCGATTCTCTCGCCCCATGCGGACCCAATGGGATCAAGCCTGGAACGGCTGATTCCAGCCGGCCTTCTTGCCTTTCTCCTGGTTTTCGCGATCCCCGTGCCTGCGATTCCCGCGTCCGCACCGTCGACTTCCCGAGTCCCGATCGCCTTCGACGGCTTCCATACCACGGCCGCTGTGACGCGCTATCTCCAGGACGTCGCCGCAGCTTATCCCGAGATCACCGAGCTCGAGGAGATCGGCCGCAGCAGCTTCGGACGGCCGATCTTCGTCCTGACCGTCACCAACAAGGGCACAGGCGTCAGCCTCGAATCGCTTCTCCCCGCGCTCCCGCCTTCCGCGGCGGGATCGGCCGTCACGGCCTCCCCCGCCGTCCCCGCCCACCTCTCCAAGCCCGGCCACTGGATCTGCGGCTCGACCCACGGCAACGAGTTCACCGGCACGGAGGTCTGCCTGTATATCATCGACAAGCTCGTCTCCGGCTGCGAATCCGATCCCGCCATCCGCGCCCTGGTCGACCGCAAGGTCTTCTACATCTGCCCGATCGTCAACCCCGACGGCCACTCGAACAGCCTGGAGCGCGGCATCTCCCAGCGCGCCAACAGCATGCTCCGGGACGACGACCGCGACGGACGAACGAACGAGGACGGCCCCGACGACCTCGACGGGGACGGCGTCATCGCCCAGTTCCGCTATAAGGACGCCAAGGGTCGTCTCGTGGCCGATGAGACGGACCCGCGGCTCATGGTCAGGCTGCGGAATGAGGAGACGACGACGCGCCCGACCTATACCGTGGTCGGCGAGGACCTGGACAACGACGGCGACGGCCGCCGGGGCGAGGACCCCGAGTCGGGCATCGACATCAACCGCAACTTTCCCATCCGCTGGTATCGGGACGACGGCACGGCCGGGGGCACGGGCGACTTCCCGGCCTCCTCACCGGAGGTCAAGGCCTTCTGCGACTTCTTCCTGGCCCACCGCAACATCCTGATGGGCCAGAACTTACCATACCTCGGGCGGATTCACTTATCGGCCGATGGGCTCCTCGCCGCATACCGCCTATCACCCCAAGGACGTGGCCGTGATGGACTTCATCATGGGCCGCAAGTACCTGGAGCTCATCGGCGAGGAAGTCCCCGCGGTCTGGAAGGACCCATCGGGCCTCGACCAGGCCAAGGCCGCTCTGGCCCAGGGCAAGAACAAGCTCGCCGCCCTACGCGGCTACGAGCTGCCCCGGGGCTGGCGGGTCAGCTACGACGAGCTGAGCGACCGGCAGTACGGCTACGGGCTGTCCACGGACTGGGAATTCCGCCACCACGGCTCCTACTCCATCACCACCGAGCTCTGGAACCCGGCCCGGGACATCCCGGGCTTCCCGGCTCTCGCGCCCGACCCGACCGGCCTGACCCAGCAAAGGGCTCTCCTGGCCTGGCAGGACGCCAAGTACGGCGGGAAATTATTCATCCCCTGGCGGCCTTTCGTCCATCCGGAGCTGGGGCCGGGCGAGATCGGGGGCTGGATCCCGCTCTACCAGAACAATGCCTGGCCGGGCGAGCCACTGACTTACGTTTGCGAGACGCACGGGAAGTTCGAGCTGTTCCGGGCCGGGCTGCTGCCCGATGTCGTCGTGGCCGAAGCCAAGGCCCGCGTCATCGGCGCCACCGACGATCCCAAAACGGCTGCCGGATGGACGGCGGAAAGCTTGGCCGGTGTCGGGCAGCCCGGGGCGGAGGGGCGGTTCAGGGCTATCGAAGTGAGAGCCCGAATCGAGAACCGCGGCGCCTTGGCCACGCATCTTGCCCAAGGCGTATCGATCCCCGGAAACCGGGAGGATTTAGCCTGGCTGACGGCGGGGGGCGCCAATTTCCGCATCGTGTCGGGCGGATCTCCGGCCCGGCTGGGTGTTCTGGAGGGTTCGATGCCCATTCCCGGTTACAAAGAGCCGGCCGGGTCCGAAGCCAAGCCGGCCTCGGCCGGCCCGATGCGCGAGCTGCGCTGGCTGGCCGTCGTCGAAGGCGACTCGCCCATTAAAATCGTCGTCTCGTCCCAGAAGGGCGGGACGAGTACTGCCGACGTATCTCTGCGATGAACCGGAGGGTCAAGTCTTGCCGGTGATCAGGATCATGACCACCGCGATGAAGCTGATCATGCCGAGCAGGCCGACGACCAAAATGTAGAAGCGCGCGGGAGCATTTGAAGCCATGAAACTGAAGATCGTCCATGCATTGTGGTTAGGCCCGGTTGTTTTATTCGGAGTCGGAGGCCATGGTGACGGACGAACGCAGTCTCCGGACTGGGCGCCCAAGGTCGATCGCTGGGTCATCCGCACTGCCGAGGGCGGGGCGAAGACGGAGTTTCTGCTCTTCCTTACCGTCCAAGCCGATCTGGAGCCCGCGGGCCGGCTCTCGTCCAAAGCGGCCAAGGGCGCGTTCGTCTATCAGGAGCTGACGGCGATCGCGGCCGCCACTCAGCCTCCGGTGATCGCGGAGCTGGAAGCGCTGGGGGCGGAATTCAAGCCCTTCTGGGTGGCCAACATGATCTGGGTCAGGGGCGATCTTCCCATCATCGAGAAGATGGCCGAGCGTATGGATATCGCACGCGTCTCGGCGAACCCGCGAATCAGCCTCCCCGCGCCGCCCCCCTCCGCCGACATGCCTTTGGATCAGGCCCCCTCGGCCATCGAATGGAACATCAACAAGATCGGAGCGCCCCAGGTCTGGACGAGCGGATATCGTGGACAAGGCGTCGTTGTCGGCGGCCAGGACACGGGCTATGACTGGGACCATCCCGCACTGATCAATCAGTATCGCGGCTGGAACGGAGCGTCCGTCGACCACAATTACAGCTGGCACGACGCCGTCCATGGCGCCGGCGGGGACCTCAAGGAGCCTTACGACGACCACGGGCACGGAACCCACACCATGGGCACCATCGCCGGCAACGACCTGGCGCCGAGCCAGCCGAGCTGGCCGGCGGGAGCGGCCAACGCGGTCGGTGTGGCGCCCGGATCGAAATGGATCGGCTGCCGCAACATGAAATCCGGCCTGGGCACGCCGGCCACGTACAGCGAGTGCTACCAGTGGTTCATCGCGCCCACCAACCTCGACGGCCAAAACCCGGATCCCGCCCTGGCCCCCGACATCATCAACAATTCCTGGAGCTGCCCGCCGAGCGAGGGCTGCACGGACCCCGACATTTTGCTGACAGTCGTCGCAAACGTTCGCGCCGCCGGGATCCTGACCGTCCACTCGGCCGGAAACAGCGGCCCTGCCTGCGGCACGATCAACGCGCCCGCGGGGATTTACGAGGAGTCCTTCACGGTCGCTGCCACGGATTCGTCCGATTCCGTCGCCGGTTTCAGCAGCCGCGGTCCGGTGACCCTTGACGGCAGCGGCCGGATGAAGCCCGACGTCTCGGCGCCGGGAGTGGCCATCCGGTCCTCCATCCCCGACGGCGGATATCAATCCATGAGCGGGACGAGCATGGCCGGGCCTCACGCGGCCGGGTTGGCCGCGCTGATGTTGTCCGCCCATCCCGCCATGGCGGGTAACGTCGCCGGCCTGGAATACGCCATGACCCGGACGGCCGTCCCGAAAACAACAAGCCAAGGCTGCGGCGGCGATGAAGCTTCCGCCGTCCCCAATAATGTCTACGGCTGGGGTCGGATCCATGCCCCATCGGCGGTCGAGAAGATACTTTCCTCCGGGAAAAAGGATCTCGTCGGCACCTGGGACGGGCAGGGAGTCTATGCCCGGAGCTCCGAAACCGGCGCCTGGACCGCCCTGGCCTCCCCCGCCGATCTCATCGTCTGCGGCGACCTCGGTGGGGACGGCCAGGATGATCTCATCGGAATTTGGGGAGGACAGAACGGAGTCTGGGTCAGAAACTCGGCCGACGGTGCTTGGGCTTTTCTATCGAACGCGGCCCGCCGGGTCGCGGCCGGAGACATGAACGGCGACCGCCGCGTCGATTTTCTCGGCACCTGGGACGGGCAGGGGGTCTATTACAAAGACTCGGTAAGCGGAAGCTGGGTTCTTATGGCTACGCCGGCCGATCTGCTCGCGGCCGGAGACCTGGACGGCGACGGGAAGGACGACCTCGTCGGTGTTTGGCCGAGTCAGGCGGGCGTCTGGACGAAGCTTTCCAAAGCCGGGACTTGGAGCTATCTCGGTTCCGCGGCCTCGGACATCGCCGCCGGCGACATGAACGGCGACGGCCGCGTCGATTTTCTGGGAACGTGGGCCGGCCAAGGGGTTTTCTATAACGACTCGATTTCCGGCGAGTGGGTGAAAATGGCCTCTCCGGCCGGCCGGATCACGGCCGGGGATCTGGACAATGACGGCTTCGACGACCTGATCGGCCTCTGGCCGGGGCAGGCGGGCATTTGGGTGAAATACTCGCGCAGCCAGACGTGGGCTTACATCGGCTCGACGGCAAGGGACATCGCCGTCGGCAGAATGGCGGGCGGCGCTTGGAGCCAAGGGTTTTGGAATGCTCGGATACTCGATGCTCCTTTAGGCGGAACCATCCCCCCGGCCGGCATAGGCGGGGTCTACATGGATCTCTCGTCTGAAGGACCCGGAGGGAGCGGATTCCGCTTCCAAACGGAAGGAAACCTGGTCGCCGGCGAGCCTCGCTCTCGGGTTCGACGCCTTCCGGGGCCTGGAGAATCGGGCTTCATGTTCAAGTCGCAGAAAAATTTATCCCCTGAACGCATCAATTAGGATTCCGGCGATCACCCCTGCCCCCCAGCGGTGCTTTTTATGATGTTGGCCCGATTCCGGCCGGGCATATTCCCGGTCCCCCGGCCGAACGGGAAATATTTTCCCTATAGGATGCTCCGGAAACCGGGCTTGCTCTTTTATTTTTTTTCCATTCGAGGAATCAGGTTTTTCTCCGCCGGACACCGGAATCCGGGTTCGCCCGGAGAGGGAAGACGATTCCGCGGCGCGAGGAATGAATCTCCGTGATTCGGATCGAGATTCGGTTGTCTATCGAAGACGAATCCGGTCGAGCCGGGGCCCTTTGAAGATCCGATGGGAGCGGGGCCGGCAGCCGTTGATTTGTTCGGAGGACCGTTGGAAAGGGGACCGAACGGCTGGGGCCGTTCCGGCGCCACAGCCGGAGCCTTTCCGAAAGGTTGGGAAAGATTATTGAACCAAGCCGCCGGCCGCCCCAATGGATGGGACGATTCGTGGAGTCCGGCCGGCCATGTATTCCCGGCTGCGGTTCGCATTTTCCCCGTGGCGATCCAATCCGCCGACGAAGAAAGAAGCCCCCAACCGTTATCCTTGGCGTACTTCACCCAGACGCCGCCCTGGGTCGGCCAGATGCCGACTAAGTCGGCGGTCCCGTCGCCGTCCAGGTCTCCGGCCGTCACCACCGTCGCCGGCGAGGCCATCAGCACCCATTGCCCAGTGGCTGAGTTCCGATAGTAAACGCCCTGGGAATTCCAAGCCCCCACCAGATCATCCCGCCCGTCGCCGTTCATATCGCCCGCCGCGATCCAGTCCGCGGTTGAGGAGAGATTGGCCCAGGCCCCGGAGCCGCTGTACTTCACCCAGACGCCGTTCTGGGTCGGCCAGATGCCGATCAGGTCGTCCGTCCCGTCGTTGTCAATGTCGCCGGCGGCGATCTTCGTTGCCGGACTGGCCAGCTGAATCCATTGCCCATCGGCCGAGTTCCGATAGAACACGCCTTGAGCGTTCCAGGCGCCCAGGAGATCGTCCCGGCCGTCACCGTTCATGTCCCCGGCCGCGATCCAGTCCGCCGTCGAGGAAAGATCGGCCCAGGAACCGTTGCTCCCATAGCGGACCCAGACGCCGCCTTGCGCCGGCCAGATGCCGATCAGGTCATCGATGCCGTCCCCGTCGATGTCGCCGGCGACGATCTTGGTCGCCGGACTGGCCAGCGGCACCCACCCGCCCGTATCCGAGTTGCGATAGAAAACGCCTTGGCCGGACTAAGTCCCCAGAAAATCATCCTTCGGCGGAGCTGGCGCCGTGATAGAGAAAACCGAATCGCCGACATCGAAAACCGCACCGTTCAAGGCATCGCTCACGCGGATCAAGCCCTGGGCCGCGGGGATATTCGGGACGGTCCAGGGGAATGTTCCGGTATTGGGAGTCGAGGCGATGATAGTCGTCCAACCCGCCGCGCCGGTCGTGAAAGACTCGATTTTCACATTGGCGATGGTTCCCGTCGTCGTCCAGATGATATTTTGCGACGAACCGGCCTCCCAGCTCTCCCCTCCATGGGGAGAGGTCAGGGAAATCGTATTCGAGATCCCCGCCGCGGCGGCGTAATCCTGCCCGTTCTCGTTCGCGGCGACGCCGGCATAAGAACGCGTAGCCGGAATAAAGGCATATCCCGCGAGGATCGGCGTGGCCGTCCCGGTCCAGCCGTTCGGCACCATCCCGGTATACTGGCCCAAGGCATTCGTCACTGGATTCCCCGGCATGCCGCTCAAAGTCACTCCGCCGAGCGGCGTGCCGTTCAAGGAAACCATTCCGGTCAGCAGGTATTCGACGGAGACTGCCGGGGCGGGCGTAAAGCCGGCGGCGCTGTGCCCGAACTTGGGGATGGAGACCTGTGATGAAGCGCCGGCCTGCCCCTGATATCCAGAGAGATCGCCCTGGCTATCGGAGGAAGTGTAATACATGGCCCTTTCGGCGACGATCGGTCGATCGCTCTCGACTTTGATGCTGATATCATGCGGCTGGCTCACGAAGTCGGCCGTGTTGACCGAGGACCGGCTGTTCCCGGGAACAAGAACTTTTTGAGAACCGGCCACCGGCCCGGTCTCGGTTGCATAATTCAAGGTCACGGTTGCGGGAATATCGCCGGGATTCTGAACAAGAACCCACGTCTCGAATCCCGGCTGAGTGCTGCCTTCGGCGAAATACCAAAGAGTGCCCGGCCCTTTGGCTCCCATCGAATGATGAAAAGCCTGACGGCTGTTCCAATACATGGCCCGCTCCGCGATGATGGGGAGATCGCTTTTTATTTTCGTGCTGAAATCGGGACTTCGGGCCAGGTCGAGCCCCGTGTCGACCGACGTCCGGGCATAGCCGGCGACTTGGACAGTCTGCCCGGGGGCGGGGCCATGTTCGGTCATATAATTTACCGACACGGTTGCGGCGGCGCTGTTCGGATTTTGGAGGAGGATCCAGGTTTCGAATCCGGATTGCGTGCTCCCCCCGGGGAGATACCAGTCTCGGGAAGAAAAATTAGCGCCGGGAATGACGTTTCCGGATATCAACTCCTGTCCGGTATCCTTTAAGTAAATGGCCCTCTCGGCGAAAATGGGCTGGTCACAGTTGAAATAAGCGCTGAACTCCTTGTTTAATCCCGGATATGAATAACCGTAGGAGTTGACGAAGGAATTCGCGGGGAGGCTGATGGATTGCATCGTTGGAAAGCCGGAAGCGTGGAGATACAAGACATCGACATGGGCGGGAACGCTGTTCGGATTCTGGAGAGAGAAGGTCGTAGAGAAATCTCCGTTCGAATCGATAATGGTATTTCCGGAGGGGAAGAACTGAGTGCGGGACGACGCAAGCGCCCCGAACACGCTGTTCCCGCCCGATCGATAATTGAAATACATGGGGCGTTCGGCCACAATGGGCTGATCGCTGTCGACTTTAACCGTGAATCTCTGTCCCGTTCCCACGGCATCCTGACAATTGATCGATTTTCGGCTCTGAGCGGGAACCTGGACTTGTTGGACGGTCAAGACCCCGCTTGTGTTCAGATAGTTGAGCGTGACATTCGCGTCCGAGGTCGACGGGTTCTGAACCAAAATAAACGTCTCAAAACCCGAGTACGTAGTTCCCTCGGCAAAATACCAGGTTCTCGGAAGACCGCCGAGGACGCCCTGAGCGGAGCTTAGCTTACTTTCTTGGCTTCCGTTTTCAAATGCCAAGACGGAGACCAACGCAAAACCGAGGGCGATCGGGACGAAGACGGATTTTTTCATGAACTTTCCCCCCGGGCTCATGGCCGGCCTTTTCGTTTCCCCGACGTTCATCGAATTCACCGCAGGCGCGGCGAAAGCCGTTATGGAAACTCCTATCTTCATGCGCAAGAATACGCTCGGACCGGCGGCCATGTCAACCGGTGAAAAGGTCGAAAAAGTCGAGGCAACGGGATCCGGCTTGGGATTTCCTAGGCTTGCATTATTGCCGGCCCGACCCGTTTCCCGGCCGCGGCCGCGGCCGCGCTGGACCTCGCCCGCTGGCTCAAAAACAAAGACGCCTGACGATTCGGCTAAGAGTCCATAGGACGAGCCGGGGCCTCGAGCTCTTGCTCCGCTTCATCGGCCATGATCTCGACGCCGTCCTTGATCAGATCGCCCGCTGCCTTGATATTTTTCGCGACTTTTTGACGGATCGTCTTGCCGCTCCCGGGGGCGAAGAGGACGCCGGCGACGCAACCGGCGGCGACGCCGATGATCAGGGGGAGGGCGAATTCGAGGAAAGTGCTTTTGTGCTTCGACATGAGTTTTCCTTTCGCGTTTCTTTCCGCGTTGCGACGCAATCTCAGGCCTTGAGGAAGGCCAGCAGGTCGGCCTGGACGACGCCGTCCCGGTGATTCGGGGGCGAGGAAAGGGTATAGAGCTTTAATCTCCTCTAGCGCCG
The DNA here is from genome assembly GCA_963803915.1 of Candidatus Aminicenantota bacterium. GTDB lineage: Bacteria > Acidobacteriota > Aminicenantia > Aminicenantales > UBA4085 > UBA4085. The sequence goes on along the minus strand of CAWDOL010000015.1, from coordinate 136,708 downwards.
TCGCCGCCAATAGTAGCCGCCGCCGCCGCCGAAGAGGAGGATCAGGACGATGATGATGATGATGGTCGTAGTGCTCATGATGGGTTCTCCTTCCGGACTGTTGATGACTTTTTGAATCGAGAATCTGTTGAAATCAGAAGTCGATGTTACTTAGCGGCTTTTTTGACCGCCCGCTTCACGTCCTTGACCGCGCCCTTGAGCTTGCCTCTGAGCTCATCCCTCTCCCCCTCCCGTTTGAGCTTGGCGTTGCCGGTCAAGTCCCCGACGGCCTGCTTGATCCTGCCTTTGCTCTTGTCGGCGATTTCACCCATGTCAGTCCTCCTGTCGGTGACGATCCGACCCCGCGCAACATAGATTCGGGCATCGCCGAGCGACGCCGTTACGGCGCCTCGATGAACCGAATCATCCCTTTCTAATGCAGTAAGCATGCCAAGCGCCTCCCGTGCCTCCAAAGAATGAGGATTTGTTTTCGCCCGTCAAACAGGCGGGATTCTTATCGACGCTGGGAAAGCCGCTTCCGGGGGGGGTAGGCTGCTCTTGTCCGTGACGTAAAATGTCCTAAATAACCGCATGTTTCCTGTAGGACAGGACTTTCGCGGCCGGCGGCGACCAGTTGCTTTTTTATAAGCTGACCGGCTTATTCCTTCTCAATATCGGCTTGATCTTCAGCAGCGAAGGCATCGAGTCGCCCAGCAGGAAGCCCCACGGCTTCAGGGGCTCGATGTTGTCGCAAATGACCTTGACGATGGCCAGCAGCGGAATGGAGAGGAACATGCCGGGGATGCCCCATAAGGCATTTCCGGCAATCACGACAATGATGGAGAAAAGCGCGTTGATCTTGACTTTGGATGCGACGATCTTGGGAACGATGTAATTATTATCGATCAGTTGGATGATGTAATAGGCGGCCAGAATATAGACGACGTACCAAGGCGACGATTTGGTGGCCAGGGCGACCATGATGGGCAAGGCGACGGCCACAAGCCCGCCGATATAGGGAATGACGTTGAGCAGGGCGCCGAGGATGCCGATGAGAATCGCATAATCGATTCCCAGCAGGAACAGAACTATGATTTCCAGCGCCGCGACCAAGGCCGCCTCGATGATCAGACCGATGATGTAGCGCTGGACGACGGTTTTGGTCTGGGTGACGATGTGGCTGACTTGGCTTTGATTGTCGGCGCCGAAAACCCTGCGTACAAACTCGATCAGGATGGGATGGTAAAAAAGGATCATGAAAACATAAACGGGGACTAGGAAGAGGACCACGAGCCAGTTGCCGAAGAACACCAGGGTCCGCCCGATGGCGGCGGTGCCTGTGTGGATGAGCCCGGTCTGAGTTTTGGCAACCCAGGCATGGAGCTTTTGGGGATTGAGATCGAAATAGCCGGCAACTCCCGCGATGGATTGGTTGAGGAAACCGGTGAATTTTTCGACCAGGACAGGCCAGGACTCGCCGAACCGGCTGACTTGGGAAATAAAAAAAGCGCCGAACGCGATAATGATGACGGAGACCAGGATCATCGTGACGGCGATGGCAAGCACCCGGTTGAATTTTCGTCGGACAAAAAAATTCACGATCGGATGAAGGACGATGGCGATGATGATGGCGAAGACGATCGGCAGGATAATGCTCTGGCCGATATGCAGCATCGTGAACAAGACATACAGGCCGACGAAGACAAGGGCGGCTTTGGCGTAAAACGGAAGCTTCAAGTCTCTGCTCCTTAAAGGAATCGCAGCACGGCCACGACCGCGTTGATGAACAGGCCGGCGCCGAGGCATATCAGGACGGAGCCCGCGACCACGTTGAGCTTGTTGATCGTCCCCTGGGTGATCCGATGTTTATTGGCCGGTGATGAGCGCCAAGAGCAGACCATACCAAGTCCGAGTCCCCGCGAAGACGCCCACGGAGAACCCGAGCCCGCCCAGAAAGGACGAGGCAAGGAAGCCATGCCCCTTCATATATCCGACCAGGGCAAGCCAGGTCGCCGGCAGCGTCAGAGAGGACATGGCCAGCAGCACGCCCGTGAAGAACAAGCCGACGGAATTGGACTTCTTGAGGACCTTGATGTCCTTGATGCCGAGGTGTTTGACCGCGTTCTCGGCTTTTCCCTCCAGCCGGATGGCCTTGGCCAAGGCCGATTCCAGCTTCGGCGATAACTCCGCCTCCAGCTTGGTGTAGGCGACCTTGGTTCTCATGATTTTCAAGCCGTAGAAGAACACGATCACGCATCCGACAAAGGAAAGCGCGATAACGATAGACTGGGAATGCCGGGCGTAGAACCTGCCCACGCCCGAAGGGAAGAACGAGATGATCAGGGTGAGCCCGCTGAAGGCGATCAGGCTGTAGAAGAAGTCCATGAAGGCGGCGCCGAAGGCGATGGCACGACCCTCTTTGATCTCGTTCTTGAAGCCTTTGGAGATCATGGCGAAAGCGATGGGGCCGAAGGGAGGGATCGAAATCAAGAAGCCGGTGGCGATACCGGCAAAAACGTTGGCGATCACGGTGCCCGTTTCCCGCCGGGCCGCACCGTCTTCGACTCCAGGTAGGCTTCTATCTCAGCTCTGCGGAAGAGGACGCGCTTGCCCAGCTTGATGAACGGCAGCCCATGATGCTTCATCAGATTCTGAAGGGTCATATGCGAGATGCGGAGGTATTCCTCGACTTCGGTCTTGGTCAGGAGAGCATGTTTGTCCATATATGTCTAATATTATCATATATTAACTATTATTGCAATTTATTATCATGGAATAGGGGGTCTTCTGCTGACCGGGCGAAATATGCGTCTGGCCTCGGCCTCAACTAGAGCGACGGCGATTATTCCTTCCGCAACTTCTTGATCTCTTCCAGCATCATCCGGATTCTCGAATTTGGGACTCGAGCTGCGGACCTTCCGGAACTCGGCCTGGTCCAGCCGGCCGGCTTCGGTTGGCTTCGGCCAGGAGTCCCACGCGTTGCGACTTCGGAACGAGCCGCGCGGCCGGACACCTGATCAGCCCATCTCGCGATAGAGCTGGCCGTAGCCAACGGACTAGCCCGTCCGCGACGGCGGACGGCAATCCCGGTCGTCAAGCCCCGGACAAGGGCGTCGAACCGCTTCTCATCCTGCGCCAGGACCGCCATTTTCGCGTCCTGCAGCAGCCGCGCCAAGGGAGATCAAGCGCCCGGCCGGCCGAATCGGTGGACGGCGAACCCGTTCTCGGAGACCTCGTTGTAGCGATCGACAAAGGAGAGAGGCCCTTCGACAACGGTCCGGACCAGGGCCTCCCGGCCCAGCTTCTCGTCGATGACCCGGGCCAGTGGGCTCCCGCGACGTAATAGCCTCTCTTGTTGACCCCCAGTTCCCAGGCTTCCTTGCCGAGCTCTTCGCGCCGGTATGCCCGCTTTCCGCCCCCTCGAAGATTCGGTTGATCCACTCGAACCGCCGCTTGACCTCCTGGGGATTGTCGAGCAGCCGGTAGTCCGACTCAAACGGCGCCGGGAAGAGCGATTGGGCCCGGTAGGCCATGTAGGTCGCCATCCCCTCGTTCTGCAGGCTGTCCAGGAGAGTGGAGTAGATGAAGCCGTCGTCCAGGGCCGGCTCCTCCCTCAGGTAGCGGTTGTAGCCGTAGCCGACATGGAAGGTCTCGTGGGTCAGAATGTTGAAGATCTGGTCCGCGTTGAGGCGGAACTTGAGGCTCAGAATGTCGACGACCATGTCGCCGTTGGCCATAAAGGCGTAGGGGAAGGTCTGGGTGGTGAGGTAGACGCTGGTGCGGAAGGCGATCTCGTTGGCCGGCAGGAAGCTTCGGATGAAGGGCAGCGCCTCCGCCTCGAAGGCCGCCGTCTTGCCCATCAGGGACTCCAGGAATCGGAACTCCGGCCGGTTCTTCCGCTCCTCCCGGGGCAAGGCGGCCAGCTTCTTGAGGGCGGCCGGCCATCGCTTGTCGTAGCCGTTGGTCGATTTGGAGACGCCCGTATTGCGATGCCAGCTTTCCGCCAGCCGGTAGGCCGGATCGGACCTCCAGAAGGCTTCGGGGTCTTCCAGGATCGATTCCGGATCGAGGAGGATGCGCTCGATGGAGGTCTTATCGATGCGGATATCCCATACCCCCCGGGCGGCGGCCGCGGCCTCCTGCGATGCAGGGAGGCCCGTCCCCATCGTGAAAATCGCGGAAAGGACAATGAGAACTGTGGCCAAGATTTTCATGGTCGGCTTCCTTAAGAAGGATATCATCGCAACGGTCCCGACGGTAGGCAAGATGCCCATGGGCGCCTTGGGTTGCCTCGCCCTCATCCGGCATCATATCATGGAGATGATTTCTCCCGCGAAGCCTGCCGACTACTGATGGGAAGGGGACTGATCAGGCCGGCCCCGCTGAGGATGTCGCGCTCCGGGGAATAACCGTTGCGAACGATCTCCCGCAGGCCGTCCTCCGTCCGCCGGTTCTTCATCCTCTCGATGAACTCGGCCACTTCAGTGTCCAAAGCGGATTGGAGCATCTTCCGCGCGCCTCCCGAATCAACTGATCCAAGGCCGACCGCGATTCCAAAATCATTCGACCTGCGCCCGCTTTTGCGGTAGTCTTTCATGAGCGTATCCTTTCGGACCTCTATGGGTCCATGTTAGATGTGATGATCCAACATAGGATACGCTCGTTTCCTTCATACACAAGTTTCGGTTACATCTCTCCTTTCGCTGAGAAAAACTCTTCTCCAGCGATGTCCTTATTAGTGAGAGCGGTAAATGCTGTCATTGAAACGATATGGTGTTATCCTCTTGATTATTACACGCATTGGTGTATACTGAACATGAAACGGCGCGAACTGGAGAAAAAGCTGCAAGCGTTGGGCTGGGTGCTGATCCGCCGGGGCGGACGCCACGACATTTGGGCCAAAAGCGAGTACGAGATAGTCGTGCCCAGGCATTCGGAGATAAACGAATACACCGCCAAAGCGATTCTTCGCTCGGTAGAGGGAGGACGTCGATGAGATTCGCCGGACGAGCTTTCCGATCAGGTCGTTTCTGGGCCGTGGAAGTCCCTATCCTTGACGTCGCCACCCAGGGACGATCGCTCGAAGAAGCACATAAAATGATTGCCGACGCGATCGAAGCTTTGGCCAATAGGCCCGGCTTAAAAGTTAACATTTTCTCCGGGCCACACGGCTCTTTCGAAGTCGGAGCCAACGATGACGGAGCCTTGACCGCGCTCCTTCTCCGCCGAGCCCGGGCCAGAGCCGGACTCAGCCTGGCCCAGGTCGCTGTCCGATTGGGTGCCAAGTCCATCAACGGATATGCCCGGTACGAACAGGGCCGGTCCGTCCCCAGCGTCGCTATGCTGTCCCGACTCTACTCCGCGGTCGGTTTGGCGGCGGATTTTGTTCTTATGGAAAGCCGGATCTGACTAAAGCGGCCCTTTCCGTCCGAGGCTCATCCCGTCTACTGGCGCGTGATAGCCAGGTTGTCGAACCAGGCGGTATGCCGGCCGCAGCCGAAGCCGGCCAGGCCGCGCGCGTAGGTCGCGTCGCTGAAGCTCCCGATGGACATCCCGTTGACAAAGCCCGTCATCCGATCGCCCCGGCAACGGATGCGCAGGGTGTTCCACTCGCCCAGCCTGAAGGTGGTCAACCCCGATCCCAGCACATAATCGCGGTAGAGATAGAAGCTCCCGTCGTAATGGACGCCGAGCTTCAGGGTCTTCGGATCCGGGTCCTTGGCCAGAAGCGCCGCCAGGCCGGGGAGTGCATCGAGCAGAGTCTTGTCCAAAGCCATGATCTCTGCGTAGCCGAAGATCCGCACGTTCTTGGTATGATCGCTGAACGAGAAGCGCAGGTCGGGCCAGACCTTGTCGATGTCGATCCGGTCGAGAAGCAAGAGGTCCATGGCCTTGCCCATCGTCCAACGCCCCTCCCCGTCCACCCGCAGCCAATATCCCATCGGCGGCTGGACCTGGTGCTGGATGACCTTGCTGACGCGGCCATAGACCGAGGCCGACTGTTTCGGCGCATCCAGCAGGACGTCGATGGTCATGTCGTAATCGGCCATCTCCATGTCGCCCAGCAGTGTCACCGGCTCGGAGTTCAGATGGAAGTGCCACTCGATGCCCATGGACGGGACGACCTGCATGAGGGCCATCCCCCCGCCCTTGGCCCGGATTTCGAAGACGCCGGCCTGATCCTGCGTGTAATGCGGCAGGAAGCCGTCGCCGTAGGCCTCGAAATCGTCCTCATAGGGAACGGGGAACAAACCGGGCGCGAGCATCTCGATGCCCTCGTCGCCCTTCCTCTGGCCGGTCGTCGTCGAAACGGTGACGATGGAGTCTTTGAGCAGCGTCAGGGCCAGCAGCCCGTTCTTGGGCTTGGCCGTCTTGACTCGGACAAACTGCCGGGCCGTCGTCGATTGCCAGACGTGGAAGTCGCGCTCGGCGAACCTCGGGTCGATCGCCAGGACGGACTCCGCATCGGCCTTGGCCTCGCCCGTCTCGATGAAGATGCTCACATCCTTTCCGTCGGGCGAGAGCATCGTGGTGTAGCTCCCCCCTTGGTCGGGGAGCAGGCCGCAGCCCGTCTCGACATACGCCCAACCCGGCTCGGCGAACTGGGTGAAATGGGCGACGGCCCACAGCGCCGGCTGGACCTCGAAGCGGCCCGACCACGGCGTGTTGGCGCACATGATGCCCGAACCGGGGATGGGCAGGATGTCGGCATAGGACGTGACCAGGCTCCAGAAGATCGTCTTGGTCATGCCGTAGTCGATGAAGTTGCGGTTGAAGCGCTGGGCCAGCTTGCGGGCCCCTTCCCAGTCGCCGCGCCAGGGGCCGTCCTCGGAGGACCACACGGGCTTCCCGGCCTTGGCCAGCAGCTCGGCGTCGAAGGTCTTGGGATTCCCCGATTGATAGTGGTTCCCCAGGATGTCTACGGCCGCCAGCAGGGCCGGGTCTTTCAGCATGTCCTCGACCACCGACCAGGCCGCGACCTCATCCGAGGCGACCAGCCTGGTCTGCAACCCGCGCCGCCGCAGCTCGGACTTGAGCAGCTTGATCCAGCCGTTGTTGCGCGGCCGCTCCAAGGCCCAGGGCCGTTCGTTCCAGACGCCGACATAGTCCACGTCCAGGCCGTACGCCTGCTTGGCGATCTCGAGGAAACGGGCGATGTACTCGGCGTTGTCGCGCGAGAAGAACTCGCCGTTCCCGATCCAACCGGGAGCTCCCCACTCCAGGGCGTCCAGGAGGATCCTCGGATTGCGCTTTTTAGCCTCCTTCATCAGCCGAAATTCGTAGCCGCGCTCGTAGTAAGCGGGCTTGGGAAAGTCGAACTCCTCCCGGGTGTGGGCGAACGACGGTTCCGTGCCGTCGGTCGAGTTGACGTCCCCGCCGATCTCGACTTTCAGATGATGGAGCGAAGCGCCGAAGCGCGGCTTGAAGAGCAGGTCGAGGATCTGGACGGCCGCCGACTCCGGGTAGTCGAACAGGAGTCGCGATGACGCCCCGGCCGAGAGGGCGCCGATGCCCTCGAATGCGGAGCCGGGCTGAAGGGCCGTAAGGTCGATCCGAAGAGGAGCGGGTTTCACCGCTTTGGGGACGCCGGGCAACGGACTTCGGGCCGAGATGGCTGCGACTCCCGACGAAATCGTCAGACCAGCCGCCGCAAGAAGCGCCGCGATCCATGCTCGTTTCATGCCCTTTCTCCCGTAAGTCGATGGCCGGCCCGGTCATACATTCGCGGCGCGAAACCCCGATTTTCAAATCGGGGTAATGGCGCCGCTCAGTATTAACCCATAAATACCCCGGGCTTTAGCCCGGGGTTTCGATGGGTTTATTATGCCTGGAATCACATCCCTGTGCCAACACCCTCTAAATTGAGAAATTACGCCTCGCCGAACGTCTTTATCAAAGGGCGGCTAGAACGGCAGCTCCTTCGAAACCGATGGAGCCGGGCGCCGATATCGAGACGGGGCCGCAGTTTGACAACCCGAGCTAATGTGGTTAAACTTATATGAGATTCGTTAAACGAAATACAGTAGGTTTAACCATGCCCATTGTCACAGCATCTCCCAAATGTCAGGTCGTCATCCCCAAAAAAGAGCGCGAACGCGTCGGCTTAAAGCCCGGCGCCCGCGTTCAAGTCGACGCCGTGGGTGATCATATAGAGATCCGTCCCGTCCCGGAGGACCCGGTCGGCCGCTATGCCGGCGTCTTCAAGTCCGGCTCCTCTCTGACCGAATCCCTGCTCGCAGAGCGTAAGATGGAGCGGCGGCGTGAAGCCAAAAAGGGTGCTTGATTCATTCGCCGTGCTGGCTTACCTGCAAGGCGAGCAGGGACATGAAGCGGTCGTTTCCGCGCTCACGGAGCCCGGCGCCGCGCTCATGAACGAGATCAACGTCGGCGAGGTTTATTACATTCTGGCGAGGGCACGGGGTTGGACCCAGGCCGATTTCTTCCTGGGCACGATCCTCCCGCAGCTGCCGATCACCATCGTCGGCAACAGCTTCGATGACGTCGTCGCGGCCGCCCGGATCAAAGCGGAACACCCCCTGGCCTATGCCGATTGCTTCGCCGCGGCCACCGCGCGGAAGGAAAACGCCCGACTCCTCACCGGAGATCCGGAATTCGAGTCCGTCGCTTCCCTCATCTCCATCGAATGGATTCGCTGAGCTTTCGCTTCGCTTGATCGATCCCCGTCCCGGACGTATCATTCGGGGGATTTCCGCCGTTAAGAAAGAAAGCCGTCGCTTAGGAGCCAAGTCATGATGCATTACCGAAGCCTCTCCCCCGCCATCCGGATGCTTGTCGCCCTAACCATGTTCGCCGGGCTATGCGGCCTGGCCGCCGCCCAGGCCGCCCCAACCTGGCTCCGCTATCCGGCCATCTCGCCCGACGGCAAGACCATCGTCTTCGCCTACAAGGGCGACCTCTACCGCGTCTCCGCCGCGGGCGGCCAAGCCGTGGCCTTGACGGTGCATGAAGCCCACGATTACATGCCGGTCTGGAGCCATGACGGCAAAAGCCTCGCCTTCGCCAGCGACCGCTACGGCAACTTCGACGTCTTCCTGATGCCGGCCGAGGGCGGCCCGGCCCGTCGGCTGACCGCCCACTCGGCCTCGGAGCTGCCTTTCTCCTTCAGCCCCGACGACACGTCCGTCTACTTCGGCGCCGCCCGGATGGACGCGGCCTCGAACCGCATCTTCCCCACGGGCTCCCAGCCCGAGCTCTATCAGGTGCCCATAACCGGCGGCCGGGCCCTCCAGGTCCTGACCACCCCGGCCGAAGACGTCCGCTTCTCGCGCGACGGCCGCTGGATGCTCTATCACGACAAGAAGGGCGGCGAGAACGAATGGCGTAAGCACCACACCTCGGCCATCGCCCGCGACATCTGGGCCTACGACACCAAGACCGGCAAGCACTCCAAGATCACCGAGTTCCCCGGCGAAGACCGCAGCCCGATCTTCGCGCCGGGTGATAAGGACTTCTACTACCTGAGCGAGGCGAGCGGCTCGTTCAACGTTCATCGCATGAGCCGGAGCGGCGGCCCGTCGCGCCAGGTGACGCGCTTCAAGACCCATCCCGTGCGCTTCCTGTCCATGGCCGACGACGGCACGCTCTGCTTCGGCTATGACGGCGAGATCTTCACCCAGAAGGAAGGCGGTCAGCCGCGCAAGGTCGCCGTTTCGATCGCTTCCGATGTCCGGTCCAACAACGAGCTGATCGTCCCGATCAGCGGCGGCATCCGCGAATTCGCCGTCTCGTCCAACGGCAAGGAAGTGGCGGTCGTGGCCCGCAACGGCATCTTTGCCGCCGCCGTGGAGGGCGGTCTGACCAAGCGCATCACCACCTCGACCGGCCGCGAAAGCGGCGTCGGCTTCTCGCCCGACGGCCAAGCCATCGTCTACGCCTCCGAGCGGGACGGCCGCTGGGGCATCTACGAGACGCGCCGGACGCGGGCCGAGGAGTCCTACTTCTTCGCCGCGACCGTGCTCAAGGAGTCGCCCCTCGTCGTCGACGGGCACCAGAACTCCCAGCCCCAGCTCTCGCCCGACGGCAAGGAGCTGGCCTACATCGAGGACCGCATGACCCTCAAGGTCCTCAACCTCGAAGCGAAGAAAGCCCGCACCCTGCTCACGGACAAGGAGCTCTTCTCGCAGGGCGACAACGACCAGTACTTCGCCTGGAGCCCCGACGGCAAGTGGCTCCTGTTCGACTACGCCGTGCCCGGGTTCGCGCCGGGCGAGGTGGGCCTCATCAAGGCCGACGGCACGGGCAAACCGGCCAACCTGACCTTGAGCGGCTTCGGCGACCGCGGGGCCAAGTGGATCCTGGGCGGCCAGGCCATGATGTGGTTCAGCAACCGCGACGGCATGAAGGCCGTGGCCTGGAGCGGCGGCGCCCAGACCGACGCCTACGCCCTGTTCTTCACCCGCGAAGCCTGGGACCGCTTCCAGCTGACCAAGGAGGAGGCGGCCCTGCTCAAGGAAGCTGAGGACAAGAAGGCCAAGGCGGAAGCCGATAAAGACAAGGACAAGAAGGACGCCCCGGCCAAGAAGCCGGAGGTGAAGGACCTGGCCATCGACTGGGACGGCCTGGCGCTGCGCAAGGCCCGGCTGACCATCCACTCCTCATCGCTGGGCGACGCCCTGGTCAACAAGGACGGCGACACGCTCTATTACCTGGCCCGCTTCGAGCGGGGCATGAACCTGTGGACGACCAACCTGCGGACCCGCGAGACCAAGATGCTGCTGGCCCTCAACGCCAACAGCGGCCGGATGGAGTGGGACAAGGAGCAGAAAGTCGATCTTCCTGCTGGCCGACGGCGCGCCTGTCGAAGATCGACCCCGCCTCCGGCAAGCGCGAGCCGCTCTCGCTGCGCGGCGAGATGACCGTGGATGCGGCCGCCGAACGGGTCTCGCTCTTCGAACACGTCTGGCAGCGGACGAGCGACACCTTTTACACCGCGGGCTACCACGGCATCGACTGGAAGGCCATGAAGGCCGCTTACGAGAAGCACCTGCCCCACCTGGGCGACGGCTACGACTTCGCCGAGCTGCTCAGCGAGATGCTGGGCGAGCTCAACGTCAGCCACAGCGGGGCCCGCTTCGCCGCCTCGCTGCCCAACGCCGACGCCACCGCGTCGCTGGGCATCTTCTACGACCCGGCCTATGCCGGGCCGGGAGTCAAGATCGACGAGGTCATCAAGGGCGGACCGCTCGACAAGGCCGGCCTCGCCGTGGCGGCCGGGATGATCATCGAGGCCGTCGACGGCCGGCCGATCGCCGCCGACCAGGACCTGGCCCCCTTCCTCAACCGCAAGGCCGGCCAGAACACTCTGTTGCTGGTGGCCGACGGTACCACGAAGAAGGAGATCACCGTCAAGCCCATCACGGCCCGCGATGAGGGAACCCTCCTCTACCAGCGCTGGATCCGCCGGAACCAGGACGAGGTCGACCGTTTGAGCGGCGGCAAGCTCGGCTACATCCACGTCCCCAGCATGAGCGACGGCGCCTACCGCTCGGCCTACGAAGAGGTCATGGGCAAGTTCGCCGACAAGGCCGGCATCGTGGTCGATACCCGCTTCAACGGCGGCGGCGATCTGGTGGCCGACCTGGCCATGTTCCTGAGCGGCACGAAGTTCTTCGACTACACCACCGACACCCGGAGCAACGGCTACGAGCCGAACTTCCGCTGGACCAAGCCCAGCATCTCGCTGGCCAACGAGGCCAACTACAGCGACGGCCACTGCTACGCCTGGGCCTACCAGTTCCTCAAGCTGGGCAAGCTGGTCGGGATGCCCGTGCCGGGCACCTGCACCTTCGCCGGCTGGGAGACGCTGGGCGAAACCGGCATCCGCTGGGGCGTGCCGCCGCTGGGGGTCAAGGCGGTCGGCGTCGGCTACCTGGAGAACTACCAGACCGAGCCCGACATCAAGCTGATGAACGCCTACGAAACCGTAAGCCGCGGCAGCGACGAACAGCTCGAGGTGGCGGTCAAGGAGCTGATGAAGGAGATCAAGTAGGGCGCCGAGCCTGTCCGGCTCTCCGGACTTGATTTCTGGATTCGTCTCCCGCTACAGTATGCCCACAATGGAGGACCCGGTGGTAAACGAGAGCAACGGCCGTCAGTCCACCCCTCCCGTCGTTCCCGACGGCGGGCTCAGGCTCGACGGCTGGAAGGAGATCTCCGCCTATCTCCGCTGCGATGTAAGAACTTGCATGCGCTGGGAGGATGAGCAGGGCCTCCCTGTCCACCGGATCAACCAGGAAGCCAAGAAATCCAAGGTCTTCGCCTTCACGGCCGAGCTCGATGCCTGGCTCCGCCGCGGGCGGCAGGCCAACGGCGCTCCCCATGAGGAGAAGCCGCGGTCCTGGTTCGCCAAGTCCTGGAAGATCGTCACCGCGGCGTTCATCGTCGTCGCCGCCGGACTGCTCGCCGTCCTGGCCTTAGCGCCCGATCCGTTATCCGGTCCGGCCGACTTTCATATCCAAGGTCAGACTATCCTCGTCGTCGACGGCAGGGATCGAGTCCTCTGGCCGATCGAAATCCCCACGACCGCGGACTTGAGGTCTCTGTATCTCGTCCAGGACCTCGTGGATGGCTCCGGTAAATCGGTACTGACCATGGCTCGATCCAAGGTCCAGTTCATCAATATCGACCGAGACCGGAAAAAGGAGGTCGCGCTCTTCATTCATCACGACATCCCCGAAAAGCGCGGCATCGCGCTCTATGACCACAACGGGAAGATGCTCTGGCCGAGCTTCGTCCGATACGATGCCGAGTATGCCCGGGCTCAATGGGGCAAAGACTTCATCCCCCTCCAGCTCGGGGCCGAGGACATCAACGGAGACGGCCGTCTGGAGATCATCGCTCTCTGGCGGCACGTCAGGCAATGCCCCGGTTTGCTCCAGGTCTTTTCCCATGATGGAAAGGAAATCGGCCATTACGAGCATACCGGGGTCTTTCAATTGTTCACCCTCCGCCATCACGACGACGGCTCGGCCGACATCCTCCTCGGGGGCACCAACAACCTCTTGGACGGGGACGGCGTTCTCGTCGGCCTCGACGGCCGTGATCTGCCCGACGGACTCGCCCCTCCTTACGATATCCCGGCTGATTTAAAAGACCGCGCCGCGAGCCTGGCCAGCTTCGTCCCGGTTGCGGTAAAGCCCGCGAGGCAGAAATTCTACATCCGCTTCCGCCACAACGAGATCTCGCGCGGCACGGAAACGATCTGGATCTGGACGGTTGGGATCAGCGCCACATCCAAGGGCATCGTGGCTATGGTGCAAATGGCCAGTAACGCCTACATGAACTATTTCTTCAGCCCCTCTCTCATTCTCGAAGATATCCGGCCCGGATCCGATTTCAGCCGCGCTTTTCACGATTGGCAGGCCCGGGGCATCGTCAAAGGCAGCTTGGAAAGCTTCCTGGAGCGATGCCGACGGGATGTCCTCTACTTGGACGGCGAGTCCTGGTCGAACCGGCCCCCGGGGTCACCCCCCCTTTGACTGCGCTTCGCTCAGCGGCACTCTATCAGCTTCAGTGGCAAGCTAGAGATTAGCCCCCAACCTTTAAACTAGTTCTCATCAAAGCCACCCCTAAAAGAAAAATTTGCGACATGACCAATCTGCTCTGCCCTAATCAATTCGTCAATGATGGCAATGATAAAGTCACCATATGTCAGAATACGCCCGATGCATTCTAATCTCAACGATAGATCTTTTTTCTGTTTTTCCCAAACAAGACCAGTTGGGGATCAAGATCATGAGAAATTTAGGAAGATGCTGACGTCTTGACTAATTGGCTGAGGAGAAAACTCTAAATTGTTGTAATAATTACTACATTTGTAGTATATTTCACTACATCATGAAGCTTCTCGAGACCGTCTTTGGATCTAAACTAAGGGCCAAGATCATCGGCTGGCTTTTCACTCATCCCGATGAGCGCTATTTCGTCAGACAGCTGACATCTATCCTTAATGAGGATCCGACGAACATCAGCCGAGAGCTGGTCCGGCTTGCCGAGGCCGGACTTCTGAAAGCGCGGACCGAGGGGCGTCAGAAGTACTACCAAGCGGATTCAAACAGCCCCGTTTTCGCCGAGTTTTGCGGCATCGCGGTAAAATCCATTGGCATAGGGGACCGGCTCCACGCCGCGGTTTTGAGTTTGCGCGAAGGAATCTCCGTCGCTTTCGTTTTCGGATCCTTTGCCGAAGGACGGGCCGACCTCAACAGCGATATCGATCTCTTAATCATTGGCGACATCTCTTCGGACGCGATCAGCCGAGCCCTGGCCGTCCCGCAGAGAGAGCTCGGACGCGAGATCAACGCTGCGGTCTACCCCGCCTCGGAGTTTCGGGACAAGCTTGCCAAGGGCAACCACTTCATCAACGCTCTTATGCCGATGAAGAAAATATTCCTTATTGGAACCGAGCATGAGCTTAACCGATTGGCACAATAACGGTTGGCTTGATGAGCATCAGCCGAGCCGGCAGGAGATCGCGGATCTATTTCTGGCCTCCGGGAGAGATGTCGAGTCTTGCCAAGTTTCTGGCCTAAGCGCAGACTGGAAATTCGCGATTGCTTACAACGCAGCCCTACAGGCCGCCAACGCCGCTTTGGCCGCGGCCGGATTTCGCGCCAAGAGAGAGGCCTTTCACTTCCGCGTCATTCAGTCTCTTCAATTCACGATCGCGGCCGAACCGGACCTCGTCGATCTCCTGGACCGCTGCCGGAGGAAGCGCAACCTGGGAACCTACGAACGCGCGGGCGCAATCTCGGACCGGGAGGCCGATGAAATGGCAGCCCTGGCAGCCGACCTGCGCGATCGGGTCGCGGCCTGGTTGAAATCGCAACACCCTGAATTGATCGAATCGTAGCCAAAATCCGCCCTCAGGGGCGAAGCTGCGTTTTCCGGCCCGCCGGGTTCTTCAATCTTTAAGACAATCGAGGAGTCGCTTACGGGGGCTCTCAAAGACAACCGCGCTCGGATCGAACCGATCGGGCTTCCAATCGCCAAGCCATTTCAAAAGCCCTTCGGAATCATCTCGCTCCCGCAAGGCCTTGATGCAGTCCATATAGCCGCCGAGTCCGCCGCAATCCTCCGGCGGGCAAGCCAATTCGCCGCCGATGATGACGGGATAGGAGACCCCCTTCTCCCGCGGCATGGCTCCCTCGACGTAAATCTCGTGGAGCCAATCGTCGCCAAAATCATATCTATAGCCGATTCGATCCGCCTTCTTTCTGAGAAACTCTCGGATCGCAACCTCGGTCGTAAATGGCCATACGTCCGGATCTTCCTCCGGAATCGCAAAAGGACATTGGATTTCCAAGGATGCCTTCCGCGCCCCAGGCCGTCTCTTTTCGAACATGTGAAGGTGCGAGTCCGTCCAGCCCATGGCGTTTTGAATCGCCACATGAAGATCGTAGAACGTAAAGCTCTCGGGAACGATGATCCGCCTCCAAATGGAGGGGTCTGTCCCAACAAGCGTTATCTTCAATTGAATAACCCGGCGGAAAGCCCGCCTCCGGGGAATCGTCAACGGGATTTCGATGTCGTGCGAGCCCATCTTTCATCTCCCAGGCTAAGTGAGATCGGGGCTATTCCTGCTTCAACTCCCCCGGGTAGACCAGACCCCAGGGAGCCCGGATGCGGTCCATGGTCTCCATGATGGAGAGCGTTTCATCCAGCGGCATGACCGGGCTTTCGGTCAGGCCGAGGTCCAGACAGCCTGGACTTCGATCGCCTGGTAATGGAGGCCGTTGCCCCGGTATGGGATGCGGATCGCCCGCCCGCGCCGCCCTTCCAGCGATCCGCGCAGGCGCGAGATCGCGGGCACCATGCGGGCGGCCCGCCTCAGCCAGGCCATCCTCGTCTCGCTCAAATCCGTCAGCTTGTTGAGGCCCAGCGAGATCCGGCGCGGCCGGAAGAACGGGGAGTGGATTCGGAGATCCCCTTCTCGCCGGCGATGATCGCCTCGGTCGGCGTCGTCATCGTGACACAGGCATTCAGCGTCGCCAGCCGGCCGCCGTCGTAGCTCAGGATGATGGCGTCCTGCTCGTCGACCCCGGTCGGACCGATGACGGCCCGCGACGAGATCTCCTTCGGCGGTCCGAAGACCATCGAGGCCAGCGAGACCGGGTAGACGCCGACGTCGAGCAGGGCTCCACCGCCGAGCGCCGGGTCGAAGATCCGGCTCTTGGGGTTGAACGGCGCCTTGAAGCCGAAGTCGGCGCAGAGCCAACGGGGCTCGCCGATTGCCCCGGCGGCCAGGAGCTCGCGCACCCGGACGATGGCCGGCAGGAAGCGCGTCCACATCGCCTCCATGGCGAACAGCCCCTTCTCGCGAGCCATGCGGATGACCTCGCCCGCTTCGGCCGCGTTGATCGCGAAGGGCTTCTCGCACAGGACCGCCTTGCCGCTTCGCAGGGCCTGAGAGACAGTTGTCCTTGTGCAGAACGTGGGGTGTGGCGATATAGACGATATCGACTTCGGGGTCACCGGCCAGGGCCTCGTACGAGTCGTGCGCCCGTGGAATGCCGAAGTCCTTGGCGAACATCTCCGCCGAGGCGCTGGTCCGCGACCCGACCGCGGCGAGCCGGGCGCCGGGCACGAGAGAAAGCCCTTTGGCGAAGGCGCGGGCGATGCCGCCCGTGCCGATGATGCCCCAGCGATAGGACGTCGGCAAAAGAGGCGGGCTCAGAACCCGAATCCGAAGTTCGCGCCGAAGCCGAAGGCTCCCATCAGGTCGTCCAGGGGGCTGTAGACGAATGCCTGAAGCTTGAAAAGATTGCTCTTCAGGCCGACGTTGGCCTTGAACAGGAACGAGCTCTGCAGGGTGTAGCCGCTGCCCAGGATGAAGAACTTGCTGATCCCGGCCCCGACATAGACGGCCGAAAGCCTGAGGTTCAACATCAGGGACGGCGTCAGCCAGACCGGGCTGAAGTTGAACTTGTAGACGACCATGTCGGTGTCGGCCGACAGGAAGAAGATCGAGCCGATGTTGAAGTCGAGGTTCAGCCCGGCCGTCCACAGGAGAGGATCGAAGGACAGGCCGTCGTCGGTGATGACGCCGACGCGAAGATAGAAATTGACCGGCCACTCGGCCCTGGCTTGGCCGGGCAGGGCGATCAGGGCGGTCGCGAGCAAGAGCATCCCGACAATGGCTTTCTTCATAAGACTCCCTCCATATCCTTGAATGCGGACCTGCACCATTATAGCCCAGCCGCCAACCGGGATGCAAGCCGGTCTCCTTGACCACCCCGGAGGGCGCCGTTAGAATGGCCGCGTGACCAAGCCCCGGCCCGCCGCGGCGTTTTCTGGCGACTCGGCCTCGGCTGCCTCGCCGCGGTCGGCTGCCGCCCGGACCAAGGCGCTGCCGGCAAGCCCCTCCCCTACCGCGACGCCTCGCTGTCCGTCGAGCGGCGGATCGAGGACCTTCTGGGGCGCATGACCCCGGAGGAAAAATTCCGCCAGCTCTTCATGATCCCCGACGACTTCGCGGGCGATCTCGACTGGTTCAAGGACGGCATCTTCGGCCTCCAGGTCGCCTCGCGCGGACGCGCCGGCCAAGGCGCGCAGCTCATCGACTACGCCCCCGGTGCCGATGCCCGCCGCATGGCCGAGGACATCAACGCCATCCAGCGCTGGCTGGCCGAGAAATCGCGCCTGGGCATCCCCATCATCCCCTTCGACGAGGCGCTGCACGGCCTCATCCGCTCGGGCGCCACGGCCTTCCCCCAGGCCATCGGCCTGGCGGCGACGTGGGATGACGGAACTGATGCGGGAAGTCGCCTCGGCCATCGCCCGCGAGACGCGAAGCCGCGGCATCCGCCAGGTCCTCTCGCCGGTCGTCAACCTGGCCCGCGACGTCCGCTGGGGCCGGGTCGAGGAGACCTACGGCGAGGACCCCTATCTGGCCTCGCGCATGGCGGCCGCCTTCGTCTCGGCCTTCGAAAAGCAGGGTGTGGTCGCCACTCCCAAGCACTTCGCCGCCAACGTCGGGGACGGCGGACGCGACAGCTACCCCATCCGCGACGACGAGCGCAGCCTGCGCGAGACCGAGCTGCGGCCGTTTCGCGCCGCGCTGGCCGAGGGCGGCGCCCGCTCGATCATGACCTCGTACAACTCCGTCTCGGGCTCGCCCGCAGGGGCCAACAAGTGGCTCCTCAGCCGCCTGCTCAAGGGCGAGTGGGCCTTCCGCGGCTTCGTCATCTCCGACGCCTGCGCCGTCGGCGGCAGCTACAGCCTGCACCTGACGTCGGGCTCCTACGACGAGTCGGGCCGCCAGGCCTGGGAAAGCGGGCTGGACGTCGTCTTCCAGACCGCCCGCGAACATGCCGATCTTTTCAAGGGCCCGATCCTCGACGGCCGCGTCGCCAGGGCCCGGGTGGACGACGCCGTGCGCCGCGTCCTGCGGGCCAAGATGGAGCTGGGGCTGTTCGAGAATCCTTACGTCGATCCCGCGGAGGCGGAGCGCTGGAACGGGCACACCGACCACCGCGCCCTGGCCCGGCGGGCCGCCGAGGCCTCGCTCGTTCTCCTCAAGAATGAGGGGAGCACTCTGCCGCTCGGCCGGACCGCCACTCTGGCCGTCATCGGGCCCGACGCGGTGGAAGCCCGGCTGGGCGGCTACAGCGGCCCGGGCAACCGCAAAGTCGGCCTCCTCGATGCCTTGCGCGCTTCGGCAGGCGCGGGAGAGACCGTGGCTTACGCCCCGGGCCCGGGGCGCGCATCCGCGCATCCGGTCCCCATCGGACCCGCGCATCTTCGGACGGGACGCGGACCGGACGCTGCGGCCGGGCTCAAGGGCGAATACTTCGCCGGCATCGGCCTGGCCGGGGAGCCCGTCGCGCGCCGGGTCGATCCCAGGGTCGATTTCCACTGGACCTTCCTGCCGCCGGCCGAGGGTCTTGGGACGGACTGGTATTCCGTCCGCTGGACCGGCGCTCTCGTCGCCCCGGCCTCGGGCACGGTGCGGATCGGTGTTGAAGGCGACGACGGCGTCCGCCTCTGGCTCGACGGCAAGCCGCTCCTCGATCGCCCGGGCAAACAGACCCGCGGCCTGTGGCTTCGGCCCGTTCGCCTCGAGAAAGGCCGCGTTTACGACATCCGGCTGGAGTTCTTCGAGCCCGTCCGCGACGGCGAGATTCGTCTGGTCTGGGATCACGGCGTCGTCGACGAATCCGAGGCCCGGATTGAAGAGGCCGTCCGGCTGGCCGCACGGTCGGGCGCCGCGATTGTGGCGGCGGGGATCGAGGAGGGCGAATCGCGCGACCGGGCCGATATCCGCCTGCCCGGCCGGCAGGCCGAGCTCATCCGCAGGATCGCCGCGACCGGGGTGCCGACCGCCGTCGTTCTCTACGCCGGCAGCGCGGTCGAGATGACCGACTGGATCGATGCCGCCGACGCCGTGCTCGCGGCCTGGTATCCGGGCGAAGAAGGCGGCACCGCCGTCGCGGCGGCGCTCCGGGGCATGATCAACCCGGCCGGCCGCCTGCCGATCACGGTCCCGCGCTCGGTCGCCCAGCTTCCCCTGGTCTACAACCACAAGCCGACCGGCCGCCTCGACGATTATCTGGACATGACGGGCGAGCCGCTCTTCCCCTTCGGACACGGGCTGAGCTACACGACCTTCCGGTATTCGGGGCTGACGATCGAGCCGGCTGTTATTCCGCCAACGGGGAAAGCCCGGGTGTCGTTCCGGGTGGAAAACATCGGTCTCGAGGGAAGGCGACGAGGTCGCCCAGCTCTACATCCACGACCCACTGGCTTCGGTGGCGCGCCCCGTTTTAGAGCTCAAGGGATTCGCCAGAATACGCCTGGCTCCGGGAGAGGCAAAGGCCATGTCTTTCGAGCTTGGCCCGGCCGAGCTGGCGCTCCTGGATGTGGACCTGCGCGAAGTCGTCGAGCCCGGCGAGATCCAAGTCTACGTCGGCAGCTCGAGCAAAGACATCCGGCTGCGGGGGATATTGAAAGTCGCAGCCCCGAGACATTAATTCCACCGTCCACTAGGCCGACGTGCTCCCGCTTCGCGGGTGCTCCCAACGACGAATCGGAGATTACAGCGAGCCGCCGCAGTTCGGGCAGGCCTTCCAGCCGGGCTGGACGTCGCGCCCGCAGGCGGGGCAAGTAGGCTTGATCCGTTCGCCGCAAGCCGGGCAGAAGGTGTGTTCCTTGTCGGTCGTCTTGCCGCACTTGGGGCACGTCGGCGGCGCCGCGATGGGATTGGGGGCGGCCGGCGGCATGGGCGGGGTTCCCGCCGAGCCCGGCTCGCGCGAGCGGACCGGGTGCTCCGAGCGGATCAGCATGTAGATGATCAGGCCCAGGAAGTGGAGGAAGAAGACGACCAGGGCCCAGACGATGGCGTTCATGCCGCGCTTCTCGGCATCCTTATAGACCCAGACGATGATGACGACCCAGAAGGCCAGGAAGAGCAGGCCGAACAGCCCGGCAAACCCGATCAAGGGCCAGGCCCAGGCGCCGTCGGCGCGAAAACCGTGCCAGCCGTTCGACAGCCCGTGGAAGACGCCGGCCGGGGCGAACAGCAGGTACTTGAGCGGCCAGACCACCATGAGGATGATGAAAACGACCAGAATGATGCCGAGAGTTTTCGCGGTCGAAGCGTTCATGATAGTCTCCTCTCTCCGACAAACCCGACAGATACCCCGGACTGAAACCCGGGGGATTAATCGGGTTAGTACTGAGCGGCGCCATTACCCCGATTTGAAAATCGGGGTTCTGCGCCGCAAATGTATAAACGGATTTCGGCCGAAAAGGTTTCCCTCCCCCCATTTATTCCGGCGGCGATTTGGATTATGCTGAATGGCTTCCGAAGGCCTTCTGAGCCCGACGATCCAAGCGAGGTAATCATGCGACTCTCCCCGAAGCGAATGCTCCTGGCGGCGGCCATTCTGGCCGTCCTGTCCCCCTCCCCCTCCACGGCCCAGGCGCCCGCGGCCGACCCCAAGGTCCCGACGCTCTACCTGGTCGGCTACGCCCACCTGGACACGGAGTGGCGCTGGGACTACCCCACCACCATCCGCGAATACCTGCCCAAGACCATGCGGACCAACTTCGACCTCTTCGAGAAGTACCCGCACTACACCTTCAACTTCAGCGGAGCCAATCGCTACCGGATGATCAAGGAGTATTTCCCCGAGGGCTACGAGCAGGTCAAAAAGTACGTGGCCGCCGGCCGCTGGTATCCCTCCGGGTCGTCGATGGAGGAGAACGACGTCAATTCGCCCTCGGCCGAGTCGAACATCCGCCAGATCCTCTACGGCACCCGCTGGTTCAAGGCCGAGCTCGGCAAGACCAGCGCCGAGTACATGCTGCCCGACTGTTTCGGCTTCCCGGCCTCCCTGCCCAGCATCCTGGCCCACTGCGGCCTGCTAGGGTTCTCCACCCAGAAGCTGTCCTGGGGCTCGCTCGCCCCGGTCGGCGGGCCCGATTCGCCCGAGAAGACCCCGGTCGGCATCCCCTTCAACGTCGGCGTCTGGGAAGGCCTGGACGGCAAGAGCATCATCGCCGCCCTCAACGCAGGCGACTACACCGGCTCGGTGACCTACGATCTGTCCAAGACGCCTCCCCCACCGCCGCCGGCCAAGGAAGGCCAGCCCCAGCGGCGCGCCGCCGCCATCGACTGGCCGGCCCGCATCCAGCTGAACGGCATCGTCTCCAGCCTGTTCGCCGACTACATGTACTACGGGACCGGCGACACCGGCGGCTCGCCCAATGAAGCCTCGGTCAAGCTGACCGAAGCCATCGTAACCCAAGGTCAGGCCGTGTTGACCCCCGGCACCCCAGCCGTCAAGGTCGGCGACGGTCCGGTCCGCGTCGTTTCGGCAAACTCGGACCAGCTCTTCCGCGACATCCGCCCCGAGACGAGGGCCAAGCTGCCCCGCTACAAGGGCGACCTGGAGCTGACCAACCACTCGGCCGGCTCCATCACCTCGCAGGCCTACATGAAGCGCTGGAACCACCGCAACGAAATCCTGGCCGACGATGCCGAACGGGCCTCCGTCGCCGCCGATTGGCTGGGCGGACGGGCCTATCCCAAGCAGCGGCTCAACGACGCCTGGGCCCTGGTCATGGGCGGCCAGTTCCACGACATCATCCCCGGCACCAGCATCCCCAAGGCCTACGAATACTCCTGGAACGACGAGGTCCTGGCCCTCAACCAGTTTGCCGGCGTGCTGACCGACGCGGTCGAATCCGTCGCGTCGGCCCTCGATACGCGCGTCCAGGGCACGGCCGTCATCGTCCACAACGGCCTCGCGGTCGCCCGCCAGGACCTGGTCGAGGCGGCCATCGACTTCCCCGGCGGCGCCCCCAAGGCCGTCCGCGTCTTCGGGCCCGACGGCAAGGAAGTCCCCGCCCAGCTTCAGAACGGCAAGGTGCTCTTTGCGGCCAAGGTCCCCTCGGTCGGGTTCGCCGTCTACGACGTCCGTCCGGCGGCGGCGCCGCAGGCCTCGACCCTCAAGGTCGGCCCCGCCTCGCTCGAGAACGCCCGCTATCGGGTTGCCTTGAACGCGGACGGGGACGTGGCCTCGATCTTCGATAAATCCTTCGGCAAGGAGCTGCTGGCGGCCCCCGCCCGGCTCGAGATCAAGACCGACAAGCCCGCCCAATGGCCGGCCTGGAACATGGACTGGGTCGACCAGAGCCGCGTCCCGCGCGCCTTCGTCGGCGGCCCGGCCAAGATCCGGGTCGTGGAAAACGGTCCGGCCCGCGTCGCGGTCGAAATCAGCCGCGAGGCCGAGGGCTCGACCTTCGTCCAGACCGTTCGCCTGGCGGCCGGCGAGGCCGGCGGCCGGGTCGAGTTCGCCATGGTCGTCGACTGGAAAACCCCGTCCGCCCACCTCAAGGCCGTCTTCCCCCTGACCGCCAAGAACAGCGTCGCCACCTATAACTGGGATATCGGCACGCTCGAGCGGCCGACCAACCACGAGAAGCAGTTCGAGATGCCCTCCCACCAATGGGTCGACCTGACCGACACCTCGGGCGCCTTCGGCGCCACGATCCTGACCGGAGCCAAGTTCGGCTCGGACAAGCCGGACGACCACACCCTGCGGCTGACGCTCGTCCGCACCCCCGGCATCGAGGGCAACCGCGGCTACACCGACCAGACCTCGCAGGACTGGGGCCGGCACGAGATGGTCTACGGCATCGCCGGCCACGCCGGCGACTTCCGCAAGGGCGGCACGGACTGGGAGGCGCTGCGGCTCGATCAGCCCCTGGCCGCGTTTGTCGGTCCCTCGCACCCCGGTGCCCTGGGCAAGTCGATGTCCCTGATGTCGGTCTCCCACAACCGCATCCGGGCCCTGGCCCTCAAGAAATCCGAGCAGGGCGACGAGGTCGTCGTCCGCTTGGTCGAGATGAGCGGCAAGCCGACCAAGGGGGTCAAGGTGTCGTTCGCCGCCCCGCTCGCGGCGGCCCGCGAGGTCAACGGCGTCGAGGATGCGGTCGGTCCGGCCAAGCTGGCAGGCGGCGCGCTCACGGCCGATTTCGGGCCCTTCGAGGTCCGCACCTTCGCCGTCAAGATGGGCCCCCCGCCCGTGCGGACGACCCTGCCCAAGTTCCAGGCCGTGCCCCTGACCTACGACGTCTACGCCGCGACGCGCGACGGGAAGATCCCGGTCGGCGGATTCGACGCCGACGGCCGGACGCTGCCGGCCGAAATGCTTCCGGCCCGCCTCGCCTTCGACGGGATCGAGCTCGCGCTCGGCCCTCTGGACAAGAGAAGCGCCATGACGGCCCGGGGCCAGGCGCTGACCCTGCCCGCCGGAATGAAAGGCCGCGTCTATATCCTGGCCGCTTCGGCGGCCGGCGATCAGAAGGCGACTTTCAAGATCGGCGACAAGGCCGTGGACCTGACCATCCAGGACTGGGGCGGGTACGTCGGGCAGTGGGACAACCGGATCTGGGCGACCCGCCAGGAAGCCGTTCCGGCCGGCCAGGCGCGCCCCGGCCAGGCCGCAGGCCCGCGCCTGAGGACGATCCAGGAGTACGCCGGCCTCATCCCCGGCTACATCAAGCCCGCACCGGTGGCCTGGTTCGCCTCGCACCGGCACCTTCAGGACGGGACGAACGACGTCTACGCCTTCGCCTACCTGTTTGCCTATGCCATCGAGATCCCGGCGGGGGCGACGACGCTGACCCTGCCCGAAAACGAGAGAATCCGCATCCTGGCCGTGACCGTGTCGGATGAGGGCGTGCCGGTCAAGCCGGCCCAGCCGCTGTTCGACACGCTGGAGAGGTGAGCGGAGGTCAGAAGCCGGCCTTAAAATCGGCCTTGATCTGCAAGGAGCCTCCGCCGACGGAGCCCTTCGTCGCGTATAATGGGCGGGCTGTACCCGGACCGCAAGGAGCGACCCATGAAGCGAAGCCTCCGGAACCGACGCCTCGTTATCCCCCTCCTGATCGGATTCCTTCTCCCCGCCGCCGCCGCAACCATCGGCTGGCAGGAGGCTGAGGCCCTGTGCCGGGCGGTGGAGGCCAAGGTCGTCGCTTGGCGCCGCGACATCCACGAACACCCCGAGCTGGGCAACCGCGAGACCCGCACGGCGGCGCTCGCCGCCGGCCATCTCCGCAAGCTGGGACTCGAGGTCCGGACCGGCGTGGCCAAGACCGGTGTCGTGGCCGTGCTGCGCGGCGGCAAGCCCGGCCCGGTGGTGGCCTTGCGGGCGGACATGGTCGCGCTTCCCGTCCTGGAGATGACCGGTCTTCCCTTCGCCTCCAAGGCCAAAGGCATGCTCAACGGCCGCGAAGTCGACGTCATGCACGCCTGCGGCCATGACGCCCACACCTCGATCCTGATGGGAGCGGCCGAAGTTCTGGCCGGCCTCAAGGCGCGCCTCTCCGGCACCGTGGTCTTCCTCTTCCAGCCGGCCGAGGAAGGCAGCCCGGCCGGTGAAGAAGGCGGGGCGGATCTGATGATCGCCGAAGGCGCGATGGCCGACCCCAAGCCGGACGCCGTCTTCGGCCTGCACGTCTTCCCCTTCCGCAACGGTTCCTTCGCCTACCGGGCCGGCGGCATCATGGCCGCCAGCGACACCCTCACGATCACGGTCAAAGGCCGCCAGACGCATGGCGCCCGTCCCTGGGACGGGGCCGACCCCATCGTCGCCGCCGCCCAGATCATCCTCGGCCTGCAAACGATCGTCAGCCGCCAGCTCGACTTGACCCGCGCCCCGGCCGTGGTCACGGTGGGGATCATCCAGGCGGGCGTGCGGACGAACATCATCCCGCAGGAGGCCCGATTAAGCGGCACGATCCGCACCTTGGACCCGGGCATGCGGCGGGAAGTCGCAGCCCGCGTCCGGAGGACCGCGGAAGGGATCGCCGTGAGCGCCGGACTAGAGGCCGAGGTGGACATCCGCGAAGGCCTGCCCGTCCTGGTCAACGACGCCGCCCTGACCCGGCGGATGGTCCCGATCCTGGAGCGGGTGGCGGGGCCGGCGGGTGCCGTGGAGACGCCTCCCCAGACGACGAGCGAGGACTTCGCCTACTACGCCCGGAAGGCGCCCGGGATGTACTTCTTCCTGGGCATCAACCCGGAGGGCGCCGACCCGTCCAAGGTGGCGCCCAATCATTCGCCGTACTTCGACGTGGCCGAGAGCGCACTGCTCAACGGCGTTCGGGCCTTCGTCCACCTGACGCTGGCCCGGATGGCGGAAAAGTGAAAAGGGAGGCCGTCATGTCGAAATCCGGGGCGCGATCGACATGGTCAGGGCGGAGCCTCCCCTTCCCCGTCCTCATTGTCATCCTCGTCTGGGCCGCAGGAACGGCAGCGATAGTCGCCGCGTGCCGGACGGAGACCGAGCGTGCCGCGCCGGCCCCGGCCTCGACCGTGCCGGCCGGAGAGGCGTCCCGATTTTTCCCCAAGGCCGGCCTCATGGCCATCGGCGTCTATTACTACCCCGAACACTGGCCCGAAGCGCAGTGGGACCGCGACTTCGCCAAGATGGCCGCGATGGGCTTCGCGTTCACTCATTTCGCCGAGTTTTCCTGGGCCTTCCTCGAGCCCCGCGAGGGCCGGTTCGAATTCGACTGGCTGGACCGGGCCATCGGCCTGGCGGCCAAGCACGGCCTCAAAGTCATCCTGGGAACGCCGACACCCGCGCCGCCGGCCTGGATGGGCGAGCGCTATCCGCAGATCTACCTGGTCGGTGAGGACGGACGCCGTTGGGAACACGGCGGCCGGGCCAACGTCTCCCTGGCCGACCCGACCTTTCGCCGCCTTTCATGCCGTGTGGTCGGGGCCCTGGCCGCCCGCTACGGACAGGACGAACGCGTCTGGGGCTGGCAGATCGACAATGAGCCCGGCGCACCCTCGGACTTCAGCCCTTCGGCTCGGTCCGCCTTCCAATCCTGGCTCGAGTCCCGCTATGGGACGGTGGACGCACTCAACGAGTCCTGGGGAGGCCCCTTTTGGAGCCTCCGCTACGACCGCTTCGAACAGGTCGTGCTGCCCAACGCCTCGCGCTTTTCCGAGGACAAGACCAGCCCCCACGCAGTCCTGGACTTCCGCCGCTTCACGGCCGACACCCAGGCCGCATTCCTGGACGAACAGGCGGCTATCATCCGGGCGGCGGCCGGGCCCGGGCAATGGATCACCACCAACTACACCAACGTGACCCAGAACGCCGACCCGCGCCGGACGCGGGGATTGGACTTCGCCTCCTTCACCATGTACCCGGTCCGGGGACAGGACGAGCTCGGCCCCGACGGATTTCGTCTCGGGTCGCCGCACCGCATGGCCATGGCCCTCGATTTCTACCGGCCGATCGCCGGAGTGACCGGGGTGATGGAGCTTCAGCCCGGCCAGGTCAACTGGGCCTCGATCAACCCCCAGCTCATGCCGGGCGCTGTCCGGATGTGGCTGTGGCACGCCTTCGCCGGCGGCGCCTCGTTCGCCTGCACTTACCGCTTCCGCCACCCGACTTTCGGCAGCGAGCTCTATCACGACGGCATCGTCGGCCCGGACGGCGTCTCCCCATCGCGCGGCGGGATGGAGTTCGCCCAAGTCGCGGCCGAGATGAAGCAGTTGAGGACGCTCTACGACCCGGAGTCCCCCATGCCCGAGCGGCTCCGGGCCAGGCGGACCGGGTTTCTCTGGAGCCACGAAAACCTCTGGGATTTGGATAACCACAAGGAAACCGCGCTCTGGGACACCTGGCGGCACCGCTTCCTCTACCAGGCGGCCGTCAAGTCGACGGGGGCACCGTTGGATTATCTGGGCGAAGCCGACGACTTTTCGGCCTATCCCTTTCTCATCGCCCCGGCCTACCAGCTCATGGACGAAAGCCTGGTCGCCAAGCTGAAGGCCTACGCCGAGGCGGGGGGCCGCCTCCTGCTCACCTGCCGCACCGGGCAGAAGGACAAGTCCGGCCGCCTGCCCGAGCTGCCTTGGGCCGGCCGGATCCGGCCGCTCATCGGGGCCGAGGTCGAGCTTTTCGATGTCCTCACGGCGGCCGGGAACGGCCGCGTCGAACGCCAAGGCGTCTCCTATGATTGGAACGTCTGGGCCGAGGTCCTGACGGCCGACCCGGGGACGAAGGTCGAGGCGGTCTACGCCGACCAATTCTACGCCGGAAGAGCAGCGGCGGTGTCCCGGCCTCTGGGCCGGGGACGGGTCACTTACGTTGGCGTCGAAACCAAGGACGGCGCCCTGGAGCGGAAGATCGTACGGGCCATGTATAAGGAGGCGGGCGCGGCCATTGAGGACCTGCCGGCGGGCGTCTACGTCGAATGGCGCGACGGATTCTTCACCGCCGTCAATTATTCTTCGGCCCCTGCCGCCTTCAAGCCTCCCGCCGGGTCGGAAATCCTCATCGGAGAGCTCCCTCTTCGGCCGGCAGGCGTCCTGGTCTGGCGGGAAAAGTAGCGGCCCTACCCTGAAGTCGTAGCCTGCGCCGCCGCCTCGCGCCGTCTTTGATACAAAGGCCCGGCGACAACCAATTTCCTTCGCATCCGTACTACAGATGGATTAGATTGCCGGGAAAATAGGGAATTACGTATACTGTCCCCCTATTCCCCGGGCTCGAATCCCCGACAAGGAGAGTTGAATGGGCATCGTCCTCAAAGTCGAACACTTGAAGAAGCGCTACGGACAGCTCGAGGCCGTCAAAGACGTCAGCTTCGAGGTCGGCGAAGGCGAAGTCTTCGCCCTGATCGGGCCGAACGGCGCGGGCAAGACGACCACCCTGCGGATCGTCGCCACCCTGCTCACCCCGACCGAAGGCACGATCACCCTGGCCGGCTTCGACCTGAAGAGCCAACCCGAAAAGATCCGGGAGCGGATCAGCTACCTGCCCGAGGAGGCCGGCGCCTACCGCAACCTCAAGGCCAGGCGCTACCTCGAGTTCATGGCCCGCTTCTACGCCGCGGATGCCACAGAGGAGCGCGAGATCCTGCAGCGGGCCGAGGCCATCTGCGACCTGGGCGCCCGCCTGGACGACAAGGTCGGCACGTACAGCAAGGGCATGGTCCGCAAGCTCTTGCTGGCCCGGGCCCTGATGACCCGGCCGGCCCTGACCATCCTGGACGAGCCCACCTCGGGCCTGGACGTCATCAACTCGCTCGAGGTCCGGGAGATCATCAAGCGCTACGCCCGCGAGGGGATCTCGGTCCTGCTGTCCTCGCACAACATGCTCGAGATCGAGTTCCTCTCCGACCGGGTGGCCCTGATCGACAAGGGCCTGATCCTGGACTCCGGCACCCCCCAGGGCCTCAAGGAGAAGTACAAGGCCGAGAACCTCGAAGTCGTGTTCAGGAGCGCCCTGCGATGAACAAGTTCACCCACCTGCTGAAAAAAGAAATCCGCGAGCTGGTCACCAAGCAGCTCGTCATCTCCCTGCTGTTCACGATGGCCCTGTTCTACTTCATCGGCGGCATCACCAAGCAAGAGGCCAAGAAGGCCTCCGGAACCCAGAAGATCGCGGTCCTGGACCTGGACCACTCGGCCCTCTCCGGTTCGCTCGTGGCCGCCCTGAAATCGGCCCGCTTCGAGCCGGTGCCCGTCCGGGCCGCCGACTCGGCCGCGGCCGTCGCCGCCTGCCGCACGGACGGCACCAACGTCCTGATCGTCATCCCGTCCGGGTTCGGCGATTCGGTCGCCCGCCTCGATCCTCTCAAGATCGAGACCTACGCCTACCTGCGCAACTTTTCGATCATCGGCATCCGCCGGGCGGAGATCCTGAAGGCCGTCCTGGGCGCGATGAACACCTACCTCTCGGACACCTTCCTCAAGGAGAAGCTGCCGGACCTCGACCCGGCCGCGGTCAAGAACCCGATCAAGACCCGAGATTTCGTCCTCATTCGCGACCGCATGGCCGAGGGCACGGCTTCGTCCATCGCCGGGATCGTCATGTCGCAGTCTCTGCTCATCCCGATCATCCTGATGATGATCATCATCTACTCCTCCCAGATGGTCATCTCGGCCATCGCCATGGAAAAGCAGGACAAGACGCTGGAGACCCTGCTGACGGTGCCGATCTCGCGCACCTCGATCGTCGCGGCCAAGATGCTGGCCGCGGGCATCGTGGGGCTCATCTCGGCCGTGATCTATATGCTCGGGTACTCTTCGTTCATGAGCGGATTCACGGGCGACATCCCGGTCAGCGCCGGCGCCCAGTCCGCGGCCGCCAAGCTGGGCCTGACCTTGACCGGCAGCGGCTTGATCGTGCTGGGCCTGGCCCTCTTCCTGGCCATCCTTTGCGCCCTGGCCCTGGCCACCATCCTGGGCGTGCTGGCCGAGGACTTCCGCAGCGCCCAGAGCCTGATCATGCCGGTCATCCTGCTGGTCATGATCCCCTACTTCCTGACCATGTTCGCCGACATCAAGAGCCTGTCCCTGCCGGTCAAGATCCTGCTACTGGCCATCCCCTTCTCACACTCGTTCCTGGCCGTCCAGAACATGTTCCTGGGCGATATGCGCTCGGTGTTGTTCGGGATGCTCTACATGGTCGCCTTCTTCGGCGTCCTGGTCTACCTGGCCGGGAGGATCTTCTCCTCGGACAAGGTCCTGACCATGAAGCTGAACTGGAAGAAGAAGAAAAAGCCGGCTCTTTGAGCTAGAGTCCGAGCTTCAGTCCGGCCCGCAGGCTGCAGCCGCCGAGGTCGATATCGACGGGCTTGGGCTGGGGCATAAGCCAGGCCGGAACCGTATTGGCAATCATGCGCAGCAGCGGGCTCAGCTCGGGCTGGGGCGGCCTGACGCGGGCGAAGGTCAGAAACCGGTAGCCCACCTCCGCCGTCAGGCGGACCTTCGAGGTCAAGGCATACTCGAGACCGAGCCCGGCCTGGCCGCCGAAGGCGTTCTTGCGGACAGTGTTTTCGGCCGCCCGGAAGGACCCGAAGGCATAGGCGCCGCCGCCCCAGAGGGAGGCGCTCCATCGGCGTCCCAGAGGCAGGGTGTAATAGAGGTTCAGGCCGAGAGGGATGGCCCGGACATCATGTCCGAATTCCTGCTCCTGCCGGGGGAACATCAGATCGGCCAGGCGGGTGTTGTCTCTCATCATGCCGTTGCCCATCCGGCCGCGGCCCTCGCGGTCCATCCTGCCGTCATGGCCGCCGCGGGTGAGGTAGCCGACGGAGAGGCCCAAGCGCAGGCTCCGACTCAAGCCGTACTGGAGCTCGGCCTTGAGGTCGGCCAGGCCGCGGCCGTGCTCCTGTAAGCCGAAGCCGCCCGCGAGCGACAGCGAGAAGCGCGGCATCTCGGCCACCGCGGATCGGCCCATTATCCGGCCCCTGCTCTGGGCGGCGGCAGTACCGGCCAGGACGAGCAGGGCCAAGAAGATTTCCGGCAACAGGGCGTATCGGGTCCTGCATCTCATATCGATCGTCTCCTTAGAAATCATCCTTCGACCAGGGTTAGACATTATAGCTTTAAAGACCTTGGCGGCGTAATACGGGCTTTCCGGCCGGCGGGTGCATCTCCCGCGGGAACGGGTAATCCGGTATACTGATCCCGCTCGGTGGAACCCCGCGATAAGAGAGGCATCATGAAGATCGAGGGCGTACCATTCACGGCCGTGGACTGGAACCGGATCTCGGCTATCGAACACAAAGGCAGGACGGGAATGTCGTTTTGGCGCACCTTCGAGGAGGGGGGCTTACGGGCCCGGGTCGTCGACTATTCGCCCGGATTCGAATCGGACCACTGGTGCCAGCGGGGGCATATCCTCTATGTGCTGGAGGGCGAGCTGCTGATCGCCCTGAAGAGCGGTGCCGTCCACAAGCTGGGCCGGGGCACGGGTTTTGCGGCCGGCGACGACGAGTCCGACCCGCACTCGGCCTCGAGTCCCTCAGGAGCCCGCGTCTTCATCGTCGACTGAACGCCGAGGCCGTCACCAGACGCCGGGGATCAGACGGAACCGGACTTTTCCCATATAGGTCTTGTACCCTTCGAGCTCCGCGGCCAGAACTTTTTCCTCATTGAGGATCCTCGGGACGAGGAACAGGTTAGACAGGGCGAACGGGATGAGGGCCCAATAGGAGCCCAGGGCCAGGGGGGTGAAAAAGTACATCACGATGACGCCCGCATACATGGGGTGGCGCACGAAAGCATACGGCCCGGTCGAGATGACTTTCTGCTTCGCCTCGACCTGGACGACCCGGGCGGCATAGGCATTCGTCTTGAGCACCCAAACGACGAACAGATAACCGGCCAGGACGATCATATCCGCAAGAGCGATAAGGGCCGCGGGAACCATGGACCAGCCGAAGCGGCGGTCGAAGCCCGGCAGGATGAAACCGGCCAGGAAGAGGATCGACGTGGCGGCCACGACCATCTTCTGGGGCCGCTCCGTCTCCTTCGTCTTCATGCGGCGCTCGAGCAGGTCGGTGTGGTTCCGCGCGAAATCGGTCACCACAAAGAGCATCGGGACGCCTAAAAGGGCGATGTAGATCCAGGCCTCAGGGTACCGGAAAGTCCCCGCGCTCAGGAAGAAGATCGTGCCCAGGATCGGGAACAGCAGACCGAAGCGGACGGCCGCCTGGCGCATGACTTTTCGCTTGCGATCGGATTCCATTTCCATCGACTGTCTCCTAGAGCTCGGATTTCCCGGTTCGGCCGCACAGCCGGCCGGACCGTTCCTTTCCCTATACGGCCCGGCATCTTTGATTGTGACAAGGGAGGCCGGCTATTTTTTGGCCTCTTCCCGGTTCCAGTCGGGGGGCTCCACGCCCAGCAGGGACCGGACGAAAAAGTCGTTCCGCTTGCGGTCGCCGTAAACGCCGCCCGAGGTGTGGCCCGCCCCGGGGATGACCAGCAGGTCGAAGACCTTGTCGGCCTTGATCAGGGCGTTGACGACCTGGTAGGTCGAGGCCGGATCGACGTTCTGGTCCATCTCCCCCACCACCAGCAGGAGCTTGCCCCGCAGGCGGTAGGCATTGTCCACGTTGGAGGAAGCGGCGTACTCCGGCCCCAGCGGCCAGCCCATCCATTGTTCGTTCCACCAGATCTTGTCCATGCGGTTGTCGTGGCAGCCGCAGGCCGCAAACCCGGCCTTGTAGAAGTCGGGGTGGAAGAGCAGGCCGCCAAGAGCACTCTGCCCGCCCGCCGACGTGCCGTAGATGCCGACGCGGGTAATGTCGTAGTAGGGATACTTGGCCGCCACGGCCTTGTGCCACAGGATGCGGTCGGGGAAGCCGGCATCGGCCAGGTTCTTCCAGGCGTAGTCGTGGAACTCCTTGGACCGGTTGCTCGTGCCCAGGCCGTCGACCTGGATGACGATGAAGCCCAGCTCGGCCAGGGCCTGCATGGCGCTGTAGGCGGAAAAGGTCTTGGGCACAAACGATCCGTGCGGCCCGGCGTAGATGTTCTCGATCACGGGATATTTTTTTTTCGGGTTGAAGGCCAGAGGGCGGAAGATGACGCCCCAGACGTCCGTCCTGCCGTCGCGGGCCTTGGCTTTGAAGACCTCGGGCGCTTTCCAGCCGGCCTGGACAAGGGCGGAAACGTCCGCGGACTCGGCGGTCAGGACGACCTCGCGGCTGAGGACCCGGCAGACGTCCATCACCGGAGGCCAATCGACGCGCGAGCGCGTGTCGACGAAATAGGCCATGTCGGAGGAGTAGGCGACGGCGTGGTTGGCGTCGCCCTCGGTCAGGCGGGTCAGGCCCGACCCGTCCAGGTTGACGCGGAAGGCATGCAGGAAATAGGGATCCAGCCCCGGGTCCATCCCCGAGGCCTGGAAGAAGACCTGTCCGCCCTGCTCATCGACCTTGTCCACGGAGCGGACCACCCATTCGCCCTTGGTGATCCGGTTGAGGACGGCTCCCGTGGCGCCGTCCATGAGGTAGAGATGGTTCCAGCCGTCGCGCTCGGACATCCAGACGACCTTCCGGCCGTCATCCAGGTCGAAGCGGTACTTCTTTCCGCTGTAGGTAAAGAAGGTCTTCGGCTCTTCGCTGATGACGGACCGAGCCGCACCGGTCGTCCCGTCCACTTCGATGATCCGGTAGACCTGGTGGCCGCGCTGGTTGTACTCGAAGGTGAAGGCCCGCGAGTCCTTGCGCCAAACGGGAAGAGTCAGATCATAAGGGTTGGGGAAGAGGGCGTTGTCGATGTTGCATTGGCGCCGGTCCTCGAGGACGAACAGCACCGGCTGGTCGAGGTCGAGAACATCGCCGGGCTTGGCGTATTCGAACTCGGAGGACTTGGGCTGCCGCTGATCGACCGGCGAAGACTCGATGTAGGTCAGGTAGCGGTGATAGCCGGGCTTGATCCGGACGGCGGCCAGCTTCTTCGAGTCGGGCGACCAGACGAGGGAGCGATAGGTATAGTAGTTGCTTTCGCTGCCGTCAAAGCTCAGCGGAAGCTCCTGCTTGGCATCCTTGCCCTTGGCCCGGACGAAGACGTTGTAATCGCGGATGAAGGCCTCCCACTTGCCGTCGGGCGAGGGCTTGGCCGCGGCCGAGGCCGCTTCGGCCGGGGGACCGCCCTGGCCCAGCCCTCCCCCGCCCTGCCGGCGCGGCTCGACCGGGCCGAGCTTGGCCAGCTTGCCGTCGGCCAGCTCGAATTTCCAACGGAACCCCTCGGCCTCGAACTGGACGGCTTTTTCGCCGTCCACGAAGGTGATCAGGGCAAAAGGCAGCTTCTTGGGGTCGATCCGCTTGTCGAGAGCGCCGGCCAAGCCGGCGGCCAAGCGGACCTGGTCGAAGGCAGGCGCCTTGGAGGCCTTGTCCGCGTCGACCAGAACGAACTCGAACCCGCCCGGGACGGACTTGCGGTACCAGAAGCGGTGGGTCGTCCCGATCCAGGCCGGCCGCTCGGGCACGTTGAGCGCCAGGCCCTGCCATTTCTCGCGCAGCCCTGCGGCCCGCTCGTAGTCGGCGCGGGTGCCTTGGGCGGGAAGCAGCGCATAGAAAGACAGCAGGATGACGAGCGAGACAACGGACAGCTTCGCGAGCTTCGACATCATGATGGCTCTCCTCTTCAACTACAGCCAATCTTCCAGCGTCCCGATGGGCGCCCCCGGCGGCACGGCCGCGGGCGGCCCGGGCTTGAAAGCCTGGGGATCGCGCTCGAACCGTTCGATGAGGTCGACTGCGGCCAGATAGTGGGCTTTCTGATCGGGATCGATCATCCCGGCCGACGCCTGCGCGGCCGCCCAGCTTTTGAGCTCGGCGATCTTCATCCGGGCCACGGCCCGGGCTTGGGCCGCGACGGCGTCGGAGGCGCCCAGCCCGAGCAGGCCGGTCAGGGCGGCATTGTCGGCCACCCGCTGAACTTCCTTGAGATAGGGCGAGTATCCGGCCCGCTTGGCCGTCCTCCATGTGGCGGTGATCAGCCCGTCGATGACTTCGCCCAGCCCCGGATTTCCGGCGGCCCGGGCATGGTACTCCACGAGGCGGGAGGCGCGGGCCGGGTTGAGGATGAGCCCGACCGTCAGCCCGGCCGCGGTCTCGGCCGCCGCCAGCGGGTCGAAGGTCAAGCCCGTCCGGCCGGGGAGGAGCTCGCGGGTCTGATCGAAGTCGGGCGGCCTAGGCGGGATGAGCTTGAGAATCCGCTCGTCCAGGGCCAGGAACGCGGGCTCAATCGTCTTCAGCAGGGCATCCAGTGCCCTCCTCTGCTCGGCGGCCGGTACGATCTCGGGCGTCTTCAGGACGTCGCCGCGGAGCTTGTGGAAGTAGGACAGCCCGCCCAGCGAGGCCGCCGCCGCCTCGGCCTGGTAGCGGTGGAAGAGATAGGCCGGGACCAGGACTTCCTCGAGTGTCGCGAGCGGCGTGCTGGGGCGAATGCGCTTCTCGGAGAAATTCCGCAAGGCGATCTCGCGGATCCTGATGACCCGCTCCAGCTCGTCGACCAGGTTGGCGCCATTGTCCCAGGCCGCCGTCACGGGCTGGGCCCCCGCCGGGCCGGAGTCCGAGCCGGACAGGAAGCGCAGGCCGGAGGCGAAAGCCTTGTCCAGGACCTGCCGCGAGGCGGCGGCGGCGTCCACATCCGCCGGATAGTCACGGTAGGCGTAGTCCACGGCGACCTTGTCGAAGGCTCCGATGCCGACAGCATAGGCATCGGACAGGTCGAGCTCGCCGCCGGGCCGAATCTTGACCAGCGGATGGGGGTAGTCCATGACCGAGGCGCGGTTGTCCGCGCTCGAGGCATAGTTATGCCCCATGCCCAGGGTGTGCCCGACTTCGTGAGCCGAAAGCTGACGTATGCGGGCCAGGGCCATGTCGCGCATAGCCTTGGAGTTGTCCTTGCCCTCCTCATAGCCGGCGACGAGCGCCTCGGCGATGAGATAGTCCTGCCGGATGCGGAGCGAACCGAGCGAGACGTGGCCCTTGATGATCTCGCCCGTCCGCGGGTCGGAAAGGCTGTTGCCGTAGGACCAACCGCGCGTGGATCGATTGACCCAGTTGATCATGTTATAGCGGGCGTCCATGGGATCGGCGTCATCCGGGAGCAGCTCGACGCGGAAGGCATTCCGGTAGCCGGCGGCCTCGAAGGCCTGGTTCCACCAGGACGCTCCCTCGAGGACGGCCGTCCGGATGGGCTCGGGGATGCCCCTGTCCACGTAGTAGACAATCGGCTTGACGGCCTCGGAGACGGCCGCCTTGGGGTCCTTCTTCTCCAGCCGGAAGCGGCCAACGACGCGCTTCTCGAGCGGCTCGGAGAAGGGCGCGGAGAAATCCAGGTAGGAGAAGGCACCGAAGTTCGAGCGCGGATCGAAGAGCCGCGGCTTGAACCCGGGCTCGGGCAGCCGAAGGAAGGAATGGTGCATGCGGAAGGTCAGCGCCTCGGGATCGGGCGCGATGCCGCGCAGCAACGGTCCGGGGCCCGTCCCGACCAGGGTGACCAGGGCCTCGATCTCGGTGTTGAGCGGGAAGTTGCAAGTCGCGGGCATATGAACGGCCGAGCGGGAGGGATCGACCCGGAACTGGCCCTGGCCGCGGCGGCCGATCGTGTCGGAGGCGCCTACGGCGTCGCGCAGGACGAAGGCCGTTGCATCGACCAGAACCCGGCCGCCATCCTCGGCCGCGACGTCAAAGCCCCATAGGACGGACTTGGCGAACGAGTCCTCGACGTTGCGCCGAGCGGCGGTATCCCCGGCCTCGGCCCGGAAGCCGTAGTTGGACTGGACGAGGAGGACGCGCGGTCCCACCCGCTGGAAACGGACGACGCGCGAGCGGCCGAGCGAAGCCCGGTCCAGCCCGATGTCGTTGGACCCCAGCCCGGCCGGGAGCGAGGTGTAGTAGAGGAATTCCCGGTCGAGCTTGTCGATCTCAAGCCAGAGCCGGCCGGCCCGCTCCTCCCAGTAGACGGGGAACCAGCCGGGCCAGGGCGTCATCCCGGCCGTCCGGACGGCGATCGTCGGGAGCGGGGCTTCGACGTAGCGGGTGGATACTTGCTGGACCGCCGGCAAGGCCGGGACAGCGGCCAGGACGATCAAGATCAGAGCGGCGATGGAATGGCGGGCAGCTATCTTCATGAGGCCCTCCGATGGGGATGGGCGGAAAATATCACATCTCCTCGCCCGGGGGAAATACACCCGCTCGATACCCCGGGCTTAAGCCCGGGGTATTAACAGGGTTAATACTGAGCGGCGCTTCATCCCCCGATTTGAAAATCGGGGTTCGAGCGCCGCGAACGTATCGATCCGACGTCGAGCCTACAACCGGGCCGCCGCGAGCGGCCGGATCAATCGACGATGAACAGCTTGGCGCCCTTCGCCGTCGAGGAGCGGTGGGGCTCGGCGCCGTCGGCCACCTGGTAGCTCATGCCGGGCCGGAGGGTGAACTCGCGTCCGTCCTGCAGACGGGTCGTCAGCTCGCCCTCCAGCACCAGGAGGATATGCCCTTTCGAGCACCAATGATCGGCCCGGTAGCCGGGAGAATACTCCACCATGCGCACCCGGATGTCGCCGAATGGACGCGATCTCCACAGGGCATGGCCGGACTCTCCGGGATGGAGGCTGGGCTCCACGGAGGACCAGTCCGTCAGACCGAAGGGAATATGACTCATCTGCATGGTTGTTCGCTCCGGTTCCATTCTAACCGAATGACGATCGCCTCCCAAGCAGGCCCCGGGGGATCGCTTCCCGGGCCATAAGGGCGGACCGAATTGAAAATCAGCCGCGATTAGGATAAAAGAAGGAGACTGATCCGATCCTGCAAGGAGGCTGTCATGTCCCTGGTCCGTAAATCCATCCTCGCCGCCCTGATTCTCGTCCCGCTGCTCGGCTTTGCCCAGTCCGGCGCCCCGCAAGCCGATTGGGACATGGTCGCCCGCATCCGGGAAGAGGGCCTGCAGCGCTCCCAGGTCTGGGACGTCATCAGCTACATGACCGACGTCATCGGGCCCCGGCTGACACTGTCGCAGGACATGAAGAAGGGCCACGCTTGGGCCAAGGAGACGTTTGCCAAGATTGGCCTGGAGAACATCGCCCTGGAGCCGTTCATGGACTACGGCGTGGCCTGGGACGTTGAATACACTTCGATCCACATGCTCGAGCCCGACTACCAGATGATGGTCGGCTACCCGCTGGCCCATACGCCCGGCACGAAAGGCAAGCTGACTCTGCCCGCCGTGATCGCGGACGTCCAGACCAAGACCGACCTGGCCAAGCTCAAGGGCAAGCTCAAGGGCGCGGCCGTCCTGATGACGCCGCCCGCGGCCGTGGACCCCTATGCCTTCACCGCCCCGGTCAATCGCTACACGGATGAAGACCTCAAGAAGCTCGAAGAGACCGTCCTGCCCGCCCCGCGGCCCGCCCCGGCGCCGGCCGCCGCCAACCCGGACCTGGCCCGGCCCGAGGACAAGCTGGCCTTCTTCAAGGCCGAGGGCGCGCTAGTCGTCTTCCAGTGTCCGGGCGGCCGGCCCGGCCTCGTGACCGGCTTCGCCCGGCCGGGGACCAAGGACGACAAGTGGTCCTACGAGGCCACGATGGCCTCGCTGCCGATCCTGTCCGTCACCCCCGAGCACTACAACCGGATGTACCGGATCCTGAAGCGCGGCGTCCCGGTCAAGATCGAGGTCGAGGTGAGGGCTCGCGTCGGCAAGGAGCGCGAGATGGCCAACAACCTCGTGGGCGAGATCCCCGGCACGGACCTCAAGGACGAAGTGGTCATCATCGGCGCCCACTTCGACACCTGGCACGCCAGCCCCAGCCCGAGCGACGACGGAGCCGCCTGCGCCGTGGCCCTGGAAGCCGCCCGCATCCTGAAGGCCATCGGAGCCAAGCCGCGGCGGACCATTCGAGTGGCCTGGTGGGGAGGTGAGGAGCAGGGGCTCTTCGGATCGGGCGGGTACGTCAAAGCCCACTTCGGCGATCCCCGCGATCCCGCGATCGGCAAGAAGCCCGACTACGAAAAATTCTCGGCTTACTTCAACATGGACTACGGCGCCGGCGCCTTCCGCGGCATTTACCTGCAGGGCAACGAGAAGGCCCGCCGGATGATGACGGCCTGGATCGCCCCCTTCAAGGACATGGGCTGCTGGGCCGTCTCGAACCAGAGCGTCGGCTCCACAGACCACGTCTCGTTCGATCGGGCCGGGCTGCCCGGCTTCCAGTTCATCCAGGACCGCATTCCGGGCACGGCCGGGCACACCAACCTCGACTTTCTGGACACGATCCAGCCGCAGGATCTGGTCAAGAACGCCGTCATCATGGCCGCCTTCGCCTGGCACGCGGCCATGGCCGACGAGCGGGTGCCGCGCAAAGAGATGAAGTGAACGAGTGAGAAAGACGGCCGCTGACGCGGTCTTTATACTTGATGAGCGAAGAAGCGACTGCCTTGACAGGCAAGATCGATAAGAATATCGTATTACGTATCTATTATCGATCGAGTAACGCATTGGAAACAGTAAAATTGTCTTCTAAGTATCAAGTCGTTATTCCGAAATCTGTGCGCCGGGCAATGAACCTCAAGGCTGGGCAAAAGCTTCAAATCATACCTCTCGGGGACCGAATCGAGCTGGTGCTCGAAAGCCGCCTATCGGACCTTCGCGGATTCCTGCGCGGGATCGACACCGGGTTCGAGCGCGAGGACGAACGTCCGTGAACCTCATTGACTCGTCAGGCTGGCTCGAGTACTTTGCCGATGGTCCCAATGCCTGCTACTTCCAGACGGCCTTGGCCGAAAAAGAAGAGCTGCTTGTGCCGACCCTGGTTCTTTATGAAGTCTTCAAGGTTGCGCTGCGGGAGCGAGGCGAAGACGATGCCATTCGGGCCATTGCGGCCATGCGACAAGGCCGGGTGGTCGAGATGACCGAGGCGATAGCGCTGAGCGCAGCCCGCATCAGCCTGGCCCGGCGACTGCCGATGGCGGACAGCGTCATTGCCGCAACCGCAGATCGCTTCGAGGCCGAAGTCTGGACGCAAGACGCACATTTCGAGGGACTGCCCGGAGTGCGTTTTGTCCGGGCCGACAAAGCCAAGTCCGTTTGACGCGAAGGAGGCGGCGATGGCTGATCCGCTGACGTGCGAAGCCAAGTGGACCGGCAAGTACCATTTCGAAGGCAAGGCCGAGTTCGATCATCCCGTGCCGATCGACTACATGCCGCCCCTGGGCGACGGGCTCGGCCACAAGCCCATGGAGCTGCTCCTGATGAGTCTGGCCTCCTGCTCCGGCCAGACCTCGGTCTCGCTGATGCAGAAGATGCGGCAGGACGTCCGGGGCTTCGAAGTTCGGGCGGTCGGGCAGAAACGGGAAAACGAGGAGCATCCCAAAGTCTTCACCACGATCCACCTCGAATTCCGGGTCACGGGACCGGGCCTCGACCCGGTGGTCGTGGAGAAGGCGATCAAGATGTCGGAGGACAAGTATTGCCCCGTCTGGGCCATGCTGAAAGGCAGCGTCGCCGTCTCGTCCTCGTTCGTCATCGAATAATTGGGGGACACCATACATAACTCCCGAATTATTTTCGTAAACTGATGTTTACAGCCGCTCTATACTCCACGTGGTTGTCAACCTTGGTTGACGAAAATAGTTAGGGAATTGCGTATGGTGCCCTAACATCCTTGCGGATGTTAGGACTGCGAAGGCCTGTCCCCCATCTCTGTTGACAGGCAGGGCACCGGGGGATAGATTCGGGGGCGAGAGGTGCCCATGAAACGCGCTGCGCTCGCCCTCGTCCTGCTTCTCGTCTTCGCCGCCGCCGCATCGGCCCAGGTCTGGTTCCCCGGCTCGTTCGAGGAAGCCCTGGCCAAGGCCAAGGCCGAGAACAAGCTGGTCATCATCGACTTCTACTCGGACGGCTGAGGGGGCTGCCGACTGCTCGGTGAGCAGTTCTACGAAAACCCCGCCTACGCCTCCTTCCTCAAACCCTCATTCATCCTCTTCCGGGCCGACCGGGACGAGGAGAAGGGCGCCGCCCTCTTCGCCGAGTTCGGCATCCGCAGCACTCCGACCGCCCTCATCATGGACGGCGACGGGGGCGAGATCGACTGGATTGTCGGCTATTCCAGCGGCACGCCCGACCGCTACCAGGCCAAGGTCAAGCTGACCCTCGACGGCGTGGATACCGTCCGATCCCTGAGCCTGGCTTATGCCGCAAATCCCAGAGATACGGCCACGGTCTTTAAGCTGGGCGAGAAGTACCGCTCCCGCGCCATGGCCGACAAGGCGGCGGAGAAGTTCCGCGAGGTCCTGGCCTTGGACCCCGAGGGCAAAGCCGGCTCGTACAAACCCGACTACGTGAAGGCCGCCATCTCTTACAAGGAATGGGCCGAATACCAGATCGCCTATGCCCCGCTGACCGGCAAGCGCGATCCGGCTCCAATGCGCGAGTTCATCAAGGCCCACCCGGCCGGCGCAATGCTGCGCCAAGCCTACTCGAGCCTAGAGATCTTCTTCGTCCGGACCGCGCTCAAAGAGGAGGCCTTCGCCTTCTACGAGGAGTATGCGGCCCGCTTCCCCAACGATACGATGGTTCTGTACTACTGGCTGCAGAGGATCATGACCGAGAAGGGTCCCTACGACAAGGGCGGGCCGATTGCCGAACGGATTCGCGAGCTGACCGAGAACGCGCCCGAGCCTTTTCTGACCGCGCTGGTCGCCCAGTTCTATGTCGACAGCGGCGACAAGGCCATGGCCGAAGAGGCCTTCGGCCCCGCCTTCGCCGACAGCCTGCTGTCCTCCACCGCCTTCGGCCTTCTCGATTACGCCGACTTCTGGGTCAAGCAGGGCATCCATCAGGACAGCGCCAGGGCCATGGCCGAGGCGGCCGTCAAGATCTTCGGCCAGAATCCCTACATCCTGCAATCGGCCGCCGACGTCTTCATCTCGCTGGGCGACCAAGCCAAGGCTCTGGACTTGTTCGGGCCGGTTTTTGTCCGCTCGCGCTGGGACCAGCCCGGCGAGCTGCGCTCCTATGTCTGGTTCTGGACCCAGAAGGGGATCAACCTGGAGAGCGCCCTGGCCGCCTGCAAGCGAGCGCTGGACTTGAGGCCGCGGGCCTATTACCACTGGCAAGCCATGGCCGACGTCCTACTGAAGATGAAGGACTACGGCGAGGCCGTCAAGGCGGCCGAGAAGGCGGTCGAATTCGCCTCCGCCGCCGCCAAGCCGGCCATGCAGAAGAATCTCGAGAAGGCTAAAGCCGCCGCCGAAAAAAAATAGGGGTGCAGTATACGTAATTCCCTATTTATTTTTCCTTAAAAAGGTGAGTGCAGGCTCCCTATCCCTAAAGCAGGTCCGTCTACTAAAAGAAAATCGGGATTTACGTATACTGCCCTCATATTCTATAGAATATGAGGACTGCTAAGGCCTGTACCCCTATTCTTGACACCCACGCCCCATCGAAAGTAGGATTTCGGGCAGAGGTACGCATGAAAAAAGCACTCACGATAGCTCTCGTGCTTGTTCTCGCCTCGCTGGCATCGGCCCAGAGCTGGTTCAAAGGCACATTGGACCAGGCCGTGGCCAAGGCCAAGGCAGAGAACAAGCTGGTCCTCGTCGACTTCTACAGCGGTGGCTGAGGGAGCTGCAAGCTGCTCGGCGAGCAGTTCTACGAAAACTCCAAGTTCCACCCCTTCCTGGACAAGTCTTTCGTCCTCTTCCGGGCCGACCGGGATGAGGAGATCGGGGCGGCGGTCTTCGATAAGTTCGCCATCCGCGCCACTCCCACGACCATGGTCATCGGCCCTGACGGAGCCGAAGTGGATTGGTTCGTCGGCTACGGTCCTCCGGCCGAGAGCTTCCAGGCCAAGCTGGAGAAAGTCCTCAAGGGAGATGCGACCTTCAAGACAATCTCCCAAGCCTACGCCGGGAACCCCAACGACGCCGCCCTGACCTTCCAGCTGGCCCGCAAATGGGCCGACCGGTTCGACGATGTCAAGCCGATTGAGCTCTACAAGAAGGTCGTGGCCCTCGACCCCGAGGGCAAGTCGGGCGTCTATACCAACGAGTACACCAAAGTCTCTGTCCCCTACTCGGTCTTCGCCGAGTACACCCTGGCCACGACGACGCCGCGGGGCGCCAAGCCAGACATGGCCCCGATCAAGGCGTTCATCGCCAAGTACCCCGCAAGCCCGATGGTCAAGAACGCCTACACATCCATGGCCGCCTACTTCGGCCGCCAGGCGCCCAAGGACGAGGCGGCCACGTTCTTCGCCGAGTATACAGCCAAGTACCCCGAGGACCCCTATGCCCTCCAGCAGTGGCTGACCCGGATCGTTGCCGACAAGGAGCCCATGGACAAGGGCCTGGAGCTGGCCGAGACGATCGAGCGCCTGACCCAGCGCAATCCCGATCCCTATATCCAGCAGACCCTGGGCGAGTTCTATCTGGCCAAGGGCGACAAAGCCAAAGTCACCGACGTCTTCGGCAAGGATTACGCCGACGGCAAGGTCCTGGACCTGGGCTACAACCTGATCGCCTACGCCGCCTTCTGGGCCGGCAAGGGCGAAAACCTGGACCACGCCATGGCCATGGCCGAGACCGCGCTCAAGCTGGCTCCCGCCAACACCTACTTTCTGCAGCAGGCGGCGGGCCTTTACGTCAAGGCCGGCCAGGAGGGCAAGGCCTTGGCCCTGTTCGGACCGGCTTGGGTCCAGGCCAAGATGGGCGACGCCAACTCCCTCTACAGCTACGCCTCGTTCTGGAGCCGACAGGGCAAGAATCTGGACGACGCCTTGGCCGCGGCCCGGAAGGCCGTCGAGCTCAAACCCAAGCAGTACTATATGTGGGCCAGCCTGGGCGAGATCCTGGGCAAGAAGGGCGACAAGGCCGAGGCCATCAAGGCCTATCAGAAAGCCATCGAGCTTGCGCCCGAGCAGGCTAAGTCGATGTATAAGCCGGCCCTGGAGAAGCTCCAGACGCCCGACAAGAAGTAACCCGGATTCGGAGTTCTACAAGGACGAGCCTTCGGGCTCGTCCTTTTTTTTGCACGCAGTTAGTATTGGGGGACAGGCTTTGCAGTCCTCATGTCCGAAGGATATGAGGGCACCATACGTAACTCCCGAATTTTTTCGTGAACTTTTGTTGATGACAAGCGGGACTCGATTCCTCCGTCAACTAAAGTGGACGAAAATAGTACGGGAATTACGTATGGTGTCCCCCATCTCATTTCCAGTTTTTTGTAACTTTTTGCCGCGACATGCGGTATTCTCTAACAGGCGGGCGGATTCCGTTTGCCGAATTTCCAAGGAGGCCGGTATGAAGAAGATCGCCGTACCCGTGCTCGTTCTTCTCCTCGCCGCCGCTGCCTCGGCTCAGACCTGGTTCCCGGGCACCGTGGACCAAGCCGTAGCCAAGGCCAAGTCCGAGAACAAGCTGGTTCTCGTCGACTTTTACAGCGGTGGCTGAGGGGCCTGCATACTGCTGGGTCAGCAGTACTACGCCAACTCCCAGTTCAAAGAATTCTTCGACAAGACGTTTGTCATGGTCCGGGCGGACAGCGCCGACAAAGCGGGAAGCGCCCTGTTCAAGCGCTTCGCCATCAGCGCCACCCCCACCATCCTCTTCCTGGACGGCAGCGGAGCTGAGGTCGACTGGATCGTCGGCTACGACCCGCCGGCCGACGTTTTCCACGAAAAGATCCTCAAGATCCCGGCCGGGATCGACACCTACAAGTTACTGGCCGAGACCTACGCCAAGAATCCGAAGGACATCCCCACGGTCTTCAAGCTGGCCATGAAGTGGGGCGACCGCTACGACGAAGCCAAGGCCAAGGAGTTCTTCCAGGCCGTCATCGCCCTTGATCCGCAGGGCCAGGCTGGGAAGTATCGGGTGGAGCCCGACGGATTCGAAGTCTCTTACACCGAGTACGCCGAGTACGCCATCGGCGAGCGGTCGGTCATGACCCAAAAGCCCGACCCGGCCGCGATGCGGGCCTTCCTCGCCAAGTACCCCGCGAGCAAGCTCCGGAAACAGGCCTACCAAACGCTGT
Organism: Candidatus Aminicenantota bacterium; assembly: GCA_963803915.1. Lineage (GTDB taxonomy): Bacteria > Acidobacteriota > Aminicenantia > Aminicenantales > UBA4085 > UBA4085. Next base: position 91,896 of record CAWDOL010000015.1, on the reverse strand, counting down.
CCTACTCCTATTCCTACCAGGGAACGAAGGAAGAGTCGGCCGCCTTCTTCGAGGAGTACGCCGGCAAGTTCCCCGACGATCCCCAGGTCCTGGACATGTGGCTAGCCCGCATCAACCGCGACAAGGGCCCCTATGACAAGGGCGCCGAGCTGGCCGCCCGCATCCGGGCTCTGACACGCTCCAACCCGGTCCGTCGCTACAACAAGGACATGGCCGAGGTCTACGCCAACCGCGGCGAAGCGATCAAAGCCGAAGAGGTTTACGGCAAGTCGTTCATGGAAGGCCAAGCCACCTCGATGGCCATCGACCTGATCGAATACGCCCAATTCTGGGCCGGCCGCGAAGCCAACAAGGACAGCGCCGTGGCCATGGCCGAGACTGCCCTGAAGCTGAAGCCCGACATGATGTATGTCGTTCAGCAGGCCGCGGGTGTTTTCGTAAAGCTCGGCCGCGAGGGCAAGGCCATGGAGGTCTTCGGACCGGCCTGGCTGGAAAAGAACGGCGGCACAGCCGCCAACCAGTACAGCTACGGAGCGTTCTGGAGCGGCCAGGGCAAGAACATGGACGCCGCGCTGGCCGCGCTCCGCAAGGCCGTAGCCATGGACCCCGATAAATACTATTTTTGGAGCGGGCTGGCCAACGGCCTCCAGAAGATTAAGGCTTGGGACGAGGCCATCCAGGCGGCCGAGAAGGCCGTGGCCGCCGCCGACGAGCCCATGAAGGAAAACCTGCGCAAGGCCGTGGAGCGGATCAAAACCGCCCAGGCCGCCGACAAGAAGTAAGCCTTCGCCCGGGAGGGCGTCCCCGCGGCGCCCTCCCGACCTTCCCCCGCCACGGAATTGGGGGACACCATACATAACTCCCTAATTATTTTCCACAATTCTCGTTGACGGCAAATAGGAAAAGATCGCTCCGTCAACAAAAGTTGACGAAAAAAGATCGGGAGTTATGTATGGTGTCCCCCAATTCTAGTAATTCTCAAGGCCGATTGACTACGCCCCAGGCCTGGGCTATAGTCCCCCCGCCTTTAAATCCAACGGAGGTCCCCATGAGAAAAGCGCTGGCGCTTTCGCTTCTCCTCCTGTTGGCCGCGGCTGCGTCCGCCCAGGTTCCCGATTGGTGGTTCCACGGATCCCTGGACGAGGCGTTCGCCAAAGCCAAGGCGGAGAACAAGCTGGTCCTGCTCGACTTCAACTCCTTCACCTGACCGAGCTGCAAACTGCTCGGTGAGCAGTTCTACGACACCCCCCCCTACAAGGAATTCCTGTCCAAGAATTTCGTTCTTTTCCGCGTCTATTCCCAGGAGCCGGAGGGCCGCAAGGTCTTCGAGAAATATGGCGTCCGGGCCACCCCGACCATCATGTTCTTCGACGGCAACGGCGAGGCCGTGGATTGGATCCTCGGCTATGATCCCCCGGCCGACAAGTTCAAGGGCCAGGTCGAGAAGATCATCGCCGGCGAAGGAACTTACAAGAGCCTGATGGCCGCCTACGCCAAGGACCCGAATTCGGTCGAGCTCGCCTTCAAGATCGGCCGTAAGTACGATGACCGCTACGACCAGGCCAAGGCGGCCGAGCTCTACAAGAAGGTCGTGGCCCTCGATCCCGAGGGGAAGAAGGGCACCACCGACTACGAGCCCGGCCAGCCCGGCGTCGTCGAGAAGGTGACCTACACGCAGTATGCCGAGTTCAATATCGGTGTGGCGGCCATGAGCGCCCGGCCCGCCGACACGGCCCCCATGCTGGCCTTCGTCAAAAAGTACCCGAATGGAGCCATGGTCCAGATGGGCTATATGCGCCTGAGCGGCGTCCATTTCCTGCGGACGGCGCCCAAGGAAGAGGCGGCTAATTTCTACGCCGAATGGTCGGACCGCTTCCCCAAGGACACGGCGGCCCTGTCCGCTTGGGTTCAGAGGATTCTGGCCGACAAGGACCCCGTAGACAAGGGCATCGAGCTGGCCGAGAAGGCCATCGCTCTGAACAAGGCCCAGGCGGAAGCCATGGCCAAGGCGGGCACCCGGGCCACAGCGGCCATGCCCGTGGGCGGTTCGCCTCTGGAGCTCAACCTGGCTCGGCTCTTCGCCCTTAAGGGCGACAAGGCTAAAGCCGTGGCCATGGTCGATGAGGCCGCCAAGGCGGTGGGCGACAACGCCCGTATGCTCCCCGGTGTGGCCCAGGCCTACATGGACATCGGCGCCGAGGATAAGGCCCTGGCTTTTTACGGGCCCGAGTTCCTGAACAAGAACCTGGCCAATGCCCAGGCGCTCAGCGGCTATGCCATGTTCTGGAGCCGCCAGGAGAAGAACCTGGACAGCGCCCTGGAAGCGGCCAAGAAGAACACCGAGCTGGCTCCCGCGAACTATTCCGGCTGGGCCACCCTGGCCCAGGTCTACATCAAGATGAAGAACGCGCCGGAAGCCATCAAGGCGGCCGACAAGGCCCTGGAAGTGGCGCCGGCGGCCCAGAAAGCAAACGTGCAGCGGGTCGTGGATCAGATCAAGACCCAGGCTGCCGCGATCAAGTAGTCTATCGTCCAACCGAAGGGGACGGGTCGGCCCGTCCCCTTCTTTTCGTTCCTCGCCCCATTCCGGGGAAGGCCGTCCGGGGTGTCGTCCCGGCTTTCCGGGGATTATGCGATGACCTTTTTTTTATCCGTCTCCCGGCGCTCAAGCCCGGGCTCGGGCCCCGGGCCGGAGCATCGGATACGGTTCCCGCGAGAAGGCTTACTTCATGCGGATCGTCAAGCCCAGCTGAGCGCCGAATCCGCCCCAGTCGCCGATGAAGCTGCTCACGAGCCTCAGGCTGGCGGCCAATTTCGGGCTGAAGAAATAGCGGCCTCCGAGGACGAGCCCGAGGTCCAGGCCCGAAGCGCCCGTATCCCCGAATTCGAACATGTCGTCCTTCCAAGAGTAGGAATAGATCGAATATCCCAAGGCCAGGCCCGCGAAAAGGTCGATGCTCTTGGCGTTGAGCCCGGTGAAGTGGTAGAGGGCCTCAACGGCCAGGGAGATGAGGTTCTGGCTGAGCCACTCGTCGCTCCACATCCAGACCATGGCCGTCGCTCCGAGGCTGATGTTGGGCGTCAGGCCATACTCGGCGTTCAGGCCGAACGGGATGGTGAACTTGTTGAGCCCGACCTGGGGCGTGAGAGTGAAGGAACCCTTGTAGAATTCCTTCGTGCCGGAAGCGGCGATGCCCGACAACAGAGCCAAGGCGACCAATAAGACCAGCGCTTTTTTCATGATGTTCCTCCTGTGGGTAAAACCATATTATCCTATGGGATGAATCGGGTCAACAGTCAATATCGGTCGGGCCGCGGTCATCTCCGGAGAAAGGCCAGGGCCTGCAAGGCCGCGACACAGCCCTCCCCCGCCGCCGCCACCACCTGCAGGCCGCCGCACGTATTGTCGCCCGCGGCGTAGACGCCGGGCAGATTGGTGCGGCCGAAGCGGTCGACCGCCAAGCATTGCTTGTGGTCCATGACCAGCCCGGCCTTGGCGAAGAGCGGACCGGTCGGGACTTCGCGGAACAGGAAGACGGCGGAAACAGCAAGATCGTCATCCCCCTGCATGCCCTTCAAAACCAGCTTCTCGACGCCCTTGTCGCCGACGATCTCCCTGATCTCCGTCCCGGCATGGAGGATGACGCCCATCTTCTCGGCCCGGACAAAGGCCTCCTCCAGGGCGGCCGGATCCTTGATCCTGCCGGTCACCCAATGGACGTTGACGCCCATCTGGTTCAGCGCGAAAACATCCTCGACCGCCTCCTCGGACGAGCCGTAGGCGGCGACATCGCGGCCCCGGTAGAGAGGGCCGTCGCAGACCGCGCAGTAGCTGACCCCGAATCCCACCAGCCTTTCCTCGCCGGGGATCTGCCTCTCCTTGGCGAACGGCTTGCCGGTCGCCAGGATGACGGTCTTGGCCTCGATGAAAGCGTCCGTCGTGGAGACGAACTTGGGATCGCTCTCCAGCGACAGAGCGATGGCGTCCCCCTTGACGAACTCGGCCCCGAAGTGGAGGGCGTGAGCCCGGAACTTCTCCAGCAGCTCCCGGCTGTTGATCGAGAGATAGCCGGGGAAGTTCTCGAGCTCCCAGCTGATGGACATGCGCGAGGCGGCCCGCTCGCCCTCGAGGACGACGGTCCTCTTTCCGGCCCGGGACGCGTAGATGGCCGCGGTCAGCCCGGCCGGCCCCGCCCCGATGATGAGAATGTCGGCCTGGTGGTTTTGCATGCGGCCCTCCTTCCTGTCCGGATATCCCTATTATAGACGCTTCCCCCGATTTCGGGGAGGCCCGAACAAACCGGGGATGCCGGCCCTTCTTCTTGACACCCGTTCGCGGGCCGGACTATATTCAATCCCAAAGGGAGGGGAACATCCTCACCCGCACGCTGGAGACGGAATCGGGGGCCCTGGCGCCGGGGACCCTCTTCGCCGGCCGCTATTTGATCATCGAAGAGGCCGGCCGGGGGGGAATGGGTGTGGTCTACAAAGCCCAGGACACCAAGCTCAAGGAGAGAATCGCACTCAAGATCCTGGCCCCCGAGATAGCAGCCGAACCGCACAGCCTGGAGCGTTTTCGACGCGAACTGACCTCGGCTCGGCGGGTGACCCATGCCAATGTCGTCCGGGTCCACGACTTCGGGGAGTCCGACGGGACCGCCTTCCTGACCATGGAATACGCTCCCGGGCAGACGCTGCGCGCCGTCCTGAACATGGCCGGACGGCTCGATCCACGGACCTCGGTCGGCTACGCCCGCCAAGCCTGCGCCGGCCTGGCCGAAGCCCACCGGGCGGGCATCATCCATCGCGATCTCAAGCCCCAGAACCTGATGATCGACGAGCGGCACCGGCTGCGGATCATGGATTTCGGCATCGCCCGGCCGATGGCGGGGGGCGGCCCGACGCGCGAGGGATCCATGATCGGAACGCCCGCCTATATGGCCCCGGAGCAGGTCGAAGGGCGTGATGTCGACTCCCGGACGGACCTTTACGCCCTGGGCGTCATTCTCTTCGAGATGACCACCGGGCGCTTGCCGTTCGAGGCCGAGTCGGAGGGAGCTTTAGCTCGGCGGCGGCTCATGGTGGCGCCTCCATCCCCCGCCTCGATCAACCCGGCCTTGCCGGCCGCGCTCGATGGTCTCATCCTTCGCTGCCTGGCCAAGGACCCGGCCGGGCGGCCGGCTTCGGCCGATATTATGGACGCTGACCTCGAAGCTATCGCGGCGGAAATGGAGTCCGGGCCTGAATCCCGGACGCCGATCCCCCAAACCGCGGCCACAACGGCTTCCCGCGCTCGCCGCTTCCGAGTGGCAGGGGTCGCCGCCGTGGCAGCCATGATTCTCGGGCTTGCTGCCTACCTGATTGTCCGCAGCCTATCGGCGCCGCCCCCTCCGCCGGGCTGGGACAACCGTTTAGCGGTCCTGCCCCTCCTCGACGCCAGCTCCAGCCGCGATCAGGCGGTTTTCTGCGACGGCATGACCCGCGACCTGCGCGACAAGCTGGCCGCCGTCGGCGGGCTGAAGATCATCTCGGAGTATTCCTCCAACCGCTATCGCGACTCCGACGCGGCTTCCGACGCCATCGGCCGGGCCCTGGGGGCTCGACACATCCTCTCGGGCCGTTTGGACTTTCATCAGGACGCCTTGTCGGCCGAGATGACCTTGAGCGACGCCCGCTCCGGAGTCGTCGTATGGCGCATGCCGTACAGCGGCTCGGAGCGCGAATACTTTGCCATCCAGGCTCAGATCACGGCCGATGTCATGGACTGGCTGGCCTCCTTCCGGGCCAAGGGTGTCGCCCCCACCCGGTCAGCCGCCGACCCGGCCAGCCTGGAGGCCTACACGGATTACCTTATGGGCCGGCGCCTGGAAGCCCGCTATCGCGACGGTGACGCGGCAACCGACTTTCAGGAAGCGGCTCGGCTTTACCGTGCTGCCCTGACTCATGACGCCCGATACACCCTGGCCCTGCGGGGTCTGGGCGACCTGCACGAGGCCCGCTACGTCAAGGCCGGGGACCCGACCGATCTGGCCCTGATGTTGGAAAGCTACCGCGACGCCTATGAAACAGACCCGAACCTGCCCGACTCGATGATCGCCATGGGCTGGACTTACTTCTACCAGCAGAGTCAGGAAGAGGCGGCCCGATATTTCCTGCAGGCCCGCGAGGCGGCCCCGAAGCAGGCCTCCGTGCTGCTGGCCGTCGGCGCCTTCCTGCGGAGCTTGGGCTTGTTTGAGAAAGCCGTGGGGTATTTCGAGCGGGCCTCCCAACTGGGCCGAGAGGTCGATCCTCTCTACATCGGTCCGGGCTTCCAGCTAGCCGTCTGCCTCGGAAGCCTGGGCCGCTTCGCCGAAGCGGAAGCTGTCGTGCGGGAAGCGCAGGCCGTGGACCCGAACAATGGACGGGTCCGGCTGCTTCTGGGCCGGATGCTCATGTCCCAGGGCCGGAACGCGGAGGCGCGGCAGGAGCTGGCGGCTCTGGGAAGCGCCGAGAAGATGTCCCCGACCATCCGGCGCCAGTACGGCCTCATGCAGGCTTGGCTGGCCGCCGCGGATGGTGATGAGGAGAAGGCCCTCGGCCTGATCAAGGCCTCGGGAAGAGACTTCGCATTGGATGCGGTGAAAGTCTTCTGCCTGCTGGGACGGAAGGAAGAGGCCGTGGCGGCAATCCGAGAGGGGATCGACAAGGGCTTCCTGGCCTTCAAGGATTACCTCTACGGATATACTTATCTGGCCAAGAATCCCATGTTCGAACAGCTGCGGCCGGAGCCCCGATTCCAGGCTATCCTGGCCGATCGCAAGAGGGTCGAGGACGGATTCAACAGGATCTGCGCCGGTCTTTGACCGGAGAATTCAAGGCCAGTCAAGGAGGGTGGAGGTGGAAAAGAAGCATCTTTGGACCTGGGAGGAGGCGGAGGAGAAGATCACGGATTGGTACAAGGACCTCAGGGTCAAATACAACGATCCGGACCGCCGCAAGGAGATCAAGGACAAGTACAACGACGATTCGCTGGTCTATGCGCGGGCCAGCCAGAAGCCCCATGTCGGCAAGCGGGCCGCCCTGAGGCATTGGAAATCCGCCTTCGAGAGGTTCGACGAGATCACCATGCCCATCGTGATCAAGCTCACATCCCTCGTCCCTCCCGGTAGCGGCATCCCCAGCCGGAATATCGCCCTGACCGGCGACCAGAAGGCCACCTGGAACGGGACCATCACCTTCAAGCTGAAGGGCAAGATGACCGAGACATCCTTCATATTTGAGGGCGAAGGCTGGCATATCGAGCCCTGCTATTTCGGCAACCCGGATTACGAAAGCTATCCCTGGTAGGGACCTGACGCCTCCGGACGGGGCCGGCAGCGGCTCTTGACAGCCCAGGGGGGGAACGCTACAGTCTCCCCCGTGAAAAAGCGACTCTTGGCCGGCCTGGCGGCCCTAGCCTTAATGGTCATGGCCCCGGCCCTGACGGCATCCGGCTACGACAAGCGGTTCGAGCTGGCCAAGGCCCGCAACGAGGGCTTCTACGCCTCGCTCTCGGCCCGGTTACAGTACGTCAGCGGGGATTTCCGCAAGGATTGGACCCTCTGGCATTTCGACAAGGCGTTCTACATCCCACGCTTGACCGGGGACGATGGCCGCGGCTATGGGCTCGGCCTCGGCATCGGCCGCAAAACGGCCTATGGCTCCTGGGAAGTCCGCTACTCGCTGGCCCTGCCCAAGGCCTCCGTCAACGGGAGGGACCGGACGATCCAGATGCATGAGCTGGAGATCAGCGGCCGGTCGTTCTTCTGGCCAGGCCGGCTTCTGCAGCCCTACGCGCTGCTGGGCATCGATCTGCCGCTGGTCTTCGTCCGCGACGGCGCCTCCTACCTGGGCGAATCGCTGGACGCGGCATACATCGGCCTGGGACTCGAAGCGGGAGCCGGGCTGGTCTGGGACTTAGCCCCCGACACATTCCTCGACCTGGGCGTCGTTTACCGCGTCCAGGGCTATTTCTACGCCTACGGCGAGGGCAAGGGACGCGATATCAACCACCTGCGCACCTTCCAGAACGGCCCAAAGCTTGGGCGCCTGCTCCGCTCCTCCACCCTGGCCCTGACGGCGAGCCTGGGCTTCATGTTCTAGGCGCCGGGAGAAAGGTCCATGAAAGAGCGCTTCTCCCCTCGCCGGCTGAAAGCTCTGATCGGGACGGAGCTGCACCTTACGGATTGGCTGATCATGGCTCAGGACCGGATCGACGCCTTCGCCGAGTGCACAGGCGACAGGCAATGGATCCACGTCGACCGCGAGCGGGCAACCGCCGGCCCGCTCAAAGGCACGGTGGCCCACGGCTTTCTCGTCCTCTCGCTCATCCCCGGCTGGCTCCAGGAGAGCGCCATCTTCCAGTCCCGCTTCCGCATGGCGGTCAACTACGGACTGGACCGGGTTCGCTTCGTCCACCCGGTCCGGCCGGGCCAGCGGATCCGGATGCGGGCCGTCCTGCGCGAAGTGCGGCGCAAGGGGTTCTTCCGCTTGCTGCTCAAGATCGAATGCACGATCGAGATCGAGGGCCTCGACAAGCCCGCCCTGGTGGCCGACCTGCTGGGCATGGTTTTTCTCTAGGAGGCGGCCGCCGGGCCCGATTCGGCCGCTTGCATCCCGGTGCCGGAAAGGCTATACTACTCTCTTGACATCGAGTTGAAAGCGTCTGCCGTATCGTGCCACGATTCGTTCCGCATCCCTCCGACGGGCGACCCCCATCCTCGTGTTGAAATATTTTTTTAAGGATTCATTATGCGCTTTGACGAATTCGGCCTCCATCCGCGTCTGCAACAGGCCATCGCGGACCGGGGCTACACCGACGCAACCGACGTCCAGGAAAAGACGCTGACCGTAACGCTCCGCGGCGGCGACGCCGCCGTCCAGTCCCAGACCGGGACGGGCAAGACCGCCGCCTTCCTGATCACCATCTTCGAGAGCCTGCTGCGCTCCGAGGGTAAGCGGGGCCGGGCCCTGATCATCTCGCCGACCCGCGAGCTGGCCGTCCAGATCGAGGGCGAGGCCGCGCTTCTGGGCAAAGACCTGGGCTTCACCACGGCCGCCATCTACGGCGGCGTCGGCTACGAGGGCCAGGAACGGCTTCTCCGCAAGGGTGTCGACATCGCCGTGGGCACGCCCGGGCGCCTGCTCGACCTGATCCAGAAGCGGACCCTCAATCCCAAGACCTTCGACGTCCTGGTTATCGACGAGGCCGACAGGCTTTTCGACATGGGCTTCCTGCCCGACCTGCGCCGGATCGCCTCGCACCTGCCTCCGCCCGGCGTCCGCCAGAGCATGCTTTTCAGCGCGACACTCGACCGGGCCGCACGCGGCATCGCCCTGGTCTACCTCAACGAGGCGGTCTTCATCGAGCTCAGCCCCGAGCGGATCCCGGTCGAGGCCATCAGCCAGGAGCTGTACCACGTCAAGAGCCACCTCAAGCTGAACCTGCTGCTGGGCATCCTGGCCGAGGAGAAGCCCAACAACGCCCTGGTCTTCACCAACCAGAAGCACGAGGCCGAGCGCCTGGCCCGCAAGCTGGAAAAGAACGGCTACAAGGCCCGCTTTCTCAGCGGCGACCTGCCGCAGATCAAGCGCATGCGGGTTATGGAGGACTTTCAGGCCGGCAAGTTCCCCATCCTGGTCGCCACCGACGTGGCGGCCCGCGGCCTGCACATCGACGCCCTCGAGCTGGTCGTCAACTACGACCTGCCCCAGGAGGCCGAGAACTACGTCCACCGGATCGGCCGCACCGGCCGGGCGGGCGCGACGGGCAAGTCGGTCTCCTTCGCCTGCGAGAAGTTCCTGGAGAACCTCTACCCGATCGAGCGCTACATCGGCCGCATGATCCCGGAGAAGCGGGCCGTCGCCTCGATGTACGCCATCGACCGCAGCGTCGGCCAGGAGATCCTGCGGGAGTACGGCGACACCCGGGGACGCGACCGGGGCGGCCGAAGCTCGGGCGGACACGGCGGAAGCCGCTCATCCGGGTCCGGGCAGGGGCGAAGCGGCGGCGGGGGCGGACGTCCGCCCCGCGCGGGCGGGGCCGGCTCCGGCAGGCCCCAACGCTCCGGCGCCGCTCCGTTTGGCCCTTCCGCCTCCCCCGCCGTCTGACCCCTCCTTCTTGACGCCCCCCACGCGGGGAAATATAGTGGCGGAAGCTACCCTTCCCTTGGAGGCCTCCATGTCCGCCATGAACCGCCGCGACGCCCTTAAAACCCTCGGAACGCTGGCCGCCGGAGCCGCCCTGCCGGCGGCATCTGCGGGCGGCGTATCGGCTGCAACAATCGTCCCCGCCCCTCCCCTTCCGCCGGGCCTGCAGGCCAAGCCGTCCCGGCCGCTGACCGCGGTCGTCCTGGGCGCCGGCAACCGCGGCAACGTCTACGCCGGCTACGCCGCCGCCCACCCCGACGAGCTCAAGATCGTGGGCGTGGCCGAGCCCGTGGCCCACAAGAACGAGCGGTTCGCCAAGAAATACGGCATCCCCGACGAGCACCGCTTCGTCACCTGGGAGCACGCCCTGGACATCCCCAAGTTCGCCGATCTCGTCTTCATCACCATGCCGGACCGCCTGCACTACCTGTCGGCCATGAAGGCCATCGAGGTCGGCTACGACCTCCTCCTGGAGAAGGCCATCGCCCAGAGCTGGGTCCAGTGCCGCAACATCCTCGTGCAAAGCCGCAAACACGACCGCATCGTCGCCGTCTGCCACGTCCTGCGCTATACGCCCTACTTCCGCAAGCTCAAGGCCCTGGTCGACGACGGGACGATCGGCGATCTGGTCAGCGTGCAGCATCTGGAGCCGGTCGAACACATCCACATGTCCCACTCCTTCGTCCGCGGCCCCTGGCGCAACTCCATCGAGAGCACGCCGATGCTGCTGTCCAAGTCCTGCCACGACCTGGATATCCTGCGCTGGATCATCGGCCGGCCCTGCCGCCGCGTCTCGTCCTTCGGTTCACAGTCGATGTTCGTCCCGGCTCGCGCCCCCAAGGGCGCGCCGGGCCGCTGCACGGACGGCTGCCCGGTCGAAGCCGAATGCCCCTTCTCCGCCCTCAAGGTCTACCTGGCGAGCTCGAGCTGGCTCGGCCACCTCAACCTCAAGACCGGGTCGAAAGAAGAGATCCTACAGGCCCTCAAGACGGGTCCATACGGCCGTTGCGTCTACGCCTGCGACAACGACGTCGTCGATCACCAGGTCGTGAACATGGAGTTCGAAGGCGGCGCCACGGCCGCCTTCTCCATGGAGGCCCTGACGACCTACGCCGGGCGCCGGACCCGGATCATGGGCACGAAGGGCGACCTGGTCGGGGACGAAGAGACTATCCGGGTCGGGAATTTCTCCAAGACGTCGGTCGCCACCCTGGCCGTCAAAGACTTCGCCGTCATCGACTCAGGACACGGCGGCGGCGACTACGGACTGGTCCACGACCTCATCCGGGCCGTCGACCGCCGCGACCCCGGCCTGCTGACCTCGACCATCGAGGCCTCGGTCGAAAGCCACCTGATGGGCTTCGCCGCCGAGGACAGCCGCCTGGCAGACGGCAAGGCCGTAGAAACCCGCATCGAGGAGGCGATTTGAGCCGCCCGGCCGCCGGCAAGGATTTGATCGAGGCCGTCCGGGCCGAAGCCCGGGCCCGCTTGGACGCCGCCCGCGGCAGCCACGACGGGGACCACACCGAGCGCGTTCTGAGCCTTTGCCTGCACATCGGCCGACGCGAGGGCGCCGACCTGACGATACTCCGCCTGGCGGCGCTGCTGCACGACATCGGCCGGGCCGAGGAGGACAAGAGCAACGGACGCGTCTGCCACGCCGAAGCCGGGGCCAAAGAGGCCCGGGTCATCCTTGCGAGGCACGGCCTGGACGAGGCGATGATCGACTCGATCGTCCACTGCATCGGGACGCACCGATTCCGGAAGGCGGCCAAGCCCGAGACGCTCGAAGCCCGCATCCTCTTCGACGCCGACAAGCTCGACTCCATCGGAGCGGCCGGCATCGGGCGGGCGTTTCTTTTCGCCGGCGAAGTGGGCGCCCGGATGCACGACCCTGCCGTCGACGTCGACAAAACCAAGCCTTACACCAAGGAAGACACGGCTTACCGGGAATTTCTGGTCAAGCTGCGCTACGTCAAAGACCGCATGACCACGGCCGAGGGCAAGCGCCTGGCCCGCGGCCGTCACGCCTACATGACCGCCTTCTTCCGGCGGCTGAACAAGGAGACGACCGGGGAGCTTTAAACGGGGGAGCTTTACTCCAGCGGCTTTTTCTCGGCCATCATGGCCACAGCCTTCTCGACCCGGCGGGCGCGCGTCTCGACCTTCCTGGCCTCGACGACCCACTCTACGTAAGCCTTGCGGTGGGAAGGCGCGAAGTCGTCCCAGGCCTGCTTAGCGGCCTTGCTCCTGGCCAGGGCTTTGGCCAGGTCGGGCGGGGCTTCGACGATCCGGGCTGCCGCGTCGTATTCCAGGACGACCCTGACCCTGTCGCCGGCCTTGATCTTGGCCTTGTCGCGGACGGGCTTGGGCACGACCAGGAAGTGATTGCCGTCGCCGTTGGGCAGCAGCGTGCTCTTGCACGAAATCCCGTTTACCGTCCCCTTGACCTTGACCTGGCCCCCTTTGCCGAAGGCCTTCTCCACATCGAAGGGGACATCGCAATAGGTCCAGGTTCCCACGCCTTCCATGCGAACGAGCTTGGCCGAAAAGGCTTTCCCCTCCATGTCACTCTTCCTTCGTGGCCACATCTTCGCGCTTTTCAAAACGAATTGCAACACCCCCCGGGGAAACCAGGCCTCAACTCCCGCCGCGATGCCAAAGCCCGCAGAGAGAGGGTATAATGGGCCGGATCGGGAGAACGCCGACGCGATGAACAAGGCTCTGAAACGACCATCCTGGCCCGAGCCGTCGCGCGTCTTCTCCATCCTGGCGCCCATTCTCGGCCTTCTTTTCCTGGCCCTCACGCCGCCCTTCCAGGTCCCCGATGAGCCGGAGCACTTCTACCGGGCCTATCAATTGTCCGAGGGGGGCATACGGGGCCGCGCCGAGCGCGACGGCGGGATGCCTCGGGCCGGCGGCGTTCTCCCGAAGAGTCTCAAATCCGTCGCCGAGTCGGCGATGGGCGATATCGCGCACAACGAAAGCGTCAAGGCGAACCTGGCCGAAATCCGGCGGGCGCTGGCCATGCCCTTGGCGCCGCATGATCGCTCTTTCCTGGACTTTCCGACGACCGTCCTCTATTCCCCCGTCCCCTATCTGCCGCAAGCCGCCGCGGCCGCCGCGGGCCGGCTCGTCAAGGCTCATCCCCTAGCACTGCTCTATCTGATGCGCCTGGCCAACCTGCTGGCTTGGCTGCTCCTTGCGGGCGCCGCGATCAAGACGACTCCGGTCTTCCAATGGGTCTTCATGCTGCTGGCGCTGGCACCGATGTCGCTGGCCCAGGCCGCCTCGGCCTCGGCGGATGCCGTGACGAACGGCGCGGCGTTTCTTTTTATCGCCCTCGTCCTGCGGGCGGCGTTGGGGGGCGCGCCCGCCGCGAACCGTCGCGCAAGGCTATCGATTGTCGCCCTCGCTGTTTCGATCTCTCTCTGCAAGCCGGTCTACGCCATCCTGCCGCTTTTTGTTTTCATCATCCCTGCCGCTCGGCTGGGAGGTCCCAAGGGAAAAGAGCTCTCATTGTCATCACGCTCCTGGTGGCCTGGGGATTGACCGCAGCCTGGTCGTTGGCCGCCTCGGGAGCTTCCGTGCCTCTGCAAGCCGGGGTTTCCGCCCTCGGCCAGGCCCGCTATGCGCTCTCGCACCCATCCGTGTTTCTGGGCGCGCTTTGGCACTCGCTCTCGGTCCACATCCGGGACCATTTCCCCGAATTCATCGGCCAGCTCGGTTGGCTCGACGTGGCTCTGCCTTCGGACTGGTTTGGACCTTCTACTATCGCTCTCGTCGGCGCCGGACTCACCGACAAAGTCCCCGGGCTTGCGATCTCGCGCGGCCGCCGGGCCTTCGCGCTCGGCCTGGCGGCGGCCGGAGGGCTGGCGATTCTTGTGATGATCTACGCTTTCTGGAATCCCGTCGGCTCCCCCGGCATCGAGGGGGTCCAGGGGCGCTACTTCATCCCCTTCGGCCCGCTCGTCTTTCTGGCGCTCTATAATCTCCGCCTGCCGCCGCTGCTTCAGCGACTCGCGGCCCGCCCGGCTCGTCCTGACGGCCTTCGCCGCCTTCGCCCCGGCGCTGGCGCTATTGGCCCTCGTGTTGCGGTACTACGCTTAGCGCTTCGCCCCCCGGGGCTCGGTTGAATCGCCGGGCTCCCCGGTATAGAATCCGGAAGATCGAGCCACCGCATGATCGAGCTCCAGGACATCACCCGCGTCTACGGCAAAGGCGAGTCCGCGGCCTACGCGCTGCGCGGCGTCAGCCTGCGCGTCGAGGACGGGGCCTTCGTCCGCATCGTCGGGCACCTCGGGCTCGGGCAAGACGACCCTGCTCAACATCGCCGGCGGATTGGACTCGGGCTACACCGGGTCGGCCGTCGTGGCCGGACGCGACCTCAAGTCGATGACCGACCGCGACCTGAGCCGGTTCCGGAACCGCACCGTGGGCTTCGTCTTCCAGCATTTCCACCTCCTCGACCACTTGGACGCCCGGCAGAACGTGGCGGTCGCTTCGTTCTTCGCCGACGAGGACGGGAGCAACCCCGAGGCGCGCGCGGAGGAAGCCCTGACCAGGGTCGGCCTGGAAGGCAAGCTCGGCGAGCCGTCCGGGCGAGCTGTCGGGCGGCCAGAAGCAGCGGGTGGCCATCGCCCGGGCCTTGTTCAACCGCCCTCGCCTCATCCTGGCCGACGAGCCGACCGGGAACCTCGACACCAGGACCAGCGGCCAGATCATCGAGCTGCTCGAATCGCTGAACCGCGACGACGGCCTGACCGTGGTCGTGGTCACGCACGAAGCGCCGCTCTTCCGCAACGCCACCCAGACGGTGCGGCTCGAAGACGGCCGGATCGTCGCCGGAGGCGGAGAGTGAGGCGCCGATGACGACCCGCAAGCTGGCCCGGATCGTGGCCCAGAACCTGGGCCGCAACCGCAAGAACATGGCCTTCGCCGGCTTCGGGATCGTGGTCGGAGTGTCGAGCTTCCTCTTCTTCGTCGGGCTGGGGAGCGGCATCAAACGGGTCGTGTCGACCCAGATCTTCCCCACGGACGCCAACCGCGTCCAGGTCGTGGCCCGGAAGGCCGGGACGGGCAGTGCGGCGCCGGCCCGCCTCGACGACGCCGCCATCGCCCGGCTGGAGGCGATTCCCGGAGTCAAAGGCGTCTATCCCCGGATGCGGCTGGCCGTCCCGGCCACCATGGCCCTGGTCGGCGCCCATTTCCCCGAGGAGGACCTGGCCCGGATCGCGAGGCTGCCCGGGGTTGCGCCGGACGTCCTGGATTCCGTTCGCCGGCTCGATCTGTGGCTCGAGATCATGGCCGACGGCATCGACCCGCGCCTCCTGTCAAACGATGTCCTGTTCGGCACGTTTGCCGATCCGCCGCCCGGCCAGCCCGTACCCGTGATCATCTCCAAGCGTCTGGTCGAGATCTACAACGCCTCGTTTGCCGAGGTCCGGCGCCTGCCGCTTATCAGCGAGCTCATCATCCCGATGGTGCCGTCGCTGCCCCTGACGCTCAACGAGTCGTACGTCAACCGCGACGCGTCGGGCCCGCAGCGGCAGGTCAGGGTCAAGCTCATCGGCACCAGTCACCAGGCCATCCTGGGCGGTCTGACCCTGCCGCTGGCCACGGTGCGATCCCTCAACCGCGAGTTCGCGGGAGAGGCGGCGGCCTCGGTCTTCGACTCCGCCGCCGTCGAGGCCGCCTCGGCCGACAAGCTGGCCGCGATCCAGGAAGCCGTGGCCGAGCTGGGCTTCGCCATCGACGCCGGCCAGCAGCGGATGGCCGAGAGCGTCGCCCTGGCCGTAACCCTGGTCATGCTGGGCTTCAGCCTGATCAGCCTGACCATCGTGGCCGTGGCCGCGGTCAACATCGGCCACACGTTCTACATGATCATCTACGAGCGGCAGCGGGAGATCGGGCTGTTGCGGGCGGTCGGCGCGTCCCGGACGGACATCCGGGCCATGATCCAGGGCGAGGCGGCCGTCATTGGGATTTTCGGCGGGGCAGGCCGGGGTGTTCCTGGGGACGGCGGCCTGTTTTCTGACCGACCTTCTGGCCGGACGCCTGCTGCCGAAGTTCCCCTTCAAGCCCGACCACTTCTTCGCCTACCCGTGGTGGATGTTCGCGGGCGGCGTGCTGCTGGCCATCGTCTTCTGCCTGGCGGGCGCCTTCGCGCCGGCCAATCGCGCCGCCAAGCTCGACCCCTCGCGGGCCCTCTCGGGCCGTTAAAACCAGGGGTCAGGTCTCAACATTCGACATTCGACATTCGACTCCATTTGTTGCTCATGTTCGTTAACCGTTGTTGTCAGTTTTGTCAAATGTTGAGACCTGACCCCTATTTGTTATAATCGCGCCATGAAGGCCGTATTCTTCGACAGCGACGGCGTGCTCGTCGACACCGAACGGATGTTCTACGAAGCCACCCGGGATGCCTTCGCCGCCGCGGGCATCGACCTGCCCCCCGCCGTCTGGGCCCGGCTCTATCTCGCTGACGGGAATAAATCGCCCAAGATCGCCGCGCTCCTCGGCATGCCCGCCGGCCTCATCAACGAGACGATCCGCCTTCGTGACGACCGTTTCCAGGATCAGTTGGAGGAAGGCCCGGCCGCCCTCCCCGGCGCGCTCGAAGCCCTGGCCAGGCTCAAGCCGCGCGTCCGGCTCTTCCTCGTCACGGGCGCCGCCCGCCGCCACGTCGACCTGGCCCATCGCGTCTCGGGCTGCCTGCCTTTCTTCGAAGACGTTGTGACCCAGGACGATTTCGCCCGGCCCAAACCCTACCCCGACGCCTACCTCAAAGCCCTGGAGAGGGCCGAGATCAGCCCGCCTGAAGCCGTTGCCGTCGAAGACTCGCCGCGAGGAGCCAAGTCCGCCGTGGCCGCCGGGCTCCGCTGCCTGGTCGTGCCGACGTCCCCTGACCGCCATCGGCTCTCTGCCCACCCGAGGCCGAGATCGTTCCCACGCTCGCCGACGTCGTCGCTCTCATCCTTAACGCTCATAACCAGGAGCCCCGCCGATGACCAAGCCCTGGTACGAAGCCCTCTTCACCGACTACGCCGAGACCTACGACAAGGAGTCCTTCACCCAGGGCACCCTCGGCGAGTGCGACTTCATCGAGGCCGAGATCGGCGGCGACCGATCCGTCCCCATCCTCGACATCGGCTGCGGCACGGGGCGGCACGCCATCGAGCTGGCCCGCCGCGGCTACAAGGTGACGGGTGTGGACCTCTCCCCCTCCCAGATCGAGCGGGCCCGGGAGAAGGCGGCGGCCGCAGGCATGGTATCGTCGATTTCCGGGTCGGCGACGCGCGGGCTCTCCCCTTCGGCCCGGAGTTCGGGCTGGCCATCATGATCTGCGAAGGCGCCTTCCCGCTCATGGAAACCGACGAGATGAACTTCGCCATCCTGGGCGGCGCGCGCCCGTTCGCTTCGCCCGGCGGCAAGCTGATCATGACCACCCTGAACGGGCTCTTCCCCCTGCATCGCTCGGTGGGACAGTTCGAGAACGAGAACCTCGCCGAGGGCGCGAGCGAGGGACATGACTTCGACCTGATGACCTTCCGGATGCGGTCCAAGATCAAAACCCACGACCACCATGGTCGCGCCCTCGAGATCGACTGCGACGAGCGCTGGTACATCCCGTCGGAGATGACCTGGCTCCTCAAGCAGGCCGGCTTCGCCTCGGTCGATATCTTCGGCGCCCGGTTGGGCGCCTTCAGCCGCGCCGACCCGCTGACGCCGGACGACTTCGAGATGCTGGTAGTGGCAACGAAAGCTTAGCCGGCCCCGTAGCCGTTATCGCCTCGTTATCCGCGGCGATCAGGCCTTGGCCACCCGCTCCAGCCGCTTCATGATGCTGAAGATGAAGGTCGCCGACAGCACGCAGGCCGTGACCAGGATGGCCCAGACCGCCCACAGCGGCACCCGCATCCAGAACCAGGCCACCACACCGACCAGGTTGTTGCCGATGGCCGTGGCCGCGAACCAGCCGCCCTGCATCAAGCCCTTGTACTTGGGCGGGGCCACCCGCGAGACGAAGGAGATTCCGATCGGGCTCAAGAGGAGCTCGGCGATGGTGACCGTGAAGTAGGTGGAGATGAGCCAGTAGACCGAGACCTGACTGGCGGCCGGGGCCACCAGCCCGCCCAGCGATTTGGGGCTGGGCAAGCCGAGTGAGCCGATGACCAGGATGGTATAGGCCGCGGCCGTGATGAGCATGCCGTAGCCGATCTTGCGGGGGGCGGACGGCTCCTTGCCCTTCTTGTTCATCCAGGCGAACAGGCCGACCACGAGCGGCGTCAGGGCCACGATGAAGAAGGGGTTGAAGTGCTGGAACATCTGGGGCATGAACCGGTTCACGGCCGGATAGCTCTGGAAGCGGAAGAAAGCCAGCAGCCCGAAGCCGATGGCCATGGCCGCGCCGATGCCGCGCAGGAGCGGCTTGGCCTTCTTACGCAGGGCAAAAACCAGGCCCACAACCCCGAGAAAGATGGGCAGCAGTCCGCCCAGGTCGAACCACAGGTTGGTGGCCTTGCCGACGCTGGGGACGGTATAGTCGCGGGCGAAGAAGGTCATGGTCACGGCGCTTTGGTGGAAAGCCATCCAGAAGAAAATGACCACGAAAAAGACAAGGCCCAGGGCCACAAGCCGCTCCTTGGTCTGCTCGCGGGTAAGCTCGACGACCTGGTCCTTGTAGGCCGCCGATTTCTTCTTCTGGACATCGGCCATGGCGGCCACTTTGTAATGTTTCTTGAAGCCCCAGAAGATCAGCATCGAGATGACCAGCGAAATGCAGGCCACGCCGAAAGCGAAGTGGTAGGACTTGCTCAGGGTGTTGATGTAGGTCTCGGAGAAGCCGCGCAGCGAGTCCATGGTGACACTCGCATCCTGCGCCTGGGCGATCCCCAGGTAGGCCGCCACGTCGGTCAGCTTGCCCTTGAGGAAGTCGTTGGCCATGGCCGGAATGCGGGCGTCATAGAAGAGATGGGCCTTGCCCAGGATCCAGTTGGAGACGGCCTCCGAAGCCGTCGGTGCGAACATGGCCCCGACGTTGATGCCCATGTAGAAGATGTTGAAGGCCCGGTCGCGCATGCCGCTGTACTTCGGGTCGTCGTAGAGGTTGCCGACCAAGGCCTGCAGGTTGCCCTTGAACAGTCCCGTCCCCAGGCAGATGACGGACAGGGCGGCCACGATCAGGAAGAGCCCGAGTTCATTGCGGTCGGAAGCGTCAACATCGCGTAGCCCGATGAACATGGTGATCAGGCCCAGCGAAATCGTCCGGCCGTAGCCCAGGTATCGGTCGGCCAGGAACCCGCCCAGCAGCGGGAAGATGTAGACGCCGACCATGAAGGTCGAGTACATGAACCCGGCCGCGGCGGCTGTCATGCCATATTTAGCCTGCATGAACAGGACGAAGATCGAGATCATGGTGTAGAAGCCGAAGCGTTCGCCCATGTTGGCGAAGAAGGCGATGAAGAGGCCCTTGGGGTGTCCCTTGAACATGTGCGGCCCTCCGTTGGTGGGATGGTGGCGGACGCCGCCACTATAAGGGGGAAGCCCAAGGCCTGTCAATCGCGGCCGTGGCCGCGGATAGGATTTGACAGGGCCGGGCCCGGCGGCTAGTATGCATACCGGAATTAAGCATCATGTGGTCGATGAGCACGCCCTACACGGTGATCCTCGTCATCGGGTCGATCGCCATCCTGGCTCTGGCCGCCTACGCCTGGCTGCGTCGGCCCTCGGCCGCGACCTTTCCGTTTATCGGCCTGATGATCGCGGGCTTCCTCTACGCCTTCGGCTATGCCTTCGAGCTGGCTTCGGTTCGGGTCGAGGGCATGCTCTTCTGGACCCGGGTCGAATACCTGGGCAACGTGGCCATCCCGATCTTCTGGCTCCTGCTGGCCTCGCGCACGACCGGCCGGGCGCGCTGGCTGGGGAAGCCCGTCTTGGGCACCATGATCAGCCTCTCGGCCATCACCCTCTTCCTCAACTGGACGAGTCCCCTGCACCAACTGTTCTACCGCTCCGTCGGCGTCTCGACGGCCGGCCCCTTCCCCCTCATTCTGACCGAAAAGGCGCCCTGGTACTGGGTCCACCAGGCCTACATGAACCTGGCCATCGTGGCGGGGACGATCATGCTGTTGTCGGCCTTCGTCCGGTCGACGGCCGCTTACCGGCGCCAGACGGCGGCCATGGTCGGCGGGGCGCTCCTCCCTTGGCTAGCCTACGGCATCTACATCCTGGGCTGGAGCCCCTACGGCATCGACACCGGGCCTTTCGGTCTGATCCTGGCCGGCCCCGTCTTCGCCCTGGGGCTGTTTCGCTTCCAGCTGCTCGACCTCGTACCCGTGGCCCGGGATGCCGTCTTCCTGGGCATGATCGAGGGGGTCGTGGTGGTCGACGCCCATGACCGGATCATCGACTTCAACCCGGCCGCTCAACGGCTGTTCCCGGGCTTGGCCGACCCCTCCATCGGGAGGCCCATCTCCGAAACCTTGGACCGCTACCCCGCCGCCCACGGCCTCCTGGCTGCGGGGGGCGGGACGACAGCCGAGATCAGCGTCGAGATCGACGGCCGCCTCCGCTATTATGAGGTCCGCCTGTCCCTCATCCGCAACCGCCGCGGCCGGGTCACCTGCCGGGCCCTGTCCTTCAGCGACTCCACGGAGCAGGCGGTCCTGCGCCAGACGGCTCAGCAGTCTGGCCACGACGGACGAGCTGACCGGAGCCGCCAACCGTCGCGCCTTCCTCGAAGTCGGGCGGCGCGAGACCGCCAGGGCCAAGCGCAGCGGCCACGCCCTCTCGCTCGTCATCCTCGACCTGGACCACTTCAAGTCCATCAACGACCGCTGGGGCCACGCCGCCGGGGACGCCGCCCTGGTCGAGGCCTGCCGGCGGCTGAAGTCGGGCCTGCGGACCGCGGACACGCTGGGCCGCCACGGCGGCGAGGAGTTCGCCGTCCTCCTGCCGGAAACCCCGCCCGCCCAGGCCGTGCTGGCCGCCGAGCGGCTGCGGGCCGCCATCGCAGAGGAGCCCCTGCCCGTCAGCGGCTCAGTCACCGTCAATCTGACGGCCAGCTTCGGGGTGGCCGGCGTCGATCGGGTAAACGAGGAAACGGTCGAGGACCTGATCCGGGCCGCCGACCGGGCCATGTACCAGGCCAAAACGGCGGGCCGGGGATGCGTCCGGTTGGCCGATAGCATCGCCACAGTCGAGATGCCCGAACCGTAGACCGACGCCGCCCGCCCACTCCGTATCGCTCCTCTCCGCCCGTTTGACAAGCGGGTACCCCCCGGCTACAGTATGGAGCGGAGCCGCAACCCCATGAGCACCAGCAACATCATCGACGTCATCATCGAAATCCCCAAGGGCAGCCGGAATAAATACGAGTTCGACAAGGCCAAGAAGGCCTTCAAGCTCGACCGGATGCTGTTCTCCTCGATGCACTATCCCAGCGATTACGGGTTCATCGACAAGACCTGGGCCGAGGATTCCGATCCCCTGGACGCCCTGGTCCTGCTGACCGAGCCCACCTTCCCCGGCTGCCTGATCGAGGCCAAGCCCGTGGGCCTGTTCAAGATGCGCGACGAAAAAGGCCTCGACCACAAGATCCTGTGCGTCCCCATCAACGACCCGCTCTGGAACCACATGAACCGCCTGACCGACGTGGCCCCCCACATGCTGATCGAAATCGAGCACTTCTTCGACGTCTATAAGGAGCTCGAGCACAAGAAGACCGATGTCCTGGGCTGGGAGGACGTCGAGTCCGCCCGGCAGGTCATTCGCGACTCCCAGGACCGCTACAAAAGTCTGATCTCCGCGCAGCTCTCCTGAGGGCCCATGCGCTTTCGTCCGGCTCTGGTCGTTCTGGGAGCGCTCGTTCTGCTCCTTGTCGTGACCTTCCTTCCCCACCCGGCCGCGGCCGGTAGAGCGGGGGCCGTCCGTCCCTTCGACTTCCTGGCCGGGCTTCGCCGTCCCGCCCGACCGGCCTCCCTGGTTCGCCGAGCGGATCGTCCGAGCCCTGCGGATCGCCCGCTCGCTGCCGGCCACCCGGCGCCCGATCAAGATCCCCGTGGTTCCCGAGGTCACGGGACAAACCGTGCACCAGCCGATCGAGACGGCGGATGAGGGCGTCCTGGACGCCTTCTTCAGTGCCCTGGAAGCCCGCGCCGGCGGGACGGGAAGCGTGCGCATCGGCTACTTCGGCGATTCCATCGTCGAGGGCGACCTCATCACCCAGGACCTGCGTTCGAGCTTTCAAAAGGCTTTCGGCGGGAGCGGGGCCGGATTCCTGCCGATCGCCTCCGAAGTGGCCCCCTTCCGGGTCACGGTCGGCCACGACTTCTCGCTGAGCTGGAAGACCGTTTCCATCCTGCATCGGCAGCGTCCCGTCGAGGTCGGCATTTCGGGCTTCGCCTATCTGCCCTCCGGACCCGAGGCCTGGGTCGAGTACAAGGCCCCCGCCAAGAGGCCTCTGCTCAAGGAGTTCCGCCGGCTTCGCGTGTTCTATGGCGGCTCCGAATCCCCCGCCGCCCTGGAATGGACCGCCGACGAAAGTCCGCCCATCCCGTTGGCCCTGGAGACGGGGCCCGGGCTGCACGAGGCCGTCATCGAGCCCGATCCGCCCGCCGCAAAGCTCCGACTCCTCTTCCGCAACGCCGAGGCTCTGCCCGTCTACGGCGCCTGGTGGGAAGGGGACGACGGTGTCGCCGTCGACAACTTCGCCGTGCGGGGCAACTCCGGGCTGCCACTGCGCTGGATCCCGGTCGAGATCCTGCGCGACTTCGACGACAGGCTCCGCTACAGCCTGATCATCCTCCATTTCGGGACCAACGTGGCCTCGCCCGAGATGAAAGGCTACGGCTGGTACGCCCAGGGTCTGATCGAAACGGTCCGCCATTTCCAGGCTGCCTTCCCCGAAGCCTCGATCCTGGTTGTCGGCACGGGCGACCGCAGCGTCAAGGAAGGCCTGGACTACGTCACCCTGCCGGGGCTCCCCGACCTGGTGGAAGCCCAGCGGCGGGCGGCGGCCAAGTCCGGGGCGGCTTTCTTCGACCTCTTCGGCGCCATGGGCGGAACCAACTCCATGGTCGCCTGGACGCAACACGATCCGCCCCTGGCGGCCCTCGACTACACCCACCTGTCCGGCTTCGGCTCCCGGCGCGTCGCGGGCTTCCTGTATAATGCGCTCCTGGCCTGCTTCCGGGCTTACGAGGATCGCTTTGTCCCTTAAAAACACGGCCCTGGGCTTGTGGGCCGTCGCGACCGTCCTGCTGCCGGGCCCAGCCTTGCCGCAATCTGCACAACCCTCCTACAAAGGCATCCTCGTCCCGGTCAACCCCGAGATCAACCGCATCGCCAACCCGACACAAGCCCTGGGCTACGTCTTCGACAAGCTGCGCGACCTGGAGGCCGGGAAGCCCGGCCAGGTGGCCGTCTTCCACCTGGGCGACTCGCACGTCGAAGCAGGCTATTTCCCGGGTGTCGTCCGCGCCGGGCTGCAGCAGAAGTTCGGCGACGGCGGGCACGGCTACGTCAAGCCCTCGGTCATCGGCGTCTACCCCAAGAAACGGATCGTCTCGATCGTCTACCGCCAGGAGGTCAAGGCGGTGCGCCTTCGGGCGGGGCTGAAAGCCGACGATCCCGGACGCGGCTTCAACGGCCTGACCGTCTATCACGACAAGGGCTTCGAATACTACGACTTCGACGTCCTCGACGAGTCCAACCGCATCCTGGCCACCGTCAAGAGCGGGCGGCCCAAGGACTGGCCGGGGATGAGCGGCATCCAGACCTCGAGCGTCGAGCTGCCCGGTACCTACCGCAGCGTCGTCCTGCGCACATCCTCCAACCCGCAACGCACCTCGCCGCGCTATGCCCAGCTCTACGGCGTGTCGCTCGAGAGCGGGACGAGCGGTGTCGTCTACCACAATTACGGCGTCAACGGCGGCAACTGCGACACCATGCTCAAGTCGGCCTTCCTGCACAAGCAGCTGGAGAAGGTCCAGCCCGACCTGGTCATCGTCTCGCTGGGCACCAACGACGCCTCTACCCCGCTCTTCCGGCGCGAGGACTTCGCCGCACGGCTCGACGCCCTGCTGGCCAAGATCCGGGAGATCACGCCGCACTCGGCCGTTCTCCTGACCTCCGCGCCGGACGCGTACTATCCCAGGCTCCGCAGGCGCCCGGCCAAACTCAATCCCAACATGGCCGTCGTCCGGGAGGTCATCGCCGCGGCCGCCTCCGCCCGCGGCTGCGCCTTCTGGGACCTCTTCGCCTGCATGGGCGGCCCGGACTCGATGAAGCTGTGGCGGGATAGCGCCCTGGCCAATGCCGACTCCATCCATTTCACCAAGGAAGGCTACCTGCGTCTGGGACGGATGCTGCTGGAGGCCCTGCTGAAGGAATACGCCGCACATGTCGCCGCTCGACCCCGCTAAGCTGGCCGCGCAGCTGGCCTTCGACCCCTCCGCCCCCCTCGGATTCGTCAGCGGATTCTTCCTGGTCTTCCTGCTCGTCCTGCTCCTCCTCCAGGCCCCGGCCTCCAGACGGCGCGCGACACGGGTCCTTCTTCTGCTCGGCTTCTCGCTCTACTTCTATTACAAAGCCGGCGGCTTCTTCCTCGGCCTGCTCGTCCTTTCGACGGCGGCCGACTACGGCTTGGGCCGGCTGATCGCGGCCACGGATTCCAAATCCCGCCGCCGGGCCCTGGTCTGGGCGGGTGTCGCCGGCAATCTGGCCGTCCTGATCGCCTTCAAGTATACCCGCCAATGGATTCCCCTCTTCCAAGGCTGGGGCCTCATGGGTGCCGGCGTCCGTCATCTGGCCATGCCCGTGGGGATCTCCTACTACGCCTTCCAGAAGATCGGCTATCTCGCGGACGTTCGCGCAAACCGGACCCCCGCCGTCCGGGATTTCGCCGAGTTTCTGCTCTTCACGGCCTTCTTCCCCAGGGTTACGGCGGGCCCGATCCTGCGGGCCAAAGAGTTCTTCGGCCAGCTCGATCCTCCGGGCGAGGAGGCCCGGGCCGAAGCCCGCGCCGGGGTGCCGCTCGTCCTTTCGGGGCTGTTCAAGAAGGCGGTCATCGCGGACTTCATCGGCGTGAACTTCGTCGACCGGGTCTTCGCTTCGCCCGGCCTCTACTCGGGGCTCGAGAACCTGATCGCGGTCTACGGCTATGCCATCCAGATCTACTGCGACTTCTCTGGCTATACCGACATGGCCCTGGGAGTGGCCCGGATGCTCGGCCTCCGCCTGCCGCCGAACTTCAAGGCGCCGTATAAAGCCCTGACCGTCAGCGATTTCTGGACCCGCTGGCACATGACCCTATCATTTTGGCTCAGGGACTATATCTTCTGGCCGATGACCCTGACGCTGTCCGGTCGGATCAAACGGGACCGGTTGGCGGGGCTGCGTACGGACAAGGTCATCCCGTTCGCGGCGACCATCGTGGTTTTTCTGGTCTGCGGCCTTTGGCACGGAGCCACCTGGGGATTCGTCATCTGGGGGCTCCTGCATGGATTGGCCGTGGCGGTGGAAAGAACATTCCGGCTTCCCCAGAAGGTCCGGAGAACCCGGAGAAGGCGGATTCTGGCCGGCGTCATCACGTTCCATTATGTATGTCTGGCTTGGATATTTTTCAGGTCCGGAACGCCGGCCCAAGCCCTGGCCGTCCTGGGCCGGATTTTCGGCCGCTTCAAGCTGAAGCTCCTGCCGCAGTTCCTGGCCGGCTATCCCATGGTCACCACCCTCATCGTCTTGGGCTTAGCCCTCCATTTCCTGCCCGAAAGGGCGAAAGACAGGGTCAAGCTCTTCGCGGCAAGATTGCCCCTGCCGGCTCAATCGGCGGCGCTGGCCGTCATGATCTGGCTCGTCTTCCAATTCCGCACGACCGCCATCCAGCCTTTTATCTATTTTAAATTCTGATGGTTATTGGCACATTCGCGGCGCCTTTACCCAATTTTCAAATCGGGGTTACGAGCGCCGCTCAGTATTAACCCTATTAATATCCCGGGCTTCAGCCCGCCCTCATTCTCTCCGAGAATGAGGACTGCAAAGCCCGGGGTATCGAGCGGGTTTATGCTCCCGGACTCCCCGGACCGGCCTACTCCCAGCTCGTGCCGTCGCTTGGACCGGCTGGCGGACTCCGCGGCAGCAGCAGGCCGGCCTGTCGTCCGGTTGACTCGATTTCGGCCCGATGCTATAAACGACGGTGCATGAATAAACGCACGTTCCGTTATATCGGAATCGTCGGCATCCTGGCCATCCTGACCGGATGTTCAAAACCGCCCAAGACCAACGTTGTTCCCTTGATCGATCCGGCAACCGGGAAGACCGTCTCCCAAGCCGAGCTCACGCCGGCGGCTGCAGCCGACGTCCCCAAGGACGCCGCCAAGGATAGCGCCAAAGAGGCTCCCAAGACGATCATCCCGCCCGAGGAGAAGAAGGCCGCAGCCGAGGCCGGGCTGGCGGGTTACGGCGACCCCGCCAAGGAAGGCCCGGCCGCTTCGCTCGAGGAAGCGCTCGACGCCTACGCCGAGGCCAAGACCTGCCGCGAAGGCGGAGACCTGGACGGCGCGCTCAAGGCGCTCGACAAGGCCTATGCCCTGATGCTCAAGGCCGAGATGCCCGCGGATTCGCCGCTGCAGCAGGAAAAGAACGACCTGCGCATCCTGATCGCCCAGCGGGTGCAGGAGATCTACGCCTGCCGGGCCAATCCCGCCGCCAACGGCGGCAACGCCATCCCCCTGATTGAGAACAAGTGGGTCCTGGACGAAATCAAGAGTTTCCAGACGGTCGAGCGCGGCTCGTTCCTGGAAGCTTACAAGCGCTCGGGCCTCTACCGCGAGATGGTCGTGGCCGAGCTTCGCGCCGCCGGCATGCCCGAGGAGCTTTCGTGGCTGCCGGTCATCGAGAGCGGCTTCATGCCCCGCGCCCTGTCGCGGGCCCGGGCCCTGGGCATGTGGCAGTTCATCGCCTCCACCGGCTACCGCTACGGCCTGACCCGAGACCAATGGGTGGACGAGCGGATGAACCCGGTGAAAGCCACCAAGGCCGCCGTCAAGCATCTCAGCGACCTGCATGCGGCCTTCGGCGACTGGGCGACGGCCCTGGCCGCCTACAACTGCGGCGAATGGGGCGTCCAGAAGGTCATCAACACCCAGCACATCAACTACCTGGACGATTTCTGGGACCTGTTTACGCGCCTTCCCTTCGAAACGGCCCGCTTCGTGCCGCGCTTTATCGCCGTCGTCCTCATCGCCCAGAACCCGCAGAAGTATGGCCTGACGCTGCCCGCGGCTTACGCGGCGATCACATACGACACGATCACGGTGGCCAAGCCGGTCAAGCTGTCGGCCCTGTCGACGGCGCTGGGCATGGAGACGACCGAGCTGGCCTTTCTCAACCCCGAGCTGCGGCTGGATTCCACACCGGAGCGGGCTTACGAGCTTAAGGTGCCCGTGGGCACCGGCGACAAAGCCCTGCAGGCCATCGCCGCCGTCCCCAAGTATGTCCCGGCCGAGATGAGCTTCTCATACCACGTCATCCGCTCGGGCGACACGCTCTGGTCCATCGCCCGGAAATACGGGACCTCGATCGACATGGTCGTCAAGCTGAACGGGACCACGCGCAACGCGCTGCTGCTGCCCGGCAAGCGTTTGAAAGTGCCCGGCAAGGGCGGCATTGCCGCCGATTAGAAAAACGAAGCGATCTTAGCTGCCGCGCCGGCGGTCACCGCCAGGATGGCCAGGACGAGCGGCACGTTCCGGGATGGCTATTCGTATCTCAGGCTTCTGACCGGATTAGCCAGGGCCGCCTTGACCACCTGGAAGCTGACGGTGACCGAGGCGATGGCCACCGCGGCCAACCCGCTGACCAGGAAGGGGCCGGCCGACAGCGGGGCCCGGAAGGCGAAGCTCTGCAGCCAGCGTCCGGCCAGCCAGAAGCCCACGGGCCAGGCGATCAGGTTGGCGACGGCCACCCATTTCAGGAATTGGCCGGTCAGAATCCAGACGATATTCGTCAGCTTCGCCCCCAGCACCTTGCGCACACCGATCTCCTTGGTCCTCTGCTCGGTCACATAGGCGGCCAGTCCGAACAGGCCCAGGCAGGACACGATAATCGCGAGCAGGGAGAACATCGAGACGATCTTCCCGGCCCGCACGTCGCCCCGGTAGAGGCTGTCGACCTTCTCGTCGAGGAAGCTGAACTCGAAGGGCAAACCGGGGTGAAGATCGTCCCAGCTGCGGCGCAGGGAGGGCAGCTGTCGCTCCATATGCGGCGCCTTGACCTTGACGAGCAGGAAGGGCCGCCGGGTGGAGTTGACGGCTTCCGGCAGCAGGTACCCCATCGGGCGGACGTCACGGTGGAGCGACTCGAAGTGGACGTTCTCCATGACGCCGATAATGCTGTAGGACCTCCGGGTGGACCAAATCTGCAGCGTCTTGCCGATCGGGTCGGGCAGGCCGAAATAGTCGGCGGCTTTCCGGTTGATGACCACGGCCTGGTCGTCGGACGGGAAGTCGCGGGACAGGAAGCGACCCAGCTCCATGCGGATGTTCAGCACGTCGGCGAAGTCCTGGTCGCAGGATAGGAAGTTCATGTTCAGCGGCCGCTCCCGTCCGATGCCCTCGACCCCGATCCCCCAGTTGACCGTCCCCTGCCCCGGGATCGACCGGACCGCCGAGGCGCCGATGACGGCGGCGTCCTGCTTGATGGTCTCTTTATAGGCTTCGAGCCGGGAGCCCAGGATCTCCGCGTTGTGGACGATGATGACCTGGTCCTTGTCGAAGCCGAGCCGGCGGTTCTTGATGAAGTCGAGCTGGCGCGAGATCACCAGGGACCCCAGGATGAGCAGGACGGACATGGCGAACTGGAAGACGACCAGGGCGTGGCGAATGAGCAGGGACCGGCGGCTTTTGCCGGCCAGGGCCGAGCCTTTCAGGACGTCGACGTTCCGGATGGACGAGAGGAAGAAAGCCGGATAGAGGCCGGCCAGGAACCCGACGGCCAGGGCCAGGCCCAGCAACCCCGGGATGACGAACGGATGGCTGAAATAGGGCAGGGCCAGGGCCTTGCCGGTAAGGCTCCTGTAAAACGGCAGGGCCAGCTGGATGATCCCGACGGCCAGGACCAGGGCCAGAAGGCTGAGCAGGATCGATTCCCCCAGGAATTGCCCGACGAGCTGGCTGCGGAGGGAGCCGACGGTCTTGCGGATGCCCACCTCCCGGGCCCGGCGGGCGGAGCGGGCCGTCGACAGGTTGACGAAGTTGATACAGGCGATCAGCAGGACGAGGACGGCCACCCAGCCGAAGAGCTTGACGTAGCCCCCGCTCCCGTTGGGCTGGTTGCCCGTGGCCAGGTCCGACTCCAGATGGATCGCCGTAACCGGCATGAGCGACCAAATCCAGGGATTGTGCGGGCGGCCCGCCGCGAGGTAGGTGTTCTCGAGCTCGACCAGCTTGGCTTCCATGAGCTCCCGGCTCACGCCCCGGCCCAGGAGGAGGTAGGTCTTGAAATTGTTGCTCGTCCAGCCCGGCTCGTCGCCGGTGAAGAAGGTGGTCATCGAAATGAGCATCTCGAACCGGAAATGGGAATTCCGGGGGACGTCGCGGGCCACGCCCGTGATCCTCACCACCCTGGGCGCCCCCCCGATCATGATCTCCAGGGATTGGCCGAGGGCGTCCGCGCTCCCGAAGATCTTGGCGGCCAAGGATCGGGATAAGACCGCGGTATTAGGCGCCCGCAGTGCGGTAAGGGGGTCGCCCTGGACAAGCGGGAAGGTGAAGACCTCGAAAACGGAAGGCTCGGCCGCATAAACGTCGGTTTCCTTGAGGCCGGAGTCCCCCTTTTTCAAAAAACAGTCGCCCAGCGGGCCGTTCAGCTGGGCCACGGACTCCGCTTGAGGGTAGTGGGCCCTGATCGTCCGGGCCAGGATCGAGGGCGTTCCGAGCTGGTGGATCCGGGAATCGCCTCGGTTCGACCAATCAGCCGTGACTCGGTAGATCCGGTCGGCGTTGACGTGATAACGGTCGAAGCTCCGCTCGTCCTGAACGAACAGGAAGATCAGGACGCTGGCCGCGATTCCGAGGGCCAGCCCGAAAATATTGATGGCCGAATAAACTTTGTTCTTGAGCAGATTACGCCAAGCGATCTTCAGATAGTTCTTGAACATAGCCAATCTCCCTCTCCTATAAATACTGAAACGGCCCCCATAAGGTTCCCTCCCGGTCGCTCAGGACGAGGCCCGAGGCCGAGAAATTGAACGATGTCTGTTTCATGGGTACACTAGGATTATGGCCATAAAATGAAAGCGGATTCCCGGCCCCACTCCGCGCTGCTTTTTAACCCCGAAGAGCGCAGGCTAAAGGAATATACCCGGGAGTTTTTCCGCCTCGATACGCCGACCATCGCGCGGGACATCCTCGGCGCCTGGTTCGCGCGCCGCTATCGGAATCAATGGTATGGAGCGCGCATCGTGGAGACGGAAGCCTACCTGGGAAGCGTCGATGCGGCCGCGCATACCCGGCGCGGCCGCCGCACGCCGCGAGTGGAACCCATGTATCAGGACGGCGGGCATCTCTACGTGTTTTTGGTTTATGGGATGCATTATTGCGCCAACGTCGTCACGCGCCCGGCCGGCATCGGGGAAGCCGTTTTATTGCGAGCGGCGGAAGGCCCCGAAAGGGCTCCCGCCAAGCTCTTAAGCGGACCCGGCCGCTTGTGCGCGGGGCTGGGAATTACGGCCAAAGCGAGCGGACTTGACCTGCTCTCCGGCGGCGAACTGCGCCTTTTCCGACAAGCACGCCTGGAGGATGCCCGGATCGGCATATCCAGGCGCATCGGAGTTGATTATGCCGGGGAAGCCGCCGACTGGCCTCTGCGGTTTTTTGACCGGCATTCGGCGGCCGTCTCAGGCCCAGCTCGTCTGAATCGCTGACGCAGGATAGCGGTTCGGGTCTGAACCGGCCCGGGGGGTCTCCCGCATCCGGCTCTCCACTTGGTTTCACCTGCCCCAGGCTTTCGCCTTTACTTGCGGCGAGCCCGCGGGGGAAGCGAATCAAATCAGAAAAATGATGCGATCTTAACGGCCGCGCCTGCAGTCACCGCCAGGATGGCCAGGACGAGGAGCGCGTTCCAGACGGCTCCCTTGACGCCCCTGACAACATCGCCGCCCAGGTAGCGCCGGCTGTTGTGCAGGATGAAGAAGGCCAGGTAGGCCACCGGCATCATGACCAGGTTGAAGGATGAGGCTACCACCGGCACCCAGAAAGGCAGGGCGGCAAAGGCCCCCAGAACGCCGATGTTGGCCGTCATGGTGGCGACCTTGTAGGCCTTGCCGTGCAGGGGGAAGCCGAACATCTCGCTCAGGACGAAGCCGGCAATGAGCATCTCCAGAACCATGGTCGTAAAGCACATGCTCAGGATGCCCAGGGAAAAGACGACCCGGCCCAGGGTCAGGCCGACCAGAGGGGCCAGGGCGTGCGCGGCGTCCACCGCGCCGCGTACTTGGATGCCGTGGGCATACAGCGTGTTGGCGCAGGCGATGCTGACGAACCCCGTGGCCAGGACGAAGGGCAGGAACATGGAAACGCCAAGATCGAAGCTCTTGAGCCCAAGATGGTCCCTCCCCCATCGCCGGGACAGAAGAGAGTAGGGATAGAGGAAGGTCATGTTGACACCCACGGCCGCCCCAAGCTGGCCGAGGACGAGGGCGATTCCCTGCCGCGATTTGGGGATGCTGAACCCGAACAGGCCCTTGACCAGGGCCTTGCCGTCGATGCCGGTCTTGACCACGACCAGGGCGAAAGCGGCCACCATGAACAGGAGCAGGTATTTCAGCGTACGCTCGAAGCCCCGGACGGCCCGCCGGCTGCCGCGGCCGTAGCTCCAACAAATGGCGGTGGAGGCGAGGAAAAAGAAGGCCACGATGGCCGCCTTCGGCGCGTCGATACCAGCCACGGCCAGGATATCGCGCAGGACGTCCGTTCCCAAGGCATACTGCGGGAACTGGAAGATGACGGCCGAGAGCAGAACGCTCAGCCCCCAGAAGACCGCCAGCATAGGATGGAGGTCTTTTTTAAAGACTTCGTATGGCCGCCGGCCCGTGAGGAGCGTCTGGCGCCCGATGGCGGCGAAGACGGCCACCCCGAGGGCCATGGCCACGGGCGGGAGCCACATCAGCTGGTAGCCGTAGGTGGCCGCCGCCAGGATGGTCGAGCCCGCCGTCCCGGCCCCCAGGGTGATGGCGCTCTGCATCCAGCCCGGGCCGGTCAGCTTCCAGTAGCCGCCCCAGCGGCGAAAGAACGGGCGCCGCGCGTCCACGCCGCACAGATATTCGCGTTCCGCCTTCAGGTCTTCCAGGTCGCGGGGAGCGATCATCGGCAAACCCCGCTCGGCGTGCGGCGATCCGTTCTCGCTTGCTGGCTTCATACCGTCTCTCCGCCGCGGGGATCGGTCAGCGCGTCCGGCCGCGCAGAACGATGTCGTCGAAGGCGCCCGTGTCGTCGAACGACCCAACGCCGACCCGCCCCGGGGGCAAGGTCGCATCCTTCGCCGTCAGGACCGGCGTCGTCATGTCGTCGATATAGGCCGCCATCCGACCGTCGGCGTCCCGCACCACCTTGAAGGTATGCCAGGCTTTGTCGGTGAGCCGGAAAACGGACCCGCCCTCCGGCTCCCGATTGATCTTGACCCGGTCAGTACCGTTCACCAGGGCGATGACATTGTGGACATTGTCGCTCGAGGCCGAGAAATGGACGTAGTAGAAATGGGTCGGGTCCTGGAACCCGAAGATGAGACACATATCACGCTTGTTGTTGGCGGGGTCGGTGTAGCACTTGACGCGGCCGGTGAAGACGAGCTCGGATAGCCCCTCGGTCCGGAGGATGGACCAGGACGTTGGCGCCCGAACCGTGCCCGCCTCGCCCGGGGCGGTCAGCTCGTAGAACCGGCCGCCCTCCCCTTCCGCAACCCGCCAGCGGGCCGGGTCGCAGGGCGACCAGAGGGCCGCGCCGCCGGACTCGAAGTCGTCGGACACAAGAAGCGGCAGGTCGGAGCGCGGACTGGGCCAGCGCGAGCCGCGGCGAGCAGCAAGACGGCCGCAAGCACGCGGGCATCGTACCGCGTCACGCATACTGCCCGTCCCGGTAGGAGGGGTCCATCCAGGGCAGCCGTCCGCCCGGCGAAGAACGGGCGCCAGGACCGAACCGACGCGGGCCATCTCGGCCGGCGGGAGAGGGGCGAACGCTTTCAGCAAGGCCGCGTTCTTCGCCACGACCTCCAGGCTGTCGGTCCCGATCATGGCCGAATGAACGTGCTCCAGGGTCAGGGCGTAGCGGATGAGCTCGTCGGCCGTGACGCCGGCCACGGTCTCGCGCGGCCGGATGACCTTGATCACGGCGATGCCCAGGCCCTTGGCCGCCGCGGCGGGGACGGAGTCCTTCTCCAGGTCGCCCTTCCGCTCGGCATAGTGGTTAAGGGCGATGAGCATGGCGTCGAAGTCGTGGTCGCGCGCGGCCGCCGTCATGGCCTCGGCCGAGAGGTGGCCGGTGAAGCCGATGAACCGGACCGCCTTCTCGTCCTTCAGCCGGCGGAGCGCCTTGAGCGCGCCCCGCTCCGAGGCGATGACCTCGACGTCGGCCGCCGACTGCAGGAGGTGGACCTGGTAGAGGTCGACGAAGTCCGTGCGCAGGCGCTTCAGGCTGCCCTCGAACTCCTTGAGCGTCTCGTCGTATGTCCGGGCTTCGCACTTGGTGGCCAGGAACACTTCCTTGCGCCGCGTTTCGAGCACCCGGCCGATCCGCTCCTCGCTGACGATGTCCTTGGCCCGGTAGCTCGAGGCGGTGTCCCAATAGTAGAAGCCGTGGTCGAGGGCGGCGTGGAGAATCTGTCTGGGCCAGGTCCTCGTCCGTGACGGCGCAGAAGCGCGAGCCCAGACCCGACGCCGATCCGGGGCACGGGAACGCCCGTCTTGCCGAAGACCCGGGTCGGAAGCCCCTTGGCGTCGTAGGCGGGAGCCGCCGGGCCGGAGGCGGCGCCGAGCGGGACGGAAGCCAGGCCGCCGGCCACGGCCGCCGCACCCGCCGCCTGCTTGAGGAATTCCCGACGGTCCATCGTCCGCTCGCTCATGGGGGCCTCCTTGGCTCCGCCGCTTTGACACTCCGCCGCGAATATATAATGCTATTCGCCGCAGGGTTGAAAATCAAATCCTTTAGGAGCGCGACCATGGCAGCCTCGCGACATGCACTTGCCGTTCCCCTTCTCGCTTTCACCCTCCTCTCGGCCGCGGGATTTGCGGCGCCACAGGAGAAGGCAGCGGCGCGGAATATTCTGACCGGCGCTTATTCCGTGGGGAAAGTCCGAGCCGTCCTCGGTCCCCCCGGCTCCTGGCATCCCTTCCCCAAAGCCTCGGAGCGGGAAGCCTGGCTCAAACTGCCCGAGGCGGTCCGCGCCGGATACATCCGGGCCGGGGAGAAGCTTCTCGGCGGCGAATGGCCGACCCCGAAAGCCTCCGTCTTCCTCGATTTCGTCCGCGACGGCAACCGCAGCCGGTTCGAGGAGATCAGCTTCGGCCGCCGGGCCAGGCTGGCCGAGCTGGTGCTGGCGGAGTGCGCCGAGGGCCGCGGCCGCTTCCTGGACGACATCGCCGACGGGGTCTGGTCGATTTGCGAAGAGAGCTTCTGGGGCGTTCCGGCGCACGTCGGCGCCCAGAAGAGGGGCGCGGGCCTGCCCGACGTGACCGAGCCGGTCGTCGATCTCTTCGCCGCCGAGACGGGGATGATGCTGGCCTGGATCGACTACCTGCTGGGGGACAAGCTCGACGCGGTCTCGCCGCTCCTTCGCGAGCGCATCCGCCTCGAGACGAAGCGGCGCATCCTGACGCCGTGCCTGGAACGGGACGACTTCTGGTGGATGGGCTTCGGCGGCCGCATCGTCAACAACTGGAATCCCTGGATCGTCTCCAACTGGCTGGCGGCGGCTCTCCTCCTCGAGGACGACGCCGACCGCCGCGCGCGGGCGGTACTCAAAGGCATGGTCTGCCTGGACAACTTCCTCAATCCCTACCCCGAGGACGGCGGCTGCGACGAAGGGCCGGGGTATTGGGACAGGGCGGGCGCCTCGCTCTTCGACGCCCTCGAAATCCTGGCCGGGGCCAGCGGTGGGGCGATCGATGTCTTCGATCGGCCTCTCATCCGCGAAATCGGGCTCTACATCGCCCGGGCCTACATCGCCGACCGCTGGTACATCAACTTCGCCGACGCCTCGGCCGTGCTGTCACCCAGCGCCTCGCTCATCTACCGCTACGGCAAGGCGGTCAAGGACGAGACCCTGGCCGGATTCGGGGCCTTCCTGGCCGGAAGACAGGGCTTGGGGAAAGACGCCGTGCGCGGCAGCTTCGGCTGGTTTGGCCGCGTGCTGCCTGCGCTCTTCACACTGGAGGAGATAGCCGGGGCGCCGGCCCGGGAGCCGCTCCTTCGCGATTCCTGGATGCCCGGGCCTTCAGGTCATGACGGCCCGCTCGCAGGCCGGCTCGACCCGGGGCCTTTACCTGGCCGCCCAAGGCGGGCACAACGCCGAGAGCCACAATCACAACGACGTGGGCAACTTCATGGTCTATCACGACGGGTCCCCCGTGCTGATCGACGTCGGCGTGGAGACCTACACGGCCAAGACCTTCAGCGGCCGCCGCTACGACATCTGGACCATGCAGTCGGCCTACCACAACCTGCCGACGATCAACGGGGTCATGCAGAAGGACGGCCGGGAGTTCGCCGCCAAGGACGTCCGCTACCGGGCCGACGACCGGATTGCCGAGCTGGCCATGGACATCGCTCCGGCCTATCCGAAGGAGGCCGGGGTCAAGTCCTGGAACCGGACGCTCCGCCTCGAGCGGGGAAAACGGGTCGTGGTACGGGACCGCTTCGAGCTGGAGAAAGCCGAAGCGCCCCCCACCTGGTCGTTCATGACCGTCCGCAGGCCGGTCAAAGCGGGCCCGGGCCGCATCGCTCTCGAAAACGCCGAAGGCGTGCGGACCTCGTCCGCCTTGTCGTTGATCTATGACGGGCAACGTCTCGACGCCGTCATCGAGCCGATTTCACTCTCCGACGGCCGGCTCCGTTCCGCCTGGGGGGAGACGATCTGCCGGATCATTCTCAAAGCCAAGGCTGCCATACCGCGCGGGGATTTTATTTTCCGGATCGAGTAGGTCTAAGGCCGACTAGCAATGGTTTCTATACGCCTCCTTTTAAAACACTTTCGGTTGCGTTATATAACGCATTATGTTATATAACGCACATGAACGTGCAGAATGGGGTCCAATTCGTCAAATCGGTCCTAGGCCGAGGCCGGTACAGCTTCACACTGGCTGATGCCGCTGAAGCAACCGGCCGACGCGGCCAGACGCTAAATATGTTGCTTCAACGTCTTAAGCGAGACGGATGGGTCGTACCGCTCTCTCGAGGCTTCTATCTCGCGCTGGATGCTCAACATCAACCCGCGGGTATCCTGGATCCTCATTGGTTTGTGGACGATTGGGCTCGCTTCCTGGCGGTCGACTACTATGTGGGCGGCCTTTCGGCTGCCGCGCTGCACGGCGCCGCACACCAGCATCCGGTATCCTTTCAAGTCTTCGCGAACCGCAGGATACGTCCGATCACACAGAGCGGCCTTCGCATCGACGTGTACTACAAGAAAGTCATACCTGCACCCTTTGTTGATCAACACAAGGCCACGGCCGGATATTTCCGCGCTAGCGGCCCGGAATTGACGGCATATGATATTCTGGCCAATCGGCGGTGTTGCCCCTCTTTAAACCACGCAGCTACGGTCTTTGTTGAGCTGGGCGAGGCGATCGATCCTATTCGACTGGCCGGATTAGCCCGGCTCGGAGGCCGAATATCGCCCCTGCAACGCATCGGCTGGCTATTGGACAGGACTGGCTGGAAAGAAAAAACGGATGCTCTTCATGAAGCCCTTAAGCAAAGGCGACTAACTTGGCGGCCGCTTGAAGGACGATCACTGTCTCAGGGAGACAGAAACGACCGCTGGCAAATTCTGATCAACACGGATATACAACCGGATATCGAGCGATGATTCCGAATGCGTTTTTAATCGAATGGCAGGCTCATACGCCGTGGAAGAGCATGGATATGATCGAACAAGATTGGCCAGCGCGGAGTATCGCGCAAACCTAGAAGCCAAATTGGAAAATCCGGACTTCCTTGGCGATCTGTCACCGCTTGTACCGTCGGACTTGCAGTACGATCCACCCGCGGCTTTCAATCTGGTGTCCCGCTTGCTCCTCTCCGAAATGGCACGTTAGAGAAGACTCCGCGGCCAACCAGATCCCGAGGCGGCAGGCCACCCGCGATCGATGATCAATAGGGCTTGGCGTAGAGGTCGATTCGGGCACCGAGCTTTTTAGCGTTTTTCCGGGCCTGCATCCGCCAGCCCCAATTGGCGGCCAGGAAGTAGAGCTTGCGAGGCATGGGCGGGGCCCCGATCCGGGCGATCGCCGCGGCCGGAATGGGTCGGCCCTCAACCAGAGCGGCTACCGCCTCGTCGAGCGCGAGCAGGACGTTGCGAAGCATCCCGCCGGGCTTTTCGGGAATCGTCCGGCCGGATACGGCGCCGCCCATGCCCATGGCCAGGCCTCCCGCCCAGTCCAAGCCCGCAGCTTTTGCGAAGGTCTCCATGATCTCGAGAGCGGGGCGGTTCTGATGGGTTTCCGGGAAGCCGCATTGGACCAAGGCCGCCAGCCGGATGCGGGCTTTCGCCCCCGGCGCCCGGCGGCGCTCCGCCAGCCGGTCGAGGGCCAGGATAACGGGGGCAGGAAGCTGATCCACGTAGAGGGGAAAAGCGAAAATGAGAAGGTCGGCTTTGTCGGCCGCGGCAAGCCAGGCGTCGGTCTTGGTTTCTGAGCCGTGGGCGGCATAGAGGGAGTGGGACTCCACCGCGGCGCCCTTGGCCGCCAGGCCGCGGAGCAGCCGATCTCCCAAGGCCTTGGAAACGCTCCGGTCCCCGCGCGGGCTGCCGACCAAAAGAACTGCGTTTAAGGTGCTCATGGCCGAACCTCGCTTTCGGCTGCGGGCGCCGAATCAAACAGAAGGCTTTCCAGACCGTCCTCCCAGCGGCCGTCCGCCTCGCTCCCGCGCAGGATGAACGGCCGGACGCGGGCATGCATGTTGATCGCATTGCGGCCGACGAGCGCGCGGAAGACCCGCTCGGCCTCGGGGTCCGGCTCCGCCTGGACGCCGATTACAGCCAGGCGGGGATGCCAATCGTAGCGCGTCGGGTGATGGACCTCGCCGCCGAGCACGGTGAAGAAGGGCAGGAGGATCGGGATGCTCCGGTCCAGGGCCTTCTTCAGGTGGTAACCGTATCCGCCATAGGCCAACGGCGTGATCCAGAGCAAGGCCTCCGAGCGGGCCAGCCGTGGCAGGATCGCGTCCATGGCATCCCGCTGGAAGCAGAGACCGGGCGTCTTGACCCAGCAGGCGAAGCAGCCCCGACAGGGCTTGATGTCCATCGCCGTCAAATCGAAGGCATCGATCACGGCGCCACGCCGTTCGAGCCAGGCAGAGGCCCGGCGGGCAATCTCTCCATACGGGGCGGCTTGGCCGCCGCCGTTCAACATAAGGGTCTTCATGACTTCTCCTTGGGTGTCGGCATGGGGCATGACGATGCTCAAGGTCAAGCTTATTCTATCCCGAACACGGTAGCCCCAAAACAGGTATTCGAATATAATCGAAGCATAATAGCGGCATCGCGCGGCCTGATCGCGCGAAAGGAGAATTCCATGATTCTCGATTTCACGCCTTTTAACATCCTGGCCGTCCTAGCCAGCGGCATCGCCTCGCTGTTCATCGGGTTCGTCTGGTACGGCCCGCTCTTCGGCAAGCCCTGGGGCGTCTACACCGGCTGGACCGAAGAGAAGATCAAGACGGTCGCGGGGTCGAAAATGGGCCTGACCTACGGTCTAACTTTCGTTTGCGCGCTGATTACGGCCGCCGTCCTGTCCGGTTTCTCGAACGCCATGGGATTGATGGGATTATCAGCCGGGCTCATCCTCGGGCTGGTCGCGGGCTTCGGCTTCGCCGCCATGGCCTTCGCCACGACCCACCTCTTCGAGCACAAGCCGCTCGGCCTGTGGCTTATCGTCTCGGGATACCAGATCGTCTATATGACGGCAGCTGGGATCATCGTCACGATCTGGCGCTGAGCGCTCGCACGTCTTCCCTCCAGGCCTAATCCAAGGAGGCATCCTTGCGAATTCACTTCAACAGCGTCTCGCGGCGTCTGCTCCTGGCCATGCTCGGGTTCGGCCTGGTCATGGGGCTGGTCTTCCCGTTCTTCACCCAGGCGGTGCTCCACCTGCCCCGGAGCGTAGCCCTGAGCCCGCTGTTCTTCTTCATGTGCATCGCAGCGGGACTGCTCGTCGGCCTTCTGAACTATACGATCTTCCGGATCATCGTTTATCGCATCCTGCGGCGGATGAGCGGCAAGATCGTCAGCTTCCGGGGCAAGCTCACCGCGTTCACGACCGACCGGACGATCGGCTGCAAGCCCGGGGATTGCCATGTCCTTCTGGAATCGGAGGACACCATCGGGGGGCTGGCCGACGAGTTCAATTCGCTCATCGACACGATCTACCATTTCGTCGAATACGAACGGGCGACGGAGACGTTTCTCGATCAGCTGAAACGAACCTTGAAGATCGACGATATCGCCGAGATCATCCTGGAGTCGTTCCGGCTGCGCTTCGGCGGCGAAGGCGGGTGTCTCGTGGGTCTCGAGCGCGGGCAGCTGACCCTTCTGAAGAGCCGGGGCATTTCCGTGGAGATGTCCCGTCTCGACGCCAAGCGATTGTTCCAGGTCCTGGACGCCGGGGCGCCGGTCGTCCTGGCCGACATCGAGCCGGGCGCCCTGGCCCTCAATATCGGCATCGGGACTCTGGCCCCGCGAAGCATCGCTCTGATCCCCCTGAAGTACCAAGCCAACAGCATCGGGCTGGCCATTCTCCTGGGACGGGAGGGTTTTCGGGGCGACTTCGAGTCCCTGGAGAATCGAAATTTCATCAACCAGGCCACGCCCTTCCTGGAAAACGGCCTGCTGATGAAGCGGCTGGAAATCCTGGCCGCCATGGACGAGCTGACCGGAGCCTTGAACCGGAGGTTCGGGCTCAAGCGGTTGACGGAAGAGTTCGAGATGTCCAAGCGCCACGGCATCCCCCTGTCCGTCACCATGATCGACATCGACGACTTCAAGAAGATCAACGACACCTTCGGCCACCCGGCCGGGGATGTCGTCCTGCGGACCCTGGCCGAGACCATCGCCCAGAGCATCCGGGTCTCCGACTTCGTCGTCCGCTACGGCGGGGAGGAGTTCCTCATCGTGGCGCCCGGCGCTTCGGCCGTGGACGGGTACAAGTTCATGGAACGCGTCCGGGAGACGGTCGCCGCGCTCAACGTCCAGTACGGCGCCTTGAGTCTGCGCTTCACTTTCAGCGGGGGCATCGCAGGCTTCCCCTCCGCATCCGTGCGAGACTTGCAATCCATCATCCAAGTCGCGGATGAGGCGCTCTACAAGGCCAAAGCCCAGGGTAAGAACCGGCTTGTCCTGGGGACCTGACGGGAAGCCCTGAAGACGCGCGGGGGGGCGAGCGCCGATCAGCTCCTGCGGTGGGCCAGCATCGGCGAGGCCTGGGCCGTCGGCATGACGATCATCTCGGCGATGGAGACATGCGGCGGCCGCGTGGCGCAGAAGAGCACGGCTTCGGCCACGTCCTCGGGCGTCAGGGCCGCGATCCCCTGGTAGACCTTGGCCGCCCGCTCGTCGTCGCCGTGGAAGCGGACCCGGCTGAACTCCGTTTCGACCATGCCGGGATCGACCGTGCTGACGCGGACGGGGGTGGCCACCAGGTCCATGCGCAGGCCGCGCGATAAAGCGTTGACGGCGAACTTGGTGGCGCAGTAGACGTTGCCGCCGGGATAGATGTCGTGACCGGCAATCGAGCCGATATTGATGACGTGGCCGCGCCCCCGGGCCACCATGCCCGGCAACACGGCCCGGCTGACGTAAAGCAGGCCCTTGATGTTGGTATCGATCATCTCCTCCCAATCCGAGAGAAGCCCCTCGTGCAGCTTGTCCAGGCCGCGGCTCAGCCCGGCGTTGTTGACCAGGACGTCGATCTCCGTCCACTCGGGCGGCAGGCCGGCGATGGCCGCCGCCACGGCGGGCTGGTCGCGCACGTCGAGGGCAAAGGCATGAGCCGGGACGCGGAACTCCGCCTCGATCTCCCGAGCCAGCTCGGTCAGCCGCTCGGCCCGACGGGCGCAGAGGAGGATGCGGGCGCCCTCGCGCGCGAAGGCCTTGGCCGCGGCTCGGCCGATGCCCGAGCTGGCCCCGGTGATGAAGACGACGCGGTCTTTGAGCGATGTCATGGCGGCCTCCTGGAGGGATTGGAAAGAGCCTACCATACGCCGTTGCAGGCCCCGACACAAGTTGCTTTCGGGCCCGGGATTGGACTATCCTCAATTAACGATCCGCGCAGGGAGGATGCCATGCCGTTCCGAATCGACGGTCGCCGTGTCGCACTGTTCCTTGCCCTCTGGAGCGCCGCCCTGGCCGCCGCTTCCGCTCAGGTCGGGCTCTCCGATCTCGCCGAACGGGCCGGCTTGGAGGACTTTCTCCGCACGGCTCGGATCGTGGATTCCAAGCAGATGGGAGGCCCAGAGGCGGTTACAAACCCGTGGAAGCTGACTCTCTCGAAGGGCGGCGTCACGCGCTTCGGTCTCTGGAAGAACATCGACATCGATTTTGAACAGGGCGGCCCCGACCGCTGGCGCTACGAAGTCGCCGCCTACCGGCTTGACGCCCTTCTCGGCCTGAACATGATCCCGCCCACCGTGGAACGCTCCTTCCACGGCGGCTGGGGATCGCTCCAGCTCTGGATCGACGACACCGAAAGCCTGAAGAGCCGGCTGGCCCGCGGGTCCGATGTCCCGGCCGACGCACGTGAAGACTTCAACCGCAAGGCCTTTCTGGAAAGGGCCTTCGACTCCCTGATCGCCAACGACGATCGCAACGTCAACAACATCCTGCTCGGCGACGATGGCCGGCGGATGATTCTGATCGATCATTCGCGTACCTTCCGGACGCAGATCCCGTTCGACCGGACGCTCGTCTTCGGGGCGGCGGGCCTGCAGAAGGCCAAGGACGGCACACCCCACCTGTTCCAGCAGCTGCCCCGGACCTTTCTCGATGCGCTGCGGGCCCTGGACGCCAAGTCCGTCAAGGCCGCGGTCAAAGCCCACCTGACGTCCAAGGAGATCCAAGTCCTTCTCGGCCGGCGCGACCTCATCGTCGCAGAGGTCGAGGCGCTCATCCGCGAGCGCGGCGAGGACAAGGTCCTCTATTAAGCCGGCGGCGTCTTAGGCTTGCGCCGGAAGAAGCGCCGGAGAAGCAGGGTCAGGACGAGCAGGGGTCCGAAGGCCCCGGCCGCGATCGCCGCGGAGCCGATGTTCTTGCCCTTGATCAGCTCCATGCCCCAGCCGAACTGATCCTCATTGACCAGGTAGGTCCAGGTCGAAGAGGGGCCCTTGAGCCGCTTCAGGGCCGCGGCCGGGTCGTCCTCGCTCTTCAGGATCGCCTCGACCTCGTCGGCCACGACTTCCGCGATCCGCCGGCGCAAGTCCAGAAAGACCTCGGTGGCCTGGCGTCGGAACTCGTCGATCGGCGTCTTTCCCCCCAGGCTGACCAGATGGATGCTCTCGCGCGTATCCTGGACCCAGGCCAAGTGGTCGGACCAGGCCCTGTCCAGGAGATAGAGCGCGACCCGGCGCTCGAGGTCGACGGCAGCGGCAGAGCCGATCCTTTCCTCCGCCCGGTGCCACGTCTCGGGGTCTCTCTCGCGGAGGCGGCCGAGCGGCCAAGCGTCGTCCTCCGGTCCGTCCGTTACGCCCAGGAGCAGCGCATCACGCCGCGCCTGCACGACTTGCCGTTGCAGCTCGACCAGCGAGGAATACTTGGCCAGCTGGCGCCGGATATCGAAGTTCTGGCCCTCGATGACCCGTTGGGCGTGCTCGACCTCTCGGCGCATGGCCGCGGTCCCGATCTCTCCGTCCCCCTCCTCGATGCGGTGCCGTTGGCGGAAGATCTTGGTCAACCCGTAGTGATCGAACAGGTCGTCCTCGATGCTGATGAAGAAGCGGGTTTGCCCGGGGTCGCCTTGGCGCCCGGCCCGTCCGCGGAGCTGGCGGTCGATGCGCAGGCTTTCGTGCCGGTTGGTTCCGATGACGTAGAGGCCGCCCAGGGCCGCGACCTCAGCATGCCGCCTTGAGTCCGCTCCGCCCAAGCGGATATCCGTGCCGCGCCCAGCCATGTTGGTCGAAATGGTCACGGCCCCCGGTAGGCCCGCCTCGGCCACGACGGCGGCCTCGTGCTCGTCGTTTCGCGCGTTGAGGACGGCGCAGACGATTCCCGCCTCCCCCAGGTCCGAAGCCAGCTCTTCGGACTCCCTGACCGAAGCCGTGCCGACCAGAACGGGCCGGCCTGCGGCCCGGGCAGCGGCGATCTCGCCGGCCAGTGCCTTGCGCTTGGCGGCACGGCTCGAATAGACGGCGTCAGGGAGGTCCGCTCGCCGGCTCGGAACATGGGGGGGCACAATGACCGTATCCAGGCCGTAGAATTCTTTCAGCTCCGCGGCCGCCGTCCGGGCGGTGGCGGTCATGCCGGCCATGGCCGGGTAGAGCCGGAAGAAATGCTGCAGGGTGATCGAGCCGAGAATGCGGCCTTCGGTCCGGCGCTTCAGCCCTTCCTTGGCCTCGACCGCAGCCTGCAGCCCGTCCGGCCAATGGCGCTTCTCCACAACCCGGCCGGTGAACTCGTCGACGATGGCGATGCGGCCGTCGCGCACAATGTAGTCG
Source organism: Candidatus Aminicenantota bacterium (assembly GCA_963803915.1). GTDB lineage: Bacteria > Acidobacteriota > Aminicenantia > Aminicenantales > UBA4085 > UBA4085. The sequence goes on along the minus strand of CAWDOL010000015.1, from coordinate 47,815 downwards.
ATGTCGCGCCGCAGGAGGCTCTCGGCATGGAGGGCGCAATAGAGGGCTTCCAGGGCGGGCTGATGCTCAGCCTCGTAGAGCCCCACGATCCCCAGGGCCGCCTCGGCCGTCGCCTGCCCGGCTTCGGTCAGGAAGACGTTGCGGTGCTCGTCGTCGGTCTCGTAGTCGCGGCCCGGCAAGAGCCGTTTTACGACGGCCGCAAGCTTGGCCGCGTCCCAGGAAACCCGGTCCTCGGTGCCGGAAATGACCAGCGGGATACGGGCCTCGTCGATGAGGATGGAATCGGCCTCGTCGACCAGGGCGAAATGAAAAGGCCGGTGGACGAGGTCCGCCGGGCTCTCGGCGATCCGGTCGCGCAGGAAGTCGAAGCCGGCCTCCTTGGCCGTGGCGTAGGTCACATCGCAGGCATAGGCTTCCCGCTTGGCGGCGGGGGTTTGCCCCTCCTGGGCGCAGCCCACGGACAAGCCCAGAAGCCGGAAGGCCGGCCCCATCCATTCCGCGTCGCGGCGGGCCAGGTAGTCGTTGAAGGTCAGGATGTGGACGCCGCGGCCTGAGAGCGCGTGCAGGAAAGCCGGGAACACGGCGGCCAGGGTCTTGCCCTCCCCCGTCGGCAGCTCGGCCGCCCGGCCGCGGGCCATGGCCAGGCCGGCGATCATCTGGACGTCGAACGGATCGAGGGCCAGGGCGCGGCGGGATGCTTCGCGGACCAGAGCGAAGGCCTCGACCTCCAGGTCTTTGAGAGCGGAGGGGATAGCGGGGTTGGAAGAATGCGGCGGGATTGCGCGGTCGCGCAAGGCGGCCGCGCGGGCGCAAAGGCCCGCGTCGGATTCGGGGCCGAAATCGAGGACTTTGATCGCTTCGACGACATCGAAATAGGGCTTGAGATCCTTGATGACGGGATCGCCGACGATACGGCCGAAAGCCCTGCGAGCCGCCCTCGGGCGGCGCTGTTTAAAACCGGACATGGACATGAATGACCTCCTGCGGAGTGGAATGGAAGAGGGGCGGAGATGGAGGTCAGAGAAGGGGCGGGGCGCGCGTCGCAAGGCACCGCACGGGAGAAAAGGCCGCGGCCGGAACGGCAACCCGGGCGCGACCGGGCGCGGCGGCGAGCAGAACGCCGATGGTCGCGGCGATCAGCAGGAAGATCAGCAACGGCGGAAGGAAGAGCGCCAGGACGATGAGTCCGGCCAGAACAGTCCAGCCAAAAATGTCCCGGCTCCATCCCGCGGGTGCGTTCCAATCGTTGATCATGAGGAGACAAGGTAGGCCGAAGGAGCCCAAATGTCAAATGTTGAGACCTGACCCCTACCTGAAGTCGGGCTCAGGCGCGGGGGTGTTGCCCAATATCTTCTCGATCCGGGCCATGATCTCCGGCGTCAGGAGCGGCACCGCATCCAGGGCCTTCATATTCTCGACGACCTGCCCGGGAGCGGAGGCGCCGGTGATGACCGAGCTGACGTGGGGGTTCTTCAAGCACCAGGCGATGGCCATCTGCGGCAGAGGGACGCCCAGCTCGGCCGCCAGCCGAGCCAGCTTGGCGACTTTGGGCTTCTTGGCCGCGCCCTCGGGTCCTTCGAACCGCTTCTTCAGCCAGCCGTAGCCGCTGAGCGTCAGCCGCGATCCCGCGGGGATGCCCTTGAGGTATTTGCCCGTCAGGAAGCCGGAGTTGAGCGGGCTCCAAGTCGTCGTCCCCAGCCCGTAATCCCGGAAGAGGGGCAGGAGCTCCCGCTCCATGCGCTCCCGGGTGAACATGTTGTAATGAGGCTGCTCCATGGTCGGCGGGACGAGCCGTTCGCGCCGGGCGATCTCGTAGGCCGTCCGGATGGCGTCGCCGCCCCACTCGCTCGTGCCCCAGTAGAGAGTTCGGCCGCTATTCACCAGATGGGACATGGCCCGCACCGTCTCCTCGATGGGCGTCTCCCGGTCCGGCCGATGGCAGAACAACAAGTCCACGTAGTCCAGGCCCAGCCGCCGCAGCGAAGCCTCGCTTCCCTCGAGGATGTGCTTTCGCGACAGGCCGGTATCGTTCGGGCCGTCACCTCCCCAGAAGATCTTGGTCGCAATGACAAGGTCGGATCGCTTCCAGCCGAAGCGGCGAATGATGGACCCCAGCATCGTCTCGGCCTGGCCTTGAGCGTAGACTTCAGCCGTGTCGAAGAAATTGACGCCGGCGTCGAAAGCGGCCTTCAGGCAAGACGCGCCCTGGGCTTCGTCGATCTGCTCGCCGAAAGTGACCCAGGTACCGTAGGAGAGGGCCGAGACCTTGAGTCCCGAGCGGCCGAGGTTGCGGTATTCCATGACCATCGTCCTTTCGGAATCGCCGCGGGGGCGAGACCAAAGCCATTATACACGCTGGAGACCTCGCCTTTTCCTCTCCTCATAGATCCCGATCCCGACCGCTTGACAGCCCGGCCGGCAGGGGTTAAGAATAAACTAGCCGACCGTTGCCCGAGGAGAGAAGCCCATGAAAATGAAGTCTCTGTCCATGATCCTGGTTCTGGCCCTGGTTTTCACCGCGGCCGCCGCCTGCAACAAGGCGGAGGAGAAGCCCGTCGGAACCCCCATCGACGACCTTATCGCCGCCGGCAAGGCGCCGATCGAGGCGGGGGCGCTCAGCCGGGGCCTAAGCCCGATCGCCCCGACCTTTACCATGACCTTGAACAATCTCTCCAGCTCGCCCGTCTCCGCCGTCAACGGCACCGTCATCTTCTTTGATACCGACGGCAAGGCCCTGGCGGACACCATCACCGAAGCGGGCTATACGGACATCTCGCCCATCCCGGCCGGCGGCTCGATCACACTCCAGATCATAACCCCGAACGAGAAGGCGGTCTCGGGCAAGTGGATCGTCAAGGACGTCATCTACGAGAAGCCCAACCCCATGGGCAAGGATTACGGCACCCTGCCCTTTAAGTGGGCCAGCCCCGGCCACGACGCGGCCCTGGAGGCAGAGAAAGCTAAGTAGCCGTTCAGCGGCCGCACATGCCCGCGGTGGGGCATCGGTCGCAGGCGTCGGGCCGCCGCAGGGCGGGATCGAAGGGATGCGCCGGATCGGCGATCTCGTCCAAGAGCCGGCCGATCAGGCTTTCCGTTAGGGAGGCTCGCTCGGCCTCAAGCCTCGCCCGCTCCACCAGAGCCCGATCCCGCTCCACGGCCGGCGTATCCGGCGAGGCCAGAAGCTTGTCCAGAGCCCTCATCTCGCGGCCACCGGCGAATGCCGGCCACTCGATGCCCGGTCCGAGGCTCTTTCGACCCAAAAGGAGAAAAGCGCAGCGGATTTTTTCCGGCTTCGCGGGCGGAGGAAGCGGGGTGCGGGCCAGGACGAGATGATAGAACGGCAGCTGGACGCTGGCCGCATGCTCCGACCAGGAGGGCCGATCGTCCAGGTCCAGCTTGTCGAAGGCGATGCCCAGATACTTGGGATTGCCCGAGGTCTTATAGTCGAGGACATAGAGCTCGTCGCCGCGAAGCTCCATCCGGTCCACCTTGGCCGTCAGACGGAAAAGCTTGCCGGAAGGAGTCCCATTCCATTCCAGGGACAGCTTCTTCTCCAGCCCGAGGATGCGGAGCGCCTTCCCTTCGCGCTCCATGCCGGCTGCGGCCGGCGCCTGGTATCCGGTCAGGAATTCGCCGAGATGGGCCAGGGTCTGGCGCCGCATCAGGTAGAGCCCGCCGCTCGGCTCGGGGCCGAAGCTCTCTTCGAAACGGCGCTCGACGACGGCCGCGAGCCCGGCCGGGTCGAGATCGCGGGCGTGAAGGTCCCTGCCGACGAAGCGGCCGAAGTATTCTTCAAGGATCGAATGGACGAACGACCCGACGTCTTTGGCCTCCATCTCCTCGCCCAAATCCTCCCGCTCCTTGAGCCCCAAGACATAACGGCGGTGGAATTGGAGGGGGCAGCGCAGGTAGGCATCCAGAGCGGTAGCCGAGAAGGCCATAGTCTGAAGAAAGGCGGCAACCTCAGGCCCCTTGGGGACGGGCTCGAGCGGCGGCTCCTGCAGCGCCACCTGATAGCGAACCCTGCGCACGAACCGCGAGGCCCGCATCTCGCGCTCCCGCTTCTGCCTCTCCCAGATCAGGCGCTCGACGAAGCGGCTGGGCCGGCGGTCCTTGGACTTGACGTAGAAGATGCGGACCCGATCCGCGCCCCGCAGCAGGGCGTCAAGATGGTAGGCGGCCCTGCGCTCGGCGTCCTTGTAGGTGGGAAGCCCCAAAGCACGCCGGGCCGCAAACGGCAGCAGCGAGTCGACCCGCTGGGCGGCCGGCAGGACGTCTTCGTTGAGGTCCAGGATCGAGACGTCGCGGAAGGGCAGCCCCCTCGTCTCCCAGAATCCCAGCGCCTGCAGGCCGCGCAAGGGCACGCCCTCGAAAGGCACGGTGCCGGCGGCGATGACCTTGCGGAAGAGGTTGAAATAGGAGGTCCGGTCCTCGAACACGGTCGGCCCCAGGAGCGACCGCCCCAGCGCCTCCAGCCGGTCCATGAAGGCCTCGGCGTAGGGATGGAAGAAGACGTGGCGTCGGGCCGTGCTGTGCTCGTAGATGTGGGCCAGGGCGGCGCACAGCTTGGAAGAAAACTCGCGCACGTCGCGGATCTCGCGGAAGGGCACGATCAGGGCGGCGTGGAGCGAGGCCAAGTGGGCCATGAAGGCGGCCGGATCGGGCGCTCCCTCAACGCCGCGGGACCGCTCGGCCACGGCCTCCCGCACACCGGCGTCCGCCACAAGCTCGTCCAGGGACCAGAAGGCCCGCGTCCGGCGCGCCACGAGCTGGTCCTCGACGGCATGGACGAGGATCCGGGTCAGGTCGGCCCGACCCGAAAAAAAGGGGTACAGTATACGTAATTCCCTATTTCCATCCGCATCACCCGCATCGAGCTTTCGCTTTTTCCCTGGTCCCTCTGGATCGAATCCCGTTCCCTCACCCACACCGAGTCCACCGAAGAATATATTTTTCGTATAGGGGTGGAGCAGAAAGCGCAGATAGTGGGGGGCATAGACGCGGCCCTCCTCGTCGGCCGACTGGAGGATCTCGATCAGGCGGTCGAAGAAACCGGAGATCGGCGTCCGGGCCAGTGGATAACCGAGGGAGATGTTGTACGCCTCGGGCGGCAGCGCGGCCAGCGTCTGCTGGTGGAGGGGGAACAGGGTTTCCGCGGCCGGGAGGACGATGACGCGCGTCTCGTCCAGTCGGCCGGGGTCAGCTAAGGCGGGCGCCAGGGCCGCGTTGAGGGCGAAGACCTGGCCGTGCACATCGGGGCTCTCGACGATCTCGATGTCCGCTGCCGGAGCGAGCGCTTCGGCCATCTGCGCCCGGGCGCGCAAATCCGCCCCCCCCGCCCCGATCCGTTCGAGCGCCTTCTCGACGCCGGCCCCTTCTTGCAGAAGCACATCCACGCCGGGCCAGTCGGCCATGGTCCGCAGGATGTCCGCCTCTCCCCCCGCGGTCGGGAAGAAGCCGGCCAGGACGATCCGTTCGACGCCTTCGAACAAGCTCGGCTCGAGGGCGGCGACGACGTCGCGAAGCCGCGAGCCGGACGTCGAATAGCCGCGCCGGGCCAGGGTCTCGTAGAAGCGCTCGTAGAAGAGCGAGAGGGACTGCAGACGCTGCCGGGTCGTCTCCGGGATGCGCTCTTCCGACCAGCCGTCGGAGCGGGCCAGGGCCTCCGGGGCGACGGAGCTTCCGGCCATCTCCTCCAGGTCGCGGAAGAGCTTGGCCGCCAGCGGGAAGAACTGGTCGGCGGTCAGGAAGTGCCCGCCGCCCAGGCGGCCGGGCTCGCCGCGGTGGATCTCGAACAACAGGGCCGCGGCATCAAGGGCGTCGATCGACCGCTCGCGCCGGCCCAGCCGCTCGCGATGCACGCGGTCGACGAAGGCGTCCATCGAATCGATGCGCGGCGGGAGAAAGGCCGTGCCTTCGCGCTCGGCCAGGGCCTTGCGCAGGTAGTAGCCCGGCCGACGTTCGGGGAAGACGACCCAGTACCGGGTGTAGTCCTTGCCCTGCGGCGCCAGGCGGCCCAGGACCGAGGCGACCAGGCCCTCGCGCGGCGGGACGAGGACGACGCTCATTCGACCGCCTCCCAGACGCCCTGGTCGATGTAGGCCAGCACACCGTGCACGGCCCGCCCCGGAAAGATGTCCTTGACCAGCGCCAGGTAGTCGAGGACCTGAATTCGGTCGCCGAGGCCCGGCTCGCGCCCGGTCTTGAAGTCGACGACGTGGACCGCGTCCGGCATCGACGACGACGCGGTCCATCCGGAAGGACCGGCCGGCGGCGTCGCAGAAATTGGCCTCGCGCAGGACGCGCCGGTCCGGCCGCGGACGGAAAAGCCCGGCCGCCGGATCGCAGGCGAAAAACGCGGCGATGGCTTCCACCAGCCCGGCCGAATCCTCGTCGGGTGCCGCCCCGGCCGAGGCGCGGAATCGCGGGTCGATGCGCGAAGCGGCCTCGGCGGCCGCCGCCGGCCAATCGCCTTCGACGTACTCGATCTCGGCCATGATCCGATGGGCGAACTCGCCCCGCCGCCGGTTGGCCTCGTTCAAGCTTTGGCGCGAGTCGAAGGGGGCCTCGAAGACTCCGGCCAGCCGGTTGAGCGCGGCCGGCTCGCCCGCGGACTTCGGTTCCCGGCGGGGAATGGGAGGACGATCCTCGGCCGATCGGAACGCATCGCCCAGCACGTCGAACGGGAACTTGGGCGTTTTCCCCATGACGCCGACGATATAGAGCTCGGACTCGGCCCGGGTCAAGGCCACGTAGAGCGTGTTCAAGCTGTTGACCTGGTCACGAAGGCGCGCCTCCTCGTAGACGCGTTTCAGGTCGTCGTCCGCCGCGGCCAGCGATTTGTTGATCTTGAGGACCCTGATCCCGTCCTCGCCTTCATCGAGAAAGAAGTCGGGCGGCCGCCATCTCTCGGGGTAAACGAGCAGGATGACCACCGGGAATCCCAGGCCCTTGGCCTTGTGGATGGTCATGACCTTGACGGCGTCGATCGTCTCGGGAACGTCGATCGTCCAGGCCTCCGCCCCTTCCTCGCCGGTGAAGGCCAGGAATTCGCGCAGGTCGTTCCGGCCCTTGCCTTCGAAGCCCTTGATGGCTTCCAGGAAGCGGGTCAGGGCCGCCTCCTCGCCGGGAAACGAGGCGAAGAGGTCGAAGGCCCGGTACACGGACACGGCCAGGTCGTAGAGCGGGTAATAGCCGACGGCCTGGAAGAGGGGCTCGAAGAGCCGCGCCCAGAGAGCCGGCCGGCGATCGCGGAAGGCCACGTAGAGGGGCGATCGCCCGGCGGTCCGGCATTCGAACAGGAATCGGCGTCTCTCCTCCAACGGGAATTCCCTCTCTCCGGCCGCCCGGCCGAAGGCGTCGCCCAGGAGAACGGCGGCGAAAGCCAGGTCGTCCGGAGGGGCGTCCAGGAAAGCCAGCACGGCCAGGACTTCGCCGATGACTTTGCGGCCCCGGATGTCCAGGCTGCTGTAGGGGATGAAGGGGATGTCTTTTTCGTTGAGCCAGGAGGAGACGGCCGCCACGGACTCGTTGGTCCGGGTCAGGACGGCGATGTCGGAATAGGCATAGCCGCGGCCGCGAAGCTCGCGCACCAGGTCCTGGACGCGCGCTTTCTCGGGCGCCTCGGCGTCGGCGTCGGCCTCGCCCTCGCCGAAGTTCCCCGTCCTCCCGATCCTCGTCCTCGGCGCCGTCCTTGGTCAGGATCTCATACTCGACATAGCCGGGGTGCTCGTGCTTCGGGTTGGACTCCTGGTTGAAATCATCCAGCCCGCTCAGCTTGGCCGCCGCGGCGTATTCCTCCGGGACTGCGTGGAAGCGCTCCTTGACGAATTCAACGAGCGCCTGGCCGCTGCGGTAGTTCAGCTTCAGGCTGTCCACCTTGGGCTTGAGCACGGAGTCGAACACTGTCCGCGCCGGTCTCGAGGCCGCGCATGATCCGGAAGTCGGCGTCGCGAAAGCCGTAGATGGCCTGCTTGGTGTCGCCGACGAGGAACAGGCTCCCGCCCAGGCTCAGCGACTCTTCGACCAGCGGCCGCAGGTTGAGCCACTGCATCGGCGAGGTGTCCTGGAACTCGTCGATCAGGAAGTGGCGCACCCGCTCGCCCAGCCGGAAGTAGATGTCGGGGACGATGCCCGCCCCGATGTATCCCGCCAGCTGGCGGTACATGTCCTCCAGGAAGACGACCCCTTGCGTCCGCTTGACGCGGTCGAGCGTTCCGGCCAGCGAGCGGTAGGCCCGGAGGTAGGGAGTGAAGAAATCGCGCGCGTAAAGAGCGGAGTAGCGGCGAACGGCGCTTTCGAGCCCGGTCCAGGCCTTTGCGACGGTCGCCTCCGGAAGCGCCCGGCTTTGCGCCCTTGGGCTTTCTGACCGGCGACGTCTTGAAGCTGGCGCCGACCAGGTCGCTGAAGCGCTTGTCGCGGACGGCCGGCAGGATCTTGGTGAAGCAGGGCGCCTTGAGGTTCTTCTCGAGCCCCGAGGCCTCCACCGCGTCTTCCAGCTTGCCCGCGGCGGCGGTCAATCGCGCCAGGCTGTCGGCCAGGGCCTTGGAGTGCCCGCCGATCGCGGGCTCGGCTTCCCGCGCCGTCAGCCGGGCATAGAAGCCGGTCAGCTTCTCCAGGATCTCGGGTGTCGGGTTCCAGGCGAACGAGGAGCTCTCGCCCTTGTAGAGGAGCAGGTAATCGAGGATGGCGTCGAAGTCGGCCGCCTCGGGCGAGCCGGCCCGGACACTCCGCAGGTGCCGGTAGAAGGCGTAGTCGATGAGCTCGGCATGCTCCAGGACGATCTCGAAGTCGGGCGGGAAGCCGAGGTCCACCGCCGAGGCCTTGAAGACCGAGGCCATGAAGCTGTCGATCGTCTCCACCTGGAAGTCGGCGAAGTCGGACAGGATGCGGTCGATGGCCCGGCCGGCCAGACCGGGGAAGGCCTTGGCCTGGACGGGGACGACTTCCCGCAGCTGGGCGATCCGCTCGGCGTCCCCGAAATAGGCCTCTTTGAGCCAGTCCAGGATGCGCGACTTCATCTCCCCGGCCGCGTTCTTGGTGAAGGTGATGGCCAGGATGGAGGCCAATCCGCCCCCGCCCTCAGCCGCCGCATCCGGTCCCGCGGGCCCGGCCAGGGCCAGCCCAAGATAGCGCTTGGTCAGGGCGTGCGTCTTGCCGGACCCGGCCGAGGCCTTGACCAGGATGAATTCGGGGGCGGCGGGGCTCATCGAGGCGATCATAACATGATCCCCTATAGCCCGATAAACCCGCTCGATACCCCGGGCTCAGCTTCCGCCCCGGCGGTTTGGCGACGGGGTTGCAGTCCTCATTCTCGGAGAGAATGAGGGCGGGCTAAAGCCCGGGGTATTTAAAAGGTTAATACTGAGCGACGCTCATAACCCCGATTTGAAAATCGGGGTATGGCGCCGCGAATGTATCAATCGGAGCCCCCCGTCGGTTTCCCCGAATGCCGACCCCGCAACCGATGGAAACCGCAGGCTTGCACGCGGGTGCGGTGTGAAGTAAAAAAGGGTTTCAGCGGACCGGCCCACGGAAAAAATCTGGAAACAAGCCGAGCCCAAGGAGCCCCATGAACGCACGCCCTTCCCGCGAGCGACGCCAAGGCCGCCCCCCCCATGGACTCGTACTTGTTTTTGCCGTGGCCACGCTGGCACTGGCCGGACTCTGGTCCTGCCGGGGCCCGGCCTCGGACGGCTCGACGGTCACGGTCGAAGAAATCGAGCGGCACATCCGCGCCCTATCTGACGATCGGATGGAAGGCCGGGCGGTAGGGACGCCGGGCATCGAGCTGGCCGCCCTCTACCACGAGGACGTCTTCAGGAAGGCCGGCCTCGAACCCGCCTTCGGCGAAAGCTACCGCCAGGAATTCCCCCTGCGCGGCTCGCTGCCCGACCCCGCGGCCAAGCTGGAATTCGTGTCGCCGACCGCGCGTATCTCCCCCGCCCTCTGGGACGAGTTCGTCGTCCGCTCCCAGCGGGAGGACTCCCCGCCCGAGGCGTCCGGGGAGGTCGTCTACTGCGGCTATCTCATCCAGGCTCCCGAACGGTCTTGGGACGACCTCAAGGGCGCCGACTTGGCCGGAAAGATCCTGCTCGTCGAAATCAACGAGCCCGGGAACAGCCCGGGCGGGCTCTTCGACGGTGAGGACATGACCTATTATGGCCGCTGGGTCTACAAGTTCGAGAAGGCCGAGGCCCTCGGCGCGGCGGGTGTCGTCATCATCCACGACACCAAGGGCGCGGCCTACGGCTGGGACGTGCTGCGGGCCTCCTGGGCCAACGAGAGCTTCTTCCTGCCCGACCGCGAACCCCGTCTGCTCTTCGAGGGCTGGATCGGGGCGGGCACGACGGACGCGCTCTTCCGGACCGCCGGACTTGATCACACCGCCCTCAAAGCCCGGGCCGAGACGGCGGACTTCGCGCCGGTGCCGCTGGGCCTGAAGGCCGTGGTCCGCCAGAAGAGGACCTACCGCACGGTCCAGGGCGTCAACGTGGCCGGGATCGTGCGGGCCAAGCATCCCCAAGCCCGCCGCCGGACGATCATCCTGTCGGCCCACTACGACCACTTCGGCCGGGACGCAGCCCTCGTAGGCGACCAGATCTACAACGGCGCGGTGGACAACTGTTCGGCCTCGGCGACGATGCTGGCCCTGGCCGCCGACTACGCCCGCCATCCCGAGGCGCTCAAGGACGACCTCTGCTTCGTGGCCGTGACGGCCGAGGAGCAGCTCCTGCTGGGCTCCGACTATTTCGCCCGCCATCTTCCGTTTCCGGCTGCCCAGGCCGCGGCCAACATCAACTTCGAGATGACCAACGTCTGGGGCGAGACCGAGGACGCCTTCGCTATCGGAGCCAAGCACTCCGAGCTCGACGACGTCTGCCGCCGGGCGGCCGAGGGCGTGGGCCTGCGCTACATCCCCGAGCGCAACGGCGAGCTGGGCTTCTTCTTCCGCTCCGACCAGCTCAGCTTCGCCCGGGCCGGCATCCCCGGCGTCTGGCTCCACCAGGGGATCGTCTCGCGCGGCGAGGACAAGGGCTTCGTCCAGCGGAAGTTCGAGGACTACAAGAAGACGAAGTACCACAAGGTCGGCGACGAGATCCAACCGGACTGGGATTTGAGGGGGACGGTCCAGATCGCCGGTTGGGCCCGGGAGATCATCGCGCTTCTCCAGAAGAATGAGTCCGCTGCCGCAGTTCCATCCGACAAGCTCGTTCCGGCGCCGCTGAAGGGACTGCCGGCCAAGGAGCTAAGCTTCAACCGGGACGAATGGAGCTTTAAATCTCGACGCCGTCGGCTTCCAGGTGCTTTGACATCTCCGCGGCGAAGGCGTCGACGGCGTCCTCGCGGATCTTGTTGACGCTCTCGGTCACCCCGGCGACCTTCTTGACTATGGCCTTCTCCATGAAGTTCATCTTGGAGAAGTCGAACTCGCCGCCGAAGAGGCCCTTGGCCACGGCCTGGCTGATGAACTCGGGCGGAAAGGCGTCGGCGAACTGCTTCTCTGCCTTCTCCCCCTCCTCCATGCAGCAGATGAAGAGGCCCAGCTTCTTGCTCTTGAGGGCTTCGCCCCGCCACTTGAAGTAGCGGCGCACCTTGCCCTGAATCTTGCCGGCATGGATCGAGCCGCCGACGATGACGGCCTCGTAGTTGCTCGGGTCGGGATCCTCGTTCTTCTTCAGGTCGACGGACATGACCCTCCCGGTCAGGCGGGAAGCCATACGATCCACACACTTGGCCGTGCAGCCGTGGCCGGTGGCGTAAACGATGAGCGTAGGCATGCTGATTCACCTCTCCAAAAGACGGACCCTCATTATACGCAAAACCGGTTCCGATTTCACGCGGCAAGGGACGCGCGACGGCTTGTCCGGGGGTTGCGGTTCGGGATACTAAGCCGGGCGGAATATGGTTCGCTCTGGATGTCTTTGCCGCCCGGCTAGTACTCGGGGAGCAGCAAGGATTATGTATCGTAGCTACTGCTCCCCGTAGTAAGATGGCCGCGGCCCGCACGGCCCGAACGGAGTTTGAAATGGCCATCATCCGGCTCCCGCGCCTCCTGCCCGCTCTCCTGATCGGCCTGGCCCTTTTTGGGTCCGAAGAGACGAGGATATCGGAGGCCGTGGCTCCGGGGATCGAGCGGATCGAGATCAAGCGCGGGAGCTTCGGCCCGGAGGCCTCCGGCGACCGCTGGACGATCAACGCCCTCCTTCTTGACCCAGTCAAGGTTCGGCTCGAGCTGGGCGTCGCGCTTGACGAGATCGTGGGCGCCGAGGCGACAAGCTCGATCGCGGCCCGGCTTGGCGCGATTGCCGCGGTCAACGGCGGCTACTTCCGCACCTCCGGCCTGCTCAAGGGCGAGCCGGCCGGGTTGATGGCCATGGGCGGGAAGATCCTCAGCGAGCCGGCCAAGGGCCGCGCCTCGCTGGCCGTCGCCGACAGGAAGGGCGGGACGATCCTCGCGGTCGCCCATGTCCGGGTCAAGGCTTCGGTCGCCGTCGTAGGAGGCTCGTCGTCGTTTGCGGTTGACGGCTTCAACCGCGACCGGGGCCCGAACGACCTGGTCGTCTTCACGCCCGAGTTCCACCGGACCACCCTGACCGACCCGAGCGGGGCGGAGGCGATCGTCCGCGAGGGCCGGGTCGTCGAGGTCCGGGACAAGGCCGGAAGCTCGCTTATCCCGGCGGACGGCATGGTCCTGTCCGGACGGGGGGCGGCCGCCGAGTGGATCCGGACCGGCCTGAACCGGGGGACGGGCGTCCGGCTCGAGACGCCGATCCAGGCCGATCCGCCGATCCCCTTCCCGCCCGACTTCCTGATCGGGGGCGGGCCGCGGCTTCTCCGCGGCGGCAAGCCGGTGCCTTCGGAGGCCAAGGCGTTCCCGGAGAATTTCTACGGCAGCCGGCACCCGCGGACCGCGGCCGGGGTGCGGGCAGACGGGACAATCGTCCTGGCCGTCGTCGACGGCCGCCGGCCCAGGGTCGGCGTCGGCATGACCATCGCCGAGCTGGCCGCCCTCATGGCCGAACTGGGCTGTGTGGACGCCGTCAACCTGGACGGAGGCGGCTCGACCGCCATGGTCGTCAAGGGCAAGGTCATCAACAGCCCCAGCGATCCGGCGGGTGAGCGGGCCGTCTCCGATGCCCTGCTGGTCTTCATCCGATAACCTTAGGCCGGCGCCGAAGACGTCGGATTGTGATAGCAAGGAAAGATCGAAAGGCAGGCTCAATCCCATGAGCGATCAAGAACGGATCTGGAAATCGGGATTTACGTATACTGCACCCCTATTTATTTTCTTGGCCGCGTCGCTCGCGACCGCGGCCGAGTGGCCCGTTCTCAAGCACTACGACCAGGGGCATGTCGCCCGCATCGCCCTGCCTCTGGGCGGGATCGGCACCGGCACGGTCTCGCTGGGCGGCCGGGGCGACCTGCGCGACTGGGAGATCATGAACCGCCCGGCCAAGGGCTATAATCCCGGGCGCGCCCTTCTTCGCCGTCCGCACCAAGTCGGCCTCCGGCGCCGTCAAAGCCAAAGCCCTGACCGGCCCCGTGGAGCTCTTCCAATACGAGGGCGGAAGCGGCGTCAAGGACGCCGAGCAACCCCGGCCTGCCCACGTTCCGGCAGGTCTCCTTCGACGCCGGCTATCCCTTCGGCGTCGTCAACCTCTCCGATCCGGGGATGCCCGTCAAGGCCCGGATCAAAGGCTGGAATCCCTTCATCCCGACCGACCCCGACTCGAGCGGGCTGCCGGTCGCGGTCCTCGTCTACGAGATCACCAACACCTCCGCGGAGGCCCAGACCGTCACGGTCTGCGGCACGCTGCAGAACTTCATCGGCAACGACGGGACCAAGTCGTTCCCGACCAAGAACCGCAACGCCTTCCGCAAAGGCGGCGCCGTGCAGGGCGTCTTCATGACCTCGGACACGGCCAAGTCCGAAGCCGAACAGTGGGGCACGATGGCGCTGGCCGTCCCGGCATCGGAGGACGCATCCTGCCGCACGGCCTGGCTCGCGGCCGGCTGGGGCACTCCGCTGCTGGACTTCTGGGACGACCTGACGGACGACGGCCGCATGGCCGAGCGCGCACCCGACCCGAACAACGGCCAGCCGCGGGCCTCGCTGGCGGTGCAAGCCGTCCTGCCGCCGGGGGCGGTGCGCGAGTTCCCGTTCCTCATCACCTGGCACTTCCCCAACCGCTACGCCTGGTCGGAAAAGCGCCTGGGCAACCACTACACGACCCGCTTCGCGGACGCCTGGGACGCGGCCGAAAAGGCCTGGCCCCGCCTGCCGGCGCTCGAATCCGAGACGGCCGCCTTCGCCGCCGCGTTCATCGGCTCCGACCTCCCGACCGTGGTCAAGGAGGCCGCCCTCTTCAACCTGAGCACGCTCCGAACCCAGACCTGCTTCCGGACGGAGGACGGCCGCTTCTACGCCTGGGAGGGGTGCGGCGACAAGGAGGGCTGTTGCTGGGGGACTTGCACTCACGTCTGGAACTACGAGCAGGCCGTGGCCTTCCTGTTCGGGGGCATCGCCCGCTCGCTGCGCGAAGTGGAGTTCGGGCCCCAGACCGACCCGGCCACGGGGTTGATGAGCTTCCGCTGGAAGCTGCCGCTCGAGGAAACGCCCTGGGGCAAGGCGGCCGCCGACGGGCAGATGGGCTGCATCCTGAAGATGTACCGCGACTGGCAGCTTGCGGGCGACGAGGCCTTCCTCAAAGCCTACTGGCCCAAGGTCCGCAAGGCCGTGGAGTTCTGCTGGATTCCCGGCGGCTGGGACGCCGACAAGGACGGGGTCATGGAGGGCTGCCAGCACAACACCATGGACGTCGAGTACTACGGCCCCAACCCGCAGATGGGCTTGTGGTACCTGGGGGCGCTGCGGGCGGCCGAAGAGATGGCCAAGGCCTCGGGCGACGCCGCGTTCGCCTCGACCTGCCGCCGCCTGTTCGACAACGGCAGCCGCTGGATCGACGCCAACCTGTTCAACGGCCGCTACTACATCCACAAGGTCGTCCCGCCCAAGAGCGCGGCCGACATCGCCCCGGCCCTGCTGGTCGGCATGGGTGCCGCCGACATCTCCAAGCCGGACTACCAGCTGGCCGAGGGCTGCCTCGTCGACCAGCTCGTCGGCCAGCTCCTGGCCCACGTCGGCGGCCTGGGCTATCTGGTCAAGCCCGAGAACACCCGGACGACCCTGGCCTCGATCCTCAAGTACAACCGGCGCGACTCGCTGGCCGACCACTTCAACGTCCTGCGCACGTTCGCGCTCGGAGACGAGGCCGCGCTCCTCATGGCCGGCTATCCCGACGGCCGTCCGGCCAACCCCTTCCCCTACTTCACCGAGGTCATGACCGGGTTCGAGTACACGGCGGCCATCGGCATGCTCTACGAGGGGATGACCGAGGAGGGGCTGCGGACGATCGCCGACATCCGGGCCCGCTACGACGGCCTGAAGCGAAATCCCTATGACGAAGCCGAGTGCGGCCATCACTACGGCCGGGCCATGATCAGCTGGGCCGGCGTCCTGGCCCTGACCGGCTTCCGGTATTCGGGCGTCGACCAGACGATGGCCATGGCGGCCAGGGAAGGGACCTTCTTCTGGTCCAACGGCTACGCCTATGGGACGACGACCATGAAAAAGGCGGGAGGCAAATGGGCCGTAACCCTGAAGGTGCTCAAGGGGGAAGTGGCCCTGAAGCAGTTCAGCGCCACGGGAAGGAGCCGGAGAGAATAGGGAATTACGTATACTTCCCCCCTATTTCGGCGACCGCGGCACCGGGCCGCGATCTCGTCTTCGAGGCGTCGCCGGCAAAATAGGACGGCCGAGCCCGCCGGGGCTCAGCGGCCCCAGAGCTCGATGACCGCGCGCCGGACGGCGTTGTTCAGCTTCCGGTAGCGGAAGGTGACCTCGCGGACCTTGCGGGCCTCGCCGGGCAGGTCCAGCATCAGCCGGTCGCGGCCGACGAAAAGGCGCTCGCGGACGTCGGCGTCGAAGGCGGCGCCGCTTCTCGAAGATGACCCGGATGGTGTAAGACTTCGACCGGGTTCATCTTGGCCGTGATCATGAGCTGGCGCAACGGGCCGGCGGCCCGATTGACCTCGATCGAGTCGCGGTCGATGCCGAAGTTGACTTCGCGGCGGCCCAAGAGCTGGAAGCCGTCGGGAACGACGTTGGGGGTGCAGGATGTCATGATGATGACGGCGGCGAGAGCGGCCGCCCCGATTCTCCACCTGTTCATGCGTCCTCCAGGCCGGGAGTTAAAATGAAGCGACATTATGGCACAATCCCGGGCCGCTCGCCAAGCCTCCGCAGCCTTCCCCCGCGGCCGTGAGTTCGCCGGACGGTTGTGCTAACATGTCAGCCCGATATGGCGGCCTTCCATCTCCCCGCTTCGTCCAGGAGCCTCCCATGACCATCACCCGACGCGATTACCTTCGTCTATCCGGTCTCGGCGGCCTCGGCCTGGCCGGCCAGGGCCTGCTCAAAGGCTGGGCCGGCGACACCGATGCCGCCCCCGAGGAGCTGCCGGCCGCGATGAAGCGCCGGCAGAGGGATCATGTCCAGCGCTTCAACATGTCGGGCTTTACCGCACCGCCGCTGGACAAGGTCCGCATCGGGATCATCGGCCTGGGCCAGCGCGGGCCGGCCCACATGACGACCATGACCCACGTCGAGGGGACCGAGATCAAGGCCCTCTGCGACATCCGGCCCGAGAAGGCCGCGGCCGCCCGCAAGCAGCTCGACGGGACAGGCCACGCCCCGGACGTCTATACCGGGCCGGAGGATTGGAAGAAGGTCTGCGAGCGGCCGGACATCGACCTGGTCATCCTCACCACGCCCTGGTACATGCACGCCATGATGGCGGTCTACGCCATGGACCACGGCAAGCACGTCGCCTCCGAAGTGCCGGCGGCCGGGACGATCGAGGAGTGCTGGCGGCTGGTGGAGACGGCCGAGCGGACCCGCCGCCATTGCATGATGATGGAGAACTACTGCTACCTGCCGTTCCAGCTGCTGACCCTGGCCCTGGCCCGGCGGGGATTCTTCGGCGAGGTCGTCCACGGCGACTGCGCCTACAACACCAGCAAGATGGGCAACAACTTCTCCAAGACCCTGTACTGGGACATGTGGTGGCTGCGGCAGTACGCCGCGCGCCGGGGCAACCTCTACCCGACCCACGGCCTGGGGCCGGTCAGCACGATCATGAACATCAACCGCGGCGACCGGTTCGAATTCCTGGTCTCCGTCGAGAGCCACGACTTCATGATGCAGGATCGGGCCGGGGAGCTCGCCGCGACGGACGAGTTCTTCAAGCCCTTTGCCGGCCTGGAGTATCGCGGCAACATGAGCTCGACCCTGATCCGGACGGCCAAGGGCCGGACCATCATGGTCCAGCACGACGCCACCTCGCCCTCGCCCCACAACCTGATCCACGGCATCTACGGCACCCGCGGGGCCGCCCTCTACGACCCGCCGCCGCCGCGCCTGTCGCCCGGCAATCACGCCTGGATGCCGGCCGAGGAGCTCAAAGCCCTGGAAGAGAAGCATACCCCGAAGATCACCCTCCAGCTGGCCGAGCTGGCCCGGCAGACGGGCGCCGGCCACGGCGGGACCGACCTGATGGAGGACTGGCGGCTGATCGACTGCCTGCGCCACGGCCTGCCGCTGGACCAGGACGTCTACGACGCCGCGGCCTGGAGTGTGGTCGTGCCCGCTGAGCCAGTGGTCGGTGCTGAACCGCTCCAACTCGATCGACATACCCGACTTCACGGCGGGCGCCTGGACCGCCAACAAGCCCAACATGGACATCGAGCTGACCAAGGGCGGCCGGACCCGCATCGTCGTCTGAAGGCCCGAAGTCTGCTAAGATAGCCCGCGGGAGGGCGCTCATGGCAAAAGCTCTGGTTGGCTACTACTCCAAGACCGGCAACACCGAGAAGATGGCCATCATGATCGCGGAAGCGGTCTCGGCGGCGGGACTGCCGGTCGACCTGCGCAAGGCGGCCGACATCGGGCCCGACGACCTGTTGGCCTACGACCTCATCATCCTCGGCTCGCCGGTCTACTACGGGACCATGGCCTGGCCGGTCAAGAAGCTCCTGGACGAGAGCGTCAAGCACCACGGCAAGCTCAAGGGCCGGGTGGGCGGCGCCTTCTGCTCCTCGGGCAACCTGGCCGGCGGCAACGAGACCGCCGTGCTCGACATCCTGAACGCCCTGCTCATCCACGGCATGATCGTGCAGGGCGACCACCAGGGCGACCACTACGGCCCGGCCGCGGTCGGCAAGCCGGACGAGCGGGCGGCGCGAAGCTGCGCCAAGTACGGCAAGCGGCTGGCCCAGCTGACCCTCAAGCTTGCGGGCTGACGGGGAATCGGTCGGCATGACCAAGGAACCGCGGACCGCGGGCCCGGCCGCCTTCTTCGGCTTATGCGCCGGCGGCGTCCTGGCCTTCGCCGTCGTCATGGCCCGTTTCGGCGTCCCTGTCGCCGACAGCCTGAAGTTTCTGGTCGGGCTCCTCGTCGGCGTGGTCTCCCCGGGTCTGGCCCTGGTCCGGCTCCTCCGGCTCGACGGCAGCCGGGTCGAGCGCGCGGCCCTGGTCCTGACCCTGGGCTTCACCGCCTCGACCCTGCTGGCCCGCATCGCCGGGCTGCTGGGCGTTCCCGCCCTGCTCTGGGCCGGGCTCGGAGGCGCCGCGGCCTATGTTCTGGCCGGGCTCGCTCTCCACCCCCCGGCGGCCGCGGCCTTCCGCTTCCGGGTGACGGCGGAGGGTCTCGCCTTCGGCCTTCTCGCCCTGCTCGTCCTGGCCGCGCTGTGGATCGACAACTTCCGCAACGGGATGACGCTCTCCGACGGCTCGGTCCGCTATTTCATGCGCTTCTATGACGGCTTCAGCCGGACGGCGCTGACCCGGGAATTGAGTCACGCCATCCCGCCCCAGATGCCTTTCGCGGCCGGCCTGCCGATCAGCTACCACTACGACATGAACCTCTTCGCGGCCGCCTTCTACAAATATCTCAAGCTGTCCGTGGCCGACCTGTTCCATCGCCTGACCATCACCTTTTATTTCGCCTCGCTCCTTCTCGCCGTCTACGCCTTCCTCCGCCGCTGGGCCCGGTCGGCCTGGGCCGCGCTCCTCGGGACCAGCCTCTGCGTCTTCGGGACCGGCGGGCTGGGCTGGCTGGCGGGCTTTTCTCCCCCACGGCCGGCTACTGGGGCCAGACGTTCTTCTCCTTCTATTACATCGACCTCGTCAGCATCAATCCCATCCTGCCCGCCCTGGCCGTCTTCTTCGCCGGAGCGCTGGCTCTGCACCGCTACGCCGAAACGCACCGCTCCGGCTGGCTGCTGGCCTCCGCCTTCCTGCTGGCCCTCATCACCGGCTACAAGATGACATTCGCGGTCCCCGTCCTCGGCGGGCTCCTGGCCGCGGCCGCGGGCTTTCTCCTCTTCCGCAAGGACGCATCCTTCCTGCCGCCCGTCCTGGCGACGGCCCTGATGACAGTACCGCTCATCCTCCTGGCCGGCGCGCAGAACGTCCGCGGCCCGGCCTACGGCCCGAGCCTGGCCTTCAACGACTGGGTCTCGGTATCGCTCTTCCAGAGCGGTTTGAATCGCCTGGCCGAGACCTGGCGGGACCTGATCCACGGGCAGGGCCTCGGCCCGGTCTCCATCCTGGCCGGGCTGGCGGCACTTTTCGTCTTCTTCCTGGGCGGGTTCGGAGCCTCGCTGCTGGGCTTGCCGGACCTGATGCGGCGGACCTTCCGTTTCCGGCGCGACGACGCCACGACGGTGTTCCTGGGCGCTGTCTTCCTGTCCGGCATCGTCCTCTTCTTCTGGTCCTCGCCCCGGCTGGGCGCCACCCCGCGGCCGTGGATCGTGGTCGACATCTTCAAGCTGTCGGCTTCCGTCCTGCTCGCGGCCGCGGCCGCCTGGGCCGTGCGAGCCGCGGGCCAAGCCCGCCGAGGCCTCCGCTTCGCCCTCCCGGCCGCCCTCCTTTTGCTGAGCCTGCCCAACACCGCCCAGTTCGCGGCCGTAAAAGCCCTGCACACCCAGCCCACGATCTTCCCGGCCGACTTCACGGCGGCCTGCGCCTACCTTCAGGAAAACGCCGGACCGGAGGCGGTGCTCCTCTACGGCGAGTCCGTCATGTATGTCCCCTACTTCACCGATCATCGCGCCGTCCTCGACGACACGCCTCATGCCTATCTGCCCTACCACCTGGAGGCTGATCAGCTGGCCGAGCGGAGGGACGACATCCGGCGCTTTCTGGACGATCCGGCCCAAAACGGCTCCATCCTGGCCAAGTACGGGGCTACCCACGTCCTGGTCAAGAGGCGCAACGACGCCGCAATATGGAAGGATTCGCTGCCGGCCCGGATCGAAGCCCCGCCCTTCGTCCTCGAGCTCGGCTTCCGCAGCTTCCGCTACGCCGTCTTCCGGGTCGCGCGGCTTCGCCCCTGACCGCCAACGGTTGGGCCGGCCCCGGGTTTCGCATATAATACGGTCGAAATGGACGCCCCGTTGATCTCCGTCGTCATTCCCGGTCTTCCGGAACGAGGGCTCGCTGCCCGAGCTCTATGCCGCGCCTCAGGCGGCCCTGGAGCCTCTCTCGCCGGACTTCGAGATCATCCTGGTCGAGGACTGCGGCGGCGACGGATCGTGGGACATCATCCGGTCGCTGGCGGCGGCGGACGCCGCGATCCTCGGGCTCAGGTTCAGCCGCAACTTCGGCCAGCACTACGGCATCAGCGCCGGCCTGGACGCTCTGCCATGGCCGCTGGGCCGTGGTCATGGACGCCGACCTGCAGGACCGGCCGGAGGAGATCCCGGCCCTCTACCGCAAGGCCCGAGGGCTACGACGTCGTGGTCGCCCGGCGGACCGGCCGCCAGCACAGCCGGCCCCGCCGGTTCTCCTCCTTCCTTTTCGCCAAAGCCTTCGCCTAGCTGGCCCACCTGCCCTACGACCCGCGGGTGGGCAACTTCCGGATCATCTCGCGGCGGGTGGTTCTGGCCTACCGGCGAGATGCGGGAGAGCCTGCGGTTCTTTCCCGCCCTGGTCGAATGGATGGGCTTCCCGTCCGCCGCCGTGGACGTCGTCCACGACGAGCGGACCGAGGGCCGCAGCGCCTACACCTACCGCAAGCTCTGGCGGCTGGCCGTCGACGCGGTCATCGCCTACTCCGACAAGCCGCTGCGGCTGTCGGTCCAGCTGGGCTTCGTCCTCTCGCTCCTGTCCTTCCTTTACGGCGCCTTCCTCATCTACCGCCGCCTGGCCCACGGTGTCGCGGTGCAGGGCTGGACGAGCCTGATCGTCTCGATCTTCTTCCTGGGCGGCATCATCATCTTCCTGATCGGTGTCCTCGGCATCTACCTCATCCGCACCTTCGACGAGACCAAGAAGCGCCCGCTCTACATCATTCGGGAGACGACCCGCGACGGCTTCGACGGACCGGCCCTGGATTGAGACGCCCTGGGACGCCCGCGCCTTCGGTGTCCCGACCTTCGAGCTGACTGCGCTCGACGAGCCGAGGCCCTGTCCCGCCTGGCCGGCGCCCGCGGGCATTTCACCGCCAAGATCCCGCCCCGGGCCGATGCCGACTCCTCTGCGCCGGGCCGGCTTCTATTATTGCGATACCCTGCTCGAGCCCTGGGGGAGGCGGGAAAGCCTCCGCGCCGGCCTTCGATCCCAAGGCCTCCTTCGTCCGCGACATGGCTTGGGAAGACGTGCTGCCGATCGGCCACGGCGCCTTCCTCGGCCGCTACCACCGCGACCCGGCCATCGCCAAGGCCAAGGCCGACGCCCGCTATGACCAATGGATGCGGGAGCTTTACGACGAGAGGCGCGGATCTACGGCCTTCTCTACGACGGGCGGCCGGCCGGGTTCATCGGCGAGAAGGACGGGATGTTCGTCCTCCACGCCATGGCCGCGGAGTTGCGGGGCAAGGGACTGGCCAAGGCGCTCTGGACGCTGGTCATCCTGGACCTGTTCGACGCAGGGGCGCGCCGACCTCCACAGCTCGGTCTCGGCCGGGAACCTGCCCATCGTCAACCTCTACGCCTCGCTGGGCTTCCGGTTCCGCAATCCGCTCGACGTCTACCACGCCTGGTTCCCGCCGGAAGGCGGCTCCGCCCGCATCGAGTAAACCCGCTCGATACCCCGGGCTTTGCAGTCCTCATTCTCGGAGAGAATGAGGGCGGGCTGAAGCCCGGGGTATTAACAGGGTTAATACTGAGCGGCGCCTCAACCCCGATTTGAAAATCGGGGTTTCGCGCCGCGAATGTATGAGCGTAGACCGCCGCTACCAGCCGGCGGTCAAATCCTCGATCTCACCGCAGACGCGCTCCTGGTCGTCCGGCCCGAGCGAATTGTAGAACGGCAGGCGCAGAAGCCGCGCGCTGAGATCCTCGGTCACCGGGAAGTCCCCGGCCTTGTAGCCCCAGGCCGGCCCATCGGCGAAAGGTGCAGCGGCAGGTAATGGAAGACGGCCAGGACGCCCCGGGCTCCTTGAGGCCGTTCATCAGCGCGTCGCGCTTCTCGCGCGTCGGCAGGAGGAGATGGAACAGATGGAAGCTGGAGTCGCAGTCGGCGGGGACGACGGGAAGCCTGGCTCCCGACCCGCTCCGCCCAGGCCGCCAGAGCCGGTCGAGATAGCCGTGCCAGATGGCCCGGCGCCGGGCCTGGATCGAATCCGCCTCCTCCAACTGGGCCAGGAGGAAAGCGGCCAGCAGGTCCGAGGGCAGGTAGCTCGAGCCGAGGTCGACCCAGGTGTACTTGTCGACCTGGCCGCGGAAGAACTTGGACCGGTCGGTGCCCTTCTCGCGCACGATCTCGGCCCGCTCGAAGAAGCCGCTCGTCGTTGATCAGCAAGGCTCCGCCCTCGCCGCCGCTGGTGAAGTTCTTGGTCTCGTGGAAGCTCAAGGTGGCCATCGACCCGAACGTCCCCAGCATCCGCCCCTGATAGCGGCCGAACAGCGCCGTGGGCGGCGTCCTCGATCACCGCCAGGCCGCGGCGGGCGGCGAGGTCCATGATTGCGTCCATGGCGCAGCCGACCCCGGCGTAATGAAGGGGGATGACGGCCTTCGGCTCTCGGCCGTGATCGCCGCCTCGAGCTTGGCTTCGTCCAGGTTCAAGGTGTCCGGGCGGATATCGACGAAAGCCGGCCGGGCGCCGCGCAGGACAAAGGCGTTGACCGTGGTGACGAAGGCGAAGGAAGGGGCGACGATCTTCGTCTCCCGGCCACGAGGTCGAGAAGCAGGGCCGCCATCTCCAGGGCGTGGGTGCAGGAGGTGGTCAGCAGGGCTTTGCCGACGCCCAGCTCCCTCTCCAAGAGGGCATGGCAGCGCTTGCTGAAAGGCCCGTCGCCGGAGATATGTCCGCCGGCGATGGCCTGGCGCATGTACTCCAGCTCGCGCCCGGCCAGCGAAGCCCGGTTGAAGGGAATGTTCGGGTCGATCGATCATGGCCTCGCCATTATGGCACAGGGCCTCGCCGGCGTTCAAACGACGGAGGGGGCCGGCACCAGTCAATCCCGGCGGCGGGCCGCCAGCAGGAGCGAGCCGCCGAACGGGAAGCGGACGCCGGCCAGGATCAGGCTGCGCTCCAGCGCCATCACCGCGGCCAGGCGGCGTTGACGGGGCGGGGCGGCGTCAGCCCGGCCAAGGGGTCGGCCTTCGCCTCCGCCTCTTGGCCTCCCGGCGGGCCGCCGCCATGAGCGGGAAGAGCAGGCTGACGAATCCCGTGGCGAAGAAGACCTCGAATCCCTCTTCCTCGACCAGTCGGCGCAGCCCGGTCCGGCTGTAGCGGCGGACGTGGCCCGCCGGATCGTCCGACGGTGTCCATAGGCCCGGATGCTGGGGCACGGTCAGGAGAAGACCTCCACCCGGCCTGAGCACGCGGCGCAGCTCGGCCAGGACCTCCCTCTCCTCGAGGATGTGCTCGAGGACGTCGAAGGCCCCGGCCGCATCGAACGCGGAGCCCAGCGGGAGCCGCCGTGCGTCGGCCCGCACGAAGCAGGCCGCGGGGACGCGCCGCTCGGCGAAGGCGATCGCCTCAGCGTAGATCTCCGTTCCCGTCAACCGCAGGCCGGGTCGCGCTTGCGCCAGCCCTTCCAGCACGAACCCCGTGCCGCAGCCGATCTCCAGGAAGGACCGGGCGGCCGGAAAGATGCCGCCGCAGCGTTCCGGCGATCAAGGCGTTGCGGGCCCGAAACCAGAAGCTGCGCGCCTCCAGGGCATGGAGGCGCTTCGAAGAAGGCCGGATCGTAGCGGACGTCGCCGTCCATGGCGAACCGGCCTAGACGTCCCGCACCTTGCGGGCCGCGGTCACGAGATCGAGCGAGCGGCGCGGGAAGAGGTAGCCCTTCGGCGTAAAGCTTCCTCATCCGGGGCAGGTTCTCCGGGACATTGCCCTCCCGCTGCAGAAAGTCTTCCCACCACCACTGAGCCCTGCGGACGTCGCGCTCGAGGTAGATGCCCTTTTTCCTGATCGGCTTGAAGCCGGCCGCCGGCAGGATGCCGCGGTTGAGCTCTTCGAAGGTGAACTCGCGCAGATGATCGGGGCTGTAGGGCCAATCGTCGCCGTTCAGCCGGTTGATGCGCCGGCCGCGGTTGGGTGTGGTGACGATCAGGATGCCGCCGGGCTTGAGAACCCGGTTCCACTCCCGCAGGCCGGCCTCGGGGTCGGCCAGGTGCTCCAGGATCTCGCCCGCGAACAGCCCGTCGAAGGTCCCCGACCGGAAGGGCAGGACTCCGGCGTCGAAGGCCGTCCACTCGAGGTCGGGCCGTTCCGCCTTTCGTCCCTTGATCTGGGCGGGGACGAGGTCGCCGGCCGTGACCCGGAAGGCCCACGTCTCGGGAATCTGGGTGAAGAGCGACAAGCCGCAGCCGACGTCCAGGATGCGGCCCCGGAAGAAGCGCTTGAACCAGCGGCGCAGAATGCCCAGCTTGAAGTGATAGAGCTGGTCCAGGAAGGTGTCGCGGGGCGAGTAAAGCTCCTGGTCGAACTGGCGGGCGGCGAAGCGCGACAGCACCCCGGGGTCCTTGACCTTGACCAGGTGCCGCCAGAGATGGGCCAGCTCACTCCCCCGCCAGAAGGCGAAGCGCAGGTCCTGCAGCGGGGTGACTTTATAATCGGGGTTGAACCACATCCCCTCGGGAACGAGCTCGCGGCCGTCTTTGAAGACACGGACGGAGCGCTCGTGGATGGCGGCGAAATCGAAGGCGATCTCCAGCCGGTGGTCGCCCGGGCCCAGCCGAAAGCTCCACCAGCCCAGGTGGAACTCCGGGTGGGTGGGCGGCTGGAAGGCGTAGATGTCGATGGACAGGACGGGAAGGTCGTCCTCCTCGATCCGGACGCGGACGCCTCCCCGTCCGGACAATTGCTCCAGGACATAGGCTTTGGCGTCAGTCTCGATGCGGATCATAAAATTGAGGCCCTGCACGGAATCTGTCCGGCCGGTGCTGCGAAGCGCTGCCCCGTATGGACGTGTTCTCCAAAACATAGGCTTTGGCGTCAGTCTCGATGCGGCTCATGGGGGGCGCGGACAGATTAGCGGAATGGGCGGGAGCCGTCAATCGGCCTTGGGCGGCGGCTCCCCGCCCCCAACCGCTGAGCGCGCCTGCGTTTGTAACGCGGCCGCGTTTCGACTATAAAAAGAGGCGGAGAACCCGCCATGACATCCACTCCCTCCTGCTCGACCCGACATCGCATCATCCTCTTCGCCTGTCTCGCGGCCGCCGGGCTGGCAACCGCGGCGTCTTCCGGCCCGCAAGGCCAGGCCCGCGTCTCTCCCGGCTCGGGCCAGCTCCCCAACGGCCAGGTCGTGACCCCGGCCGGCCTCCAGGTCGACCTGCCCGACATGAGGCCGCATGTCCTGGCCCTGAGCCCGGGCGGAAAGCTCCTGGTCACCTCGGGCCGGACCCACGAAATCGTGGTCCTCGACCCGGCCACGGGGCGGATCCGTCAACGCGTCCCCCTGCCCGCCGAGCCTCCCGATGCAAGCAAGCCGGCGGCGCCGTCGGCCAACATCCTCAAGCCCGACGAGAAGGGACAGGTGAGCTACACCGGACTGGTCTTCTCCCCGGACGGTCGGAGGATCTTCCTGAGCAACGTCAACGGCAGCATCAAGGTCTTCGGAGTCGAGCCCGATGGCGTGGTCGCGGCTCTTAGTTCCTTCGCCCTGCCCCCGGCCGACGCTCCCCGCCGCAAGGAGGAAATTCCCTCCGGCCTGGCCGTCTCCCGTGATGGGACAAAGCTCTATGTCGCCCTCAATCTGTCCAACCGGCTGGCCGAGCTCGATGCCGCCGACGGCCGCGTTCTGCGACTGGTGGACGTCGGCGTCGCGCCTTTCGACGTGGCCCTGGTCCGCGGCAAGGCCTATGTCAGCAACTGGGGCGGCCGCCGTCCCAAGCCCGGCGACCTGACCGGCCCGGCCGGCCGGGGCACCGTGGTCAAGGTCGATCCCGTGCGCTTCATCGCCAACGAGGGATCGGTCAGCGTCGTCGACCTGGCCGCGGGCAAGGTGGTCAAGGAGATCCTGGTCCACCTCCACAGCTCCGCCCTGGCCGTCTCGCCCGACCGCCGCTACGTCGTCTGCGCCAACGCCGCCAGCGACAACCTGAGCGTCATCGACACCCGCTCCGACGAGGTCGTGGAGACCATTTGGGCCAAGCCCAGCCCGGCCGACCTGTTCGGCGCCTCGCCCAACGCCCTGGCCTTCGACCGCAAGGGCAAGACGCTCTACGTCGCCAACGGCACCCAGAACGCCGTGGCCGTCATCAAGTTCCAGCCGCGCCGGGCCTCCGCATTTCTCGGCCTCGTGCCCGTCGGCTGGTGGCCGGGAGCGCTCCTGGTCGACGACCGCAACGGCCGGCTTTGCGTGGCCAACATCAAGGTCCTGCCCGAGGCGACGGGAACGGACAAGCGGACCGGCGCTCAGGGCTTCAACACCCACCAGTACCGCGGTTCGCTGTCCCTCGTCCCGCTGCCCCGGGCTTCCGAGCTGCCGGCCATGACCCGGACGGTCTGGAAGAATTTCCATCGCGAGCGGATCGCCGAGGCGTTCCTTCCGCCGCGGCCCGATCAACCCGCCCGGCCGATCCCCGAGCGGATCGGCGAACCGAGCGTGTTCAAGCACGTCGTCTACGTCATCAAGGAGAACCGGACCTACGACCAGGTCCTGGGCGACATGGCGGCGGGGCAACGGCGACCCGTCGCCTGACCATCTTCGGGCGCACGGGTCACCCCCAACCAGCACAAGCTGGCCTCGGGAGTTCGTCCTGCTCGACAACACCTACTGCAACGGCATCCTGAGCGCCGACGGCCACCAGTGGTCAACCACGGCCTTCAGCACGGACTACATGGAGAGGTCCTTCAGCGGCTGGCCGCGCAGCTACCCGGACGGCATGGGCGAGGACGAAATCGACGCCCTGGCCTACGCTCCGACCGGATTCCTCTGGGACAACGCCCTCAAGCACGGCAAAACGCTGCGCGACTACGGCGAGTTCGCCATGCACAAGGTCCGCTGGGCCGATCCGCAGCGCAAAGGCGAGCCCGATTGGACCGACAACTGGCGCGAATACAACAATCCCAAGGGCGAGATCATCTACGAGAGCGAGCCGGCCGTGGAGTCCCTGCGGCCCTACCTGGCCAAGGATACGGTCGGCTGGAACATGGAGGTTCCCGACCAGTTCCGGGCCAGTTACTTCCTGAAAGAGCTGGCCGAGTTTGAGAAGAAAGGCGAAATGCCCCAGCTCATCCTCATCTGCCTGCCCGACGATCATACCAGCGGGACGAGCCAGGGCTCGCCCACCCCGGCGGCCTGCGCCGCGGACAACGACCTGGCCTTCGGTCGCATCGTCGAGGGCATCTCCAAGAGCCGCTTCTGGAAGGATACCGTCGTTTTCGGCATCGAGGACGATCCGCAGGACGGCTGGGACCATGTCATCGGCTACCGGACAACGGCCTATGTGGCCAGCCCCTATACCAAGCGCGGAGCGGTCGTCTCCACCTTCTACAACACGGTCAGTCTGCTGCGGACGATCGAGCAGATCCTCGGCCTGCCGCCCATGAACCAGTTCGACGCGGCCGCGGTCCCGATGAACGACTGCTTCACCGATCAGCCCGACTTCCGGCCGTTCGCCGCCGTCCCGAACGAGGTCCGGTTGGACGAGATGAACCCGGCGCCGGCCCAGATCAAGGACAAGCTGCTGCGCCGCAACGCCCTCGTCTCCGCCCGGTTGAACTTCCGTCAGATCGACGCCGCGCCCGAGGACACTCTGAACCGCATCCTCTGGCATTCGGTCATGGGCAGCGCCGCCCCCTACCCGGCATGGGCGGTCCGGCCGCGGCCCGCCGGGGAGGATGATGACGACTAAGTCCCCCGACACAGGCTGCCCGCCCGCGAGATCCTGAAATATATCGGGCCCGGCCTGCTGGTCACCGTCGGGTTCATCGACCCGGGCAACTGGGCCTCCAACATCGCCGCGGGCGCCTCGTTCGGGTATCCCATCCTCTGGATCGTAACCCTGTCCACGGTCTTCCTGGTTCTCCTCCAGCACAACGCCGCCCACCTGGGGATCGCCTCGGGCCTCTGCCTGGCCGAGGCCGTGACCTGCCATTTCCCGAAGCTCGGAGGGCGCCTGGTGCTCGGCTCGGCCATGGTCGCCGTCGTCTCCACCGCCCTGGCCGAGATCCTGGGCGCGGGCATCGCCCTGGCCATGCTCTTCGGCATCCCGGTCAAGATCGGGGCCGCGCTGGCCGCCGTCTTCGTCCTGGTCATGCTGGAGACCAACTCCTACCGCTATCTCGAGCGCTGGCTGATCGGCTTCGTCTCGCTCATCGGCCTGGCCTTTCTCTACGAGCTGACGCTGGTCCATGTCCCTTGGGGAAGCGTTGCCGCCGGCTGGGTGACGCCGTCCATCCCGGCCGGGTCCATGCCCCTGCTGATGAGCGTGCTGGGGGCGGTGGTCATGCCCCACAACATCTTCCTCCATTCCGAGATCATCCAGAGCCGCCGCTGGGACCGGGAAGACGAGGCGACCATCCGCCACCAGCTGAAGTTCGAGATGTTCGACACCATGACCTCGATGGTCATCGGCTGGCTGATCAACAGCGCCATGATCATCGTCGCGGCGGCCGTCTTCTTCGCCGGACGGATCAGGGTCGACGACCTGGCCCAGGCCGAGGCCATGCTCAGGCCCATCCTCGGCCGGGCGGCGGGGGTGGTCTTCGCCGTCGCTCTGCTGGCGGCGGGATTGGCGGCGGCCGTGACAGCCGGCATGACCGGGGCCACCATCGCGGCCGGCGTCTTCGGCAAGCCCTACGACATGAAGGATCGCCGGTCGCGGGCCGGTGCCGCCGTCAGCATCCTGGGCGCCCTGGTTGTCGTCTTCTTCCCTGCGCGACACGTTCCGGGGGCTGATCGCCTCGCAGATGCTCCTGAGCATCCAGCTCCCGATCACGGTCTTCACCCTGATCGCCCTGACCTCCTCCCGCAAGGTCATGGGCCGCTTCGCCAACACCCGATCCAACCTGGTCTCGCTGCTCGTCGTGGGCGGCCTGGTCGTCCTGTTGAACATCCTGCTCCTGCTCGCCGCCTTGAAGATCATCTGACGGCTTGCCATCGACCCGCGGCCTGGGCCAGAATACGGCCATGATCGCACCCGCTTCGCTCCTCCTCAGCCTCCTTCTCGCAGCCTCTCCACAGGCCACATCCTCCGTCCAACCCCAGCCGCTTAAGGCCGGAGTCAAGGACAAGGGCGTCAACGTCCTGCTCGACTCCAGCCACCAGTTCTCCTTCTTCCATCACTGGCAGGTCCAGGATGCCCTGCGCGAATCAGGCTTTCGGGTCACCGGCAGCCAGGCCTCGCTCGATCGGGCCCTGAAACCAGGCACGGCCATGCGCGTTCGGGTTCAGGACGACCATGCCTGGGGGATGCGAGCGCCCGTTCACAACCATTCCCGCGCCCGCCTTCGAGGTGCTCCTCAGCTATCAGCACGGGGCCTTCCAGCCGTACCTGCCGGCCGAACAGGCGGCGCTTCAGGCCTACCTTGAAGCGGGCGGCGGAGTCGTCTTCGAGGTCTCTTCGCCGGAGGCGCCCGCGGCGGCAATTCTGCGGGCTTACGGGGCCGCGCTTGGCGGACATACGGGAGAAGCCTCCTTCGGCCCGAGGAAGAAGGCGCCGGGTCTCTTCGGCCGCGGATCTGCCCAAGGACCTGCGGCAGGCCGATCTCGGCCCGGAGTGGACGGTCGAGGCCGGCGTCGGCGAACGGCGCGGGGCCGTGGCTTGGCGCAAGGTCGGGCGCGGGACGCTCGTCCTTTTCGCCGATCCGCGGCTGTTGCGGGTCAAGGCCGAGAAGGGCGAGCGCGTCAACGTTGCGCTCCTCGAATGGGCCGTCCTCAAGGCCTCGGGCGGGACGAAGCGCAAATCGGACGGCCGCCGCATCCCCTGGGAGCCCGAGGGCCTGGGCGGCGCCTTCTACCCCGACAACGAGATCGAGGTCGGGGGCCTGCGGGTTCTTTACAGCGACAACCAGCTGCCCTCGATCGTCGAGCTGGCCCGGACCCGGACGACCGAGGTTCTGGCCATCCTGCAGAAGATGCTGCCCACCCCGCCCAATCCCGGCCAGGCTTACTACATCAACCTGGCGGCCGGCGAGGGCGGCGGCTGGGCCGAGAACGCGGTCACTCCCAAGATGGCCGGGACGATCTCCCTCAAGCCCGAGAGCATCCTGAGCATCCTGGCCCACGAGCTGGCCCACACCATGTACGGACCGGAAGCGTTCGACGGAACGGCGGGTTGCCGCATGCCCGATTGGTGGAGCGAGGCCCACGCCGGCTGGTTCCAGCGGAAAGTCATCAAGGAGCTGGGATTCGGCGATCGTTGGCCGTACTACTCCAAGGCTTTGGCCGCGGGCGACCCGACGCTGAGCCTGGACCTGGCCAACCTGCCCGCCGACAAGGTCCGGCTGGCCTGGGACAAGGCCTGGGTCATCTGGTCGATCATGGACGCGCGCTACGGAGCCGATTGGTATCCCAAATGGCTGGCCCACGTCCACAAGACCTTCAACGACCCCAAGCGCCTGCTGACCATGGACGAATACATCCGGACGATCAGCGAGGCCGTGGGCGAGGATACGGCGCCGCTCTTCGAGCGCTTCGGGACGACCGTCGGCCCGGCCGGCCGTACGACGCTCCCCCCGATCGGGCCGAAAAGGCTCTAGCGCTTCTCGTACGACTCGGTGATGGCCTGATAGATCATGGTCCGGAATTTGGCGTGCAGGTCGGAGCTGCCTGCCGGCAGCAGCTGGGTCATCAGGACGCAGACGAGCTTCTCGACCGGATCGACCCAGTAGGTCGTGTGGTAGGCCCCGCCCCAGCCGAAGGACCCGACCGTGCCCGGTTGGCCATTCCGGCCCAGGCGGTCGGTGACCCAGAAGCCCAGGCCGAAGCCCTGCGAGCCGTAGAGCGACCCGACGTGGTCGACCGTCATCAGCTCGACAGTCTTGGGGCTGAGGATGCGGACACCGCCGAGCGAGCCGCCGTTCTCGAGCATCATCAGGAAGCGGGCGTAGTCCTCGGCCGTAGCCAGCAGTCCGGCGCCTCCGGCATAACACTTGCGCGGGCCTTTGACGTAGAAGCTGTCCTTGGGGGACTCCATGAGCTTCAGCCCGCCCTTGTCGTCCACACCGTAGACCGGGGTAAAACGGCCGAGCTTGGCCTCGGGCAGGAAGAAATGGGTGTCGGCCATGCCCAGGGGGGCCGTGATCCGCTTCTCGATGAACTCGGCCAAGCTCATCCCCGATGCGACTTCGACCAGGTAGCCCAGAATGTCGGTGTTGTAACCGTAGAGGAATTGTTCGCCGGGCTGGGCGTCGAGCGGCAGGCCGGCCAGCTCGCGGATGACGTCGCCGACAGGGACATCCTTGTCGGCCAGGAACCAGCCGGTGATGCCGGCCGCGGCCCAGGCCTCGCGGGCGGGCCCCGTACCGTAGGAGATGCCCGCCGTGTGCGTCAGGAGGTCGCGGATGGTGATCGCCCGCTTTAGCGGAACCGTGGTGTAGCCTTTGGCGTCCTTGCCGGGGGCCTGCACGGCGACCCGGGAATTCGCAAACTCGGGGATGTATTTCGCAACCGGATCGTCGATGAGGAGCTTGCCCTCTTCCTGCAGGATCATGACCGCGGTGGAAGTGATGGCTTTGGTCTGCGAGGCGACCCGGAAGATCGCATCAACCGGCATGGATGTGCCCGCGACGGGGTCGAGCTTGCCGAAGGCCTTGTGATAGGCGACCTTGCCGTTGCGCGCGGCCAGCACAACCAGTCCGTGCAGACGGCCCTTGTCCACATACTCCTGCATGGCCCGGCTCAGGAGATCCAAGCGCTCAGCCGAGAGGCCGACATCGGACGGCTTGGCCGTGGGCAGCTGAGCCGACGCCGGCGCAACCGCGCCGACGAGAACGAGAAGGACGAGGAGCGCAGCCTTTGCGCTCCAACGCCGGGACAGGCATCCGGTCTGGATCATGGTTCTCTCCTGGCAAGCCGTGGAATCCGCACCAATGTAGCTTATTTCAAGGCTTGGGTCACGCGAAAGGTCGGCGCTGGGGGCATCAAGGACTCTTTATCGGGATGCCGCCGGCCTCGGCGAAGCCAGGGCCAAGCCGCGGCGCATCTCCCGGAAGTTGGGGTCGATCTCGACATAGCTACGCCAGATGTATGTCCCAAACGTCCGCAGCGAGGCCAATCCCTCCGAAAGCAGAGCCCGGGCCCGATCCAGCTCGCCGAGCCCGGCGAGGACGGAGGCTTCCCGCAAATGGTCGTAGTACCGAGCCTCGCGCCGGGGGTTGAGGATCTCGATCTCCCTGAGGAGAGAAAGAGCCCGGCTTCGATCGCCGCGCCGGGCGGCGATCATGGCCTGGTACTGGAGCGACTCGATGCGGACATGGATCGGGGAGACGCAGCTGCGGAGCGCATCCAGGCCGGCGGCCAGATCGCCCTGGTAGTAGAGGATCTCTCCGCGCCGCAGTGCGATAATGGCCAGCGGATGCTCTCTTTCGACCTCAGCGCAGACGGCCAAGGCTTGGCCGAACCGGCCTTTGAACATCAGCAGCTCGGCCAGCGTCATGTTGATCAGCGATCGAGGATCGGCGCTGAAGGAGAGGCCCAGGAGGCGCATGGCCTCGTCGAGGTCGGAGGGATCGCCGCGGCGGTCGAATCGCTTGAGCCGGAGATCGCCGACGATGCCGCAAAGGCGGCCGTCGTAGGGATAGCGCTTCAGCGCCTCGCCGGCCAAGCGGAGGGACTCCTCGTCCGTGTCGGCGTCCAGGAGGAAGTCTCTCATCATCCGATTCTTGATGCGGACGACGAAGGTCTCGACTAGGTCGGGATCGAGCTTTTGGGCTTCGGCCAGGAACGCGTCCGCCTTGTCCAGCCAAAAAAGCTCCTTGCGGCCCTGGTAGTTGACGTAGTTGGCGTAACAGCGGGCTAATCCCGTATAGGCCCGGGCGAAGCCGGGATCGAGGTCCAGGATCCGCCGGAACAGCTCGATAGCCAGGTCGTTGGCTGCGGCATCGGCCGCGTCGGCGTACTTCACGGCCTGGAAGTGAAGCGTCCAGGGATCGCTTTCCTCCACGAGAGGCGCCAAAGCCGGGAGGAAGGCGGCGCCGACACCAAGCTCCGCCGCGCTCGGACCGGAGAGGGACGGGCGGTGATCGCCGGGCAGGGTCAGGCATCGTCTCACTTCCCGGCGAATCGCGTTCAGGCACGCCGTGAGGTCCGAGGAGGCCGACTCGAAGACGCGGGACCAGATCGTTTCCCGGGTGCGGACGTCGAGAAGCTGGACGCTCAGGGAGCGGGGATCCTGGGGCGGGGTCATCTGGGCCCGGAGGAGAAAATCCGGCTCCGGAAGCCCCTTCAATAAAGCCGTCAGAGCCGGGGCGGACGATGCGTCCGGGAGCTTGGCCAAGGAAAAGACCTTCGCCCTTCCACCGAAGCTGAGTAGATCGCGCAGCAGTTGGTCGAGCTGGCCTGCTTGGTAGGCGGCATCGGGACTCATCCCCTGGGTGGGAAGCGGGATCACGGCGATCACGGGCTCGGAGGAGGGGAATACGAGAGGCTTCAGCCCGTACCAAGCCAGCGGAACACCCGCCAGGAGCACGGCGGCTCCAATGAGGTAAGACCGGCTTCCGCGCATGGCCTTCTTGGGGCTGTTGGGCGGTTTCGCCGGCTTCCGATCATCCAGCCAGGCCTGCAGGTCCGCCTTCTCGGCAAAAACGCGGGAGCGCTTGGAGTTGGGGTCGAAGCGGCGGATAGGAAGCCCGCACTCGGCTTCCCAACGGGCGCAGGTTTTTACGTCACAGCCCAGGAAGTCGGCGATCTCTTTCCAGGAACGAAGAATCGGGTCGCCCGGCATGTGGAAATCCGTCTACTGCTTTTCCATTCTATCCCAGGCCAACAACTTGTCAACAGCCCCGCAGCGACACCGCTCTCCTCCGCATCGGCAAATCAGGCGGCGCCGCTCGCTTTCAGGCCTCTTCGGGAGGCCCGGCGCCGCGAACGTATACAGGCTGGAGGCCCCTACCTTTCGAGGTTCTCTCTCACCCCTCAGACGACCATTCAACGATATAAATATAGAGTATATTCAATCAATAGCAACTTATTCACACATTTTGTCCGTTAATTCCGTTTAATTCCGGACCAATTGCGACATATCTTTTAAAAAAATTTTCACAACTCTCCTCTTGGAGCTAGAAAAAAGTGAAGTGTTCCTCCGGCCCCACCCCGGGAGAGAAAGCCAGTCTCCCGATCCCGTTTACTTCTTTTCGGCGGCCAGCTCGAGATTGGACCAGAAAGTATACTTCTTAGCGGCAACCTTGGTCCCGGTCGTACCGACGATCTGGCTGCCGCCGTCGCCGGCGATGCCCGATCGTTGGGCCTGCTCCCGGGCGTTCTGTCGGCGCAGAGCGTCAGTCATGCCGCCGTACTCGAGGCCGACGACGATCGTCTTGCCCGGAGCCGCGCCGACTCCCGCCTGGGTCGAAGCGGGCCGTTCCAGGGGGATGAGGAATTCGTAAACCAGCATCTGGCCCTGGGCTCCCACTTTGTAGACGGGGCTCTGGATGGGCGCCTCGGGCGATGGGGAGCCTTCGGGCTTGGCCCCGATGACCTCGTGGGCATAGAGATAATACCCGGGCTTGGTCCGGATCTGGGCCTTGGTCTCGTCGGAGACCGGGCCCTGCTTCTCCAGCCGGGCGATGTATTCGTCCGGCTTGATCATGACCTTGTGGAACAGGATGCCGTAATCCTTCTGCTTCTTGGCCTCGGCGAAATAGAGGGTGACGCCGGTCTGGTCGATGGTCGACTTGGCCTTCGGGTTCCTGATCATGAGCAGGACGTAGAGGTTTTTGGCGTCGTTGGCGAAGGCATAGCCGATGTCGCCGTCTTCGACGTCGACGAAGACGGGATTGGTCCAGTCGGCCGGCAATCCGTCGACGGTCGGGGGCACAACCGCCCAAACGCTTTGGACGGGAACATCCTTGGCCGCCGCCGCCAGGACGATGACGGCGAACAAGGCAAAAAATAGACTTCTTTGGGTGGACTTTCTCATTTTCAGTAGACCTCCACAGTGATTAACGAGGGAACGAACCTATATTATACACGCTATTGGACGTTCGGGGGCTCTGTTTCTTCCCTAGAGCGAAAACGTGGCCGCTTCAGGGCCGGGAGGCCGTCCTCGCTTCCAGGCTTTTCCAGCGGGCCAGCTTGACGAGACCCATGAGACAGGAGATGAGGCTCCCGATGGCGATAACGAGGAGGACGTTGCCCAGGATCCAATCGCGCAGGACTTCGACGTTGGCCGTACCGGCGGCCGCGTCCTTGAGCCCCTTGACGCTCTTCCAAGCCGCCCAGCTAAGCCTGCCGTGCGCGGCCAAAACCCAGACCACCATCCCGGCCGCGGCGGCGTCGAGAACGGCCCTGGCCCCGACCCGCCAGCGATTGAGCCGGGGGCGGACCAGGCTGACGGCGGCCAGCACGGCGCCGGCCAGGATAAGGACGGCGATCGGGACCAGGAACCGGCCGCGCAGGTCGAGCCAGAGGGGCGAGGGCGGGAGGGACAGGGGCTCGCCGTTGCGGACGACCAAGCCGGGGACCCGGAAGGATCCCAGCCACCAGGAAAGGAAAAGCAGGCTGATGACGAGATCGGCCAGGGCGGAGGCTCGAGGAACCTTCAAGCCGTTCTTGACGGCGGGGAGCCGGGCGGGGTCCCAGTCCCGGCCCTTGGCGGAGCGGCCTTGGGCGTTCTCGGCCACGGCGAAGCCGAGGGTGATCATCCCGAACCAGGTCAGGGCCAGAGTCCAGAGGGAGTGGACCGACCCGGCCAAGACGTCCGCGGGATAAGCGGACCGGGAAGGCAGGAGGTAGGCCAAGGCTAAGGGCAGGATGATCGCCACGCCAAGGCCGATCCAAGCCGCCAGCTTGAGGGCGAAGACATACATCGGAAAGAGGGTCGGGCCGATCAGGTGCCGCCCCGGCAGGTAGCGCCCCGCCATCTCGAAAGGACGTCCCCGCTTCTTGAGGAGCGTCTCGACTTCGGACGTGGCCATCGGGCGGCCGAGCGCCGACTCCTTTTCTTCCCTCTCGGACCGGATGTCCTCGGCCAGCTCCCGCAGGATATCGGCCTTGCGGTCCTTGGGCAGCCAGAAACCCACGGCGTTCAAGTAGCGGTCAATGAGATCCATCGTTCGACTCCTTTATGATTCCCGCTAGGGATGCCGTCAGGGCCTCCCATTCCACAGTCAACCGGCCCAAGACCCGCTTGCCCTCCGCGGACAGGCGGTAGAAGCGCCGGGGGCGCTTCTCTTCCTCCCGCCACTCGCTGACGAGCAGCCCCTGGGCCTCGAGCCGCCGCAGCAACGGGTAGAGGGTACCTTCGTCCACGGCCATCCCCTTCTCAGCCAAGGACTTGCGCAGGGTATAGCCGTATCGCTCGTCCCAGAGCTCGGCCAGCACGGCCAGGGGCACGCAGCCCCGGCGAAGCTCCAGCCTGAGGTTCTCGAAGAAGTCATTGGTCATGTCGGACACCTCGATGCTTATACATTGCGTCATATAGTATACGGCACACAGTATGAGTTGTCAAGAAATTTTTTACTCCCCTTCATTCCGGAGAGGGCGGTTCGGAGTGGGCTTGTTAGGACTGCGAAGCCCGTCTGACTTTAAATTGTTGGGCTCTCGCTGCCCCAATAGCCCGGTCCGCTTCGCGGGATGGGCGTGTTAGGACTGCAAAGCCCGTTTGACTTAATATTTTGTGGGCTTTGCTGTCTTCCGCAGGAGAGCCCGGACGCGGCGGCGTTCCGAATCCGGCAGATCCCAGCTCCGGAACAGGGCTTCGAGCAGCCCGGCCAGGGAGCCGCCGTAAAGGCTGCGGCAGAGCGATAGGACCAGGTCGGAAGCCGTCTCGTCCTTGCTCCAATGGGGAGTGTAGACGAAGGCCCGGCCGGCCTTGCGGCGGGCCAGCCAGCCGTACTCCTCCAGCCTCCGCATCTGGACCTGGACCGTGGTCAGACGGACGGTCTTGCGCCGCCGGGCGTTGAGCCCCGTCCAGACCTCGCCGACCGTGGCCCCGCCCCGGTCCCAGACTTCCCGCATCAGATCCAGGCTCTCCCCGGACAGCATATGGTGCCTCACGGCCGCCTCCGCGCTTTTTTTGGTGTTATCACAATAGGCATTATAAAACGACAATTGTCGTTTTTCAACGATGTAAATATTTTGATTATCCCCTTGACAAGCCATTTTCGCTATGTTATCAAGTGTTCGCCTTTATCCAGGTTCCGGCGAGGAGTCTTCCCATCCTTCCTTTCGGGCCCTCGGCTCTCCCCCCTTCCCCCACCCCCCTACCCCGTCTCTCCACCCCATCCCATATGAAGGAGGTTTAAGCACGTGGATGTCCAAACCGACCGCGTGAACGCCTTTATCCGGAAGCACAAGAACGAGAAAAAGGCCCTCATCGCGATCCTCCAGGACGTCCAGGCGGAGTACAGCTACCTGCCGCGCGAAGCCTTGCAGCAGGTGGCCCGCTCCGTCGGAGTGCCGCTCATCGACGTGATCGGCGTGGCCACGTTCTATCGGGCCTTCAGCCTGAAGCCGCGCGGGAAGCACGTCGTGACGGTCTGCATGGGCACGGCCTGCCATGTTAGGGGCGGGCCGAAGATCCTGGAGGAGTTCGAGCGCCGCCTCGGCGTCGCTTCGGGCGACACGACCGAGGACGGCAAATTCACGCTCGAAACCGTGGCCTGCCTCGGCTGTTGCGCCATCGGGCCGGTCGTGGTCGTCGACGGCGACTACCACGCCCAGACCTCGATCCGCAAGGTCGAGGCCATCATCAAGCAGTACCTCAACAAGTGAGACGCGCATGAAAGCACCCGTCAAGCTCAAAACAGTCAAAGCCCTGGAAGCGGCCATCGAGGCCCAGAGAAAGCTCCGTCAAGCCGACAAAAAGCCGGTGCTCACCGTCTCGGCGG
This sequence comes from Candidatus Aminicenantota bacterium, assembly GCA_963803915.1. GTDB lineage: Bacteria > Acidobacteriota > Aminicenantia > Aminicenantales > UBA4085 > UBA4085. The sequence continues at coordinate 9,301 of CAWDOL010000015.1, read as the reverse complement.
GCACCTGCGGCCAGGCTCGCGGCGCGCTCAAGGTCGTCGAGGCCCTGCAAGGGGCTTTGAAAAAAGCCAAGCTCGACAAGAAGGTCAAAGTCCGGGTCACCGGTTGTCACGGGTTCTGCGAGGCCGAGCCGAACGTCCTCATCCACCCGCACGACCTGTTCTACCAGAAAGTCGACCCCAAGAACGCCGAGGCCATCGTCCTGGAGACGGTCAAGAAGAACAAGACCATCAAGGCCCTGCTCTACAAGGACCCGGTCACCGGCAAGTCGGCGCCGCGGGAGAAGGCCATCCCCTTCTACAAGAAGCAGCGGCGGATCGTCCTGGGCGACAATGCCCTGATCGACCCGACTCAGATCGATGACTACCTGGCCGTGGGCGGCTACAGCGCCCTGGCCAAGGTCCTGGGCCGAAAAACACCGGAAGCCGTCATCGCCGAGGTCAAGGCGGCCGGCCTGCGGGGCCGGGGCGGGGCCGGGTTCCCGACCGGTCTCAAGTGGGAGATGGCCAGGGCCCAGAAGGCCTCCCCCAAGTACATCATCTGCAACGCCGACGAGGGCGACCCCGGGGCCTATATGGACCGCAGCCTGCTCGAGGGCAATCCCCACCGGGTCCTGGAGGGCATGCTGATCGGGGGCTTCGCCATCGGCGCCTGCGAGGGCATCATCTTCGTCCGCGACGAATACCCCCTGGCCGTCAAGCACCACGAGCATGACACGGATACGCTGGTTCACCTCGGACACGGGCTATTCATCGGGCAGCGGGAGGTGGATTGTCAAGCAAGCGAAGGAGGCGTCTACCAGTATCCCAGCAAGCGGCCGGTGATGTAGCCGACAATGATCAGCGCGCCGGACAGCACGACCGGCGCCCAGTAACGGAAATGCCTGGGAGGCCGATGATCGTTGTCGGTGGACGATGAAGGACTCAGGACTGCGCTTCCTGGCGGCGTTTCTCATCGCGCGCAGCGCGCAGATGCTCCACGCAGCTGCTCGTTGTTGGGATGGATGGCGGCGGCAATCGCCAGGTAGTGAACAGCCTGCTTCCAGTTCTTCTCGTTAACTGCTTTGATGCCCTTGTTGTACTGCTCGCGGAAGATCATCTCGCTGCGCTCGTCCAGTTGCGAATCACCGACAGCCGAGGGGAGCACGTAATAGTTCTGCTCGACGGGGGCCGCCGAGGCGACCGTCTCCTGGGGCGGGAACGCCTGGCCTCCCGGTTGGGAACCAGCCGCCAGAGTCTCAGCGAAATCCTCGGGGATGTCGACTTGGGGCGATTCGGATCTGGTCAGGGCCCGGGTCACGTCGAGACCGTCATCGGGGTGCCCGCCCTCTGGCAGTTCCGGTGCGGGGCGCTCCTTGGGAGGCAACTGGATCGTGTCCTGGCTGTGCATCGTTTCCGCGGAGGCGCCGAAAGTCATCTCGACCCAGTTCTCGTCGGGAGTTTGCGTTGAGGGTTCCGGAGACTGCGCGATGGTGGAGGCCTGCTCCTCGGCGGGTTTGTGCGCCGGGGAAGCGCTGAAGGTGTCTCCAAAGATCAGGTCGTCAAGATTGATCGTGGGTGGAGGCGCAGCCTCGGCTGGGGCAACCGCGGCCGTGGCCTGCGCGTCGGGCTCGGATCCCGGGGCCGGCTTGGAAAGGGCGTCGACGCGGATGGGGCCGAGTTCGGCAACTTCACTTGGAGGCTTGGGTGCGGGAGCCGGCTCCACGGGAAGATCGAGAATGATCCTGTCATCGGCCACCTTGGGCGGAGGAGGGGGCGCGGGCGCCGCGGCGACGGGAGGCGCACCCTGGGGTTTCCGCCGGAGGGGCCAGCGGCGGGGGCGGGGGTGCAACGGGTGCTTCATCGGTGGCGAAAACGATCCCAGATCCTCGAAGAGACAGTCTCGGCAACTCCCCTCGCCCCGAAGGTCGACTCCTTGGGTGGCGTCACATCTGCCGCTGGCGGATTCACTTCCGCCAGCGGCTCCAAGTCGTAGTCCAGGCTGGGCAGGACGGGAGGTGCCTGCTCGAAACCGGGTTCGGGTTCGGGTGGGGCTTCCTCGGGCGGGTGGGGCGACTCCGGGAGTCGGCCTCAAGGACCGGTGGGAAGATTGTCCATCCCGCCCGGCTCGTCTCCGGAGGACGGGGAGAGCATCTCGAATGTCGGCGGAGCAGTGGTTGTCGGACTGCTCGATCGACTGGATGCTCTGGGCGATGTTCTCGGCCAGCATCTCCTGGGACACAGGCGCCTGGGCGTCCTGGCTACCAAGGTAGGCATCGCCAGACCCTTGGGCTCGAACTCCTGCTGTTCTTCCTCTCCCTCGGCGCGGCCTGCCTGGCAGCCTTGCGGCGCTTCAGGAAGGAGTAACCAAACCACCCGCCGACGGCCAGGACAAACACCCCGCCCACTGCGGGCAGGAGGGGCCGGACTTTCTCCATCATCCCCGGCGACGGCGGAGGCGGGGGGGGCATCGCCCGCGCTGCCGGGAGTAGCGGTCGCCTGGGGCGGACCGGGCGTGGTCGCCACCGGGCCGGGACCCGCCCCCGACGGTTGGAGGGGTGGTTGACGGCCCGCCGAGAGACACGCGAGCCCGGCTGGTCGAAACAGCATAGGGGGTGGGTGTGGTGCCCGCAATGGGAGCAGTTTCCCGTCGACTTCTTGTCCTTGGCCCACTTGAGGTAGAAGCTCAGGCTCGGGTTCGGGATCGATCTGCAGGCCAGCCTCCGCCGCGGCGATGGCCGCGTCGTAGTCGCCCTTGGCAAAAAGGGTTCGGACGTTGAGTACGGCCTGCTCAACCTCGCGTTTGCGCTGGATGCGCTCGACATGCTGACGCTCAGATTTGGCGGAGGGGGCGGTTGCGTACCCAGCGGCGAAACCTGCGGCTGGGCCACGCTGCTCCCACCGGCCTGCAGCAGTGACGAGCACGACGACACTCCCCGAGACCCTGAGCGTTGCGACGAGGAAGAACCTGCTCTCAAAGATTGAAACTGTCCCAAGTATACGCTGACCGGGTACCTACCGCCCGCAACTAGGAATGGCCTTGCCACGAGCGAGGACCCCATCAACCCCGTCTGCCGGGATCCCCCAGGCAGGGCGGGAGATCGACGAACAGCGGAGGACTACCATCCCCAAGCGGGAGCCTCCATGCAAGAAACAATCACATGCCGACCGGCCACGTGGTCTGCGACTTGCACCCGGCATAATCCTCATCTCTACCACTCGAAACAACAATCCAATCAAGCGGGGTGACATGACGAAAAAGGCATTGATCACGGGAATCACGGGCCAGGACGGCTACTACCTCCCCGAATTCCTGGTCTCAAGGGATACCAGGTTTACGGTCTCATCCGGCGTTCCAGCCAGAATGTGGACCAGCGGCTCGGCAACCTGCCGATCTACGTGATCCGCAACACGCTGATATGACCGACAGCCTTTCGCTTCGTGACACGCTCAGCCGGGTTCAGCCGGACGAGATCTACAACCTCGCCGCGCAGAGCCATGTGGCATGGAGCTTCAAGACACCCGAAAGCACATTCGACATTACCGGGGCAGGCCGCCTGCGGCTCCTCGAGGCAATGCGCCAGACCAGCCCGCACTCGCGATTCTACCAGGCCTCGAGCAGCGAGATTGCCAGGTGCAGGAAGTTCCCCAGAAGGAAAACCCCCGTTTCATCCGAGAAGCCCTTACGGCGTGGCCAAGGTGGCGGCCTATTGGGCAACGGTGAACTACCGCGAGGTGTACAACCCTTCCACCAGCAACGGGATCCTGTTCAACCACGAGAGCGAGCGGCGGGGCGAGGAGTTTGTGACGCGCAAGATCACGAAGGCCGTGGCCAAGATTGCCTGCCGAACGCAGGAGAGCTGGCCCTGGGCAACCTTGAGGCCAAGCGCGACTGGGGCTATGCCGGCGACTTCGTCAAGGCCATGTGGCTGATGCTTCAGCAGGAAGGGCCTGACGACGACGTTGTCGCCACCGTGAAACACACTCAGTGCGGGAGTTCTGCGAGATCGCGTTCAACTATGTCGGGAAGAAATGGGAGGACCATGTGGTGGTGGACCCCGAGTTCTTCCGTCCGGCCGAAGTGAACCTGCTCATCGGCGACGCCACCAAGGCGCGCACGGTTCTGGGCTGGAATCCCACCGTGCCGTTCGAGGGGCTTGTCACCTCCATGGTGAAGGCCGACCTCGCAGCCGTCAAGCGGGAGAACCGGTAGCCTCTTCAGCAGCGCCTTGCCCGTGCCCAGACGGAGTCGAACATGTCCTCGGTCAGGCGGCGTGTGAGCGTGTTCTGCGCCTGCGCTCAGCCTTCACGACGAAGCCCGTACTCGGTGATCTTGTTGCGCAGTGTGTTGCGGTGAAGTCCGAGCACTTCGGCTGCACGTGCCTGGTTCCAGCCGACCCGGCGCAGGACCTCGAGAATATGGTCGCGCTCGACCTGTGCCATGGAGGGATGTCATTGCTGCGAACGCGTGACGACTGCGCCAGGTGGGCAAAGTCGGCCGGGGTACGCGCCCTTCCGCGAAGGACCGCCCGCTCGACGGCGTTCTCCAGTTCGCGGATGTTCCCGGGCCAGTCATGCTTCTGGAGCAATGCCACGGCCGCGTCGCTCACGCCGAGCACCTGCCCGGCCCGAGCTTGGCGGAGCACCGCTGTACGAAGAAGTCGACCAGGCCGGCGATGTCCTCGCTGCCCGAGCCCAGCGGGGGCATCTCGAATCGCATCACGCTCAGCCGGTACCAGAGGTCCTCGCGAACGGCCCTCGCGCACGGCCAGTTCAAGATCCTGGTTCGTTGCCGCAATCACGCGCACGTCGGCATCGAGCGGACGGTTGCCCCGACACGGTAGAACATCTTCTCCTGGAGAAATCGCAGGAGTTTCGGCTGGAGCGACAGGTCAAGATCACCGATTTCGTCCAGGAACAAGTATCCCCCGTGCGCCGACTCGACCTTGCCCGCTGTTGTCCTGCTCGGCCCCGGTGAACGCGCCGTGCTCGTAACCGGAGAGTCTCGCTCCTCAAACAGGGTGCCGGGGGATGGCACTGCAGTTGAGCGCGAAAACGGCCCCGAGGCCCGCGGTCCGGACTCATGAAGCGCCGGGCAAGGATCTCCTTGCCAGTCCCGCTCTCGCCCGTGATCACGACCGTGACGTCAGTGGCGCCGACCCGCTGGGCGTTTCGGAAGACTTCCTGGACGCGAGCGCTGTGTGATGCGACGACACGGCCACCGTCGACGGTGACGCTCTGCACCAGTTCGGCAAGACGGGACGCCGGGCCAGCCGGCCGCCAGCCGCGCAATTGCCTGCAGCAGTCCGAGATCGCGCAGGGAGTAGAAGGCCCGCTCGAGCTTTTCGACGACGAGCACGCCGACGTCTCGCCGTCGGCGGCGATGGGCGCGCACATCGTTGAGAGATCCGCCGGCTCGACAGAGGGGGCGTCGGTCGCCTCGAAGGCCCCGCTCAGCCCCGGGGGCGTGGTGATGCGGTCACCCGATAGCAGCGCGTGTCCATCCGCCGCCACGGCAGCAACCAGTTGGCGGCTGACCCGGGCGGAAATGTTCGGCCGGCATGGCAAAAACTGGGCGCATCTCGCCGCTGACCCGTCGCGCAGGAGCAGAACACATGTGTCGGCGTCGAACAGCCGTGCCAGCTGCGTGACGAGGCGGCCCGGCGGTCTCCGCCAGCGGCGCCGGGGTGCCAGAAACAGGTCGGCCACGCGCATGATGCAATCCACCGACTCGCGGTCGCGCCCGCCGAGCTGCTCCAACTGGCTCTGCGTGCGCGCCAGTTCGATGGTGGCGTCCTCTGCCGGAACCAGGTAGACCGAGTTGTCGCTGAAGCGGGCGTTGTGAATCTTGAGGTCGGAGTTGAAGAGGAAGACCGTGGCGCCGACCCGGATCTCGTCGTTGCGCAGGAGAACCTTCGACGACGGGCTGGCCGTTGACGATCACCCCGTTTCGCGATTCGCGGTCGAAGATCGTGTAGGCCATGCGCTGGCGCACGATCTCGGCATGGACGCGCGAGACGTTGGAATCGGATGATCGTTCTCCTGGCGCACGCCCGATGCGGGAAACCTCCCCCAGCTCGTAGCGCGCCCCGATGTCGGGCCGCTGATGACCAGCAGTGATGACATCGCCTTCCGACCTTTCGCCCGTGCCCGGCACGATGCCTGCCGCTCGAAGGGGCCCGGCCAATTGCACAAGAGCGTTGACTCTGCAGATAGTCTACCCAGCTTGATGGAGACGCAATCAACCGCAAAGGAGAGACTGGCCATGAGGGCAACAAAAAGAGGGAGCCGCGTGGCGGGCGTGAAACCGGCGGGAGCGCCTGCCGCGGCGATCGCGGGACCCGGGACGGCCCAGACCGCTGCCAAGGGAGAGCCCGTCGTCATCGGGCTTGCGGGCCCGTTCACCGGCGACAGCTCCGAACTGGGCACGCCCGGCAAGATGGCGATTCAGCTCGCCGCCGAACAGCTCAATGCCGCCGGCGGCATCAACGGCCGGCCGGTCGAACTCGCCATCGAGGATGACGCAGGCAACCCGGCGGACGCCCAGACCGTCGCGACGCGTCTTGCGACCAACGCGAAGATCGTCGCCATCATCGGCCACTACAACAGCTCCTGCTCGCTGGCCGCCAAGGGCGCATACAAGCAGGCAAAGATGGTCATGGTCTCGCCGGCGTCGACCAACGTCACCGTCACGCACGATAGCGACTTCGCGTTCCGTGACATCTTCACGGATGACTTCCAGGGCCAGTCCCTCGCCACCTATGTCGGAAAGATCCTCGGCTTCAAGAAGGTGGGCATTCTCTTTGACAACGACGACTATGGCACCGGCCTGCGGGACAGCTTCAAGAAGCGTGCGATCGAGCTGGGCATGTCGGTCGTGCGCGAGATCCCCTTCAGCAAGGACTCGAACGACATGCGCTCGCAGTTGACCACGATGAAGCTGGCGCAGCCGGACATCATCGTGATCGCGGGCCTTTACAAACAGGCGGCGGCGATCGCGCGCCAGGCCCGCGAACTCGGCATCCGCACGAACTACCGGCGGCGACGGCCTGTTCTCCCAGCAGTACATCACGCTGGCCGGAAAGGCCGCCGAGGAAACCTTCGTGACGTGCCCGTTCCTGTTCGACCTGGGCGGCGAGCGTGCCCGCGCATTCGCCGACGCCTACCGCAAGAAGTACAATCGTGAACCCGACGCTTGGGCCGCACTGAGCTACGATGCGTTTCAACTGATCGTGAAGGCGGCCAAGGAGAAGGGCGCCACGCGAGAAGGGGGAATTCTCGCCTACCTGAAAAGCGTGACTCGCCGGCCACGGCGTTCGACGGTCTGACCGGGAAGACGTATTTCGACGCCGAAGGCGACTGCAGGAAACCCGTGCAGGTTGCGATCGTGAAGGACGGCAAGTACGCGGCGGCGGAGAAGCAGCTGTCCGTCGAGGACGGCGACGTGCCGGCCAGCGCCGATAAGCAGACTTCGAAGTAGGCGGTTTCGCGCACACTGGTGGCGAATGCGGCACCCGCCACCGGTTATCTCCAACCACGCACAATCAAGGAAAGGATCCCCTCTGGGCCTCATCAACGGCAGCATCACCTACAAACTCTATCGGATTGACGACAAACTGCCGAAGGACCTGAAGGATACGATGTCCACCAATCTCGCGAAGTTCGCTCGCGAGATCAACCCCAAGACCAACCCGGAGATGTCCATCGGCTGGGTGAACGTGTTCAACCCGATCGATACGAACCTACGATCGAGAAGGTGATGCAGGGCAAGTATATCATCCTTGGAAGACGCAAGGACAGGAAGAGCCTGCCGGCGGCACTGCTCAAGGCGAAGCTGAACGAGGCCCTGCGCGCACAGCTCCGCGAGAGGCGAGGCAAGGAGCTGTCGCGCGAGGAGGTGGCCTCGCTCAAGGAGACGGTCAAGGAACAGATGCTGGCCGCCGTGAGTCCCACGACCAACCTGTACGAGGCCGTTTGGAACTTCGAAACCCAGGACGTCTATTTCAGCGCGCAGGCAGGCAAGATCGCCGTCGAGTTCGCCGAGCTGTTCGAGGAGACCTTCGGCCTGTCCCTCACCGAGGTCACCCTGCCCGCCCGCGCCGAAGCCTACGTGGATCCAGGGCCTCCGCATTTCCCTCGAACCTCCCCCGGATTTCGGCGAAGAGGAGAAACAACCAGGAGACAGCAGGACGTTTCCCGCCGGATGACGGCTTGGGGGAGACGATTCTTGCACCCCTCCAGGGTGCGTTCCTATTCGCATGGTTCCGGGCGTCGCTTCGCACTCTGCTAACGCAGCGTGCTCCGCTCGACCCCCGGCTACTGGCATCCCTGCGGGATGCGAAACGACGTTCTGATAGGGAAATCCCGACGCAGAAGCGTCGGGATTTTGGAAACTCGCACTGGACTCCAACCCGGAGGGTTGGCAGGTATTCTGACCTCAGGTAGCCCGACGTGTAAGCGCCGGGATTTGGAAACTCGCTCTGGACTCCAACCCGGAGGGTTGGCAGGACATTCTGACCCTCAGGAGCCCGACGCGTAAGCGCCGGGATCTTGAAACTCGCACTGGACTCCAACCCGGAGGGTTGGCAGGTATTCTGACCTCAGGTAGCCCGACGTGTAAGCGCCGGGATTTTGGAAACTCGCTCTCGACTCCAACCCGGAGGGTTGGCAGGACATTCTGACCTCAGGTAGCCCGACGCGTAAGCGCCGGGATCTTGGAAACTCGCACTGGACTCCAACCCGGAGGGTTGGCAGATCGTAGCCGGGGGTTGAGCGAAGCGACACCCCTGGGAATTGTGGATTGGGCGGCGCACCCTGGAGGGGTGCCAGAAATCGGGGAGGCAGCAATGGGCTCGACGTCTACAGTCTTCACTATCACATCGTGTTCAGCACCAAGGAGCGCTATCGGTGGATTCGGCCTCAATGGCGTCCACTATTGCACGAATACATCGGCGGCACTGTGCGCGGCCTTGCCGGCGTCGCCGAGGCTGTTGGCGGTGTGGAGGACCACGTACATCTCCTCGTCGGCCTCAAGACCACAGATGCGCCGGCCGACATCGTCGCGAAGTCGAGCAGCCCACTTCCGGATGGGCTTCCGAAAATCACGAGCCGTTGTTCTCATGGCAGGAGGGCTATTCAATCTTCAGCGTGAGTTGGACACATGTGCCGGTCGTCTGTCGCTATATAGCAGGACAGGAAGAGCATCACCACAAGACCGGGTTTGTCGACGAGCTGAAACGATTGCTGGAAAGAAACGGCGTGAAATACGAACCAAAATACCTGCCGTGAGGCAGTGCCTTCGGCGTCGCCCCGGTTTCACCGTCGT
>CAWDOL010000014.1:0-629408 GCA_963803915.1 Candidatus Aminicenantota bacterium | reverse complement strand
CGGATCGGATGACGGCGTCGATGATCCTCTCGTTCAGCAGAATGCCGTTAGTGGCGAAATCCAGGTGGGGCAGGCGATAACGGCCGGCGATCTCGAGGATATCGACGAAGTGGGGCGAGGTCAGGGGCTCGTTGCCGCACGACAGCGTCAGGGTCTGGGCGGCCGGCAGGACGGCCGCGGCCAGCTTCTCGAATTGCGCGGGCTCCATGACCACGCGCTCGGCCTTGAAGTACCGGTCGAGGCTGAAGTAGCACATCCGGCAGCGGAGGTTGCACTTGTTGGAGATGTCCGTGACCACGGTCAGGAAGCGCGGCCGGGAGGTGACGATGCCGGCCCGGGCGGCGGCCCTGTGGAAATCCCGCAGGCTCCCTGTCTCCAGCTGCCGGATAAGCCCCTCCAGGCTCGAAATTCCACCCGACTTCACGTGCCTTTCTCTTCTTTCTAGCGAATTCGATCTCTAAGATAGCACAAAAGATGGGTATCTCCCGAAACGACCCTCATTGACTAATCCCGATCGAATACTATGATGAAATGAGAAGGACCTAGTTTGATGCAGGGGACCCAGATCCGGCTTCAGGAGGAAGGAAGATGAGAAGAACAGTCCCCGTGATTTTTTTGGTCGTGCATGATCTTGTCCGTGTCGGCCTGGGCGCAGATCACCGTCACATCGCCGTCGGTCCGGACCCCCGTCAAGGCGGCTCCGGATTATGCCACCGAGGTCCAGCGCGATCCCTGGGACATGAACCAGAAGTCGGACCTGGGCTGGGGCATCTTCAACACGGTTGAGCAGCCCCTCTCCTATCTGACGAACATCAGCTTCAGCGGCGGGTTGTTCCAGGCCCGGACGACGGATTCCGACGCCAAATTATCGCTCCTGGACTCGGCCTATCCCGGGACGGCCGTCCTGGGGAAGTTCGGGTCCAACTACCCCGTGAATGCTGATAAATACACGGTCCTGGCCATGCGGATGTACGTGGAGCCGCCGCTGAACTACTCGCCGGCCTAGCCCCCGGCCCAGCTCTTCTGGTCGAAGAACACCATGTTCAACGATTACACGGTCTCGGGCGCGTTCATGGTCTACGGCAACTGGGCCGTCTACCTCGTCGACATCCCCGCCCTGGGCGTGGCCGACCTGCTGAGCAACCTCCCCTGGAACGGCTTGATCGATTCCATCCGCTTCGATCCCATCCTGGACGCCGACAAGGACATCAAGATCGACTGGATCCGCCTGGTCGAGAAGGGCGCGGCCTACGAGCAGACCGTGACCTGGACCGGGAATGCGGGAGCCGTGGATATCTATCTTGACAACGACAACATCGCGGCCAACGGGAACCTCGGCCTGCTGGCCAAGGACCGGGCGGGATCGAGCTACACCTTCCTGGCCGGCGGCCTGGCCGGGGGGGATTATTACGTGGCCGTGGCCCCGGCCGGGACGCAGACCTACAGCTACTCGCCCGGGTACTTCCACGTCAACGATCAGCCGGTCCTGAGCTTCACCAAGCCCACGGAGGAAGGCAGCGACGACGACTTTGCGACGGTCCACTTGGGCAATGCCTGGGACATGAACGCGGCCGGCGACATCGACCTGACGGTCAACGTCTCCAACCCCCAGTTTACGACCCTGTCGTACGAGGACAGGGCCGGGCAGGTCTTTAACGGCAACACCGTCTTCAAGGGGCTGAGCGACCCGGCCGAGGCGTCCAACGTCGGCGACCCGCACGTCTTCTTCATGAATTTCTTCTACCGGGGGAGCACCACCCAGATCGATCCCAGCCGGTATCACAACCTGAGCTTCAAGATGGGCGTTGCCGGCGCCCACAGCACGAATGACGGCTCGCAGGCGCGCATCGTCTGGAAGCTCGTCGGCGAGGCCGGGGAGAACGTCAGCAAGGACGTCGTCATCCGCCATCTGGCCGACCGCTGGATCATGGAGAAGTTCGTCTGCGACCTGAGGACGCTGCCCCTGGAGGACGGCGGGGCCAGCCCGTCCCATTCCGGCTGGACGGGATCGATCGACAGCTTCCGCCTCGACCCGCACGAGTTTTCCGACCCCCGAGAGTTCTTCTTCGACGACGTCAGGATCACGGCCGACTGGCGGGCCGACGCGTCCTTCCCCGTCCTGTGGACGGCGCAGGACGCGGACGCGGCCACGGTGGCCCTCTACTACGACACGGACAAGACCGGCTACAACGGGACGCTCATCGCCCAGGGCTTGAATGCGGCGGCGGGTACTTACACCTGGGACACGTCCGCCGTCCCCAACGGGACCTATTATCTTTACGCGGTCATCAGCGACGGGACCAACGAGAACCGGACCTATGCCGGAGGCCCCGTGATCGTCCTGCACGGCGGGACGGCCGTCCCGATCATCAGCCTGTCCAAGACGCGGCTGGTCTTCGGCGCCGCCCAGAACGGGGCGGCGACGGGTACCGAGGACGTCGTCCTGACGAACACGGGGCAGGGGACCCTGAACTGGCAGGCCGCGGTGAACGCGAATTGGATTTCCGTGACGCCGACAGCCGGAACCGGCAACGCCGTGCTCAAGATCGGCATCAGCCGGACCGACATGGCGCCCGGCCAATACACGGGGATGGTCAGCGTGCAGGACGGCAGCGCCTCGAACAGCCCGCAGTTCATCAACGTGACCCTGAACGTCTACGCGGCCGGGGGGGCGGACGCGGCCCCCTTCGGCAGCTTCGACCGGCCGGCTGGACGGGGCCAACGTGTCGTCCAGCATCGCCGTCACCGGCTGGGCCTTGGACGACATCGAGGTGGCCAAGGTCGTCATCAAGCTGCAGACGGCGCAGGGGCAGGCCTTCATCTCGGACGCCATCTTCGTGCCGGGCTCGCGGCCGGACGTGGAAGCGGCCTATCCGTCGTATCCGCATCGCGACCGGGCGGGCTGGGGCTATATGCTGCTGACCAACTTCCTGCCCAACGGGGGGAACGGCACCTACACCATCCACGCCTATGCCCAGGACACGACGGGGCACCAGACGTGGCTGGGCCAGAAGACGTTCCATTGCGACAACGCCAACGCCGTCAAGCCCTTCGGCGCCATCGACCTGCCCGCCCAGGGGGAGACGGTCTCGGGGAGCGCCTATCTCATCGGCGGCTGGGCGCTGACGCCCCCGCCCAACATGATCCCCACCGACGGCTCGACCATCATGATCTGGGTGGATAGTCTGCCGGTCGGCAGGCCGTCCTACAACCACTATCGCGTCGATATCGCCACACTTTTCCCCGGCTACGCCAACTCGAACGGCGCGGTCGGCGTTTATTATCTGGACACCACGGCCTATGCCAACGGAACGCATACCATCGAGTGGAGCGTCCGGGACAACGCCGGCAACGAGGACGGGGTCGGCAGCCGCTACTTCAACATCGTCAACACGGGCACGTCCAGCCCGGCGGGGGGGGCGCCCGTAGGCGAACCCGCCTATCCGTATATCGGCCGCGGCCGGCCGCTCGCGGTGTTCAGCCGTATGGGCTATGACTTGGACGCCCCCTTCACGGCCGTGGCGCCGAATGCCAGGCTGGAGAAGGTCGTCCAGGTCGGCGAGCTGGGGCGGGTCGAGATCCGCTGCGGCGAAGGCGATGAGACGGGCGGGGCGAAGTACCGGGCCTTCCAGGTCGTGGGCGAGGAGCTCCGGGCCCTGCCGATCGGCGCCTCGTTCGATCCCCGGTCGGGGACCCTGGCCTGGCAGATCGGGCCCGGCTTCCTGGGGTCGTTCCGGTTCCTGCTGATGAAGGGGGACGAACACGGCCTGGCGGAATCGGCCCTGGTCGAAGTCAGGATCGTGCCGGGAGCGACGCGCCGGTGACGAGGCCATGAGGAGGCGGAGACGGGCCGGCTCGATCGGGCCGGCCTTCCTCCTTATCGCCGCCTCGGCCGTGGCCGCATGGGGGCAGGCCAAGACGCCGGCGTACGTCTTCTGGCCGATGAAGAAGTATCCCCTGATCTCTTATAGCGGGCGGATCATAGGCACGGGCGCCGCCGCGGGCGGCCGGTATGTCTTTGCCACATCCGCAAGCCTGGTCTATGCCGTCGATCTGGCTCCCCTGGAAGCCCTGTGGCAGTCCGAGCCCAGGGCCAAAGACCCCAACTTCTCCATGTCGGCGACGGCCGCCGTCGTCGCCTGGCAGTTCAAGACCAAAGCCCCGGTTTCGACGGCGCCCGTCTTCGCGGGCGCCCTGGCCATCGTGGTCGACGACACGGGCGAGGTCTATGCCCTCAACGACAAGGGCCAACCGGCCTGGACCGTGGCGACGGGCGAGCCGCCGCACAGTGGCCCCGTGGCGCTGGGCGAGCGGGTGCTCCTCCATCGCCGGGCGGGGAATTTTACCGTACTCGACGGGAAGACCGGCAAGGCCGAGGGTCCGCTCATGGCGGAAGGGGAGCTGGTCGATGCCTGGTGCGCCGCCGAGGGGAAGCTCTTCACGGTTACGCAAAGCGGGGCCATCGTGGTCCTGGGCCCGGACGGCCGGGAAGTCGACAGGATAAAAAGCGAGGTTCCCTACCGGGGGCCGCTGGCGATCTCGGACGATACCCTCCTTGTCGGGAAAGACGGCGGGGTTGTCGAGTCGTTCAACCGGAAGACGAGAAAGCCGAACTGGAGCCGCCGCCTGGGAACGCCCTTCCGGGCGCTGGCCTTCATGGGGGCCAAGCGGGTTTGCGCGCTCGGGACGAACGACGTCCTCTTCTGCCTGGTCCGCCGGTCGGGCGACCTGAGGTGGTGGCGCGGGGGGGAGATCCTCGAAACGCCCGCGCCCATCTTCTGGCAGGGCCGGATCCTGGGCTCGTTCGGCACTTCGGAGATGTTCGGGCTGGTCGACCGGACGGGGGAATCGCGCTACCGGTTCGACGTCGGCACGAAGATCGTCGGCGACTTCCACATCTGGGGCGGGAACCTGGTCGTCCACATGTACAACGCGGAGGCCGATCAGGGGCTTCCTGCAGCTCATGGGCCCCGAAATCAAGGCCAAGTAATCTGGTTCATCGCCCAATTCCGGGGAGGGCGGTTCGGGGCATCGACCCGGCGGCTTCGGTTTTTTAACGCCTTTTTTCGCTTCTCTCCTCGGCGCCTGCGGAACTCCGCATTCAAGATCTACCGAACAAGTAGACCTCCCACTCTGTCTCGTTTCCGAGAGATCTTTGCGTGCTCAAACATCCCTCGGCGCCCGTTGGGTTCCCTCGAAGAGTGGCAAAAAAAGGCTAAAACCTCGCAATTTCGCCGTTGGCCGACGCCCCGAACCGCCATTACTCCCCGGAATTGGGCAACAAACCGGCAACGAACCAATAATTGTGCAAATCACCCGGATGGAGATAAAATGGCGGCACCCGGCATGGCTCAAAAGAGAGGGTATTTGATCGATTTCGCGGGGCTTCCCGCGCTTGTCCGGGGCTATGCCTTCGTGCTGGCGGGCAACGGGGCGGCCGGGCTGCTTTCGTTCCTCATCTTCGTGCGGCTCTCCCGGACCATGAGCCTGGAGGGGTTCGGGAGCTTCGCCCTTTTCTTCACGGTCATGACGCTCGTCTGGCAGATTCCCGGCTTCATCGATTCGGCGTACGTGAGGTATGCCCGCGCGGCGCCTCCGGCCGAGGCGCGCGTTTACCTGCGGGTGAACCTGGCTTATAAAATCCGGACCGGGGCTTGGATCGCCGCCCTCTCGCCGGCCGCCGCATTCGCCCTGGCGCGCTGGGTTTTCCCCGGCAAGACGACCTTCGGCCTGCTGGTGATGGCCATCCTCGCCGGCGCCTTCCTGACCTTCCTGGCCTCGGTGATCGCCGACCTTCAAGCCCGCGAGGCCTATGCCGGATACGCGATTGGGACGGTCTCTTTCTATGCCGTGGCCCTGGCGATCCTCTTCTTCCTGTCGCGGGGAGGCAGGATTCTTGCCCCCGCGGCGGCCGGGATCGTGCTGGCGGCTGGGGCGGCCGCGGCGGGGAGCGCGGCCCTGGCCTGGCTGGATCGGCGGGCCCGCCCGATCTTTCCGCTCGACCCCGAGGCGGCGGGCCGCGTCAAGTCGCTGGGGAAGTGGATCCTGGCCACGAGCCTTCTCTATGTCGTCCTGCAGCGGATCGACATGCTGGTCGTGGGCCATTATTTCGCTCCGGCCGAGCTGGGGCTTTACACGGCCGCCTCGCGGCTTCTTTCCGCCCTGACCATCTTCCTCAGCGCGGCCTCGGCGCTGTATCTTCCCAAGGCCGCCCTGGCCCCTTCGTCGAGGCGGGCTCTGCATTCCTACCTGCGCGAGGCCGGATTGTTGGCGGCGGCCCTCCTGCTGATCCTGGCCGGGCTCGTCGTTGCCGCGCCTTACCTTGCGGCCTTCTTCTTCGGCCCCTCCTTCGCCGGCTCGGCGGCGGCGACGCGGACGCTCTTTCTCGGACACGTCCCCCTGGTTTTCGCCCTGCCGTTCTCCTATCTCCTCTACGGGCTGGAGGATTCGTTCTCGAACTTCCTGGCCATGGCCCTCTGCCTGGCCGCCAATATTGGGGCCAACGCCGTCCTGACACCCCGGCTGGGCATCACCGGACCCGGCTGGGCCTTCGGCGTCGGCTATGCCGTCTACCTGGCGGCCGTTCTCGCGGCGCTCTTCCTGCGCAAGTCAAACAGATCCAAGATGGTCGGAGCTCGCATGATTAGGATTTGCTCTTGCCCATCTCCAGGCCTGCCAGGCGTCTCGGCAGTTGGCCAACGGCGAAATCGCGAGGGCGGCGCCTTTTTCCACAACTCTCCGAGGGCACCCAGCGGGCGCCGAGGGATGTTTGAGCACGAGACCAACTATGCGAATTCGAGACAGAGTGGGAGGTCTCCAAGATCGGATGATCTCGAATGCGGAGTTCCGCAGGCGCCGAGGAGAGCTGTGGGAAAAGGCGAGAAGAGCCCGAAGCCGCCGGGCCAACTGTCGAGACGCCGGCCTGGAGATGGGGCATGACTTTCTTAAGGGGAAGTTCTGAATGCAGATCGGTGCATGGCTCGGGATCAATTTATCGCCGCTCAGTTGGCGGGAGCGGACGGGGATTTCGAGCTACGTGCATCACCTCGTGCGGGCGTATGCCGCCGATCCGGGAAAAGCCGGGGCCATAGCCGGCTTCGTCTACAGCAAGCGCAAGTCGGCCCGGAGCACGGTGGAAGGCTTGACCGGGCTGCCGATCCGGTCTTTGCGGCTGCCTGAAAAAGCGACGTTCAGGCTGCTGCGCCTGCCGCTTCTCGACCGCTGGGGCATGGCCGGGCTGCGGGTCTATCACGAGACGTCGCTCTATCCGCGGCCGGTGCCCCCGGCCTGCAAGCTGATCTACACGCTCTACGACGTCCTGCCTCTTCTTCATCCGGACTGGTATGCGCCGTTTGCGGTGCGCGAGTACAAGGCCGCCTTCGATCGGGCGGCGCGCTCGGCCGGGCGGATCATCGTGCAGTCGCGGGCGGCCCTCAAGGACACCTTGGAAGCGGCCCCGCATCTGGAGAACAAGCTCGTCTACATCCCCAACGGTGTGGACAATCGGGAGTTCCGGCCCGACCTGCCTGCCGCGGCCGTCGATGAAGCCCTGACGGCGCTTGGGATCAAACCTCCCTACATCCTTTTCACCGGGGCGATCCAGCCCCGCAAGAACGTCGACGGGTTGGTCCGGGCCTTCCTGCGTCTGGCTAGTGACCTCCCGCACACTCTTGTCCTGGCCGGACCCATCGGCTGGAAGGGCGAGGAAGTCCTCGCTTTAATCGAGAAGGAACATGGCGGGGGGCGCATCAAGCATCTGGGCTTCGTCCCCGCGGCGTATCTGCCCGCCCTGTATAAAGCGGCCGATCTCTATGTTTTCCCCTCGCGGGGGGAGGGATTTGGCTTGACGGTGCTCGAGGCCATGGCCAGCGGCGTGCCGGTCGTGGCCTCTTCGGTCTCGGCCATGCCCGAAGTGGCGGGCGAAGCGGCGCTCCTCGCCCATCCGGACGACAGCGAGGGATTGGCGGCCGCGATGTGCCGGGCGCTCGAGGATGCGGCCTTGCGGCAGACGATGATCGACGTCGGCCTGAGGCGCGCTCAGGAATTTTCCTGGTCCCGGACGGCGGACCTGACCTGGAAGCTCTACCAGGAAGCGAAGGAGTCGCTGTGAAGCGGGTTTGGACGACGGTCTATCCGATCGACGACCAAGGGATCAAGACGGGCGGTGTGGAGACCTTCATCCGGCAGCTTGTCCGGTCCACCCCGTTCGACGGCGAGATGCGGATCATCGGGATCACGACGAAGAAGGGCGGGCTCAAGAAGGGCGTCTGGCACTCCATCCCCTTTGAGCGGCGAACCGTTCGTTTCCTCCCCGTCTTGAGGGTGGCGGATCCGAACAAGCGCATGAGAATCCCGCTCTTCCTGCGCTTTACCGCCGCCCTGGCGGCCCGGGCGACCGCTCTCGCGGGGGAGGGCGGCTTCTGGCTCTTCCACCGCATCGAGCCCGTGCTCGCCTTCGGGCGGGTCCCGGGGGTAAAAACGCTCTTTCTCCACGGCGATCCCCGCCACCTGGCCGATCCCCGCTGCGAGAGCCGCTGGCGGCCCATGAGGGGCCTCTATGCGCGTCTGGAGAGGCGGCTGGTCGCGAAGCTGGACAAGGTCTATGTCGTCAGCCGGCCGGCCCTGGAGGCGATGCGGAAGCTCTACCCCGGCCGGGCGGATCGGTTCGCCTTCGTCCCGACGGCCTATGACGCGGCCGTCTTCCGGCCGCGGCCGGAAGTAGACCGGAGGGCCGTGCGCGAACGGTACGGCCTGCCCCGGGAAGGATCGCTGGTCTTGTCCGTGGGACGGCTGGAGGAGGCCAAGGATCCGCTCCTGCTGCTGGATGTCTTCAAGCGGCTGGCGGGACTGCGCCGCGGCGCCCGGCTGGCGGCCGTGGGAGTCGGGGGCCTGGAGCGCAAGCTGAAGGAAAGAAGCCGGGATCTCGGAATCTCCGATGCGGTCCATTGGCTGGGCCGGCGCGGGCCGGGTGAAGTGGCCGAACTTATGGCCGCGGCGGACGTGCTGCTTCTGACCTCCGCCTTCGAGGCCATGCCGATCGTCGCCCTGGAGGCGCTGGCCTGCGGCCTGCCCGTGGTGGCCCCGGAATTGGGCGAGCTGAAGAGCCTGATCTGCTTCGAGGGCGCGGGGCGGCTGACTCCCTCCCGCGATGCGGAGGCGCTGGCGGCGGCGGCGGCCGATGTGCTGGCGCGCCCCAAGCCGGCGGCAGGCGCCTTCTCGGGCATCGGCATATACGCTTCGGACGTCGTTTTCGCCCGACTGGGGCGGGAGCTGGCGGATAGCTGCGAGCCTTAGATGAGAATCGGCTACGACGCGACCTCGCTCTGCCGGCGGATCACCGGGATCGAGTCGTATGCCCTGAACCTGGCCAAGGCCCTGCTCGAGACCGACGAAAAGAACGAATATGTTCTCTTTTTCCGCGGCGGCATCCATCCCGAGCTGGCGGAATTCGAGGCCAAGGCGATGATGGTGCTGGGGCCTTCCTCACAGATCGTCTGCGAGCAATTAGGGCTCCCTTGGGCTAGGCGTCGCTTCGGGCTCGACTTTATGCTCTACCCGGCCTTCCCGCCGGGCCTTGCGGCGCGCGGGCCCTACATCATGACCATCTTCGACGGGACGCTATGGCGGAACCCGGACTGGCTGTCCTGGAAGGCTCGGCGCTACATGGCCCCTTTAACCCGGCGGGCTGCCAGGCGGGCGGCCAAGGTCCTGACCATCTCGGAGTTCTCGCGGAGCGAGATCCTTAAATATACCGACGCGGCTCCCGAGAACGTCGTCAACACGGGGATCGCGATTGCGCCCGGGTTCGGCCCGGAGACGGACGGGAAAAGGCTGTCCGAAGTCAGGGCCGCCTATGCCCTCCCGCCGGAATATATCCTCTCGGTCGGCTCACTCGAGCCGCGCAAGAACCTGGGCACGCTCCTGCGGGCTTTCGCCCGATTGAAGAAGGAGCAGCCCGGGTGGGACCGCAAGCTCGTCCTGGCCGGCCGTAAGGCCTGGGGGGCGGCGCGCGTGGAGGAGGAGATGGGCCGGCTTGGCCTGGGGCCTGATGTCCGGATTTTGGACTATGTGGCCGCCCGCGACCTGCCTGCCGTCTATTCCATGGCCGACCTTTTCGTCTTTCCCTCGCTCTACGAGGGCTTTGGGCTGCCGCCCGTGGAGGCCATGGCCTGCGGGACGCCGGTCGTCTGCTCGCGGGCGCCGGCCCTGCCCGAGGCCGTCGGCGAGGCGGCCGAGATGGTCGACCCGATGGACGAGGCGGCGCTGGCGGACGCCGTCTATAGGGTCTCGACCGACCCCGTTCTGCGCGGCCGCCTGTGCGTTCTGGGCAGGGAGCAGGCCGGCCGGCACTCCTGGGCCGCGGTTGCGCGCCGGGTGCAAGGCCTCTATAATGGACTTTGCTAAAGGCTGGATGCATGGTCCCAAAGCTGCGCTGTCGGCTGTTCGGCCTCGACATCGACAATCTGTCGATGGGCGAGACCGTGGCGGCCGTGGAGCGGCTGATCCAGGCGGGCCGGCCGGCCCTGGTCGTCACCCCCAACGCCCAGCACATCGTCCTGCTGCGGACGGATAAAGATTTTCGGGCCGCCTACGCCGGGGCGGATCTGACCGTGGCGGACGGCTTGCCCCTGGTCTGGCTTTCGCGGCTGGTCCGCTGCCCCCTCAAAGAGCGCGTCGCGGGCGCGGATATCCTGCCCGCTTTCGCCTCTATCGCGGCTCGGAAGGGCTACCGGGTGGCCTTTCTAGGCGCGGCGCCGGAGGTGGCGGCCAAGGCGGCGGAAATCCTGGAGAAAAAGCATCCCGGGCTAAAAGTCGCGGCGGCCATCTCACCCCCGATCGGCTTCGACCGGGACCCGGCGGCTTGCGCGGCGGTCTTGGCGGCAGTCAGAGAAGCCCGCCCGGATGTGCTGTTTGTAGGGCTGGGAACGCCCAAGGGCGAGACCTGGGCCTGGCGGAATAAAGCCGCGGCGGGAGCACCCGTGACGATCTGTGTCGGGGCCGCCTTCGACTTCATCACCGGCATCCAGAAGCGGGCTCCGCTGGCGCTGCAGCAAATCGGCCTGGAATGGCTTTTCCGCCTCTTCCACGACCCCTACCGGCTGTGGAAGCGGTACACCCTGGGCAACCTGCATTTTCTCTATTTGGGAGCATTGGAATTTGCGCGGTACGCCATCGGGGGGCGGCGGCGCTCGCGCATCCCTAAAGGTCGGGATTGAAGCGAACGGGGACCAAGGCTTTGCTCCTGGCGGCGACGTTCGCGGGCCTGCTCCTGCGCTTGCTGAACCTGGGCGGCAAAAGCCTCTGGCTGGACGAGGCGTTTAACATCTCGGTCGTAAAAAACGGCCTCCAAGCCCTGTGGACACAGACGTACGAAACCCACCACCCGCCGCTGCACTTCATGATCCAGAAAATCTGGCTCCTATTCGGCGAGGGGGAGTTCTGGCTGCGTCTGCTGCCGGCGCTATGCGGCGCGGCGGCCATCCCGCTGGTCTATCTCTTCGGCAAGAAGCTGGTTGGGAAAGGCGCGGCGATGACGGCCGCGGGGCTGGTGGCGCTTTCGCCGTGGCTGATCTGGTACTCGCAGGATTACCGGCCCTACAGCTTTGTGGTCGTTATGGCCTTGGCGGCCATGACGGCGGCGCTGAACCTCTTCCTCAAGCCGGGCCCGCTCAACGGAATCATTTTTGCGATCGCCATGGCCGCGGCCTTCTACACCCATTACGCGCTGCTCGCCCTCGTCCCGCTTCAGATATGGCTCCTCGTTTATCTTAAGAGCAGGGAAAAGATCGAGGCTCGCGGTCCACGCTATTGGCTTGTGGGGCTTATCGCGGCGGGGATCGCCTTTTACCCGTGGCTGAGGACGCCGGCCGCGCGGGCCTTCTTCGGCGCCCTTAAGACCGGCTCTTATCCCGGCCAGATGGTGAGCAAGGGGCTCGGAATCGGTTCCACGGCTCTGGTGCTGATCATGATCGCGGCGGCTTATCTGGTTTTAGTGGCGGGAATGCACCTGATCCGTTCGTGCGGTGAAAAGGAGAAGCGGGGGAGAAGGCAAGGCGCGAGGGAGCCAAGCCTTCGTCGCTTTTATGGGGCTTTTGGATTGTTTTCCTGGTCCTGTCCGTCTGGCCGCGGGGCTATTCGGTGAAGAAGCAAGTGATTCTCCTTGTGCCCTTCGCCATGCTCCTGATCGGCCGCTTCTGGCCGTGGGAGAAACGGAATCGAAAGGTCATCGCGGCGGGATTCGGTTTGTCGCTCATTTTCTCCCTCGTCAACGTCTTTGCGGTGCCCAAGGACCAATGGAGGCAAGCCGTGGCCTTCCTGGCCCCAGGAGTATCAGGCGGGCGATGTCATTTATCTTCTGCCCGGCTACGGCTCTTTTCCCTTCGAGTATTACAACCGGGGGAAATTGCCGAGCGAGGGAATCGACGGGTCCACGGCGGAAGAGAAGGTCTCGGCCGTCCTTTCGGGCGGGCGGCGGATCTGGCTGGTGTCCAATCGCGAAAAATTCGTCGATCCCGACGGCATAGTCAGGGGTGCTATTCGCCCGCACGGGCGTTTTGAATAAAACAAAATCGTTCTTTCGTGTCCGCGTGGATCTTTACACGAGGGGTCAGGTCTCACATTTGACATTTCCTCTCATTGAGTAGGAACCCTCACTGGTATTAGTTGAAATGTCGAATGTTGAGACCTGACCCCTGGCCTCCACTTGGCTGTGGGTTACGTATTATCTTCACGCAGTCGTTTTAGGGAGGTTACCCATGTCGAACTGTCAAAAACGCGCTATGATCACCGGCATTACCGGCCAGGATGGGTCGTATCTGGCCGAATTTCTGCTGTCCAAGGGCTACGAAGTGCACGGCCTGGTGCGGCGGTCGAGCGGCTTCAACACGGGCCGGATCGACCATGTCTACAGCGATCCCCATATCCCGTCGACCATGCTCTTCCTGCATTACGGCGACCTGGCCGACGGCAGCCAGCTGGCCAACATCATCTACAACATCAAGCCCGACGAGATCTACAACCTGGCCGCCCAGAGCCATGTGCGGGTGAGCTTTGATCTGCCGGAATACACGGGCGATGTGACGGCCATCGGGACGCACGCGGCTGTTGGAGGCGTCCTGAGGCAGAGCGGGATCGAGGCCCGGTTCTACCAGGCCTCGAGTAGCGAGATGTTCGGGCGCGGCGCCGGTGCCGCAGAGCGAAGGTCGACGCCGTTTGTGCCGCGGAGCCCGTATGCGGCGGCCAAGCTCTATTCCTACTGGATGGTCGGAATTACCGGGAAGGATACGGGCTGCTTCGCCTGCAACGGGATTCTGTTCAATCACGAGTCGCCGCGGCGCGGGGAGACGTTTGTGACCAAGAAGATCACCCGGGGGCTGGCGCAGGATCATGGCCGGGCAAGGAGACACACTGTTCATGGGCAACCTCGACAGCAAGCGGGACTGGGGCTTTGCGCCCGAATACGTCGAGGCCATGTGGATGATGCTGCAGCAGGACGAGGCCGACGATTACGTCATCGGGACGGGCGAGACGCGCTCGGTGCGGGAGTTTTTGGAGGAGGCGTTCTCGTATGTCGGGCTTGAAGTGGGAGGACCACGTCAAGTTTGACGAGAAATATTACCGGCCGACCGAGGTCGACGAGCTGTTGGCGGATGCGTCGAAGGCGAGAGAACAGCTCGGCTGGACGCCCAAGGTGAAGTTCCGGGATCTCGTGCGGATCATGGTGGATTATCGATCTCGAGAAGCAAGGCATCCCGTCGCCCGGGGAGGGGAAGCAGATCTTGAGCGGCTGGGAATGACCTGGATCCGGGGATAGGCCGTTGGAATTGGGGGACGGGCTTTGCAGTCCTCAATTCCGCAAGGAAGTGAGGGCACCATACGTAACTCCCGAATTAATTTCGTCCACTTTTGGCGACAGCAACTTCCACCCCTTGCGATTAAAAATCGGCAGAGGGGGAGGGGTCAGGTCTTAAAATTTGACCTTGTCCGGAAGTTACGTGATCGGGATTGAACAGGCATAAAAAAAGGGCTACAACCAAACCTGAGATCTGCGAGAATTCCAGGAGGTGTAGCCCAATGGACGACCTCGAAATCAAGATCGCCATCGATTACACGGTACCAGAATCCCAGCTTTCGCTCAATGAGATTGTGCGAGGGCTGGATGAGAATGGAAATCTGATTATGCGGAAGGTTCTGGCCCAGGTCCTTGCGGCACTGGAGAAGTGCGCCCAGGCCGAATATCCGGCCGATCGGTTCATTCACAACGGTCATCAATCAAGCCCGCGCCACATCCAAACGCCGTTTGGGGAAGTCTGCTATGCGATGGCCCAGGTGATCGATCGCGAGACCCGAAAGACGATTCAACCGTTGGCTCGGCATCTTCAGATTCCGGCTTATCAACGATATTCGCGGGATCAGATGGAAGCGCCGTTGGGGCAAGCCGTTCATCTGTCCTATCGATTAGCGGCGAAGGAAACGATGCGTATCCGCGGACAGAGCCCCCAAAAGAGCACGCTCTGGAGTTGGATGCAGACCCTGGGGGCAGAGCAGCCGTGGCCTTCGATGAAATCGATGCCGTTCACGTTCCTGATGGTGGATGGGACCGACATCAAGAAACAAGGGGAGCAAGGGGCCGCTGCGGGGACGATGCAGATGCGTTGGGCATGGGCTGCGGAAAAACCTGGGAAACCCTTTCAAATCGTTGGTTTTTGGGTGGGCAAGGACTGGTCGGAGATCCGCCGAGACCTGGAGCAACGGCTGGATTATAGCCGCTTGAGGATGTTGTTCGCGGATGGAGAACTCGGCATTCCTTCGGCCCTGATGACGGATCAGATGCAGCTCCAGAGATGTGTCTGGCACGGCATCCGCGATTTTCGATTTATCCTCTATCAAGATGAAATCGGCGGGGCGGCGCAAACACCGTTACGCCAGGCGATGAAGGCAAATCCGTTGTTCTATCTGAAGAAGGCCGACTTGGAAACCTTCACTCCGGAGGATGAAGCGAAGGTGCGGGAGAAGTTGACGGCGATTCAAAAGGCGTTTGACGAACTTCTGGCGCTGTTGCCCGAAGAAACGCATCCGAAAAGCCGGCACTACGTTTCGAACTTCATGCGGTCGGGAGTGACGGCGCTCGAATATTGGCTGACCCACAAGGAATGGCCGCCCTTAACGACGAACCAAGCCGAATATGGCTTCAGCCGGGTCGTTAATCGGATCAAACGTGTCGGTCGCCGGTGGAGCGATCAAGGCCTCTTGAACTGGTTGACGCTGGCCATAAGAAAAATCTTCGAGCCCGCCAACTGGAATAGATTATGGCGCTCGTATTCCCAGTTCCACAAGGGCCTCGGCCTTCGTGCTCTCAATGTCACCTATCAGTGGATCCCGTGTATCACGTAACTTCCGGACAAGGTCTAAAATTTGAAGTTTCTCGTAAAGGTCTAACCCCGATTGTAAGGGGATAGGGGGGATGATGATTGACTTGAAGAAGAAACGGATTGCGGTAACAGGCGGGAAGGGCTTTCTGGGGTGGACCCTGGTGGAAAACCTCAGGAATGCGAGAAAGTGCGAGAACGTCGAGATCGTCGACCTCCCGGAATACGACCTGCGGGATCCGGAGAAGATCCGCAAGATGCTGGAGGCCCTGGATCCCGAGATCCTCATCCACTTGGCGGCCACGGTGGGAGGGATCGGGGCCAACAAAGAAAATCCGGGGCGATTTTTCTATGACAACGCCGTCATGGGCATCCACCTCATCCATGAGGCTTATCGGAAGGGCGTGCAGAAGATGGTGATCCTGGGGACGATCTGCTGCTACCCGAAGCTTACGCCCGTGCCGTTCAAGGAAGATGACTTGTGGACGGGCTATCCCGAGGAGACCAACGCGCCGTATGGGCTGGCCAAGAAGATGCTGCTGGTCCAGTCGCAGGCTTACCGGCAGCAGTATGGGTTCAACTCGGTATTTGTGATGCCGGTTAATTTGTATGGGCCGCGGGACAACTTTGACCCGAAATCCTCCCATGTCATCCCGGCGCTGATCAGAAAGTTCGTGGAGGCGATGGGGGGAAAGAAGGCCTGCCGGGAGCGGATCGCGGGGGGGGTGGGGCGGGGGCCGGACAAGCCCGTGGAAGTCTGGGGGACAGGGACGGCCTCTAGAGAGTTTTTGTTCGTCGAGGATGCCGCTGAGGCCGTCGCACTGACGGCGGAGCGGTATGAGAGCGGCGAGCCGATGAACCTGGGCTCGGGCTGGGAGATCACCATAAAAGACTTGGTGGAGACCATCGCGCGGATCATGCGGTTCGAGGGCGAGATCAAGTGGGACGCGAGCAAGCCGGACGGCCAGCCGCGGCGCTTGTTGGACGTCTCGCGGGCCGAGCGGGAGATCGGCTTTAAAGCTCAAACGAGCCTCGAGACGGGCTTAAATCGAACGATCGAGTGGTACCTGGCCAATTGAATTGGGGGACACCATACGTAACTCCCGAATTAATTTCGTCAACTTATGGCGACGGTAGGAATTGCGGGACAAGGAAATGGGGGGCACCATACGTAACTCCCGAATTCAAAAAGCGTTAGCGCCTGCGCTTTTTTCGTCTAGGCCCGATATCCGATGGGGGGCAGGTCCTTGTCTCAACTGACCCCTATCTCAAATCCAACGCAAAGCGGATCGCCTCCCGGATCTGCCGCAGCTTTTCGGCGCTCAGGCTCGTGATCCTGGACTCCAGCCATCGCTTGGGGATCGTGGCGATGGCGTCGAGGTTGACGACACACGGCTTCGGCACGCCGTCCGCCTCGCCCAGCGCAACCTCGACCGGTATCCCGCGCACCGTCCGCGTCAGCGGCGCCACCGTCACGGCGGTTCTCACGGCGTAGGCTTCCTCCCGGCTTAAAAGCACCACCGGCCGCTTGCCCGCGGGCTTGCCCAGATCCGCCCACCAGACCTCGCCTCTTCTCACTTCCAGTCCTCGTCCGGCAGGATCTCGGCCGCGGCCTTGCCCAGAGCCTCGGCCAGCGCCTGATCCTCCGGCACCGCGCGATACCCTGCGACATATGTCTTAACCGCACTCTCCCGCCTGGCCGCGTCCTTCCACGCCCTGAGGGCACCCAGGAAAAACGCGCTCCTCGTCACCCCTGTCTTTTTGCGGATGGCTTCCATCTCGTCGTATTCCTCCCCAGGTATACTGACGGTGAATTTGATCGAATTTCTCATTGGGGTCTCCTGCCGTCGTTTTTTTGCTCTGCGGTAAGAAAATAATCATACCACAGTATTCCTTTTTTAACACCCTCCCGAAAAGAGAAAATTCACTCGCACGGAGCGTCTTATATGGTCGGGATGGAATATCTCTTGTCACCAATCGACCAAATATTCGTTTACAATAATATACAAATATGTTATCTATTGCGCATGAATTTTGACTCTCTCCTGAAATTGACCGGCTCCATGCCGTTCTTTGATCTGCCCCTTCTTGTTCAGGCGTTCGACGACCCGCGCGAAATCATCCGCGTGCAGCTTTCCCGCTGGATGAAACAAGGCAAAGTCGTCGGCCTCCGCCGCGGCCTCTATACCCTGGCCGAAATGTATCGCCGCAGTTCCAGCCCGCAATCCCTCGCACCCCTCGCGCCTCTCGCGCCCCTCACGCCTGCCGCCCTGGCCAACGCGCTCTATCGGCCTTCTTATCTGAGCGGGCTCTGGGCTTTGGGCTTCTACGACCTCATCCCGGAACGTGTGGTCCGGCTGACCAGCGTCACCCCGCGTCCGCCGCATCGCTTCGAGAATCCCTTCGGAGTTTTCGATTATCGGCACATCAAGCAGGAGGGCTTCTTCGGCTATCGTACGGCGTCCTTCGGGGGCGCGGATATCGTGGTCGCCGAGCCCGAAAAGGCGCTCCTCGATCATTGGCATCTCACCCCCGGCGAATGGACCTCCGCCCGCCTCGAAGAAATGCGCTATCAGAATGTGTCTCTCGTCGGGGGGGGGCGGCTCCGCGCCTTCGCCCAACGGTTCCTTAGTCCTCGGCTCGATCGGGCGGCCATCCGCTGGCTGGAGCTCGTCGCCCGCGACACGACCGCCACGGAGTCACTATGAAAGAAACGGCCTTAGCGCTGATCAGCGGGCTGGCGGATCCCGGGCAAGCCCTCAATCGTCTGCGCGAGTACCTGCAGGCGCTCGTCCTCAGATCATTCCACGAAGGCGAGGCGTTCCGTTCGTTGGCATTCGTAGGCGGCACGGCCCTGCGCTTTCTCCATGGACTGCCGCGCTTCTCGGAGGATTTGGACTTCTCGTTGGTCTCCGCCGAGGGCTATGCCGGCCGAGACTGGATGGCCAAGGCCGAAGCGGGACCTGACGCTGGCCGGATTCGATGTGGAGGTCACTTGGAACGATCGAAAAACGGTGCATACGGGCTGGGTGCGCATCGCCGGGCTCCTTCGCGAGGCGGGGCTATCGGCGTTCCCAACGCAGAAGCTGGCCATCAAACTGGAAATGGATGTTCGTCCGCCCGACGGCTGGCGTTGCGAACGCCGGCTTGTCACCAGGCATGTGACCTTTTTTCTCCAGCACTACGACCTGCCCTCGCTCCTGGCCGGGAAGCTGCACGCGGCGATCACCCGGAAGTACGCCAAGGGCCGCGACTGGTACGATCTGATGTGGCACCTCTCCCAGCGGCCGCCGGTGGCGCCGAATCTGCCCCTGCTGCAGAACGCGCTGGATCAGACCGAGGGAGCCGGCCGCCATGACGCGCGTGCCTGGTGGGCGCTGGTGAGGGCGCGCTTGGCCAACCTGGCCATGCCGGCGATCCGCGATGATGTCGGCCCCTTCCTGGAGCGGCCCCAGGACGCCGACCTGCTGACCCTGGACAATCTGGAAAAGCTGCTTCCGGCCTGACCCCTATTCGTTTTTTATGTTCGCGGCGACCCCGATTTTAATCGGGGTAAAGGTGCTGCTCAGTATCCCTGAATAGACCCCGGGCTTTAGCCCGGGGAGTCTAACGGGTAAAACAAATTATGCTCTCATGCATAATATTCCACTTTTCGGCGTCGCTGCCTGATCAATGCGGGCCATGTGATGGAAGCGTCGGCGGCCGATTGACGATCCACGCGCGGGGTTGCACGACCTGCCCCTCCATCGCCTAAACTGGTAAGAAAAATGGCCGGTTAGGCATATTAGTGGTAAGAAATATTACCGGATGACTTTCGGGGGGGGGGGGGGGGGGGCAATCCTCAAAATCGGCTTCCGCACCGGAGCGCAATGCCGGCCCCTCGTGCGGCGTCTTTGAGCGGCCCTCGCTCCCCGGGGTTGTATTTCGGGCTCCGACGCACCCGCTCGCTTAAAGATAGCGCTTCCGAAAATCAGGCCGCAGAATTTGAGGATTGCCTACCTCATTATACTTGACACACAGGCAAGTACGCCTATAATAGTAGATATAGTATCGTAAATGCCCGATATACGCACCTGTTTCTTGATCCCGTTAACTCAGGATCGTGAAGTCGGGAACGGGCATCTGCATTCGACGACGGTATGGGCACATTTTCATCGTTTGCTGACGGTAACGTTTGATGGATGGAGAGTAAGCTCCGCTACATCAGCCGGGACATGGAGGGATCCCAAAACCGGTGCCGTCGTTAAGGATACGTGTAGAGAGTATGTTATTGCGATACCGAGGAAAACGATTGCGATGCTCAGGAAATTTCTAAGGACTGAATGTGTGGTCTTCAAACAAAAAGTCATCTACCTCGAAGTTGGCGGTGAAGTCGAATATATAGTTCTGGGTGAAACGGAAAAGAAGAGGAAGCCGCCTAAGAGCTGAACGAATTGTGCGAGCACAAAGGTGAGTGAGGCCGATTATGGATAAAAATTATGAAACATTGGAACAGAATGTATTTAACATCCGTCTGCTTGGCGAGAAGGAGCTCGAATTCCTAAAGAGAATGCAGCAGCTGTTCCTCAAGAATCCCGACTGGAATGAGTTTTCCAATACGTGGATGCAGGAAGGCCGGACTGTTTGGGGCGCTCTACCCAAAAAGAAGATCGTCGAATTGCCGGTCTATAATATCTGCCTCGATCTGGAGATGAGGCTGGCCATAGCCCAAGGGCAAGCGCGAGCTCCCGACATCAGAGACGCGGTGGAAGCGATCATAGACAGGAATTTCCGATCAAGATATCAATTCTGCAAACAGGCACAAATCTCCCAGGACGCCTTATCGAGGGTGCTTAATAAGCGGAGAAACCCGTCTCTCTTGATGTTATCCGACATACTCGATTCACTCGGTTATGAGCTCTCGTTGAAAAAGAAGAAGACGGATGGTGCGGTGCGGGACGCTAAATCAACAAAACCGAGACGGCAAGAACAATCCACGGCCTGATAAGCAATTTTTCGCGTTCCGAACTTCCGTAAACGCTTGTTTACAGAAAATTCAACTTTTAAGACCTGACCCCTATCCCCACATGATGGCGGCTCCTAATGGGCCGCTGTTTATGGAAACGAAAAAACAATACATCATATTAGTTGACTTCTTTACAATGCCACTTCGAGCACGGCAGGGAGCGCTATGCCGTTAAAAGCTCTTCGGCGAATGCCTCGTCTATGGCGGGTTTCCCGAGATTATCCTGGATCCGGAGGATCTCCGGGCTAAGATCCTGGAGGTCGATTTCGTCGTCCTCCGGCAGGATTGGGTATTCCGACGCAAGTCGGCCGGGCATTCCGACGGAATCCGGCCACCCATTCCGAGGGAAGCCGGCCACCGGTTCCGATCGAATCCGGCCGCCTATGGGGGGGATCGCCGGCCTGAGTGGCCGGAAAGCGCAGCCCTAACGACCAATTAACCCGTTAGACACCCCGGGCTAAAGCCCGGGGTCTATTCAGGGTAATACTGAGCGGCGCCTTTACCCCGATTTGAAAATCGGGGTTTTGCGCCGCGAACGTATAATGCCACAAGCGATAAATATGCAATGAAAGCATGTAGTAATTTGATGTTTTCCCTCTAATGGGGTTTTTTTCCGTTTCGGCCCCCGCGCGGCTTTGCTGTGGCACCGTATCGGCCAAATCCGCCGAATTCCGGCCTTTATTAGCGTCAAAACACGACATAAAGCGACAAAAGCCTTAAAGGTATTGACTTCATATATCGCCGGGCCGATGCTGTGTTCCCGGGGGCAGTCTCCGGACCAGCACTGTTGTCAGTAGCCGCGAGATGATGGGAATGCGGGGGTCAGGCTCAGCTTTCGGATCCTCAAGCTGACCTGGCCCCCGTATAATTGGGGGACACCCTACGTAACTCCCGAATTATTTTCGTACACTTATGGCGACGCTCACCTGCCACCGCATCCCGCTCTTGACGTATCCCCGCCCCGGTCCTATATTGGGCCGGTGTTCGTCCCTCTAGCCCTTGCGGATTATCTGAGAGCGCTGCCTCTTGCCGCCGTCGAGGCTTATGCCCGCATTCTCTTCATCAACGAGACTGGGGCCGGCCGCAACGCGGATGCGGACGAACGCAAAGCCCGTCTGATCGATGTCTGTCGGAGCAGGCTGAATTCCGATGTCGAACTGCGGCGCATGTTGGACATGCTCGACGGGCAGGCGTCCTCGGCCCTGAAACAGTTGGTTTTCGAGTTCCGCGGCCTTCTCCCCGTCCCCATGGCCACGGTCGGATTGTATAAGCCCATCCAAGCGCTCGTCCAGGCGGGGCTTGCCCTGCGCCTCGAGGTCGAAGGCAGAGAGTCTTATGTCCTGCCTTTCGAGGTCCTCCTGCAAGCGGCGGCGGTGGCGGGAGTGGAGCCCGGCAAAGACGATTCGCTGCTAATATATTTCCACGGCCGCAGCAAAGAGATGCTCGGGCGCTTGGCCGAGCGCGGGGGTTTCAAGCCCGGCCCGGGCCGGAAAGTGGATCTCATCCGGGAGTACTATGCCTATTTGGGGGACCGATTTAAGCCCGAGCTGAAAACCATGGACGATCGGCGCCTGGCCATGCTGCGCGAGCTGTTGCGGGAGGGGGGGATCGGCGACCCTCTGAATTTGTTTGACGATGACGATGCGCCGGGAAGGGGACCCCTGGGGCGCCAGGCGGGGGCTTCGGCCTGGGCCGGCACGTTTGGCTTCGATCGGATCCTTTGGGGCGGGTACTCTTGGATGGGCCAGCACCGCGAGTCGCCCGAACAGGAGGCGGCCCTGGACTTGGTTGCCCGCGGCTTCGTCATCCCCTGGACGGACCCGATGGGGCGGCTGGGCGTGATCCCGATCCTCTCAAGCGAGGCCTTTCCCGCCGTGCGGGATTATTTCGTCGCGGAGATGCGCACGAAGCTGGCGGCGGCGGAAAAGGGCCTGGCGGCTACGGCGCCGCGCGGGCCGATCGCGTCATACGCCGATTGCGTTTTGGAGGATATCCTCAAGCTCCGGGTGGCGGTGGCGTGCGGCCGGGTCGAGTTCAAGAAAGCGGGCGCGCTCTCCCGCCGCTCGATCAAGGCCGTAGCCGGGCTGGTGGGGGCGCCCGAGGATTACGTCGAGCACCATCTGCGGGATCTGGAATTGGAATTTCCGGAGGGCGGCGGTGTGGCGCGGCTCACGGGCGGGGTGGTGCATCCGGTCGAGCATTGGCGCAAGCGGGCCCTCAAGCCCCTGCCGCTGAAAGCGATGCTCAAGGTGATGGACGGCCTGCGGGGCTGGCAGAAGCGGGATGTGTTGGAAAGCTGCCTCGACAACCATCCCGAGGCGGCGCCGTGGATGTTCCGGCCCAAGCGCGAAATCGACGACCCAATCCATAAGACGCCCGCACTGACGGCCGGATATCTGCTGGATGTCTGCTACTGGTATGGCTTGATCGAGGCGGCGAATGGCGGTGAAAAAATGAGGCCGACGGGCCTCGCCGGCCGGATAGACGAGGCCGAGCGCGACCCGGCCTGGAACGTGATCAAGGCCAAGGACCGGCCGGTGCGGGTGCAGGCCAATTTGGAGCTACTGGTGCCGCTGACGGCCGAGCCGGGGTTGTTTGCGCCGCCGGCCGAGTTTGCCGAGCTGGCCGGGATCGACCGCATGGTTCGCTTCGTCCTGACGCGAGAGAGCCTGATCCGGGGGCTTGACGCCGGCTGGACGCCCGAGACGATCTTGGCCTGGATGGAGCGGCCATATGCGGAGGGGAAGAGGGGGGCGGGCGGCAAGGACAAGGGCGGGGGCGGGGAGGCCGCCGAGATCCCGGCCACGGTGCGCGAGTTCGTGGCCTCGACGGGAAGGCGCAAGGGCGAGGCGGCGGTCGTGCCCTGCCAAGCATTGATCCGGTGCGAGGGGATCGGGGTCAAAGAGCGCATCCTGGCGCTGGCGGGTGTCGACGCGGCCAAGCTCGAGGGGGCCGAGGACGCGCCGTACCTGGCCGTGTTCCAGCCGCCGCCGGGCGAGCTGGTGGCGCTGCTAAAAAAGAAGAAAATCTACGCGGATATCGCTTCGATCGCGGAACCGGCCGCGGCGATCGTGAAGCCGGCGCGCGGAAGGAAAGGCCGCAAGGGGGAAGAAGACGCGGCGAGCGAGGCAGCCGACATCGGGCCGCCCGAAGAGAAGCTGATGAAGACGCTGAACGACTGTTTGCGCACCGGGGCCAAGGTGAAGCTGGCGTATTTGCGCGGCTATAGGTGGAAAAAGACCAACCTGGTGACGATCATCGGCCTGCGCAAGGGCCGGGTTTATTTCCTCGACCGCGACGGCCTGGCCTCGAGCCTTTCTCTTGATTCCCTCGAGGCCGTGATTAGATAGGGGTCAGGTCTCAACATTTGACATTTTTCGTACAGGCCTGACCCCGCGGAGCCGTGTTCCTGGGGGGAATCTGCCGGAGTGTGTGCGAGGTGCCAGGTCTTTATGCATAATGTCAAATGTTGAGACCTGACCCCTCTCAGAGATCCCAGGGCCGTAAAATTTCGTACTCGTAGCCCTCTTCGGTTAGAAACATCTGCCTACGCAAGGCGAATTCTTCTTCTTCCGTATCGGCCGTAACCAGGGTGTAAAACGAGGCCTGGCGGCCGTCCGCCTTGGGCCGCAGGATCCGCCCCAGCCGCTGCGCCTCTTCCTGGCGCGAGCCGAACTTGCCGGAAACCTGGATCGCGACCGAGGCGTCCGGCAGGTCGACCGCGAAATTGGCCACCGACGAGACGACCAGCCGGTCGAGCGAGCCGTCGCGGAATTCCCTGTAGAGCCGCTCGCGTTCGGCCTGCGGGGTTGCGCCGGTAAGGAGCGGCCGATCCAAAGCGGCGGCGATCTTGGCCAGCTGGTCGAGGTATTGGCCGATGATGAGAATTTTCTCGCCCGGGTGGCGGCTTAGAATGCGCTCCAGGATAGGGAGCTTCGCCGGATTCTCGGCCGCCGCCCGATACATCGCCTGCGGTTCCCCGGCCGCGGCGTAAGCCGCCCAGGTCGCCGCATCGGCCGGGACCTTGACCTCGCGGCAGACGGCACGGGCGATCCAACCCTGCCGCTCGATCACCTTCCAAGGCACGTCGTAGCACTTGGGCCCGATCAGAGAGAAGACGTCGTCCTCGCGGCCGTCCTCGCGGACAAGTGTCGCGGTCAAGCCCAGGCGGCGCACGGCCTGCAGCGATGCCGTAAAGCGGAAGACGCGCGCCGGCAGCAGGTGGACTTCGTCGTAGATGATAAGCCCCCAGGGCCGGCCGTTGAGGGCGTTGAAGTGGGGGAATTCTCCGGGGGATGATGAGGCGCCGTGGGAAATCCCGGTCGGGTTTGCCTCGCCCGCCTCGCCAACCGCGCCCGCCGCGAACGCCCTATCCGCGCTGCCCGCTCCGCCCGCCCGGGGGCCGCGCTTGCGGTACGTCAATAACTGGTAATTGGTCAGCGTGACGGGCCGGATGTCTTTCGCGGCGCCGCTGTACTCGCCGATGTCGGCATCGGTCAGGCCCGTCTTGTCGAGCAGCTCGCGCCGCCACTGGCGGATGGCGGTGATGCCGGTAGCCAGGATCAGGGTGTGGGTGCCGACCAGGCTCATTGCGGCCAGCCCGACGATGGTCTTGCCCGAGCCGCAGGGCAGGGTGACGACGCCGGAGCCGCCCTGGACCGTGCCGCCCTTGAAGAAGGCGTCGCGGGCGGCGGTTTGGTAGGGGCGTAGCCGAAAGCCGTCACTCTCGCGCAGGGGGACGGAGAGAGGGGCGCCCGCAATGTACCCGGCCAGGTCCTGGACGGGATAGCCGGCTTTAAGCAGGGCTTGCTTGAGAAGGCCGCGATCGATGGTGCGGACCAACGCTTGGCCTGGAGCGGCGTCGGGGCCGAGGTGGGGGGCGATAGCGGGATCGTTGCGAAAGCGGGCGAGCCAGGCGACGGGATCGACGGCCAGGCGGTGGCGCGCGGCGTCATGGGGGAGAAGGCGCACGCGCCCGTAGCGGCTCATCAGGTCGGTGATGCGGGCGGCCATCGAGTCCATCACCGGGAAGCGGCTGTGGGCGCGGAGGCGAGCCAGCACCTCGGGGGCGACGAGGCCGGCCGAGGCGGCGTTCCAGAGCGAGAGCGGCGTGATCCGGTAGGTGTGGACGTGCTCAGGGCATTTGACGATCTCGGCGAAGGGCGCGATCGCGTCGCGGACGTCGGCGTAGAGGGGCGAGTCCGTCTCGAGCAGGAGCGACATGTCGGACTGGACGATCAGCGGCTTCATTGCCTCGGCCATGGAGGTAATATATCAGGGAATTGGGGGACACCATACGTAACTCCCGAATTATTTCCGTCCACTTTTGGCGACAGCCGCTTCAGGGAGGGCGCCCCCATGGTGGGCCGGTTCAAACGGACTCGCGCTGGGAAGGCTATCGACCAAAAACGACCATGCTGGTTAAAAGTCATGACTATTAATCAGATGGCTGGTAGAAAGTCGGGCCCGAAATCAGGCCTCGAGCCCGGCCAGCCACTCGGCGGCCCGCACGACCTCGACCCCGTCCTGCCGGGTTTCGCGGCGGAGATTCCGGACGAGCTGGATCGTCCGATCCGGTTTGAACGCGGCCCGAAAGAAAGCCAGCGATGCGTCGGCGACGGCGTCGCCGTGCTTGACTTCGATCAGCCAGGCCGGGCGCCCATCCTGTACGACGGCGAAATCGACCTCGCGCCCCTCCTTGGTCCGGGCGTAACACAGGTCGATGTCCCGGCCCTTGGTGTCGTGCAGGAAGTGGACATGCTTCAAGAGGGCCGCGGCGCAGGCGTTCTCGAAGCGGGCGCCGGCATCGCCCGCGACGAAGCCCGTGTCGTAGAAATATGCCTTCGGCTCCTTGAGGATGGCGCGAGCCAGCCGGCGGTGATAGGGGCGGACGAGGAAGATGATGTAAAGGCCTTCCAAGATTGCGACGTATTTCTTGACCGTGTTGGGCGCGATCTGCAGGTCGCGAGCCAGGGAGGAATAGGAGAGCGGCGAGCCGATTTTGGTCCTCAGGAGATCCAGCAAGGTGCGCATGGCCCGGATCTCGTGGATCCTGGCCAGGTCGGAGACGTCTTCGCGGACGAGGTCGGTGGCGTATTGAGCGCGCCAGCGGGCAGCCTGCTCCTCCGAATCGCCGAGGAAGGGCTCGGGAAAGCCCCCCAGCCGAAGGAGGCGGTCAAGGGCTTCGGGGGCCGAGAGGCTGCCGGTGCCGCCGGGGGCCGCTTCTTTGACCGAGAGGGGATGAAGGCGAAGGTGGAAATAACGGCCGGCCAGCGATTCGCCGCTCTGGCGGAAGGTTTCGAGTCGGGCGCTCCCCGTGACCAGGATCGATTGGCCGGGAGAGCGGCCGTCGAAGACCCCTTTCAGGTAGGCCTTCCAGCCTTTCATCTTATGGATCTCGTCGAACACGAGGAGGTCGGAGTCGAGCGGCCAGGTGCGCGCTTTGATGACGGCGCGGTCGTCGAGGACGTCGAAGTTCACGTATTGGGGCTTGCGGAAGTCGGCCATGATGCGCTTGGCCAGAAAGGTTTTTCCGACTTGGCGAGGCCCCGTGAGGAGGACCATTTTTTTGGCCAGATCGCGCAGGATCTGAGGTTTCAGGTAGCGTTCCATGATGACTAAATAGCACGAAAATGCCGAATAGTCAAGACTAATCGGCAATAGCGTGCAAATTGGTCAAAGAGGAATTGCGGGACACCATACGTAACTCCCGAATTATTTTCGTCAACTAACGGCGGCGGTCATATAGTGGTCGCTTTCCGTCGGAATGCTCGCCCGGAATTCGTCGGAATGCTCGAGCGGCGCGTGGGCTTGAAAATGTTCCGGAGACGGGCTCCTGGTCAACGACTCGCTGACCGCGGCCATGATGAAGGCAGAGGGGATCGGCCATCTGGCCTCCGCCGACGCGGCCTTTTTGCGGTTGGAGGGGCTGTCGGTCTACCGGCCGATGGATTTTTCGTGAGCGAAGTCGCCATCCCAACTCATCTATGAATAAAAAATCATCCTCCACAAAAAGAGTTGTGAGTGGCAAAGAACGATTAAAACGAATAAACGAAATCTCTCGATCGATCAAGAAAGTGCGGGCTAGCTTTAAAAGGGCTAAAATCGATGCCAAGTCGGTAATTGAGGAGTCGCGCGCCCAACTACGAAAGCGCCCGTTAACATCTCGTTTCAGTCTTGTGCCTATTATCGGCTCAGTTCGCGCGCTATTTCCACGAATTCGTGTGGGCCCAGGGAAAACGTGAGGGGCGTTGCTTGGCCGGGCAGGCGGAGCGAGGCGCGCACCGGGCGATCCAGGGTGTTGAGGGCGAAGACGAGGGGCGTGCCCTGGACGGCACCTGGGGCGGCGCCGGGGCCCGCGGCCGTGTCGACGGCGGAAGCGCCGGCAGTGCCGATGGTGCCGGCGGGCGAGCGCTTGATGACGAAATGGACGGCGGGCAGGCCGTAGGCGTCGAGGTCGGGGCAGTCGAGGACGGGGCCGGCGGCTGATGCAGCGCCGATGGACACGGGCCCCACGGTAGCCACGGTAGCGTAGTTGGCGGTGCGGGCGGCGCCGTCGTAGAAATCCGGTCCATCGAGGATGGGCTTCAGGCGGCGGGCCTCGGCGATCGCCTCCTTGACGGCCTGCCAGAGGGGCTTGTCGTCGCGGAGGCGGTAGCTGCCGGATTGCAGGGCATAGAAGAACAACCCGTCCGTGCCGTGCAGGAGTGCCAGGCGGACCAGGGCCTTGAGCTCGGCGGGGGTGGGGGCGCGGCCGGCGTCGGGTGCGACTTGCGGCGATGCGATCCCCCAGGGGAAGGCCTGGATCACGGCCCAGACGCGCTTGGCGGAATCGCCGGCGATCGCGCGGTTGATCTCGTCCAGGCACTCCGAGAGCCAGGCGAGCGGCTCGAAGGGGATGGGGTAGGGGTCGGCCATGAAGACGTCCACGGCGGAGGCGTAGTCGGTGGCGCGCCAGGAGCGGCAGAGGGCGATAGCACCGGGCTGGGCGAGGCCGAGGCGGCGGAGGGCGGCGCGGGATTTGTAGAGGATCTTGGGCGAGACGGAGCGGCCCTCGGGCTCGTCGGCCAGATAGAAGTAGGCGGGGGCTGAGGGGAAGAGCGCGGCTTGGGCGGTCGAGGGTGGTGAAGTGAGGAGCGCGAGGCCGAGGCGGGAAGCCTCGGAGAGGGCGCGGGTGAGGGTGGCGGCGTCGCGGGCGGAGAAATAGACGGCGTCGAAGCCGGCCTCGCGAAGGGCGGGGAAGTCGTCGAGGGAGGCGCCGTAGATGCCGATGGGGAAAGAGCCCAGCAACGCATCATAGCCGTTGCGCGCATTCGCCGCAGGGGCATTCGCGGCGCTCTCGTTTTGAGAGGCTCTCGCCGGGCCATCGGCCTGTTGCCGCGACAGCTTGAACGAAACCGGATTCGACTCCGTCAGCTTCGTCCTGTACTGATAGACCTCCACCCGGGCAAACCAGCGGCCGGAGCAGGAGCTGGGGCTGTGCGAACCGGGTTGCGACTCGCCGGCTTGGCGTGCCGGCGACGTGGCCGGCAGCTCCGCGGGAATCGCGGTCAGAAAGTCCTGTAACGCATCGAGCGGGATCGCAAACGTGTCGACGCCGTCGGCCGAAGGATCGTCCTTCTTCTCGTCCTTTGGGCTTTGGGTGGTTTGCAGGGGGTCGTAGATCGTTTTGGCGATGGGCACGCGGGCGTCCTCGTTTGCCGCGTTGTTCGTCCAGAGCTCGCGCGCGTCGATGCGTCCGTACCGGTCGCGAGAGAGCACGATCCGGATGTCGAGGAGGCGATCGGTGGAGGGGATGGTCCAGCGGAGCAGGCGGCGCGAGAGGCCGGGCGATGTGGAGGGAGGGCCGGCAGCGGCGGCGGCGGATTCTGTGGGCGCGGCTTGCTCGCTCGCGATGTCCGCGCGCGCCTCGATCCGGCGCAGCACGAGGTCGTCGATCCAGAGGCGATAGTCGCCGGCGGGGATGCGGAGCTCGAGGGTGCTCTGGTCCGGCGGGAGGAGGCGCGGCAGGGTGACGACGAGGCTGATCTTCTGCCAGCGGCCCGAGGCCCAGAAGTCGGAGAGGCGCGTCGTGCGGCCGCCCAGGACCGCCGTGGGGTAGATGCCGTCGATGTTGCGGTCGCGGGCCAGCCAGAGCGAGAGGAGGTAGGAGGCGCCGGGGCGGAGCGAGGGGAGGGAGTAACGCAGGACGGCGCGGGGGCCGGGGGGCTCGATATTGAGGGGGGAGAGGGGGAGGGGGCTCGGGTTACTTGGGGCGTTCGAATGCGGGGCGGTGTCAGCGGCGATTCGAGGTTGAGGTTGGCGCGGCGCGCTTCCGTCGCTCAGCGGGCGGTCGGCCCCTGATTCGTGAAGTGCGATGAGATCGACGATTCGCGAGGCGTCGATAAAGAGCGAGCGGTCGCCGGGGCCGCGTGAGAACTCGTCCCAGAGGAAGAGCATGTCGGGGTCGAAGTGCCAGAGGCGGGGGCGGGTGACCGGGTAGTAGGCTTCGAGAGAGCCGTTGTCGATGAGATTGGGGTAGGCAGAGGCGAGGGCGGGGGTGAGCGTGGGGGCGGGGCTGGAGGCCGGAACTTCGGCGGGGCTGGAGGCGGAGCTGGAGGCGGGGAGAAGAATCGGTACGGGGGCAGGCGCGGTAGGAGGAGCCGGCGAGGAAAGAGGTGCGGTCGCGGCGAACATAACGGAGCGGGAGGCGGGGCTCGAGCGGTCGGTGCGGATCGAGGCGTGCGGGGCCAGGAGGAGGGCGAGGGCGGCGAAGACCGCGATGCAGAGGACGGGGAGAAGCACGCGCGAGGCGACGACGCGGTCCGATCGACGATTCCCACCCATGGGCGTATTATAGACTAAACCAAAGAGGGGTCAGGTCTCAACATTCGACATTTGTCCTTCCAACGAGCCATCCCGCCGCATATTTAGGCGTGCCTGCCGCTTAGAGCATGCTCGAGATGGGAGAAATGTCGAATGTTGAGACCTGACCCCTAAAACAAAAATGGGCCGGCTCTTTCGAGCCGGCCCTGGTAGGTCGGTGTTACTCAGCTCAGGCTGGATCAGGTCCCGGAGACGCCGGCCCGGGGACCGCGGATGAACGAGCCGTTCAGCGAAACCAGGTCCTTCTCGAAGTCGGCCGAGGCCGAGATCGTGTACAGGCCCATCTCAGGCGTGGACGGCGTGTAGGTGAAGCTCTCCAGCGCGCCGCCCCGGGCGTAGGACGAGACCAGGAAGTCGTCGTTGGCCGAACCGGTTATGCCGTAGTTGCCGTCCACCGCCGTGCCGCAATACACCTTGAAGTTCGTGCCCCACTGATCGCGTAGCGGGAGAACCTTGATGTACATCGGGGACAGGGCGCCCTTCAGCGTGGTGCTGATGTCGCCGCTGTTGGCGGGCGGTGTACCCTTGTCGGTGATGTAGTCGACCAGGGTAGTGGACATCGTGCTGATGTCCTTCTGGGTGCCGCGGATCTTGGCCTTCTGCAGCGCCGTCATGGCGTTGGGGACCAGCAGCGCGGCCAGGATGCCGATGATCGCCACAACGATCAGCAGCTCGATCAGGGTGAAACCTTTCTGTCTCTTCATGTTGAACCTCCTATTGAGTTCGTGTATTTGCCACCCAACTGGTGACACCCATACTATTGCACTATCCGTGCCAATTTGTATATTGTTTATTATCAATTAGATGTAATTTTTGCCCGTTTTTTGAACACGCTTTTTGCGCCAAATTGCGTCACATTATGACAATAATTGGCGTTTTGTAGTACTGACAGGCCCCCCGTGACTCTAGCCCGCCCTTTCGCTGGCTTTCGCCCCTCCCCGTATCCGTCTGCAGGGGATGCCGAATGTCATCGACTAGGGTAGCATACCGGCGGGTGGCGGTATGTGCCGATAGGGGTCAGGTCTTAAAATTTGAGTTATCTAATATATCTGCCGTAAAAGGGCAGTTTTTTAAAGATTTGTTACTGGAAAATTAAACCCCGCAGCGCCCAAGCGCTCCGGTGCGGAAGCCGATACTAAGACCTGACCCCAGGCTTCACTTCCCCCGGGATAGGCTGCCGACCCCTACGGAGGCGCGGCGCTTGATGTAATCCACCAGGGTTTCGGATTGCGGGCAGATCCGGTCGAGCTCGGCCACGATGCCCGGCTTGGCCGTAAAGCCGTCGGGCCCCACCACGGCCAACGTCTCGTTGAAGCCGTCGACGACGAAATACTTTTCGCCGATTTTGCGGAATTCGAAGTTCACCATGTTCAACCCTCCCAAGAGCTGTCAATATAAGCCCTGGAAGCGGTCGAGTCAATAGGGGTCAGGTCTCAACATTCGACATATCTGATGTATCTGGTACGGGCGTGTCGCTTCCAGCAAATGTCTTCCTGGGCGAATGTCGAATCCCCGCCGGGACCATCGCCATGGGCTCAGGTGTTGAGACCTGATCCAAGACCCCTGACCCCTAATCGTCAGCAAACAGTGACAGTCAGCCCTCGGCGGCTGATCTGATAATCGAAGAAGCGGGCCCGGGCGTTGGGCGGGTGG
Source organism: Candidatus Aminicenantota bacterium (assembly GCA_963803915.1). GTDB lineage: Bacteria > Acidobacteriota > Aminicenantia > Aminicenantales > UBA4085 > UBA4085. The sequence continues at coordinate 597,518 of CAWDOL010000014.1, read as the reverse complement.
GCGATGAGGCGCCGCCTCACGGCCTGGGCGTCCTTGGGCGACTTGCCGACGATCAGCAGGAACCCGCCGCCCCCGGCCCCCAACAGCTTGGCCCCCAGCACATTCGGCCGGATGCGGGCCAGAATGGCCTCGATCTCGGGGGTGGACGAGTCGGGGTCGATGCGCTTATTCAGCCGCCAGGCCGTGTCGATCAGCCGGCCGAAGGCGCGATGGTCCTTGGCGGCCATGGCCTCGCGCATGTCGACCGGGTAGGCGTGCAGGGCCCGCAGCGTGTCCAGGGCCGAGGCGTCGCGGTCGAGGTAGCTTCCGACCACCGTGCGCAGGATGTTCTTGGCCAGGCGCCGAATCCCCGTGTAGTAGAGGAGTGTGGTGCCGCCGTTCTGGGTCGGGTCGAGCAGGTCGGGCATGACGTAGTGGATCCAGGGGTCGGGGACGAGGCCCGGGCCGGCGGTGATGACTTTGACGCCGGGCAGGACGCCGCCGATCTGGTCCTGCCAGCCGCCGCCCGTCGTCAGCTCCTGCTCCAGCTTGAGGACGGCGTGGAAGAGGTCGCGGTCGGACGGGTGGTCGCCGATCATGCGCCGGATCACGGCCACCAGGACCGCGCCCATGATGCTGGACGTGCCCAGCCCGCTGCCGCTGGGGATGGCCGCCAGGGTGTTGAGCTCGATGCCGCCGCCGAAGGCCTTGAGCATGGCGGCCAGCGAACGGCGGGCGGCGGGCGGCCAGGGTGCGGCGTGCGGGGCGAACCCGGACAGCGCCAAGGCGGCCTTGGCCAGGCCGAACTGGCCCGTGGCGGAGCGGTAGTCGAGCAGCTCGTCGAACGAGCGCACGGTCAGGCGCGAGCCGTGGTCGATGGAGTTGACCCGGATCTCGGGTTCGGGGATGACCCGGGCGAAGACCTGAATCGGGGACTGGCCGTTGAGGTCGACGGCGGCGTTGATGACGCAGCCGCCGTGCTCCAGGGAGTAGGGCGGCGTGTCGGACCAGCCGCCGCCGAGGTCGAGGCGGGCGGGTGCGCGGCCCCAGATGATCTCGTCGGTGCGCAGGGCGTTGCGGGGGATGGAGGAGCGGCCCGTCCGGGTCAGGACGATGGTGCGGCCGATCGTCTCGAAGGCGGCGTCGCAGAGGAGGCGCGGCCAGCGCAGGGCGGGCCCGGCCGAGGCGGGGAGCCCGATGCTCGCGAGCCAGGCGGTTTCGGCCTGGGGAAGGCCGGCCAGGGCTTTGGCGACGAGCGAGCGGACGGCGGCGGCGGACGCGAGGCTCTCCAGGGCCGTGCCCAGGGTATGCAGGACGCGCGAGAGCTGGAGGCTTTCCAGCCGGGGCTCGGCGGCGGAGGCGGCACCGAAGCGGCGGAACGATTCGCCCAGGATCTCGCGCACGGCGACAGACTGGTCGGCGGCGGGCATCGTGCTCAGCGCGGCGGCCAGATCCACGGCGGAGTAGGCGCTCTTGGGATCAAACAGCGCCCGAAAGTAATTGGGGGACACCATACGTAACTCCCTAATTCGATCCGTAAACTTTCGTTAACAGCCGGCGTTTATGGGCCGACGGTCGCCCTTTGTTGACGAAAATAATTCGGGAATTACGTATGGTGTCCCCCAATTATTTTGCCGCTTTGACCTGGGCTTCGATCCAGGGGTACGTGCGGGCGATGCCGTCGCGCAGGCTGAACTTCGATTCCCATCCGGTCGAGCGGATGCGGTCGTTGGTGAAGTTGCGGGCCTGGACGCCGACCGGGCCGGCGATGTGCTTCATGTGGACGGTCTTGCCCGCGACGTCGGTGATCGCCTTCACCAGCTCGTCCACCGAGACGTACTCGGGGCGGCCGATGTTGACGCCGTCTTCCAGGTCCGAGCCCATCAGGCGCACGATGCCGTCGACCAGGTCGTCGATGTAGGTGTAGGCGCGCATGGCCGAGCCGTCGCCCCAGACCTCGATCGTCCCGCCGTCGGGCGCTTCGGCGATCTTGCGGCACAGGGCGGCCGGGGCCTTCTCGCGTCCGCCGTGCCAGGTGCCCTCGGGGCCGTAGGTGTTCTGGAAGCGGGCCAGGCGGACGATCATGCCGGAGCGGCGGCCGTAGGCCATGGCCATGCGCTCGGCGTAGAGCTTTTCCCAGCCGTACTCGTTGTCGGGCAGGGCCGGGTAGGCGTCGGCCTCGGTCAGCTCGGCCTCTTCCTTGCGCATATCGCGGTACACGCAGGCCGAGGAGGAGAAGAAGTAGCGCTTGGCCCCCGCTTCGGCCGCGGCGTGGGTCATGTGGATGTTGATGAGCGCGCTGTTGCGCATGATCTCGCACTCGGCCGAGTGGATGAAGCCCATCCCGCCCATGTCGGCGGCCAGCTGGAAGACCTCGTCGAAGGGGCCTGCGGGTGGTGCGGACGGGCCGGCCTGGGTGTGGGCGGGGGGCAGGGCCAGGGCGGCCTTGCAGTTGGCCTCCTGGCGCAGGTCCAGGAGCAGGAACTCGTCGGCGGCGGTGGCCGAATATTCGGGGGACTTGATGTCGACGCCGCGAACCCAGTAGCCGTCCTTTTTCAGGCGTTTGACGAGGTGGGAGGCGATGAACCCGCCGGCGCCGCAAACGAGGGCTTTTTTCATGGCAGTCGTCCTTTGAGAAAGTGGGCCTTCATGTCGAACGAAGGAGGCCTATTTTATCGGAAACGCCTGGCCGCGGCAATTCCGATTCTGATAGGGGTGCGGAAGCCGATTTTAAGACCTGACCCTTACCGTTATGCCCCGCGCCGCACTAATTCTGGTAAGATGGCGTGGAAGGAGATCCGCATGATCGGACTTATGGAGCTGGCCCTGATCGCTCTCGTCGTCATCGTGATCCTGGGCTTCTCCAGGGGAGCCCGCCGGCGGAAGTAAGGCCGGGGCCATGCGCCTGGGAAAGCTGGGGAGAGACGAGGGGGCCGGAGGCGGGGCTGGGGGCGAGGGCTTCCGCGGCCTGTGGGGCCTGAGCTCGCTGGTCCTGAACCTGCCCGCCGCCATTGCGGTAGGACTTTTCTTCGGCTATTTGCTGGATAAATGGCTGGGCACCAAGCCCTGGATGTTGATCATCTGGACTCTGCTCGGCGTCGCCTCGGGCCTGTTAACCCTGATCAGAGGGCTTAAAAAATACCAATAGGGGTCAGCTGATAGGGCAGGTCTAACATTCGACATTTCTCTCGCTCGTTTCGGCGGCAATGTTTGAAATGGAATGTCACCAGATATGTTGAATGCCGAGACCTGACTCCGTTCGCTGATAACTCGAATTTTAAGACCTGACCCCTGATCTCCCCTTATGTTAAAATATCGCTTTCCAATGAGCGACCTACAGCCGTCCTTTGCCGATCCGACCGAGGAGAAGATCCTCCGCCGGATCCCCCTGGAAATCGCCGCCCTGTCGGCCGTTTTCGCCCTCGGCACCGCCCTCCTCTTTGACCCCATAAGCGGCGCCCTCTTGCTGGCCGGCGGGCTGCTCTCGGCCCTGTCCTTCCTGTGGCTCAAGGGCGCCCTCGCCCGCGTCCTCGACCGCGGCAAAACACGCGCCCTCAAGGCCGGAATCGCCCTCTACGCCCTCCGCTTTCTGTTGATCTTGGGGGCCTTCTTTCTTATAATCCTGCTCTTCCCCAGGAAGCTCGTCGCGTTCGCGGCGGGCTTCTCGGCGGTCATTCCGGTCATCGGGGCCGAGGCCGCCGTCGCTCTCGTCCGCATGAAGGCCATGAAACCGTAACCATGGAACAGCTCGAGCACACTCTGGGCATCGTCGTCCTGTTCAACAGGATCTTCGGCCGCCCCGTCGCCGCCGCCCTCAAGCTGCTCGGCATCCAGGTCGCCGATCCCGCCGACTGCATCCCCGACTACGTGGTCATGGTGCTGATTGTGACCGCCTTCATGATGCTGTTCTTCGGGCTGGCCGCCCGGCGCCGCGCCATCGTCCCCGGCAAGCTCCAGAGCCTGCTCGAGGGCATCATCGAGTTTTTCGAGGGCCAGCTGACGGACATCATCGGGCCCGAAGGCAAGAAGTTCCTCCCGGTCGTCGGCACGGTCGGGCTGTTCATCTTCTTCTGCCAACCTGCTCGGGCTGATCCCCGGGCTGATGTCGCCCACCGCCAAGCTCAACGTCACCATCGGCTGCGCCCTGAGCGTCTTCGTCTACTACCACTACCAGGGGATCAAGGCGCAGGGCCCGCTGAAATACCTCAAGCACTTCATGGGCCCCATCCCGGCCATGGCCCCGCTGATGGTCCCGATCGAGCTCATCAGCCACTTCTCGCGGCCGGTCTCGCTGTCGATCCGGCTGTTCAGCAACATCTTCGCCGAGGAGGTGCTGATCGTGGTCATCGCCTCGATCATCCCCATCCTCCTGCCGCTGCCGTTCATGGCCCTGTCGATCTTCACCGCCTTCCTCCAGGCGTTCGTGTTCGTCCTGCTGTCGTGCATCTATATCGCCGGCGCGGTCGAGCACGAGGAGGAGCATCGATTCAAGCGCGCAAAGGAGTCTCCGATGTCCACCCGCATGAAATGCCTCGGTCTTCTGCTGTTTTTTGTCGTGCTCGTCGCCTCCCCGCTGCTGGCCCAGGAAGGGGAGCCGCAGGGCAATCCGCGGGAGGCCATGCGTGCCGCCCAGTCCGCCCAGGCCGATAACAAGGCCTCCCTCTACAGGCTGTCGCTGATCGTGGCCGGCGGCATCATCACCCTGGCCGTCATCGCCGGCGCCTTCTGCCAGGCCAAGGCCATCAGCTCGGCCTGCGAGGGCATCAGCCGCAACCCCGGCGGCGCTCCGCACATCCGGTTCCTTCTCCTGCTGGGCCTGATCCTGATCGAGACGCTGGTCATCTACGCCCTGCTGGTCACGTTCATCATCCTGATGGTCAAGTGGGGCAACTACGCCTGATCACCAAGTCGTGGCTTTAGGGGTCAGCGTCTCGACGATTCGACATTCTGCCCAGCGTGATTGTAGCGCGGCGGGGTTGCGCTTTTATTGACAATAATCGGCGCTATGACGATTTTCGTCGCTCGGATGTCGCAATGTCGCAGACCTGACCCCTTTTTGTTGACAAGCGGGGCTGCCGGGGAGTAGGGTTAGGTCCATATCCATGGCGCGCACCGTCTTTCGCCTGCTCGGAGAGTCGTTCAAGCGGTTTAACGACGACCGTTGCTTCGGCTACTCCATCATCATTTCCTACTTCTGCCTGCTCTGCGGCGTCCCGCTGCTGGCCCTCTTTGCCTGGGTCACCTCCAAGTTCCTGGGCTCGGCCGAGATCGCGGTCCGCAGCCTGAACATCTTTACCGAGGACTTCTTCGGCCACATGGACCCCTCGTTCTTCAAGAGCCTGGCCGAGGTCTCCAAGCACACCAGCTCGCTCGGGCTGTTCGGCATCATCGGCTCGATCATCGCCGGCAGCTTCCTGTTCGGCAACCTGATCAAGGCCATGAACACGATCTTCCGGGTCAAGGCGACCCGCTCGTTCTTCTACAACCGCCTGATGGAAAACGTGATCATGCTGATCATGGCCGTGATCCTGCTCTTTTCCTTCTCGATCACGGCGGCCTGGGCGGCGGTGCACAAAGCCGTCCAGACGAGCACGCTGGTCTCCGAATACATCAACCCCAAGGTTCTGCCGTTTGTCGACAACTTCCTGGTCCAGTACCTGATCCCGTTTGCGCTGGGATTTCTGGTCCTGTTCGTCATCATCAAGTTCATCCCCGAGACCAAGGTCCACACCCTGGCCGCCGTGCTGGGCGCCGTCATCGGCTCCGTGCTGTGGGAAATCTTCAAGCGAAGCTTCGTCTTCTATGTGGCCCATTTCTCGGCCGTCGGGCGTGGTCATGTCCAAGTTCCTGGCCGGGACGCTGACCTCGATCATCTTTTTCCTGCTTTGGATCTCCTCCTCCCTGGCCATCATGCTCTGGTGCGGCGAGCTTGCGGCCGTCTACAACGAGCACATCGAAGCCCGCCTGCAGCTCGACCAACATGCCTCCTGAAAAAGGGCATGGAAATGTTGAATGTTGAGACCTGACCCCTATATAATTTGCTCATGACGATCAAGGAGCTGGCGGCCCGGTTGGGATGCCCCTTCGAAGGGGACGGGGACACGGAGGTCCGGCGCGTCGCCGCCCCCGAAACGGCATCGGCCGGCGACCTCATTTTTATCGCCAAGGAAAAGCTCCTCTCCCTTTCAGGGACGACCAACGCCTCCGCCGTGATCCTGGCCCCCGGCATGAGCGGCGCCGGGCTTCCGGTGATCCGATCGTCCCACCCCCAGATGACGTTCGTGCAAGCGGCCGGGATCCTCCATCCCGCCGAATATCCGGCGGCCGGCATCCATGCGAGCGCCATCGTTGCCCCATCGGCCTGCCTCGGGGAGGGTGTCTCGATCGGCCCGTTCTGCGTCGTGGGCGAGGGAGCCGAGATCGGCGCGGGTACGGTCCTCTACCCGCACGTCACCGTCTACAGCGGCGTCAAGATCGGCCCCGGATGCGTCCTGCACTCGGGGGTCCACCTGCGGCAGGGCGTTTGCATCGGGGCCCGGGTCATCCTCCATAACGGCGTCGTGATCGGCGCGGACGGCTTCGGCTACCTGCCGGCCGCCGACGGCACGCACGTCAAGATTCCCCAGCTCGGCACGGTGATCATCGAGGACGATGTCGAGGTCGGGGCCAACTCGACCATCGACAGGGCCGCCCTGGGCGCCACCATCGTCCGGCGCGGGCGCCAAGATCGACAACCTGGTGATCGTGGCCCACAACGTCGAGATCGGCGAGAACGCCATCCTGGTGGCCCAGGTCGGAGTGGCGGGAAGCGCCAAGGTGGGACGGGGGGCGATCCTCAGCGGCCAGGTCGGGGTTCCCGACCATGTGACGATCGGCGAGGGCGCGATCGTCGCGGCCAAGACCGGGGTGACGGGCAACGTCCCGGCCGGCGGCTTCGTCAGCGGCAGCCCGCACCTCGATATCCGGGTCTGGCGGAAGTTCTGGGCTTCGGCGCCGCGGCTCTATGACCTGGTGAAAGAGTTCAAGCGCCTGCAGGCCAGGGTTGAAACCCTCGAAAAGAAATAGGAAGGGGTCAGGTCTCAACATTCGACATTTCTAGGAAAGCCGCTGCCGCTGGAGAAAACGCCGGACTATTGGGAACGGACCGACCCGAGAAATGTCGAATGTTGAGACCTGCCCCAATACCCGTGAGACGGGGTTTTAGGGCTAGGCCGCCAAGCCCGGGCCTTGACCCCTATTTGTATCCCGAAAGGTATTCGCTGACGCCCATGGCGGCGTTGACGCCGGAGCCGACCGCCGTGGCCACCTGCCGCGGCATGGAGCTGACGACGTCGCCGGCCGCGTAGATGCCCGGCCGGCTGGTGGCCATCCGCGGGTTGACCACGATCTCGCCCCAGTCGTTGAGCTCGAGCAGGCCCTTGGCCACGTCGCTGACGGGGTCCATGCCGATGGCGACGAAGAAGCCCTCGACCGGAAGTCGTTCGACTTGGCCCCGGTCGCGACGTCGCGCAGAACGATCGCTTCCAGGCCGTCGCTTCCGACGATCTCGTCGACGACCGAGTTCCAGTGGACCTCGACCGTCGGGCTCTCGAGCAGGCGCTCCTGCAGGATCTTGGCCCCGCGGAAGCGGTCGCGGCGGTGGATGACGTGGATTTTCGAGGCGAACTTGGTCAGATAATGGGCTTCCATCAAGGCCGTGTCGCCGCCGCCGACGACGGCGATTTCGCGGTCGCGAAAGAAGGCGCCGTCACAGGTGGCGCAATAGGACACGCCGCGCCCGACGAGCATGCCCTCGTTGGGCAGGCCCAGCCGGCGGTAGTGGGCGCCGGTGGCCACGATCACCGCCCGCGTCGCGTACTCGGTCTTGCCGGTCTGGACGATCCAGTCGGGGCCGTCGCCGTCCGGCCGGATGCTCTTGGCCCCGTCGGAGACGATGACCGCGCCGAACTTGAGCACCTGCTTGCGGAAGGTCTCGATCAGGTCGAAAGGCGCGATGCCGTCGGGGAAGCCGGGGTAGTTTTCGACCCAGTCCGTGATCAAGAATCTGGCCGCCCGGCAGGCCCTTCTCCAGGACCACGGTGTCCAGGCGGGCCCGCCCGGCGTAGATGGCGGCGGCCAAACCGGCCGGCCCGGCGCCTATGATGACGACGTCGTGCTTCAGGGCCCATCAGCCGACGTGCTTCTTGATGGCCTCGACGATCTTGTCCTTGGGCAGGGCGCCGACCAGCTGCTCTTTTACGGCGCCGTCCTTGAACAGGAGCAGCGTCGGGATGCCGCGCACGCCGTACTTGGCCGGTGTGGCCCGGCTCTGGTCCACGTCCATCTTGAAGACCTTGAGCTTGTCCTTCATCTCCACGGCGATCTCCTCCACCGTGGGGGCGATCATCTTGCAGGGCACGCACCAGACGGCCCAGAAATCGATCAGGACGGGGATGGGCGACTTGAGGACCTCCGCTTCGAAGGTCTCGTCGGTGACGAGAGTGACGTTATCGGACATGAGAGCCTCCTTCTTTTTTATTGGCCATGGCCCGCAGGTAGACGTCGAGGATCGAACCGCCCGGAGGGACGACGGCGTCGGCCCGGCGGGCCAGGGTCTCGGCCCAGCCGTTTTCGCGCCCGCCCCGCGGCCCGGCGCCCGGACGGCCCAGGCGGCGCCGGTCAGGGCGTCCGAGAACACGACGCCGGCCTTGAGAAAATCGAAGCGGCCGTTCTGGGCCAGCTGGTCGGGCGTGAAGTAGTCCCAGCTCAGGCCGGTGAGGGCCAGCGACTCGGCCGGGAAGTGGCCGTTGCCGGAAAAATCCGAGACGGACAGGACGCTGGCGATGTCCTTGAGCGGGGATCGCGCCGCGTAGTGCGTCCGCAGATACAGGGGGACGAGCGCGGCCGGCCAGTCGAAGCAGTGGATCACGTCCACGGCCAGCCTGGCTTTGAGGATGAGCTCGACGGCCGCCCGGGCGAAGAACGCGAAGCGGGCGTCGTTGTCGAGGTAATCCGCCCCCTCCGCGCCGTAGATCCTGTCGCGCAGGAAGTGCTCGGCGCTGTCGATCAGGTAGACGTCCAGGCCGTCCACGCGGGTCTTGAAGGCGGCGGCCCGGTCCTTGCCGGCGCCGATGGGGACCTGGAACTCGGGCAGGACCGTCTCCAGGGGCAGGGCTTCGATGGCCGGGATCCTGTAGCGGGGGAGGACGATCGAGACGGCGGCCCCGGCGGCTATGGCCCGTTCAGCATCCGATCGCGCCGCGCTTCCCGGCCCGCCCGCCGTCGAAGCGAGGGGCGTGAGCTCGGGGGAGATGATCAGGATGCGCAGCTTCTTCCTCATGGCGAGTGTTCATCATACACCAATGACAGGCCCCCGACAATGGCCCTAAGATCATCATAATAATATAAATAAGCATATTTATCAACGCTTCCCCCCGGATTCAGACGGCTACCTCCCCTCCGTCTTGGCGCAATGTTTGACGGGAGCTCTCCGGCAAGGGTAGAATCGCCCTCGGGCCTCTCTTCTTAGAAAGGCTTGTTTGGAGAATATCCATGCGGGGGTGCCGTGGACGGTCGATTCTCGGGCTCATCTCCGCCGCCCTTGTTATGCTTTTCTCCCCGCCTGCGTTCCTTAGCGGTTCGTCTCCTGACCGGCCCTCCCGCGAAAGTCCAGCCTCCCGATTCCGCCCCGCAAAAGGGGAGGTCTACCATTTCCGCCTCGACGCCCGGATCACCTCCCTCCCCATGGGCGCAAGCCGGTTGGGGGGCCTTTCGATCGTGGTGACGGGCCCTCTCGACCTCAAGATCAAGTCCAGCGATTCCGATTTCATCCGGGCGGGCCTCGGAACCGAGGGCTTGGCTTTCGAGATTCAGACCCCCGAAGGGGCCAGCCGCGCCGTCCTCGAGACCTCGCCTTGGCGGCCCTTGGAAGTCGTTTTCGACAGCCGGGGCGAAGTCTTAAGCGTCGCCAATCTGGATGCGTTGCCCCGCGATTCCATTTTTGGCCTTCCCTTCGACCGCCTCCTGAGGGTCTTCTTCCCCCGCCTGCCGGAGAACGGCGTCGATGCGGCGGGCCGTTGGCAGGGACGAAGCCGCATCGAGCTTCCCTTGCCCGATGCCTCGCTCCAGATCGCCGTTGCGGAATCGGGGCGTCGAACCGGGGACGTCGGGGCGGATGCGATGATTCTAGACTCGGAAATGCGGCTTAACGCCTCGGGGAGTGCGGCAGCCGGCGCCGCGCGGACGATTCTGACGGGTACGGGGACCGGCGTCCGGCACCTTCGCCTGCCGGCGGACATGGGGCTGTTCTCCGAATACTCGCTGTCGATTCGGCTCGAGGGGGCGGCGGCGGTCAATCTCGCGGGCCACCTCATCCCGGCCGCCGGTTTCGCGCTCGAAGCGGAGACCCGGCTCATCCTCACCGCCCGTTCGGAAATTGCGAAAGGGGAGGGACATGTCGCGATTCACTGAAGCCGGACTTCTTGTCTTCATCGTGCTCGCCTTGGCCGCTTGCGGCGGGAGCGGGGGGAGCGGGGGGAGCACGCCGACGCCTTCCGCGCCGGTCTATACCGTTACCGTATCGTTCGACACCGCGCTGGCGACCCGCAACATGTCCGGCTTTCTCCAGGCCTTCAACGAGACGAGCCCGCCCGACGCCATGATCCGGCCCCTGCGGGCGGCGCATCTGCGCTCCGGGTATTTCCGGACGAACTACGACCGGGCCAGGGGCTTCGGGATGACCGTACACGCCGTGCTCAGCGATACCTGGGGATACCCCAGCCCGGAGAACGGGTGGCCGTTCCAGAATTGGCCGGCCTTCGAAGCCCACGTCAAGACGATCGCAGCCGCCTTCGTCGGCCGCCCCATTGTCTGGGACATCTGGAATGAGCCTGATGCGCCCTCCTTCTGGGCCGGCACCCGAGGCCAGTACTTCGAGACGTTCCGGCGCGCCTACTTCGCCCTTCGCGAGGTGCTCGGCGACGCGCTGGAGGTGGAAGGCCCCAGCCTCAGCCGTTATGACGCCGGGTTTCTGACGGATTTCCTGACCGACGCAGTGGCCAACGGCGTCAAGGTCCATTGGCTGACCTGGCACGAGCTGGGCAACGACGTTCGCGCCGTCCAATCCCGGCTCTCCTCGGCCAAGACCGGCTACATCCAAAACGCCGTTTATGGGGCGCTGGGCCTAAAGGGTATCCTGATCAACGAAGTGACGTCCGAGGGCAACCAGTACAACCCGGCCCATATCCTCGGCTATCTGAACATGCTGGAGGCCGGGGAGGCCGATGGCGCAAACAAGTCGTGCTGGACGAACTACGCCGGCGAGCCGTTCGTCAACTGCAATAACTGGACCTTGGATGGGATCGTCACGCCCGTGACCTACCAGCCGAGAGCGGCCTGGTGGGCCTACAAGGCCTACGGCGACGGGGTCGACTCGCGGATCAAGGCGGATTCAAGGGACGACGCCATCCATGCCCTCGCCAGCTCCCGGTCGGACGACGCGAACGTGGCGCAGGTCCTGCTCGCCTATTTCACCAATGACGTCAATCAACCGGCCAAATCCGTGTCGGTCCAACTGAAGAGCCTCGGGTCGATCGGCGCCCTGGCGGGCGCTGGCGCGGTCAACCTGCGCATCGAGAAGCTCCTCAACCGGGGCGAAGTCGTGGTCGACGGCTTCACGCTGGTTCGCGAGGAGAACCGGGCCATCTCCAACGGCGCGGTCCTTCTGGAGCTTTCCTCCTGTCAGAATGGCGAAGTCTACCGGATCCTGATCAGCAGGGGGTGAGCTCGATTCGAGGGTCTTTCCTTTCACCCGCCCCAGGAGAGCTTCTCTTTAAGCAGGTCGAAGTAGCCCCGGGCGGGGGACCTGACGAGGGCCAGATCGAAGGCCGCCCGCCGGACCTCGACCGCATCGCCGCCCGCAAGAGGCGTGCCGCGCTGACCGTCTACGGTCAAAAAGACCTCTTCCGAGGCTTGCACCCGAAGCTCCACAACGGCCTGGGCCGAGACGGCCATGGGCCGGAAGGTCAGGGTGTGGGGGCAGATGGGGGTCAGCAGGATGGCCGGGAGCTGCGGGTGGATGATCGGGCCGCCCGCGCTCAGGGTGTAGGCCGTCGAGCCGGTCGGGGTGGACACGATCAGCCCGTCGGCCCGGACCTCGGCCACGGATTCGCCGTCGATGCGGATGGCGATGTGCAGCATGCGGGCCAGGGCGCCCTTGTTGATGACGATGTCGTTCAGGCAGAGCCAGCGCTCGCCGTCGCGGGAGGCCTCGAGCATCAGGCGCGGGGTGATGAGGGTCTCGTTTCCGGCCAGAACCTCGTCCAGCGTCCGGGTCATTTCCGGGACCGGGATCTCGGTTAAAAAGCCCAGGCGGCCCAGGTTGACGCCCATGACCGGGACGCCGGCGCGCGCGGCCATGTGGGCGATGCTGAGCAGCGTGCCGTCCCCGCCCAGGACGACGACCAGGTCGACCAGGCCGGGGACCTGCTCGCGGGGGAGGCCGTCCGGCCGCCCGATCTTGTCGGCGGCCGCTTGCTCCAGGCTGGCGGCAACACCGCGGCGCGCGAGGTGGCCGAGCAGGGTCGCCCAGGACGGCATCCACCCCGGGGGCGTGGGCCTTGACGATGACGCCGACGCTTTTAATCGGTTTCATGGATCATGCTCGAGCGAGTGTGGATTGTGGGGAACACTGTATGGCGAATACAGCCGAGGGGTCCGGTGGTCATGATGTGGTGTATAAGGAATGGGGGGACGGACTTGGCGGCGTCATGTTGCGGTGACCGAGCGAATCCATTCTAGCATGGTATTCTGATCGGGTGTGATACCGCCGGGCTCCCAGCGGGCGAAAAACTCCTGGTTTCCGGTGCGGCCCCTGGCCGTGCAGCGGATCAGGCCGCGCAGGGCGAACCCCGTCCGTTGCGCCTCTTCGGCCACCCGGGCCAGAATTTCGGCATGCAGGGCGGCGTCGCGGACGATGCCCTTCTTGCCCACCTGGCCGCGTCCGGCCTCGAACTGCGGCTTGATAAGAGTCAGCAGAATCGATGACGCCGCGTCTTTGCCGGGGCCATCGTCTTTTCCATCACAGCCGCGGGCAGAAGGCACGCCGGCGATATCGGGCTTCTCTTCTCTGAGGGATTCCCGCGCGGGGCTCGGGACGACGGGCGTCAACACGGCTCTCAGCGCCGGCAGTATCTTCAGGATCGAGATGAACGAAACGTCCATGACGGCCAGGGACGGAAGCCCGGCGTGGCGCCCGCCGCCCGGGTTGTCCGGGCCCGCCGTGAAGTCGGCCGGGACGAGGTTGCGGGCGTTCTTCTGGATGGTCACGACGCGCGGGTCGCGCCGTATGCGGTCGTCGAGCTGGCGGATATCCACGTCCACGTCGTAGACGAGGGCGGCGCCTCTCTGCAGGAGGCAGTCCGTGAATCCGCCCGTGGACGAGCCGATGTCGGCGCAGACGAGGCCGGCGGGGGAGACGGCGAAGTCGTCCAGGGCCTGCTCCAGCTTGAGCCCGCCGCGCCCGACGAAGGGCAGGGGCTTTGCGACCGCGAGCGGGAGGCCGGGGTCGACCGGCTGGCCGGCCTTTTCGATCCGGCCGCCGGGGCCGGAGACGACCCCGGCTCATGATCAGGGCTTGGGCCTTCTGGCGCGTCTCGGCCAGCCCCTGCTCGACCAGGACCTTATCGGCCCGTTCTCTTTTCATGGAAATAAATGGGGGACACCATCGTCAATTCCCGAATTATTTTCGTCAACCATGGTTGTCTATCGGCAATCTAGGGGCCCCATAACTGAGAAGAATCAGTTCGCTTAGAAGCCGTAAACAATCGTATTCGGGAGTTATGTATGGTGTCCCCTAATCTAACGAATAGTAGGACGGCTCGAGCTCGTCCCCCAATTACTTGAAAAACTCCTTGAACCGGGCCGTCAGGCCGGGAACATCCAGGCCGAAGTCGCGCTTGATCTGATCGGTCTTGCCGACCGGGTAGATCTCGATCGGCAGGCCGACGGCCTCGAAGCGGACGTCGCACCGGCCGCGGGCGTCCAGCAGCTCGCGCACGGCGGAGCCGAACCCGCCCGCCGCCACGCCCTCCTCGACGGTGATGATCCGGGCCGCGGGCGTTGCGAACCTCAGGATGAGCTCCTCGTCCAGCGGCTTGGCGAAGCGGGCGTCCGCGACCGTCGGGCGCAGGCCCTCGGCCTCCAGCGCCGCGGCGGCCTCGAGGGCCGGGTGGACCATGTGGCCGTAGGCCAGGATGAGCCCGGCGCCCTCGTCCCCCCGGCGCAGGATTTCGGCCCGGCCCAGCGGGACCGGCTCGATCGGGCTTCCGGCGTCCGTCGCCGCGCCCTCGCCGAGCGCCTTGGGGTAGCGGACGGCGGCCGGCCGGCCGCAGTCCAGGGCCGCCTTGATCATGCGCCGGCAGCATCGGCCTCGTCGCGCGGCGCCATCAGCACGATGTTGGGCATGTGCCGCAGGAAGGCGATGTCGTTGATGCCCTGGTGGGTCGGGCCGTCGTCCGGCACGATGCCGGATCGGTCCAGGGCGAAGACGACCGGGAGGTTCTGCAGGCAGACGTCGTGGTAGACCTGGTCGTAGGCCCGCTGCAGGAAGGTCGAGTAGATGGCGCAGACCGGCTTGAAGCCGCCGAGCGCCAGCCCGGCCGCGAAGTTGACGGCGTGCTGCTCGGCGATGCCGACGTCGAAGAACTGGCCGGGGAGCTCGGCCGCGAAGCCGGTCAGGCCGGTGCCCTCCGGCATGGCCGCGGTGATGGCCAGGATGCGGCGAGTCGGCCTTGCCCAGCTCGACCATGGTCCGGCCGAAGACCTCGGAGTAGGAGGGCGGCCCGCTCTTGGCCGCGGCCAGGCCCGACTGGACGTTGAACGGGCTGGCGCCGTGGAAGTGCTCGGGATCCTCCTGGGCCGGCATGTAGCCGCGCCCCTTGCGCGTGACGCAGTGGATCAGGATGGGCCCGTCCTTGTACTTGCGGGCCTCCTCGAAGACCTCCATCAGCGAGGGCAGGCTGTGCCCCTGGACCGGGCCGATATAGCGCAAGCCCAGCTCTTCGAAGACCAGGCCGGGGAAGAAGATCTTCTTGACCAGCTTCCTCGATGCCCCGGGCGGCGCGGATGATCGGCCAGCCCAGGACGGGCACGCTCTTGAGCAGGGTCTTGGCCCTGTCCTTGATGCGCAGGTAGTGCTGGCCCGAGGCCAGGTAGCCGAGGTACTTGGAGATGGCCCCCACGCTCTGCGAGATCGACATCTCGTTGTCGTTGAGGACGACGATCAGCTTGGTCCGCAGATGCCCGATCTGGTTGAGGGCCTCCCAGGAGACGCCGCCGGTCAGGCTGCCGTCGCCCACGACCGCGATGATGCGGTGGGATTCGGCCTTTCTTGTCACGGGCCACGGCCATGCCCAGGGCGGCCGAGAGGGCGGTGCAGGCGTGCCCGGCGTTGTAGACGTCGTAGGGGCTTTCGTCGCGGTCCGGGAAGCCCAGGATGCCGCCGCGCTGGCGCAGGCCGCGGAAGAGATCGCGCCGTCCGGTGATGATCTTGTGGGCGTAGGACTGGTGCCCGACGTCCCAGACGATCTTGTCGGCGGGGGTGTCGAAGACCCGGTGCAGGGCCAGGGTGATCTCGACGATGCCCAGGTTGGCGGACAGATGCCCGCCGTTCTTGGAGACCACATCCAGGATCATGGCCCGGATCTCGGTGGCCAGGCGCGGCAGCTGGTCGGCCGGAAGCTTGCGCAGATCCTCCGGCCCGTTGATCGTATCGAGAATACGGCTCATTTTGGCTCTTCCGAGTGACTCTTGGACGGACTTCTATCCGTCGCGCGGGCGACTAAAGGCAGCTAGGCAACCTCATAATACAGCTCGGATGTCGCGGCTCGATTCGCCTCCCTGAAGCGAGCCTCAGGATGGCAGGTAACCCTCATATTATACCACAATTTACGCCCTTTTTGGGAGGGGGCCAGCGGAGCCAGCGGAGCGTCGAGGGGGGAGCTTGCCTCTCTCTCCCCCCCCCCGCCGGGCTGGACGTGCCCCGGCTCCAAGGCGATTATGGGATTGGAATTTATGAGACGGGACATTAGAAAGGCAGGGCGGAGTCGTCGCCCGGCTTTTTGCCGGTTTTGGGCTTTCGTTTGGGCTTTTCCTCCGCCTCGTCGTCGTCATCCTCGGAGTCGTCCTCGGCGGCATCCTCATCGGCTTCCTGCTCGGCTTCCTCCCCCTCCTGGCCGAAGGGGCGGGCCTGGAGGCCGCCTTTTTCGTCCTTGAGCAGGATCTCGACCTTCTTCTCGGCTTTGTCCAGCTCGTCGCGCAGGAAGCGGGCCAGCTTGACGCCCTTTTCGAACAGGGCCAGCGACTCGTTGAGGCTCTGCCCGCCTTTTTCCAGCTTGTCGACCGTGGCTTCCAGGTCGGCCAGGGCTTTCTCGAAGTTCAGGTCCTTTTCTTTCATGCCTCAACCTCCAATGAATTGGGGGACACCATACATAACTCCCGAATTATTTCCGTCACCGTTTGGCGACGGAGCAACCGCGCAATGCACCCGCCCGAAAAAGAACAAAGATTTTGTTTAAAGGCCGTAAACAAATGTATTCGGGAGTTATGTATGGTGTCCCCCTATTTATCGATTTTTTTATCGGGATCGACCGATTCGACCGTGGCCGCGAACTCGCCCTTGTGGAACGACACCGTGACCGGATCACCCGGCCGGACGTCGTCGATGCGGATGATCGGGCGCCGCCCCCCCGCCTCCGTCCCTGCGGCGTCGCGGCCCCAGACCAGGGTATAGCCCTTTCTCAGAACGTCCAGGGGGCTTCGCGCATTGAGCCCGGCGGCCAGCCGCTCCCAATCCCCCCGCCAGGCGGCGAGGCGGGCCCGGAAGGAGGAGGCGATCCGCTGCTCGATCAGGTCGGCGCGCGACGATCCGTCCCGCAGGCGGGCCCGCAGGGCGGAGGCCATGCGCTCTTGGCCCAGGACGGTCCGGGCGCGGGCGTCGGCGATCTGGCGCTGGCGGCCTCGGATCGCCTCCCAGGCCCGACCCTCCAGGTCGTCCACGCGCTGCTCCAAGCCCAGCAAGCGCAGGCGGAAGCCCTGGAAGGCGCGGTGCTGGGCCAGAGCGGTCAGGCCGTGGCGGCGCTCCTGTACCGCGAAGCGGAGGCTTTGGGCGGCCCGGCGCTCCAGGTTCGCGATGCGCTCGGCGAAGGCCTCCTCGGTCTCGACGACCATCTCGGCGGCCGCCGTAGGGGTCGAGGCCCGAATGTCGGCGACGAAGTCGGCGATGGTGAAGTCGACCTCGTGCCCGACGGCCGAGATGACGGGGATCGGCGAGGCGGCGATGGCCCGGGCCACCCTCTCCTCGTTGAACGACCAGAGGTCCTCGATCGAGCCGCCGCCGCGGCCGACGATGAGGACGTCCATGTCGGGCATGGCGGCGAAAGCCCGGATGCCGGCCACGATGTCGTCGGCCGAGCCGTCGCCCTGGACCTTGGCCGGGTAGATCAGGACGTGCAGCTTGGCCGAGCGCCGCTCCAGGGTCCGCAGGATGTCGACGATGGCCGCCCCGGTGGGCGAGGTGACGACGCCGATCTTCTTGGGCCGGAGGGGGAGCTTGCGCTTGCGGGCCGGATCGAACAGGCCCTCGGCCTTGAGCTTCTCCTTGAGCTGCTCGAAGGCCAGCTGCAGGGCGCCCTTGCCTTTGGGCTCGGCCCGGTCGATGATCAGCTGGTAGGCGCCGCGGGGCGGGTAGACGTCGATCTTGCCGCGGCAGACGAGCTGCTGGCCGTCCTTGACCTCGAACTTGAGGCGCGAGGCGTCGCCGCGCCAAATCACGGCGGGGATGGAGCTGCCGGCGTCCTTCAGGGTCAGGTAGAGGTGGCCGGAGCCGTACTTGCGGGCGTTGGAGACCTCGCCTTCGACCCAGACCTGGGGGAAGGCGGTTTCGAGGGCGATCTTGATGACCCCGGTCAGCTCGGAGACGGTGTAGACCTTGTCCCTGACGACGAGCGTGCCGGGGCGGATGACGGCGCGTCCGGGGGGGAGGTCGTTTTCTTCCTTCATGCCGAGTCCGATGGCCGAACGGGGATATTATACCGTAAAGCAGGAGGGGTCAGGTCTTAACATTTGACACAAAGCGTAAAGACCTGGCACTACGGGTCAGGCCTTTACGAAAAATGTCAAATGTTAAGACCTGACCCCTCTTGGTCTGATAAGATGATGCCGATGAAGACGGCAAGGCTACTTGATTTGGCGCTGCGGGCGGCCGTCGCCGCCGGCGACGAGATCATGGACGTCTACGCGGGGGAGTTCGGGGTCGATCGGAAGGACGATCACTCCCCGCTGACCGAGGCGGACCGGCGTTCGCACGACCGGATCATCGGGGATTCTGGCCCCCTCGGGCAATCCCCGTCCTCAGTGAAGAAGGCCGCGACATCCCCTCTGGCGAGCGCCGCGCCTGGCCCGAGCTTTGGATCGTGGACCCCCTGGATGGGACAAAGGAATTCGTCAAAAGAAACGGCGAGTTCACCGTCAACATCGCCCTGATTCGGGATGGGCGGCCCGTCCTGGGTGTGGTCTATGCGCCCGCGATGGACGTGCTCTATCTGGGCGCGGCGGATTGGGGCGGATTCAAGCTGGCGGCCGACAGGGCCATCCTGCGGGCCGTGGCCGCGGCGGCCGGGAACGCCCTCGAGCGGTTTATCCGGCTGGCGGTCCGGCTCCCGTTCGAGCCCGCCGGAGCTCGCCCGTTCACGGTTGTCGCGAGCCGCAGCCACCGCAGCCCCGAGACCGATGCTTTTATCGAGGCCAAGCGCCTGGAGCGCGGGGAGATCGAGCTCGTCTCGATCGGCAGCTCGCTGAAGATGTGCCTGGTGGCGGAGGGCTCGGCGGACGTCTACCCGCGCTTCGCTCCGACCATGGAATGGGATACGGCGGCGGGCCAGGCCGTGGCCGAGGCGTCCGGCGCCCGCGTCCTATCGGCAGCCGACGGCTCGCCGCTGGCCTACAATAAGCCGGATTTGACCAACCCGTGGTTTGTCGTCAGCCGATAAACTGAGATGAATTGGGGGACACCATACGCAATTCCCTAATTATTTTCGTCTACTTGTGTTGACGCGAGATGGCGTGCCTAACGGTAATATATTGAGATATGGGGGAGCGTAAACAAAAGTATTCGGGAATTACGTATGGTGTCCCCCATCTATTTTAAATCGAGGACTTCGCGGTTGATGGAAACGGCCCGGCCCGTGTCCGAATCGATCTCGATGTACACCGCCGACAAGAACAAGCTGTCCTTGGCCGGCTCGAACCGCACCGGCCTCGCCAGCAGGAACTTGTCGATGGCCTGCTCCTTCTGGATGCCGATGACCGAGTTGCGGCTGCCGGCCATGCCGGCGTCCGTGATGTAAGCCGTGCCGCCCGGGAGCACCCGCTCGTCCGCCGTCGGCACGTGCGTATGCGTCCCCACCACGGCCGACACCCGCCCGTCCAGATACCAGCCCAGGGCCTGCTTCTCCGAGGTCGCCTCGGCGTGCAGGTCGACCAGGATGCACGGCGTCTCCTTGCGCAGCGTCTCCACGACCGCGTCGGCCGCCCGGAACGGGCAGTCGATGGGCTCCATGAAGACCCGCCCCTGCAGGCTGACCACACCCAGCTTCCGCCCGCCGGTACTCTCGATGACCACCGACCCGCGCCCGGGATTGCCCGGCGGGTAGTTGGCCGGCCGCAGCAGCCGCCGCTCGCCCTCCATGTAGGCGACGCCTTCCTTCTTGTCCCAGATGTGGTTGCCCGAGGTCAGGGCGTCCAGCACCGCGAACAGGTCGCGGCCGATCTCCTCGGTCATGCCCGCGCCCCCGGCCGCGTTCTCGCCGTTGGCCACGACGAAGTGCGGCCGGTACTTGTCGCGCAGCCCGGGCAGGGCGGCGCGCAGGGCATTGCGGCCCGGGCGCCCGATGATGTCCCCGATGAAGAGGACGCCGGTCCTATCGGGCATATTCGACCGCCCGCATCTCGCGGATGACGGTGACCTTGATCTGCCCGGGATAGTCGAGCTCGTTCTTGATCTTGGTGGCGATGTCCTTGGCGATCAGCGCGGCCCGGTCGTCCATGACCTTGCCGGCGTCGACCATGATCCGGATCTCGCGGCCCGCCTGCAGGGCGAAGGCCTTGGCCACGCCGTCGAAGGTCTTGGCCAGGCCCTCCAGCTTCTCCAGCCGCTTGATGTAGGTCTCCAGCAGCTCGCGCCGCGCCCCCGGCCGGGCGGCCGACAGCGTGTCGGCGGCCTGGATCAGGACGGCCTCGATGGACGGGAAGTCGACGTCCCTGTGGTGCGAGGCGATGGCGGCCACGACCGCCTCCTTCTCGCCGTACTTGCGGCAGAGCTCGACGCCGAGCTCGGTGTGGGTGCCCTCGACATCCTTGTCCACGGCCTTGCCGACGTCGTGCAGCAGCCCGGCCCGCAGGGCCGTCTGGGTGTCGAGCCCCAGCTCCTGGGCCATGGCCGCGCTCAGGAAGGCGACCTCCTTGCTGTGCTGCAGGACGTTCTGGCCGTAGCTGGTGCGGTAGCGGAGCTTGCCCAGCAGCTTGATCAGCTCGGGGTGGACGTTCTGGACGCGCAGCTCGTAGGCGGCCGACTCGCCTTCCTGGCGGATGGACTCCTCGAGCTCGGCCTTGACGTTCTCCACGACCTCTTCGATGCGGGCCGGGTGGATGCGCCCGTCCAGCACCAGCCGCTGGATGGCCAGCCGGGCGGCCTCGCGGCGGATCGGGTCGAAGCTCGAGAGGATGACCGCTTCCGGCGTGTCGTCGACGATGATGTCGACCCCGGTGGCCATCTTCCAGGGCCCGGATGTTGCGGCCCTCGCGGCCGATGATGCGGCCCTTCATGTCGTCGCTGGGCAGGTCCACGACCGAGACCGTCGACTCGACGACGTGCTCGGCGGCCGACCGCTGGATGGCGCTGCCGATGATCTCGGCCGCCATCAGCCGGCTCTTGGCCCGCGTCTCCTCGTCGATCCGCTTGACCACCTGGACGGACTCGAGCCGGGCCTCGTCCTCGATCTTCTTGATGATCTGGCCCTTGGCTTCTTCCTGGGTCAGGCCGGAGATGCGCTCCAGCTCGGTCATCTGGCTCTTGACCAGCTCGCCGACCTTGGCTTCCTTGGTCTCCAGCTCCTTCTCCTTGCCCAGCAGCCGCTTTTCCTTGCCCGACAGCTCGCGCTCGCGCTGGTCGACCCCGCGATACTTGCGGTCGAGGGTCTCTTCCTTGAGGATCAGGCGGCGCTCCTGCTCGCCGAGCTTGCGCTTGCGGTCCTGGGTCAGGCGCTCGAACTCGGAGTCGATGGACGCGAGCTTCTGACGGCCCTTTTCCTGGGCCTCCTTGACGAGGTGCTCGGAATCCTGGTGCGCCTTCTCGACGATGGCCTTGGCCTCGTGGGCGGCCCCGGCCAGGCGCTTTAGCCCCGGATTTTTTCTTGATTTGAAAGTACACGAAGGCCGCAACCAGGCCGACGCCTACACCCAGCAGGCCGGCGATTATCCATTCCATGGTCCTTAACCTCCTTCGAGGTCAAGGCGCAGAGGGGGAGCGGTCGGCTACGGCGCGGTCTTGTCCAAGCCGCGGTAGGCCCCTTCGGGGGCGAAGCGGTTCTCGACCTGCTCGATTTCGGATTCCATCTGGCCGAGCACGGCGTCCAGCTGATCAAGCTCTTTCCGGCTGGCGAAGCATTCGTCCGCGATATTCATCAGCGCCAGGACGGCGATCTTCAGGGGATCGGAGGAGCGGGATTTCACGGCGATCTCGTTCATCTTCTGATCAACATAGGACGTCAGGCGGCCGACGTAGTCTTCATCCTCTTCGCCTTTGACCCGTATCTTGTACGTACGGCCAAAGATCTCGATGTCCAGCACTTTGTCCATCAGAGTCCCAGCTTGTCGATCTGGGCGATGATGGCGTCTATGCGTCCCTTCAACGTCTCCCTTTCATTCTCGTATCTTTTAACGTCTTCGTCAAGCCTGGCGGCGCGCTTGGCCAGCTCTTCGTTGTCCTTCTTTTCGGACCGCAGGTCCTTGACCTGGGCCTTGAGCTTGTCGTTCTCCGCGGCTCAGCTTGGCGATGAACTCGGCCACGTGGCCGATCTTGGCTTCCAGGACCTTCAGGCGCGTCGAGCTCGGTGGTCATTGCGATCCTCCTTCGCGGAGCCGGATGCCGAAGGCCGCCTTGAGGGCCTTGACGACCTTCTGCTCGGATTTGTCGACGTCCTCGGCCGTCAGCGTGGCCTTGGGGTTGCGGTAGGCGAAGCGCAGCGAGAGCCCCACCTGCCCGTCGGGCGCGTTGGGTCCGTCGTAGCGGTCGATGAGGTCGAAGCCTTCGAGGTAGGCGACGTCCAGCCGGGCCGCCGCCTGCCGGATCTCGGCGTAGGCAGTCTCGCGGCCGACCCAGAACGACAGGTCGCGGCTGACGGCCGGAAACTTGGGCAGCGGCGCGAACTCGAACGGCCGCGGCTTGATCTTGAACAGCCGCCCGAGGTCGATCTCGGCGGCGAAGACCGGGCCCTTGACGCCGTAGGCCTGCAGCAGCCCGCCCTGCAGGCGGCCCAGCCAGCCGACCGGCTCGCCCTTGACCTGGACGGCCAGGGCCGTCTCCGGGTCGCAGGCCGGGTGGGGGTGCGCGATCATCCCCGCCGCATCGTAGCGCAGGGATTCCAGGACGGACTCGACGGCGCCCTTCAGGTGGAAGACGTCGGCCTCGGCCGGCCGTCCCTTCCAGTGCGCCCCGCCCAGGGGGCCGGTCGAAAGCAGCCCCAGGGTCAGGTCCTCGGCCGCGCCGTCGTCGACGGTGCGGCGGTAGATCGTTGCCCGTCTCGAAGATATGGACGGCTTCCAGCCCGCGGTTCAGGTTCCAGGCGGCGTTGTCCAGGAGGCTCCCCGAGCAGGCTCGTCCTCAGGATCGCGGCCCGGGCCGAGAGCGGATTGCGGATGGCCACGGCCGTCCGGCCCGAGCCCAGCGCGGGCGTCCCGCTCCGGATCGGCGAAGCTGGGGTTGATGACCTCGTCGAACCCGAAGTGGAAGAGCCGGTCGGCCATGTGGCCGAGCTTCGACTCCTGGGTCGGGACCGTCTCCAGCACCTCGAGCGGCGGCAGCACCGTGGGGATGCGGTCGTAGCCGAAGAAGCGGGCCAGCTCTTCGATCAGGTCGGCCTCGCGCTCGATGTCGACGCGGTGCGAGGGGACCAGCACCATCCAGGCCCCGGCCGAGCGCGTCCGCAGCTCGAAGCCGAGGGCGGTCAGGGTCTTCTCGATGAAGTCGGCCGGGATGTCCACCCCCAGCAGGTCGGCCGTGCGGCGGGCCCGCAGGGTCAGCTCGCGCGGCTTGCGCGGCCGGGGGTAGACGTCGATCATCTCCCGGCTGGCCCGGCCGCCGAACTCGGCCATCAGCGAGGCGGCCATGCGCGCGGCCTGGGGGGCGAAGCCCACGTCGGCCCCGCGCTCGAAGCGGGAGGAGGCGTCCGTCACGACCTCCAGCGTCCGCCGGGTGCGGCGGATCGAGCCGGGGTCGAAGACGGCGCTCTCGATGAAGATGTCGGTGGTCGCGTCCGAAGACGCCCGAATCGACGCCGCCCATGACCCCGGCCACGGCCGAGGCCTTCTTTTCGTCGGCGATGACGAGCATGTCGGGGGTCAGGGCGGCCTCGCGGCCGTCCAGCAGGCGCAGCCGCTCGCCCTTCTTGGCCCGGCGGATGAGGATGCGCGGCCCGGCCACCTTGGCCAGGTCGAAGGCGTGGATGGGCTGGCCCGTGGCGAACAGGACGTAATTGGTCACGTCGACGACGTTGTTGACCGGGTTGAGGCCCATGGCCGCGACCCGCTTGCGCAGCCACTCGGGGGAGGGGCCGATCTTGACGCCGCGGACCACCAGCCCGCAGTAGCGGGGGCAGAGGTCCTCGTCCAGGATCTGGACGTCGACCAGGTCGGCCGTGCGGACGGGGAGCTCGGCCAGCGGCCAGGGCCGCTCCTTGAGGGGCTTGCCCAGCATGGCCGCGATCTCGCGGGCCATGCCCAGGTGGCCCAGCGTGTCGGGCCGGTTGGCGTAGGTCTCGACGTCCATGACCACGTCGCCGTCCCGCTCCTCCCATTCCTCGACGATGAGCCCGATCATGGTCATCTTCTCGGTCAGGGTCTTGAAGGGGACCTCGACGTCGACGTGGTCTTTGAGCCAGTCCAGGGAGATCTTCATCGGAGGGAAAACTGCCTGTTGAATCGGAGGTCGTTCTCGTAGAAGTAGCGGATGTCGGGGATGCCCAGGGCGAACATGGCGATGCGGTCGATGCCCATGCCGAAGGCCCAGCCCGAATACCGCTCGGGGTCGATGTTGACGTTCTTGAAGACCTGCGGGTCGACCATGCCCGCGCCCAGGATCTCTTTCCAGCCGGTGCCGCCGCAGACCCGGCAGGCCGGGTCCTTCTGGCCGCACTGCAGGCACTCGATGTCGACCTCGGCCGAGGGCTCGGTGAAGGGGAAGAAGCTGGGCCGGAAGCGGACCCGCGTCTTCTCGCCGAACATGCGCTTGAGGACGTACTCCAGGGTGCCCTTGAGGTGGGCGAAGGTCACACCCTCGTCGACCACCAGGCCCTCCATCTGGATGAACATCGCGGCGTGGGTCGGGTCGGAGGTCTCCTTGCGGTAGACCTTGCCCGGGATGATGATCCGGATGGGGGGCTTGCGCTTCTCCATGACCCGGATCTGGACGGGCGAGGTGTGGGTTCGCAGCAGCAGGTCGTCGGTGATGTAGAGGGTGTCCCAGGCGTCCCGGGCCGGGTGGTTGGGCGGGAAGTTGAGGGCCCCGAAGTTGTAGAAGTCGGTCTCGATCTCCGGCCCGTCCTCGATCCCGAAGCCCATGTCCTGGAAGATCCGCTCGATCTCCCGCTGGAAGAGCCGCAGGGGGTGGGCAGTACCGTAGGGGCGCCGATCGCCGGGCAGGGTCGGGTCGAGGGCGGCGGCCGTACCCGCCCCGCCCGCCGCGGTCGCCGTCCGGGCCAGACCGGCCTCGATCGCCTCCAGGGCGGCGGCGGCCTCGGCCTTGATGGCGTTGACCAGGCGGCCGGCCTCGCGCTTGTCCTCGACGGCCACGGTCTTGAGGTCTTCGAACAGAAGGGTGACGGTGCCGCGCTTGCGGCTGAGGAACTCGTTGCGCAGCTCCTCGAGCGAACGGGCGTCCCGGACCTCGACCCTGGCCTCCGCGAGGCGGAGGCGGTGGGCGTCGATCCGGGCCGTCAGCTCGTTAAGGCTGGGTGACGGCATCTTTGGCCTTCGCCGCGACGCGGCCGAAGGCTTCGGGCGCGTTGACGGCCAGCTCGGCCAGGACCTTGCGGTCCAGCTCGATGTGGAGCTTCTTCATCCCGTTGATGAGCCTGCTGTAGGACAGCCCGTTGATGACGGCACCGGCTTTGACCCGGATGATCCAGAGGCGGCGGAAGTCGCGCTTGCGCGCCCGGCGGTCGCGGTAGGCGTACTGCAGGGCGTGCTCGACCGCCTCCATGGCGGTGCGCTTGTTGGAGCTCCTGGCGCCCCAGAAGCCCTTGGCCAGCTGGAGCGTCTTGATGCGGCTGTTCTTTCTCTTGGGTCCGCGTTTGACTCTCGGCATAATCGTTCTCCCTTAGAACGCGTACGGCAGCATCTTCTTGACGATGGCCCGGTCGGCCTTGCTGACCACGGCCTTCTGACCGAGAAGGCGCTTGCGCTTCGATGTTTTCTTCGTCAGGATGTGGCCCTTATTGCGCCTTCTTGTGGACGACCTTCTTGCGGGCGGTCACCTGGAACCTCTTGCGGGCTCCCTTGTGGGTTTTTAGCTTTGGCATCTTTGCCTCCTGTCTTAGTCGGTACGAGGAGGGCCGACACGGCCCAGTCCAGTCTCCGCGGGCCCCCGTCCAGCTTGCCCAGGCCGTCGCAGTCCTGGGCCACCTTGTCCAGGACCTGATGGCCGAGCTCGGGGCGGGACTTCTCCCGGCCGCGCAGCATGACCGTGATCTTGACCTTGTTGCCTTCCTCCAGGAACCGCTTGACGTGGTTCAGCTTGAAGGTGTAGTCGTGGACCGAGATCTTGGGCCGGAACTTGATCTCCTTGATCTGGACCTGCTTCTGGTTCTTCTTGGCCTCGTGCTCCTTCTTGTGGAGCTCGTAGAGGAACTTGCCGTAGTCCATGATCCGGCACACGGGCGGCTGGGCCAGGGGCGCGATCTCGACCAGGTCCATGCCCCGCTGCCGCGCGATCGCCAGGGCGTCGGCTGCGGACATGACGCCCAGCAGCTTCTTCTCGTCGTCGAGCACGCGGATCTCGGGGTTCCGGATCATCTCGTTGGTCCGGTGCGGCCGCTGCTTGGTCGGGGGCGGAAACGGGTGTCTGCGGTAAATGGGGGCTCCTCCTTCGGAGATTCACATAGAATTTATAGGCTCACGGTCAGGGACCGCGTATCGACCAGCGAACGGAGCTTGGCCAGCAGGGCCTCGACCTCGACGGCGCCCTTGTCGCCCTGGCCGTGGATGCGGAGCGAGGCGGTCGAGGCGGCGGCTTCCTTGTCGCCGACGACGAGCAGGAGCGGGACCTTGTGGGTCTCGGCGTCGCGGATCTTGTAGTCCAGCTTCTCGCGGCGCAGGTCGACGTGGGGCCGCAAGCCGGCCGCCCGGCAGCGCTCGGCCAGCTGCTCGGCGTAGGCGCCGTGGCGCTCGGCGATGGGCACGACCGTCATCTGGACGGGCGCCAGCCAGAGCGGGAAGTTGCCGTTGTAGTGCTCGATGAGGATGCCGAAGAAGCGCTCCAGCGAGCCCATCAGGGCCCGGTGGACCATGTAGGGCTGGTGCTCCTTGCCGTCCTCGCCGATGTAGGTCATGCCGAAGCGGTTCGACATGTTGAAGTCGAACTGGATGGTGCGTGCACTGCCAGTGGCGGCCCAGGGCGTCCTTGACCTTGATGTCGATCTTGGGGCCGTAGAAGACCGCCTCGCCCTCCATCCGCTCGTAGGCCAAGCCGCGGGTCTCCAGGGCTTTGACCAGCGAGGCCTCGGCCTGGCACCAGCGGTCGTCGGCGCCGCAGTACTTGGCCGGGTTCTGGGGGTCGCGGACGCTGAGCTCGATCTTGTTGTCGGTGAAGCCGAAGTCGGCCAGGATGCTGACAGCGAGAAGTCGCAGGACCCGCAGGATCTCGGCCTCGATCTGGTCGGGCGTGCAGAAGATGTGGGCGTCGTCCTGGGTGAAGCCGCGGACCCGGAGCAGGCCGTGCAGCGTGCCGCTCCGCTCGTAGCGGTAGACGGTGCCGAGCTCGGCCCAGCGCAGGGGCAGGTCGCGGTAGGAGCGCATCCGCGACTTGTAGATCTGGATGTGGAACGGGCAGTTCATCGGCTTCATGTAGTAGTTCTGCCCGTCGATATCCATCGGCGCAGTACATGCTGTCTTTGTAGAAGTCGAGGTGGCCCGAGGTCTGGAACAGGATCTCGCGGCCGATGTGCGGGGTGTAGAGGACGTCGTAGCCGCCGGCCCAGTGCCGCTCGCGCCAGTACTGCTCGATGATGGCCCGGATGCGGGCGCCCTTGGGGTGCCACAGGATCAGGCCGCCGCCGAGGTCCTCGGTGGTGCTGTACAGGTCCAGCTCGGGGCCCAGCCGGCGGTGGTCGCGCTTGCGGGCTTCCTCGAGGAGGCGGAGGTGCGCCTCGAGCTCGGCCGCGGTCGGGAAGACGGCGCCGTAGATGCGCTGCATCTGGACGTTGCGCTCGTCGCCCTTCCAGTAGGCGCCCGAGACCGACAGCAGCTTGAAGTGCTTGAGCAGGCCGGTCGAGGCGACGTGCGGGCCCAGGCAGAAGTCGACGAAGCCCTTCCTGGCCGTAGGTCGAGACGCTCGTCGCCGCCCTTCTCCAGGATGAGCTCGACCTTGAGGGTCTGGCCGCGCTCGGTGAAGAGGCGGACGGCCTCGGCCTTGGGCATCATCGCTGCGGACGATGGGGATGTCGCGGTCGGCCAGCTCGTGCATGCGGGCTTCGATGGCGGCCAGGTCGTCGGTGGAGAAGGGCTCGGGCCGCAGGAAGTCGTAGTAGAACCCGGTCTCCACCGCCGGGCCGATGCCCGCCTGCGTCCCGGGAAAAGGTCCAGGACGGCGTGGGCCATGAGGTGCGCGGCGCTGTGGCGCAGGGTGTCGAGGTCGACCCCCCGGCCGGCGGCGTCGGCCTGCCCTTGGGCGGTTCGTTCGTCGTTCATCGTGCTGTCCTTGTCCTCTTCAGCCGCCTCGCGGCGGCGGGTGCCATGATGCCTGCCCCATAAAAGGCAGCTCATCGGACCCCCTATATTCGCGGAGAAATCCGGCCCGGCCATCAAAGACATGCGGCCGGCACTGCGGAAAACGTGAGGCGAGCCATTGTATCCAGGCTGTTTCGTCTGCTTGCGGCGTGAGTGGTAGGCGCGGAGGGGATTGAACCCACGACCTCTTCCGTGTCAGGGAAGCGCTCTCCCACTGAGCTACGCGCCTGGATATCAACGCTTTAAAGCGCGTATAGTCTAATAAAAACGCCCCTATAGGTCAAGAAAAAAGGATTTTCTCCCATCTCTGGGCCTGCGGCACGGTATCCGGCCCGGCGGCTTCGGGTTTTTCACGCCTTTTCCCACTTTTCTCCTCGGCGCCTCCGCAACTCCGCATTCTCGATCCTGACATTGGGCTTGATCACCCACTCCATCTCGTTGCCCATGATCGTCGCGTGCTCAAACATACTCCGGCGGCCGTTGGCTTCCCTCGGAGAGGTGTGGAAAAAGGCTAAACCCTCGCGATTTCGCCGTTGGCCGGATACCGTGCCGCCTGACCATCCCCAGAGATGGGAAAAAATCCAGTCAGGAAAAGCATAAGCATAAGAAAAGCCAAGACTCCAATTTCTTAGGCGAGCTTGCCATATTTTTCCGCGTAAAGATCGATCACCCGGCGAATCATCTTCTGATAGGGAATGCGACGGCGACGGGCCTCGGACTTGAAGAAGGCGATACTTCGCCGGCTCAGGGAGATCGTCACCTTGACCTGTTCTTCCCTGGCGATCAGCTTGTCGGGCGGCGGCAGGAAGTCATCGACCACCTTCCAATCGCCCCCGGGTCCCGGCTCGTATTCGGTTTTGTCTTTCATAGATGCGCTTTCCCTTTCGCCAATACCCGGCGCCGATGATCCTTATAATGCCCTCTCGCCAGGTGAAACGGACGGTGGCGATGCCGTCGCCGACACGGCCCAAGCAGTAGAATCGGTCTTCGTGACCGCTATGACCGGCGTCCATGACGATGATTCGTTGGAGATCAAAAAAAGCTTGTTGAGCCTTGACGAAAGATATGCCATGCTTAGATTTGTTGAGAGCATCTTTATCGGCGTCCCAAGCGAAGGATACTTCTTTAGACATACTTTTGTCAATATAATAATATTGCTAATTGGATGCCGTCATGGCCGCGGCACTAACGCGGCGCCTGACCCCGATTTTTATCTCGGAGCATCGAACGGGCTTTTTCACGAGTCCGCGCCCGTCGGTTGACGCTTGGCGTAAAAACCCGGAGACGATATGCCCCTATCTAGCAGAAGTGCTCGGGAGAAGCATTCGATCTCCGACGATAGCTCTGCATACTTCGGGCCAAGCCGAGGTCGGTTCTATATGGATTATGAGGAGCGCGGGTGTCCGAAAACGGACAATTTGCGTCCGCTTTGTAATGGAATTTTCACCCTACCGGGTGGTTTCTTGGGGAGGGGCTCCTGGCACGCTTTTCGCATGGATAATTGATCTACATATGTAGGTCAAGGAGCGTTGGAATGACCACACGAGCCCTCGTCGCGGCTTCGGCCAAGCCCATCGTCCTCTCCCTTCTTATTACCGGAGAGAGCTACGGATATCAGATCCTGCAGCGCGTCCGCCTCGTTTCGGGCGGGACGCTGAAGTGGTCGAGCGCCATGCTCTACCCGGTCCTGCACCGGCTGGAGAAGGACGGCCTGATCCGCTCGGAATGGAAGCCCTCCGAGGAGGGCCGGATGCGCAAATACTACCTGCTGACCGAGCTCGGCCGGAGCGAATTTGTCGCCGAGAAAGAGCGCTGGTTCGGCGTCCACGACGCCCTGAAGAAGTTCTGGGCGCGGGTGGAAGCCGTCGAAGCGACGAAATAGGAGAGCGCCGATGTTCGAATTGGAATCCGCCATCAAGCAATGGACCAAGGGCCTGGCCGCGAACCCCGGCCTGGAAGACGGCCAGCGGGCCGAGCTGGAAGCCTGCCTGCGCGACGAAGTGGCCGACCTCGTCCGCCGCGGCCGCAGCCCGGAAGAGGCCTTCCGGCAGGTTGCGGCCGAAATGGGGAAGCCCGACGAGATGGGCGCGGAATTCTTCAAGGTCTACGCCAAGCGCCGCTTCGGCGCCCCGTCCTGGAAGCAGGCTCGCTTCGCCCCGGCCCTGTACTGGAACTATGCCAAGATCGCCCTGCGTAAGATCCGGCGGCAGAAGGGCTATTCGCTCATCAACGTGGCCGGGCTGGCGGTGGGGCTGGCCTGCTGCGCCCTGATGATGCTCTGGGTGCGCCAGGAAAAAAGCTTCGACATGTTCCACGCCAACCGCGACTCGATCTACCGGGTCATCAAGGAGACCGCGGCCAACGGCGGCAAGACGATGCTCGACGCCCGGACCTACTTCCCCCTGGGCCCGGCGATTCGCGACCAGGTGCCCGAAATCCTCGACTTCTGCCGCTTCCAGGGATATGAGGGACGGGACCTCAAGTATGGGGACAAGTTGGTCACGCTGACCAAGAACTTCGGCACCGCCGACCCTTCCTTCTTCGAGATGTTCTCCTTCGCCCTGGTCAAGGGCGATCCCAAAACGGCACTGAACGACGCCGATTCCATCGTCCTCAGCGAAAGCGCGGCCCGCAAGATCTTCGGCGCGGAAGAGCCGATGGGCAAAGTCCTGACCAAGCCCGGCCATCGGGGGGACTTCAAGGTCAGGGGCGTGATGAAGGACATTCCGGAGAATTCCCACATCCAGGTCGACAGCCTCATCGGGATCCGGCACGACGCCCCCTGGCACGACGTGGGGGAGAACGACTGGGAATCGCTGTTCTATTATATGTACGTGCGGCTCGCGCCCGGGGCCTCGGCCGCTTCCGCCGGGCCGAAGATCGCCGCGGTCCTGAACGCCAAGGTGCCGCAATTGAAAGCCTCGATCCTCCTCCAGCCGCTGCGGGATGTGCATCTGCGCTCGAGCTTCCAGTGGGACATGGACAACTTCGCCCAGGGCAGCCAGTCGACCCTGGATATCTTCACCCTGGCCGCCCTCGGCGTTCTGCTGCTGGCCATGATCAACTTCATGAACCTGGCGACCGCCCGCTCGGCCAACCGGGCCAAGGAGGTCGGGCTGCGCAAGGTCAGCGGGGCGCGGCGGTCGGAAGTCATGGCCCAGTTTCTCGGCGAGTCCGTTCTGCTGGCGTTCCTGGGTCTTGGGCTGGCCTTGTTTCTGGTCTACCTGGGGCTTCCGCTTTTCAATGATCTGGCCGGGAAATCGATCCCCTTCTCCGGACTGTTCGATCCCCTGATCGTCCTGGGCCTTCTCGGCGGCACGCTCGTGACGGGCCTGCTGGCGGGCACCTATCCGTCGGTCTTCCTGTCGGCGTTCCAGCCGTCCCGGGTCCTCAAGGGCTCGGTCGCCTCCGGGGGGCGCGGGCAGGCCGTCCTGCGCAAGGCTCTGGTCGTCCTGCAGTTCGCCCTGACCCTGTTCTTCGTCATGGGGACGGCGGTCGTCGGCCGGCAGCTTAAGTACGTGCGGGAGAAGAACCTGGGCATCGACACGCACAACGTCGTCGTCGGGCCGGCCTTCTTCAGGGATTTCCAGGCCGCCCGGAGCGCCTTCCTGGCCAATCCCAACGTCATCAACCTGACTCTGGCCGCCCCCCCCCAGAAGGAGCAGCGGGGGCTCCGCCAGGTTTCCTGGGAGGGAAAGGCGCTAGGGGATGAAGCCCAGTTCTTCCCCGTCAGCGCGGACCCCGATTATCTGGAGACGTTCCACATCGGCCTGGCCGAGGGGCGCTTTTTCTCCCGCGACGTCCCGACCGATGCCACCGGGGCGGTCGTTCTCAATCAGGCCGCGGTCCGGGCCATGGGGATGACGGCGCCCCTCGGGAAGCCCGTCACGATCGGGCGACAGACCTACACCGTCATCGGGGTCGTCAAGGACTTCCACCAGAGCTCCCTGCACCGGCCCATCGAGCCTATGATCCTGCGATATGATCCGCAGCACTGGCAGATGTGCATCCGGCTCGGGCCGGACAACGTCCCGGAGACGATCGAGTTCCTGCGAACGACGGCGAAGAAGCATGTCGCCCAGGCGGATCTCAGGATCGATTTCCAGTTCCTGGACGACACGATCGACGGCTTCTACGCCGCCGACCGAAAGATCGAGGCCGTGCTCGGGCTCTTCACCGCGATCGCCCTGTTCACCGCCTGCCTGGGCCTGCTCGGGCTGGCCTCGTTCCTGGCCGAGAAGCGGACCAAGGAGATCGGCATCCGCAAGATCCTCGGGGCCCCCGTCCCCGGGCTGATCCTCCTCCAGACCCGCGAGTTCTCCAAGTGGATCCTGGCGGCGGGGTTCGTGGCCGGGCCGTTGGCCTACCTGGCGTCGGGGCGCTGGCTGCAGGGCTTTGCCTACCATATCAGCCCGAGCCTGGGGATGTTCGTGATGTCCGTCCTGGTCACCCTGGTGGTCGCCCTGCTGGCCGTCGGCTACCAGTCGGTCCGGGCGGCCCGGGCCAACCCGGTCGAGGCGCTGCGGCACGAGTGAGCCCTGTTGATACGGAGCGGCGCATATGGCCCCGGTTTGGAGATCGGGGTTTCAACGCCGCGAATGTTGAAACCCAACGGGAAGGATGGGGCACACGATGACCAAAAGAATGCGAAAATGAATCGAAAGACGACCCTCTTGACGGTGGGGCTGGCCTTTCTGCTCTCGATCCGGGCCGCCGGCGTCGGGCAGGCGAATCCCGCGGGCGGGCGGGCCGGCTCGCCGGCCTTCGTCAAAAGCTCCCAGGTGTTTCCCGGCGGCATCTTCCAAATCGCCGCGGCCGATCTGGACGGCGACGGCGATCAGGACGCGGTCTTTGCGGGCACCCCGGGTCCGTCGCATGTGTTCCTCAACGACGGCAAGGGCGCTTTCCGCGACTCGGGGCAGGCTTTTCGCCCCGCGCTTCACGGCATAGCCGTCGGCGACCTGGACGGTGACGGCGACCCGGACCTCGCTTTCGCCGCGGTCCATTCCGGTCAGGCCAGCCCGGTCTACCTCAACGACGGCCACGGCCGTTTCAGAGAGACGGGAGAGGGCACGCTCGGCTCCGGCATCGCCGTCTTTCTGATCGACCTCGAAAAAGACGGGGACCTGGACATCGTCCTGGAAAAGAGCGGGGGCGATTCCATCTACCTCAATGACGGGAAAGCCCGCTTTACCCGAGGCGAGACGGCCATCCCCAGCGCGGCCGGTTTCGGCGACCTGAACGGGGACGGGTTCGTCGACTGGCTCTTGAGCCGCCCCGGAAAGGGGTTCGAGGTCTCCCTCAACGACGGCCGGGGGAATTTCCTCGAGCCGGTCCTCTTTCCCAAGCCGGACCTCATCAGCCGCTTCCATGCCCTGGCGGATCTCGACGCCGACGGGGACATCGATGTCGTCTACTCCAACGGCGAAGGGGAGATCCGCCCTTCGGGGATCCTGTGGAACGACGGGAAAGGCCGGTTGTCCGAGAGCGGGCAGATCCTGGCCCGGGTGGAAGCCGGCCGGATCGGCGCCGGAGACCTGAACGGCGACGGATTCGCCGACCTTCTCTTCGCCGACCGCTCGGGTCCGGCCCAGGTCTGGTCCAACGACGGGAAGGGCCGGTTCTCCGATTCGGGCGCCCGGCTCGACGAGAGCGGTGCGCGTCACGGCTTCGCGCTCGCCGACTTCGACGGGGACGGGGATCTGGACGTCTTCCTGGCCAATTTCCTGAACCCGAAAGGAAACAGCGGATTATGGTTCAACCGGCTCAAGGAGAAGACGGCTCTTCAATAAAGCTACAGCGGGGGTATAATCCCCCCCATGATCGGTATCCTGTCCGACTCGCATGACAACCTCAACGCGATCAGGGACGCCGTCCGCGTGTTCCGGGCGGCCGGGTGCGACCTGGTCATCCATGCCGGCGACTTCGTGGCCCCTTTCGCGGCCAAGGAGCTGGAGGACGCAGGGTGCCCGGTGGTATCCGTTTTCGGCAATTGCGACGGGGAGAAAGCGGGATTGCGCAAGGCTTTGGAGCCGTTCGGGACGATCGGCGAGGCGCCCGTGGTCATCGAGCATGCCGGGCGCAAGATCCTGATCGCCCATTTGAACGTCTCGGTGGATCAGTATGTCGCCAACGGCGATTATGGGCTGGTTGTCTACGGCCACACCCACAGGGCGGAGGTCCGGCGGGTGGGGGAGACCCTGATCGTCAACCCGGGCGAGACGGGCGGCTGGGTGACCAAGAAGAAGACCGTCGCCCTCTACGACCCCGCGGCCCACGCGGCGGAAATCATCCCGCTTATAAAATAGGGGTCAGGTCTTAACATTTGACATTTCTCGTGATCGTCAGCAAGCCCTCGACCTGCCGCCGTTTTTGCACTTGCCGATGCCCGACGTCGCGGGCATCAAATGTCGAATGTTAAGACCTGACCCCTACTAGTAGCGGTCCAGGGCGGCCGCAACTCCTCGGGCGAGCAGGTGGCCGTGCCGATCTTGCCCACCACCACACCCGCCGCGGCGTTGGCGATGACCGCGGCCTCCAAGAGCGAAGCCCCGCTCAGGACGGCCAACGCGGCGGCGGCGATGACGGTGTCGCCCGCGCCCGTCACGTCGAACACCTCGCGGGCGATAGTCGGGATGTGGATGGGCTTCTTGCCCCGCTCGAACAGAGACATGCCCTGTTCGCCGCGCTTGATGATCAGATAGACCGTCTCGATCAGGGCCATGATCTCGCGCCCGGCCCGCTCCACCTCGGCATCCGTCAGGCAGGCGTGCCGGACGACCTTGGCCGCCTCGTGGTGGTTGGGCGAGATGAAGGTGATCGGCGAGTAGATGGCGAAGTTCTCCACCTTGGGGTCGACGAAGACCGGAATGCGGCGGTCCTTGGCCAGCGGCAGGACCCGCGCCATCAGGCTCCGGGTGACGATGCCCTTGTTGTAGTCCGAGACGATGATCCCCTCGGGCTCGTCCTTCTCGATGAAGGCCAGGATGCGGGCCTCGACCTCGGGCGGGACGGGCTTCTTGCGCTCCTGGTCCACCCGGACGACCTGCTGGTGGTGGGCGATGATGCGGGTCTTGACCGTAGTCGGCCGGCTGCGGTCGACCAGGATGCCGCGCGTCTCGGCCGCGTTGCGCTTGATCCAGCTCCCCTCGACGTCGTTGCCGACCAGCCCGACGAGCACCGGCGACGCACCCAGCCCGGCCAGGTTGCGCTCGACGTTGCCGGCCCCGCCCAGGGCCTGGGTGCTGCGCAGGACCTCGACCACCGGCACGGGCGCCTCGGGCGAGATGCGCGAGACGCTGCCCCAGATGTACTTGTCCAGCATCAGGTCGCCCAGGACGAGCACGCGGCGGCCCCGGAACTTCTTGACCATTCGCCGCAGCTTGGCGGTATCGCAGGTGATCATGGCGTTTCCTTGCGGATGAGGATGGGATTGGAGGCGATCCAGGGAATCCCGGACCGCAGCGGGGTTCGTTCCCTGAGAAAAACCTCGGCCCTGTAGGTCCCGGCTTCGGCCGTCTCGTAGACGAGCTCGGGCCCGGCCGAGGAGGCCACCGGCCGGCCGCCGCAGAGGAGCCGGATCTCGTGGCGGAAGCGGTAGGGTGTCCGGACAATCAGGCGGACGGGTCCACCCGAGCCGAGTCCGATCGCGACGGTGCCGCCCATGGGCGTGATTTTACCAGATCGGACGGCCCAATAGCGAAAGCCGTCGGCTTCGGCCGCGGCCTCGACCGCGCTGTAGAACCGTCCCGTCTGCAGGGCGTCGAAGATCTGGCGCCGAGCGGCATCGAACCCTCCGGCCGGCCTTTCCGGCAGCAGGACGTGGACGCGAAAAAGCCGGAACAGCGCCCGGTAGGCGAAGTGGGCGTCGGCGGCGTAATAGGCCTTGACCGCCCGGCCTTCCCCCCAGCGGTCCCAAGCTGCCGTCTCGCGTCGGGGTCTGCCCACAAGCGCCAGCAGGGCCGCATCCGGCTTGATGAGGAGAAGCGGGGAAAAGAGCAGCGAACGCGGCAGCGACCGCTTGACCTCGGTGTCGGCGTTGAGGAGCTCCAGCCCGGAATAGCCCGCCCAGTCGCCCCATGACCAGCTGACCTTGGAGTAGGGGTGGGCAAGGACGGTGAACCCGCCCAGGGCGGCGGCCTCCGCGGCCGCGCCCTCGGCCGAGCGGTCGAAGCTTCGGGCTGGGGGATCGAAGCCGAGAGCGACAAGATGTCCCCGGCTGGAAGAGATCTCGGTGCCGGCTAGGACCAGCACGCCGTTCTTGCGCCCCGCGGCGGCCAGGGCTTCGCGGTTGGGCGCCCCGTGGTCGGTCAGGACTACGAAATCCAGCCCGCTTTCGGCGGCCACGGCGGCGATCTCGTCGACCGTGCGGCTCCCGTCCGAGAACCGGCTGTGGATGTGGTAGACCCCCTCGAGCTCGTGCTCCCCGGGCCCCCAGGCGGCCGCGGCCCGAGCCTCCTTCAGGGCCTCCGTCTCGGCGGCGCCGTAGTGGCGGAACTCGAACGCCCTCCACCCGATCCAGAGCGCGTAGACGACGACGGCGAGCAGGAGGAGGCGGCGCAGGATCCGGCCCGTTTTCATGCCTTGGGCTCGCCGGAGTCGGGGGCGAAGGGCAGCGCCAGAAGCAGGAGCAGGAGCTGGGCGACTTCCGAGTCGCCGAAGTTGTATTCGAACAGGCCGGCCACGACGAGCAGCGCTAGGGCGCCCAACCCGGCCGCGGCCAGGGGGCGGACGGCAGGGCCTCCTGTGCGGAATTTTCTAAACAGATGCACGGCGGCGAAGCCCAGGAAGGCCAGCCAGGCGGCCAGCGCGGGAAGCCCCCGTTCGGCCGCGATCTGGAGGTAGTTGTTGTGGAGGTGGACGCTCTTTTTGGCATAGTCGCCCAGCCCGTAGGCGGGGTCCGGGAAAAGCTCGTCGACGGTGTCGGGCCCCGTCCCGAAGAAAGGCTTTTCACCGATGACCTTGAAGCCGAGGCGGGCGTATTCGATGCGGGCGTTGTTGGACGGGTCGTT
Organism: Candidatus Aminicenantota bacterium; assembly: GCA_963803915.1. Taxonomy (GTDB): domain Bacteria; phylum Acidobacteriota; class Aminicenantia; order Aminicenantales; family UBA4085; genus UBA4085. The sequence continues at coordinate 560,274 of CAWDOL010000014.1, read as the reverse complement.
GCGGTCGCCGATGCTGCGGATGCGGGATTTCACGACTTCGGGGCCGGCGAAATACAGGAGGGCGGCCGCGACGGGGGCGAGCAGAAGGGCTTTGGGCTGCCACAGGCCCACCAGCAGGACGACGGCCGCGCCGGCGCCCAGCCAGGCGTTGCGGGTCAGGGTCATGACGAGCGCCGCGCTTGAGGGAAGGAGGATCGCCCCCCAGGCCAGGCGGGGCTTGCCTTTGGCGAACAGGACCTGGGCCAGGGCGAAGGCGATGAACAGCCCGAGCAGGCCGGCCTGGGTCATATAGTGGCCCATGAAGCCCTTGATTCGCTGGTCCGGCCGCTCGCGAACGGCGAACTGGACGATGGCGATGGCCGAGGCCGCCGTACCCGAAAGGAAAAGCGCCCAGAGCGGGAATTTCAACGCGGAGAGGCGCCGGAAGGCGGCGACGGCGAGGGGCACGATCAGGATGATCAACAGATCGCGGGTGTCCTTGAAGCTCGATCGGGGATTAATCGAGACGGCCGCGGCCGCCACGGACCAGGCCGCGTAACCGAGAAGAGGCCAGAAGAATGACGGGACGGCGAAATGGATGTCCTTGCGGACGAGGAGCACGCCCCAAGCCAGAAGGGCCAGCAGCCAGAAGCCCTGGGTCAGGCTGATCGAAACCAGCGAGAACAGGACGGCGCCGGAGGCGGCGGCCAGGAGGGCCATTTCCAGGGCGGGATTACGGGCGGAGCCGTGTGGCAAATCGTTTGCTGTCATTGGATTTCAGCCGATTGATTATAACAAGAATTGGGGGACACCATACATAACTCCCTAATACCTTCGTTGACTCTTTCGCAAATTATCGATTTAAGAAGAGTCGATAAGAAAACGGGGACACCATACATAATTCCCGAATTATTTCCGTAAACCAACGTTGACCTTTATCGGGATTGGTATTATGTCGCGCGTAGCGTCAACAAACGTATTAGGGAATTACGTATGGTGTCCCCCAATTAATTGGTCGCAGGCGGCGGCGACCTCGGCCGGCGTGATTGAGCGGATGCAGCGAAAATCCGCCGTGATGCAGACGCGCTGCGGGCAAGGGCGGCAATCCACGTCCTTTTGGATCAGGACGGCCCGGCCCTCCATCCTCCAGGGCGCGAAATGGGCCATCTCGGTCGGGCCGAAGAGGGCCACGATCGGCGTCGGCGTCGAGGCGGCGATGTGCATCGGCCCGCTGTCCGAACCGACAAAAAGGGCGGCCCGGGCTACGAGCTCTTTCGTCTCGATCAGGTTGAGCCGCCCGGCCAGGCCGCACACTCGGCCCCCGGCCGCGGCGCCGACGATCACCCGCTCCTGGCGCTCGCGATCGGCCGGACCGCCGATCAGGGCGACCCCAACCCCCCGGCTTTGGACCAGCGCGGCGGCCAGCCCGGCGTGATGCTCGGCACCCCAGTCGCGGAAGTCGTTTCCGGCGCCGACGTGTTGGACGACAAAGCGCTTTTCGGCCAGGCCGAACTCCGCCATTACCGCGCCGACCCGGGCCTTCTCCTCGGCCGTGGCATCGGGTAGGCGGTAGGGCGGGATGGCGGCATCGTCGAAATCGAAGCCCAGGGCCCGGACAAGCTCGGCGTGGGCCCGGACGCTGTGCCAGACGCCTTGCTCCGGCTGTCTCGGCACGGCCCGGTCGTAGAGGAAGCTCTTGCCGCGGATGGCGAACCCGACCTTGATCCCGGCTGCCGAGAAGGCGGTGATCCAGGAGGCTCGCGGGCCGCAGTGGAAGTCGAGGACGGCATCGAACCGCTCGCGGCGCACCTCGCGCAGCAGGCCGAGGAAGGAGCGGCGGTCCTGCTTGGCCGGGACGGCCAGAACGCGGTTGACGGCGGGCAGGCCCTCGATCAGGCGGCGATAAGGCTCCTCGACCAGGTAAGTCAGGGAGGAATCGGGCAGGAAAGACTTGAGCAGGGCCACGGCCGGCGTCGTCATGACGATGTCGCCGATGCGGCGCAGGCGGATGAGAAGGATCTTGCGCGGGCGGGCGGGCTCAGCCTTGGGTCGGCCGGTCGGGCTCAATCGTGGCCTCTTCGATAATCATGACGGGGATATCGTCCTCGATCCTGTAAACGCGGGCGCATTGAACGCACTTCAGGCCCTTCCCGTCGGCCGTGAGCTTGACGTCGGTTTTGCATTTGGGGCAGGCGAGGATCTCGAGAAGCTCGGGGGCGATGGCCATGGCGCGTCTCCTTCCGCGGATGCGGTGCCTTTCGTCCACCCCTGGGGGCTGGGCGTCGGTGTGCCCCGCTAGAATACTCCAACCGGCGCGCCCGCCGCAACTCCGGCAAAGAACCAAAGAGTCCTATCCAGGGCTCCGGGCTCCGCACGAAAAGCCCCCGGATAAAGGTTTAGTGAGCATAAACAGCACACAATAGCCCGAAGCGAAGCTAAAGTGATTATAATTAACATAATAAACGCGTTAAACCATAAGCATATCAACTAAAAATGAATAAATGTCCGTATTCGGAACATATAAAACGATAAAATCAACCCCGATATTAGTAGTATATATATATTATAATAAGCAATTTACATATACAAAAACTATGTTGGCATCGTATTTGCATATAATAGTTGTGAAACGAACAACGACAGAGGAAAAAGACCATGAAAAAACTAATCGCCATCATCACCATGATAGGAATGTCGGTGTTCGCCGCCTCCGCCTCCGACTCTTGGACCAATCCCGAGTCGACCCTTCTCATGACCCCGCTCTCCGAGATGATTCCCTCCCCCCTGGCGGACCTTGATCTTCTGCCCGACCCGGCCCCTAAGCCCGAATACGCCTCGATGAACCTCGACCCCAACCAGGTCTCCATCAACCCCGGCCACCGCTACCTGCAGAAAAGCCTTCGCGGCTCGGCCTTCGGCGACACCATGTTCAGCGCCAACCTGCTGGCCATGATCGCCCTCAACGTCGGTGACTTCGTGTCCACCACCGAAGCCCTCAAGTACCCCGGCCTGGCCGAGGGCAACCCGATGATGAAGCCCTTCGTCAAGAACCCCTACACCTTCGCCGCCGTCAAGATCGGCCTGACCGCCCTGAGCTACGTCAGCTTGAAGGGCCTCTACAAAAAGAACAAGGCCCTGGGCTGGATCGCCGCCACCGCCGCCAACGTCTTCCTCGGCTACGTCGTCTCCAACAACTACCGCATGATCGGCCTGGCCAAAGCCCTGTAAATCTGACCCAAACCAAAACCGGCGGGGGAGCCCTAGCCCCCGCCGGTTCTGTATTTATGGGGGTCCATCCCGACCGACAACCCGAACCGCCCCCCCCGGAATTGAAAGCGATCAACCTTTCCTTTTCAGGCTGAAAATCGTATCTTAGGGCCGGCCATGATCCCATCCAACGGTCCGGCGGGATTCGTCTTTTTCGGGGCCTACGACCCCGCCTATCCGCGGAACGCCGTCCTCAGGCGCGGTCTCCGGAGTAACGGCGCCGCCGTCGGCGACTGCCCGGCCTCGCCCCACTGGCGCGTCTGGCTGCGCTATCCGATGCTCGCGATCCGCTTCCTCCGTGCCCGCCGCGAACGGCGGCAGGCCGAAGCCCTCGTCCCGAGGCGCTATCTCTTCGTCCCGGAGTTCTGCGCCAAGGACGTCCCGCTGGCCAAGCTGATCGGCCTCCTCACCGCCCGCCCGGTCGTCTTCGACCCTCTGGCCGCTCGCTACGAGACCAAGATCCTGGACTGGCGCCGCAAGCCGCCGTCCTCGCTTACGGCCTGGTGGAACTTCAGGATCGATGCCGTCGCTTTCCGTCTGGCCGATGTCGTCCTGGCCGACACCGCGGCCCACAAAGAATATTACTGCCGAACCTACGGCCTCGCCCGGGACAAGGTCCGGGTTCTCTACCTCGGGTACGACGAGCGCGCTTTCCGGCCCCTCCCGGCCTTTGCGCCCGCGCGCCCGCCCGCCCTCCCCGGCGAGGTGCAGCCCTTCCGGGTGCTCTTCTTCGGATCGTTCCTGCCGCTGCATGGGGTGGAAGCGGTGGCGGAGGCGGCCAAGCTGCTGGCCAAGGAACGCGACATCGTCTTCCGGGTCATCGGCCAAGGCCAGACGTTCCCCGCCGTGCGCGGGTATGTCGAGCGCCACGGCTTGACCAACGTCGAGCTTGCCGGCCGGGTGCCGCTGGCGCGCCTGCCGGAGGAGATCGCGGCGGCCGACATCTGCCTGGGCATCTTCGGCCGGACGGAGAAGGCCCGCCGGGTCATCCCCCACAAGCTCTTCCAGGCCATGGCCCTCGGCAAGCCCGTCGTCACGGCCCGCACGCCCGCGGTCGAGGAGGTCTTCACCCACAGGCGGGATATCTATCTCTGCGACGAGCCGCTCGGCCCGGCTCTGGCCCTGGCCGTTCTGGAGCTGAAACGGGACGAGCCGCTGCGTCTGGCCTTGGGCGAGGCGGGCGGCGGCCTCGTCCGCGGGCGGTTCACTTCCGCCGCGATCGGCCGCGACCTGCTGGCCATGCTCCGCACCCGGGCTAAAGGAAGGGGATAGTCATGGCCGCCGGCGAACGGGGGAGGAAACGGGTCCGGATCGAGCCGGCTTACGACGCGCCCGAGGTCCGGGCCTGGCTCGAGACCGTCGAGGCCCTGCCCGACCGGCCGGGAGCGGAAATCCTGCACCGGGCCCGCAACATCGTCACGGCCGCCCGGGTGCCTCTTGCGGACGGGCGCGCCCTGGACCTGGCCGTCAAAGAGTTCAGCCCGCGCGGACTGCATCGGCTGCGCACGCTATTCGGCCGCTCCAAGGCCGAGCGGGCGGCGCGGGGCGCGGCCCGGCTTCTCGCGGCGGGATTGCGGACCCCGGCCCCGGTTGCGGTCGTCGAGCGGCGCCGCCGCGGCACGGTCGAAAAGGCCTGGTTCGCGGCCGAGCGGGTTCGGGACGCGGTCGAGATCCGCGCTCTCTTCCGGGACCTCGAAGGAGACGACCTGCGCCGGCTGCTCTCCGGTCCTGGCCCGCGAGCTTCGCGCCGCCCACGATGCCGGCCTCCTGCACCGCGACCTTTCGGACGGCAACATCCTGGTCGAGCGCGGGCCCGACGGATCGTTCAGGCTGCACTTCCTCGACACCAATCGGGTCCGGAGCCGGCGGCGGCTCGGCGGGCGGGCCCGGGCCAAAAACCTCATCCGGCTGGGCATCCCGCAAGACCGGCGCCGCGAATTCCTGTCGCTCTATGCCGGGGGGGGCGGCCCCGAGCCGTCTTTCATCAGGCGCTACGAGCGGTCCAAGGCGGCCTTCGAGCGCTGGCTCCGGTTCAAGAAGAAGGCCCGCCTGCGGCAGTGGGCCCGGAGGCTGAAGCTGCAATGAGCTTCAAGCTCGAGTGGAACCCGTTTGCCGACCAGCCGCATAACGTGGCTCCGCGGTCGGAACGGATGCGGCATCACTACCGGCGCTGGCCCGTCTACCTGGCCATGCTCGGCTCCAACCTGGCACACGGTCCGGCCATGGCCGGGCGCTACCTGCGCAACCGCCGCAGGATGTATGCCGCTCCCGTCCTCATCCGGCCCGATATGTTTGCGGTCTCGGTCTCGCCGGGCGGGCTGCCGGCGGACGAGACCATGGCCCTCCTGCGCGAAGCGGGCGTGCGGCAAACCCTGTTTAGGGTCGCTTCGTGGGAGCGCGATCGGCTGGGGGAGAGCGAGGCGTTCGCCCGGCGGTTGAGGGAAGCCGGGTTCGGGACGGTCGTGTCGCTTCTGCAATGCCGCGACGACGTCTCCGACGCCGCCGGCTGGACGTCGTTTCTCGACGAGGCGTTCCGGCGGCTGGGGCCGCATGTCGCGGCCTTCGAGATCGGGCACGCCTGGAACCGGACCAAGTGGGGCGTCTGGGATCACAAGGAGTATGTCCAGTTGGCTCGTGCGGCGGCCGCCCTCAAGGCGGGCCGCGGCGTCCGGATCGCCGGGCCGGCCGTGATCGATTTCGAGTTCCACCTCTACCCGCCGGTCCTGAGGGCGGTGGAGTTCGACGTGGCGACCTCGCTGCTCTATGTCGACCGGGTCGGCGCGCCCGAGAACGCCCAAGCCGGCTGGACGGCCGAGATGAAGATGGCCCTGTTCAAGGCCGCGGCGGGATGCGGCCGGGTCAAGGAGCCGGAGTTCTGGATCAGCGAGGTCAACTGGCCGCTCGAGGGGACGGGGAAATACTCGCCCGCGTCGGGGAAGCCGATGGTCTCCGAAGAGGCGCAGGCCGACTATCTGGTCCGCTATTACATCCTGGGGCTCGCCTCGGGGCTCGTCGACCGGATCTACTGGTGGCAGATGGCCGCTCCCGGCTACGGGCTCGTCGACACGCGTCAGACGCCGGCCCGCAAGCGCCCTTCGTTCCGGGCCTTCAAGACGATGACCGGGATGCTGGCGGGCGCCGAGTTCGTGCGGCGCGAGAGGCCGAACGGCGGGAACGTCTTTGTCTTCCGCAAGGGCGGGACGGAATTTGCCGTGGCCTGGACCAACGGCCCGGCTTTCGACTGGGCTCCGGAGCGGGCGCCTTCCGCCGTGTTCGACCGCGACGGTGACGAGCTCAGAGCGACTCCCGCCGTGCGCGTCGACGGCCGCCCGAAATACATACAGCTAGGGGTCAGGTCTGCAACATTCGACATTTCCGCACCGGCCAGCGCAGTACTTCAGGCTTAGCCGGTAGAATATTGCACTCAAATGTTAAGACCTGACCCCTTCTAAAATTTGAATTTTAGTCCCGCCTTCAGCGAGCCGCCCAGCAGGTCGAGCACCGCTTCGCGGGCATTGGCCACCCCGCCTTCCGTCGGCTTCTTGGACCGGATGAAGACGAGAGGGAAGGTGTCGAGCGGCGTCGGCTTGGCGTCGTAGGCATAGAGCTTGCCGACCTCCTCCGTGGCCTCCGCGAGGTCCGAGTTGAGGTATGTGCCCGTCCCCTCGAGCCCGCCGATCCGCGCCAGCTGCCCCCCGGCTTCCATGACGAAGTCGACGCTCGAGCCGAGCGGCAGCGCCAGGCCCAGGGCGAGAAAGCCCCCGAGCCCGAGGCCCGAGGCGTCGCCCGTCCACTCCTGCCAGAACGCGTCGTGGCTGAAGCGGTAGTCGTAGGAAGCCTTGGCCCGGACGATCATCAGGCCGGCCTTGACGGTGAAGTACGACACAGGCTCGAAGACGATCCCCGCCTTGACCTGGATGGCCGAGAAGCCGGGTGTGGAGGTGAACGTGTCCGCCGATCCCGTCGCTTCGTACGTGACCAGGCTCTGGGACGACACGCCCGCATATCCCCCGGCCAGGCTCAGGGCCAACCGGCCCCCGATGGGGATCTGGACCTCGACCTCGAAGGGGAAGACGAGGCGCAGGGGGGACATCTCCGCGTCGGCGGCCGCTCCGAGCTGGAAGCCGTAGTAATCGGCCAGCCCTTGCGAGCCGTCGTTGAGGTCGCCGACCGCCGCCATCAGGACGCCTCCGCTCAGAATGAGGGCGGGCCGGAGCGCGCCGGCGGGCGGGCCTTCCGCCGCGGCCGCACGGGCCTTCTCCGGCGGCGTTTCCCGTTGCACGGGCGGGGCTTCGGTCCGCTCGGGCGGCGGCCTCGTCGTCGGCGCTATCGTTTCCGCCGGCTTGGGCTTGGGCCGCGCCACCTGCTCCACAACCCGGGTCATCTTCTCGGGGACCGCGGGCTCGTCGAGCGGCAGGACCAGGCTTTCGTGGACGTAGCCGGACTTGTTGCCCGTCTCGTCGGGCTCGAGATTGACGAGGTACCACTCGCCTTCCTTGCGCTCCGCCTCGAGCAGCGCCCCTTCGGGGATCTGGCGCACGATCAGGCTCGAGATCGACGGTTTCTGGCGGATGTTGGCCACTTCGGCCGTGACTTTCAGCCGGATGATGCCGGTCCGGTTTTCGGCCGGAGCCGAAGCGGTCGCGGCTGAAGCCGCGGCTGCGATGGTGATGCCGAGCAGGAGACCGAGCGCGGCGAGGCGGGCGGAACGCCGAAGGTTCATGGATGTCCCTCGCTAAATATCGTTCGATTTATTATAGCACGCGCCGATTGCACTAGCGCAGCCGGAAGCGGAGGCCGGCCGATACTTGGACGAGCGAGGGGTCGACCGCGAGCGGCCGCGTGGCTGCGGCGGCCGCCTGGGCCGCGGCGGCGTCGAAGGCGGCCGTTAGGGCTGCGTCGTCCAAGCCGTGCAGCGTGCCGGGCGCCCAGGCCCAGGCGAAGGACTTGCCGGGGGAATGGAAGTACCGCGCTTCGAAGCAGAGGGCGGTCGAAGCGCTGATGGCCAGTTCGGCCGCGAGGCCGGCGTGGAACCCGAAGGCGATCCAGGTCTGGTCGGGCACGGAGGCGTGGGCCAGGAAGACGGCGGCCGTTCCGTCGCCGGAGGGGACGGCCGGCAGGCCCGCCGCGGTCTCGACCAGGATCGAATGGAGGTACAGCGCCGGCCCGGCGGAGAAGACGAGTGTGGAGCGGCTCCCCGCCCAGCGGGCCGCGAGCCCCGCGTAAACCGGGACGGCGGTGATCTCGGACGGGTTGGGGGAGAGGGCGAGGGTTCGGGTGATCGCCGGAAACGAGCCGCCGGCCTTGAGGACCGTCTCGGCCGCCACACCGTTCTTGGCGTAGCCGAACCCGGCCAGGACGCCGAGGGTGGTCCCGAAGAAGCGGCTGAACGAGCCGCCGATGAAGACGGAGGCCTTGGGCGAGGCCGAGAACGCGTTCTCCGCCGAGGCGCCGGCCAGTGGGCCGGAGCTGAAGCTTTGCCGGTGGAGGGACCCGGCCCCGGAGAGAGACAGCGCGACCCCGAGCGAGAAGCCGATTTCGCCCTGCGGCCGCGTGGGGGCCTGGGCGGCGAGCCGAAGCGGGAGGGCGACCGCGCCGGCGAAGACGAGAGCCGCCGCCGCGATGCGAGCCATGAGCGTACGCATGTTCCCGCGGATTATACTCGAACATCTGCGGCTGTGAAAACCGAAGGCCGGGTCAATGTTCGATCCCCAGCGAGTGGCTCGAAAAAGTAATCATCGCCCAATTCCCGGGAAACCAGGGCGGTTCGGGGTGTCGGCCAACGGCGAAATCGCGAGGCCGTCGCCTTTTTCCATAGTTCTCTGAGGGAAGCCAACGGCCGCCGAGGGCTGTTTGAGCCAGGAAAGAACAATCGAAGAAGAGACAGAGTGGGAGAGCATGCAAGTCGGTAAGGACGAAAGCGCGAGTTCCGAGGCGCCGAAGAGAACTGTGGGAAAAGGCGAAAAAAGGCCGAAGCCGCCGGGACGACACTCCGAACCGCCCTTCCCGGGACTGGGCGATGAAATAGGAGCCCCCCGAGCTCGGCTTGAAAATCATTCTCGGCTGGGTTACATTAACGCCGGAGGGTTTTCCCATGAACCAATTGCGCGCCCGTCGGATCATCCTCGTCGCCGTCCTGGCCGTCGCGGCGGCTTCGGCCTTCGCCGCGGCATCCTCGGCCAAGGGCCCCAAGGTCGTCTTCAAGGAGGAGGCCTGGAACTTCGGTCGGGCCAAGATGGGCGCCAACCTCGTCCACGAGTTCGTCTTCAAGAACGAGGGGGATGCCCCGCTGAAGATCGTCAACGTCGAAACCTCCTGCGGCTGCGCCGCCGCCCTCGTCTCGGACAAGAAGGTCGAGCCCGGCAAATCGGGCAAGATCAAGGTCACCTTCAACACCCAGGGCTACGCCGGCGAGGTGGTCAAGTACGTGTATGTAGAGACGGACGATCCCGTTCAGCCCCGCGTCCAGCTCAAGATTTCGGCCGCGATCGATGTGCCGCCCCAGCCGCGCATCGACTTCGACCGCTACTCCTTCGACGGCGGCCTCCTGGTGGAGGGCGATGCGCTGACAGCCCCGGTCACCGTCTACAACAAGGGCGAGCTCGAGCTGAAGTTCGAAGTCCAGCTCACGGGCGCCCAGGTCCTATTCGCCGGCAAGCCGGCCGTCTACCCGATCAAGGTGGCCGCCGGCAAGGAAGCGGCGCTGGTCATCAAGATGGACCTGACCGGCCGCATGGGCCCGATCCGGGAGTTCGCCTTGTTCAAGTCCAACGACCCCATGCGCTCGACCATCTCGGTCAACCTGAACGGCTACATCGTGACCAAGGCCCAGCTGCGGCAGGTGTTCCAGAAATATAAAGACTTGATCAAATAGGGGCAAGACCGTACTCCTAATTGATGAATTTTCGTCCAATTCCGGGGAGACCAGGGCGGTTCGGGGTGTACCGCTGGGGGCAGCGGTATCATGCCTCGTGAACGGATCTATGTTGCCCGATGTCCATTGTGAGCAGGCTACGCGGCAAGATCGATCCAACGGCGAAATCGCGAGGGCGGCGCCTTTTTCCATAACTCTCCGAGGGAAGCCAACGGCCGCCGAGGGCTGTTTGAGCTGGGAAAGAACACTCGAATACGAGACTGAGTGGGAGGGCATGCAAGTCGGCTCTAACGAACGCGCGAGTTCCGAGGCGCCGAGGAGAGCTGTGGGAAAAGGCGAGAAGAGCCCGAAGCCGCCGGGACGACACTCCGGACCGCCCCTCCCCGGGATTGGGCGATGAAACAGTTTCTCTTCCGGGTGAGATTTTAGGGCGCCTGGATGCGTCTTCCATAGCGTGCCCGTAACAACCGAAGACCGCATCCGCCGGGTGGCTCTGGCCCTGGCCTTGGGGGAATACCCGCGCTGGATCAAGGCCGTCGAAAAAGCTTTTCCCTGCCTGGAGGAAGCCTTTGCCGCCCCGCCCCAAGCCATGACGGCCATCGGCCTGGACGAGGAGCGGACCGCCCGGCTTCTCGACCCCGGCCTGTACGGCGAGGCGGAAAAAGAATTTGACACCCTGACAAAGAAGGGCTATTCTCTTTTGACTTTCGCGGACGACGGTTATCCGGTCGCCTTAAGGGAAATCTACGATCCTCCCTCGGCCCTCTACTGTGCGGGCCATGCGGAGGCCCTGCGGGGACCGGCGGTGGCCATCGTCGGGTCGCGAAACCCCTCGGCTTACGGCAGATCCGTAGCCGAGCGCCTGGCCGAGGACCTGGCCCGCCGCGGGCTGGTCGTCGTCAGCGGCATGGCCCGGGGGATCGACACCCTGGCCCATACCGGGGCGCTTCGGGGCGGACGGACGGTGGCCGTCCTGGGCTCGGGGCTGGGCCAGATCTACCCCCCCGAGAACAGGCGGCTGTTCGACCGCATCGTCGAAGGGGGCGGGGCCGTGGTGACAGAGCTCCCTCTGGCGGGGGAGCCCCTGGGCTTCCACTTCCCCCTGCGCAACCGCATCATCAGCGGGTTGTCGCTCGGGCTCGTCGTCGTCGAGGCGACGCGCAAGAGCGGGTCGCTGATCTCGGCGGCGATGGCCCTGGAGCAGGGCCGCGAGGTCCTGGCCGTCCCCGGCCCGGTGACCTCCGCGCTGAGCGGCGGCACGAACGGGCTGATCCGGATCGGCGCCCGGCTCGTCGAGAGCTGGGAGGACGTGGCCGAGGAGCTGCCCGGCCCGGTCCGGGAGATGGTCTTCGCCCGCCGCCCGGACGAGCCGCCGCCCCTGTTGCCGTCCTTGACGACAGCCGAGGCGGCCGTTCTCGAAGCGCTGGCGCCGGATCGCGAGACCGGTGTGGACGAGGCCGCGGAGCGGACCGGGCTGATCGTGCCCGAGCTCCTGGCCGTCCTGCTGGGGCTGGAGATCAAGGGCCTGGCCGCTACAAGGCCCGGGTAAAACGTATCGGAGGAAATGGTGATGGAGAAGTCGCTGGTCATCGTCGAGTCGCCGGCCAAGGCGAAGACGATCAACAAATATCTGGGGTCGGACTACGTCGTCAAGGCCTCCATGGGCCACGTCCGCGACCTGCCCAAGAGCAAGCTGGGTGTGGACGTCGACAATGACTTCAGCCCCCTTTACGACATCATCCCCGAGCGCAAGAAGGTCGTCGACGAGCTGCAGAAGGCCGCGGCCGAAGCCTCGACCATCATCCTGGCGGCCGACCCCGACCGCGAGGGCGAGGCCATCTGCTGGCACCTCAAGGCCCTCCTGGGCGACGAGAGAAAGCCCCTGCACCGGCTCAAGCTGCACGAGATCACCAAGCCGGCCGTGGAAGAGGCGCTCAAGCACATGACCGAGCTGGACGCCGACATGTTCGACGCCCAGCAGGCCCGCCGCGTCCTCGACCGCCTGGTCGGCTACCTCATCAGCCCCCTGCTGTGGAAGAAGATCGCCCGCGGCCTGAGCGCCGGCCGCGTCCAGAGCATCGCCCTGCGCCTCGTCTACGAGCGGGAGCTGGAGATCCGGGCCTTCAAGCCGGAGGAATACTGGACCATCTTCGCCCACCTGTCCGCCTCCCACCCGCCTCCCTTCCGGGCGGCGCTGGCCAAGATCGACGGCAAGAAGGCCAAGATCGGCGACGGGGCGACGGCCGAGGCCATCCTGGCCGACCTCAAGGACGCCCCCTTCACCCTGGCCAAGGTCACCGTCCGGGAGAAGAAGCGCAACCCGTCGCCGCCCTACATCACCAGCACGCTGCAGCAGGACGCCTACCAGCGCCTGCGCTATCCGGTCAAGCGGACGATGTCCATCGCCCAGAAGCTCTACGAGGGCATGGCCATCGGCGACCGCGGCCCGATGGGCCTCATCACCTACATGCGCACCGACTCGGTCCGCGTCTCGGCCGAGGCCCAGGCCTGGGCCCGGGCCTACGATCGAAAAGACCTACTCGGCCCGGCACGTCCCGGCCAAGCCCAACGTCTACGCCAACAAGAATGCCGCCCAGGACGCCCACGAGGCCATCCGCCCGACCTCGCCCGAGCTGACCCCCGAAGTGGTCAAGGCCTTACCTCAAGAGCGAGGAGCTGAGCCTCTATACCATGATCTGGAACCGCTTCCTGGCCTCGCAGATGAGCCCGGCGCTCATCGAAGAGACCGAGCTCGAGATCACGGCCAAAAAGTATCTCTTCTCGGCCAAGGGCGAGGTGCTCAAGTTCGCCGGCCACCTGGCCCTGACCCCCAAGGGCGAGAACGGCGACAAGGAGACGCTCCCCGCGGTCAAGGCGGGCGATCCGCTGGCCGTGCAGAGCTGGAGCCCAAGCAGAACTTCACCCAGCCCCCGGCCCGCTACACGGAAGGGACGCTGGTCAAGGAGCTGGAGGCCAAGGGCATCGGCCGGCCGTCCACCTACGCGCCCATCATCTCGACCCTGCAGAACCGCACCTACGTGGTCAAGGACGAGGGCAAGTTCGTGCCGAGCGAGCTGGGCATGTTCGTGACCGAGTTCCTGATCCGCAACTTCCCCGACCTCATGGAGATCCAGTTCACCGCCGGCATGGAGGAGGAGCTGGACAAGATCGAGGAGGGGAACTCCTGGATGGCGGGGCTCGCTGCGGGCCTTCTACGAGAAGCTGGACAAGGACCTCAAGGCGGCGGCCAAGGTCGAGAGCGTCAAGGCCACCGGCATCCCGCTGGACGAGGTCTGCCCCAAGTGCGGCAAGCCGGTCGTGCTGCAAGAGCGGCCGCTTCGGCAGCTTCAAGTCCTGCTCGGGCTATCCGGACTGCGACTTCAGCGAGAACATGGTCAAGAAGGAGATCGTGACCCTGGAGGAGCACTGCCCCGACTGCGGCAGCAACCTGGTCCAGCGGCGCGGCCGCTACGGGCTGTTCATCGCCTGCTCCAACTACCCGACCTGCAAATACATCAAGAAGAAGAAGTCCGAGGACACCGGCCTGGCTTGCCCGACCGACTGCGGCGGGACGATCCTGAAGCGCGAGACCAAGCGGGGCCGCTTCTTCTACGGCTGCAGCCGCTTCCCCAAGTGCCGCTACGCCACCTGGGACGAGCCGATCAAGCAGCCCTGCCCCAAGTGCGGCAAGCCCTTCATCCTGCGCCACAGCACCAAGAAGGACGGCACCTACCTGCACTGCCAGGACGAGGTCTGCGGCTGGCGGGAGGAGGCCGAGGGGGCTACAATAGCCCCGAAGGCCAAGGAGCCGGCCCCCACGGATGCGCAAGGCGCTTGACGAGTTTCTGGAACACCTGATCCACGGGCGCAACGCCTCGCCCCACACCGTCTCCGGCTACCGCATCGACCTGGAGCAGCTGCTGGCCTACATCGATAAGCGCAAGGTCGGCCTGCGCGACATCGACCACGTCCTCCTGCGCGGCTACCTGCACGAGCTGGCCGCGGCCCACCAGGCCAAGTCCTCGGTCGCCCGCAAGCTGGCCGCCATCCGCTCCTTCTTCAAGTATTGCTTGAAGCAGGGACTGGTCGACGACAACCCGGCCCGGGTCGTCTCCACCCCCAAGCTCGACCGGCCGGTGCCGGAGTTTCTGTCCGAGAACGAAATGCTCCGCTTCCTGGACGAGCCGGACAAGGACGACATCCTGGGCCTGCGCGACCGGGCCATCCTGGAGCTCTTCTACGCCACCGGCATCCGGCTGAGCGAGCTGGTGGGGATCGACCTGGCCGACATGAGCCTGGAGGACCGCATGCTCCGGGTGCGGGGCAAGGGCAAGAAGGAGCGGCTGGTGCCCTTCGGCCGCAAGGCCGTGGACCGCATGGACGCCTACCTGCGGATGCGGCCGACCCTGCTGGGCGCCAACTTCGGCGAGTCGGCCGTGTTCGTCAACTACCGCGGCACGCGGATCTCGCCCCGCTCGGTCGAGCGGCTGGTGGAGAAGTACGTCAAGCGCTCGCTCCTGCGCGCGCGGCGTCAGCCCGCATGCGCTGCGCCACTCCTTCGCCTCGCACCTGCTGGGGCGGGGGGCCGACCTGCGGGTCATCCAGGAGCTGCTGGGCCACGAGAGCCTGGCCACGACGCAGAAATACACCCACCTAAACGTTCGACAGCTGATGGACGTATACAAGAAGAGCCATCCACGGGCCAAGTGAAGTGGGAGGTCCGCCGGAATGGCGGCCGGAAGGGATCAGATGGCCGTCGGAATGGGTGATTGGGCGCGACGGCATTCGCGTCGTCCTTCTCGTTCTCCAGCCCATTCAACGGACGGCCCTGTTCAAGGGGGGAAGTTATGAAAATTGCGATCCTTGTCGTCAGCTGGTTATCGTTCACGGCCGGCGTCTTCGGTTCGGAAATTCCCATTCGGAAGCCCGATAGCCGGATCGTCCTGTCGCAAAAAGATGGATTCCTTGCCGGAGTCTTTGGCTTCTCTGTTCTCGAGGACGGAAGCCTGCTCATCGCCGATGGAAAAGACAGGAAGATCGTCCACTTCGGAAAAGACGGGTCTCGATGGAATTCGTGGCAGAAGATCGGTCAAGGACCCGGGAGTTCGCCACCGCCTCATGGAATGACTATGAGATGCCTTTTTTCTGTCTTTTCGATGGAGCCAATGCCAAGCTTCTCCTTTATCGGAGAGAGTCAGCTGAGGTGTTCAAATGGGTCAAGGACATCAAGGCTCAGCAGCAATTCACGCTGGGCGTCAAGATATTTGAAGGCCGGATCTATAGCGAAGCATCTTCTTACGTCGCAGGGAGAAGGTATTGCATCTCCAGCACGGATCTCGATGGGGCGAAGGAGAGATCCTATCTGCCCGCGGAGATCCGATACGGGTTGAGGGAAGGCGATGATTGGAAGAAGGTGGAGCCGGATTTTTCGCGCGCCTGGGGGGTCCCGTTCGCGCATCTCTTTCTCTATGGAGATGCGATTTACTCGGCCTGGGCGGGCGATTCCGGGATCATCAAAATCGGCATCAAGGATGGGAGATGGATCAATCTCGGTAAGCCGCCGGAGCATTACAAGAAGCCGGATATCGGTTCTCCCGCTGGCCGATCCCAGAAGAGAATCGATGCCGAGAAGGCGTATTCCTGGACAACCGGCTTGTTCGCCGACAGCGGCGTGCTCGGACTGTTGTTCAATCGTTTCGATCCAACCCAAGCCCGATGGAGCCTTGTGCTTCAGACCTATGACCTTGCGGGCAGGGCCCTGAATGAGGCGATACTGGGCGGCGTCGCGCCCCTCGGGGCGAAGTTTATCAGCTATGCATATTGTAGGACGGACGGGTGCCTCTATGTCGTGAACGAGGAAGAATCCTTGGACGATACGGATTTCGTGGTCTACCGATACCAAATAAGGAAATAGCGCGCCTCCGGATATTCGAAAACATAGATACAAATCCGCTACCGCCATGGCCAAGAGCTCAGGGGCAGACAAGTTGGCCTGAGTTTTATTCGATTAGGCGGCGCGCGACATGTCTCCCGAGCTATACCGGCATGGTTTGCGCTTATGATCTGTGGCCGCTAGGGGAGGCCCGCTCTTCCGTCAACGCCCGGCGTCGGGCGGAACGCCGAATGACGCCCGGCGTTGTCGCGGCGAGCCGCGGGGCGCGGGTTCCGGGCCCGTATTCAGGGGGCGCCGGATAAGGCCGGCTGGCACGCCTTTCGCATTAGAGAGCGCGAAAGGAGGTGCTCATGCGAGCCCATATGATGAAAGGCGTCGTGGCGGCGCTGGTCCTCAGCTTCTTCCTCTCTCCGCTCCTGGCCATGCAGGGGCCGAACAAGGCCGCGGACAAGATCAACATCAACTCCGCCTCGTCGGACGATCTGCAGAAGCTGCCGCAGATCGGTCCCAAGGTGGCCCAGCGGATCCTCGACTTCCGCAAGACGAACGGCCCCTTCAAGAAGACCGAGGAGCTGATGAAGATCCAGGGCATCGGCGAGAAGATCTACGCCAAGCTCAAGGATCTGATCACGGTCTGACTCTAATCCCTCGCCGGGTGTGCCTCCACCCTGCCGCTCCCGCTCCGCCCGCCCGGGCGGGGCGGGGGCTTTTTATAAGCTCGAAAAACGGAGGAATTTCTTTGGCGGGGGAGATCAGAGCGCTTCGGGGTGCGCGGCGATGAAAGCGGCCATCTTGCGGATCGCCCGGCCGCGGTGGCTGAAGCCGTTCTTCACTTCCGCCGGCAGCTCGGCGAAGGTACGGCCGAGCTTCCGGTAGAAAAAGAGGGGATCATAGCCGAAGCCTTGAGAGCCCCGGGGCTGCCGAAGGATACGGCCGCCGACCCGCCCGGTCACCTGCTTGATGGTGCGGCCATCGCGGGCCAGGGCCATGCAGCAGACGAAACGGGCGCCGCGCTCGGCGTCGGGGACGTCGGCCAGGGCGCGGAGAAGCTTGCGGTTGTTGCGGGCGTCATTCGCGTTGGTTCCGGAATAGCGGGCCGAGACGACACCCGGCGCCCCGTCCAGGGCGGCCACGACAAGGCCCGAATCGTCGGCCAGCGTCGGGAGCCCGGACAGGCGGGAGTAGAACTCGGCCTTGCCCCGGGCATTGGCGGCGAAGGTGCGGCCCGTCTCCTCGAAGTCCGCCCGGATCCCGAGGTCGGGCAGGCTCAGGATGCGAAACGGCAGGCCCTTCAGGGCGGCGGCGATCTCGTGCGCCTTGCCGGCGTTGCCCGTGGCCACGACGATCGTCCGGAGCTTGGGCTTCACGGGGGATCAGCGTCCGGCCGCGTCGAAGAAGAAAGCCAGGATGAAGAGGACCAGGAGGAACAGGGTGTAGACGGCGAACTTGGGGCTGGCCAGAAGCTTCTCGGGCTCCTCCATCACTTCGGCTTCGCGCAGGGTCTTGCGGAAGATCAACATGAAGAAGACGACCAGGAACGGGGCGATCATGAAGAAGGAGACCAGGCCGCCGCGGTAGGCGAAGACGAGGAACGTCCCCAGGCAGACGGCGGCGCTCGCGATCATCCCCCAGAGAAGCTTCGTCCGGGTGTAGCGCTTTTGGGAGGTCCGGTAGTCGCCCGCCTTCTCCTTGAGAAAGCGGAACTCGGACAGCCGCTTGGCCACCATCAGGAAATTGCCGAAGGCCCACCAGCTGAGAAGCAGCGAGGCCGGCGGGAAGGGGGTCGGCGGAGCCAGGGCGTACCACCCGATCAGGAAGCGGATGGGATTGTTGGCCGACTCCGAGATCGAGTCGAGGAAGGGGATGTCCTTGGTCCGGATCGGCTTGACGTTGTAGATGATCCCGGCCAGCAGCAGCCCGGCCAGCGCCAGGACGAAGTGAGAGTCGAATACGACCCAGGCCAGGCCCAGGCAGACCGCGATCAGAACCAATCCGATCAGGGCGAAGGGGCCCTTGCGGATCTCGCCCGCCACCAGCGGCCGCAGCCGCTTGCTCGGGTGGTGGACGTCGAAGGCCAGGTCGACGATCTCGTTGACGATGTAGTTGGCCGTGGATATGCCCCAGGTCAGCAGGAAGGCCGCCGCGGCCCGCCAGGCCGGCTCGAAGAGCCCGGACAGGGGAAACTCGCCGCGGTGCAGGAAGACGTAGGCGGCGCAGCCCGAGAAGATCGCCGCGCTGCGCGGCCACCGCTCCAGGCGCATGGCTCGCAGGTAGGCGTTCAAGAGGTTTTTTCCTTGACGGCGTAGATCTCGAAGGAGTCGCCGAGAGCCAATTTTATCGGAATCCGCTTCAAAAAAGAAGCGCGGCGCGAAGCCGCGAAGCGGCCCAGCGCGGGGAAGCGGCTGACCAGGTAGTGGGCGCTGAAGGTCCAGGCGTAGCGCTTGCGAAGGACGACCCGGAATCCGGCCGAGCGGAGCAGGGCGTCCAGCGAGGCGCGCGAGAAAGTAGGCCAGGTGCCCCGGCCGCAGATGCCACCAGCGGCGGCCGGCCAGGCGGGCGAGCGGGCTGTGGATGTCCGGCGTCACGATGCAGAGGACACCGCCCGGGGCGAGGATCGAGGCCGCCTTGGCCACGGCGGCGCGCGGTTGCGGCGTGTGCTCGATGAGGTCGACCATGGTCAGGGCTTGGCAGCTTCCCGCCGGCACCTCGGCCTCCTCGAACGAGCCTTGGCGGAGCGGGATGCCGTAGCGCTCTGCCGCCCAGCGGGCGGCCCAGGCGCTGGCGTCGATGCCGTCGACCTCCCAGCCGTCGCGGCGGGCCAGGTCGAGCAGGATGCCCGTGGCCGCCCCGACGTCGAAGAGCCGGCCCTTGCCGGGGGCGAGCCGGGCCAGGCGGGCCAGGATGGGGCGGAAGTTCTTGGAGCGGCCCTCGGCCTCGGCGTCGTAGAGCGGGTCCTCGACGTCCTGATAGAGGGAAACGATGAAGGCCGGCTTGGGCGCGGGGTCGGCGAAGAGGTGGCCGCAGTCGAGGCAGCGCGAGAGGTCCCAGACCTTGCCGTACTCGCTGTCGGTGATCTTGACCGCGTCGGCGTTGAGGGCCGAGACGTCGAGCGTGCCGCGCCTTGCGGGCCGCAAACGCGCGCCGCCGCAGGCCGGGCAGGCCGCGACCGGCTCGAACTTGGATTCGTTCATCGTCATTCCGGCCGGAATTCTAGCCTAATTCGCGGCTCCCGTCATCGGCGAATTTTTGATGAGGCTGTTGACATTCCTCGGAATGATGTGATAGATAACAAAGTCGATTGACCTAATCGACTACTGGAGCATGGTTCTATGAGGCTTTCGACGAAAGGCGAGTATGCCTGCCGCGCCATGCTGGAGCTCTCCCTTCGCCGCGACGACGGCCCCCTCCACATCAAGGACATCTCCGCCGCCCAGGACATCCCCGAGCGCTTTCTGGAGCAGATCCTGCTGCTCCTGAAGCGGGCCGGGTACCTGCGAAGCCGCAAAGGCCCCACGGGGGATATATCCTGGCCAAGCCTCCGGAAAAGATCACCGTAGCCGAGGTCATCAGGGTCATGGACGGCCCCCTGGCGCCGATCGATTGCGTCAGCGTCACGGCCCACCAGGTCTGTCCGCACGAAGACGCCTGCGGCTTGAAAAGCCTGTGGAAGGAGACGCGCGACGCCATCGCCGCCATCCTCGAAAGAACGACCATCGCCGATCTGGTCACAAGAACCATCGCCGCACGCGCCTGTGCCGCGGAGCGGGCGAGCCGCGGATCGGCCGGCAACCCCGAGGAACCCGGCCTCTAGAGGCCGATAACCGTGGGGTGATTTTTTTGTTACCGAATAGTCGACTATGACAATAGAGTATATAGACAAAGATCGGGAGGCAAGCCGATGAGCGGAAGACACGGAACAATGGGCAAGAGAAGCGGTACGGCCTGCCTCCTTATATCGCTTACGATGGCGGCGGGCCTACTTACCAACGCCTTCGCCCAGGACAAAGCCGCCTCGCCCCCCGTTACGGCGTGCCGGCGCTGAAGATCTCCGGCTTCTTACAAACCCTCTCGACGACTCAAAAGGCGGGCTCGGACGGGTTCTCGATCCGCCGTGCGCGCTTCGGATTTGCGGGCGGCATCACCAAGACGCTCAGCTTCAAGGCCTCCTTTGACGGCGTACGAACGCCCATCGTCGTCGACGTCCTGGCCGATTGGACGCTTTCGGCCGCCGCCGGGGTTCGTTTTGGCCAGTTCAAGGTTCCCTTCGGCATCGAGAACACGCTTTCGGCGGCAGACCTGGACATGATCAGTACGGCACCGAGTGTCGCGAAGCTCGCGCCGGGCCAGGATATCGGTTCGACGGGCCGGGACATCGGCTTGGCTTTCAACGGCAAGGCCTCCGTCTTCGAATATTATCTCGGAGCCTTCAACGGGGCGGGGATCAACAGGGCGGACACCAACGACCAGAAGGACATCGCAGCGCGGCTCATCGTCCGGCCCTGGCCCGGTCTTTCGCTGGGCGCCTCCCTCTATGACGGCCGCTATTCGGCGGCTGCCGGAACCGCTCCCGTGACCCGGGACCGAACCGGCTTCGAGGCCTCCTGGGCCACACCCACGCTCTCGCTTAAAGCCGAGCTCATCCGGGCCGTCGACGCCGCGGTGCATAAACAGGGTTGGTACGCCCAGGCCGGGTATTTCGTCGTGCCCAAGAAGGTCCAGGCCCTGATCCGGTTCGATTCCCTGGATGCCGACCGCGACGCGGCCTCCGATCGGGTTGACGTCGCCGCGGCCGGACTGACCTGGTTCATCGTCGGCAAGACCAAGCTCCAGTTCAACTTCGAGCACACCCGGAATGAAGCGGGCGCCGTCGTCAATCGCGCTTTTCTCGTCCAGCTTCAGCTGGGATACTGAGCCCTTCCACGGAGGTTGAAGATGCAAAAAGCCCTTATCGTCTTCCTCGCCGTCCTCTTGGCTATGACTGCCGCGGCGGGCATCCTCCATCCCCAGCCCGCGCAGCCCGTCCTGCAGGGGAAGATCAGCCTCTCCGGCGCCTGGGCCCTCTATCCCATGGCCATCAAATGGGCCGAGGAGTTCCGCAAGCTCCATCCCCGGGTCACCATCGACGTCCAGGCCGGCGGGGCGGGCAAGGGGCTGACCGACGCCCTGAACGGCATGGTCGACATCGGCATGGTCTCGCGCGACGTCCAGCCGGCCGAAATCGCCAAGGGAGCCTTCCCGTTGGCCGTGACCAAGGACGGAGTGGTGGCCACGATCAGCGCCAAGAATCCCCTTCTGGCCGCGATCAAGTCCAAGGGCCTGACCAGGGCCGCGTTCATCGACATCTGGATCACCGGTAAGCCGCTGACCTGGGGCCGGGCCCTGGGGACGGCCGACAAGCCGCCCGTCCGCGTGTTCACCCGCTCGGACGCCTGCGGGGCGGGGGAGACCTGGGCGGCCTTCCTGGGCAAAAAGCAGGAGGACCTGGGCGGCATCGGCGTCTACGGCGATCCCGGACTGGCCGACGCGGCCCGCCGCGACCCGCTGGCCATCGGCTTCAACAACATCAACTTCGCCTACGACGCCAAGACGCTCAAGCCGATCGAGGGGCTGGCCGTCGTCCCCATCGACCTGGACGGGAACCGGCGCATCGACCCGGCCGAGAGCTTCTACGCCACCCGCGACGACATCACCAAGGCCATCGCCGACAACAGGTATCCCTCGCCCGCCGGCCCGCGAACTCTATTTCGTGACCAAAGGCAGGCCGGTTAAGCCCGTCGTCGCGGCATTCATGCACTGGGTGCTCGGCCGGGGCCAGGCCTTCGTCCCCGAGACCGGCTACATACCCCTGGCCAAGGACAAGCTGGACGCCGGACAGGCCCGCCTGGCGGGCAAGTAGGATCCAAGCTCGCGAGCGGAGGCAAGGAGAGTCATGACGGGAAGCGCCCTGAGACTGAGGCGGGATCGCCGGGCCTGGCGCTCGATGCGCCTGCTCTCGTTCCTGCCCGGCCTGCTCGTCTTTCTCATCCTGCTCGGGCTCTACCTGAAAGCCCGCGGGCTCCTGGCGCTCAAGCCCCTGGCCTCTCTTCTCTTCGGCTCGGAGTGGAAGCCGTCCCAAGGGAGCTTCGGATTCTATCCCTACATCCTGGGCACCTTCTGGGTCACGCTGACGGCCATGATCCTGGCCGTCCCGGTGTCTCTGCTCACGGCCGTCTACCTGTCCGAGTACGCCCCCCGGCCCGTCCGGGCGGCGGCCAAGACGTTCATCGATCTGCTGTCGGGGATCCCGTCGGTCGTCTTCGGGATCTGGGGCGTCCTGATGGTGGTGCCGGTCGTGGCCAAGCTGGCCGGCCTGTTCGGGACGTATTCGTCCGGGTATTCCGTCCTGTCCGGCGCCGTGGTCCTGGCCATCATGGTCTTCCCGACCATCATCCTGGTCTGCCTGGAGGTCTTCGCTTCCGTGCCGCAGGACCTGCGCGACGCCTCGCTGGCCCTGGGCGCCACCCGCTGGGAGACCGTCAAGCACGTCGTCCTGCGCAAGGGGGCGCCGGGCGTATTCGCCGCCGTCGTGCTGGGCTTTTCCCGGGCCTTCGGCGAGACCATGGCCGTCCTCATGGTCGTGGGCAACGTGGCCCGGGCGCCCACGTCGCTCTTCGACAGCGCCTACCCGCTGCCCGCGCTCATCGCCAACAACTACGGCGAGATGATGTCGGTGCCGAACTACGATGCGGCGCTCATGCTGGCCGCCCTGATCCTTCTCGTCGTCGTCCTGGTCTTCAACCTGGGGGCCCGGATCATCCTGATCCGGATTGAAAGGAGGGTCCAGTAATGGGAGCCGCCGCCGCCACGCCGAAGAGCGGGTTTTCAAGGCCCTGATGATGGTCTCGACGGGCATCGTCATGGGCAGCCTGCTGCTCATCATCGGGACGATCGTGGTCAAAGGGCTGCCCGGCCCTCAACCTGGACATGATCACCCGGACCCCCCAGGGCGGCTTCTACCTGGGCAAGGAGGGCGGCATTCTGAACGCCATCCTGGGCTCGCTCTACCTGGCCGGCGGGGCGACCCTGCTGGCCCTCCTTCTGAGCCTGCCCATCGTGCTCTTTCTCGACGTGGCCTCGCGGACCAAGGCGGCGGTCGCGGTCCAGGTCCGCTTTGCCCTGGACGTCCTGTGGGGCATCCCGTCCATCGTCTACGGGGCCTTCGGCTTCGTGGTCATGGCCCTGGTCGGCCTGCGGGCCTCGCTTCTGGCGGGCATCATCGTCGTGGCGCTGCTCGAGCTGCCGATCATGGCCCGGTCCATGGACGAAGTCCTGCGCCTCGTCCCGGCCGCCCTCAAGGACGCCTCGGCCTCGCTCGGCGCGACGCGGCTCGAAACGGCCGTCCGGGTCGTCCTGCGCCAGTGCCTGCCGGGCCTGCTGACGGCGGTGCTCATCGCCTTCGGCCGCGGCATCGGCGACGCCGCCTCGGTGCTGTTCACGGCCGGCTTCACCGACAACCTCCCGACCTCGCTCCTCCAGCCCGCGGCGACCCTGCCGCTGGCCATCTTCTTCCAGCTGGGCACGCCTTTCCCCGAGGTCCGGGCCCGGGCCTACGCCTCGGCCGCCGTGCTGACCCTGATCATCCTGGCCGTCAGCCTGGTCGCCCGCCGGCTGAGCCGCAAGCTCGGAAAGCATACCATCCCATGAAGGAACCCGGTGCCGCCATGACCGAGACCACCCACCTGCGCATCCGCAACCTCTCGGTTGCCTTCGGCGATCAGCCCGTCCTCAAGAACGTCAGTCTGGACGTCCCGGACCGGAAGATCACCGTCATCATCGGCCCCTCGGGCTGCGGCAAGACGACCCTGCTCAAGTCGCTCAACCGCCTGCTCGACTCGGTCGACGACGTCCGGATCACGGGCAGTATCTTCGTCGACGAGGACGACATCAACGACCCCAAGGTCGAGGTTACCCGGGTCCGCAAGAAGATGGGGCTGCTGTCGCAGAAGCCCCAGGTCCTGCCGATGTCGATCTTCGACAACATCGCCTACGGCCCGCGCCTGCACGGCTTGCGCAACAAGCCCGCTCTGACCGCGATCGTCGAGAAGGAGCTGCGCGCCGCCGGGCTGTGGGACGAGGTCAAGGACCGCCTCGACACTCCGGCCTCGCGGCTCTCGGTCGGGCAGCAGCAGCGCCTGTGCCTGGCCCGCGGCCTGGCCGTGGAGCCCGAGATCATCCTGGGCGACGAGCCGACCTCGGCCCTCGACCCGCAGTCGAGCCGGATCGTCGAGCGGCGGCTTATGGAGCTGAAGGCCGATTACACCGTGATCGTCGTCACCCATATCCTGCGCCAGGCCCGCCGGATCGCGGACTACATCGCCTTTCTCTACCTGGGCGAGCTGGTCGAGCACGGGCCGGCGGCCGAGGTCTTCGCGGCGCCGCGCGACCCGCGCACGCGGGCCTATCTGACCGGCGAGATCTCCTGATTCGGGCAACTCTATCTTCTCCGCGGTTCGTATATAATAGCGAATCCCGGTCCGTCCGCAGGACCGGCCATGGATTTGCTCCGTAGACTTTCCGAGGAGGCCCGTCCGATGAAAAAGACCGTTTGCGCCGCCCTGCTCGTGTTCGCGCTGATCCTGACCGTTGCCGCCCAGACCCCTCCCGCCGCCAAGGCCGTGGACTTCTCCAAGACTTTGGTCAGGGCGGCCAAGCCCGAAGCTCCGCCCGCCGACTTCAAAGCCGGATTCGAGACCATCGGCGCCAAGGCCTCCCTGTCGATGCTGACCTTCATCGCCTCGGACCTTCTGGAAGGTCGCGAGGCGGGGACGCGCGGCTATCAGCTGGCGGCCGAATATGCCGCCTCTCTCTTCGGCCTTTGGGGCTTGACCCCCATCGGCGACTACGCCCCGCGCTCCTTCAGCATGGCCCAGTACTTCTCCGGGACGACGACCGCGCCCCGCCCGGCCGAGAAGTCCTTCCTGCAGGAGTTCCCGTTGCAGGAGACCCTCGAGACCACGAGCCGGATGACGCTGGAGGTCCGCAACGGCCCGGCCTCGGTCAGCCGCGAGTTCCAGGCCGGGGCGGACTATTCGTCCATCAACGCCACAGGCGACGTCCTGACGGCCCCGATCGTCTTTGCCGGCTACGGCTGGGAGGACAAGGACGCCAAGTACGACGACTTCAAGGGAATCGACGTCAAGGGCAAGGTCGTGATGGTCTTCCAGACTCCGCCGACCTTTATCCCGGCCAAGCCCGCGCCCGCCGGCGCCGTGCAGGGCTCCCCGATGGGGGGGATGAACCCCCGCCTGGACGCCCTGGCCAAGCGGGGCCCGGCCGCCATCCTGATGGTCAATCCGGCCGCCCAGGACATGCTCCGCTACAGGGCCCTGATGCCGGCCAAGAGCGTGCCCGACGAGGCGCCGATCGTCCACAAGCCCTACCGGCGCATGACCATCCCCGGTGCGGCGGTCCCGATGCCCTGGGACAGGCCGGCCATGATCCAGATCAGCAGCCGGACCGCGAACGCCATCCTGGCCGCGGCCGGGAAGACGGCCGAGGGGCTGAAGAAATCGATCGATGAGGCCAGAAAGCCCGCCTCCTTCGATGTGCCCGGGGCGTCGCTGACCGTGGCCACCGGCCTCAAGACCCAGTTGGCCCGCGGCATCAACGTGGTCGGCCTGATCGAAGGCTCCGACCCGGCCCTCAAGGGAGAGGCCGTGGTCATAGGCGCTCACCTCGACCACACCGGCCGCTTCGAGGATTACATCTATAACGGCGCCGACGACAACGGCTCCGGCAGCGTCGGCGTCCTGAACCTGGCCCGGGCCTTCGCCGCCAACGGCAAGAAGCCCAAGCGGACCATCGTCTTCGCCCTCTGGACGGCCGAGGAGAAGGGACTGCTGGGCTCCGAGTACTTCGTCAAGTATCCCCCGATGCCGGGGCTCAAGACCGTGGCCTACCTGAACTTCGACATGATGAGCCGGGCCTACGACGAGAAGACCCTGGCCTTCGCCGCCCGAACCATGGGCCTGCCGTCCTCGCCCGAGTTTCTCAAGGCCATCACCCCGTCCAACTTCATGCTCATCAATTTCCAGGACGGCTCATTCCTGGGCGAGGCGGCCCGCGAGGCCAACCGCTATGTCGGGCTCGACCTCTACCTGCGGGCGGCCAAGACGGGGAGCATCTCTTTCGGCGACAGCGACCACAGCTCGTTCAACGCCGTCAAGATCCCCTGGCTGTGGCCCTTCGGCGCCGTGACGCCGGACCTGCACCAGACGAGCGACAGTGTCGAGAAGACGAGCGGCGAGCTGATGGAGAAAACGTCCCGGCTGATGTACCTGATCGCTTGGGCCGCGGCGGAGAAGTAGTCAGTCCGTCTCCAGCTCGACGCGCTCGAGGAGCAGATCGGTCCCGCCGGTGATCTCCAGGTCGGAGGAGCCGCAGGCCGGGCAGGCGGGCGCATAGTCCGTCCGCTCGGTCTCGACCCGGCAGGCCCGGCAGACGGCTTTCAAGGGCGTCTTCTCGATGACCAGCCGCGCGTTCTCGACGACCGTTCCCTTGCGGTACATGTCGAAGGCGGTTTCCAGCAGCTCGGGCACGACCCCGGACAGCGGGCCGACCTTGATCCACACCCCCGTCGCCGCTTTGGCTTTATGCTCGCGGACCAGGCCCTCGATCGTCTCGACCAGCGAGGCGACGACCGAAAGCTCATGCATGGCCGGGCCGCAGCGCCTCGTGCGAGGCGACAAGAAAATCGGTCAGCTCGTCCAGCCCCTGGCCGCTCAGCGCGGAAACCATGAAGATCCGAAGGGCGGGGTTGAGCTCGAGCGCCTCTTTTTTGACCCGCTCGACGTCGAAGGGCAGGTAGGGCAGGAGGTCCGACTTGGTGATGATCAGGACCTGGGCGGTCATGAAGGCCTTGGGATATTTCTTGGGCTTATCGTCGCCTTCCGGCGAGGACAGCAGGACCACCCGCATGCGCTCGCCGAGGTCGTAGGAGGCCGGGCAGACCAGGTTGCCCACGTTCTCGATGAACAGGAAGTCGATGTCGGGGCTGACCTCGGGCAGGACGCGGGCGATCATCCGGGCTTCCAGGTGGCAGGCGCCGCCGGTCGTGATCTGCCAGGCCGGAACGCCTTTGGCCCGGATGCGTTCGGCGTCGCGCTCGGTCTCGATGTCGCCCTCGATGACGGCCATGGGGTGGCGGTCCTTGAGCCGGTCGGCCAGCTTCTCCAGCAGCGTGGTCTTGCCGGCACCCGGCGAGCTCATCAGGTTGAGCGTCAGGATGCCGCGCTCTTCGCAGGCGGCTCTGATCTCGGCCGCAACCTTCTGGTTGGTGCCGAGGATGTCCTGCAGGACGTAAAGCTGTTTTTTCATCGTCATGGGCAGGTCGGATTATAGCACGGCCGGGCCGGTTGGCCCGAAGCGTGCGGGGGTGGTCAGATCCCCCTCCGCGACTTCTCGTTGTGCGTCACGGAAGTTCATTTACAAATTCCCCAGCTTGCCAGATGCACAACCGCCGGGGAGTATGAGGGGGGCGGCGAGGCCCCCCTCAGGGGGTCAGCGAAGCGCCGAGGGGGGAGCTTGTCTCCCCCCTGGAAGTGTCCCGTCTCCAGGGAGATCATAGGATTGGAATTAATGAGACGGGACACTAGAGCCGACTCCGCAACAGGGCTTCGGCTTGGGCGAGCCCGGCCCTGGCCCGATCGGACAGGCCCTGGCCGAGGTCCCAGGACGATCCGCCGACGGAGAGAAGCCAGGCCTCAGGCGTCCGGCCGTAGAGGTCCTGGCAGAGGGCCAGGACCGAGGCCGGCGGCAGCTCGTGGGTGGTGAAGGCGATGGCGGTTCCGGGCTCGAGCGGGTCGAGCGATACGGCTCCCGGGTCGGAGGCCACCGAAGCGTCGGCGAAGACGACCCGTTCGTAATCCCCGATCAGGGCGGCGTCCTCGATGTTGAGCTGGTATTTCCAGACGGCGTCCGTGCCGTCCTCGATCGCGACGACGGCTCCTTCGGGGATCGTTTCGGGCTCGGCGCCCGCCAGCCGTTCGACGAGCGCCGGCCCGAGGCCGTCATCCCCGCGTCCGGGATTGCCGATGCCGATGATGAGTGTTTTCATGGCCGCTTCTTAATAGTACAGCTTTTCGCCCCCTCCTGGAGAGGAGGCCATCTGGGGATATGTCGAACCCAAACCCGCTGGCCTTGTAGCCGCTTGTGCCGGCTTTGTACGGATGACCGTGCGGGAATCATTTGTTTTCATAAGAATTCTTCGATAGGGAGGAGCCGTGTGTGGGGGGAAATTCATGAGCTCTGCAGCTGCCAGGCGCTTGACGAGCGCCGGCCCCGCGTTATCGCTGTAGCGTCCTGGGCTGAGGATGCCGATGGTGAGATTTATCATGGGAGGCGCTTAATATCAGGTTATCCTATGTTGCATAAAAAGGCTCTTTTGCTAAGGCGAGGAGAGGCAGGGGTGAGCGCCGATGCGGAAATTTCGCTTCGTGGTCTCATTTTTTGAGGGGAACCCGCTCGGAAAGAAGCGGGTCGGCGAGGATGTCTGAGCGGACCGTACAGCAACCGTAAGGTCGAAGCGGGACGCGAGTTCCGAGCCGCCGAGAAAAATGAGCCGCCACGGCGCAAAAATTTCCGCCAGAGCGAACCCCTGCTCCCCGAGCCTATCTTCGCTTCCTATCGACGACTTCCCCGGACGCATCGACCATTTCTATTTCGAGCGGCATCCGCCCCAGGGCGTGGGTGGCGCAGCTGAGGCATGGGTCGTAGGCCCGGATGGCGATCTCGACCCGGTTGAGCATGCCCTCGGTGATCGTGGGCTGCCCGCTGATGACGTTGCGGGCCACCCAGTCCACGGCCCGGTTCATCGGCTCGTTGTTGTTGGTCGTCGAGACGATCAGGTTGGCCATGCTGATCTGGTCGTTGCCGTCCACCTGGTAGTGGTGGAAGAGCGTCCCGCGCGGGGCCTCGATCAGGCCGACGCCCTCGCCCGTCTTCCTGCCCTTGCGGACCAGGTCGTCTTTCTGCAGGTCGGGGTCGAGCAGGAGCTCCTTCATGACCTCGCCGCTGTGCAGCAGCTCGATCAGCCGGGCCCAGTGCATGTGCAGGGACATGTTGTTGGGCTTGCCGCCGGTGTAGGCCCGGAAGGCCTCGAACTGCTTCTGGGCCCGCGGGCTGGGGATGAAGTCGCAGACGTTCAGCCGGGCCAGGGGGCCGACCCGGTACCAGCCCTTCTCCTTGCCGAGCGACTTGAGGTAGGGGAACTTCATGTAGCTCCAGGACTTGACCTCTTCGCCGATGTACGTCAGGTAGTCGCGGTAGTCGACGTCGTCCAGGATCCGCCGGCCCTCGGCGTCCACGGCCCGCATCACCCCGTGGTAGAAGTCCAGGGCGCCGTCCTTGCGGACGAGGCTGAGGTGGTTGGAGGGGAAGGCGGCGAAGCCGTCGGCCAGCTCCCGGTTCTTGGCCTGCCAGCCCTTCAGGAACTCGACCGCATCCTCGGCCCAGTCGATCATGGTGTCGACGTTCATGGGGGCCGGGCCCTTGAGCAAGGCGTCGCGCTCCTCGGGGCTGAGGTTCTTGTTGATCCCGCCGGGGATGGCCCCCGTGCCGTGGATCTTCTTGCCGGCCGTGGCCAGGATGATCTCCTGCCCGAACTTGCGCAGCAGGACGGCCCGGGTGGCCAGCTCGCGGTCGTGGGCGATGACCCCGATGACGTTGCGGATGGCCGGGTCGGCGTCGGCGCCGAACAGCAGGTCGGGCGAGGCCAGGTGGAAGAAGTGCAGGGCGTGCGACTGGAACATCTGGCCGTAATGCATCAGCCGGCGCATCTTCTCGGCCGTCGGGGAGAGGCCCTCGGGAGCAGACGCCGACGATGACGTCCATGGCCTTGGCCGCGGCCAGGTGGTGGCTGACCGGGCAGATGCCGCAGAGACGCTGCACGAGCACGGGCGCCTCCCAGTAGGGGCGGCCCTGGACGAAGCGCTCGAAGCCGCGGAACTCGACGATGTGCAGCCGGGCCTGCGGATACCGCGTTGCGGTCGTCGAGGTGGATGGTGACCTTGCCGTGGCCCTCAACACGGGTGACGGGTTCGATGGTGATCTTGCGTGCCATGGATGTCCTTCTTAGTCGAACTTGATCAGGTCGTAGCTGAGATCGAGGGGCTTGCCCTCGAGCAGCGCCACCAGGGCCTTCCAGATCAGGTCGGCCGAGGGCGGGCAGCCGGGCAGGTAGAAGTCCACCGGCACGATCTCGTGGTTGGGGTAGACCTTGTCCAGGATGATCGGCAGGTCCTCGTCGTCGGGCATGATCCGGGCATCGGCCGGGTCGATGGTCGGCGAGCGGACGTAGGCCTCCTCCAGGCACTCCCGGAGGGGGATGCCGTTGCGCATGGCCGGCAGGCCGCCCATGATGGCGCACTCGCCGAGCGAGATCAGAATCTTGCAGTTCTTGCGGAAGGACCGCAGGACCTCGACGTTCTCGCTGTTGCAGCAGCCGCCCTCGATGAGGCCGATGTCGACCGGCTTGGTGAAGGTCTTGATGTCGTCGATCGGCGACTTGTTGAACTCGACCAGGTCGACGAGCTGGAGGATGCGCTCGTCGATGTCCAGGATCGACATGTGGCAGCCGAAGCAGCCGGCCAGGGATGCGGTGGCGATGACGGGTTTGCTCATGGCGCTCCTCCTCAGCCTCTCGGCTTCTCGATGTCGCTGCCGATGGGCTTGTGGTCGTACTTCCGCTTGCCCACCGGCACGGCGAAGCCGACCTCCTTGCGCAGGATGCAGCCGACCGGGCAGCGGTCCATGGCCTTCTGGGCCCAGCGCTCGGACAGGGCCGAGGCCAGCTCGGGGTCGACGAAGATCTTCTTCCGGCGCGCCGGTGGAGGGGCCCGAAGACGGCCTTGTTGTCCTGGTCCGGATGCCGCGGGCGCAGCGCAGGCACTTGACGCAGCGGTTCTGCTCCATCAGCAGCTTCGTCCCGGCCGGCTCGACGTCCCGCTTGGGGAAGAGGTAGGGGAAGCGCGGGACCAGCATCTGGAAGCGGTAGGCCAGGGCCTGCAGCTCGCAGTTGCCGCTCTTCTCGCAGGTCGGGCACATGTGGTTGCCCTCGACGAAGAGCATCTCGACGATGGCCTTGCGCATATCCTGCAGGTCGGGCGTCTCGCTCTCCACACGACATGCCCTCGCTGACCGGGAAGGTGCAGGCGGCCTGGTAGCGGCCGCCGACCCGCACGGTGCAGATGCGGCAGCTTCCGGCCGGCTTGAGGCCGTCGTAGTGCGCAGAGCGAGGGGATGTAGATCCCGTTGGCCTTGGCCGCCTCGAGGACGGTCTGGCCGGGCCGGGCCTGGCATTCGCGGCCGTCGATGGTGAACTTGAGGCCGGGGGCCTCTGCGGGCTTGGCCTTGATCGACTTCGGCTTACTCATGGTCGGTCTCCGGGGCGTGTTCGACGAGCGTCTGGCCGGTGACGGCGATGGCCTCGCCCACGGCCGCCTTCAGGTCGAACTCGGGGATGAAGGCCCGGTCGGCGTGGATGCGGGCCAGGTACATCTCGCGGAAATTCTGGATCGTGGTCAGGATCGGGTTGGGCGAGGTCTGGCCCAGGCCGCAGCGGCTCATGGCCTTGACCGTCTTGCCCCAGGCCTCGATCTCGTCCAGGTCGCGGATCGTGCCCTTGCCCTCCATGATCTTCTCCAGCTTGCGCTTGAGCAGGACGTTGCCGGCCCGGCAGGGCGTGCACCAGCCGCAGGACTCCTCGACAGAAGAAGTCCATGAAGTTGTGGACGACTTCGAACAGGTCGCGGTCCGGGCCGAAGACGATGATCGAGCCGCCGGTGGCCAGGTCCTCGAAGGCGATCTTGCGGTCGAACTGGGCCCGCGGGATGCAGGTCCCCGAAGGGCCGCCGACCTGGACGGCCCGGGCGTCGCGACCCGCCGGCCAAGTCCAGAAGCTCGGCGACGGTCAGCCCGAAGGGGATCTCGTAGACGCCGGGCTTCTTGGCAGTCGCCCGAGACGCTGAGCACCTTGGTCCCCGCCGAGCGGGCCGTGCCGAGGGCCTTGAACCAGTCGGCGCCCTTGGCCAGGATCCGGGCCGCCGCGCACAGCGTCTCGACGTTGTTGACCGTCGTCGGCGTGCCGAGGTAGCCGTTCTGGACCGGGAAGGGCGGGCGGTCGCGCGGCTCTCCGCGGTTGCCCTGGGCGGACTCGATCAGGGCGGATTCCTCGCCGCAGACGTAGGCGCCCGCGCCGAGCTTGATCGTGATGTCGAAGGCGAAGCCGCGTCTTGCCGGCGATCGTCCGGCCGAGCCACTTCTTCTTGGCCGCAGCCCGGCCAGGACGCTTCTCCAGGTGGGGCTTGAGGTAGGCGTACTCGCCCCGCAGGTAGAGCATGCCTTCGCTCGGCGCCGACGGCGTAGCCGGCCAGGGTCATGCCCTCGAACAGCAGGTGGGGCCGCTCGGTCAGGATGACCCGGTCCTTGAAGGTCCCGGGCTCGCCCTCGTCGGCGTTGCAGACGACGTAATGGGCGGTCGCCTTCTCGCGGCGGCAGAAGTCCCACTTCAGCCCGGTCGGGAAGCCGGCCCCGCCGCGGCCGAGCAGGTTGGCCTGCTTGACCTCGGCGATGACCTCCTCGGGCGTCAGGGCCACGGCCTTCTTCAGGGCCGAGCCGGAGCGGAAGGGGGCCAGGACGACCGGGCCCTCGCGGCGGATGTTGTTGCGGACCATGGACCGGACGAGCCGCGAGGCGTTGGCCCCGTCGCCCAAGGGGACGGCCAGCTTGCCGGACGTCCTGGCCGGCCTTCATGGCCGCGACCAGGGCCTTGGCCTTGGCCGGGGTCAGCCGGGTGAAGATCGGTCCCGTTGATGATCGCCGACGGCTCCTGGTCGTTCATCCCGATGCAGGAGGTCTCGTGCAGGCCGATCCGGCCGTCCTCGGTGACGCTCCCGAAGGGCATGCCGGCCGCCTTCTCGAAGGCCGCCGCGACCTCGGCCCGGCCCTTCATCTGGCCGCGACGATGTTGGTGTTCAGGTAGACGGCGTAGGTCCCGTCGCTCCCGGTGGCCGAAGAAGTGGTAGAAGGTGACCACCCCCTCCACCTCGATCGCGGACACGCCCAGCAGGTCGGCGATGCGGGCCGCGTCGTCGGGGCCGATCCGGCCCTGTTCCTCCCGGCACGTCCCGGACGATGTCCAGGAGGCGGGCCCGGTCCCGGCCGTGCCTGGTCGACGACGGTTTCTATGATTCCCTTGGCCATATGAAACCTCATCTCTCGATGATAGATTGGATGACGGCAGAAGGGGATATATAGCACATTCTCCGGGGCGGACTCAATGGACGCCGGGGCTTTTACGGGGGATTTGCTTTTTGCCCCCGGGCGTCCTACAATTGCCGGACGGACGGGCTGTCTTCCCTCCGGCCCCGCGTGAACGTTGCTTTCCGGCTTGAAAATCGAATGAAATTCGGGAATAATATCCACAAGACTGGAAGGAGGAACAATGACGAAAAAAAGCCTGATCGTCCTGTCGGCGCTGTCTGGTCCTGTTCAGCCTTCACGGCTGCAAGATCCAACCCCGAGAAAGAACTTCTCGGAGCGCTACTTCCACGCCATCACCCTGAACGACATGTCCACGCTGTCGACCATGGCCCTCGAGCCGATGACCATGGAAGTGGACAGCTGGAAGGTCACCAAGGTCAGCGAGGAGAAGATCGAGCCGGCCAAGCTGCCCGACCTCAACGCCCAGGAGATGGAGCTTCAAAAAGAAGATGGAAGCGCAACATCGAGCCGGTCATGAAGGCCAAGGATGTGCTCGACGCGGCCAAGGACGAGTATGACACGGCCCGTACCGGCGGCGCCCGCGCGGCCGCCAAGGCCAAGGTCGACGCGGCCCAGAAGGCCTACGACGAGGAATACAGCCTCCACAACGACCTCAAGAAGGGCTACAACGACGCCAAGGCCGCCGCCCAGAAGGAAGAGGACATCACCTACTTTCTCCCTGGGCGTCAGGGACCTGGCCAGCATCCGCGACCTCAAGGGCGAGATCCACACCAAGGACGTCGAAATCGCCGTCACGGACAAGGCCGGCGCGGTCAAGAACTTCTCCGTCCAGATGATCATGTACAGCCTGAAGGACGAAGCCCTGAACCTGTCCCACCGCGGCCGCTGGGTCATCACCAAGTTCACGGCCGATCTGAAGCCGGACCCGCGTCCGATCGAGATTCCGGGGCCGGGCCCGCGCGCCGACCGGGACGTTCGCCGCGCGCTCGGTTGGCATCTGGCGCAGGCTCGGTCCCTTGCCTTTTCGGCCCCGCCGTGGGCGAACGCTTGACTCAAAGAGGCCAATCCGCTATAAATAATCGCTCTTGATCAGGGCCGTTAGCTCAGTGGTAGAGCACCGGCCTTTTAAGCCGGGTGTCGCTGGTTCGAGCCCAGCACGGCTCATTTTCTTCCGCGCGCCCCTGTCGTCTAGAGGCCCAGGACACTGCCCTTTCACGGCGGCAACACGGGTTCGAATCCCGTCGGGGGTGCCTAAGCACGCTACGCGGAGTCGAGTCGCGGACCTGATCCCCTTGGCCTCCGCTCCTTCCCGCTCCTCCGCCGCCTTCCCGTCCGCTTTGCGCTTTTCCAAATCCAGACCAGGACCGACGGCCGGCATCTGGTAGACGGCCAGGATCAGCGGGGAGAGGATGAACCAATAGACGTTCATCCGGCCGGAGGAAGAGGAGGACGAAGGCGGCGAAGCCGCCCAGGGCGAAGAGCGACGGCGCCGGCCAGAAGCAGGAAGGGGCCGAGGTGCTGCATGTCAGTCGAGGCTGAATCCGTCCTGGCGGAAAAGGCCCAGGCAGGCATCGACGACCTCGGGATCGTAGCGCCGGCCGCGGAATTGCGAAATCTCCGTCCAGGGCCATCTCGATGCCGTGAGCCGGCCGGTAAGGGCGGTGCGAGGACATGGCTTCGACGACGTCGGCGACGGAGACGATGCGGGCTTCGAGCAGGATGGCCTCGTCCTTCACCCCGTTGGGATAGCCCGTCCCGTCGATCCGTTCGTGATGCTGGTGCACGATGTGGGCGATGGGCCAGGGGAACTCGATCGACTTGAGGATGTCGTAGCCGACCTGGGCGTGGGTCCGGATGATGGAGAACTCGATCTCGGTCAGCTGGCCCGGCTTGCTCAGGATCTCGGCCGGGACGTAGATCTTGCCGACGTCGTGGATGTCGCCGGCCATGCGGATGCCCTCGATCCTGTCGGCCGGCAGGCCCATCTTGGCCGCGATGGCGCACGACAGCTTGCTGACCCGGCGCTGGTGGCCGGCCGTGTAGGGGTCGCGCATCTCGATGGTCATGGCCATGGCCTGGATCGTCCCGGCCAGGGTCTTCTGCAGGCGCACCCGGCTCTTTTCGGCCTCGGCCTCGGCCTGCTTGCGCCGGGTGATGTCGCGAAAGACGAGGACGTGGCCCGTGGTGGCGCGGTGGCTCCCCCGGATGGGGGAGATCGTCTGCTCGATCGGCAGGGTCCGGCCGGCCTTGTCGGTCAGCAGGGACTCTTCCGTCCGAAGGGCGGCGTCGTCGTCGGCGCTCCGGCCCTCATTCGGGCAGAAAGGCAGGATCTCGGCCAGCGGGCGGCCCAGGACTTCGCTCCGATCCCTTCCCGTCAGCCGCTCGGCCAGGGGATTCAGGAAGTTGATCCGCCCTTCGGCGTCCGCGGCGATGACCCCATCGCCGATGCTTCGCAGGACCGTGGACAGCCACGCTTCACGCTCCCGCAGGGTTTTGTCCATCTTGGCCTTGAAGAAGGCCATCTCGATCGTCGTCTGCAGCTCCCGCTCGTCGAAGGGCTTGAGGATGTAGCCGAACGGCTCGGTGACCTTGGCCCGGGCCAGGGTCGTCTCGTCGGCGTAGGCGGTCAGGTAGATGACCGGGATGCCGTGCTCCTCCCAGATGCGTCCGGGCGGCGGCGATGCCGTCGATCTCGCCCTTGAGGACGATGTCCATCAGGACCAGGTCGGGCTTGGCCACGGGCACGGCCCGCAAGGCCTCTTCGCCCGTGGACAGGACGCCCACGACATCGTAGCCCTGGCCGCGGAGCATGTTGTGGATGTCCTTGGCCACGAGGCTTTCGTCCTCGACGACCAGCACCTTGATCTTGGGCATGGGTCTTTCCCTTGGTCCGGATTCTATCCGAACTCTCCCGGCGGAGGAAGCCCGCCGGTCAAGCCGGGGCTACTTGTGCGGCCGGAGGCGCGGCTCCTTGATCGTCACGGTGAACCGGGTTCCGCCCTCGCGGACGATGCGGACCGTTCCGTCGAGCTGCCCGGCCAGCATATGAATCAGCTGCAGGCCGAGCGTCTCCTGGGCCGCGGCTTCGAAGCCTTCGGGCAGTCCGACGCCGTCGTCCTGGACCGTGATCTCGTGGGCTTCGGCGCCGCTGCTCCGCAGCTCCACCCGGATCGTCCCGCGGCGGCCGTCGGGGAAGGCATGCTCCAGGGCGTTGGAGATCATCTCGTTGACGATCAGGCCGGCCGGGATGGCCGTGTTGATATCCAGGACGACCGGGTCGAGGCGGGTCTCCAGCTTGATCCGGTCGGCGCCGACCTGCCAGAAATGAAACAGGTGGACGGTCAGGCTCTGGATGTAGTCCGCGAACTGGATCTGGGCCAGATTCTTGGATTGGTAGAGCTTCTCGTGGATCAGGGACATGGACCGGATGCGGGATTGGCACTCCCGGATGCCTTCGATCGCCTTCGGGTCGCGGATGGTCCCCGCCTGCAGGTTGAACAGGGAGGAGATGATCTGCATGTTGTTCTTGACCCGGTGATGGATCTCCCGCAGCAAGGCCTCCTTCTCCCGCAGCGAGGCCTGCAGCCGTCCGCGGGCCCGGACCCGTTCGATGGCCATGGCCACTTGGGAGGAGAGGAATGTGAGCAGGGCCTGCTCCTCCTCGCCGAGCCGCTCTTCGGGCTGATAGGATTGAACGGCCAGGACGCCGATCTTGACGCCCTCGGCCTTGAGCGGGACGCCCAGCCAATCGACGGCCAGCGTTCCCAACAGGTCCACCTTGCCCGCCTCGTGCAGGGCCAGGGTGTTTTGGGTCGGCGACAGAAGCGGTTCCCCCGTCCGGTACACGTACTCGGTCAGCCCGCGGCCGAGAGGCCGCCCTTCAGGGCGGGCGTCTTTTTCGTCATGGAAGAGCGGGAAGGTGACCCACCCCGCCTCTTCGTCGATCAGGGCGACATAGAAATTAGGGAACGGCAACAGGGCCGTCAGCGTTTTGTGGAGCTGGCTGTAGAACTCGTCCAAACCGGCTGCGGCGCCGGCCGCCTGGGAGATCTCGTAGAGGGCGGCCTTGACCGCCTCGGCCCGCTGCAAGCCCTTGGCTTTGTCCGGGCGCTCGGATTGCCGGAGGCCGGCGAGAAGGAGGGCCAGGCCGACCACTGCGGGGACGACCAGGAGGGCACGCCAGGCGAAAGGGAGCGGTGCCGCGACGACCGCGACTAGCCAGATCAACCAGGCGACGATCGCCGGAAGGGTGAAGAACCTGCGGCGGACGGTCATGGCTCTCTCTCAGGTGTTTCCCAAGGTAGCCTGATTGTACCCCTTTTTGGGCCCGAGAGGGAACTCGGGGCAACCGGGACAGGGGTTGGTGGGCGGTGCAGGATTCGAACCTGCGGCCACCGGCGTGTAAAACCGATGCTCTACCGCTGAGCTAACCGCCCGCCCCCGGATTATAGCTGAATGCGTCCCAAACGCAACGCGGCCCCCCGGCGCCTGATCTCTCCCTATCGCCCCATCGCCGTTGACATAAGCCGATGCCTATGTTAACGTTAGGACCCTATTTTTGACTCTCGAACTCCAAACAAAGGTAGATAACCGATGCTGGCTGTGATCAAGACCGGCGGAAAACAGTATGTCGTCAAGGTCGGCGACACGCTTCAAGTGGAAAAGCTCGCCTACGCGGCGGGCCAGAAGCTGCTCTTCGACCAGGTCCTCCTCATCGACGACGGCACGGCGACCGTGATCGGCACCCCCGTCCTGGAGCCAGGCCGTGGTCAAGGCCGAGGTGTCAAGATCTTCCGCGACGAGAAGATCCTGGTCTTCAAGAAGAAGAGGCGGAAACAGTACCGTCGCACCAGCGGCCATCGCCAGTCGCTGACCGAGGTCAAGATCCTGGCCATCTATCCGGACAAGACGGTCGTCCGGCCGAGGAGCTCAAGGTCGATAGCTCCGCCCGGCCGTGGCCCCCAAGGCCGAGCCGCGGCCCGCACAAGCCCCGGCGGTCAAGCCCAAGCCGGAGCCCAAGCCCGAGCCCGAGCCGGAGGGCCAAGCCGGCCAAGGGCAAGGCGGTCAAGCCGGCGGCCAAGCCGGCCAAGCCGGCCAAGGCTGAAAAGCCCAAGGCCAAGAGAGCCGCCAAGTAACCCCTTTCCGAGAAACCAAGGAGATCGGTCATGGCCACGAAAAGAGGCAGCGGCGTCGGCCGCAACGGTCGGGATAGCCAGTCCAAGCGGCTGGGCGTGAAGAACTACGGCGGAGAAACGGTCAAAGGCGGCTCCATCCTGGTCCGCCAGCGGGGCACCCCGTTCAAGCCCGGCAAGAACGTCGGGCGCGGCCAGGACGACACCCTTTTCGCCAAGATCGCCGGAGTGGTTCGCTTCGAAGACAAGGGGAAGAGGGGAAAATTTGTCTCGGTGCTGCCGGTTTGACGCTCTGATCCGCAACCGAGCTTTTCCCCCCGTTAGCCTGCATTATTCACGAGTCGAGAGGGCCGTAGATGCGAGGCGCGGAGGGTGACGCTGCCCTCACCTCGTTTTCAACGAGAATGAGGGCTGCGAACCCTTCGCAACGAAGCAGATGCGGTCCTATCGGCTCGCCCGAAGGGTAAAAACTCATATTTTTGTATCTTAATGAAAATAAAAGAAACATACGAATCTTTGGAATTTTTATGAATAGTGCAGGCTAGCATGTTCATCGACCAGGTACGGGTCTCTCTGCTCGCCGGGCGGGGGGGAACGGCTGCGTCAGCTTCCGGCGCGAGGCCGGTGTGCCGCGCGGCGGCCCGGACGGCGGCCACGGCGGCCGCGGCGGCAGCATCATCCTGATCGCCGACCCCGGGCTGAATACCCTGTCCTTCTTCCGCTATCCATCCGATCAACAAGGCCAAGAACGGGTCCGCGGGCGAGGGCAACAACCGCAGCGGCAAGAGCGGGGCGGACCTCGAGCTTCAGGTGCCCGTCGGCACCGTGGTCAGGGTTGAAGCCAGCGGCGAAATCCTGCACGACCTGGTGACGCCGAACGAGCGCTGGGTCGTGGCCCAGGGCGGCAAGGGCGGACGCGGCAACGCCTCCTTCGCCACCTCCACCCACCAGGCGCCGCGCGAGCACACCCCCGGCCGGCCCGGCCAGGAGCGCGAGCTGGTCCTGGAGCTCAAGCTGATCGCCGACGCCGGGCTTATCGGATTCCCCAACGTCGGCAAGTCGACCCTCATCTCGCGCATCTCCGCCGCCCGGCCGGTGATCGCCGATTACCCTTTCACCACCCTGATCCCTCACCTCGGCGTCGTCGACGCGGGCCGGGACGAGAGCTTCATCGTGGCCGACATCCCCGGCCTGATCGAGGGCGCCCACCTGGGCCAGGGCCTGGGCATCCGCTTCCTCAAGCACGTCGAGCGGACCAAGGTCCTGGTCCACCTGATCGACGTTTCACCCTACTCGGGGCGCGACCCGGTCAAGGATTTCAGGGTCATCATGAAGGAGCTCGAGGCCTTCAATCCCGACCTGGCCCGGCGCCCGCAGGTCATCGTAGCCAACAAGATCGACCTGCTGGGCGAGGACCGCTCGCGGCTTTTGGCCGTGCGGCGCCTGGCGGCCCGGCGCAAGCTGCCCTTCGTGGCCCTCTCGGCCCTCAAGTCCGACGGCGTCGCGTCGCTCAAGTCCGTCCTGGCCGAGGCCATCGCCAAGCGCAAGGCCGAGGAAAAGGCGGCGGACCGGCCGTGATGCGCCCGCCTCGGATCGCCTTGTTCGGGGGGACGTTCGACCCCATCCATGCCGGCCACCTGAGGTCGGCGGCGGTCGTCGGCCGGCGCTTCGAGCTGGACCGGATCCTGTTCGTCCCGGCCTCGATCCCGCCCCACAAGGCCCGCGCCGGCATGGCCCCTGCCTCCGACCGCTACCGGATGGTCCGCCTGGCCGTGGCCGGGCATCCGGGCTGGTCGGCCAGCCCGATCGAGATCCGGGCCGGCGGGACCTCGTACTCCATCCGGACCATCGAGCGGATGCGGCTCCGGTTCCCGCGCGCCGTCCTGTTCTTCATCGCCGGGGCCGACGCCTTCCGCGACATCAGGACCTGGCGGGAATGGGAGCGCGTCCTGCGAAGCTGCGCCTTCATCGTCACGACGCGCCCCGGCAGCGGCCTGGATGACTCGGTCAGGAGCCTCGGCCCGGCCTATGCCGGCCGGATCTTCGATATCGGTGCCGCCGGCCGCGTCCGCCAGGAGGATCTCGCACCCGGCCGGATCTTCCTGGCGCCGATCGCGGCCCTGCCGGTGTCTTCCACCGATATCCGGGCCAGGGCTCGGCAAGGCCTGTCGCTTCGCGGGCTGGTGCCGCCCGGGGTGGCCGCCCACATCAAGGCTAAAGGACTGTATCGTTAAGGAGGATGAGAACCCACCGATGACCACCACGACGACCGACACGAAAAAGCTGGACAAGCGGGGGCTGCCGGCGGCCCTGAAAACGGCGGCCAAGGCCGCCCTGGCTAAGAAGGCCGAAGACCTGAAGATCCTCGACCTGCGCGGCACCTCGGCTTTTACGGACTTTTTCGTCATCATGCACGGGAACTCGAGCCGCCAGAACGCGGCCATCGTCGACGCCGTCGAGGATGCCCTTAAGCTGAGCAAGCTCCGGCCGCTGGGGATCGAAGGCAAGGCCCACGGGGAGTGGATCCTGATGGACTACGGGGCCTTCATCGTCCATGTCTTCTCCCGGGCCGCCCGCGACTACTACGCCATGGAGAAGCTCTGGGCCGACGCTCCGCGCGCC
The DNA here is from genome assembly GCA_963803915.1 of Candidatus Aminicenantota bacterium. Lineage (GTDB taxonomy): Bacteria > Acidobacteriota > Aminicenantia > Aminicenantales > UBA4085 > UBA4085. The sequence goes on along the minus strand of CAWDOL010000014.1, from coordinate 519,248 downwards.
GCCTACTGAGCCGGCGCGCCGCCGACCGGGGACGGATATGCAGATCAAGCTGGTCTGGCCGGGCCGGTCCAAGCTGCCCGGAGTGGCCGACCTCCAGGCCCATTATCTGAAGCGTATCGGCGATCTCATGCCGGTACGGCTTCTGGAGACTCCGACGGCCCGCGGCCTGGACGAACGGGCCTCGGAAAAAATAATGGAAATTGAGGCCCTGGGTCTTGAAAAGCAGATTAAAGACGATTATATTGTCACCCTCTTTGACCAAGGCCGCGAGATGAGCTCGACCGAGCTGGCCCGGTTTTTCGAGGGGCGCGCCGTCGCGGGGACCCGGTCGGTGGCCTTCCTGGTGGGGGGCTTCCTGGGATTGGCGCCGCGCCTGCTGGATCGGGCCGACTTGTGCTTGTCCTTGTCTCGCATGACATATTCGCACGAGCTCTGTCGTCTCGTGCTGATGGAACAAATCTTTCGGGCGCTTTCGCTCATGAAAGGGAGACGGTATGCCAAATAAGAAAGTGGCGTTGACCAAGAAAGAGCTGGATGAATACCGCAAGAAGCTTGTTGCCCGCCGCAACGATCTCGTCCATAAGCTGAGCGAATTCCGCAACGAAAGCAAGCAGGTCGAGGCGGATATCGCCCAGGACCTGGCCGACAAGGCCGAAAGCTCTTACACCAAAGAGTTTCTGCTCAGCATGTCCGACGCCGAGAGAGACGAGCTCCTTCACATCGACGCCGCCATGAAGCGGATCGATAAAAAAGAGTACGGCAACTGTCTGATGTGCCAGAAGGAGATCAGCAAGAAGCGGCTGGCTTACCTGCCGTGGACTCCGCTGTGCATCGAGTGCGAGGAAAAGGCCGAGACCGACATCACCTGACCCCACGCCTCCCGGCTGCCTTCAGGCTCCGCCGCGCGGGGCGCTTCGGACTCCGCCTGCTCGAGCTCCTGGTCTTTCCGTCCGCCTGCCGCCTCTGCGGCCGTCTCCTGGACGTCCCCGGCGAGCGCGTGCTCTGCGGGGCCTGCCTGTCGGGGTTGACGCCCTGGCGCGGCCCCGGCTGCCCGTCCTGCGGCCGCCCCTTCGCGGCGGACGCGGATCCCCACCCCTGCGGCGCGTGCCTGACGGCGCCGCCGCCGTTCTCCCGGCACCGTTCGGCCGGCGTCTACGGCGGCACGCTCAAAGAGGCGCTGCTGCTCTTCAAGTTCCGGAAATACCGTCCCCTGGCCAAGCCCCTGGCCGCTTTCGTCGCCTCCGCCCTTGGGGAACACGCGGACATCTGGCGGGATGGGATTCTGGTCCCGGTCCCCCTGCATGGGCGGCGGCGGCGGGAGCGGGGCTTCAACCAGGCCGAGGCCTTGGCTTCGGAGCTGGGACGGCTGACTTGCCGGCCGGTCGAGAGGCGGGCGCTGCGCCGGGTGGCCGACATCCCGCCCCAGACGACCATGGGCAAGGAAGACCGCCGGCGCAATGTCCGCGGCGCCTTCCGGGTGGACCATCCGGAGCGCGTCCGGGGCCGGGTCGTCGTCCTCGTGGACGACGTCTTCACCACGGGCTCGACGCTGGGGGAGTGCGCCCGGGTGCTGCGGCGGGCCGGGGCGGCCGATGTCCGCGCCCTGACCGTGGCCCGGGCTTGAAAATGATTATCGCCCAATTCCGGGGTGACCAGGGCGGTTCGGGGTGTCGGCCAACGGCGAAATCGCGAGGTTTTAGCCTTTTTTCGCACAGCTCTCCGAGGGAAGCCAACGGCCGCCGAGGGATGTTTGAGCAGTGACAGATCTATCGAATTCGAGACTGAGTGGGTGGTCTTAATGATCGAGTCGATTCCGGCGAACGCGCGAGTTCCGCAGGCGCCGAGAGAGAGCTGTGAAAAAAGGCGTGAAAAAGCCGAAGCCGCCGGGACGACACCCCGGACCGCCTTCACCGGAATTTGGCGATGAATAAAAAGGGGAGGCGGCGAACCGCCTCCCTTGGCTGCGCAGTGTCTCGGTCTTACTTTTTCTCGGTCGGGGTCACGATCTTGACCGTCCGCGGCTTCAGCTCCTGCCGCTTGGGCATGGTGATCCGCAGGACGCCGTTCTCGTGCTCGGCCTTGATGGACTCGGGGTCGATCGAATTGGGCAGGGTGAACGCCCGGTAGAAGGATCCGTAGGAGCGCTCGATGCGATGGTAGTTCTCCTCCTTGGCCTCCTTCTCGAACTTCCGTTCGCCGCGCAGCTGGAGGGTGTTGTCCTCGATCCGGATCTCGATGTCCTTCTCGGCGATGCCGGGGACCTCGGCCGTCAGGACCAGCTCGTTCTCGGTCTCGTAGATGTCCACGGACGGAGCCCAGGTGCTGGGCGCCAGGTCCTTGTCCTCGCCGCGGCCGGAGAAAACATCCTCGAAAGCCCGGTTCATCCGCTCGCGCAGAGTGACCATGTCCCGGAAGGGATCCCAACGAATGATAGCCATTATATGACCTCCTGCCTACTTATCCTTGCCGGCGATGAGGACGGTCAGCTCGCCCTTGAAGATGCGCGACTTGGCCGCGGCGGCGAGCTCGGAAGCGGAGCCGCGCAGAAACTCCTCGTGGATCTTGGTCAGCTCCCGGGCGATGACCACGGGGCGGTCGCCCAGATTGGCCAGGACGGCCTCCAGGAAGACCTCGACCTTGCGGCCCGGCAGGTAGAAGATCAGGGTGGCGTCTTGTTCGGCCAGCGCCACCAGGGCTTTGCGCAGGCCTTCGGCCTTGGGCGGCGGGAAGCCCGCGAACAGGAACCTGTGGGTCGGCAGGCCCGCCGCGGATAGCGCCGCGGTGACGGCCGAAGGGCCGGGGATCGGGACGACCCGGATGCCTTCGCGGACGGCTTCCCGGACGAGCCGGAAGCCCGGATCGGAGATGGCCGGCGTCCCGGCGTCCGAGACCAGGGCCACGTCCTTGCCTTCCTTCAGCAGCCCGATCAGCATCGGGATGCGGGCCCCTTCGCGGGGCTGGTAGTGGCTGATGAGGCGGTTCTTGATCTCGTAGCGGGCCAGGAAAGGCGCCGTCCGCCGCGTGTCTTCGCAGGCGATAGCCGCCGCTTCCTTGAGGATCCGAAGGGCCCGGAAGGTGACGTCTTCCAGGTTCCCGATGGGTGTGGCCACGACGTACAGGGTGCCCGCCATAGCCCGCGGTTCTTCGCTCATCGCTCCCAATCGTAGGGGTAGAGGAAGTCGAGCCCGACCGTCCGGGCCGAGATCTTGGCGATCGGCGGCAGGTGCCGTTTGAACTCGGACCCCTTGATCAGGCCCAGCACGCGGTCCACCTTCTTGGCCGCGAAGCCCGCCGCCAGGAGGTCCTCGCGTCGTTCCCGTTCGTCGACCAGCTTGAAGAGGATCTCGTCGATCTCGGCATAGGTCAGGCCGAGCTCGGCCTCGTCTGTCTGCCCGGCCCACAGGCCGGCCGTGGGCGACTTGGTCCGGATCCTCTCCGGCAAGTCGAGATGCTCGGCCAGCTGGCGGACCTGGGTTTTGTACAGGTCGCCCATGGGGTTGATGGCGCAGGCCATGTCGCCGTGGATCGTGCCGTATCCGATCAGGAGCTCGGTCTTGTTGCTTGTGCCCAGGATCAGGGAGTGGTCGCGGGCCGAAATATCGTAAAGGATGGACATCCGCTCGCGGGCCATCTTGTTGCCGCGGCGGACGCAGTCGTCGCTCGGCCGGGCCTCGAAATAGGCGTCGACCATCGGCCGGATGTCGATGCTCTCGGTCCGGATGCCCAGGCGGCCGGCCAGCTCGAGGGCGTCCTCGCGGTCGGCGCTGAAGCTCGCCCCGTAGGGCATCAACACGCCCAGCACGTTGGCGGGGCCCAGAGCCTCGGCGGCCAGGGCGGCGCAGACCGACGAATCCAGCCCGCCGGACAGCCCCAGCACGCCTTTGGAGAAGCCGAACTTGGCCAGCTCGTCCCGGATGAAGGCCGTCAGGATCCTGACCGCGAACGGGGCGTTAATCGTCATGGCGAAGCAGCGTCCTTTGCAGCGAAGCCAGGGTCACCTCGGGCTTGTCGTCGCGCTTCCAGGGCCAGGTCTTGCGGGCCTTACGGACGGCGCCGGGATCGACGTCGGCCAGCAGGAGGTGCTTCTCGAAGCAGGGGGCCTGGGCTACGAGCTTGCCCGAGGGGTCGAAGACGAACGAGCCGCCGGCGAACGTCATGCCGTCCTCGCTCCCCACCCGATTGCAGTAGACGACCGTCGAGGTGGTGAAGAAGGACATGCTCTCGCCCATCAGCTCCCACATCCGGCTTGAGGCGAATCCCTTTTCCACACCCAGGCCGCGGCCCGGGGCGGCGCTGATCGTGATCATCAGCTCGCTGCCTCCGGCGAAGAGAAGGTAGCCGGCGTTGAGGTGGAGGAAGTCGCGGCAGATCATCATCCCGGCCGTACCGAACGGAGAGGGGAAGGTCCCGAAGTGGCTGCCCTGGGCGAAGAAGCGGGCTTCCTCGAACATCCCGAAGGTGGGCAGGAAGACCTTGCGGTGGATGTGGAGGATCCGGCCCCCGGCCAGGAAGGCGGCCGCGTTGAAGAAGAGGCCCTTGGCCTCGGGCCGCTCCTCGACGAACCCCACGACGAGGGGGATCTCGCGGCTCAGGCTCTTGAGCCCGCGCAGGTGCGGCGAGCGGGCGGGGTCGAGGGCGACCGTCTCGACGAGGTCCCGCAGCTTGTATCCGGTCAGACCGAGCTCAGGAAAGACGATCAGGTCGGCTTTTTCCTTGCGGGCCTTCTCGGCCGCCTCCAGGTGGAGGCCGATGTTCTTTTTAACGTTCCCCAGGTGGGGCGCCATCTGGGCCAGGGCGATTCTCATGCGCTTAAGTTACCACGACCCCCGATGCATGTCGATATGAACCCGCTTTATTCAATTGCCCCTTTGGTCTACAATAAACGCTCAGGCATGAATCACGTCGCGCTTCTCCTCAAGGACATCTACGCCGGGCGAAAGAGCGGCCGTTTGATCGCCCGCCGGGGCGCTCGCGAGCGCATCCTGGCCTTCCAGGACGGCGGACTCATCTTCGCCATGACCAACGTGCCCAAGGAGCGGTTGGGGGCGATCCTGGTCAACATGGGCCGGCTCAGCCCCGAGGACGCCGACACGATCCCCAGCCTGGCCGAGACCGGCCGCATGGTCGGCGAGGCCCTGATCGCCAAGGGCCTGATCACCCACAAGGACCTGTACGAGGCCCTGCTGGCCCAGATGTCCCAAATCAGCATGGCGCTGTTCACCGAGGATGAGGCCGACTTCCGGTTCGAAGACCGGCCTCGGCTCGTGGACGTCGACTTCGAGATGAAGATGTATGTCCCCCAACTCATTGAGCTGGGCATCCGCGAGATGGAGTGCCGCCCCTCGCTGGTCGAGTTCCTCGGGCCGAAGATTCCCGTGGTCGGCGGCGGCGGATCCGCCAAAACCCTGAGCTCGGACGAAAAGTCGCTCCTGGCCACGCTGGACGGGCGCCGGACGGCCGAGGACATCTCTTTTTCCGCGCCCATGGATCCGAAGGTTTTCTGGAAGACCCTGTTCCTCCTTTACTGCCTCGACTTGGTCGAGCTGAAGGAGCCGGCCCCGGAGCCTCCGGCCGAGGCCCGGCCCGAGCCGGAAAAGGAGCCCACCCCACCCGAGGCGCCGATCATCCCCGAAGATGTCCAGGCGGCCATCCGCGAGACCATCGAGATGCACGGACGCCTGGACCAGATCGACTATTATCAGCTTTTGGGCGTGGCCCGGACGGCCGGGGAGGACGAGATCAAGAAGGCTTATTTCAAGATGGCCCGCCGATTCCACCCCGACCGCTTCGGCCGCCACGCCGACCCCGAGCTGCGGGAAAAGATCGAAGCCGTCTTCGACGCCGTCACCAAGGCCTATCGGACCCTGACCAGCAGCGACAAGCGCGCCATGTACGGCTCGAAGATGGCCGGGCCGCCGCCCTCCGACGACAAAGACCGCGGCAAGAACGCCGAGATCCGGTTCCGCCAGGGCAAGACCCTGTTCAGCCAGGGGCGCTACGAGGAAGCTCAGGGCCTGCTCGAGGAGGCCGTCCGGCTCAAGGACGACAAGGGCGATTATTATCTCCTCCTGGCCATGGCCGAGAGCAAGGTGCCGAGCCTGAGCAAGAAGGCCGAGCGCAATTTTCTCCGGGCCATCGAGATCGAGGCCTGGAATCCCGAAGCCTATGTCGGGCTCGGCTACCTCTACAAAAAAGAGGGCTTGGCCCTGCGCGCCCGCAAGCAGTTTGAGAAAGCCCTGGAAATCGACCCCGAACACAATGCCGCCCGCCAAGGTCTCGACGAGACGAACGGTGCCTCCGACGGCAAGAAGAGCAAGAGGGGGATCCTGGGCAAGGACCTGTTCGGCGGCAAGAAGAAATAGCCGCCGCGTCAGCCGGCTTCCAGAAGCCTCTTGAGGTCCGCCTCGGTCAGCGTCTTGACGCCCAGCTTGTCGGCCTTGTCCCGCTTGGTGCCGGCGTCCTCCCCCACGACCAGGTAGCTCGTCTTCTTGGATACCGAGTCCGTGACCGTACCGCCGCGGCGCTCGATTTCGGCCTTGGCCTCGTCCCTGGTGAAGCCCTCCAACCGGCCGGTCAGGACGAAGGTCAGGCCGGCCAGGGAGGCGGGCTGCCCGGACGCGGACGGAGCCTCGGACCGGAAGCGCAGGCCGGCTGCCCTAAGCCGGTCCAGGAGCGTCCGGCTTTCGGGTTGCCGGAAGAAGAAGACGATGCTCTCGGCTACGATCGGGCCGACCTCCTCGACCCCGGCCAACGCTTCCTCTCCGGCCTCGGCCAGGGCGTCGATGTCCCGAAAATGCCGGGCCAGGTTGCGGGCCAGCTTCTCCCCTACATGCCGGATGCCCAGGGCGAAGACGAGGCGGGCCGGTTCCCGGCTCTTGGACGCCTCGATCCGGTCCAGGAGGTTCCGCGCGCTCTTGGGGCCCATCCGCTCCAGGCCGGCCACGTCGTCCAGCCGGAGGCCGTAGATGTCCGGCACGGAGGATATCAGCTTGGCGGCCAGGAGCTGGTCGACGAGGGCTTCCCCCAGCCCCTCGATATCCATCGCCCGCCTACCCGCGAAATGGAGGATGCTCTCGCGCAGGCGGGCCGGGCAGGACGGGTTGGCGCACCGCGACACCGCCTCGTCCTCGGGCCGGAAGACCTTCGATCGGCAGACGGGGCAATGGGATGGCATCGTGAAGGGAGCGCCCCGTTTGTGCTTTATGGGGGACGATTTTATTTTAGACTCCCCGTACTCGTCGTCCGGGCCGTTTCGGCGACCTGACGACGTGTCATCAAGAATGGGCTTGACGATCTTGGGAATGACGTCGCCGCTTCGCTCGACCAGGACGACGTCGCCGATCCGGATATCCTTGCGCCTGATCTCGTCCTCGTTGTGCAGGGTGGCGCGGCTGACCGTGGTGCCGGACAGGCGGACGGGCTCGAGCACGGCGACCGGCGTCAGGGCCCCGGTGCGCCCGACCTGGATGATAATGTCGAGAAGCTTTGTGGTCGCTTGGCGGGCGGGGAACTTGAAGGCCACCGCCCCCCGCGGGGCCTTGGCGGTGGATCCCAGGTCGGCCCGCTCGTCCGCCGCGTCGATCTTGATGACGATGCCGTCCGCGTCGTAGGCCAGCGAGTCGCGCTTCTCGGTCCACTCCCTCCAGTAGCTGGTCACTTCAGCCAGGGAGACGAAGCGGCGGGATTCCGGGTTGGTCTTGAAGCCGAGCCGGCGAAGCCGCGCCAGAGTTTCCCACTGGCTCGGCGGCTCAGCCCCGTCTACGGTTATCCAATAGAGGAAAGCGTCCAGCCGCCGCGCGGCGGTGATCCTGGGGTCGAGCTGCCGTATCGATCCCGCCGCGGCGTTGCGGGGGTTGGCGAACAGCGGCTCTTCGTCGGCCTCGCGCTCCCGGTTGATGGCTTGGAAGGAGGCGAAGGGCAGGAAAACCTCGCCCCGGACCTCGACCTCGCCCTTCTCCGGGATGGCCAGGGGCAGGCTGCGGATGGTGCGGATGTTGGAGGTGACGTCGTCGCCCTGGACGCCGTCGCCGCGGGTCACGCCCCGCTCCAGGCGCCCGTTGCGGTAGAGAAGCGAGATGCCCAGTCCGTCGATTTTGAGCTCGGCCACAAAGGCCACGGTCCGACCGGGTAGGAGCTTTTCCGTCCGCCGTCCGAACTCTTCAAGGTCCTCCACCGAGAAGACATTGTCCAGGCTCATCATCGGGACCCGGTGGCGGACCGTGGCAAACCCTTCCACGGGGGCGCCGCCCACCCGGCGGGTGGGGGAGTCGGGCGCGGCCAGGTCGGGGTACAGGGCTTCCAGCTCTTCCAGCTCCCTCATCAGGGCGTCATATTCGGCGTCCGCAATCTGGGGGTCGTTGTCGACGTAGTATTTCCGCTCGTGATGGACGAGCTCGCGCCGCAGAGCCTCGATCCGGCGGGCGTCCCGCTCCCGGTTCGGTGTTTTCACGGCCATTCCCGGATTGTATCGGTTCCAAGAGCAAAAAAAAGCCCCGTCCTCCTTGGAGAGAACGGGGCTGGGGAGTCGAAGGGAAGGCTTACTTGCCGTTGCGGCGCTTGGCCTCGTTGTGCAGGGCCTGGAAGCCGTCCATGGTCGCCTTCTGCTTGGCCTGAATGTCGGCCACGATCTTCTTCTCGCGGTCCAGGTTTTCGTTCAGGCGGCGGAACTCGCGCTTCTCATCCGAGGTCAGCTCGTCCTCGGCCTTTTCGCCGAACTTGGTGTTGAGCGTCTTGACCCATTCTTCCATCAGCTTGTTGCTTTCCTGGATCTCCCTGACGCGGTTGTTCCATTCCTTGTCCAGGCCGAAGAACAGGCTCTGGGCGATGTTCATGGCCTGCTGGGCCTGCTTGGGGTTCTTGGTCCCGATGACGGCGGCGTCGAGGAGGTAGCGGATGGCGTCGTTGGTCACGGCCGGCTTGGTCTTGGCTTCCTTGGCCAGCATGAGGCCGATGTTGTAGGCCATCTCGCCGGTCTTGTTCTTGGTGAAGGCCTCCTTGAACATGGTCATGGCTTCGGCCGACTTGCCCTGATTGTAGAGAGACTGGGCCAGGAGGGTCAGCGACTCGCCGTCCTTGAGGGCGGCGTAAGTGGCCCGGTAGAGCTTTTCGGCCTCGGCGTAGTTCTTGGCTTCGTAGAGCGCCTTTCCGGCCGTCTTGATCTCGGCCAGGATCTTGGGGTTCTTGAGGATGTTGTAGGCCTGGAAGTAGGCGTCCACGGCCGTCTTGTAATCCTTGGCGGCCAGTGCGGCCTGGCCGGTGATATAGTGGCCGGCGCCCGTCATCTGGTTCCACGTAGCGGCGTTGGCGCCTTCCTTGGCTTTGGCCGCGGTGGCCAGCTGGATGAGCTGGCCGGCGTAGGTCTTGGCCTTCTCCGCGGTCGCGGCCGACCTGGCGAAGATGGAGGCCAGGGTCACCATGGTCTTGGCCCTGAGGTCGTCGTCCAGGCCCGGCATGGTCAGGGCCTTTTCGCCGTAGCCGAGGGTTTCAGTACCGATGTTGCCGGTCGCAACCATGGCTTCGAAGCAGAAAGCGTAGGCGAAGTTGTCATATTGACCGCCCTTGCCCGCGTGATTGGCGATATAAGCCTTCAGGAGGTTGGCCTTCTCTTGGGGCGTGTTGGCGGTCATGGCCTTGGTATAAGCCAGGTCGGCCTCGCTCTGGGCGAACGCGATCCCGCCCAGGAGAACGGACAGGACAACGGCTGTCAACAGGGCTTTTTTCATCCTGAACCTCACTTCTATAATTTGCGGGGGAATATAGCCCAGGAGCTGTAAAATGTCAAACCAAGGACCTTTACAGGCTGCGGGGCCTCCTCCCGGCGGCAAGATTTCCACAGGGATTAGATGCAACTTTCATACCAATAAGGCTCGGGGTTGGGGGGCCAAAGACGTTCGCTCCCCCAGCGAGGGAGCTCACTCCGGCCGACTCGCTCGCTCCCCCTGCTCCGCAGGGGACCATGCCCGCTCGCTCGTCGACGGCTTTGGCCCCCCAAACCCCTCGCCTAAGCTGCGTTTTTCCGAATTGACGGAAAGTAGTCGTTGTCCATTGGCAGCTTTTGCCGTTTGCCTTTCATCGTATCGTTCGGAGAAGAAATCTCATGCAGCTACGCGGGGAAAAATCCCCTAAGCCCATCCTCCCGGATTTGTTTGATTCGGAAACGATAAAATCGCACTCATGGGAGAAGGCTTCCATGAGGGGGAGGCAGGACGTGCCGCACGGCCGTTGGAGGGGGAACCCACCAAAGGTTCCCCCTCCAAGGGAGCCCCCCCTCCAAGGGAGTCGAGGGGGGAGTCCTCTTTGGACTCGAAAAAGTTTACAATAGCCCTGATGAACGAGCTGCTTGAGGATTTTGCCCGGGCCTTTGAGATGGAGTCGGGACGCAGTCCGCGCCGGGACGTCCCCCTGCGCGAGTACTCCAGCTTCCGGATTGGAGGCCCGGCCGACTTGTTCCTCGAGGCGGTCTCGACGGCCGAGCTTGCGTCCGCCGTCCGGCTGGCCCGGGCCGGCCGGGTCCGCCACCGGGTTATCGGCGGCGGCTTCAACCTGCTCTGCGACGACGCCGGCTACCGCGGTCTGATCATCAGGAACCTGGCCGGGGGCCTTCACTGGGATCCGGTCGAAGAGACGATCGAGGCCGGCTCGGGTGCCCGGATCGACGAGCTGACCGCGGCCGCCGCCGCGCGCGGCTGGGGCGGGCTGGAGTTTTTGGCCGGCATCCCGGGCACGGTCGGCGGCGCCGTTTACGGCAACGCCGGCGCTTTCGGACGCGCGGTCTGCGACATCCTGGTCGAAGCCCGGCTCCTGACGGCGGCCGGGGACGAGGCCGGGGTTCTCCCGCGGAGTCTGGACTTCCGATACCGCCACTCCCGGCTCAAGGCCTCCTCCGACATCCTGCTCCAGGCCAGGCTGCGGCCCGTCGCGGCGCCCTCCGAGGCCATCCGGGCCGCGATGGACGAAAACCTGGCCTTGCGGGCCCGGCGACATCCGCCGCGCGGCACCGCCTACCCGGGAAGCTACTTCAAGAATCCCATCGGGCCGGACGGCGGCAAGCAGGCCGCCGGCTTCCTCCTCGAACAGGCCGGTGTGCGCGGCCTTCGCATCGGCGGCGCGGCCGTGTTTCCAGGCCACTGCAACTTCATCCTCAACGACGCGGGTGCGACCGCGCGCGACGTCCTGCGACCTGGCGGCCGAGATGAAGCGGCGGGTTCTGGACCGATTCGGAATCGCGCTCGAAGAAGAGGTGATCTTTCTGCCGGCGTCTGTTTAAGGATTTCGGCGACCGTCAGCGGCGCTTCTTCTCCATCAAATCCAGCCAGAACCCGACCTCGAAAGCCGAGGGCTTGGCTTCGGGCTTGGCCATCTCGCGGCCCGCTTTTCGCTCGCGCAAGACGGCTTTCAAACGCGCATCGAACTCCCGGCAAACGAGCGACGCAGCGCCCGACTCGCGGGCGTAGTCGCGTAGAGCCCGGTCGTTGCTGACCACGGTCAGGCGGCGCCTGTCCGTGGACCGGTCGATGAGCTCGACGATCACGTCGTCGGCGCTCTCGCCTTCGCGCGGCAGATGGAGGCGGAGCCTGTCGTCGCCCCGGGTCAGGGCGGCCAGGTCGTCCGAGCCGCCGCCGTCGAAGACGAGATGCACACGGTTGCGGGTGTGGTGGGCGAAGGCCAGCAGCCGCCGGGCGAGGCCCATGCGGTTCTCGGGGTCGCGCCGCTCGCCCGGGAAGGCGTAGCCCAGAAAGTTATTGCCGTCGATGAGGAAGGCCATGCCCGGCTTCGCAGATCATCCCGGGGGCCAGCGCATGGGGCGGCCGCCCAGGACGTGGAAGTGGATGTGGAAGACTTCCTGGCCCGAGTCGCGGGCCGTGTTGAGGACGAGCCGGTAGCCCGTGGCCGCGACACCCTTGCCGGCCGCAATGTCCCTGGCCTTGAGCAGGATATGGCTCAGCAGGCCGGACCGGTCGGCCGGAACCTCGTTGAGGGAGGCGAAGTGCTCCTTGGGGATGATCAGGGTGTGGACGGGCGCCTGCGGCCGGATGTCGTCGAAGGCCAGGATGAGGTCGTCCTCGTAGACGATCTTGGCCGGGATGGCCTTGGCCGCGATCCTGCAGAACAGGCAGTCCGTCATGGCAGCCTCCGGGACGCCGCGGGCTAGGACTTGAGCCGCTCGATGCGGGCGCCGAGCCCGCGGAGCTTCTCCTCGATGGACTCGTAGCCGCGGTCGATGTGCTCGACCTCGTTGACCGTGGTCGTGCCCTGGGCGATGAGCCCGGCCAGGACCAGGCAGGCCGAGGCCCGCAGATCGGTGGCCGTCACCTCGGCGCCCGACAGCGGGGCCCCGCCGCGGACGATGGCCTTGTCGCCGGTGACCTCGATGCGGGCCCCCAGCCGGAGCAGTTCGTTGACGTGCAGGAAGCGGCGGTCGAAGATCGTCTCGGTGATGATGGACGTCCCGGCGGCCTGGGTCATCAGGACCATGAACTGGGCCTGCATGTCCGTGGGGAAGCCCGGGAAGGGCGAGGTGGTGATGTCCTGCGGGCGGATGATCTCGGAGCCCGTCGACCCGGACGGTCCCCGGGCCGAGGTCCTCGATCAGGGTGCCCGCGTAGCGCAGCTTGTCGATGACCGTGTGCATGTGGTCCGGCGCTGACGCCTTCCATGACCACGTCGCCGTGGGTCAGGGCCGAGGCCACCATGTAGGTGCCGGCTTCGATGCGGTCGGGAATGATGGCGTGCTCGGCGCCGCCCAGGCCGTCCACACCGGTGATGCGGATGGTCGACTCGCCGATGCCGTCGATACGGGCCCCCATCTTGACCAGGAGCTCGCAGAGGCAACGGACCTCGGGCTCGCGGGCGCAGTTGCGCAGCACCGTCTCGCCGCGGGCCAGGGTGGCGGCCATGACCAGGTTTTCCGTCCCGCCGACCGTGGTCTTCTCGAAGTGGACTTCGGCCCCCTGCAGGCGGTCGGCCTCGGCGGTGATGTAGCCGTGCTCGAGGGAGATGCGGGCGCCCAGCCTCTGCAAGCCGGCGATGTGGAGGTCGATGGGGCGCGAGCCGATGGCGCAGCCGCCGGGCAGGGCCACGATGGCCTTGCCGAAGCGGGCCACCAGCGGGCCCAGCACCAGGATCGAGGCCCGCATCAGCCGGACCAGGCTGTAGGAGGCCTCCTCCGACAGCAGCTTGGGCACTTGGATGGACAGGGTGTTGCCCTGCAGGTCCGCCTCGGAGCCCAGCTCGCGGATGAGCGTCAGCATGGAGGTGACGTCCCGCACCAGCGGGATGTTGGTCAGGACGACTCGGTGCTCGGTCAGAAGCGAGGCGGCGATGGCGGGCAGGACGGCGTTCTTCGAGCCGCTGATGCGGACCCGCCCCTTGAGGGGGACGTCCGGCGCGCCGGTGATGCGGATTTTTTCCATCGGCAAAATGATAGACGATCAGGGGCCCGGGGTCAAATCCGTCCCGCCCCGGTCAGAGCCGGGCCAGCGACTGCTCCAGGTCGGCGATGATGTCGGCCGGGTCTTCGCCGCCGACGCAGAGGCGGATGAGCTGGGGCGGTACGTCGGCCATCCGCCGCGCCTCCTCGCCCTGCTGCTGGTGGGTGGAGATGGCCGGGATGGTGGCCACACTCTTGATCCGGCCCAGGTCGGTGGCCCGATAAATCATCTTGAACCCGTCGTAGACCTTGCGGGCGTTTTCGGGCGGGCCGTCCACCCGGAAGCTCATCAGATGGCCGAAGCGCGGCAGTCCGCGGCCCGTCCCGTCCTCGCTGTCGACCAGCGACATGTAGCGCGTGGCCAGGCCGTGGGCGGGGTGCGAGGGCAGGCCGAGGAAATCGACCTGGTAGACCTTGGGATGCCGGCTCAGCCACTCGGCCACGGTCTGGCAGCTGCGGCTGACCAGGTCCATGCGCGAGCGCAGCGTCCGGAGGTCGTTGAGGGCCATCATGGCGTTGAAGGGGGAGGAGGCCGGACCGTTGTCCCGGTAGGGCAGGAACTTGACGTACTCGGCGAAGCTGGCCTTGAACAGGGGGTGGTCGTTGACGATATGGGTCGTAATCGGCTTGCGGCTGATCAAGGCGCCGCCGACGGCCGTGCCTCCCGCGGTGATCGACTTGGTCAGCGAGTGGACGACGATGTCGGCGCCGTGGGCCAGGGGCCGCATCAGGGCCGGTGAAGCGCAGGTCGCGTCGAATATGAAGGGCACGTTGAAGGCGTGGGCCGCGTCGGCCACGGCCTGGATGTCGCAGAATCCCTGCTGCGGGTTGCTCGGCCCTTCCATGTAGACGAACCGGGTGTTGGCGTCGATCTTGGACTTCCATTCCTGGACGTCCTCCGGGTGCAGAACCCAGCGGACCTCGATGCCCCGTTCTTGGGCCCGCCGGACGTTGAAGAACTGGAACGTCCCGCCGTAGACCTTGACGCAGGATACGAAGTTGATCTTCTCGCCCTCCTTCTGCTTGACCAGGAAGGGGTCGATGGACATGGCGATGGCCGACATGCCCGAGGCGGTGGCGCAGCAGGACGTCTCCACCCCCGCCTTGTAGCCCTCGAGCAGGGCCAGGGCCCACTCCAGGTAATAGGTCGTCGGGTTGGCGATTCGGGTATAGCACCAGGTCGGGATGAGGTAGGCCAGGGCGGCCTCGAGCTCGTCGGAGTCGCGGTAGGATTGCGAGGCGGACAGGTAGAGCGGCTCGATCAGGGCGCCCTGGTTGTTCCGGTAGGCCTCCTCCAGGGAATACAGGCCGTGCACGGCGAGGGTGTCGAACTTCCAGGTGCGGACCCGGGCCAGATGCTCCTCGCGCTCGACCATCAGCCGCTTGGCGTCGTCGATGTACTTCTGGACGCCGGGAGTGTAGGTCTTAGTCTCAGTCATGGTGGGGGCCTCCCTGTGGCAAAAAGACGGATCGTAAAGAATGGTTCGGAATGGACATGGGAAAAGCCTAGAAAAGGCCGTCGGGGAAGACGTTGCGATAAGGCATTGGCTGCGTTTTCAGGCGCATGACACGGTTATGGGGGCTGATTGCGAGACAGGAGTCTATTTCAAATCCCGGTGGATGGCAAGCACGTCCTGGAGGACGGCTGCGCCCGTCTCGACCCGGCCCGCGCCAGGCCCCTCGACCGTCACCGGACCCAGCAGATCGAGGTCGAAGGTCAGGGCGTTGCGGGCCCCCATGACCTGGGCCAGCGGGTCGGTCAGGGGGAGCCGGCGCGGGCTCACCCCGGCGGAGATCCGGGCGCCCTCGTGCCGGGCGTAGGCGATGAGCTTGTACCGGTAGCCCTCGGCGCGGGCCGAGGCGATCATGGCCTTGTTGATGCCGCCGATGCCGGCCGGCGTCAAGGCGGCCGGCTTCAGCCCCGCCTCCATCAGGACGTTGGCCAGAATGACGATCTTGGCCAGGGCGTCCCGGCCCTCGATGTCGGCCGCGGGGTCGGCCTCGGCGTAGCCCAGCTTCTGGGCTTGGGCCAGAGCCTCGGCGAAGTCCAGGCCGTCGGCCTCCATCCGGCTCAGGATGTAGTTCGTGGTTCCGTTCAGGATGCCGCGGACCTCCCGGATGGTCGCCCCGGCGAAGCCGCGCTCGGCCAGGGTGAAGACGGGAGTGCCGCTCATGACCGTGCCTTCGAACCGGAACAGGAGCTTGCGCTTGCGGGCCAGATCGCTCAGCTCGCGGTAGTGGAGGGCCAGCGGCCCCTTGTTGGTCGTGACCACGTGCTTGCCGGTCAGGAGGGCGCGCCGGATGTGGCTCGTGGCGGGCTCGCCGGTGTTGATGTCGGTCGGGGTCAGCTCGGCGATAATGTCCGCCCCCGCGGCCTCGATGACGTCGACGGCGGGGACCCCGTCCAGCTTGGCGGCTCGGGGGTCGACGGCGTGCATCTTGCCGCCCTGGCCCAAAACCTTGAGGGTCTTGCGGATGTCGAGGCCCTGGGGGACGATCAGGCTGCCCCGCAGGGGGTCGGCCACGGCCGTGATCTTGGCCTCGAAGCCGTAGCGGGTGCGTAGATCGTCGGCTTTGCGGTCCAGAACATCCAGGAATCCCTGGCCGACCGTGCCGCAGCCGACAATACCGATCCTGAGCTTCATGGACTTCTCCCGCTCGTATCCTGACTTGTTCCCCCGATAGGCATTTTAGCCCAGGGGGGAGGCTTGTGTCAAAGAAGGCCCGCTAGGGACGATGGACTTGGCCTGCCGAGGGTGGTATTCTGAATTCTTGAGGTGCGTTATTATGGCTAATACCTATACGGCGGTCATGAAGCAGGATGGGGAGTGGTGGATCGGCTGGGTCGAAGAAGTTCCCGGGGTGAACTGCCAGGAAAGGTCGCGTGATGAGCTGGTCCAGAGCCTGCGCTCGACATTGACGGAAGCACTCGAGCTCAACCGCACGGACGCTCGCCGGGCGGCGGCTCCGGACTACACGGAAGTCCTTCTCACGGTATGAAACGTACGGCATTGCTCAGGCATTTGCGTGAGCACGGTTGCGTATTTGTTCGTGAAGGGGGAAGCCATTCTTGGTGGGAGAATCCGGCGCAGAACCATCGTTCTTCCGTTCCTCGTCACGCCGAGGTCAATGACAATCTCGCCCGTAAGATATGCAAGGATCTTGGAATTTCTTTCGTCAAGTGACGCTGTTCTGGAGAGCTACCCATGAGAAAAACCGCCATTGCCGCCGTCATCCTGCTTGCCGCCGCGGCCCTTGCCCCGGCCGGCCAGGGGGCCAAGCCGCTGAAGATCTTCATCTCGGTCGACATGGAGGGCATCACCGGGGTCGTCAGCTGGGACGATGTGACCGTCGGCGGCCTTGACTACGGCCTCTTCCGCCGGCTCATGACCCAGGAAGTGAACGCGGCCATCGAAGCCGCCCGCGGCGTCGGTCCCGTCGAGATCGTGGTCCGCGACGCCCACGATACGGGCCGCAACATTCTGCCCGACCTGCTCGACCCCGGTGTCAGGCTGCTGCGCGACTGGAGCTACGGCCCGCTGAGCATGATGGAGGGGATCGACGCGACCTTCGACGCCGTGATCTTCATAGGTTACCACGCCCGGGCCTCGACACCGGACGCGGTCCTCAAGCACACCATGACCACCAAGCTGCTCGACGTCCGGGTCAACGGCGTCCCGATGCCCGAAGCGGGGATCAACGGCCTGATGGCCGGCATGTTCTCTGTTCCTGTGGTCCTGGTCACGGGCGACAAGGCCTTCTGCGGCCAGGCCCACGAGCTCTTCGGCGACGTGGAGACGGTCGTGGTCAAGGAAGGTATCGGCACGGCTGAGCTGGGCCTCTCGCCCCAGGCCGCCCAGGCGCTGATCAGGCAGAAGACCGCCGCCGCCCTGCGCCGGATCAAGGACTTCAAGCCTTACAAGCCGGCCCCCCCCTATACCTTGGATGTCGCCTTCGCCGATGAGGCCGGTGCGCA
This sequence comes from Candidatus Aminicenantota bacterium, assembly GCA_963803915.1. Lineage (GTDB taxonomy): Bacteria > Acidobacteriota > Aminicenantia > Aminicenantales > UBA4085 > UBA4085. The sequence continues at coordinate 501,843 of CAWDOL010000014.1, read as the reverse complement.
GAAGGCCTCCTGGATTCCGGGCGCGATCCGCAAGGACGAGCACACGGTGAGCTTCAAGGCCGACGACGTCATGACCCTGATCAAGCTTTTCCGATTGGCTAAGATGTAGTCAGTAAATGACGTGGCTCTCGTCCTTAAGTCTGGTGCCGAAAACGTAGACTAAGCGATAACATCCGCCGGGATATTCCGGAAGGCGCCCCATCCATACGCCAAGCCCCGACCACAAGAAAGGGGCTTCGAGAAGCTTGGATGGGAGGCTTTTGAGATCCCCGGGCTCCGTCGTCAGGACGGTGATGGAGGCCGCCTTTTCCGCTTTTTTCAGACGAGCGAGAGCCGTCTTTCCCGGCTTCCCCCCCTCGGCCATCTCCTGCGCCACGGCTTGATAGTCCTTGATCCAGGCGAGCGGCTCCCGGCCGGACTTTTTCCTGGCTTGATCGAGCCGTGCGGCAAGCCCGCTCCGGATCCTGTCCGCTGCCTTCGGAACCAGGGAGCGGAGCAGGGCAAGGGTGACATAGAGGCGGCCTCTTTCGTCTTGGACGACACCGATACCGCCGATGTCCATCTCGGGCCACAGGCGCCGGCCGGATCGCGAGCTCTCGTTCATGAGGGATTCGCGCAGGAAGGTCAGGTCGAGCGTCGGGAGCATCAGCTCCACCGTCGTGGTCCCGGTGAAATACAGACCCGCGGCAGCGGCGGCTTCGCTTTTCGCTCCGGGGACCATCGCCAGGGGCTCAGGTGTTGAGACCTGACCCCTAGCGCGATCGGCCAAGCGGGAGGCCGAGCCTGTCGAGAAGAGCCGGGAAGCGGGGGTCGCCGAGAAGCTCCGGCGCCACGAACTCCGTGTAGACGTGGAAGACGGTGATCACCGAATCCCTGTCCCGGACAGCCGTTTCCAGCCATTCGAAAGCCCGGTCGAGTTCCCCAAGGGCGGCGAAGCTGAAGGCCAGGCTGACCGCGGAAACCGGGGCCTTCTTCCTCAGCTCGAGCATCTCCGCCTGAATCTTCAAGGCGGCCTCTCGATCCCCTTTCTTCAGGCTGCTCAGAAGGACCACGTCATCGCCCCAGCCCGGAGAGGCGATGTAGCGGTGACCTCTCTGGATAATTTCGATGGCCTCGTCGTATCGTCCCATCCGGAAATAGGCCATACCTGCATGGAAGTAAGCCAGCCCGATGGAGGGGTCGATCTGTAAGAGCTTTGAGAAGTCCGCCAGGGCTTCCTCCGGCCGCCCGCCGGCCCCGTGGATGCCCACGGACCAGGCGTAGAGGATCGGCATCAGGGGATCGACAGCCAAAGCACGCTTGATCTCGGCCATGGCCGCTTCGTGCCTCCGCAGGGTCAAGAGAAGCCAGGCATACTGCCCCCGGGCCAACGATTCGCTGGGGTTGAGCTCGACGACGCGGCGGAAGCTCTTCTCGGCTGCCGCCCAATCCAGGTCGAAGTAGTAGGAGAGCGAGGCTGAAACCGCATGGGCCAGGGCCGAGTCCGGGTCCAGGGCCAGAGACCGCTCGACCGCCGCCCTGGCCTTCGGGAAGACCTCGTTCTGAGGAGCGAGACTGATGGCCCCCATGCCGGCGTAGGTGAAGGCGATGCCGGCGTGGGCTTGGGCGAAGCCCGGGTCCAGGTCGAGGGCGCGGCGGAAGAACTCCATCGCTTTCTCGATGGTCTCGGGCGCGGGCCGGGCCGCGAAATAGAGTCCTTTCAGGTAAAGGTTGTAGGCCTCGGTGTCGGCTGTGGCCCGCTTTTGTAGGGCGGTCCTCTCCCCGGCCAGGAGCGTGACCTTGAGATGCTCGACGATGGCCAGCGAGATGTCGTCCTGAACGTCGAAGACGTCGCGCTCTTCGCGGTCGAATCTCTCCGACCAAAGGTGGTGGCCGGTGCCGGCGTCGATGAGCTGGGCGGTCACGCGAAGCCGGCTTCCGGCCTTCCGGACGCTGCCCTCGAGGACGGCCCCGACACCGAGCGTCTTTCCGATCTCGCGGACGTCGAGCTTCATCCCCTTGAGGGCGAAGGCCGAGGTCCGGGCCACGACCCGCAGGCCCTGGACGCGGGCCAAGGCATGGATGAGCTCCTCGGCCAGCCCCTCGCCGAAGTAATCCTGGTCCTTGCCCGGGCTCATGTCGGCGAAGGGAAGGACGGCCAGGGAAGGGAGGGCACCCGGAGAGGGTGCGGGAATGGAATCTGCCTGGTCTCGGACGCCTTCGCCCCGCAGGTCAACCAGGAGGGCCTCGACGTCCGGGTAGCGGTCTTCGGGCCTCTTGCGCAGGCACTTCACGATGATCTGGGCCAGGCCGGGCGGGATCTCGGCCCGGAGCGAGCCGGGATCGGGGGGCGCGTCGTTCAGGATGCGGTCCAGGATGTCCGAGGCGCGGTCCCCGGCGAAGGGCCGCCGTCCGGTTGCCATCTCAAAGAGCGTGCAGCCGAAGGACCAGACGTCGGTCCGCTCGTCTGTTTTCTCGCCTCGAACCTGCTCGGGCGACATATAGGCAGGCGTACCCAGCAAGGTCTGCGGCCTCGTCAAGTCCACTCCGTCGTCGAGGGAAGCCAGGCCGAAATCGGTGATGCGAACCTGCCCCTCCCGGCTGAGCATGATGTTGGCCGGCTTGATGTCCCTATGGATGACGCCTCTCTCGTGAGCCGCCTTCAGCCCTTCAGCCATCTGGCCGGCGATGCCGACCGCCTCGACGAGCGGCAAGCGGCCTTCGGCGATCCGGTCCTTGAGGCTGCGGCCTTCGACGAAGGCCATGGCCAGAAACATCTCGCCGCCGGCCTCGTCGACCTCGTAAACCGGGCAGATGGCGGGATGGTCCAGGATTGCGGCCGCCTGGGCTTCGCGTAGGAATCTCTTCTTCGCCTCGGGATCGCGGTTGAGCGCCGCCGGCAGGAACTTCAGGGCGACCGTCCGTTTGAGCCTGGGGTCTTCCGCCTTGTAGACGATCCCCATCCCGCCTTCACCGGCTACACCGAGGATCTTGTAGCGTCCCCCGACCAGGCTTCCCGCAGGTCGGAGGCCGGGGGACGATCCCATGGACAGGGTCACGTCGAACTTCCCTTCCCCGGTGGGCTCGATCTTCATCCCGCATTGGGCGCAGAAACGGCTGCCGGAGGGGACCGCCGCTCGACAATTCGGGCAATACATGGAACTGCTGACTGGTCCAAGAATAACAGAACAGGGGTCAGGTCTCAACGCCATCGCCGGGGGCTCAGGTGTTGAGACCCGACCCCTAGCGTCTTATGGGGTAGTGCATCGGGTCCGGAACGGGCTTGCGCGGCAGCGGCTCCTCCCGCATGGCCGTGTTGTACACGAAGGCGGCCATAACCACCGAGGCCTGCATCAGGTCCTCGACGATGAGGTGGTCGAAGACGTCCATGTTGGTGTGGTGGACGCGGGTCCCGTAATCGAGCGGGTCCTGGATGAACTGGAAGGCCGGCAGCCCGACGTAGTCGAGGGCGCCGTGGTCCGACCCGCCGGTCTCGCGGGCGACGATGTGGGTCGCCCCCAGGTCGTGGAAGGGCTTCAGCCACTCTTCGAAGATCGGCACGACGGCCACATTGTTTTGGGCATAGACGCCCCGGATGCGGCCGCTGCCGTTGTCGAAGTTGAAGTAGCCGGCCAGCCTGGCATGGCCGGGCTTGAGGGTCATCGTCTCGGGGTCGGCGAAGTGCTTCTCGACATAGGCTTTCGACCCGACCCAGCCCTTCTCCTCGGCGCTCCAGAGGACGACCCGGATCGTCCGGCGGGGCTTGACGCCGAGGGCCTTGAGGATGCGGACGGCCTCGAGCGAGACGGCGCAGCCGGCGGCGTCGTCGGCCGCCCCGGTCCCCGGGCTCCAGGAGTCGATGTGGCCGCCGAGCATGACGACCTCGCCGGCCTTGTCCGTCCCGGGGATCTCTCCGACCACGTTGTAGCCCAGGAGGTCCTTGTCGTAGAACTCCGTGCGGACCTCGACCTCCATCCGGGCCGGCTCCTTGAACTCCTCGACGATCCGGTGGATGCGGTTGTAGTGCTCGGCGGCCAGGATGACCTCCGGCAGGGGCCGGGGCCGCTTCGGGTCGCGCGCTTGGCGGACGCCGCGGGCGGTGACCGTGCCGTACTCGCGCCGGGCGGCTCCGCTCGAGCTCACCAGCACGCCCACGCCCTCGGTCCGGAAGAAGTCCTCGAGATCGTCCAGGAAGCCGCGGACATAGTCCGGATCGGGCGGGGTTACGGCCCGGATGGGCGTCTCCGCCAGGGCGGCCAAGCTGGCCGCGTCGTGGCGGCGGGCGTCGGGGGTGAACTGGGTCTGGACCGGAGTCGGTGGCTGGTAGAGGACGATCCGCCCGGCCAGCCGGCCCTTATACTTGGCGAAGTCGGCCTTGGACTTGATCTCGACGCAGAGGGGCGCACCGACGATCTTGCCCTTGGTGCTCGAGCCCCATTCGACCGAGATGGCGATGAGCGGGGCGTAATGCGGCTCGAGGAGGTGGGCCGAGACATAGCGCGGAGCCCAGCCGAGGCCGAAATTCTCGTAGGGTTCGAGGGCCACGTTGGCCAGCCCCCATTCCTTCATCCTGTCCGCGGCCCAGGCGTTGGCCCGGGCGATCTCGGGCGAACCGGTGGGGCGGGGGCCGATGACGTCGGAAAGGTAGGCGGCCAGCTTGGCCACCCGGCTGTGCTGCAGGCCTTCGAACCGGATCTTGTTCATCATGTCCAAGTCGGGGGCGTCGGGTCCGCGCTGACCGGCGGCCAGCCCGAGCGTGAGAGCCAGGATGGCCAGGGCGGCGGCGGTGAGTAAGGGGGCTTTTCCTAGGATGCGCATGGCAGTCTCCTTAGCCTTTCTCGGCTAGCGGATCAGGTAGAAGGCCCGGGGATATCCATCCAGCCAGCGGCAGCCGGACGGACCGAGAACGGCCCCGTCTTCGAGGCCCATCGAAACCCGCGTGTTGCCCCACTCCGGGACGACATGCGCCGCGCTCAGCTCGATGGCGTAGCAGGTGGCCTCGTGAAGCGGCCAGTCGCCCTGGACGGGGACGCCGTTTTGGGCTTCGGTCAGCCCGAGAGTCGTGCCGGCGGCGTGGCCGTGGATGCCCAGGGGATGGGTGTAGATGCTGCCCTCGATGCCCTCGGCCTTGGCCTTCTTCAGGGCCGCGAGATAGACCTCGTTGCCGGTCCGGCCGACGGCGAACTCGTCCATGAAGATCTCCTGCAGGCGGTTGCCCTTGCGAAGAAGCTCCTTGATCCCGGCCGACGGTTCGGCCTCGCCGAGCCGCAGGACGTAGGCGTTGTGCTGGGTGTCGGTGCACAGCCCGAGGTAGCGGATACCGATGTCGCAGTGGAGGATGTCGCCCCGGCGGATGACCCGGTCGCCCTTGCCGTAGCGGGCCTGGTCCTCGGGCGAGCGCAGGGCGCTGATGGACGGCTGGAACCAGGTCTCCAGGCCCAGGCTGGTGATCCGCTGGCGAATCCACCAGACGACGTCGTCGGTCGTGGTCACGTCGGGCGTGATGACCCGGTTGGAGAAGAACTCGCTCACCAGGTCATGGGCGATGCCGTTGATGTGCCGGTAAGCGCTGATCTCGACCGGGATGCGGGTCTCGAGCCAGCCGACGCAGAGCGCCTCGGCCGAGACGATGCGGGCCCGGTCGGCGGGGTCGAGGGCTTTCTCGAGCTCGCGCATCAGGCCCGCCGTCAGGCCGTCCCCGAAAGCCCAGTGCTCGGAGATGTTCAGGCCGATCCTCTTGGGCTTGTGCTCGCGGATGTAGGCGGCCACCGTCTCGAACTGGGCTTTCCAGCCCTTGGCCCGGTCCTTGAAGATGGCCTCGTAGAAGGGTCCGGCCGAGCCCGCCCCGTGCCAGCTGGCGGTCAGCCGCTTGACGCCCTCCGCTCCCCGGTCGTGGAAGATGAGGATCGAGAGGCGCCGGGCCGCCATCGCCGGCTCGGCGACCATGGACATGTAGACCGGGTCCTCGTTGTACTCGCGGTTGATGACCAGCCAGAGGTCGATGCCCTCGCGCCGCATCAGCGCGGGAACGATCGTCTCCAGGCGCTCCGCCCGCCAGCGGTTGACGACCTCGGCCCGGGCTCGTTCGGTCAGGATGTTGTCGATGTCGCGGGCGCCGGCCATCTGCCAGCTTCGCTGGCCGGGCGCCGGACCGGCATCGGGCGCGGCGACGGCAACGGCGGCTGTCAAGACGGCGGCCGCGAATATCAGGACGGACGGTCTCAGGGAAGCGCGCATGGATCCTCCTTGTCGTGGCAGTAGGGGGCAGGCCGGGAGTCTATCGCCGAGCGGCCGGCGGCGTCAAGATGCGGCGGAGCGGCGCGCCGCCGCGTCTCAGCAGGACGAGCCGGGAGAACGGCGGGTGTCTTGCCCGATCGGTCCCGGCTCGACGATGCCGCCCGAGAGGACGGAGTTCATGGCCTCGGGGACGGACCAGGCCACGTCCCGGATCTGGGACTCCTTGACCATGATCATAAAGCCCGAGGTTGGGTTGGGCGCGGTGGGGACGAACAGCCGCAGGATGCACTCGCCGCTGTCCGCATCCTTCTGAGTGCCCATGACGAACCCGATGGACCAGACGCCCGGTCGAAAATGCTCGACCATGACCACGCGCTTCAGCCCTTTCTGCTCGGGCAGCTCGAAGGCCAGGCCGAGCTGCTTGCCCAGACTGTAGATGGTCTTGACCAGGGGGATGTGCTTTGACAGCCGTTCGAGCAGGCTGAAGGCGCCGCGCCCGGCCCAATTGCCGACGAAAAGCCCGAGAAGATACAACACGGCCAGGACGATGATGAAACCCAAGCCGGGGATGGAGAATCCCAGCCGGCGCTCGATGAGGCGGGCGACTTTCTGGTCGACGGCCAGGTACAGGAAGCGCAGGACGAAGTAGGACAAGGCCAGGGGCAGCAGGGCCAGGAAGCCCCTGACCATGGCCGTGCGCAAGTTCCGGATGAGCTTTTTCATGGCAGGCTCCCTCCCCGGCCGGGAGCATAGAACGCGCTTCCGGACGTGTCAAGCGAGGTGATGCGAGGCGGCGCGCCCGCGGGGCGGGTTGATCCCGCGACTCAGCCGCGGCTGTGGCCGCAGCCGTGACCCTGCCCGGGGCCGTGGTCCGGGCCGTTATGGCCGCCGCAGGCCATGCCGGGCTCAACCCGCCGGAGCGTCCCCGCTTTCAGGGCCTCGATGGTCTCCTTGACGGTCGGGGCCGAGGCCAGGTAGACCTCCAAGCCGGCCGCCCGCAGCTTGGCCAGGGCGCCGCCGCCGATGCCCCCGACGACGATCCCGTCGAGCTTCTCGCCCTGAAGCGAAGCCAGCGGCGTGCAGGCCCCGTGCACGTGATGCAGGTTCCGATTGGAGATGGCCCGGCAGGCGCTCGTTTCCGCATCGACGATGAGAAAACCGGGCGCCGAGCCGAAATGCCCGCAGACGAAGCTGTCCAGCCCCTTGTCTTCTTCGATAGGGATGGCAATGATCATGATGTTGGCTCCTTGATGTCGCCGGGCGTCGGAGGACCCTTCGGCCCATGCCGTAAGGCCGCGTGCGACTATCGTATGTTCCGAGCCCCTCCCGGGGGGCTTTCCTTCGTATCGTCCCGGTCGTGGAACCGGCAGCAGCGGCGCCGCCCGAACTCGACCGGTCCGCCTTCGATCCGCAGCGCCTTGCCGTGCAGCAGCGCATCCGCCGTCTTGCGGTGGGCGGCTTCGATGATCCGGCTGAAAGTCGGGCGGGAGATGGACATTCTCTCGGCGGCCTGCTCCTGGTAAAGCCCCTCGAAGTCCGCCAGGCGAAGGGCCTCGAACTCGTCCAAGGCCATGACCACCTCGTCCAGATCCTCAAGCGGGACGCCGGCCGGCTTGAAAACCGGGGCGGCCGGCCGGCCGGCAATCCTACGGGGGCAAAAGGGCCTGGTCATGGCGTTCGGGTCTCCTCCTATAATGAACATATGACCACTACAAGTCAAGCCCCCCGCCGCTCCCGGCCGAAAAAAAATGAAATTTCCCGGTAGCGAATTTATTCCGGAAAACGTAGTTAATGATGGGAGGTGGCTCCATGAAGCTGATCACGCGTTCGGAGGAGATGGTCCTGCTGGCGGTCTGGAGGCTTAAGGACGAGGCCTATTGCGTCCGGATCCGGGAATACCTGAGCGCCGAGACGGGCAAGAGCTGGTCCTTCGGCTCCGTCTTTGATCCCCTCGAGCGACTGGAGAAGAAGGGCCTTCTCCGATCATTCTTGAGCGATCCGGTCAACAGGCGCGGCGGCAAAAGCAAGCGCATCTATGGCATCACCATCTACGGCCGCCGGGAGCTGGCGGACCTCCATCGCCTCCAGCAATCGATGTGGCGGGAGGTGTCCCTCCGGGATCCCGAGCCCGAGAAGGTCCGGCCATGAGCCTCCGCCGGTCGACCCCGCCACGGTGGGCCCTTTGGATTCTCACCTCCATGTTCTCGGATCAGAGAAGACTGGATTATCGGCAGGGGGTCATGGAGGAGTTCGAGGCGATCCGCGACCGCCGAGGCCCGGCCGCGGCCCGGGCCTGGTTCCGGCTGCAGACCCTGAAATCGCTTCCCGGATTCGTCCGCAACCGGCTCTACTGGGGCGCTTCCCTGCTGAGAAACGCCTGGGTCGTTACCTGGCGCGGCCTGGTGAAGAACAAATGGTTCTCCCTGATCAACCTGGCCGGGCTGGCCATAGGCCTGGCGGGTTTCATTCTGATCCTGACCTATATCCGGTTCGAGACGAGCTTCGACCGGTTCCATGAGAAGGCCGACCGGATCTTCAGGGTTCTCGTCCCGGCCGAGCCCGACGCGCGCGGCGTCTCGGAATACTCCGACGCCATGTTCGATCCGCGCCTCGAGGGGTTGTTGGCCCAGAGCCCCGAAGTCGTCCGGACGACCCACCTCAGCCGCGTCTTCCTGGACCAGATCGTCCTCCAAAACGGGGACGCTTCGACCGTGGCCTCGGGACTTTATGCGGACGCCGATTTCTTTTCCACATTCTCCTTTCCCCTGATCCAGGGCGACCGGTCGGGCGCCTTGTCCGCGCCCGATACGATCGTCCTCTCCGATCGCACCGCCCGGAGCCTCTTCGGCTCTCGGGATCCGGTCGGGCAAACAATCCGCCTTTCAAACGATTTCGACGTCAAGGACCTGACCGTGACCGGCATCATCGCCGAGCCGCCGGCCAATTCCCACCTCCGTTACGCCTTCCTGATTTCGTTGGCGACGCTTCGGGATCAGATGCCCGGGTTGTTCGACAAGACGATCAACGGCGTTCTCATGACATATGTCGAGCTGCGCGGGCCGGTCCAGGGATCCGCCTTGGAGGACAAGCTGCGGGCTCACATGGCCCGAAGCACCCTCGACAGGCGGACGGGTCCGCCCTTGCTCCAGCCGTTGACCGACATCCATCTCCGCTCCTCGATCATAGGCCAGAGGGGCACGAACAAGGAGATCCAGTCCGTGCGGCTTTTCGCGGCCATCGCCCTGGTCCTTCTCCTGATCGCGGTCGTCAACTACGTCAACCTGACCACCTCCCGGACCTCAGAACGGTCCCGGGAGATCGGCGTCCGCCGGGCGATGGGCGCCTCCACGGGCCAGCTGTTCGGCCAGTTCATCGCGGAGGCCTTGATCATGGCCGGCTGGGCCGCGGTCCTGGCCTTGGCCGCCATCCGGCTCGTCTGGCCTCTCTTCCGAGCCCTGATCGGGATCGACCTGGAATTCCGGGCCGTATGGAATGCCGAGATTCTGGCCTTGACGGGCCTGACGGCGCTGGCCACGGGATTCCTGGCCGGGCTCTACCCGGCCGCCGGGCTGGCCCGTCTCCGGCCCGTCCGTGCCTTGCGGGAGTTCTCGCGCTCGGGACGGAAGGGGGCCGCCCTGCGCAGCGTCCTGGTCGTCTTTCAGTTCGGGGCCTCCATCGTCCTGATCGTCGGGACGATCGTCATCGGGCGGCAAATGCGCTATGTCCAGACAAGGGACCCCGGCTACATCAGGGAGAGGGTGGTGACCATTCCCCTCCGCCGGCCCGAGACGCGCGCTCAAGCCGCGGGGCTGCGTGAGGACGTGCGGATGGATCCGAACGTCATCGACGCCGCGGTTTCCGGCCGCCTGCCCACGGATTTCGGCGGTCCGGTCCGGTTCTCGCTGGCCACGGAGGCGGGCGAGGCGGTCGAGATGCGCTGCGTCCACGTCCCGATCGACGAGCGCTTTCTCGATCTCTATGCCATCCGGATCGTCGAAGGCCGCAATTTTCGGCCTCTCGAGGCGGGGAGCGCCGTAATCAACGAAACCCTGGTTCGGGCCATGGGCTGGACCCGTCCGCTCGGCAAGACCATCCAGCTCCAGGGCCGGATCAAGATGACCGTCGTCGGCGTTGTCCGGGACTTCCATTTCGCCTCGCTGCACGCCCCCATCGGCCCCCTGATCCTGGCCTCTGCCAAGCGAGGCGGGGGAGATTATCTTTCGGTCAAGATCCATCCGGGGGATTTCGCCAAAGCGCAGGCCGGATTGAAGCGGGCCTACGAGGGCCGGATCAAGGGGGAGCCCTTCGAGGCCCGGTTTTTGGATGAGATCTTCGACGGCCTTTACAAGAAGGAGATGCGAACCGGGACGTTCGTCCTCGTTTTCGCCTTCTTGGCCGTCTTTCTGTCCGGGCTGGGGCTTTCCGGCTTGTCGGCCCATGCCGTGGCCAGCCGGACCAAGGAGATCGGCATCCGGCGCGTCCTCGGGGCTTCGCGCTCCCGGCTCCTGGCTTTCCTGAACGGGAAGCTCTTCGCCCCCGTGCTGTTGGCCAATGGGCTGGCCTTACCGGCCGCCGTCTGGGCCTTGAGCGGCTGGCTGCGCGGGTTCGCCTACCGGATCGACCTCGATCCGTGGATCCTCCTGGAGGCGTCCGGACTGGCCTGGATGGTCGGGCTGCTGACCGTCAGCCTCCAGACCGCGCGGGCGGTGCGGAGGAATCCCGCGGAATCGTTGCGCTGCGAGTGACGCCCGGGCTCGATTCCGTCCGATGGCCCCCGCTGAAAAAAAAAGGCGGCTCCTTGCGGAGCCGCCTTTCGGTGTTCAGACGTCTTGCTTAGGCCTTCGCCGCGGCCTTGATCTGGGCCTCGACCCATTCGGTCGTGACGGACTTGGGCCGCTCCAGCGGCAGCCCGGTGGCGCGACTCCAGACGAGCTGGGCCAGGATGCCCAGGGCGCGGCTGACGCCGAAGAAGACCGTGTAGAAGTCGTACTCGGTGACCCCGTAGTAGTACAGCAGGACGCCGGAGTGGGCGTCGACGTTCGGCCAGGGATTCTTGGCCTTGCCGTGCTTGAGCAGGATGTCCGGGGCGACTTCGTAGATGTCGCTGACGACCTTGAACATGTCGTAGTCGGGCAGGTGCTTGAGGGCGAACTCGCGCTGGGCGACGTAGCGCGGGTCGGTCTTGCGGAGCACGGCGTGGCCGTAGCCCGGGATGACCTTGCCGCCGTTGAGCGTATCCCAGAGGTACTTGACGAGCTGGTCCTTGGTCGGCACGCCGCCGAGGTCCTTCATGGTGTCCATGATCCAGCGCAGCACTTCCTGGTTGGCCAGGCCGTGCAGCGGGCCGGCCAGGCCGTCCATGGCCGCCGACAGCGAGTAGTAGGCGTCGGACAGGGCCGAGCCGACCAGGTGGCAGGTGTGGGCCGAGACGTTGCCGCCTTCGTGGTCGCTGTGGATGTCCAGATACAGCCGCATCAGGTCATAGAACTCGGGCTTGTCGTTGCCGATCTGGTGGGCCAGGTTGGCCGCCCAGTCCAGCTTCGGCGTCGGGGGCGATGTACTTGGCGCCCTTGTAGCAGCGCATGTAGATGCGGGCCGCGATCTCCGGGAGCTTGGCGATGATGTCCATGACGTCTTCGTACATGGGCTCCCAGTAGTTGAGCTTGTGCATGCCCGTCGCGGTACTGGCTGGCGAACTTGGAGTCTTTCTGCAGGGCCAGGATGGCCAGCGAGAACTGGGTCATCGGGTGCAGATCTTGCGGCAGGGAGTCGAGGACCTTGAGCAGATACTCGGGCAGCTGGGCCCGCTTCTTCCAGTCTTCGCCGACGGCCATGGCGTCATCGAGGGTCGGGATCTCGCCGAGCAGGAGGAGGTAGAAGAGGCCTTCGGGCAGGGGCTCGCCGGTGCCGGGGAGCTTGGGCAGCTTGGCCTGCAGCTCGGGGATGGTGAAGCCGCGGAAGCGGATGCCTTCGTTGGGGTCGAGGGCCGAGGTCTCCCAGAGCATGCACTTGATGGAGCGCATGCCGCCGTAGGTCTGGGCGATCGTCGAATCGCCGATCTTCATCTCGCCATGTTCCTTGAGGATCTTCTGATACCTCTCGCGCATGGGGCCGATCTTGGCCTGGAATTTTTCCTTTAGAGCCGACATTCGGTGAACCTCCTTTGGAATTAGGCGATAGAGCCCGACTCTCTCGCGGATTGGGGACCCGGATTATAGCCTTGGCCGGGAGCCGAAGTCAATGAAAACAAGGGCTTAGAAAGGGAGGCGATCCGCCTTGCTTTTTCCGCCCGGGGGCCGTTATTCTGGAAGGGATATCCCACGCCAAGGAGAGAACCATGGCCCCATTGGTGCTTTTTCTGATCATCATCGGCGTCCTGTTCCTGGCCGCCGTCGGCATCTACAACGGGCTGGTCGCGCTGCGCAACCGCTGCCAGAACGCCTGGTCCCAGGTCGACGTCCAGCTCAAGCGCCGCTACGACCTGATCCCCAACCTGGTCGAGACGGTCAAGGGCTACGCCAAGCACGAGTCGGGCGTCTTCCAGAACGTGACCGAGGCCCGCAGCAAGGCCATGGGCGCCGGCACCGTCAAGGACCAGGGGGTCGCGGAGACGCAGCTGGCCGGGGCCCTCAAGACCCTGTTCGCGGTGGCCGAGGCCTACCCCGACCTGAAGGCCAACCAGAACTTCCTGATGCTGCAGGAGGAGCTGGCCGGGACGGAGAGCAAGATCGCCTACGCCCGGCAGTTCTACAACGACACGGTCATGAAGTTCAACCAGAAGCAGCAGGTCTTTCCCTCCAACCTGATCGCCAACATGTTCGGGTTCAAGGAGCGGGAGTACTTCGAGATCACCGAGGCCGCGGCCAAGGAGCCGGTCAAGGTCCAGTTCTGAGCCCCGGCGGGCGCGGCATGTACGAACAGATCGCCGCGAACAAGCGGAAGTCCGTCGTCCTGGTGGCCGTTCTTCGTCCTGGTCATCGCCGCCCTTGGGTCGGCCTTCGCTTACCTGACCAGTTTCGGAGCGGCCGGTGTCATCGCCGCCACGATCATCGCCCTCATCTCGGCCTGGGGCAGCTACTACGCCAGCGACAAGATCACCCTGTCCATCAGCAAGGCCCGGCCGGCGAGTAAGGACGAGTTCCCCTACCTGGTCAACGTGGTCGAGGGGCTGGCCATCGCCGCCGGCGTCCCGGCGCCGAAGTGCTACGTCATCGACGACACCGCCCCTAACGCCTTTGCCACGGGGCGCAACCCGCAGAACGCCGTCATCTGCGTCACCACCGGCCTGCTGCAGAAGATGAACCGGGCCGAGCTGGAAGGGGTCGTGGCCCACGAGATGTCCCACATCCGCAACTACGACATCCGCCTGATGACCCTGGTCGTGGTCATGGTCGGCATCATGGCCCTGCTCAGCGACTGGATCCTGCGGAGCTTTCTGTGGGGCGGCCGCGGCCGCCGGGTGGGCAAGGACAAGAGCGGAGCCGGGGCCGTCCTGATCGTCATCGGGCTCGTTGCTGGCGGTCCTGTCGCCGCTCATCGGCAGCCTCATCCGGATGGCCATCTCGAGGAAGCGCGAGTTCCTGGCCGACGCCAGCTCGGCCCAGCTGACCCGCTACCCGGCCGGCCTGGCCTCGGCTCTGCGCAAGATCGCCGAGGACAAGGAGCCGCTCGAGGCGGCCAACAAGGCCACGGCCCATCTCTACATCGCCAACCCGCTGCTCGACCACAAGGGCAAGATCAACAAGCTCTTCAGCACCCACCCGCCGATCGAGGAGCGCATCGCCGCCCTGGAGAAGATGTAGAGGGGGGCGGCGAATTCGGGGCGGGATGACTGGAAAATCCGGGACATAACTCTTTTCTCTTGAAAAGGGATTGTGTCCCAGGGATTTTCCTGATCGTGTCCCCCATCTTGAATTCGCCGCCGCGGCCGACGATCACTTGCGTGGCGGAAGGCTTTTCAGCTTCTCGATGAGATCCCCGATGATCATCCCCCCGACCTGCGGGGTGGCGAAATTCCGCTCGGTGAAGGCCAACACCAGCCCGTATTCCGGGATGATGTGGGTGAATTGGCCCCCCGCGCCGCGGGACGAGACCACACTCGTTTTCCGGCCTTCCCCGAGGTCGTAATCCTTAGTCCACCAGAAGTATCCGTATCCGCTGTCGTTGAACTCGGTCGCAAAGCGCGGCGTCACGGCGCGCTCGATCCAGCCCTCCGAGATGATTCGGCGGCCTTTCCAGTTCCCCTTGTTCAGCACCAGCTCGCCGATCTTGGCCATGTCCATCGGCTTCAGGGCCAGCCCCCCTCCCGCGTGGCAGAATCCCTTGGTGTTCTTCAGCCAGGTGAATTCGCAAATTTCCAGGGGCTCGAAGAGGGCCTTCCTGGCGAACTCCTCGAGCGGGAGCCCGGTCGCCTTCTCGATGATGGCCGCCACCATCATCGGGCTTCCGCTGTTGTACTTGAAGACCGTGCCCGGGGGGGCGGCCATGGGGCGCGCGAGGACGTAGGCCAGCCAGTCATCGCTCCGGAGCATGTTCATGTTGTCGTTCTTGGGGTCCTCCTGGGGGAGCATCTCCTCCCAATCGATCCCCGGCGACATCGTCAACAGGTCCTTGATCGTCATGGCCGCCTTGAGCTTGTCCGCGGGATCGAAGGACTCCGGGAAATAGGGCGCCACCTTCTCGTTCTCGCTCTTGATAAAGCCTTGGTCGATGGCCGCGCCGAGCAGGAGGGCCGTGATGCTCTTGGTCTGGGATTGCATCGTATGCGGCGCGCCGCCCGGCACGCCGTTGTAGTATTTTTCGAAGGCTATGCGGCCCTGGTGGAGAACGATGAGGCTGTCGAAATTCTTGAAGGATTCGCGGGAACCCGTCTCGATGATCTTATCCGCGGCGCCGGTGACAGCTTCAAGGAGGGAGCTGAGATTCGGAGGCGGGCTTTGCCGGCCGTAGGCCGGGCCGGCGATCAGTGCGGCGCAGAGAAGCCATCGGGTTTTTTTCATGACAAATCTCCCGATGTAGATACGATCCGGTGCGGGATTTCCGCACCCTATTCGCCCCGGGAGGCTTGAAAACGCTTGAATTCCACCCTTTGACTGTCTATAATATGGCCCCTAGGCGGGGCCGTAGTTCAGTTGGTTAGAACGCTGGCCTGTCACGTCAGAGGTCGCGAGTTCAAGTCTCGTCGGCCCCGCCATTTTTTACTTTTCAACAATTTCCCAGTTTTCGAGGCAGCCGATGCCTCTGCGTTTTCTTCAGCCATCCCCTGGATAAAGCCTATCTCGTTAAGCGCTTTAAAAGGCTGATTCCAAACAAAATAGAACGGCGCAGCCGTTAAGTGTGGATCATCTTCATCATGGGTTGCGATGTAGTCTCTTCGCGTGATTCTGACGGTACTAAACATCAACTTATTCAGTTTTTCCCGTTTTTCTTGATTTGCGGCTAAGTAGTTGTCTTTTAAAGCTTTAGTCAGTTGACCTGCCCCCATTCATTGTACCACCTGTAGAGTGAGGAATCGAGGTCCAAAGATGTCCGAGCGATTTACTTGGCCTTTTCGGCCTTCAGGATGGCATCGTAGTCCTTATTCGTCCACTTTAACCACATCTCTATGGAATCTTTGAATTTGGGATCGACCTTCTTCTTGTAGAGGACTTCTCTTATGATGAACATACCTGAGACGGCTTTTTCGTTGGTTGCCGAATATATCACATCGAACTTGGCGCCTGGGTTGATGGGCGGGAGCTTATTATTGCCGCCCGGAGCGACGTTGTAACTCGATCTCATAATCGTGTCGGCCAAGGCCTTTCCATTCTCGTCGTAGAGAATGATCGTGCCGTCGAACTCCTTGACGGGCGTATCGGACACATTGGTGAGGGTCATGACAAACTCCGTCGCATCCCGGTTCATCTTGCGTGACATCGGTCCCGCTTCGATTGGCGATTTGCCCGCCTGGATGAGCTGTTCAATGGGAGTCGTGCCGGCGATTCTATTGTTTTCGTTCTTACGACAAGCGGTCCATCCGACTGCTGCCAAAATCACGATCAGGATCAGATTTCCGGCTTTACATTTCATGTTGCGCCTCTTTATTATGGCCACTTTCGCCATTTAACAGCACGCGTTCATGGCTGGGGCCAATAGTGTCCTCTGACCGGCCCCCCATTTAATGTACCACCTGCGAAGTGAGAAATCTAGGCAATGACCTGCTCCCCGTTTCTCGCCCATTCTGTCAGCAACTTTTTGGCTCTAAAGCTTCCGGCGCGGGCGGCCGATATCCCAACGAACTGTGCGGACGATGCTTGTTATAGTCGAGAAGGGGAGGGGGTGGTAGCAATTCCGCCCGTTCCGCCTCTTTTTTCGGGATTCGTTGAGTGTGGATTTTCCGCTGTGTTGACATTCTCCACGGCGCTGATAACTTTTTTCATGCGGCGCTTGCCAAATCGCGGAGCTGCTGGACGCGGAAGAGTGCGCTCGGGCTTCTCAGCGCAGTACTAAGATGGTTATAAAAGGCCCGCCACTCCTCTCCATAAAAATCCTTACAATACATTCTTTACTGGAACTTTCATATCGCCGGTGATACCTTAGAAAGAGGCAGATCAATTCCATCGCGCGAGCGGTCGAGGCAGATGAAGGAGAGACCGAAATGATTCGGGGGAAGCTCGTTTTGACGATTGGCGTGCTGGCGCTGTGGTTGTGTCCGGCTGAGCCATCAGCCTCCCCCCGGGAAGTACCGCCGCCCCAGACGGATGCCGTCAGCAGAATCGTGATATTCCCTTTCGCCGTTAAAGACACTGCCGATATTCGGACGGCCGAACGCCTTTCCGAGGACGTCCTAGCCCTGTTAGCCAGTATCTCGGTCGTGCAGATTATGCCTTCGGCGCTCGTGCGGCAAGCTCAGAACGCTTCGGGCGGCGACGATAGCAAGGCGGCGCGGGCTCTGGGCGTGCGTTACCTCCTGAGCGGAATATTTATCCGAGCTGGCTCACATTTTCGCTTGGCTGTCGAGGTGATGGACGTTCGCGACGAAAGGAGGGTGCTTAGTGAAGTTTATGATTGCCCCTCCGACTCCCTCTCCGGCTTGGCCGCTCGAGTCGTGCGTGATGTTGCTCCCCAGGTGGCGGCGCCGCCCGCCGCAAAGGAGGGGGGGCAAAGCCAAAGAGCGAAGGCGAGCCGGATGCCGCTCCTCCTGGGTGTGGCCTACCTCCTGCTTTTAGCCGTGACCGCCATTCTGGTGATCGGGAAGAAGACGCGCTGGCCAAGCCTCGTCGGGGTCGCCGTCATGCCTCCTTACTTCATCCTGGTGCTTTTAAAAGCCCGGCGTTCTTCGGTCGCGGAGGGTCCGAAGGGCGTCCGGCCCAAGGCGGGCGCCGGGGACGAGAGGGCCGTGCCCATCTGCGCGGAATGCCGGCGTTCTTTCGGGTGGGAAGAATCGTATGTGACCCAGGAGACACCGGGTTGGTCGTACTATCAGGCGCTAGGCACCGGCGACACGAGGCCTCGGCTGTTCTGCCCTCACTGCGGGGCGCTGGTCGTGGATTGGCATATGACAGGCGATCATGACTTCAATGAGTGGGCTTGGTTTGGGAAAAACGGAGCCTCCAATAGGTTCGTGCCGTTGCCCCCGAATCCATATTGCCCCGGAGTCGGCAAGGGCATACCCGCTGTGCTCAGGCCGTATTTCTCGCAGCCCCGTCTGGACATCGATCGGATGAAGGAATGGGAAAAGAATAGGGCCGCACGAGGAGAGGCGCATGCGAAGGTCGGTGGCGACGAAAGCATTTAAAAACGGGGTTTGTATTCTTCTTCTCCTGCTGGTCGCATGCCGCGGCAGCCAAGACGAATGGCGAAAGACGGAATCGAAAAACTCGATTCAATCCTACCAGGAGTTCATCGCCCGACATCCTAAAAGCAAGAGGGCGGATGAAGCCCGGCGGAAGATCGAGGAACTCAGTTTTGCGGAAGTTGAAGCCCACGAAACTCCCCAGGCCTTAAGGCAATTCATCGGTCAATTCCATAAAGGCCCCTTGGTTGAAAAAGCGGAACGCCGGCTGGAAGAGTATGCCTATCAGTCGGCCGAAAGCCAAAAATCGATCGAAGCCTTCGAGGAATTTGCCCTACGCTTTCCTCATAGCGAGCACTCCCAACAAATCCATTCAAAGGTAGAAGCGCTACGCTTCGAACAAGCAGCGCTTACGAACACCTTTGCGTCGTATCGGGCGTTCCTCGAGAAGCATGAGCAAGGTCCCTGGGCGGAAAAAGCCCGCTCCGGCCTGGCCTCGCTGAAGAGTGCGGTTCATCCCAGGCTGGGGGATGTCAGGACTCTGGGCTTGCGAGTCAGAGAAAGCTATGCCCGGGCCGAAGACCTCCGCCTTCCCTTCGATAGGATCGTCAAACAGATCGCCCTGTATGCGGACTTGGAGTTCGTCGGCCACGACGGGGCAAAGGCCGACGCTCTGGTGGAAATAACGGCCGGCGGGGAGGCCTTGGGCGCGAATTACTCCGGCGGGTGGCGCTATGCCGGAGCCACCCTGGCCGGGACCGTCAGTCTGAAAGTCAATCAGACGACGTTTGAAGCGAGATCCTTCTCGGCCCGGCGCGAGCCGCCCAGGCTGATTATCGGGGACGAGGGCATAACGCCATCCGCAGCGCCGTTCGGCGGCCTTCTTTTTGCGGAACATTCGTTCCTGGAGAGCTTTCTCATCATCATGGGAAGGGGTTTCGGATGCCATGTGATTGTGCCCTACTTGAGTGACGAGGATACTGCGACATCCGAGAAAGTGATCGATGCCGTTATTCATGTCGCGGGAAAGTCGGCCTATGGGATTTTTGAAAACTTGTCCCGCCGGGAGGAGCCTCACCTCCAGCAGGCCGCCATGAATGGGTTCGGCAAGCTGAAGGACCCGAGATCGGTGGCCATGCTCGTGAAGGCCATGGCGAAGGAAATAGGCTCGGTGGTCAGCTTTCAAGCCGCCCAAGCGCTGGACAATATGGGCTGGACTCCGCCAAACGCCGAAATCAAGGTTCGGCACCTTATGGCCAAGCAGGATTATAAGGCGCTGACTAGGATGGGGGGAACAGCCCTGGGTCCGCTTGTTCATCTCCTGAAAAACGGCGATAGCCCATCTCTCAGAGAGGAAGCGGCCCGGCGGTTGAGGGTGCTCGAACTCAAGGAAGCGTTCCAACCCCTGATCGAGGCGTTGGAAGACGAGGCGTATCAAGTTCGAGGCGCAGCGGCGCTGACATTGGGGGCTTTGGGAGACAGGGACGCTCTAACGCCTCTCATCAAGCTCTTGGAAGATCGTACGGAGGATGTTCGTCGACACGCCTGTTGGGCCCTGGGAGATCTCAGGGATATCCGGGCCGTCGACGCTCTAATCAAATTCATGGAGTTTACCTCCTTGAGCGACGATGCCGCCGCGGCCCTTGAGAAGATTACAGGAAAAAATTTCGGCAAAAATCCGGACAATTGGCTGCGATGGTGGGAGGCGAATAAGGCAGGCTACTTCAAACCGAAGTGACCGGTAGCTCCGGGATCTCCAGGTTGCCGGATCTGTTCCTCGGGCCGCATAGAGAGGCTCCTGCATCAGGTTCCGGCTTCTTGCCGGCACAAACATTTCAGCCGATGGAGCAGGGATTGAACGCCAGGAAGAGAAAGAATAGTTCTAAAATAACTATAGATGGCCCGCCACTTTTACCTCCGGTTTTCCCCTGATAACTCCAGACATAATGTAAGTATGCTGGCCGAATATCGCTGGCATCAAGCCTCTTGCGATCGGTTGGGCAAAATGAGTTATAAGATTTTTTACTTGAGCGCGCTCTTAAATCCCCCCTGATAAGGCTTATTAATCAGCGTCTTAGCCATATTCGGGCTGCGTAGAATAGCCGATTCGTCCCGAAAAGAAACAGCAGCGGAAGGGCAAGGGCTGCCCCTGTGGAAGTATATCGCTGTAATATCGAATAAAGCAGGAGGTGTGCCAAGGCCGTGATGATAACGGAAGTCGATCCGGCAAATCGCTGATAATAATCCTCATAAGGGTCCTGATGCTGACCGCCTTTCACCGCGTCGATTCCGCGGGCCAGAGCGAGTATCGGGACCATTAGAATCCCGGTCCCCGGGTTGAAGAGGGCAAAGGCTTTCCCGGTCGTCCGGTCGATGAAGTACGGCTCGTTCGTAACCGTACGCCATCCTTTTCTCTTTCCGGTGCGTCTATATATTTAGAATGTCTAAATTTATTGAGGCGCGGCCATGGACTTTCTGACAAAACTTGAGGAACTCGTCCTGATCGCCGTCCTGAAGCTGAAGGATGGGGCCTATGGGACGTCCATCTACCTCCATATCACCGCCCTGACGGGCCGGGAAGTGACCGTCAGCAACGTTTATTTTCCCCTCGAACGCCTGGTCCGGAAAGGCTATCTCCGGGCCGTCCAGGGGGAACCTACGCCGAGACGGGGAGGGATGGGTAAGCGCTACTACAAAATCACTCCGGCCGGATTGACCGCCCTGCGGGAAAACCGGGCCTTGAGCCTGGCCGCCTGGCGGGGAGTCGCCGTCTTGATGAAACGGGCCGAGGTCTGACATGCATCCTCCGAAATTCGCAAAATGGATGCTGAAAATCCTGGCCTGTCGAAGGGATGGCGCCTATCTCGGAGACGTCGAAGAGCTTTTCCTTCATCGGGCGGAGAATCGGGGATTCGACTCCGCCGATCGCTGGTACCGCCGGGAAGTCCTCAAAACCATCCCCCTCTTTATCCTCGAATCGATTCGCTGGAGGTTGATCATGTTCAAATACAATTTAAAAACCGCGGTTCGCAATCTTTGGAAATTCAAATCGCTTTCGTCCATTAATATTATCGGCTTGACCGTGGGAATGGCCGTCTGCATTTTACTCATGCTCTATGTCCAGGACGAGCTGAGTTATGACCGGTACCATCAGCATGCGGACCGAATATTCCGCATTCTTGAAAATAATGAAACCTATGTTCCACCCCAAGTTTCCGGCATCGTCCAGGAAAATTTCCCGGAAATCGAGAAGTCGGCCCGAATCCTGGTGAGAAACCAATGTTTGGTCCAATATCAAGAAAAACGGTTTATTGAGAAGCGGTTTGCTTATGCCGATCCCAACCTCTTTTCGATCTTTTCGTTCAAATTGAAAAAGGGAGATCCGGCCGGCGTTTTGAACAATCCGATGTCCCTCGTAATTTCCGAAGCCATCGCCCGGAAGTATTTTGGGGAGGAAGAGCCCATCGGGAAAGTCCTGAGACTTGAAAATGAAAAGGATTATACGGTCTCCGGAGTGATGGAGGAAATCCCTCGGAATTCTCACTTCCGCTACGATATCCTGGCCACCCTGACCGACGCCGACCGGATTTTCGGCGCCCAGGCGATGACGAATTGGGGATGGCGGAACATGGTAACGTATCTGCAGGTTCAGGAAAATTTCTCCCAAACCTCATTTGAAAATAAATTAGCGCCGCTGATTGCAAAAAACCGGAAATTGGCGGGAAGGACGGATACCGCTGTCTACACCCTCCAAGCCTTGAAAGATATCCATCTTTATTCAGGCTTCATCTCCAATGACATTCAGGTTCAAGGAAACATCAGCTATGTGCTGATATTCTTCGGCATCGGCGTCCTCATCCTCCTCATTGCCTGTTTCAATTATGTCAATCTTCTGACGGCCCACGCGACCAAGCGGGCTAAAGAAGTCGGAATCAAGAAGGTCGTCGGTTCGACGCGCAATCAACTGATCCGGCAATTTCTGGGAGAATCCATTTTTATTTTGATGATCGCCCTCTGTTTGGCGATCGGGGTGTCTTATCTCAGTCTGCCGGTTTTCAATACTCTGACCGGCAAGTCTCTTTCTCTGGCCGTCCTTTTCAGCCCGCGGATGGCTCTCAGCATTCTAGGGATTCTGGTTTTTACCGGCTTGCTCTCGGGATTTTATCCCGCCTTCATTCTCTCCTCTTTTCAACCCGCCAAAACCCTCAAAAGCGTTAAAAGCGGCGGGCATCCCAAGATGAACCTCGGCCGCGTCATCGTGAGCGGACAGTTTGCGATATCCATCATCCTGATCATTTGCGCTCTCTCCATGGCCCGGCAAGTCCGCTTTTTGCGGACGGAAAAATTGGGTTACGATAAAGAACAAATCATCGTCGCCGAAATTCACGACACGGACCAATCGAAAAAATACGACCTGTTGAAAAGCGCGCTTTTGCAAAACGACAACGTGACCTCCGTCACGGCGGCGAGCCGCATCCCCTCGGATGACTTGAACAACTGGGGCGGCTTCAAGCTTCCGGGGCAGAGTGCCTGGACCACTCTACCGATGGCCCATGTCGACTTCGACTATTTCGAGACGTTCGGGATACCATCCATTCAAGGGCGCTTTTTCCAAAGTCGAATGGGGACGGATCGAGACCAAGCGATCATATTCAATGAAGCGGCCTTGAAGAAATTAGGGCTGGACGGAGACGTCATCGGAAAAAACCTTCAAATAAGCTGGCCTCCCTCCAGCCGCCGGGTGATCGGAGTCGTCAAGGATTTTCATTTCGAATCTCTCTATAAGCCCATTCTCCCCTTGGCCTTTGTCATTTCACCCCCGGAATTCGGGAGAATGGCCATTAAAGTTCGGGCCGCCCATTTGAACGAAACATTGGGATTCATCGAAAAAACATGGAAATCCTATTATCCGGACTGGGTCTTCGAATATCAATTTGTCGATGAACGGGTGAATCAATATTATCGGTCTGAAGAAAGAACCTTTCAACTGATGAGCTATTTTACTTTTCTGGCCATCTTTGTGTCCTGTCTCGGACTTTTAGGGTTGGTATCTTATACGATCAAAAAGCGTCTCAAGGAAATTTCCATTCGGAAAGTATTGGGCGCATCGGTTTCGAGTATATTTACTTTATTGTTCAGTGATCTGTTGGGGGGGATATTACTCGCCAACCTGGTGGCCTGGCCGATCGCCTGGCATGCCTTAAACCAATGGCTCAAGAACTTTGCCTATCGGTCGTCCCTCTCCTTGTGGGTATTCCTCATCGCCGGGATGGGGGCTCTAGTGGTGGCCCTGATGACCATGAGTTGGCAAACTCTTCGAGCCGCGCGGGCCAACCCCATTGATTCGTTGAAGTATGAGTAAAAACAAATATGGATCGGGCATCCCTTATCCATCTTAAATGGGGGGAACGCACGTGGATTATCACCAGACAAGCGACAGCTTTGATAAAATCAACCTGGAACTGACGGCCAAGATCATCCGCTTGGCCTATCTCAGCTCCCTGGCCCTGGCCGACCGATAGGGGCGAGGAGGCCGGACGTCGCCGCGCTCGAACTCCAGCGAGGTCGTCATGGGGGGCGCCTTCGTCGCCACTCATGAAATGCGCTTGGAGCTCGGTCAGGTACGGGGAGCCGCCTCAGGTTCCCTTTGTCCACGCCAGCCGGTTATCCGTTTTCCTGGGGACGCGGCAGTCCGAATCCAATTTTAAAAATACCGGCTCCTGATCACTTAAAAAAGAGACTGTCTGGCTCCCTCTTTTTATGAATCTCAAAGGAACGAAAAGGCCCGGGCCATTTTTTTCGGTTTTGTATTCGAGAGAGGTTAAAATCTCATAGTCCCTGTCGGCATCGACGGTCATGGCGACCGTGGTTTCAAACTTTTCGTTCTTGGCCCGGGTCACCACGCCGTCGACGCTTAAGGATATCTGGGCGTTATGGTCGATCCAGGGACCGAGGTATTCTTGGACATTGATTTTGGTATAGGGCTCCCAGCAGCGCAGCAGATCGGCCAGGCCGGCCTTTTGGAAGAGATGTTTCTTGAAGAAATCGCTTAAGCCGGCGAAAAAGGCCGTGTCGCCCAGTTTTTGTCGGAGCTGTTCCCAGACGAGGGCGCCGTATTTGTAAATCAACGCTTTTTGGGCGGACGTCGTTTTCTGGGCTTTGTTCAAAGCGATCTCGGCCTGGAAGCCTTTCGAGGATATGAAATCCGTCAAGATCGTCTGGCGGATATGCCGGCCTGCGTCCGGACCCAGGATTTTCTCGCTGGCCCAGGCCTCGATGAACGTGGCCCCGCCCTCGCCGAACCACTCATCGTAGTCCCCCTCCCAGTCCAGGGAAAACAGGTTCCAATCGTGGAAGATTTCATGGAAGAGCTTGCTGATATACTCCCATTTCGCCTCGGGAGTGATCTTCCCCCGATTTCGTAGACACCCAGTTAAGACTGGATCGTGGCATTAGCATACTCTGCCGGCGTTTGATACTGCAACGTCGAGTGCCGACGCTGCCGGTTATAATAGACCTCGATGTAATCGTAGATCTTCCACCTCGCCTCATCCTCCGTTGGAAACCGCTCCCGATGCAACAGCTCGCTTTTCAACGCGCTGAAGAACGACTCCATGGCCGCGTTGTCATAACAGTCCCCGCGGCTCCCCAGACTCAGCCGGATGCCGTGCTGGGCCAACAGATGTCTCATCCGCTGGCTTCGATACTGCCCGCCTCGGTCCGAGTGGAACACCAGATTCTTCTCCGGGGGATTGACCTGCCCCCCATAAATCGGTCCGGGAAGAATAAGAGAAACTTGGAAAAAGAGATACGATGGGCAGGGTGCGGAACGCCCCGGGGCCTGAGGATGCGGTCTCAGGCCGATCATAATCTTTACGGCCTGCGGATCTGGGGAGCGAAAACGAAGGCCCCCTTGGCGAAGATGATATCCTTGCCGGGGAGGTCGACGTAGGACCCTTTCTGATCGAAACCGTCAAATTTATTGTCGCTGCCGGGGCTGGCGATCATGAACCGTTCGGCATTCGGGTCCGACTTGATGAGAAAGGGATTTCCCCAAGCGTCCTTTTCCGTGAGCTCCCGCAAAAAGACGGGGTACAGGTCCTTGATGGAGGCGGGGTATTTCCCATGCTCCACGTTGTACATTTCCGCGGCAGCGCCGATTTGGCGCATGAGCTCCATGGTTGTTCTGTATCCGGCCAAAAGCCCGGGATCGAATTGCGCCGTTTCCAGCTCGGCCAGGGCGGCCGCGGCCAGGGAGGCCTGGACGGAATCAGGAACCTCCTCGACGATGCGACGAAGCAGAGCCCTCCCTTCTTCCAGGAAGCCCAGATTGACGAGCGCCCGGGCCTTGTTCAATAGCCGGGGATAGGAGCCGGGATCGAAAGACAGATATTTTTCCGAATAGTGAAGAACCGCGTCCCATTCTTTTTCGTCGGCGGCGTAAAGGGCCAGCTTGTCGTAGGCCTCTTTTTTCGCCAATTCGTCAACTTCGTATTTGTCCAGAAAAGTGAGCAGGGCATCCCGGGCCAACGGAGCTTGGTTGAAGAGCCCATAGTATTGATGGATGTTCCAATGGGCTGTCCGGGCGTAGAAGGGGCTTTCGGGCTGCGTCTTGAGCGTTTGAACGCGGGCGGCGATTCTCTCTTCGGCGCTGTTGCGGATCTCCTCAAGGGAGCGGGTCTGGGGGACGGAGGGTCTTCCCCATGCCGCGAGACCAAGCACTGCCAATGTCAACAGACGACCGCCCCAGGCCACCTCCTCGATGATTTTCCGATAACGTCATGATAAACCGATCTTCGGCGGGGAGGCAAGCCGGCTGCGTCGTTGGCCCGTCACCGCCCACCCGGGACGGTGGCGATGCGGCCCGAACGGTTGAGGTCTGGGCCTGGGCGAATCCACCCCGGCCTTCTTCATCCCGGATTGCGCCCCGGTTCCCAACCGGTTTGTCCCGCCGTCGTCCGCTGATGCTGGATGGGGATCCCGCCGGATCCAGCGAACCGATGGCTTACCGTCTTTACGATCACCTGGGATGAATTCCCCAGGCCCGTTCAAGCCCTGCCCCGGCCGAGCGAAACAGCGCGCCGGCTGGACGCATAGATTCTCCGCGAGGGGGTGGGCATGGACGGCTGGCGCGGAAAGTCTCTTTGGTCCCATCGCGCGGCCGCGACGGCCGTGCTGCTTCTCGGCTCCCTTTGTCTCGCGGACAGGTGACCATCGGCGACAAGTGAATCGTGCCCGGCCGGAATGGTCTAGACGGCTGGAGTCCCCGGCCGGATGTGGAGATCCCGCTGGGGGAAGGGGATTTCGATCCCCTCGTGCCGAAAGATCCGGACGATGGCGCAACGGAGATCGGACTGGATGATGATGTGACGTTTCGGCTCCGCGATCCAGCATCGCAGCTGCATGTCCCAGGACGATTCGCCGAAATTCAGGAATAAAACGTCCGGCCGGGGCTCTTTAAGCACTTCGGAATTCTCCTCGGCTGCCCGGCCAAGGGCGCGCAACACCTTGTCCAGGTCCGAGGCGTAGGCCACGCCCACGTTGATGTTGATCCGGATCTTCTTGTCGCCGTGCGACCAGTTGATGACCGGCTCGGAGATGAACTGGCCGTTGGGGACGATGATCGAGATGTTGTTGAGGGTCTGAATGGTCGTGGCTCGGATGTTGATCGTCTTGACATCCCCCTCCGTATCGCCGACCGAGACCCGATCTCCGATCCTGATCGGGCGCTCGAATAGGAGGATCAGCCCGGCCACGAAGTTGGAGGTCACGTTCTGGAGGCCGAAGCCGATGCCGACGGACAGGAACCCGAGAATGACGGCCAGGCCGCTCAGGCTGATGCCGATGAACTGAAGGGCGATGATCAGTCCGATGAAGACGACGACGTATTGGGTGATTCTCAGCAACGTATACTGCAGCCCCGGTTCCAGGTGAAGCCGGACTAGGACCGCCTTGAGAATCCTGTTTTTCAGAATCCGCGAGAAGAGGACGAAGCCGCTGATGATGAGAACGAAGATCAGGATCGAAGCGATCGTCACCGGCGTCTGGTTGATGGTCAGAAGGGGAGTCGCCCAAATGACCCTGATTTTCGCCCACAGGCCGTCGCGCATGGGGATTCTCCTTATTGGGCCGGTTTCGACCGCGCCGACCACCGCCTAAATACGGTATCCCATTGCGCCGGCCGGGTCAACGCGCGGGCGGACGAGCCGGAGGGGGCGGGCCTCAGGGCGCCGTCGTCTTGGCCGCCCCCGCCGCGGGGCAGAGCCGCCGCGCCACGCGCCCGATGGTCAAGCCCTGCCCCAGAATGGAAAAGACCACGAGCACATAGGTCAGGGCCAGAACGACATTCCGCTCGCGTCCCGCCGGAAGCGACAGGGCCAGGGCGACGGAAATCCCCCCGCGCAGCCCGCCCCACGTGAGCAAAGTGACGGCTCCCGGCGTGAACTTCCGCCATCGCCGCAGCACCGCGATGGGCAGGCTCACGCTGATCCAGCGGGCCAGCAGCAGCGCGGGAACCGCGGCCAGCCCGGCCAGAAGCAGCGAGCGGGTGAAGGCCAGCACCAGGACCTCCAGCCCGATGAGCACGAAAAGAACCGCGTTCAGGATGCCGTCCACCAGCTCCCAGAACGTGTCCAGGTGCCCGCGGGTGCGCGCCGACATGGCCAGGCGCCGGCCGTGATTGCCGATGAACACCCCCGCCACCACGATGGCGATGGGGCCGGACATGTGCAGCGCGTTGGCCAGCGCATATCCGCCGGTGACCAGGGCCAGGGTCAGAAGCACCTCGACCTGGTACTCATCCACGCTCTTGAGCAGCCGATAGGTGAGGTAGCCCAATCCCATCCCCAGCGCGGCCCCGCCCGCGGCCTCTACCAACAGCAGCATGCCGATGTGTCCGACCGAAACGTGCCGGCCGCCGGCGGCGATTTCCACGAGGATGAGGAACGCCACCACCCCGATGCCGTCATTGAAGAGCGCTTCGCCGGCCATCTTCATTTCCAGGCTTCGCGGCACCTTGGCGGTCTTCAAGATGCCGAGCACGGCCACCGGATCGGTGGGCGAGATGAGGGCCCCGAACAGCAGGCACCAGGCGTAGCTCAGCCCGAGGCCGAGAAGCTTCAGGATGAGGAAGATCGCCGTGCCGAACAGGAAGGTCGAGATCAGCACGCCGCCGAAGGCCAGGGCGGAGATGGCCGAGCGCTGTTCCACGAGGTCGTCCAAGTTGATGTGCAAGGCGCCGGCGAACAGCAGAAAGCTCAGCATCCCCTGCATCAGGGCGGCGTCGAAATCGATCCGCTCCAGAACCCGCGCCCCCAGCGACTGAAGATCCGGCCTCCAATGCCCCAGCGCCAGCAGGCCCAGCGAGGCCAGCAGCGCAATCAGCATGACGCCGATGGTCGTGGGCAGCCGGATGAAGCGGAAGTTCAGGTAGCTGAACAGCGCCGTCAGCGTCACCAGAAGGGCCAGGATTTGGAACAGGTTCATGGGCCGAAGCCCCATTATAGGGGAATCCGGCCCGCCCGGCTACGCCGCCGCCTCAGCCCTTCCTGATCGTGATCCCGGCCAAGGTCGATCGGCTTGAACGAGGTCGTGATCTCGATGAGGCTGCCGGCCGGCTTCTGGAACCCAGGGGATGGAGAGATAAGATTTAAGAGAAATTCCAGATCCAAAGGTGTGGTACACTGAAAACGGGGAAATCAGTAATGCCAGCCGATAAGTGGGCGCTCTACGCTTTAATGCTGAAAAGCCGCTTATTCGAAGAGGCCATTGCCAAGCTTTGGCACGATGGCTTGATCTCTGGAGAAATGCACCTCGGCACCGGCGAAGAGGCCGTTGTGGCCGGCGTTGTTTCTCAGCTATGTGATGGCGACGCGATGGCACTGGACCATCGTGGCAGCGCGGCGCTGATCATGCGCGGTTTGGATCCGGTTTTGATTATTCGCGAGTTGTTGGGTCGCCCGGACGGGCTGTGCGGCGGAACGGGCGGACATATGCATCTGTTTTCCAGGGAATACTTGGCCGTTTCTTCGGGCATCGTGGGCGCCGCCGGACCGGCCGCCGCGGGGTTTGCCCTAGCGGCGAAACACTTGCGCCCAGGTTCCATCGCCGTGGCTTTCTTTGGCGAAGGATCCATGAACCAGGGGATGTTGATGGAATCCATGAACTTGGCCTCCGCCTGGAATCTGCCCGTGTTGTTTATCTGCAAAGATGACGGATGGTCGATTACGACTCCATCCGAAAAGATGACCGGCGGCAGCTTGAATGAACGAGCGCGTGGGCTTGGAGTCCCGCCTGTTGAAGCGGACGGACTCGACGTGTCCGCGGTGTGGGAGGCCGCGGAAGCGGCCATCCAACGTGCCCGCTCCGGCCATGGCCCGACTTTTCTGCGTTTCCATTGCGTGCATTTAGAAGGACACTTCCTTGGCTTTCAACCGATAAGGGCGGTGCGCGATCCCCTCAAAGAGATGCCGAAGATCATGGCCCAAGTCACGAAGTCGTTCTTGCATCCCGGTGGGGCCGCTTGGCACGAACGTCTCGCCGGGCTGAAAACCGTCATGGCGTCGATCTTTTCGACGCTGAGAAACCCGCGCCGCGACCCCGCCAATGATCCGGTCGCGCGCACTCGTGCGACTCTTCAATCGAATCCGGCCCGGTTGGTTGAGCTGGAAGAGCAGATCAAGAGAACCATCGACTCGGTGCTGGCCTCCGCCTTGACCGGGGTCCCTCGGTGAGAAGCTTGTTCTTTACCCAAGCTGTTGACGACGCTCTAGCGCAAGCGATGGCCGCCGACTCGCGCATTGTTGTTTTCGGCGAGGATATCCCGTTATTGCGACGTAACCTGCTGGTGCGTTTCGGCCCCAAGCGTGTCTTCGGTGCCCCGATCAGTGAGAGCGCTTTTCTGGGTGCCGGCGTTGCCGCGGCCATGGCCGGCTTGCGCCCGGTTGTTGAACTCTACATGGTCGATTTCATCGGCGTCGCCATGGATGCCTTGCTCAATCACGCCGCGAAAAACGAGACGTTCTCCGGGGGCAAATGGAGGGTTCCCCTTGTGATTCGTGTCCCTTGCGGCGGCGGATATGGAGACGGTGGCCAGCATGAACAGTCTTTGTGGGGCTGGCTGGCCCATATTCCCGGTCTGACCATCACGGTACCGTGCACACCCGCTGATGCCGGGGGGTTGATGCTGGCGGCCTTGCGGCATGAGGGGCCGACCGTATTTATGGAATCCAAATTGCTTTCGGAGTCCTGGCTCGATTTTATGGGCTCCGGAGGAAGGGCGACGGTTCGGTACGATGTCCCCGAAGAAGGGGCGCGAGGCCCCGTACCCCGGAAGTGGGAACCTCTTCCCCTCGGCCAAGCCGTGATTCGTCGCCAAGGCACGGATATCAGCATCGTCAGCGTCGGCGTGGGAGTGCATCGCGCCTTCCAGGCCGCGGAAATACTGCAGAAGGAAGGAATTTCGGCCGATGTATTGGACTTGCGGACGATCTCCCCGCTCGATGGCGCGAGTCTCTGCGAGACAGCGGCCCGGACGGGCCGAGTCCTGGTGGTTGATGAGGACTTTGAAGGATTTGGCCTGTCAGGCGAAGTGGCGGCAGTCTTGGCAGAGAAGCGCTTATCGGTCAGATTTGCGCGTGTTTGCACCCGCCATACGATTCCTTACGCCCGTCGTTTGGAAGACGAGGTCCTCCCTAACGTGGGGCGCATCTTGGCCGGGGCCAGGGAGCTTGCGTAAGTGGAATCGAGCGGGCCGCCTATCTCTTGAGAAGAATCTCTTCGTTCAACGCGAAATTCACGGCCAGGGTCGTGGCCAGTGCCGTGACATCGATAAGGGTCTTGTTGATCGTTCCCAGGGGAACGGACAGACGGAGAGCCCTGGAGCGGGCCTCCATTTTGCCGACTAGCGCCGTGGCCGTCGCCACGCTCACTCGCGCACTTCGGACGAGCGCCTCGATGATTGGCTTCCTTTGGGCGCCGATCACGTCCATCAGAAAGATCATTCCCGTGTCCGCGGGGCTTCTGCGATAGCGGCCGAGCCTCTTGAGAATCGGGTCGATATAGCCCGGGGCCTTGGCGCGATATTTGGTCAAGGAGGCTCCGAGGACCTCGGCGACCGTCCTGCGGATCGTTTCCACGGGGGCGTCGAGTTCGCGCTCGTCGAGCGAAACATGCGACGGCTGTTCCCCGTGCCGGGCGACGAGCCTCGTGACGTACTCCAGCTTTTTCAGGGCCCCCTTCCGGCTGCGGTAGATTTTCCGCCAATTCGCCGGGAGGCACAGCCAGACGCCGAACGTTTCGGCGAAATCCTCATCGGGATGTTTCTGGGCGTAGTGATCCTTGTTGGGATTGACGAAATCCCGGCTCCACGGATGCGGCTTGAAACGGTCGGTGGGCGGGTAGGTGTCGAAGAACTTGCCCTTGATGCCGAAGACCTTGCGGAACTCCCAGTTCTTGTAGAGCCGGTGGGCGTAGCAGAAGGCGTGTCCGGTTTCATGGCGGAGCAGATAATCGATGATTCGGGGCTTGTTGGTCCATCCCCGGATCTCACGGTTCAGCTCCTTGAGCAGCGGGTTGGCGTCGTAGAAGCCGATCTCGATGTTCGTCGTGCCCGCGACGCAGCCCCAGTCCTCGCCAAAGTAGAAGTGGGGCTTGAGCTTGATGCCCCGCCGCTTGAGCCGTGCCTGGAGCCTCTCGATGGGAGCTTGGAGCATCGAGAATTTCAGGTTCAGATCGAGCCTTTGCACCGGAGTCGTCAGAACCTCGAGCTTCCTCGTGTTTTTATCGAACAAGAGGCTCCGAATGTCGCTCATTCCGCATTCCCCAACGAGCCGGCGGCCGGCCCGCTTCCGGCGGCGGCCGCTCCTCTCTTCAGCGCTTCGTCCACGATCAGGGCCAGTGTATCCTCGAACGATAGTCCCCCAGCCTGGGCCGAGGCCATGAAGGCGACACCCGCCGTGAGGTCGGGGTTCGGGTTGACTTCCAGGACAAAGAGCCTGTCGCTCCGATCGAGGCGCATGTCGATCCGGGCGTAATCGCGGCAACCCAGGGCCTGGTAGGTCCGGAGGGCGGCATCCCGGACGTTTTGCATGACCGGTTCGGACAGCACAGCCGGGCAGATGAGCCGGCCCATGTGGAAGACCTTGTTGAGGGGCTCCCATTTCGATTCGAAGCTGATAATGCCCCGGTAATGGGAGGGAAGGGCGGAAAAATCCATCTCTTCGACCGGCAGGACCTTGGGATCGACGTTGCCAAGGACGGAGACGCCCAGCTCCCGGCCGTCGATGAACTCCTCGACCAAAGCCGGCTGCCGGTATTCCCGGAGGATTTTGCGGACGCGCGCCTCGAGCCCGGCGCGGTTCTCGACGACCGCATGTTCGTCGACACCCGCGCTGGCGTCCTCCCAAGCGGGCTTGACGATGAGGGGGTAGGGCAATCGCGGCGGTTTGGGCGGTATGGGCTCCTTCCGAACCAGAAAATAACGGGGAGTGGGAATCTGGAGGCCCCGCAGAATCTGCTTGGTCAGGCCTTTTCGCTGGCAGACGGCCAGGGTCATGGGCGGCGAGCCCGTGTAGGGAATTCGGAGGAGGTCGTAGAGCGCGGCCACCCGGTCCTCCTGGCGGGCATCGTCGTTGAAGTACTCCACTAGGTTGAAGACGACGTCCGGCCGTGGCGACGTCAGAGCGGCGAGGAGGCGGTCGAAGTCGTCCTTGATATTGATGGACCGGACGGTGAAGCCCTTCTCGCGGAGGGCGGACGCGATGTTCTCGATCTCTTCGCGCAGGGTGGCGATGCTTTCCAGATCCTTGATGTCGCCGGTCGGGGAAAGGACCTCCCCCCGCTGGACCTGGCGGCGAAGCACTTGGTATTCATCGACGCCGACCTGGCTGTAAATGACGGCCACGGAGATGCTTTTCGGGCTGGACATGCTGCCTGACTTATTTCTAGGATAGATAAGAATCCCGGACTTGTCAAAGCGCTCGGGCCGGGAGCCTCAAAAAGGACGGAGGCAATGAAGGCATTGGGTCCATTATCGTTCCTTGGCGGGTTGGGGGGATAAGCCAAGCTTCTTGTCGGTCCGGCGGCTCTCATCCACCGAGCGAATCCCTCCGTTTGACTTGCGATTTCCCCCAGATTATCATTTGGGCACATCAGCCATAAAGCCAAGGGAAGACTGTCCGTACGGTTGCTTTCCGCGCGGATGCCTTTCGGGGAGGAATCGAGGTGAAGAGAATCGCGACGGCTATGGCGTTCGTTTTGGGATTCGCCGTGTCCGGGCTGGCTCAATACTCACCACGCCTTGAGCTGAGCTTCCACTATGGCGGCATGTCCAGGAATCTCGACGTTACCGGCGGCTATAACTATGACTGGACGGGTTCCTTGTACGGTCTTGACCAACTGGGAAGCTTCTCCCGCTTCCATATCACCTCCAGGAGCGGGGCCGGGCTCGGGGGCGGGTTGAGCCTCTTCTTTACGCCCAGCCTCGGGATCGGCTTCAACGCCGGGTACTACCGGACAAGCGTCCTCGCGATGTCCGAGTCGGACATGTGGTGGAGCTGGATCAATTTGGGGACCTACTTTGCCTATGACCACGTCCTCGATGAGCCTCTATGGATGGGAGCGGACGGGGATCTCCGGACCATCCCGCTCAGCCTCAACGTCATCGTCCGTTTCGGCGGCAAGCGCCTCCAGGGTTATTTCTCGGGGGGGCCGACCCTTTACATCAACAGGTTCTTTATCGATTCGGAGATCGTCTATGCCCTGGCCTATACGACCTTGATCGGCATTTTCTACCAGCAGGCGGTCGACGTCATCAGGGTCCCCA
Source organism: Candidatus Aminicenantota bacterium (assembly GCA_963803915.1). GTDB lineage: Bacteria > Acidobacteriota > Aminicenantia > Aminicenantales > UBA4085 > UBA4085. The sequence goes on along the minus strand of CAWDOL010000014.1, from coordinate 468,031 downwards.
TGAAGATCGACCAGCGCTGGACGTCGTTCGGCTTCAACATCGGGGGCGGCTTGACCGTTTGGGTGGTGCCGGCCATCGGGCTCGTCTTCGACTTGCGTTTTTTCTCCTGCGGCCCGAGGTGGTTCGATTGGGAGTTCGTCACCGGCGAATATATCGGGCTCTTCGGGAACCTCATCTACGACTTCGACCAGCAGGACATCGATAGGATTTACGAGGAAGGCCGGATCAAACCGCCCGTCTCGATCGACCCGTCGTTTCTGCAGATCGGCATCGGCGTCAAGATCAGGCTGTGGTGATGCCGGACGACTTGCTGCGCGGTTCCCTCACAGAAGGCGAGCTTTCCGGCCGAAGATCGCCGACATCACGCCTCTTGCGAACAGAGGCCTTTCAGCTGATCGAGCATGGACCGGACGCCGGGAGTTTCTATGTTGACAACAGCCGGTTTTTACATTGATTTCGTAAGGATGGCAGAATACTATGGATTCATAGGTCCGGTTTAGCTCAAGACGAAGGGGGCACGCTTTTTAACGAAGCTTGAAAAGGAGGACGGTCATGGCGAGCCGAGAGTTTCGACGCTTCGGTCTGGTATTCCTCGGCATCGTGATCGTTTTCTATTCGCTTTCGATGCAGGCGAAGCCCTTCGAGCCGGGGGAAATTCCGCTTTGGCCGGGGATCATCCTGAATGGCGAGGGAAGGACCGGAGGGATAGCCAAGAGCGTCTATGATGGCTCGGCCGGCGCTTCCTTGGAAGTGAAGAACCTCCGCGTCGAGTTTCTTACCGGCCAAAGGGTGCGTGTCCGAGGGCAGCTGCGTTGCAACGAAATGGCTCCGCAGATTTTGAAGAACCAGCCTCAGGGCATGGACAATCCTTGGAGCGAGGTTTCGGTCAATATTGATTTTCCTCACGGCAAGTTTGGATTCGGTCTGTTGCCGGATGACTTCTACGGCAAGGGAATAAAGAGCGAGGACCGGAATGTGCGCGTCTGGCTGATACACAATGGAAAGTTCTATGAGGAAGGGAAGAAGGAACCGGTCTTCTATAACGACATCACCCTCCTCCGGCCGTCGGTGATCGACAAACGGTTGGACAACAACCAGGACGACGGACGGTGGATTGCCTTCGACAAGACCCTGGAGTTCAAGAACATCCAGACGACAGACGGTCTGCGTTACCGCGTGGTGATTGGCTGGAAACTCCATTACACGACGGATCGCTTTGATCATGCGTACTTCTGGGTCGTCTACGGACCATTTTCTTGGGGCGAGTCGCCGCTCTGTGAGCCCATGCTGAGCGCCGGTTATCGCCGGCCGGCCTTTTTCACCGAGAAGGGCATCGTGGTTGAGAACCGGGCAAAGCCGGAGGACGACAATAAACCGGAGGGACTCGCTGAGGATGACCAACCGCCCACGGAAAAGGTCGGCGGCAAAAGGCCGAAGCTCGTCCGCCCGTCCAAACCTCCTTCACACTTGGAAGCCGTCGATGCCAGTTTGCTGCTGCAGGAGAAGCTGACCGCCCTGCCGGGCGTGGCAGGCGCTGGAGTCGGTCTGCCTCCCGGGCTTGCCTTGATCCGAGTCAGCTATGCCGCGGGAATGAAGCCCGAGGACATCACGCGAATGGTGGCCGACGTTGCTCTGGAGACCGCCTATGGCGCACCCTGGGTGGATTCCATGCAGATCTTAACCAGTGGAGATCAGGGCAGCTCCACGGTAGCGATCACCTGGGCCCCGGTCGCGAAGTACGCCGCCGAGGAGATGACCCTGCAGGAATTCTGCAAAACCTGGCAGGTCGGCGGCAAGCAGCTCGTCATCCCCAAGTCAATCGGGAACGCTTCGGGAGCCCCGTAGGGGACGAGGGGCTCAGCCAGTATTTCTCACCGTTCCTTTGTTTGTTGCTTGATGCCGCCTTGTATGGGGAAAAGGTTTTTCTGAAGCCTGTACCTGAATTCCGGATCGCCGGGGCCGGGAATCCGCGTTCCGCCGTATCCGGAAATAAGCAGGACTTCCCGTCAGGGCTAATGCTTTTATGCCGATTCCCCTGGAGGAGACGCCCAGCCGCCGCCTTGACATCCTCAATGCGGAAAACTATGTATGTCTTAGGTCGCGAAATGGGAAATCAATTCAAAAAAACCTGTTTTCTCGTGGCTTGCCTCTCGGTCTTCCTTCCCGCCGGCTGGGACGGTCGGGCGGCGGTGGACGTCCACCCGGTCTTTCCCGCGAACAACATTTGGAACGCGCCGGTCGATGCTCTGCCTCTCGACCCGAACTCGGCCGCCTACGTCGCCTCGATCGGTCCGGGCGAGAATGTTCATGCCGACTTCGGCTCCGGGACATGGAATGGAGGCCCGATCGGAATCCCCTTCGTTTCCGTGCCGGGGAGCCAGCCCATGGCGGCCATCCATTACACCAACTACGGCGATGAGAGCGATCCCGGGCCTTTTCCCATCCCGGCCGACGCTCCCGTTGAAGGGGGCAGCGGAAGCGGCGGCGACCGTCACGTTCTGGTCGTGGATGACGATCACGGCCTGCTCTTCGAGCTTTTTCGGGCTTTCCTCCAGCCCGACGGCTCCTGGAACGCCGAATCGGGCGCTAGGTATGACTTGAAATCCAACGCCTTGCGACCCGCCGGCTGGACATCCGCCGATGCCGCCGGCCTGCCGATCTTCCCCGGCCTCGTGCGCTATGACGAGGTCGCCACGGGAGAGATCACCCACGCCATCCGCTTCACCGCGCCGCGGACGCGTCGATCTTACGTCTGGCCGGCCCGTCATTTCGCCTCCTCCTCCGATGATCCCGGTCTCCCGCCCATGGGGCAACGATTCCGCCTCAAGGCGGGAGTCGATATCTCCGGCTACTCCGCCCCGATGCGGGTCATCCTCCGGGCCATGAAGAAATACGGCATCATCCTGGCCGACAACGGAGCCCCCTGGTACATTTCCGGCGCCCCCGACGAACGCTGGGACAACGACATGCTGCATGAGCTGGATGCCATCCTCGGCTCGGACTTCGAGGCTGTCGACTGCTCCGGGCTCATGATCGATCCGGATTCGGGACAAGCGGGGTCGCCGGACGCTCCGATCATCCATCTTTCAAAGACATCGTTTCACTTCGGGGCGGAACGGGATGGAACACCGACGCGGACCGCGACCGCGGTGATTACGAACACAGGGACGGAAGTCCTGATCTGGACGGCCGCCCCCTCGACGGATTGGATCTCCGTCTCGCCCTTGAGCGGATCCGGCGCCGGGGTCTTGACGATCGGCATCGCCCGGACCGATATGGCCCCCGGAGCCTACGCCGGGACGATCGCGATCACCTCTCCGAACGCCTCGAATTCACCCCAGACCATCAACGTCGGGCTCGATATTTTGCCGGCGGGGACATCCCAGGCGCCCTTCGGTTCTTTCGATTCGCCGGTCAACGAATCGAACGTATCAAGCAGCATCGCCGTGACGGGCTGGGCGCTGGACGATATCGAGGCGGCGGGCGTGAAGATCTACCGCGATCCGGCGGGTGCGGAGCCCCTCGGATCACGAATCTTCATCGGCGATGCGACGTTTGTCGAGGGAGCCCGGCCGGATGTCGAGCTTGCCTATTCCGTTTACCCGCTCAACAGACGGGCCGGCTGGGGCTATATGCTGCTGACGAACTTCCTGCCCGACGGCGGGGACGGAACATATACGCTCCATGCCTACGCAACCGACAAGGAAGGCCACGAAGTCCTGCTCGGCAGCAAGACGGTCGCCTGCGACAACGCCCACGCCGTGAAGCCCTTTGGGGCGATCGACCTGCCCGCTCAGGGCGCGATGATCTCCGGGAGCACCTATATCAACGGCGGGTGGGCGCTGACGCCCCAGCCCAACGGCATCCCGACGGACGGCTCGACGATCATGCTCTGGGTGGACGGTTTGCCGATCGGGCACCCGTCCTATAACCACTATCGCGACGATATCGCGATGCTGTTCCCCGGCTACGCCAACTCCAACGGCGCGGTCGGCGTCTATGCCCTGGATACGACGGCCTTCGCGAACGGCGTACACACCATCGCGTGGAGCGTTCGCGACGGCGGCGGCAACGAGGACGGCATCGGCAGCCGGTACTTCTCGATCCTGAATGCGGGCATGTCATCGCCTCAATCGGGGCTGCCTGTCCGGGGCTCGCTGACGACGCTTGCGGAGCTCCAGGGATACAGGGACGGCTCCGCACAACCGATGCACGCCAGAAGGGGATATGACCGGAGCCGGCCTCCCGACCACATCCTTGTTACCCCGGGGGCGCATGCTCCGTACTCTCACGGGGTCATCCCGGCGCCTCCCGGAAATCCGGGCTTTAGCCAGGGGCCTCTCCTCGTCGTCCCCGAGCTTGAACGGCTCGAGATCATGCTGGACGAGAGGGCGTGGGCGGTTGATGCGCAGCGCCGCGTAGCCGAGATGGCGGGGCTTCCGACGGCCCATGCTCCGATGGGCCGGCCGGCCTCCCGTTGGGAAGGCTACCTAATCGTCGGCGAAGAGCTCCGCGCCCTCCCCATCGGCTCGACTCTGGACGCGGTGGCGGGCGTCTTCTCTTGGCTCCCGGGCCCCGGCTTCCTAGGGGACTACCGGCTGGTCTTCGTGAATCGGGAGGGCATGAGCCGCGCTTTCTTGACGGTTCGTATCGAGCCGCGAGCACCGTCGAGTTGATGATCAGAGGCCCGGTCGTTTTTCGGAGGCCCCGCCGCCGGAATGCCCGGCGCTACTTCGTCAGCTTGACGTTGAACTCGCCGGCCACTTCCGAGTTGACGGTTTCCCCCGTCTTGGCTTGCAGATGGAACCTGCCGCAGACCGTGGTCTCGGTCATCTTGATGATCTCCGCCGTTCCCGACCGCGCTCCCAGGCTGGCGATGGTGCCTTTCTCTCCCACCATCACTTTCAACTCGGCGAAAACCCAGAACGGCTTGCCGTAACCGGCCGCGGGATCGTATTTTCCGGGCTTCACGGCTTCGGCGCCGTTGGAGAAGTTGAGCTGCAGGATGAACTGCCCTTTTTTATTCAGCGGGACGACGAAGCCGTTGGCCATGGCCGCAATCGGGAAGACGTCGTTGGACAGGCAGACGCGCAGCTCTTTGCCGTTTTTGGACAACAGAGCGCCGCTGGCTTTCAGCGAAGAGAAGTCCAAGGGGAGGGCGGCCTTGAGCGACGGCATCGAGGACGTCATGATGGTGATGACGTTGCCTTGCGGGCAATCAGCGGCCGTCGAGAATACGGCAAATAGAAGTCCGGCCAGAAGCCATCCGATCCGGGAAAAACGCAGAGACATGGTGTCCTCCTTTGTCCGTATTATACCATCGGCCCGGTTAGCGCTTGCTCTCTTGGCCGTCCCCGTCCCAAGGCGGGCAGGGGCCCTCCGCGAACATCGCCGGAAGTCGGTCGTTTATGGTCTGCGGATCCGGGGGGAGAAGACGAAAGACCCGTCGGCGAAAATGATATCCTTGCCGGGCATATCGACGTAAGATCCGGTCTGATGGAAGCCGTCGAATTTTCCGTCGCTGCCGGGGCTGGCGATCATGAACTGCTCGCTGTCCGGATCGGACTTGATGAGGAAAGGGTTTCCCCAAGCGTCCCTTTCCGTGAGCTCTCGCAAAAAGTCGGGATACAGATCCTTGATGGACGGGGGAAATTTGGCGTACTCTGCCCAATAGGATGCTGCGGCGGTGCCGATTTGGCGCATGATCTCCATGGTCTTCTTGTACCCGGTTACCAGCCCCGGGTCGAACGCCGCCGCCTCCAGCTCGGCCAGGGCGGACGCGGCCAGGGCGGCCTGGGCGGAACCGGAATCCTCCCCGACGATTCGGCGTAGGAGAGCCTTCCCATCGTCCAAAAAGCCCAGGTTGACGAGGGCCCGGGCCTTGTCGAGCAGCCGCGGGTAGGAGCCGGGATCAAGGGCCAGGTATTCTTCCGCATAGTAAAGGACCGCATCCCACTCCCTTTCATCGGCGGCCAAAGCGGCCAGCGCGCCGAAGGCCTCTTTTTTCTCGGATTCGCCGGCTTTGTATTTGACCAGATAGGTTGCCAGGGCATCCCGGTCCGCTTGTGGAATGCCGACGATCCGATAGTATCGATGCAGGTCCCAATGGGCCTTCCGGGCCTGCGGGGTGTCGGGGGCTTTGCTGAGAATTTCGATAGTCAGACCGAGAATCCTGCCGTAATCCGGGGCGTCCGAGCCGCCGGCTTCGAGGAGCTTCTTGATCGTCTCCACCCGGGCCGCGGCCAAATTGTTCTGGTCCTGGAGCGGGGAAGCCGTGCGGGCGAAGAGGGGATTTTCAGGCATGTCCTTGAGCGATTGGACGTGGGCGGCGATTCTCGCCGCGGCGCCTTTTCGGATCTCCTCGAGGGAAAGGGCTTGCCGCGAGTGCGGTGTGCTCCAAGCCGCAAGACCGAGTAGAACCAGAGCCCCAAGCCTCACGCTCATGGCGACCTCCTTTTGTCTGATGATGGCCTAATTATTAGCCGATCTTCGCGCCAGATGCAAAAAATATCCCGGCCGGCCCCTCACGCATCGATTTGACTTCCCAGCGGGGCCGCTGACAAATAGAATCGCTTCCTTGCGCAGATGGGGAGAGCGGGGGGATCTTTTTGCTGCAAGGCAACCTTTTCGGGGAAGCCTCCATCTTGTCATATGTATCCATCTTTCATAGATACGCTGGAGGAGGATCCATGAACCTGCTCTCCCGGTCCGAAGAGATCGTCTTGGCGGCGATCTGGAAGCTGGCCGGCGATGCCTACGGCGTGACGATCCGGGATCGCGTCTCGGCCGACACGGGGGCGCCGTGGTCGTTCGGAGCCGTCTATAAACCCTTGAAACAGCTCGATCACAAGGGCTTCGTGGAAAAGATCCCGGGCCCTCCCTCGCCCGAGAGGGGAGGGCGGAGCAAGTTCTATTACCGTCTGACGGCGGAAGGCCGGGAGGCCCTGAAAGACGTCCGGAGAATCCATCGCGCCGTCTGGTCGGAAGACCTGGAGAAAGCCTTCCGATGACGTCGTTCCCGCGAAGAGCCGGACTTCCCCGAACGGGGAAATTCCTGCTCTGGCTCTTTCTCGACGGGATCGATTTCGAGGAGGCGGTCGGGGATTTCGAAGAGCGGCACCGGGCGATCCTTGCCGCGGAGGGATCGTTTCGGGCCGCGGCCGATTTTTGGACGATGCTTCTTCGCTCCCTGCCAAGGTTCGTCGCCTCGCAAATAGCCTGGAGGTTCCAAATGATCAAGAATTACTTGAAAATCGCCTTCCGCAACATGCGGAGACAAAAAGCATTCACCCTGATCACGATCGGCGGCCTGGCCGCGGGAATCGTCTGTTGTCTGCTCATCTTCATGTATGTGGCCCGGGAAACGGGCTACGACCGCTATCATTCCGATCGTGACCGCGTCTTTCGGGTCGTCGAAGAGATCAAATCCGGCGCCAGCACCCGCACGTTCGCCGCGGCCGGCTTTCCCCTGGCCCCGGCCCTGAAAGCCGAGTATCCCCAAGTGGAAGAAAGCGCCCGGGTGTTTCCCGGCCGTGACCGTCTCTTCGAATACGGTGAAAAAAAATTCTATGAACCGCGCGTGTTCTTCGTCGATGCCGACATTCTGAGCATCCTGTCGTTCGCGTTTTTAGAAGGCGACCCTCGAACGGCTCTGGCCCGACCGAACACGGCTGTTCTCACCCGGGCCGCGGCCCGCAAGTATTTCGGCGCGAATCCGGCTGTCGGCCAAACCGTTAAATTCAACGGGCAGATCCTCCTGGAGATCACCGGCGTCCTGCGGGATGCGCCGGCGACCACCCATCTCAAGGCCGACTGGCTCGTGTCCCTGGACACGTTGCGACCGGCCCTCGGCAATGAGTTCGAAAACTGGCACAACACGATGGCGTATACCTATATCAAGCTGAAGCCGATGACCCTCCCGGACCGCTTCGAACGGAGCCTTGCCGGGCTCGCCGACCGCTATATCGGAGAACGGCTCAAATCCTTCGGCCAAGCCTACCGGTACTTCCTACAGCCGGTCGCCGACATCCATCTGAAATCGAAGCTCCTGTTCGAAATCGAGGCGGGCGGAAACGGGGCCGCCTTGGCTCTCCTGACGGCCGCCGCCATCCTCATCCTGATCATCGCCGGGTTGAATTTCATCGGCTTGTCCACGGCCCGGTCCACGCGCCGGGCGAAAGAGATCGGCCTCCGCAAGGTCGTCGGCGCCGAACGCAAGCAGCTCTTCGGCCAGCTCCTGGGCGAATCCGCCCTTCTCACGAGTCTCTCGACCGCGACCGCCGTCCTGGGGACGATTCTTCTCTTCCCCGTCTTCAACCGCCTCGCGGGCACGTCGTTCGCCCTTCCGGACCTGCTCCAATCCGGGAATCTCCTGTTCTTGGCCGGGATTTGGCTTGTCACGGGATTCGGCGCGGGCATCTATCCCGCCCTTGTCCTGACATCGTTCAAACCGGCGGCCACTTTGAAGGGCTCGTTCCAAACCGGGAGGTTCGGGACCGGGACGCGAAAAGTCCTGATCGTGGGGCAATTCTTCCTGGCCGCGCTGCTGATCACGGGAACGATCGTCATCATCGGGCAGGTCCGATTCATGAAGAATCAGGATATCGGGTTCTCGAAAGACCAAAAATTGTTCCTCCCAGTCCGGGGAACTCCGGATTTTTCGACACGGTCGGAGGAGGTCAAAGCCGCTTTTCTCAAGTTGCCGGGCATTCTCGGCGCGGCCGTTTCCTCGAGCGTGCCCGGACGCCGAACGGCCAGTTTTAGTGTCCGCCTCGTCGACCAGGAGGCCGACCGCAACTGGGCCATGAATCATGTTTTCATCGACCCCGAATTCCTATCCCTCTACGACATCCCGATGGCCGCCGGCCGGCCGTTCCGCAAGGATTTGGCGACGGACATGACCCGGAATTTCGATCAAATCCCGGTGTTTCTCGTCAATGAAGCCGCGGTCCGGGCCTTTGGTTTCGGTTCCGCCGACAAAGCCCTCGGCCAAAGGATCCAGTCCGGGAATGGCGGCCGCACGGGAGCGATCATCGGGGTGGTTCGGGATTTCCACTATTTCGGCTTGCAGCAGGAAATCGGCGCCTTGGTGATGGAATGGTTTCCGCGGGACTTCCAGATCCTGACCCTTCAGGTTCGATCCGCCGGGTTGCCGGACACTCTCGCGGCCGTCGAACGGGAATGGAAAACGCTGTATCCGGGCATCCCTTACGCGGGGTTCTTTCTTGATGAGGATTTCAATAAACAATACCGGGCCGACGAGCGGCTTTGGGGAATCACCCGGGCCTTCACCATCCTGGGAATCGCGATCTCCTGCCTGGGATTGCTCGGCCTGGCCGCCTATGTGGCCGAGCAAAGGACCCGGGAAATCGGGATTCGGAAGGTCTTGGGGGCTTCCACCCCGGGCTTGGCCCTCCGCTTCACCGGCGAGTTTGTCCGTCTGGTGCTCCTGGCCAATGTCCTGGCGGCGCCGGCGGCCTGGTGGATCATGAGCCAATGGCTCCGCGGATACGCCTATCATACCCGGGTCACGCCGGGAGTCTTTGTCTTCTCGTTGATGCTGTCGCTGGGCGTCGCTTTGCTGACCGTCGGTTATCAGTCCATCCGGGCGGCCGGGACCGATCCGGCGGTTTCGCTCAGAAACGAATAGGCGGACGGCGCGGCGGCGGCCTGAATCTCTCCGCCCGTCTCTGGCGTCCCCGTTTTCCGAGGTTGTAAGGGTGAGCCCGCCGCCCTCTTTTCAATCAAGCCCATCCGCCCGGTCGTCCCCGCCTTTGAGAAGCAGGCGGGCCGGGCCCCGCAGCCGCACATCGGCGACGAGCGCGTCGAAATCACGCTGCTCGATCCATCCTCGCGACAGCATTTTCGCGGACACGTCGGCATAATAAGCCTGCATCCAGGGCCGCAGCCGCTGCTCCGCGTCGAACACGACCATGAAGCGCTTCGGCTGGGGGATGATGCTGGCCATGAAGACCGCCTCGGCCAGGGTCAGATCGGAGACATCCTTGTCGAAATAGAAGCGCGCCGCCGCCCGGGCGCCGTATACCTGCGGCCCCCATTCGATGATGTTCAGGTAGATCTCGAACATGCGCTCCTTGCTGAGCAGCCGGTTCTCCTCGATCAGCCAGGTGATGATCATCTCCTCAAACTTGCGGGCGATGGTCTTCTGCCTCTTGAGATAGAGGTTCTTGGCCAGCTGCATGGAGATGGTGCTGGCGCCGCGCACGAAGCGCCCTTCCTTGAGGTTGGCGACGATGGAATCCTTGACCGGGTCGAGCAGAAAGCCGCGATGCCCGAAAAAAGCGCTGTCTTCCGAGATCAGCACGGCATTTCTTAGAAAAAGAGGTATCTCCTCGAGGCCGCGGAAATCAGGGTTTTCGGGCCCCACTATGAAGGACGCGACCGCCCGATTTTCTTCGAAAACCGTATGAAGAAACGGCGCGTTGACGGCCCTGAAGTCGCTCTGGCCGAAGCGCTTGATGCTGAAATCGCGCTTTTCCAGTCCCGATTCGAGCTGGAGCGCCTCGGGGCGGCTGAAGTCGATGGCCAGATGGAAATGGTAGGCGAGATCCCCGCCGGCTTGGATTCCGGCCAGCTGGGTGCACAGCCCGGCGGGCAGGGAATCGAAAAAATCGGCTGCCTTGAATTCGGTCTTATCGAGCTGCAAGGTCAGCTGTGTAGAAGGCCGGGTCTGGAGCTTGAGGTACGGCTGGAAGGCGAGCTTGTTGAAGGTCACCCGAGTGGCTTTATCGAGCTCGAAAAAATCGTCCCCGATGCGCAGCGTGTAGTCGACGGAAGCGTTCCTGACGTTGACGTCTGCGGCGGCGATGCTCGGGTGGTTCAGCGCCAGGCCGTCGACCGCCAGCAAGCCGTCCAGGCGCAGCACGCCGTCCTTGCGGCCCCGGCTGTGCAGGCCGATGGAAAGGGAATCGAAATCAACCTTCAGCCCCCACTGCCGTTCGATGAAGGGCAGCGCGGCCCGACCGCCGCTGTGCCGGGGCAGGAGGCGTAGATCCAGCTGTCTCTTCTCCCTATCGATCGATCCTTCTAAGAGGTAGGTCCATTCTTCCTCGCCGTCCAGGATCTCGATCTTGGTCTCGAAAGCGGAGCCGATGATGTCCAGACGGGGGATTTGGAGGGTCTGACGGACAGGGCCGAAGCCGGAATGGAGGGTCAGACTCTCGATCACCAGGCTGTCGGGAATGTGGGTAAAGTACGCGTCGAGCAGTCGCGCTACCCTGGCTCCATAGTCGGGCCCCGAGCCCGCGGCGGCCGTGGGCGACGCAGGCCCGCTTGTGCCGACGGACCCGGCCGGGAGCGGGCCGGGAGCGTCTTCGCGTCTCAGGTCGAGGTCCAGACCGCGAAGCGCCAGGCGGTGCAACCGCACCCGGCCGGTGATCAGCTTTATGACACGGACCTGGACGGAGCATTCCATGACCGCTATGGAAAAGTCTCTGGTGGCGGCGCGCAGCTGGATGTCCTCCAGGTCGATCCCGGCAAGGCCGTGAAATCTCGCCTTGCCGATGCGGAGGACGTCCCCGGTGTGGCTCGCCTGGTAGGATCGGATGCGGCTGTCCAGGACGCTTCGCAGGATGACGTTGCGCAGGGAGAAGAACAGGGCGCCGAGGAGAAGGACCGCGCCCAGCAGGGCGACCGCGCCGATGCGGAGCGCCTTGGCATGGCGCGCCTTCGCGGGCCCCTTCTTCAGCGCCGCCGGCGTCGGCTTGATCCGGTCCCGCGATGCGGCGGCGATTGTTGGGATGCGAAGCTTGGAAATGAGCGGCCCTCCACGGAAGCGTAGATTAATTTTAACCCATTTTTCGGGACCCGGCAAAAGCGCCCGGTGTTCGACGCAAAGGATCTTGACGCCGGGGCTGAATATACATACACTATCGGAGCATGGGAGTAAAGGCTTCCGGCTATCTCGACTCGCTGAAAGGAACCGCTTTGAAGAAATCGTTCGGTCTGGTCGTTATGGGTCTTCTGGTCGTCGCCGCTTTCCTGGCTGCGCAGAACACCGTCCTGGACTTCAAGCTCGTCAACAAGACGGGTGTGGACATCTACCAGGTCAGCATCTCCGCCGCCAATGACGACGAATGGGGCGAGGACATCATGGAAGAGGATATTCTGGCGGACGGCGACTCGGTCGACATCGAGTTCGATCCCGAGGAAAGCCATCCCAAGTGGGACATTCGCGTCACGGACGATGAAGGCACGTCGATCATTTGGAAGAGCCTCGACTTGGCCAAGATCAACGTCCTGACGCTCAAGATCGTCAACGGCAAGCCCATCGCCGAGATCAAGTAAGCGTTGACTCCGGCCGGACAACCGGCAGTCCTCGATTCCATCGGCCCCGAAGCCCGCAGGGCCCGGGGCTGATTCTTTTTTCTTAGGGCCATGGTTGCAGACTCGACAAGAAGGGTGGGCTCGAAAAGATAATAGCCTCGTCAACGTGTCGTTATGACGGGCGCCCGGGCCGGCGCGGCATGGGGATTTCCGGCATGAGTATGACGAAAAGCCGATCGGTCATCCGTATCCCTTGCCGTCGGTGAACCCGCGCCCCTATCGTTCCTGACCCCTGGGCGGGGAACTCCGATGGCCCTAGAGTCTCAATTCTTCCGGAAACGCGTTCCGGAATAGACAAGACCGGATTTTACGCCCCAGCCGCTTAGTCCTGGCCGGGCCTCCGGCAGCGTCCCCGTCTTAGCCATGGCATGAGTTAGTAGGAAACAACATCGGCAACGCGGCTCTTCTCCCCGATTCGTCAGCATCCCCCTCGTTTTTTCGGTCTCGGGAGAGTGGCTGCGATCGGCCATCAACTCGGTTTGGCGCGTGGCCTTACTCGTTTTGAAACAATGGCTTGACTGACTCTGGATAACGGCGCATGATGGAAACACGCACGAGCATCCCCGACAGCCCTAGGAACTCTGTCTTCTCATCTCGCCGAAGCGTTTTTCCGGCGGGGATTCGTTTTGGGAATTTGGAGAGAGCCATCTTTTTCCTGCCATAGACGGTCGCGATCGCGTCGTTTCGGGAATGAAGAAGAAGAAGGAGATGCTGCCATGACGGCGGAGGCGAAAAAGCCCGCGCTTGAAGAAAATGAAGCCAATTTCCGGGCTGTGTTCGAGAACGCCAGCATAGGGATGTCCCTGACGGCCCCGGACGGCCGCTTGATGCGGGTCAACCAGGCCTTCGCCGATATGCTGGGGTATTCCATCGCAGAGATGCAAAGCCTCGATTTCGCGGCCGTCACCCATCCGGACGACATCGCCGAAAGCCGCGAGTGCATCCGGGCCCTTTTAGCCGATGAGCGGGCGACCTACAGGATGGATAAGCGGTATCTTCACCGAAACGGCCATTATGTTTGGGCGGCCGTCAGTACGATGCTTTACCGGGATGCTTCCGGGAAGCCGGTCCATTTCATTACAGATATTCTAGACATTTCCGAACGCAAGAAGGCCGAAGAAGCCCTTCGCGAAGCCCATGATCAGTTGGAAGCCCGGGTCCGGGAAAGAACCGCGGATCTGATCCGAAACAAACAGCTCCTGGACAATACCAGCCAGCTGGCCAGGGTTGGTGGTTGGGAGATTGATCTTAAAACTGGGAAAAATGACTGGTCGGAAACGACCAGGATCATCCATGAAGTCGAACCCGGTTTTGATCCCAATTTGGATACGGCGATCAATTTTTATGCTCCCGGATCGATCCCCATCATCACCGGCCTCGTCGACAGGTTGATCAGCTTTGGCGAGCCTTTCGATGCGGAGCTTGAGCTCATTACAGCCAAGAAGAAAAGAATATGGGTTCGGGCTCTTGGCCAGGCGTACCGTGAAAACGGAAAGATCGTTCGGATCGGAGGCGTATTTCAGGACATCAACGAGCGCAAGCTGGCCGAGATCGAGCTGAGGAGACACCGCGATCATCTGGAAGATCTCGTTGCGGAACGTGCGGCCGAGCTGGCCAAAAGCAGCGAGCTTCTGGTGGAGGCCCAAGCCGTGGCACGCCTGGGAAGCTGGGAGCTGGATCCCGTGCGGGATGAGATCACCGGCTCGGAGGAGTTCTATCGCCTGTTCGGGGTCCAGCCCGAAAACCTGGCCCATTTTTCGCAGTTTATCAATTTGCTCCATATCGACGACCGGGAGCGTGTCCAACGGGCCGTCGCGGATGCGCTCGATCGGAATCTTCCCTTTGATACGGATTACCGGGTTCCGGGACTTGACGGAAGCCGGCGGACCATCAATGCCCGAGGCCGTGTTTTCGTCGACGAGAACGGCAAGCCTAGGCGCTTTGTGGGCACCTGCATGGACATCACGGAGCGCAAGAGGATGGAGCAGGCCTTGGCGGAGAGCGAGGCGAAGTTCTCCAAGGCCTTTCAAACCTCGCCCTATGCCATCACCATCACAAGCGCGCGAGACGGAGCGTTCGTCGAGGTCAACGATACCTTCGTCTCGATGACGGGGTTCACACGGGAAGAAACCCTCGCCGGATCGTCGGTCGGCCTGAAGCTGTGGGTCAATGAAGAAGATCGCCGGAGCGTGGTGGCCGATCTTCGCGCCGGCCAGGCCGTGGCGGACCGGGAGTTTCTGTTTCGGACGAAGAGCGGAACGGTCATCACGGGGTTGTTCTCCGCGCAGGTGATCCTGCTGAACCAAGCCCCCTGTATCTTGTCCAGCATCAACGACATTTCCAAGCGCAAGCGGGCGGAGGATGCGCTCCGTGAAAGCGAAGAGCGGTACCGCCGGACTATCAAAGACTTGACCGAGGGATTTTACAGTGTGACTCTTGACGGCGTGCTTCAGGATCACAACCGGGAATTCAACCGGATCCTGGGCTTCGGTCTTGAAGATAATCTGGTCGGCATCCAGCTTCCCGATTTCTGGCAAGAGCCGGAGGAAAGGAAAGCTTATGTCGAGGAACTGAGGAAACACGGCACCATCAAGAGCTATGCGATCGCGGCCAGGAAACAGAACGGGGACCCTGTCTTTGTCGAGGCGAATACACGTCTGGTCAAGGAATCGCAGGGCCGGCCGCCGCATATCGAGGGGACCTTCGTCGATGTCACGGAGCGAAGGCGGGCAGAGGCCGAGCTGCGGATTAAGAACCAGGTGTTCGAAGATTCTATCGCCTCCCAGAGCGTCGCCGACAAGAACGGGTTGATCACTCATGTCAATCAGGCCTTCGTCAAGATGTGGGGATATGCCGACAAGGCGGAGGCCATCGGCCAAAGCGTCGGATCGTTCTTTGCCGACCCGGCCGATGCAACCGCCGTCCTTGAAGCCCTGGCCGGTCACGATGCCTGGGAGGGAGAATTTCCGGCTCGCCGTACGGACGGAACGACATTCGTCTCGCGCGGGTTCGCCGCAAGTATGCGTAATGCCGCCGGCGCGCTCATCGGCTATCAGTCCACCAACCTCGACGTGACGGTAGAAAGGGAAGCGCTGGCTCGGCTCAAAGAGTCTACCGCCGAGCTCTCCCGTTCCAACAAAGAGCTGGAGCTGTTCGCCTATGTGGCCTCGCATGATTTGCAGGAGCCTCTGCGGATGGTCTCCAGTTACACCCAGCTTCTAGCCCAGCGTTATGAAGGGCAGCTTGATGAGAAAGCTAAGAAGTACATCGATTACGCCGTGGATGGAGCGGTGCGCATGCAGCGGCTGATCAACGATCTGCTGACTTATTCCCGCATCAGCACCCGGGGTAAATCGCCCCAACCGACCGACTCGTACGCGGTTTTCGGCGAGGCGCTTCGGAACCTTCAGTCCGCCATCGAGGAGAGCGGAAGCCTCGTGACCAACGACGATTTGCCCACGGTCCGGGTCGATGCCTCGCAATTGCTTCAAGTTTTCCAAAACCTGATCGCCAATGCCGTCAAGTTCCGGGCGGAGACGCCGCCGCGCATCCATGTTTCCGCCAAGGAGCAGGACGGCGAATGGCTGTTTTCCGTCCGGGACAACGGCATCGGCATCGATCCGCAATTACGCCGACAAGCTCTTCGTCATTTTCCAGCGGCTGCACACGAGGCAGGAGTATCCCGGGACCGGGATCGGCCTGGCCGTGTGCAAAAGGATCGTGGAACGCCACGGCGGCCGGATCTGGTTTGAGTCGGAGCCGGGGAAAGGTTCGGCGTTCTTTTTCACTATGGCCAAATAAAAAACAGGAGATGTGTCATGTACCCATCGAGCGGCGGTAAACCCGTTGATATTCTTTTGATCGAAGACAATCCCGGGGACGCCGATCTGGCCCGGGAAGCCCTGGAGAACAGCAAGCTTCATAATGATCTTCGCGTGGTCGGGGACGGGATGGAGGCGATGGACTATCTTCGGCGCAAGGGGAAGTACGCCCAAGCCCCTCGTCCGGACCTTATCCTGCTCGATCTCAATCTGCCCAAGAAGGACGGCCGGGAAGTCCTGGCCGAGATCAAGACGGACCCCGATTTGAAGCGAATTCCGGTCGTCATCCTGACCATCTCCAAGGATGAAGAAGACATTCTCAAGAGCTACAACCTTCACGCCAACTGCTTCATTACGAAACCGATCGACCTGACCCAATTCATGAAGGTGGTGAAATCCATCGAGGATTTCTGGCTGACCATCGTCAAGTTGCCGCCGAACGAGCTGAAAAAATGACCGATACGCCCACGCTCATCTTGACCGGACACGATGACGAGGAAACGGCCGTCACGGCCGCCCCGAACGGAGCTCAGGACTACCTCTTTAAAGGAGAGATCGGCGGAAACGCTCTCGTCCGTGCGGCCCGCTACGCCATGGAGCGCAAACGGGAGGTCGAGCGGATTAGAAAGGCTTTGAGAGCAACCATCCAGGCGATTGCCGTGACCGTTGAGACGAGAGATCCCTACACGTACGTTAGTCGATTGAAGGTGGCAATGAGGGGCAGGCCCTTGGCGACCCGGCCTTCCTCGGGGCCAAGAAGGAGGAGAGATCGTGGTACCGATCCAAGAGATCCTCGATAACCTCGGCGACGGTATCGTTTTTTCGCTTGATACCCAGTATCGTTACACGGCCTTCAATAAAAACCATGTCCGGGAAATGAAGGCGGTCTGGAACGCCGAAATCACGATCGGATCGTCTCTCCTCGACTGGATGACGGTACCCGAGATCCGCGCGAAAGCCAAAGAAAGCCTAGACCGGGTCCTGGGGGGCGACTCCTTTATCGAAGCCCAATATCAACCCGTGGCCGACGTCTATTACGAATTCCATTGGCGGCCGGTCCGGACCGCGATCGGCGACGTCATCGGAATCACCGCCTATGTTCGAAATATTACGTCTTATCAACGCGCCGAAAACGCGCTGCGGGAGAGCGAGGCGCAGTTCCGGGCGATGGTGGAGACCATCCCGCTGGCCATATACCTGTCGGTTGGAATAGAACAGAAATGCGAATATCTAAACCCCATGTTCGTCAAATTGTTTGGATATACTCTGGACGATATTCCGAACGTTGAGCAATGGTGGCCGCTGGCCTATCCCGATGAAACCTACCGCAGACAAATCTCGGAGGAATGGACCAGCAGGGTCAAGCGCGCCATCGAGACCCAATCGCCCATCGAGCCCATGGAAGTCGTGGTCACCTGCAAGGACGGCTCGAAGAAGAATATCTCGTGGGGTTACATTACCTTGGGAGACAAGAACTATGCCTGCGGCCTTGATCTGACCGATCGCCAGAAAGCGGAAGACGCGGTCGGACGCGTCATGCTGGACCTGGAACGTTCGAACAAGGAACTGGAGCAGTTCGCCTACGTCGCCTCGCACGACCTGCAGGAGCCGCTGCGGATGGTCTCCAGCTACACGCAGCTTCTGGCCCAGCGCTACGAGGGCCAGCTCGACGAGAAGGCCAAGAAGTACATCGATTATGCGGTGGACGGCGCGATGCGCATGCAGCGGCTGATCAACGATCTGCTGACCTACTCGCGCGTCGGCACACGGGGCAAGCCGCTGCAGCCGACCGATGCGCATGCGGTCCTCGGCGAGGCGCTTCGGAACCTGCAGGCCGCCATCGAGGAGAGCGGAGGCCTCGTCACCAACGACGATCTGCCCACGGTGCGAGCCGATGCCGTCGCAACTGCTGCAGGTGTTCCAGAACCTGATCGCCAACGCCATCAAGTTCCGGGGGGAGGACGCCGCCGCGCATCCATGTGTCCGCCCAGGACCAGGACGGCGAATGGGTCTTTTCCGTCCGGGACAACGGCATCGGCATCGATCCGCAGTACGCCGACAGGCTCTTCGTGATCTTCCAGCGGCTGCACACGAGGCAGGAGTATCCCGGCACCGGGATCGGCCTGGCCGTGTGCAAGAGGATCGTGGAACGCCACGGCGGCCGGATCTGGTTTGAATCGGAGCCGGGGAAAGGCGCGACATTCTTTTTCACCATTTCGAAATAGACGAAGGAGGTGTGTCGATGCACCCAGCCTCAATGGTTCGAAACCCATTGAAATTCTTCTGGTCGAAGACAATCCCGGGGACGTCGACCTGGCCCGGGAAGCCTTGGAGGACAGCAAGGTGCATAACGATCTGCACGTGGTCGGCGACGGCGATGGAGGCCATGGCCTTTCTCCGGCGCAAGGGGAAGTACGCCGAAGCCCCGCGTCCGGACCTTGATCCTGCTCGACCTCAACCTGCCCAAGAAGGACGGCCGGGAGGTCCTGGCCGAGATCAAGGCGGACCGGACCTGAAGCGGATTCCGGTCGTGATCCTGACCATGTCCAAGGACGAGGAGGACGTCCTCAAAACCTACAACCTCCACGCCAACTGCTTCATCACCAAACCGATCGACCTGAACCAGTTCATGAAGGTGGTGAAGTCCATCGAGGATTTCTGGTTGACCATCGTCAAGCTGCCGCCGAACGGACCAAACAATGACCGAAGAGGTGCGCGTCCTCGTCGTCGAAGACAATCCCGCCGACGTGGACTTGATCCGGGAGTATCTGCCCGCGGCTGGGGCCGGTCGGTTTCCAGATCGAATCTGTGTCCCGGCTTTCCGAGGCGATCGCCCGGCTGGGCGCGAAAGGCAATCGATCTTCTACTGATCGACCTCGGGCTGCCCGACAGCCAGGGGCTGGATACCTTCCTGAAGCTGCAGAAGGCGGCGCCGGCAACCCCGGCCATCGTCCTGACCGGGAACGATGACGAGGAAACGGCCGTCACGGCCGTACGCGAACGGCGCCCAGGACTACCTGATCAAAGGCGAGATCAACGGCAGCCTGCTGGTCCGCGCGGCGCGGTACGCCGTGGAACGCAAGCGGGCGGAGGAAGGCGCTGCGGGAGAGCGAAGGGAAGCTCAAAGCGCTTTTCGAGATTCTGCCCGTGGGCGTCGGCGTCCTCGACGCGGACAGGAATTTTCTTTACGGAAATTCCTCCCTGGAAACGATCATGGATCTCCCCGCGGAGGGACTGCCCCAGGGATATTTCCGAAAACGGGCCTATCTCCGGCCGGATGGGTCGCCGATGCCGGGCGAGGAGCTTGCCAGCGCGAGGCCTCAAAGATCAACGAGCCGTTTTTAACGTCGAAACCGGCGTGGTCAAGGAAGACGGGCAAACGATTTGGATGAACGTCAGCGCGGTTCCGGTCGACTTTTCCCGATTGGAAGGTCGTGGTCGTCTCGACCGACATCACCGCCCTCAAGGACAAAGAGCAAGAGCAGGCCTTGGCGATGAGGGTCTTGGCGGTCCTGAATCGCCAAAACGACGTCGGCTTGCTCGTGGGCGATATTCTTCACCTGATCAAAGACGGGACGGGCCTCGAAGCGGTCGCCATCCGCCTGAAGGAAGGCGAAGACTATCCCTATTATTGCGCCAACGGCTTTTCCCCGCCTTCGTTGAAGCCGAGCGCTTTCTTTGCGAGCGCGATGCCTCGGGGAAGGCCGTCCTCGATTCTCGCGGCGATCCCGTCCTGGAGTGCATGTGCGGAAACGTCATTCGGGGACGGTTCGATCCGTCCCGATCGTTCTTCACCGAGCGGGGGAGCTTCTGGACGAACGCCACGACCGAGCTGCTGGCGACGACGACGGAGAAGGACAGGCAAGCCCGCACCAGGAACCGCTGCAACGGCGAAGGCTACGAATCAGTGGCTCTCATTCCCTTGCGCTCCAGTAATGAGGTGATCGGCCTCCTCCAGCTCAACGATCATCGCCGCGGGATGTTCACGCCTGATAAAATCAGGTTCTTTGAGGAAATGGGCGCCGCGATCGGGATCGCCGTGGCCCGGAAGAGAGCGGTGGCGGCCATGGCAAGCTCGTTGCGGGAAAAAGAAGTCTTGATCCGGGAGATTCACCACAGGGTCAAGAACAACATGCAGGTCGTTTCCAGCATGCTGAACCTGCAGTCCGAGACAACGAGCAGCGAAGAGTGCCGCCTCATCCTCAAAAAAGTGCGCACCCGGGTTCGGGCTATGAGCCTCGTCCATGAAAAGCTCTATCAATCCCAAAACCTGGTCCAAATCGAGTTTGGGGAGTATGCCGAGAGCCTGACGACCCATCTCTTCCAAATCTACCAGGTCAAGCCGGATCAAATCCGGCTGGAAATGGAATTCGGCAAGGTGCTTCTGGATATCAATTTATCCGTTCCTTGCGGGTTGCTCCTCAATGAGCTGATCTCGAACGCCCTCAAGCATGCTTTTCCGGAGGCCCGGCCCGGAGTTCTCAAGATCGGACTGCGGCGCGGCAGCGAAAACCGGGTCGAGCTCCGGGTTGCGGATGATGGCTGCGGCTTCTTGGAGGAGCTCGATTTCCGAATGGCCCCGACTCTCGGATTCCAGATCGTGAACTCGCTTGTTCGCCAAATGGATGCGACGATCGAGCTGGACCGGACAAATGGGACCAGCTTTACGGTGACGTTTCCCGAATCGAACTATAAACCGAGGATCTGAATCAACCCGTCGGCCGCCGAGTGCATCCGCCCGATTAACGCTTTTTAGTTTAAAAGCGGGAACACGTTCTTGAAAAGATACGTCCGGATCTCGCGGTCCAATTCGTCCGTCCCGCGCCGGGCCTCCGGGGGAGCGCCCTTCTTGGCCGTGGCGTAAGTGTTGTAAGCCACGACGTAGGCGGAGCGGCTCTCCGGCTGCAGATAGAAGTGGCTGACGAAGGCGTTCTGGTGGCCGCTGTGGGCGACATACCGCGTACCGAAATGGGTCTCCAGGAAGAAGATCAGGCCCTGCCATTCGTCCTCGAGGGTGGTCCCCGGCGCGGACCCCGCGGCCGGCCCGATCCTCAGAGCGGGCTTGAACATCTCCTCGAGCGAGGACCTCTTGAGGACCCCGTCATAGGCGGCCTGCCGGCGGGATCGCCGAGCAGGAAGTCGAGGTACTTGGCGAAGTCGGCCAGGGGGGCGTTCAGCCCGCCGTTGGAGACCGTGATCCCGGTGTTGACGTCGCGGGGCCGCCGTCAGGACGCCGTCCTCGCGGAAGTAGCTCTGGGTCTTGTTCTTCAGCAGATGATAGGGGGTGGCGTCGAAGTAGCTCTCGCGTCATGTCCAGGGGCATGAAGATGTTCTTGTTGACATAGACTTCGAAGTCGTCGGTCGTCAGGAGCTCGATCACCCGTCCGAGGAAAATGATCCCGGGGTTGGAATAGCTCCACTGGCTGCCGGGCTTGAACTCGATCTCGGTGTAGGGGAACATGGCCACGAGCTGGGACAAGTGAAGGGGCTCGTGCGGCTGCCAGGCCTTGTCCTTCCAGGGCCAGGTGGCGCCGCGGAAGCCCGCGCTGTGGGTCATGAGGTGGCGGATCGTGATCTCGCCCATGTCCCCGAAGGGGTTGTGCACCTGGCGAAGCTCGGGGATGTACTTGACGATGGGATCGTCGAGGCTGAGGAGGCCCCTGTCCCGAAGCTGCATGATGGCGATACCCGGTCAACGTCTTGGTGATCGAGGCCCAGTGGTAGATGGTGTGGGCGTCGGCCGCCGCGCCTTTCTCCTGGTTCCCAAGCCCGAGGTGGATCTGATCCACGATCGTATTGTCGTGAAGGATGAGGATCGAGCTTCCCACGATGCCGGCCTCGGCCAAGCCTTTGGCGTAAAAGGCCCGGAAGTCTTGCAGCGCCTTCTTCAGCCCGGCCGGTGATTGGCCGGCGGGCGAGGCGGACGCGATAAGAGACCCGGATAACAGAAGACCGGCGAGAATGACGAGGACGGTGATCGGGCGGTTGCGTTTCATGTTCTCTCCTCGGCCGGCCGTTTATCGGTCAGCCCATCCAGAAGCCCTTGCGGTGCGAGACGCCCAGGACTTTCTTGCAGAGCGGGCAGAAATAGATGAAGCGCTTGCCGAGGGTGCTGCGGAGCTCATGGCAGCGGACTTCGTGGACCGGCTGGCCGCAGTGCGGGCAGAGGGGGACCTCGGAATGGGTTTCCGTGCATTCGATCATGATGGGACCTCCTTGCTTTCTCTAGGGTGTGGTCATTATTCTATACGAATCTAGGGGTTTGTGGCTGTGACCAGCTCAACGGCGGCTTGGCCGGCCGGCGACGTGTGCTCGCCCGGGCCTCTCTCGAGGCCATGGCGGCGATCCCCTCCAGGGGCCCGCGCCAGACCAACGGCTACGGGCTCGGGCTGGCTGTCGAACCCTATGCCGGGACCACACTCCTGACCCATAGCGGGGGAGGGTTCGGCTTCCAGACCTATATGGGCTGGCTGCCGGAGCTGAAGATCGGCGTCGTCTGCCTGACGAACGCCACGAATCATGGGCTGAATACCTCGATCTCCGCCCAAATCCTGGCGGCGTTCATCGCCGCGGGGGCCGGGAGCAAGCCCCTCCCCGCGGCTGCCGATCCGGCCTCCGTCCCTCTCCCTCCCGAGGTCGAGATCCCGGCCGCGGAGCAGGCCCGGCTGGCCGGCCAGTACCTGTACGCTTCGGGCGGCTGGATGATCGTCGAATACAAGGACGGCCGGATCGGCGTCACGGCGGGGGGGAAATTCCAGCCCGGCCGTTTCGTCTCGCCGGACGAGGTCATCTTCGTGACGGGAGGGATCCCCTTCTTCTACCGCTTGGTCCGTAATCCCGACGGCTCGCCGGCCCGGATTGTCCGCCTCTATGACGGCGAGACGCTCGACTTTCACACGGCGCCCGCGGAGCCGCCCGGCCCGGCCAAGCCCGAATGGGAAGCCTATGCCGGCACGTACGCTTACACGATCAACGGCCTGCCCGGAGGCGCGAATATCCTTTCTCTAAAAAACGGGTATCTTTATCTGGGCCAGTTCAAGCTCTCCGAGCACCGGCCCGGCCTTTTCTTTACCGCCCACGGCGAAGCCCTGGACTTTACCGGTCCGGTCCCGACCTGGCGGAACATCAAGCTGGAAAGAAAGTAAGCCGCGGAAAAGGATGCCCGGCTCGCCAGGCCTCGCCGGTACCATTCAGGCGTGCGAAGCCTGGATCCGCTTGTCCTCGCCCACGGCCAGCCGGCGCTCCCTGGACACCAGGACGGCCAGGGCCACGGCCAGGGTGACGGCGAAGTGGCACATCACCGACGGGCATCAGGCCGGCCGGCTCTTTGACCAACAGGCGCAGGAAGAGCGACGGCAGGACGAACCCGAGCACGCCGGTTTGGATGCTGGCCAGGTGGCCGCGGGCGGTCGGCGTCGCCGACCCCGGCCATGGTGAAGGCGGGCCAGAAGATCAGGACGCCCATGCCGGCCTGGTAGAACATGCCGTAGGCGCAGCTCGAAGCTCGGGCCGTGGAAATAGCGGGCCACGACGGTCTGGCAGACCGACCTGGTGATGGCCGTCGGGTCGAGAATGATCCAGGCGCTCATGGCGGCGGCGGCGGCGATGAAGGCGGCCGGGAAGAGGATCCGGCGCGGCTTGGGGCAGGAGCCGGAAGACCAGCCAGATCCCCGCCGGCGGCAGCCAGGTGATGTCCAGGAAGGCGATGCGGGAATACAGGAAGGTTTCCGGCCGCGAACAGACCGCGACCTCGGCGAATTGGTAGCCGGCCAAGAGAATGAGAATGACCGCCACGGGCCGGAGGATCGACTTGCGCCCCGGGCTGTTGAGGGTCCAGGCCGCGGCCGCCAGCTCGAGGAGTCCGGTCAGCGATGGCCAAAACGGCGAATAGGGAGGCATGGCGCGTTCCCTCCTTGTTCGGGGCGATTATAATCCATATCGGGCAGCGCTTTGGCAAGAGATGGTATTGGTAACGACTACTGGAAATCAAATTCGGATGACCCGGCAATTCGGGAGCGGTCAAGCGTGGATATGCGGCTTCGGGAACCGTCTGCGGCCCCTGCGGCAGGACGGCGATCCTGGCGCCCGGGGCCCGCGTCGGCCGCGAGCCCGCGGATCGTCCCGGCCAGGTCCCGGCAGGGGACGAGGTGGATGCGTCGGATTTCGTCGTCCGTGAGCCCGTCGGCGTAGAGATGGATGTCGGCCCGGCCCTGGATCTGGGTCTGGATCTGGGCTTGCCACTGGTCCTGGATGGGAGCGGGCGCCGCTCAGATCGGCGCAAAACCTCGGCCGGGGTCCGCCCCGCCGGCCAGGATGGACATCGAAAGCGCTCCCGCCCGGGAATCCCTTCCCGGCACTCCGAGGCGACCACGATCGCCCCGCCGTCTTTGACGATGCGGGCCGCGGCGCTCATGCCCTTGACGGCCTGGTAGACGTTGAGGTCGAGGGGCCGGCCCGAGTTGGTGGTCACGACGACGTCGAAGAGGCCGTCGACGGGGACCATGGCCGTCTCGCGGACGAAGTCGCAGCCGCGGCGGTGCGCTTCCCGCCAGGCGCCGGCGAAGACGCCGGTGACTTCCTTGGCCGAGCTCAAGGCGACGTTTAAAAGGAAGGCCTCCCGGCCGCCCGCCCAGTGTCAGCAGCCGCTCGAGGACTTCGCGGGCTTCCTCCCAGATCGGGATTCCCCTCGGTCCGGCCCCAGGTCGCGGCGGGGTCGGCGATCATGCCGGCGTCGTGGTTGCCCAGCACCGTGGCCTGGCCGGCCATGCCCGGCATGATCGACTTCGGGCCGCCGGAGAAGCCGGCGAACAGGTGCGGCTCGATGAATCCGACGAGGACGAGAAGCCGGCACTCGAGCAGGGCGGCGTTGAGCCGGACGTCGTGGCCGAAGGACGAGCGGCCCAGCGCGACCTGGGTTGCGGGGTCGAAAGAGTCGTTCTGGACGATGCAGAAGCCGCCGGCGATTTCGGGCCCGAGCATCTCGACCAGCTCCTCGGGCGGGCTGGGGCGGTGGGTGCCCAGGGCGTTGAAGAGGACGATGTCCTCGCGCGGCACCCCGGCCAGCTCCTCGAGCACGGCGGAGAGGAGAAGCCGCCGGGGGAGGGGGCGGGTGGCGTCGCTGAAGACGATGCCGATCGGGCCCCGGCCGCCCTTGCGGGCCAGCTCGGCCAGGGGCGGGGAGGCGAGAGGGGAGCGGAGGGCGGCCCGAACCGCCCCGGCGGGGTCGGCCAGGGCCGGGCGGTGGCGGGGCTCGATGACCGTGGGGCGGAGCGCGTCGGGGAGGTCGAGCTCGAGCCCGTCCGCGCCGTAAGCCAGGTGGATGCGCATCGCATGTCTCCGGGGGCTATTATATGCGGATTCGGCCTCTGCCGCCCAGAGGCGCTTCGAGAAATCGGTCCAAACGCCGATAAGCAGGCCAGGCCAGCTTTCAAAAGTCTCTGAGGGCAGCCATCGGCCGCTGAGGCACTGTTTGGCTGGGCCTCCTAGCGCCGGAGGCGAGGTTAAGTGAGCCATCAATCTGGAGTCCGTGGCCCGCAGCGAGCTGTGCGAAAAGCGAAAGAGCGAGTTCGGGAGTTACGTATGGTGTCCCTTCCTGAATTCATCTTGACATCCGGGGGCGGGGGACCCTATACTCTAACGGCGAATTCGTAGGGGGCGAACGGATTCGACGGAGACAGTGAAGCAGACGCCGCATGCCGAGATCCCGCCTCTCTCGTTAAACGGTGGACCTAAGAAGTGCAGAACCTCTGCCCCTCGCTGCTTAATAGCTAGCAGCCGTTCCTCGGGCTTTCTCCTGCGGGGCCCGTCGAGCGCCGACCAGCAGGATAGCGGACCGGGTCAGCCTCGTAGCCCGGCGAGCGAAACAAACAGAGGCTGGCCGAGCGGACCCTTCCTCGTCGGGTCCCGCAAGGCGAGAACAAAGACGAGGATAAGCACGTAGAGGCGTCTCGCGGAATGTCTTCGGACGCGGGTTCGATTCCCGCCGCCTCCACCAGAATTCCGCCATGCGCAAAGACGCAGGATCGAAGAACGCGGGCCGGGCCGTCGCCGGTCCGGTCGCGGCGGCCGCCCTGCTGGCCGCTTTCGCCCTCCTTCTCTGTTCGCCGGCCGCTGGCCCAGCAGAGGACCATCGTCATCGACCCCGGCCACGGGGCCTCGACGTCGGCGCCAAGGGCAAGTTCGGCGCCGTCGAGAAGGACGTCGACCCTGGCCATCAGCCTCAAGCTCAAGGCCCTGATCGAGTCCAACCTGTCCTATCGGGTCGTCCTGACCCGGGACAAGGACATCGACGTCTCGCTCGACAACCGGGCCGCCCTGGCCAACAACAACGACGCCGCCGTCTTCATCAGCATTCATGCCAACGGCTCCTTCCGCAAGAAGGCCCGCGGCTCGGAAACCTTCTTCCTCAGCCTCAACGCCACGGACGAGGAGAGCCGCAAGCTGGCCTACCGGGAGAACACGGCGGCCGGTGTCGGACAAGCGGATCGTCGAGGACGACAAGGACCTGGTCAAGATGATCCTCTGGGACATGGCCCAGTCCGCCTACGTCCAGCAGAGCTCGCGGCTGGCCGAGCTCGTCCAGCGCGAGCTCAACGCCCTCCTGGGGACCGAGAACCGCGGCATCAAGCAGGCCGACTTCGCGGTCCTGCGCGGTGTGGCCTGCCCGGCCATCCTGGTCGAAGCGGCCTTCATCTCCAACCCCGAGGAGGAGCAGAAGCTCGTCGACGACGGCTTCCAGTCCCGGGTGGCCGAAGCCGTCTACCGGGGCCTGGTCCGCCTACCTGAAGCTCCTGCGGCAGGATTGACCCGGCCATGGCCAAATCGCGCACGCCGCTTCTTCTCATCCTGATCCTGGCGCCCTCCTGATCGGGCTGGTCATCCTGTTCATCCTGGGCATCTCGCCGGAGCGGATCGCCCGCCCGGACCGAGACGGCCGGGACGTCCGCGACTCCGGCCGGTGTTGTGCCCCCGGCCAAGGACGCCTGACGGTGACCCTCTACTTCCTGCGGGAGGACGACGGCCTGTTCGTGCCCGAGACCCGGACGATCGCCGCCTCGGGCTCGATCGCCCGGGAGGCCGAGGCCGTGCTCGACGAGCTGATCAAGGGCTCCCGGAACGGCCTGCCCTCGGCCCTGCCGACCGAGGCCAAGGTCGGCCAGGTCTTCGTGACCAAGGACGGCACCGCCTACGCCGACTTCTCCAAGGACTTCGTCGACCGCCCATCCCTCCGGCTCCGAGGCCGAAAAGGCCACCGTCTACGCCATCGTCAACACCCTGGCCGTCAACTTCAAGTCGGTCAAGAAGGTCTTCATCCTGGTCGACGGCGAGGAGAAGGAGACCCTGGACGGCCACATCACCCTGAACCGGCCCTTCCTGCCCCGGACTTTTCCCTGGTCGCCAAGGACTGATGGCCGACCATCCCCAGATCGCCATCGTCGGCTTTCCCAACGTCGGGCAAGTCGACCCTCTTCAACAAGCTGGCCAAGCGCCGCGTCTCGCTCGTCCACTCCCTGCCGGGCATGACCCGCGACCGCGTCGTCGGCCGCGGTCCGGATGCGGGACCGCGACGTCGAGCTGATCGACACCGGCGGCTTCATCGACGAGCTGGACGGGGCCGAGCCGCTGGCCGCCCGGGTCCACGAAATGGCCTGGGAGGCGGCCCGCCGGGCCGACGTCCTGCTCTTCCTGGTGGACGGGCGGCGCGGGCTCATGCCGGCCGAGAAGGGCCTTTTCCAGGCCCTCAAGAAGCTGGATAAGCCGCTTCTGGTCGCCGTCAACAAGATCGACACCGACCGGCCCGGCCCCGAAGCGGCCGAATTCTACCGGCTGGGCGAAAAGACCCTCCACTTCATCTCGGCCGAGCACACGGTCAACCTCGACGACCTGGACCGAGGCCCTGGTCGCCCTGCTGCCCGGCGACCGGGGCGGAGGAGGCGGTCACCGGCCGACCGGCCGCTGCGGATCGCCGTCATCGGCCGGACCAACGTCGGCAAGTCCTCGCTGACCAACCGGCTGTGCGGCGAGGAGCGGCTGATCGTCTCCGAGCTGCCGGGCACGACCCGCGACAGCGTCGACGTCCTGATCCGGCGCGGCGACAAGGCCTATCTCCTGGTCGACACGGCCGGCATCCGCAAGCTGTCCAAGACCGGCGACGAGCGCGAGTCGGCCGGCGTCATCAAGTCGAAGAAGAACATCGGCGCCGGCCGACGTGCTCTGCCTCCTCCTCGACGCCCGGAGTTCCCCACCCGCCAGGACGCGGCGGTGGCCCAGCTGGCCAAGGAGTCGGGCAAGCCCCTGATCGTGGCCGTCAACAAGTGGGACCTGGTCCGGGACGAGGACGTGATGAAGGAGGAAGTCGAGCGGAAAAGCTGGTCTTCGCCCGGCTCGAGTTCATCCGCTACGCCCCCGTCCTGACCGTCTCGGCCTTGACCGGGAAGCGGGTGCATCCGGATCCTGGACACGGCCGAGGCCGGTCTGGCGCGCGGGCAGCCGACGGTCGGGACGGCCGAGCTGAACCGCTTCCTGGACGGGGTCCACCGCAGGAACGCGCCCATGACCCCGTCCGGCCGGCGCTTCCGGATCAAGTACATGACCCAGGCCGGGGTCCTGCCGCCGTCCTTCCGGCTGTATGCCGGAGGGCAGGCGACCTTCGCCCCGGCCTCGGCCAAGCACTTCGAAAACCGGCTGCGGGAGGCCTTCGGGTTCGAGGGCAGCCCGATCCGGATCTACTTCCGGGGGGCCTGAGCGGGCCGCCCGCCAAGTTGACTTTCCCCCGAGGTTCGTTTATAAATGAGTTTCCATCTATCATTGGACGAAGCGTCCAAGGAGGTCACGATGTCGGATAAACGGACGTCCCGCGCTCTCGTCGCGGCGCTGGCGCTCCTGCTGGTCTTCGCCGCCTTCGGCTGCCAGAAGCTGAGCGTCAAGAAGCTGACCGCGAATTACCATTTCAACAAAGCCAACGCCCTCTTCATCGACAACAAGTACAGCAAGGCCATCGTCGAGTACAAGACGGCGCTCGAGAACAACCCCGAGCTGATCGACGCGTACCGCTTCCTGGGCGAGAGCTACAAGGCCCTCTACGTCCCGGGCAAGGAATCGGCCGAGAACAAGGAGCGGGCCGACGAAGGCCCTGGCAGGCCCTGCAGAAGGCCTTCGATGTCGACCCCAACAACAAGGACGTCATCTACTCGCTCGGCGACATGTTCGACAAGCTGCGCGACTTCGACAACGCCGAGAAGATGTACCTGCGGATCATCGACCTCGAACCCGGCAACATGAACAACTACTACATCATCGCCGAGTTCTACAAGCGCTACGCCTCGGAAAAGAAAGAGCTCAAGCATCAAGGCGGAGCAGATGTACATCCGGCGCATCGAGACCGACCCCGAAAACGTCCAGGGTTACGCCTACATGGCCAACTACTTCGACCAGCTGATGCCCGACCGAGTTCAAGGACAAGTTCGACAACGCCCTGGCCTACCACCGGATGCGCGAGAAGCTCGAGCCCGCCTCGGCCGAGATCTTCTACACCATCGGCGTCAACCGGTTCAACAAGGCCTACCAGCTGCAGAATTACCTCTCCGACGCCGAGAAGATCGCCGCCGCCGCCGATGCCGAGAAGAACCTGCTCAAGGCCATCGAGATCGACGCCATCTTCCCGGATGCCTACGCCTACATGAAGATCCTCTACATCAACGTCCACGCCAAGCTCTACCCCGAGAAGGAAGGGCGCTACCAGGAAGAGGCCAACCGCTACGGCGAAAAGTTCACCGAAGCCCGCACCCGGCCAGCTCGAACGGATGAAGCTGGAGAAAGAGCTGAAGAAGACCGGCTGATCCCCGGCCGCAAACGACCCCCCCGAGTCCCCTTTCGCCCCGGCGGGCGGAAGGGGATTCGTTTTTAGGCCTCGAAGAAAGGCCTTGGCAGCCTGTTGACACGGCGGCCCGGATTTAGTATCTTACTGCATCATTTTGCCTTACGACTTTACCCGCGTATCGCAATAAACTTTTCTCTCTCGAGGATAGACGCGAATGAAGACTTTTGTCCCAAAAAAGGGCGACATCGACCAGAAGTGGTGGCTGATCAACGCCGAGGGCAAAATCCTCGGCCGTCTGGCCACCGAGGTCGCCGTGCTGCTGCGCGGCAAGCGGAAGCCTACCTTCGCCGCGTTCGTCGACACGCGGTGATTTCGTCGTCGTCATCAACGCCGACAAGATCGTCGTCACGGGCACGAAGGCCTCCGACAAGGAATACTACTCCCACTCCGGATATCCGGGCGGGTTGAAGACCGAAGTCTTGCAAGGACCTCCTGGCCAACAAGCCGGAAGAGGTCATCAAGCGCGCCGTATGGGGCATGATTCCCAAGAACAAGCTCGGCCGGGCCGTCTACAAGAAGCTCAAGGTTTACCGCGGCACCGAGCATCCCCACGCGGCCCAGAATCCCCAGGAACACCGGTTCTGATCTAGGAGGCAGCGGCAGTGAGTCTCATCCAGTATTACGGCACAGGCAAGCGGAAGACCGCCGTGGCCAGGGTCTTCCTGCGCTCCGGCAAGGGCGACCTGACCCTCTTCGTCAACAAGCGTCCGCGGACGTTCGACGACTACTTCCATACCGAATCCCACCGGCTGACCATCCGGCAGCCGCTTCAGCTGACCGCCAATGAAGACAAGTTCGACATCTTCATGCGGGTCGAGGGCGGCGGCGTCCATGCCCAGTCCGAGGCCATCCGGCTGGGCATCACCCGGGCCCTGATCGAGTTCAGCCGCGAGCTCAAGTCGGCCCTCAAGGCGGCCGGCTTGGTCACCCGCGACTCGCGGATCAAGGAGCGCAAGAAGTACGGGTTGCTGGGCGCCCGCAAGGCTCCGCAGTACCACAAACGGTAAAGGAGAGGCCAGTGGTATCCGTATCGATGAAAGAGCTTTTAGAGGCGGGCGTCCATTTCGGCCACCAGACCAAGCGCTGGAACCCCAAGATGAAGGAATTCATCTACGGCCAGCGCAACGGCATCTACATCATCGACCTGCAGAAGACGATCAAGGTCTTCAAGGAGGCCCTGCAGTACGTCAAGGGCCTGTCCGGCGATGGCCGCGAAGTCCTGTTCGTCGGCACCAAGAAGCAGGCCCAGGACATCATCCGCGACGCCGCCACCAAGTGCGGCTCGAGCTACGTCAACCAGCGCTGGCTGGGCGGCCTGCTGACCAACTTCAAGGTCATCCGGGGCTCGATCGACAAGCTGGTCGAGCTGGATGAGATGCGCGAGGACGGCCGCTGGGACCTGCTGAGCAAGAAGGAACAGTCCCGCATGGACAAGGTCTACCGCAAGCTGTCCAAGAACCTGGGCGGCATCAAGACCATGACCCGGATGCCCGGGGCCCTGTTCGTCATCGACTCGTCCAACGAGGAGATCGCCCTGCAGGAAGCCCAGAAGATGAACATCCCGATCGTGGCCATCGTCGACACCAACGGCGACCCCGAAAACCTGGCCTATCCCATCCCCGGCAACGACGACGCCGTCCGGGCCATCGAGCTCTTTACCGACAAGATGGCCGAAGCCATCCTGGAGGGCCGCAAGGCCCGGGTGGAGAAGGAGATGCTCGAGGACAAGAAGGGCGCGGCACGCCGAGGAGCGAAGAGACGTCGGTCCGCCTGACGCGGCGGCGCCGCCCGGAGCAAGGAGCGAATCATGGCGAATATCACCGCCGAAATGGTCAAAGAGCTGCGCGAGCGCACCGGCATCGGCATGATGGAGTGCAAGGCGGCCCTGGAAGAGGCCGACGGCGACATGGATAAGGCCATCGAAGTCCTGCGCAAGAAGGGCTACGCCCGGGCCAAGGACAAGGCCGAGCGGGCCGCCTCGGAGGGCCTGATCGGGTCCTACATCCACATGAACGGCAAGATCGGCGTCCTGGTCGAGGTCAACTGCGAGACCGACTTCGTGGCCCGCAACGAGGAGTTCAAGGAGCTGGTCAAGAACATCGCCATGCACATCGCGGCCTCGGCCCCGAAGTACGTGGCCCCGGCCGACGTTCCGGCCGAGATCCTGGAGCAGGAGCGGGAGAATCGCCCGCGAGCAGTTCAAGGACTCCAAGAAGCCGCCGGCCATCATCGAGAAGATCGTCGAGGGCAAGCTGACCAAGTTCTTCGAGGAGGTCTGCCTCCTGGAGCAGACCTACGTCAAGGACGACAAGCTCAAGATCAAGGACCTCGTCGTCCAGTTCGTGGCCAAGTTCAAGGAAAACACCAAGATCGGACGCTTCGTCCGGTACGAAATCAAGAAGTGAGGCGGCCATGGACTCGCCCCGACCCGCCTACGACCGCATCCTGCTGAAGCTGTCGGGCGAGTCGCTGCTGGGCAAGCTGGCCTACGGCATCGACATCAACACGGCCGCCCACGTGGCCCACGAGATCAAGGAGCTGGGCGGCCTGGGCGTCCAGGTCGCGATCATGATCGGCGGCGGCAACATCTTCCGCGGCGTGCGCGGCACGGCCGAGGGGATGGACCGGACCTCGGCCGACCAGATGGGCATGCTGGCCACCATCATCAACGGCATCGCCCTGCAGGACGCCCTGGAGAAAGAGGGCGTCCCCACCCGCCACATGTCGGCCCTGGAGATCCGGGCCGTGGCCGAGCCCTTCATCCGGCGGCGGGCCATCCGCCACCTGGAGAAGGGCCGGGTCGTCATCTTCACGGCCGGCCTGGGCAGCCCCTACTTCACCACCGACACGGCCGCGGCGCTGCGGGCCCTGGAGATCCGGGCCCGGGTCATCCTCAAGGCGACCAAGGTCGACGGCGTCTACACGGCCGACCCGATGATCGACAAGAAGGCCAAGCGCTTCGCCACGATCCGCTACATCGACGTCCTCAAGCGGGGCCTCAAGGTCATGGACGCCACGGCCATCTCGCTGTGCAAGGACAACGACCTGCCGATCATCGTCTTCAGCCTGCGCAAGCATGGCAATATCAAGCGGGCCGTCCTGGGCCAGGTGGTCGGCACCAAAGTCTACTGACGCATTTCCCTCGAGGTTGATCATGGTCAAAGACGTCCTGAAAGATCTCGAAAAGAAGATGAAGGCCTCGCTGGACCACTTCCGCAAGGAATTGAGCCGGGTCCGCACGGGCCGGGCCAACCTGGGCATCTTCGAGGACATCAAGGTCGACTACTACGGTGTCGCGACACCCGTCAACCAGATGGCCAAGGTCGGCATCCCCGACCCGACCCTGATCACCGTCCAGCCCTACGACCACAGCCTGCTGGAGGGCATCGACAAGGCCATCCGGGCGGCCGGGCTGGGCCTGAACCCGATCAACGACGGCAAGCTCCTGAAGATCCCCGTGCCCCCCCTGGACGAAGAGCGCCGGCGGGAGATCGTCAAGGGCATCAAGAAGATGCTCGAGGAAGAGAAGACGACCCTCCGCAACATGCGCCGCGAGACCAAGGAGTTCATCGAGGAGCTGGAGAAGGAAGGGGATATCACCGAGGACGACCGGTTCAAGGGCCTCGAGGATCTCCAGAAAATCACCGACGACTTCACCAAGAAGACCGAGGAAGCCGTCGCGGCCAAAGAAAAAGACATCATGCAGGTCTGAGCCTCATGATCCCGCCTCACCGGACGATCTTCGCTTTATCCGTTCTGTTCGGCCTCGTTGCGTCGACGGCTGTTTTCGCCGTCCAGGCTCCCTCGAACGCCGGCGGCCTGGTTCCCGAATCCATCAAGCCCGGCCTTCGCCTGACCTACTACCTCATGACCGGCAGCATGTCCGGTTCGGTCAGCGGCTGGATTCCTGATGAGGAAGGCGATTGGATGGACCGCCAGGGCCGCCGATACGCCACCGAGCGCAAAGGCCGCAGCTCCCACGGCTTGATCCAGGCCGGCGTCGTCGGGGGCGACGGCGGGGTCGTCGCTCTGGCCCAGCCTTTCTACCTGTTCAACGGGGACGATACGACCCCTCTCTACAACACCAGCCTGGACGCGCTCGTGACCGCGGACACGGGGGGTGATTTCTGGATGCACCCGCGCCGCCAGGCTCAAATCCTGCGCGAGAGCCCCTGGAACGGCCAGCCGCTGCCGGGGCGGACGCTGGCCCGGACGATCCCGTGGCGGGACGAAGCCGGCCGCACCTACCAGGCCACCCGCATCGTCATCCTCGGCGCCGCCAGCCGCACCTCCTATGTCTTCGACCAGGCCAGCGGGTACCTCCTGTACCTGAGCCGCCTGACGCGCGAGCCGCCCGCCATCCGCGATCGCAACCAAGTGCTCTCGGATTCGGTCTCTTATGCCACTTTCCTGCGCTTCCGCGGGGCCCGGCAATTGAGTCTGCCGTGGCTGGGCCGGCCCATCCCGGAAAGCCTGAGGGCGGCGCGGACGCTGGCCTACCGCGGCCAGCTCACCGTGCAGGGGCAGGGCATCGTCCCGACGCCGCTCCTGATCTCGGCCAGCCTCCAGCTCCAGAGAAGCGGCGGTGATTGGCTCTGGCTTCGCAGCCGGACCCAGACCCAGGGTACGATCGGAGTCACGGAGTCCAACAGTGTGAACGGCCCCGGCAGCTTGGCGCCGCTGGCCATCCCGCCGGACGTGCTGGCCGGTCTGACCGTGGGGCAGATCATCGACCGCGATCCCCTGACCGGATTCACCGTCCGCGTCGTCAACGCCGACGCCCAATATGTCGCCCTGCAATCGGACGGGCCGCGCCAGTCGTTTATGTACGTCTACGAGCGGGCCCGGGGGCTGCTCCTGCGGAAGGTCACCCAGGATCGCAGCTCGGCGGCCGGGATGATCAACGTCACCGATATTCAGCTGGCGGGAATCCAGTAGGAGCTCCGACCCCGGCCAGGATAAGAGCCGGACTGACCGCGGGAACGAAGGGCTAAAAAGATCCGGGAACTATTTTCCCTCGCCGACGGTATATCCTAATAATGAGAAGTTGGACTCTGTTTCGGCCGGGCGTATAATCCCACTTTCGAGATCCATAGGAGGATTCAAACATGTCATTGCGCAAGTCCACCGCCGTCTGGCTGGCGGTCGCGATCGCGGCCGTTTGCTGGACCCCCGTCTTTGCCCAGACCTACAAGGCAGACGGCAACAAGGTCAAAGCCCACATCGAGTATCTGGCCTCCGACCAGCTCGAAGGCCGCCAAACCCTGACCCCCGGCTACCAAAAGGCCGCCGACTACGTCGCCGCTAAATTCAAGGAGCTCGGGCTCAAGCCGAGCGGGGATAACGGGACGTCGTACTTCCAGAAAGTCCCGATTCAGCGCCCCGTCACCGTCAACGTCGGCGTTCCCGCCCTGGCGGTGAACGGCCGCGGCTTCTCTTTCGACGACAGCGACTTCACGGTCAACGCGCAGTCGACGGCCAAAACCGCCGTCAAGGCGCCCGTGGTCTTCGTCGGCTACGGCCTGTCGGTCCCGGCCAAGGGCTTGGACGAGTACGCCGGCATCGACGTCAAAGGCAAAGTCGTGCTGGCTTTCAAGGGTTCGCCCGAGGCCTACAACCCGCCGGCCGGCAGGGGCATGATGGGCGGTGCGCCGACCACACCCCCGGCCCCGATCGGTTTGGAGGCCAACGAGACCTCCGACGCGGCCAAGATCAAGACGGCCTTCGACAAGGGCGCCGCCGCCGTCCTGCTCTACGACCCCAACCCGGCGCCGACCAGCCGGTTCATGTTCGTGGGCGGTCCCATGGGCGGCGCCAACCAGGCGGCCTTGGCCCGCAATTTCCTGGCTTTCGACGTGACCGAGCGGGTCTTCAAGGCCCTTATGGCCAAGCCCGCCACGGCCTCGGCCAGCGAGTTCGGCAAGATCCTCAACGGCATCCGCGCCGACATCAAGGCCAAGAAGACCCGCTCCAAGGCCACCGGCGCTCAGGCCGCGCTCAAGGGCTATGACGAGATCAAGAAGTACGCCGGCGACGGCCTCAACGTCATCGGCAAGATCGAGGGGACCGACCCGGCCCTCAAGGACCAGTATATCGTCATCGGCGGCCACCTCGACCACCTCGGCACCCGGGGCGCGGTCATTATGAACGGCGCCGACGACGACGCCTCCGGCCCGGCCGTGGCCATGGAAGTGGCCCGCGTGCTGACCCAGGCCGGCTTCAAGCCCAAGCGGACCATCGTCTTCGCCGCCTGGTGCGGCGAGGAAATGGGCCTGCTCGGCTCCAACTACTTCGGCACAAAGCCCCCGGCCGGCATCAGCATGGACAAGGTCATCGCCAACTTCAACCTGGACATGGTCGCCCTGGGCGACGGAATCGGCGCCCCCGGCGCCCTGAACTTTCCCGAGATCTGGGAAAAGGTCATCAAGCGCGACCAGGATCCCGACGTCATCTCCGCCGTCCAGCCGAGCACCGGCGGCGCCGGCGGCTCCGATCACTCGACCTTCATCACCAAGGGCATCGTCTCGATGGCCCTGATGACCTCGGGCGGCGTCGGCCACCCCGACTACCACGACAGCGGCGACGATACCTCCAAGGCCGACCCCGAGATCCTGCGCAAGACGGCCCAGTTCGTCCTGCAGGGGACGATGAATCTGGCCAACGAGACCGAAGTCCAGCTGCTCGTACCCGACCGCCTTTACCTTTTCAACTCGCTGATGCTGCGGTTCACCAACATCAATGCCGCCCTGCCCGGCGCGGCCTGGAAGAACACCGACTTCCCCAACAAGGCCGCCCTGCTGGGCCGGATGTACGAGCGGGAGATCGCCCGCGGCCAGGCCACCGATCCCACCGTGGCCCAGATCCTGGCCCTGATCGGTCAGCCGGCCCCGGCAGCACCCGGCCAGAACCAGCCGGTCCGCAAGGACGCCGCCATGGGCGTCAAGAGTACTGTCTTCGGCGGCGACGCCAAGCTCCTGGATGTGACCTCGGCCGGCGTGGGCTTCGGCCGGGTCGAGTTTGCCGGCGACGACGACGCTTGGGTCGTCGGCGGTCGCTTGACGGACGCCGGCAAGGCGGCCCTCAAGGTCATGGAAGCCGGCAATGTCTTCGCCCAGCTCATCATGCCGGGCGAGGCCCTGCTGGGCGACTTCCTGGCCGCGGCCGAGAAGCCGTTCCTGGTGACCGGTGTCGCCGAAGTCCCCGCGGGCCTCAAGGACAAGATCATCGCCAAGAAGGTCGTCTGGGGAGTGGACTATGATCCCGAGGACGTTGCGGCGGGCTTGGCCAAGGCCGACGCGGCCAAGAAGGCCCTCGGTTCGGCCAACAACCTGATCGTCTTCCCCAAGTCGATCGAGAAGCTCAACGACCTCGCGGCCAAGCGGGCCTTCTACTTCGGGCTGATCAAGCTCGGCTGGAAGCCCGAGGACATCGCCTTCTTCACCGGCAACAGCCTGCGCACGCTCTCGCCCGGCATGGCGGGCATGCGGATGAGGTAAGGGATCCGTCGACGATCCGATAATACGTTTCGAGCTTACGGCCCGGCGGGCTCAGGATGAGCCCGCCGGGCCGTTTTGCTTTCAGGCGGCGGGCGGCGCCGGCGGGGCGGGGGGAGCGGGCGCGCAGGGATAGACCGGGCGCGGGCCGCGGTGGAACCAGTTCTCGTGCGTCCCGAACTTGGTCCGCAGCGCGACACCCCAGCCCAGGATGTTCAGGGCCGTCGAGACTAAAAAGCCGAGGAAGGGCACGAAGCTGATGACGGTCAGCAGGAGCAGGCCGAGCAGCGCGCCGCCGACGGGGGTGACCGACTTGCGGTTGAAGGCCTGGGCCAGGCTCTCCCCGACCAGGTAGTACAGGACGACTTTACCGAAGACCTTAACGACCATGCCGGCCAGGATAAGCGAGAACAGGATGGGGATGCCGATCAGGACCAGGCAGAGGACGGCGGCAAAGGCGACGAAGACGGTGAAGATGATCAGGGCCAGAAGGCCGGTGCCGAAGATGGGCCAGAACTGGCGGCGGAGGCGCCCCGAGGCGTAGACGATCTGGTGGGGGAAGAGGGCGGCCACGACGATGGCCACGAGCAGCCAGATGAAGGCGTTGACCAGCTTGAAGACGATCAGCAGGGGCCAGAAGGCCATCGAGAGAAGCCCGCCGATGCCCTGGCCGAAGAACTTGCCCGATATCTGCCCGACCTTGAGAGAGACCGTGTCGCCGTCGATGCCGGCCCCGGGCTCCTTGGTGACGCTGCCGCCGATCATGACCAGGTCGCCGTGGATCTCGGCTTCGGGCAGCAGCTTGATCCGCGCGCCGATCCCGACGACCGCCTCCCCGATGGTACCCGAGATGGTGATCGAGCCGCCGATCGCGAGGACGGACTTTTTGACCGTGCCCTCGACGACGACGTCGCTGCCGAAGGCGATGATGTTTTCCCGTGTTTCGCCGACGGCCACAACGATCGTGTCCTTGTAGCCGACGCGATCGCCGTGGTCCTCCGCGGAGACCACACAGGCTCCGCTCAGGGCGAGCAGGACGACGACGAGTCCGAGCCGGAGCTGTCTATGGGTCATAGCGGTTCTCCAGGGTGGGGTTGGCGGCGCTTCCAGAGGAATGCGCCCGCGGCCAGAAGGGCCAATGCGGCCAGGAGGCAGGCGGCCTGGACTTCGGGCCCGATGAACGCCGTGGCCTGCTTGAGGATGCCGATGGCGGCGCCGGCAAGCTCTCTCGCGATCTTGAGGAAAAGCAGGATGTACTTGGTCAGCTTGACGGCGGTCGCGGTCGCGTCCTGCAGATACCCGATCAGGGCTTGGGAGAGGCGGAGAAAATAGTCGCCCAGGTTGTGGCCGGAGAGCAGGGCCAGGAGGGTCAGGGCCAGGCCGAACGTGCCGGCGCCGGCGAAGGTTGCGGCCAGCCAGCCCCGCAGGCTCAGGTGGGGGAGGGCGGCGTCTTCGGGCGGACCCAGGCGGGCCATGATGCCGGTCGCGAAATCGGCCGGGACGGCGACGGTGGGCAGCGATTCGGCGGCCTGTACGAAGAGGCGGCGCTCCTCGATAGCGGCACGGCAGGACGGGCATTCGGCCAGGTGCTGATCCATGACCGCAGCCGCGGCCGAGTCGAGTCCGCCCTCGAGAAGGGCGTAAATCTGCTCCGGCCGAAGGCAGCTCATGCGGGCTCCTCCAGAAGACGCTTCAGCATCTCCTTGGCCTGAAAGACGCGGTTCTTGACCGTCCCCACGGGCAACGACTTGATTTCGGCCATCTCCTCATAGCTGAAACCGTTGACGTGGCGCCAGACGAAGAGCTCCCTCAGGGCGGGCGGCAGGCGGTCCATGGCCTTTTCGATCCGGCCGCGCAGCTCCTGCAGCTCGAGCTGGCGCACAACGCCGGGTCCGTCGTCGGCCAGCTGGATGCAGGAGGATCCCTCCTCGCCGTCCAAAGGCTGGTCGATGGACGTCGTCGCGATCTTCTTCTTCCGCCAATAGTCGATCATGTAATTGGATGCGATCTTGAACAACCAGGTGCTGAACTTGTACTGGGGCCGGTAGGAACGGAGCGAGGCATAGACCTTGAGGAAGACCTCCTGGCTGAAGTCCAGGGCCGTCTCGCGCTCGCGGACCATGCGCCCGATGTAGTTGACGACGGCCTGCTGGTACCGCCGGACGATCTCCTCGAAGGCCCCGCGGTCGCCGCGTAAGGTCCTTCGGACAAGCTCCTGATCGTCATGCATGGGTTTATACGGATGCGGCGGTCGTTGGTTCAACGCTTGATAGGCCCGGCCTCGTCGATGATCTCGCAGTCGGGCGGGACCTTGATTGCGAAGACCGAATCAGCCAGGCGGACGCCGGATCGGAGCCGCCGAAAGACGAATTGGCTGCGGTTCCCCCCCCAATCGAAGAAAATGGCCCGCCTCAAGGTGGCGGTTTTGCGGTCGATTTCGAGCAGCATATAGGTATATTCGCCCTCTTCCCGGGGCGTCAGCTTCAGTTGGGCCGAACCTGCCGCCGATTCCGGAAAGGGACTATCTTCAACGATATATTTTTTTGCCATCCCGCCCTTGCCGGCCAGGAGGGCCAGGATCTCGGATTCGTACTTTTCGGCCGGGATGTATTGCTTCCAAAGCTGGTTATCTTCCGGGAAGTAGGAGAGCAGCAATCCCGACTTGAAGACATAGATGTTCTTCTCGGGGGCTTCGTACTCCCAGCGCATGGCATCCGGGCGGCGGAAGAAGACCCGTCCCGTCTGGACCAGTGGTGTCGTCGCGGTCGAGGAGGCGGACGTCTGCTCGAAGTCGGCCTGAAAGGCCGTCATCGCGGCGAAGGCCTTCTCCATGCGGGCCAGTACGGCTTCGGGAGGCTCCTGGGCGGAACACAGGACGGCCGCGGCCAGGATGAGGGCCGTCGGAAGGAGAATTTTCTTCATCCCGGCGGGATTATAGCATATATTGAATGTCCCCCATGCGCCCCGGATTGCTCATCGCCCTGGCCGCCTACGCGGCCGCGGTCCTTGCGGCCGGCTTAGCCGCCCGCCGCCGGATGAGGGGCTTCGAGGACTTCTTCCTGGCCTCGCGCCGCGTCTCCGGCCCGCTGGCCGCCCTCTCGCTGACGGCCTCCTGGTTCGGGGCGACCTCGATCCTGGTCACGACCGACGAGGCCTTCCGAGGCGGGCCGGCCGCCCTCTGGCTGGTCGGACTCCCCGCCATCGCCTCGATCCTGATCCTGATCGCTCTCGCAGGCCGGCTTCGCAGCCTGCCCGCCTTGTCGCTGTCCGAGCTGGCCGGGATGCGCTATGGGCGGGCCGTAGGGGCGTTGGCCTCCGTTCTCCTGGTCTGGTACCTGATCCTGCTGGCCGCTTCGCAGATGGTCGCCCTGGGCCGCTTCCTGGGCCCGTTCGTGAACAGGCCCTATATCGAATGCCTGGCAGCCGCGACCGCGGTCATCCTCGTCTATAGCCTGGCCGGGGGGCTGCGCTCGGTGGTGGCCACGGATATCATCCAGTGCGCGCTGCTCGCTATCGGCCTGACCGGACTGGTCCTTTTCCTGGCCGGACGAGCAGGCGCGGGGGGAGGTCCCGGGATTCGTGCCGTTCTCGGGGCCGGTCCGGGATTTCTTTCGGGATTCCCCGAGAGCGGCTGGGTCTTTCTCTCCTTCACCCTGGCCTGGACCATTTCGCCGATCGCCCACCAGAGAATCCAGGCCGCCAGAAGCGGCAAGGCGGCCAGGGTGGGGCTGGCATTCGCGGCCGCGGCCCTGGCTCTCCTCTACGGCTTGACCGTGACGGCGGGAATCCTTTCCCGGCCGCTTTTTGCGGGAAGCCCGCCCTCAAGTCCGCTGGTGCCGGCCTTGATCTCGGAGAAGCTCGGACCATGGCTCGGCAGCCTGCTCTTCGCCGCGGTGGTG
This sequence comes from Candidatus Aminicenantota bacterium, assembly GCA_963803915.1. Classification (GTDB taxonomy): domain Bacteria; phylum Acidobacteriota; class Aminicenantia; order Aminicenantales; family UBA4085; genus UBA4085. Next base: position 426,594 of record CAWDOL010000014.1, on the reverse strand, counting down.
GCTGCCGTCGTCTCGACGCTCGACACCGCTCTCAGCGCGGCCGGACTGGCTTTGGCCAGGGACGTCTTGGGGCGGAAGACGCCCGGAAAGCCCGAGATCGGCGCGGCCATAAGCCGGGTGGCCCTGGTCATCGCCGCGGCCGCGGCTTTCGTCGTCGCCACCCGCTTCCAGAGCATCCTGAAGACGATCGGCCTGGCCTCGGAGATCATGGCTGAGGGCTTTTTCGTGCCGGGGCTGGCCATGATCCTCTCCAAGCGGCGCCGCCCCCTGGCCGGGCTGCTGAGCCTGGGCTTGGGGGGCGGCTTCGCGATCGCCTCTTTCTTGTCGGCTTCCGGCGTCGTATCCCTTCCCATTCCCGCTTGGCCCTTCTCGCTGCCTTACGGCTTGGGGTTGAGCTTCTTTGGATTTCTTCTAGGGGCATTGTTGGATAGAAGGACTTTCTATCGCTTGGGCGAGGGCATTTGGGGGGCCGAAACCATCGGCGAGGGAGCGGGCACGGTTCCCTGCCAAGGGCAGGGAGAGCGACCGAGCCGACCAGAGTGAGCTCCCTCGCTGGGGGAGCGAACGTGTTTTGCTCCCCCAACCCGAGCCTCTCTTTACTAGAGAGTAGCTTTCGACTAGCATGAAATCCCCCATGCCTTTCCGCAAGAAGCTCGAACAGAAAGCCCTCGATATCCTGGGCCGCCCGCTGATGTCCCTGTGGATGCGGACGCTGCGCCTGCGGGTGGAGGGGGAGGCGGCCTACCGGGCCTTGCGCGCGGCCGGCCGCCCGGTCGTCATCCTGGTCTGGCACGGGAAAATCTTCAGCGCCCCCTGGATGTTCAGGAAGCGCAACATCATGCCGCTCGTCAGCCCCTCCCAGGACGGCGAGCTCATCGTCCGGCTCATCGACAATTGGGGCTACAAGGTCATCCGCGGCTCGGGCTCGCACTCCGTCAAGCGGGCCTGGGTGGTGATGATGAACGAGCTGCGGGCGGGGGGCGAAGTCCTGATCGTGCCGGACGGCCCGCGCGGCCCGGACCGCGAGCTCAAGCTCGGCGCGGTCAAGCTGGGTACTGAGACAGGCGCGCTCCTCGTGCCCTACACGCTGGCCGCAGCCCGCAAGAAGACGGTCCGCAGCTGGGACCGCTTCGAGATCCCCGGCCTGTTTGCGCGGGCCGTGGCGCTCTTCGGCGAGCCGATCGAAATCCCCGCCGGATTAGGCGGCCAGGCTCTGGAACGCGAGCGGTTGCGCGTGGAGGGGATCCTGAGGGATCTGGATGCGAAGGCGGAAGCACGGATGATCAGCGGCACGAACCGATAGACTTAAGGGGAGGCGGGAATATGCGGCCCCGCCGCTCGAAATCGATTCTCTCGGGCGGAGGGGCCGCGTTCGAGGCTATAAAACGTTACTGGCTGACGCGGTACCAGTTCTGGGTGCGGTGGAAGGCCAGCAGGTAGCCGCGGACCGTCAGGTTGTCGCCCTTGACCCAGATCTTGCAGCGGTAGGACTTGCCGTTCTCGGGGTCCATAATCTCGCCGCCGGCGAATTCCTCGCCGAAGTCCTTGTCGATCTTGCCGGTTTTCTTCATGTCCGACATGAGGACCATTCCGACGAGCGGCTTGCCCTTGAGGTCGCCCTTGCACTTCTCGCAGACTTTGTCCTGCGGTTCGAGCAGAAGCTTGTCGATGCGGGCGAAGAAGACCCCGTCTTTCTCGAAGATCTCCAGGTAGGACTTGGCCTTGCCCTTGTCGGGCCCTTCATCGGCGATCGTCTTCCATAGGCCGGTCACGGTTCCCTGCGCCCGCAGGGCGGGGGCGAGGAGGCCGAGGGCCATGACCATCACGAGAGAAACCATCAGGAAACGCTTCATCATTTTTCCTCCGAAAGGGGCTGTCTGCCCGTTCATCATATCGAGATCGGGGGCGAAGTCAAGGCGGCCCGGTGGGCCCTACTTCCTCACTGCGGCCGCGGCGTTGATGATCCCCCAGCCGTAGTCGTTGTTCGGGTTGGCGGCTTGGTCGGCGGTGGACATCAGGGCCTCGCGGACCTGGGCCACCGTCCATTCCGGATGGGCTTCGAGAAGGAGCGCGACGACGCCGGCCGCGAGGGGGGTGGCGTAGGACGTCCCATTGCCCATGGCGTAGGCGGCGTCGCCCGAGGTCGGGCTGCTCAGGGCTGTAAAGTTCTTGACCCCCATGGCGCAGATCTCGGGCTTGATCCGGCCGTCCGCCGTCGGCCCCGGCGAGCTGAAGCCGGCGATCCTGCGTTTGCCGTCGACCGCGCCTACGGCGATGACGTCGAACCCATCGGCCGGGGCGATGATGTGACCCCAGGAATTGGTACGCTCGTTGCCGGCGGCGTTGACCACGACGACTCCGAGATCCGTGGCCCGATTGGCGGCCTTGGTCGTTACCGCCGTCCGGCCGTTCATGTCGGCGAAGCGGTACCAGTCGGTATAGCCCAGCGAGGACGAGACGACGTCGGCACCCAGGCTCTCGGCCCATTCGATGCCGGCCGCCCAGTAGTCTTCCTCGACCGGTGTTTCGGACCGGTCGTCCTCGGTCTTGCCCAGGATGAACTCGGCTCCGAAGGCCGGGCCGACCAGGGTGCCCGGCCGGTATCCGCCCAGCAACGACCAGCAGGCCGTGCCGTGGTAGTCCGAGTAGTCCAGCGGGTTTGTGGGATCCCTCTGGACGTTGCCGTCCTTCATCACGAAATCGCGCTCGGCGATGACCCGGGCCGTCTGGAAGGCCTCGTGCGACTTGCGGAAGCCGACATCGAGCAGGCAGACGATCACACTCCGGCCGGTCAGCCCGGCCGTGTGGAGCGCCGGAACGCCCATGATCGAGACCTGGCGGTAGGCGCCGCCGTAGAACGGCCCCAGCCCGGGGATCGGATCGGGAGGAGCGGCCGCGGCGTCTTCGCTTTCCGCCTCGGTTCGGCCCGATTCCGGCTCGTTCCTGCGGAAGGAGCGGACCAGGTCGAGGGAGGCGACGCAGTCCAGCCCGGCCAAGGCCCTGACCTGGGCCGGAGTCGCCTCGACGCTGACGGCGTTCAGCCAGCGCGAGACGGCCCGGACCTCTGTGGAGAGGGCTTGGACCTGGGCCGCGTAGGAGGGCGCGACAGGCAAGTCCCTCTCGTCCACCAGCGTCTCGGCGGAGCGGGTTTTGGCCCGGCGTTGCAGGCTGCGTGCCCGCAAGCCCGCCCGGGCTTCGGCCAAGGCCCGCCGCAAAGCTGCGGCGTCCCCTACGCCCTTGTCCTTGAAGTAGACCCAGACCCGGACGGTCTGGCACCGCAGAGGCGCCTCGCGCATGGCCAGCCCGAGGGCGGGGCGGACCTTGTCCTCGGAGCCGGCGGGGGAGGACCGGGGCGCCGCCGCGAGGACGAGGAACAGGAGGCCAAGCGAGGACGATATGCGGAGGGCACGGTTGTTTCTCATGGCATTTTCTCTGTTTTACGGGCGATTTGGGGAGAACGGGCAGCCGGCCCGATGGGCGGCACGACCACTACCGAGGCTCCTTTCGGTCTCGGCGATGGGGGACGGAGCGAAGAAAAGCTTGCCGTCGAAGTCGACCGACCAGCCGACGAAATCAAGGTTGCGGGTTCCCGGCTTCATGCGGAGGGCCAACACGAGCCGGCCCACGGCGTGGGGGCGAAGAAGGGGCTTACGTGCGGCTGCTGAAACGCCCGGCACGATAAAACCGATGATCCGGCCCGGCTGCAGGGCCTCCAGAGCGAAGCAGGCGTCCGGGTCGGCCAGCGCGGCGGCGTCCGCCGCGACGAAGCCTTCGACGATAAAGCGTCCCCCCCGGATATGGCCGGTCAGGAAGCCCGCGGGAAGGGCCCCTTTCGAGATCGCGGCGGCCGACCTCAGAGCCAGGCGGGCGTCGGGCGTCAAGGTCGCGTCCACGTGACAATTATAACAGAGATGACATCTCCTTGCTCTGCGGCATGACGGGAATCGCGAAGTTTGACAAGAGACACGATCATTACGATAATACCTTTAGGCTTTTTGTGGCCCAAAAAAGGGATGCCCTTTTCCCCTTTTTTGCGCCCGCAACCATTTCGAAAGGAGAGTTCCCATGAGTCGTTCCTTTACCAAGTCTTGGGCCGTCTTTTTCTCCGCTTCGATCCTGGTCGTGATGACAGCCTGCAACAAGTCGCAAATCACCGACCTGCAGGCTCAGCTGAAAACGATGGAAGACAGGGCTTCCGGCCTGGAAAAGCAAATCCAGGCCAAGTCCGACGGCGTGGTCAAGGCCGAAGCCGAAAAAGCCGCGATTCAGGCCAAGCTGCCGGCCGTTCGCGAGGCTTCTCCCGGCGATAGTCATTGGCAGATCAGCCATGATTTCCTGATCTCCCAAGGCGTCGCCGAGGAAGAGGCCCGGTCCATCCTTTGGAAGGCGCAGGTTTCGCCCTACCTGCTCGCTGGGCACAATGTCTGGAACTATTACGCCGACGGAGAGCTTATGACCGCCGTGACCCAGGGCGCGGCTCCTGTGTCGGCTGCAGCCATGGCCCGGGCGGAAGTCAAAAAGGCGGCCGCCGAGAAAGCCGGGCTTGAGGCGGCCATCGCCGCCGGCAAGGCGGAAGTCGGCACTCTCCAAGCTCAGCTGGTGGAAAAGGACAAGACGGCTGCCGGGCTCAGGCCGCTGGCCGATCGAGTTCCGGGCTTGGAGAAGACGATCGCCGGTCTGCGCGGCACGATCTCCGGACTGGAGCTGCAGCTGAATTCCGTCCAATACATGGTCGGCTCCAAAGCGGCCCTGAAGGCCTCTGGTAAGGTCCGGGGCTCGTTCCTGGGGCTCTGCGGAACTAGGATCGATGGCGTCAAGGCCGCCGACTTCAGCTCCCGTCTCGACCTCCGATCCTCGACCCGGATCGAGCTCAAGGCCGAGGATCTCGGCCTGCCCGTCATTAAGAGCGTCGAGCTCCTCCCTTGGAGGTTCGTCGAAGGTCTGGACTACCGGGTCGAGATCGCCGACGGCGGCCGGACCGCTCAAGTGACCCTGCTGGACAAGTCCCGCTTCACGCTGGCCCAGGTCGTCTTGATGGTCAAATGACGCGACGTCCCGCGAGGGACCCGGCGGGGCTTGTGCGGGGTGAGGTGTTCTGCTTAAATGAGGGCCGATTCTGCGTGAGGAGGCCTTATGACCGCCGCTTTTCCTTTTCTGCCGCTGCTTCTGATCCTGCTTCTGGCCTTCCTCATCCCCGTCTTGGTCGCGCGCATTCGCTGGCTGCCGGTCATCGTCGCCGAGATCGTGGTCGGGGCGGTCATCGGCCGCTCCGGCTTCAACTTGGTCCGCCAGGATGTGACTCTGGACTTTCTGGCCGAGGTCGGCTTGGCCGTGCTGATGTTCCTGTCCGGTCTGGAGATCGATTTTTCAATTCTGTCCCGCGCCGCGGGCGGTCGTTGGGCCAAGGGCCGGAGCCTCGTTCTGGCCCTGGCTACCTTTGTCATCACCCTAGGCTCGGCCCTCGCCGCGGCCGCCTGGCTGGGCGGGCGGGGGTTGTCGCGCGACATCTGGATGGCCGCGTTGATCCTGTCCACGACGTCGCTGGGTGTTGTCGTCCCTATCCTGAAGGAGCGGGGCTTGAGCGCCACGCCCTTCGGCCAAACCGTCCTGCTGTCTGCCTTGGCCGCGGACTTCCTGACCATGTTCCTGATCACGATCTTTGTGACGGTCCGCTCCAAGGGCTTGAGCCTGGAAATACTATTGACCGGCGTCCTCTTTGTCGCCGCCTTGCTGGTCTATAGGATCGGGCTGGCCCGCGGGCGGAACCAGGCCCTGGCCTCGGCGCTTAGGGAGATCATGCCGTCCTCCTCCCAACACAAGGTTCAGGGTGCGATCGCCTTGATGATGGGGTTCGTCATCCTGGCCAAGTTCATCGGCACGGAAATGATCCTGGGCGCCTTCCTCGCGGGCGCGGTCCTATCGCTTCTCGGCATACAAGGCGATGAGCGGACCCGGCATGGGCTGGAGGCGATCGGTTTCGGCTTCTTCATCCCCGTTTTTTTCATCACCGTGGGGACGCGCTTCGACTTGGCCGCACTCCTGCGCGACCCCGCCGCTTTGCGCACGGCCGGGTATCTGCTTTCGGCGGCCGTCGCCATCAAGCTGTTGTCGGCCCTTCCGCTGAGGCTGGCCTTTACCTGGCGGGAAACCGCCGCCGCCGGCGTGCTGCTCTCGGCCCGGCTGTCGCTCATCATCGCCGCGGCTGGAATCGGGCTCCAGCTGGGCATCCTTGACGAGCCGGCCTATGCGGGCTTCATTCTCATCGCCGCGCTGACCTCGACCGCGGCTCCGGTCGCCTTCAACTGGCTCATTCCCCGCCCGCCCGAGCAGCGGGGGAGCTCCATCATCGTGTACGGAGCCGGAGATCTTGGGCTTCAGGTCGCCCGCGAAATCGGCCGCCGGGGTGCGAACGTCCTGGTCATGATGGAAGATCCGAGCCAGAAGAAAAGAGCCGAGGAAATGGGCTTAACCACTGTCGACCCGGCCGGACCTGAGGCCTGGACCGGGCGTCTCGACCCCCGGAGGATTCGAAGCTTGGTGCTTCTGGAGCCCGATGATGACCGGAACCTGGCCTTCGGCGGCCTCGCGGCCGCGGCCGGCATCGCCCCGGTCATCGCTTCGGTCAACAACCCGGCGCGGCTCCTCGACTTCCAGAACGCAGGCATCAAGGCCCTGATCCCCGGCCTGGTCCGGGCGTCCTTGCTGGCCCTGCTGGCCAGAAATCCGGCCTTCTTCGATCTGATCATGTCGGAGACGAGCGGCCGCGAAGTCCGGGAGATCCGCCTGGCTCCGGGCGCCGGGGCGGGGTGTGCGGTCAAGGATTTGCGCTTCGGCGAGGATATCCTCCTTCTTGCCGTCAGCCGCGGCGTCGAGACCCTGATCCCTCACGGCCGGACCATCCTGTGCTCCGGTGATCGCCTGACCGTTTTGGGCACGGCCGAGGCGGTCCGTGACCTCAGCGACCGATTCGAAAGCGCCTAGGAGCCTCTTCTGGTCGAACGGCTTCTTGGCTGGCGGCGCGGCGAGCCGATAGAGCCGATTGATCCTTTCCGGGGAAACGGGAATGGCGTAAAATCTTAGAGACGGTATCTTCATATTTCCTTCGGCCCCGCCCGTTGTTCCCTGCGCGAATGAAGGCGGGAAGTCGCAGCAAGGGTGGATCATGGTGCGCAAGAGAATATCCTCGGCCGCTCAGCGGCTGCCCGAGAACACCCGGGCTTTGGGCCAGACGACCGTCCTGGCCCTGGCGGCCGGCCTGGCCAGCGTGGCCTTCCTGTTCAGCACCAATTTCCTGTTCGAGCGGACCTTCCTGGCCTTGGCCGGCAAATCCAAGGTGTATTTCGCGGCGGCCTCGCTGCTCGTCATTCTGGGCTTCTCCCTCCTGGTGGCGCTCCTTCTCCGGTTCATCGCCCCCGACGCCGCGGGGAGCGGCATCCCCCAGCTCAAAGCCGCCTACTGGAAGGAGATGGGCGAAATGGCGCCGAAGTCGGTTGCGGCCAAGTTCGTGGCCGGCGTCCTGAGCATCGCCGGCGGCAACAGCCTCGGCCGCGAAGGCCCGTCCGTCTTCATCGGCGGAGGGACCTCCTCCAACCTGGCCGGCCTTCTGGGCGTCCCCCGCCGCGAACGGCGCGAGGCGAGCGTCGTCGGCGCGGCGGCCGGCTTGGCCGCCGCTTTCAACACCCCGCTGGCCGCCATCACCTTCGTCATCGAAGAGATCATCGGAGATTTCAACAGCCGCTATCTCGGCCGGGTCATCCTCTCCTCGGTCCTGGGGGCCATGGTCGTCCATGCCCTGCTCGGCCGCCAACCGGCCTTCTCTCTGCCGGCGGTCGACCGCGTCGGATGGACCCATTACCTGGTCATTCCGTTTGCCGCCGGGCTGGCCGCGCTGTCCGGCCAAGTCTTTCAGAAGCTCATGCTCAGGCTCCGGGGCCGGCTGCGGCGGGATGCCGGCCGCTCGGCCTGGCTCTTCCCTCTGGTCGGGGGATTCCTGACCTGGGTCATCGGCGTCACGGTCTTCTGGTTCACGGGGCATATCGGCGTCTTCGGGCTCGGATATGGAGACTTGTCGGCCGCCTTGAACGACCGCTTTCCCTGGATGATCGCCGGCCTCATGGTCCTGGCCAAGCTGGCGGCCACGGTGATCGGCTACGGCTTCGGGGGCTCGGGAGGCATCTTCGCCCCGGCGCTTTTCATCGGCGGCATGGCCGGGTATTTCACGGCCGGCTTGGCCGGACTCTGGCTGCCCCTGACCGGGGCCGACCGCATCGTGCTGGCGGCCGTGGGAATGAGCGCCTGCCTGGGGACAATCGTCCGGGCGCCGCTGACCTCGGTCCTGATCGTATTCGAGATGACCCACCAGTTCGAGCTCGTCCCGGGCCTGATGATCGGGTTGATCATCAGCCAGGCCGTGGCCAAGCTGGCCGGCGGCCACAACCTCTACGATGCTCTGCTCATCCAGGACGGCCACGAGCTGCACAAGATCAGGCCGCCGATCGACCTCCAGGGCTGGCAGGACCTTCCCGTCCGGGCCGTGGCCAATCCGAAGCCCGTCTTCCTGACCTCGGCCGACCGCCCGGCCCTGCGGGCCCTGATCGAGAAATACCCCTTTCGAACCTTCCCGGTTCTCGAGGCCGGGCGTTTGCGGGGGCTGGTAACGCGCGAACAGATCCAAACCTCTCTTCTGACGTCCGAGCCCTTCGAACCGCGGCCCGCGGTGACCTGCCTTCCGGACGAGACCATTCGCGAAATCGGCGACCGGTTCATCCAGTCCGCCGTCCCCGTTCTGGTGGTCGTCGATCCCCTGGATGGGACGGTCCGGGGGATCATCACCCTGCACGACCTGATCCGGGCCCAAGCCGCCGTCCGCCAGTGAACGGACTCCCGGCGGGAGGGGTGCGGCCGGGCGATTCCCGATTCTCGGCCAGCGCCCGCAGGAAGGCCCAGACCTCGTCGACGCTCGCGAGCCGGAAGCGGGCTGCGGTCGGGCCCCGCCCGCCGACGCGGGCGGTCGGTCCCTTCCCGGCCAGGACCAGGAAAGCGTCCTCATCCGTCCGGTCGTCCCCGATGTAGACCGGCGTTGTTCCCGGCTTCAGCCCGGACAGGATCCGCCGTACGGCAGCGCCCTTATCCCAGGCTGCCCGCGGGCGGATCTCCCGCACCTTCTTCCCCGGCCTGGCTTCCAGCCAGGACTCGAGCCCCGCCAGGCTCTTGCGGACCAGGCGGTCGACCTTCCTTCCGGAACCGACCGGGGACATCCGGAAGTGGATGCTGGCCGTAGCCCCCTTGTCCTCCAGGAAGGCGCCCGGTATGGCGGGAAGGCCGACAGCGATCCTCCCCAGGGCGGTTCGCAGCCGGCTCCGGGCCCGGGTTGCCGCCGGGTGAGTCCAGACCGTTTGTCCGGTGCGGATTTCCAGCCCGTGATTTCCCGCCCAAGTCAGACCCTCAACGTCGATCCGCGCCGCGAGGTCGTCCAGGGACCGGCCCGATATGACGGCCAGGGGCAGCCTTGCCGCGAGCCGCCGCAGGAGGCGACGGCGGGCCGGCGTCAGGCGGACTCCCTCCGGGCGCGGCTCGATCGGGGCCAGCGTTCCGTCGAAGTCGAGGAAGAGCGCCGGCCGGGCCGCGTCGAGGACGGCGTCCAGGAAGGCCTTCACAGGTTGACGACCTCGTCCGGGCTGTCGAGCGAAAGGAACAGCAGCAGGTAATCCTTGATATGGCGGGTGATGAGGAAGTTCCGCCGGATGTGCTCGCGGCCGTTGCGGCCGAGCTGCGGCCGCATAGTCCGGTTCCTGAAGGAGCTGCTTGATCCAGAAGGCCGTCCCCTCGATGGAATGGCTCAGGATGCCGGAGAACTTATGAGTGATCTGGAGGGGGATTCCCCCCACGGCTCCGGCGATGACCGGCCTGGACTTCCAGAGGGCCTCCGCCACGGTCAACCCGAAGCCCTCGCGCAGGGATTTTTGGAGGACGACGTCCGAGGCTCTTTGGAGGGCGTTGATGGCCAGATCGCTGGCCGGGGGGAGGAAGAGGACGAAGATATCGGGGTCGCCGGCGGCCTCGGTCCGGACGTCATCCAGCACTTTCTGGGCTTCCGGATCGTCGGTCGCTCCGCCGCCGGCCAGGACGAGCTGGCAGTCGATGTGGGGCTTGACCATCTTATAGGCCTTGACGACGCCGACCGGGTCCTTCAGATAGTCGAAGCGCGAGATCTGGGTGATGATCGGGCGCTTGCGGTCGAGTCCGAATCGGGCGCAAACCTCGTCCACCTCCGCCTCGGTCAGGTCCCGGTTCTTGTCGCTCAAGGGGTCGATGGAAGGGGAGATGAGGACCTGGCGGATGGGCAGGGGACGGGCAAACGCGGGAGCCGAGAAGACGGCGGCGTCGTAGGCCTTGATGTAGCGGCGGAGGAAGCGCCAGATGTCGGCTTGGGGACGGGTGAAGTCGATGTGGCACCGCCAGACCCAGCGTGAGCCGGGCGCGCCGCTGCGGCGTTCGACCAGACCGATGGGCTGGGGGTCGTGGATGAAGACGATATCGCCGAACGGCGTGACGACGTCCAGGTTGCCTCGATTGACCTCCCGGAAATAGGCCTTGTCCTCGGAGCTGAACGAGACCGGGACGCCGTGCAGCCCGTTGTGCATGGCCTTGGTGATGGCGAAGAACCGCTCGTTGCCGCGAATGACGTCCCAGCGGGCCTCCACGCCGAGGTCCTTGAGCAGGGGGATCATCCGGGTCAGGATCTCCGCGACCCCGCCGCCGACCGCGGTGGAATTGACGTTCTGGATGACCCGGCCCCGCAGGAGCCGGCCGATGCGGACCAGCTCGTCGATGCGCTCGGGGCCGACGATGGCGGCGTATTCCTCGAGGCGGCTCATGGGTTCACCAGCCCGAGGAGCCGTCGGCGCAAGCCCTCGATGGTCAGGGTGTAGGGGTCGAGACGATCGACGGCGTCGGCCATGTCGCCGCGCCCGATGGTCCGCAGCCAGGGGGCGTAGCTCAGGGCGGCTCCGCCCCGGCCGAGGCGCGGCCCGAACATGTGGAAGGCCAGCGATTCGGCCGGCGCCTCGGTCAGGCACCGGGAAAAGCCGGCCAGGTCGGACGGCTTCGATGCGAGGTCGGAGAGAGGAAGACCCGGGCCGACAGGAAGTGGAACTCCAGGCCGTCCGGGCAGGGCGACTTGCGGCCGTTGTCGGCCTCCAGGGAGGCCTCCAGGACCGCGGCCAGGCGCTCCCGGATTTCGGCCACCGACCGGCAGCGGATCATATCGATGCTGGCCAGGGCTTCGCCGATGTCGGCCCGGCCGAGGGCCCGGCCGGCCCAATGGGCGAAGTCGTTGGGCGGCTCGGGCGACAGCCGGAGCCGTTGCTGCAGAAAGCGGTGGGTATGGTAATAAACCGATGCATCCGGGACGCGTAAAATCCCCTCCCGCAGATCGGTCAGGCTGCGGGCCCGGCGGCCTACGATCTCCGTGAGCCGAAGGGGGACGAAGAAAAGGAATGTCGTCTGGCGGCGTTGTGTTCATGGTCAGACCAGCTTTCTCATTTCGCTGACGATCTTGCCCGCCCAGCGGAAGACGTTGTTATTCTGGACGGCGTGCCTCATCTTCCGCATGCGTTGCTTCCTCTCCTCCGGCTCCATGGTCACCGCCTGGTGGATGATGTCGGCGAACCGTTCCGTGTCGTAGGGGTGGACGATCAGGGCGGCCTCGAGCTCGCGGGCCGAGCCCGTGAACTTGCTCAGGATGAGGACGCCGTCCTCGTCGGAGCGGGCGGCCGCGAACTCTTTGGCCACCAGGTTCATCCCGTCGTGGACCGAGCTGACGATGCAGATATCGGCGGCCCTTAGATGGGCCACGACTTCGGCCGAGTTGAGATGGGATTTTATCATGATGATCGGCAGCCAATCCTTGTCCCGCCAGCGCTCGTTAACGGCGACCTTGGCCCGGTAGACGGCGTCATTGTAGGCTTGGTATTGGGGGATGTGGATGCGCGACAAGGGGCCGAGCTGGAGGAAAACGAAGCGGCCCCGGTGTTCGGGATATTTCTCCAGGAACCGGTCGATGGCCTGGAATCGCTCCAGAATGCCCTTGGTATAGTCGAGGCGCTCCACCCCGACGGCCAGGATCTTGTTCCGGAACCGGTAATCCTGCTTGAGCCGGATTCCGGCGATGCGAATGTCCGAGCTTTCCGCCAGGCGCTCGATGCCCTCGGCGTCGATGCTGATGGGGAACGGCCGGACCAGGGTTTCGCGGCCGTCCTTGAAGACCGAGAGGCGTTCGCGGTCGACCCGGACTTCCAGGAACCGATCGACCGAGTCCAGGAAGTTGAGGCAATGATAGCGCGTGTGAAAACCGATGATGTCGTTGCCCAGGAGCCCCCAAAGGATATCCTCGGCCTGCGGGCATACGCGAAAGGTCTCGGCGTTGGGCCAGGGGATGTGCCAGAAGTGGGCCACCACGACGTTCGGCCGCCGCTCTTTGATCAGCTTGGGCAGCAGGGCGAAATGGTAATCCTGGATGAAGACGAAGCCTTCGTCGCCGTCCAGCTCTTCGCAGACGATGTCGGCGAATTTTTGGTTGACGTCTTGGTATATGGTCCAATCCCGGGGACGGAATTCCGGGCGGACGTGCACAATGTGACAAAGAGGCCATAGTCCTTCGTTCGAGTAGCCGTAATAATAGGCCTCCTCCTCTTCGCGGGTCAGCCAGACCCGACGCAGAGTGTATCGAGGGGATTCGGGCGGAACCCGGATGCGATTGTTCTCGTCGACGACGTCGCGGTCGGCCTCGCCCGAGCCGGCTGCGATCCAGGTCCCGCCGGCCGCGGCCATGACGGGATCCAGGGCGACCGACATGCCGCTGGCCGGTCGTATGCAGCGGATGCCGTCATCGCCGTAGACGTGGATATAGGGCTCGCGATTGGAAACGATGATGAACTTGTGGCGGCCGACCTTCTCCTGCACGAGGCCCTTGAGCATTTGGGGCGTCCAGATCACGCGGCCTCCTTTCCCCCTTTTGGGGAGATGGTGGTTCGGTCCGATGGCCGGAGGATGAGAGCTAACGGCGAACGATGACCGGAAACGGGTCTTCAATCCCCTCGGCCCGGAAGCGCGTCCTGACCCGCTTGATGTATTCGTGGCGGACGCGGTATTGGTCGACGAACGAAGCGACGCGAAGGATGACGGTCGCCCCGACGTTGTAGTCCCGAAGGTCGTTGAAGCGGACGAAGGGCTCGAAGTCGGATACGCCGCCCGGCGTCTGGCGGAGGACGGCCCGGGCCTCCTCAACCAGCGCTCGCTCGGCTCGCTCGAGATCGGCGCCGTAGCCGAGCTTGACCTCGACCAGGAGCGCTTCGGACTTCTCCGGCAGGTCGTAGTTGGCCAGGATGCTCTCGGCCAGCTTCTTGTTCGGGATGATGACAAGGTGGTTCTGGAGCGCCCGCAACGTGGTGCTGCGCCAGGTGATGTCGTTGACCGTCCCTTCCTCCCCCGAAGTCAGCCGGATGTAGTCGCCCCGCCGGATGTTCTTGGACATCAGGATGTTCAAGCCGGCGAAGAGGTTGGCCAGCGAGTCCTGCAAGGCCAGGGCGAAGGCCAGCCCGCCGATGCCGAGGGCGGTGATGATCGGGGCGATGGGGATGCCGACCTCGTCCAGGACGACGAGAAAGCCGACGATGCCGACGATAATCACCGCCAGGTTGCGGAAGATGGTCGAGGGGATGCCGGCGGCCTTGGTCAGGTAGAGCTCGATCAGGCCGGAGGCGGCCCGGGCGATGAAGACCGTGACGGACAGGATGGCGGCCACAATGACCGCCCTTTCCAGGGGCAGGAAGATGGAAGCCGGCAATGGCCGCGACCCGGAATGCGGCGGCGGTACCGGCCAACGCCACCCAGATCACGACCACGCCTCGCAGGGACCGCACCAGGACATCGCTCCAGCCCGCCCCCCCGGCGAGGGAAATCCGATGCAGACGGCGGCAGATCAGCTTCTGCAGGAGCAGCCCCAGCAGCAGCGATCCGGCCGCGAGGCCCAAGGGGAGGGCGTTGCGGAAAAACGAGGCGACGACGATGTCCAAGGTCATTGTGATGGGGAACTCCCGGCGAAGGCGATCGGCCTGCCGCCTTTATCAACCTTACACGGATCGCAAGGCGGAAATGTCCAGGTGTTATGGCTCAGCCCAGCGGTCCGACCGCCTTCTCGACCTCGTCCAGCACCTCGCCCGTCTGGATCAGGGACTTCATCGTGTTGTGGTCGGCGTGCAGCGGCCGGTCGACGTCCAGGTGGGCGACATACCGGCGGACGACGGAGCGGGCCGTTTCCGTGCCCCGGCCGAAGGCGAAGCTCCGGAAGTCCATGGCCTGGGCGGCGGCCATCATCTCGATGCCCAGCACGCCGTAGGCGTTGTCGAGGATCTGGACGGTCTTGAGGGCGGTGTTCATGCCCATCGAGACGAAGTCCTCCTGGTCGGCCGCGGCCGGGATGGACTGGATGCAGGCCGGCGCGGACAGGATGCGCTGCTCGACGATCAGGTGGTCGGCCGTGTACTGGCTCAGCATCATCCCCGAGAACATGCCCGCGCCCTCGGTCAGGAAGGCCGGCAGGCCCACGCTCAGGGCGGGGTTGGTCAGCCGGTTGAGCCGCCGCTCGGACAGCACGCAGACCATGGTCACGGCCGCCCCGATCATGTCCATCGGCAGGGCCACGGGCGTGCCCTGGAAGTTGGCCCCGGTCAGGGTGGTCTTGGACTCGGTCAGGAAGATGGGGTTGTCGCCGACGCCGTTGAGCTCGATTTCGACCTGCTTGCGGGCGTAGGCCACGGCGTCGTGGGCGGCGCCGATGACCTGCGGGGTCGAGCGCATGGAGTAGGCGTCCTGGACCTTGGTCTTCATCTTGCCGGTGGCCAGGTCGCTTCCCGCCAGGCATTTCATGATGGCCCGGGCCGAGCGCACGGCGCCGGCGAAGCCGCGCTCCTCGTGGAGGCGGATGTCGTAGGGCTTGAGGTTGGCGACCAGGGCTTCGAGCGACATGGCGGCGGCGATCTCGGCCTGCTTCAGCCAGCGGTCGATGTCGTAGAGGGCCAGGGCGCTGATGGCGGTCAGCAGGTTGGAGCCGTTGATGGCGGCCAGCCCGTCGCGGGCCTGCAGGCCCGGGATCGGGATCCCGGCCCGCTCCATCGCCACGCGGCCGGGCAGGCGCTCGGCCCCGTAGAAGGCCTCGCCCTCGCCCAGGAGGAGCAGGGCGATCTGGGACATCGGGGCCAGATCGCCGCAGGCCCCCACCGAGCCCTTGCTGCAGACGACGGGCGTCACCCCGGCGTTGAGCATGGCGGCCAGGGTCAGCGGAATTTCCGGGCGGCAGCCGGAGCGGCCCTTGGCCTGGACGTTGATCCGCCCGGCCATGGCCGCCCGGACATGGTCGATCGGGGCGGGCTTGCCGATGCCGGCGGCGTGGTTATAGATGAGGTACTTCTGGAAGTCCTTGACCTGCTCGTCGGTCAGGACGACCTCGGAGAACTCGCCGATCCCGGTGTTGACGCCGTACATGATCTCGCGGGCCGCGATCTTCTCCTCGATCACCGCCCGGCAGGCCCGGATCCGGTCCAGCGCGGCCGGATCGATGGCGACCGGCTCGCAGCCGCGGGCGACGGCCACGAGCTTCTCCAGGGTCAGCGACTGTCCGTCAAGAGTGATGGCCATGCCCGGACTCCTTGGGTTGCGGTTCGGCCTCCCCCCAGACCATGATGGCGTAGCCGCGCTGGAAGCCGAGCAGCGTGTCCAGGCGGGAGGCCAGCCAGAGGAAGGGGTAGATGATCTTGTAGATGCCGAAGGCCTTCTTCTGGGCCGCGAACTCGTCCGACGTCGAAGGCCGGATGTGACCGTCGCGGAGCTTGGCTTGCGGCTTGGTCGAGAGGATGTTCACGTAAAGGGCGTTGAGGATGAGCTCCAACAGCTCGGTGAAGAAGCGCGAGTAAGTGGTGTGGCCGGTCAGCCTGAGGCCGGCCGCGGCGAACATCCGACGCAGGGCCGGCAGGCCGTAGCCCTCGCGCTTGTGGCCGTAGAACTCCAGCTTCAGCCCCACGGCCGGCCGGATCTTCTGCAGCAGGAAAAAGCCCCCGTCGTGGGGGGTGATGAGGAGGAAGCGGCCGCCGGGCCTGAGCACGCGGCGCACCTCGGCCAGGGTTGCGGCGTCCTCGTCGACGTGCTCCAGGTAGTCCAGGCAGACGACCTGGTCGAAAGCGCCGTCATGGAAGGGGAGGGCGGGCGAGCCCATCTGGACCAGGCCGTCCTTGAGGAGCGCCCGGCTCGAGCGCAGGTTGGTCAGGTCCAGGTCGGTCGAGACCCAGGTTCCGCCCTTCTTGCGCAGGAACCAGCTCAGGATGCCCTGGGCGCAGCCGAGGTCGAGGATCCGCTGGCCCGGCCGGACGCGGAGATGCTTGTCGATGAGCTCGAGCTTCTCCTTCTTCTTGAGCGAGCGCTTGACGATCTGGAGCTGCCAGGGGATCTCGTTCACGTGAGAATTATATAAGAAATGGGGGACAGGCCCTAGCAGTCCTCGTTTTCGTAAGAAAACGAGGGCACCATACATAACTCCCGAATCTTTTTCGTCATCAAATGGAGACGGTTCCCGCCTTGCTTAATCACAATCGAACCGAGATCAGGATGAGTTTCCGTTGACTCTAAAAGTTTACGGAAATAATTAGGGAATTATGTATGGTGCCCTCATATCCTACCGGATATGAGGACTGCCGAGCCCGTCCCCCATCTCTTTCCGGGTTTCTGTTGCCGGGTTCTGACTTGGCCTGACGAATGCACTACATATGACTCAAGGAAGGGACATGAGGTACAAGCTCGTCATCGTGGGCGGCCTGGAAACCAACTGCTACCTGGTCTACTGTCCCGACTCCAAGGAGTGCGCCGTCGTCGACCCGGGTGCGGAGCCGGACAAGATCATCCGCGTCATCGCCGAAGAGGAGCTCCGGCCGGTTTGGCTCATCAACACCCACGGCCACATCGACCACATCGGGGCCAACCGCGACATCAAGGACAAGTATCACGTCCCCCTGCTCATCCACGCCGGCGACAAGGACCTTCTGGGCAAGATGCAGAACCTGGAGCTGAGCCTTTTCCTGGGCGCCCAGGACTCGCCCCCGGCCGACCGGCTTCTTGCCGACGGTGAGGACATCGGCATCGGCAAAGGGAAGCTCCGCGTCCTCCACACCCCGGGCCACACTCCGGGCGGCATCAGCCTGCTCGGCGACGGGTTCCTTCTCTCCGGCGACACCCTCTTCTTCGAGGGCGTCGGGCGGACGGACCTGCCCGGCGGCAACCAGCGGCAGATCGAAGCCAGCATTGCAAACAAGCTCATGGTGTTGCCCGACGACACCGTGGTCCTGCCGGGCCACGGGCCCCTGACGACCATCGGTCAGGAACGCCCGAACAACGTCTATCCGGCATGACGGCTCTGCGCGGCCCGGACGACCCAGCCAAGCTCCTCGAGTCCTTCCAATCCTTTCTCGATGTCGAGCGCGGACTGGCCGCCAACACCCTGCAGTCCTACGCCCGCGACCTGGGCAAGTTCTTCGTCTTCCTGGGCGAGGCAGGCACGGCCTGGGACAGGGCCGGGGAGGCCGAGCTCGTCCGCTTTATTCACTCCGAAAGCCGCGGCGGCCTCGCGCCCCGCTCGCTGGCCCGGCTGATCTCGGCCCTTAAAGCCTTCTATCGCTGGGGCGTGCTGGAAGGCCATGTCGAGAAAAGCCCGGCCCTCAACCTGACTTCGCCCAAGGCCTGGATGTCGCTGCCCAAATTCCTGTCGCTCAAGGAAGTCCAGGCGCTCCTCGACCAGCCCGACCTTTCCACCGCTCAGGGCCTGCGCGACAAGGCCGCGCTCGAGGTCATGTACGCGGCCGGTCTGCGGGTCTCGGAGCTGACCGGCCTGCGGACGGGCGACGTTCGGCTGCGGGACGGCTTTCTCCTCTGCAAAGGCAAGGGCGGCAAAGAGCGGATCGTGCCGCTGGGCCGGTCGGCGGTGGAGGCGGTCGAACGGTACTTGCGCGAAGCCAGACCCCGCCTGGCCAAAGGGGCGTCGGAGACGCTCTTCCTCACCCGCCGCGGCGCGGCCTTCACCCGGCAGGGATTCTGGAAGATGCTCAAGGGATACGCCGCCGCAGCACAGCTGAAGGACAAGGTCCACCCCCACGTCCTGCGCCATTCCTTCGCCACCCACCTGCTGGAGCGGGGGGCCGACCTGCGCTCGGTCCAGATGATGCTCGGCCACAGCCAGATCACCACGACCCAGATCTACACCCACGTCAGCCGCGACCGCCTGCGGAAAGTGTACGACAAGTTCCATCCCCGGGCTTGATGTTCCCGGGATCGGGAGACCCGCCTACTCTTCGTGGGGGGTGATGGCCACGGTGACCACGGCGTCGTGCGACTGGGTTACGAGCAGGTTCTGGTCCGAGCGCGGCAGCCAGCCGCGGTAGCGCCAGGTCCAGGCAAACTTGCGGACTTCCGGGCCCTTGAGGATTGAAGCCAAGGGGACGGCGATCCGGTTCGAGCCCTTGATGACGAAGGGATCGTAGGCTTGGCCGATCGACCAGCTGCGGCCGTCGGCGGCCGTGGGCAGGGCCAGGGGAAAAACCTCCGTCGAGAGGGCTCGCGGAACGTCGAAGCCGACGACGGAGAAGTCGATGAGCAGGCTGTCCTTCTCGTTCAGGACATAGTTGACCCGCAGCTCCGGCCGTTCGGTGAAGTCCTCGGTCTTCAGCAGAGCCAGCTTCTCGCCCTGGGAGGACCGCTCCTCAGCTTCCCACTTTTCGAGACTCCGCTCCTTATGCAGGACAAGGAAGTCCTCGTCGTCTCTTTCCATCAAGCCCAGCCAGTGGACCCGCAGCTTGAAGCTTCCGTCGTGACGGGATTCGCGCGTTTCGAGGCCGTAGCGGCCTTCGGCTTCGACCACGATCTGGATGTCCCACTTGCCGGGGAGGGGCCGGCCGGGGAGGCGGCCGGGCGCCGGAAAGAGCCAGCAAAGGGAGACAACGGCCAGAATCCCTCGCCGGCGGCTTGCGGTTTGCATAGGGCCATTGTAGCCGCTCCCGGGACTCAAGAATAGCCCGGAAGCCGGCACTCTTATAACGTTTCGGCCCGGGCCAATCGCTTCACGGAAGGCGAGTCTTCCCGCGTAAAGGCGTTTTACGAGTCGGGGGGATCGAAGGCTTGGATAGGAGGCATTATCAGGGGAAAATATCGGTACTCTTCTGGCACGAGAATTGCATCTCTTCCCATCGTTGAGCCTCCTCTAGGAAGGGGGGCGGTTTCGCGCCGCCCTCCTTCCCCCCCCAACCCGCTTGACAAACCCCTTTTTAAGTCCTAGAATGAAAAAACTGACCGACCAGTTTATTATCTAAACTATAGAGTTTAACCACCCATGAAGGAACGAATGAATGCGAACGCGTCCAGCCCGCGCCGCCACCGCGAGCAGCGCCGCCGGCTGGAAAACCGCAAAGCCATCATCCACGCGGCCGAGGCCGTCATCCTCCGCCGCGGCTTCTCGGCCACATCCATGGACGACGTGGCCGCGGAAGCCGACTTCTCCAAGGCCACCGTCTACCGGTACTTCCGGAGCAAGGCCGAGCTGCTCTTCGAGATCATGGCCCACTTCATGGACGACATCGAAGAGCGGCTGGCCGCCATCCGGAGCGACCGGAGCCGCAGCGCCGCGCTCAGGCTCGCCGACACGGTGGCCGCGCTGATGGGCTATCTGGCCGAGAAGGAGAACATCTCCCGCGTCGTCATGGCCGACCGCTCGTTCCTCCGGCTCGTTCCCATGTTCGTCGACGAGAAGGCGGGGGAGCCCGCCTCGGCCCGCCGTTTCGTCGAGCGCATCCGGGAGCGCCGGGCCGAGGTGTTGAAGGGCACGGAGAGCCTTCTGGACGAAGGCATGAGGGCGGGCGAGTTCCGAGCCATGGACCCGGCCGCCGTCGCGGTCTATTTCTCCGCCGTCCTCACCGGCTTCCTTCACGAGCGCCTCTGGACGGAGGCAAAACCGGATTTGGAAAAAGACGTATCTTTGATTTCCGACCTTCTTCTGCGGGGCCTGTCCATCCGAAACGAAGGTCGAGGAGCAGAATGATGAAAAAAATCGCCTCATGTTTGGCTATGTTGGGCGCTTTGACAGTCCTTCTGCCGGGGACGGCTCTTGCCGCTACCGGCCAGGACAGGCTTTCAGCAGTCCTTCTGCCGGTGACGGCTCTTGCCGCTACCGGCCAGGACGAGGCGCCCCTCGTCCTAACCATGGAAGACAGCATCCGCCTGGCTCTCCGACAGAATCCCTTCTACCTGGCCGAGAAGGCCAAGGAAGACGGTGCCTCGGCCGCGGTCCGCGAAGCCGTGGCCGGATTCTTCCCGACCCTCAACGCCCAGGGTCAGAGCGTCCTGGACAAGAAGGTCATGAGCATCGTCTTCCCCTCGCTCATCCCCGGCCAGCCGCCGACCAAGGTCAAGCTCGACTTCACCCGGGCCTACCAGTTCTCCCTGAACTTCAGCCTGCCCCTCTTCACCGGCGGCCGCCTGCTGTCGCGGGTTCAAGCAGGCCGACCTCAACCTCGCAGTCGACCCAGGAGGGCATCCGGCTGGCCCAGCAGGAGACCGTCTTCAACGTCAAGAAGGCCTTCTACGGCGTGCTGCTGGCCCGGGCCTTCGTGGGCGTGACCTCCGAAGCCGTGGACCTGGCCGAGAAGCACGTCAAGAACGTCCGCAACCTCTACGATGCCGGCATGGCCACGCAGCTTCGACCTGCTGCGGTCGGAAGTCCAGCTGGCCAACCTCAAGCCGCAGCTCATCCGGGCCCGCAACGGCCTGCGCCAGGCCGAGCTGGGGCTCAAGACCCTGCTCGGGCTTGGACCTGGCCCGGTCCGATCGAGGTCAAAGGCGAGCTGAGCCTGCGGGCGGTGGACGTCAGCGTCGACGAGAACATCGCCAAGGCCCTGGCCCAGCGGCCCGAGGTCAACCAGCTCCGCTACCAGAAGCTCATGGCG
This sequence comes from Candidatus Aminicenantota bacterium, assembly GCA_963803915.1. Taxonomy (GTDB): domain Bacteria; phylum Acidobacteriota; class Aminicenantia; order Aminicenantales; family UBA4085; genus UBA4085. The sequence goes on along the minus strand of CAWDOL010000014.1, from coordinate 405,559 downwards.
GCGGAGATGGTCAAGATGGCCAAGGCCGCCTACCTGCCGACCGTCGCCGTCGGCGGCGCCTACAACTACTGGGCCGACCAGTTCAAGTTCGGCCGCAACATCTGGGAAGACTTCTACCAGATCAACCTGGTCCTGAGCTTCCCCATCTTCAACGGCTTCGCCAACAGCGCCAGCCTGGGCCAATCGCAGGCCGCCCTCAAGCAGATCGACCTACAGCCAGCGGGCCTGGTCGAGACCGGTCAAGTTCGAGGTCCAGGCCGCCGTCCTGGCCCTGCAGCAGGCCCGCGAGTCGCTCCTGTCGCAGGAGAAGAACGTGGAGCAGGCCCTGGAGGCGGTCCGGATCGCCGAGCTCAACTTCACCGAGGGGCTGGTCACCAACCTGGACGTCAGCTCGGCCCAGGTGGCCCTCAGCGAGGCCCGCTCCAACTACACCCAAGCCCTCTACGACTACGCCGTGGCCCTGGCCGAGCTGGAGAAGGCCGTCGGCCTGAGCCAGGACGCCTACGAGAAGAATTCCTGATGAACGGAATAAAGAACGGAGTCCATCATGAAATACCTTCGCCCCGCCGCCGCTCATCCTGATCGTCCTCGCCGCTCGCGCTGCCGGCCTGCAAGCCGGCCGCCGAGAAGGCCGCCGACGCCGCACGCCCGGCCGCTCGCCGCGGCCACCGCCGTCACGGTCGTGGCGGCCGCCCGCCAGACGCGTCTCCGAGAAGCTGACCTACACCGGGACGCTGGAGGCCTGGCGCAAGATCGCCATCGCCCCCGAAACGGGCGGCAAGATCGCCCGCATCCTGGTCGAGGAAGGCCAGCGCGTGAGCCGCCGGCCAGCTCCTGGCCGAGCTGGACACCGAGACCATCCGCCTTCAGCTGGCCCAGGCCGAGGCCGGGCTGGCCGTGGCCGAGGCCAACCTCCAGAACGCCGTCCGCAACAAGGAGCGGATGGACCGGCTCGATGGCCCAGAAGGCCGTCTCCGACCAGCAGTACGAACAGGCCAAGCTGGGCTTCGACGCCGCCAAGGCCCAGGCCGCCCAGGCCTCGGCCGGGGTCAACATGGCCCGCCACGTCCTGGAGACGGCGACCATGAAGGCGCCCTGGGCCGGCCTGGTGGCCTCCAAGAACGCCCAGGTCGGCGACGTCGTCAACCCGATGATGGGCGGCTACGGCGCCTCGTCCGGGGTCGTGACCCTGGTCGACGACTCCCGCATCAAGGTCGTCGTCGAGGTCACCCCGGGCGACATCGGCCGCCTGCAGAAGGGCCGGCCGGCCATCGTCCGGGTCAGCAACGGCGAGACGACGACCATGCCGGGCACGGTCTCGGTCGTCAACCTGCACGCGCCGACCCGCTGTCCAGGAAGTTCCGGGTCGAGGTCGACGTGCCCAACCCGGGCTGGAAGCTGCGGCCGGGTGTCTTCGGCACGGTCCTCTTCGACGTCCAGTCGCACGAGAACGCCCTGGCCGTGCCGCAGAAGGCCGTCCTGGAAGGGACGTACGTCTTCGTGGCCGAGAACGGCAAGGCCGTCAAGCGCGAGGTCACCCTGGGCCTCAAGAACACGACCATGATCGAGGTCCTGGACGGGCTCAAGGAAGGCGACCTGGTCATCGTCGAGGGCAACTTCGGCCTGATCGAAGGCACGCCCGTCGAAATCAAGAAGTGAGCCGGCCATGAAGCTCTCGGATTTCGCCGTCAACCGCCGCGTCACGACGGCCATGATGGCCATGATCATCGTCGTCGTGGGCGGCATCTCCTTCTCCCGGCTGGGGCTCGACTTCTTCCCCGACCTGGAGTATCCCACGGTCTCCGTCATCACCAGCTACCGGGGCGCCTCCCCGGAAGACATCGAAAACAGCATCACCCGGCCGCTGGAGCAGGTCGTCTCCTCGGTCAACCGGGTCAAGAAGCTGACCTCCACGACCTCGGAGGGCACCTCGATCATTCAGGTCGAGTTCGAGTGGGGCACCAGCCTCGACTTCGCCGCCCAGGACCTGCGCGACCAGATCGGGCTGTACAAGAACTACCTGCCGGCGGGCGTCGACGATCCCCTGGTCGTCAAGTTCAACATGGGCCAGATGCCGGTCGTCTTCTGGGGCATCACCGGAAACCGTCCGACCGCGGAGATGAAGAAGCTCGTCGACGACGAGATCGCGCGTCGGCTGGAACGGATCGACGGTGTGGCCTCGGCCCAATGCGTACTCGATGGACACCCGCGAGATCCTGATCGACGTCGACAAGCGGGCCCTGCAGTCGCTGAACCTGTCCCTCGACCCAGATCCTGGGCGCCCTGGCCCTGGACAACGCCAACATGCCGGCCGGCCACCTGGTCGAGCGGCACACCGACTACCTGGTCCGGACCATGGGCGAGTTCAAGTCCCTGGACGATATCCGGGCCACCGTCGTCGGCGCCACCGCCAAGGGCAGCCCCATCTACATCCGGGACGTGGCCGAAGTCCGCGACACGCTCAAGGAGACCCGCTACGTCGGCCGCATCGCCGGCCAGAACGGCGTCTTCCTGTTCGTCTCCAAGCAGTCCGGGGCCAACACGGCCGTGGTCGGGGCGGCCGTCAAGAAGACCCTCGGCGTCACTCATCGCAATCCCTTCCCTCCGACATCCGGTTCCACATGATCATGGACCAGTCCGACATGATCAACAACGTGACCAAGAACACGGGCCGCCACCGCCTGGCAGGGCGGCCTGCTGGCCGTCGTCCTGATCTTCCTCTTCCTCTGGAACTGGAGGCCGACCCTGATCATCGGCATCTCCATTCCCATGTCCATCATCACCACCTTCATCGGGCTCTATTTCGCCGGCTTCACCCTGAACATGATGACCCTGGGCGGGCTGGCCCTGGGCATCGGCATGCTGGTCGACAACTCCATCGTGGTCATCGAGAACATGTTCCGCCACGTCCAGATGGGCAAGGACTCCAGGGAGGCGGCCAAGACTCGGCGCCTCCGAGGTCGGTATGGCCATCACCGCCTCGACCCTGACCACCATCGTCGTCTTCCTGCCCCTGGCCTTCGCCCAGGGCATCACCGGCAAGCTGACCGCGGGCCTGGCCCTGGCCGTCGTCTTCTCCCTGGTCTCCTCGCTCTTCATCGCCCTGACCCTCGTGCCCATGCTGGGCTCGGTCCTCTTCCGGCGCAAGAAGGACGATGCCGCGGCCATGCGCAAGACGATCGGACGCGACTTCAGCCGCCCCCAGGCCGTCTACCGCAAGGGGCTTGACTGGGCCCTGCACCACCGCAAGACGGTCGTCTTCGGCACCCTCGGCCTCTTTGCGGCCGCGATCGCCCTGGTCCCCGTCCTGGGCACGGAGTTCATGCCCTCCATGGACATGGACATGATGATCTTCAAGCTTCGCGCTCCGGTCGGGACGGCCCTGGCGGAGACCGACCGCATCGGGGCCATGGTCGAGAAATCGTCGCCGCCCAGCCCGAGGTCAAGATCATCAGCTTCCAGGCCGGCAGCGCGGCCGAGGACAACCCCGGGGACGCGGGCTTCGGCGGCTCTCCCACGGGCCCGCACGAGGCCCAGTTCTTCATCGGGCTGCGCCCGCTCGGGGAGCGCACGGTCGGCAACCTCGAAGTCCAGGAGCGCATCCGCGGCCTCCTGCCCAAGCTCGAGAACGTCAAGATCGAGGCCGTGGACATGACCGGGACCTTCATGGGCGGGGCCGCGGCCCCCGTCGAGATCAAGATCTTCGGCCAGGAGCTGGCCGAACTGCGCCGCTACGCCGACGACGTCGTGGCCCGGATCAAGGACGTGCCCGGCATCCGGGACGTGACCCATTCCCTGGCCCAGGCCAAGCCCGAGTACCACATCAAGATCGACCGCGACCGGGCGGCCCGCTTCGGCCTGACCGTCAACCAGGTCGAATCCGCCGTCCAGATGGCCACCCTGGGCCAGATCGCCACCCGCTACCGCGAGGCCGGGCGAGGAGATCGACATCCGGGTCCGGTTCAAGGCCCAGTTCCGGGACACCATCGAGGCCGTGGCCACGATCCCCATCCTGGCCCCCACGGGGACGACCGTCGCCCTGAACCAGGTCGCCGACGTCGAGACCGGGCCAGGGGCCGATCCAGATCGCCCGCGAGAACCAGGCCCGCCGCGTCTCGGTCACGGCCAACATCTCCGAGCCGCGATCTGGGCAGCGTCGTGCGGGACGTCAAGGCCCGCATCGCGCCCGTCGAGAAGGGGCTGCCGGCCGGCTACTTCCTCGAGATCGGCGGCTCCTACGAGCAGATGAGCGAGGCCTTCGTCACCCTGGCCGGGGTCTTCGCCCTGGCCGTCCTGCTCGTCTACATGGTCATGGCTTCGCAGTTCGAGTCCCTCAAGCACCCCTTCATCATCCTGTTCACCATCCCCATGTGCCTGATCGGAATCGTGATCGGGCTGGCTCATCGCCGGCCATCCGGTGAGCCTGCCGGTCCTGATCGGGCTGATCATCCTGGCGGGTGTCGCCGTCAACAACGCCATCGTCCTGATCGACTACACCAACAAGCTCTGGCGGGGCGGGATGGACAAGCAGAGAGCCATCCTGGAAGGCGCCGTAACCCGGCTGCGGCCCGTTCTTCTGACGGCCCTGACGACCATCCTGGGGACGTTCCCCATGGCCATCACGCCGGGCCTCGGGCTCGGGGATGCTCAATCCGCTGGGCATCACCCTGCTCGGCGGCCTGACCGCGACGACGCTGCTGACCCTCTTCGTCATCCCGGTCATATACAGCCTGTTCGAGAAGGTTCGCTTCCGGGAGAAGGGAGCCAAGGCTACGACTTAAAGCGCAGCAGGGCCCCGATCTGGCCGTAGTGATCCAGCCGCGAGGGCGGCTGGATGTGCCGGATCTGGGCGTCCCGCCGCATGGCCGCCTCGATGGCCTCGTCCACGACGTCCATGACCGGCTCGGTCTTGCGGTCGCAGGAGGGGCACTTGACCTCCTCCTCGGTGTAGAGGAGCTTGCAGCGCGGACAGTGACGGCCGGGGGCGGAATAGTACTTCGTCACGATCAGGGTCTGGACTTCGCCCATGCCCAGCGCCTTGAGGCAATCCTTGAGCCCCGAGGCGGCCCGGCCGCCCTTCTCCAGCTCGGCCGTGAAGCGCTTGACTACGGCCTCCTCCTCGGCTTTCTTGATGGCCCGCTCCAGGGCCTGGGTCTCCTTGAGGACGACGTCGGCCGAGTCGGCCGGCTTGGCCCGCAGCCAGCCCCGCAGCCTCTCCCGGATGTAGGGGTGGAGATGGGGCTCGATCTCGGAGGCCAGGTTGTCGGGGCAGCCCAGGACGAAGCCGTGGAAGCCGTTCTTCTTGAAGAGGTCGAAAGTCTTCTGGGCGGCTTTCTTGTAGTGCTCCTGCAGGACGGCCTCCACATGCCGCTCGATGCGGCGGGCCTCCTCGCGATCGCCGCCGCCCTTGACCATCTTGGGCGCCTCGCTCTTCATGGCCTCGACCAGGGTGATCTCGCCCATGGCCACGGCATACCACTTGGCTTCGCGGCGGTCGACCAGGAAGGCGACCAGGCGGCGGTACTCGTCCAGGATCAGGGTCAGCGGGCGGACGTAGGGATTGCGGTCGAAGACGACCCGGTTGCGGGGCGCTTCGGGCAGCGACAGGACCTCGTGGAATTTCTCCCCCGTGCAGGAATAGAAGGCCAGACCGGCGCCATGGACGCCCGCCTCCTTGGCCGTCGAGCTCCTGGGCGGCGTCCAGGTCGGCGGCCAGGCTGGTTTTCTTCTCCTTGGAGGCGTCCAGGGCTTCCAGCCTGGAGCGGGCCTCGGAAATCAGGTTCTTGGCCGAGAGGAGGATCTCCTTCTTGCTTTAGCGCCTCTTGTCGGTGTCCAGGAAGAACGACAGTGTCAGGTACTTGTCGCTCTTGAACTTGGAGAGCGATTCGACTTGGGCGCGGCTCGAGAATTTCATGAAACCTCCTTGGGATGGACCGGCCGGAAGAACCGGCTCGGCGGGATGGAAGCGGGATGGACGGGGCGGCGGCGTACCGGGCGCCCGGTGCGATCCGGGGCATGAACGACGGCCGAGGCTGCGTGCGCTATGGACCCTTCGACGCGTTCCCGCAGAACGACACGGTCATGTAGGACTAACATAAGGGCGGCCGCGGGCTTTGTCAGGACGCCCGCGTCCTGTGACGGACCAGCGTATCGCCGGTCGGCGCGAGGACTCGCCGAGCCGCGCTTCCCGGCCCTGTCTCAGACCTTGGGCATGGCCATGGTCACGAAGACCATGACGAAGATGGCCACGGTCTCGATGATGCCGATGGCCATGAGATAGTTGGCGAAGCCCTTGCCCGTCTCGCCCAGGGCGTCGGCCGCCTTGGCCCCGATCTTGCCCTGGATGTAGGCGGATAGACCGATGGCGATTCCGGCCAGGGTCCCGATCAGCAGGGGCGCCAGTCCCGCTTCCGCCGGCCAGGGGGCCTTGCGGATGGCGTCCCGGACCAGGAAGCCGTAGAAGGTCTGGGACAGGGGCGCCCCGACGAAGGCGACCAGGATGAAGGGGGCGGCCTTGTTCAGGCTGAAGGCCTTCTTCCAGGCGCCCACGGCGGCCATGCCGGCGGCGCCGATGCCCAGGGCCGAGCCGATGGCCGCGCAAACGAGAGAGCTGTTGAAATCGCCGAATCCAGGGATCATGGTCTTTCCTTTCGTACCGGATTTCGTCCTCGCTCCTCCGTCGCCTCGTCCCGGAAGGGCTCGTATCGCAGTCCCGTCCACTGTTGGCCGAGATGGTTGGAGAACTCGAGCATGTTGAGGCGCACGCCGTGGACCAGGACGGACATTCCCCCGAGGACGATGTTGAGGGAGTGCCCGAAGAACAGAACGACGGCGGCCAGCAGGCCCTGACCCAGAGAGTGGATGCCGGAGCCGACGGCCATGGCGTTGAAGCTGCCGGCCACCGTCAGCGAGGCGAAGCCCACGGCGAAGAGCCGCAGGTAGGACATCATAGTCGGAGAACGTGCTGATGACGCTCAGGGGCAGGTCGGTCAGGGTGGTGGCCATGCCCTTGAGCAGCCGGCCGCTGGAAGTTGCTGAAGACAAGCGCCAGCAGAAGCCCCACCCCGATCAGAGGGGCCGAAGAAGCCGGGCAGGGGACGCTCGGAGACGAGGTTCCCGACCAGGAAGAAGACCGACCAGACGATGGCGATCCAGCCGACCTGGCCGAGAAGCCGCGGCGAGGGCCACAGCCGGATGACGTTGATGAAGATGGGCCACGGTCAGGTGGACCAGGCCGATGATGAAGCAGACGATACATCAAGAAGGCGGTGTTGGCCTCGACGAAGCCGTCCAGCCGCGGGACGACCAGGCTGCGCAGGACCGGCAGGCGGGCGATGGCGGCGGCGCCGAAATAGATTCCGGTCAGGGCTCCCCAGATGATGGTGGTCGAGGCTGAAGAGGATCATCAGCCGGAAAAATTCGGGCGGCGTGCCGGGCTTGGCTTTGCGGCGGAGGACGAAGGCCGCGCCCAGGAAAAGCAGGCCGTAGCCGGCGTCGCCGATGAGCAGGGCGAAGAAGAGGGAGAGGAAGGCCAGGAACAGGAAGCTGACGTCGGCCTCGGCGTAGCCCGGCAGAATGCCCATGAACTTGAACAGAGGCTGAACGGCCCGCACCCAACCCGGGCTGCGGATCAAGGTCGGGACTTCGGCCGGATCGTCGGGATCGAAGGCCAGGAAGCCCCAGCTGTCCTCCGCGGCCGTCTCCTTGAGCCGTCCCGCGACCTCGGCCGGGCAGTAGCCTTCCAGGTAGGAGAACTCCTCTTCCCGGCCCAAGCCGGCCCGGACGCGGGCGAATTCCGCGCTCCGCCGGAGCTTGCGCTCATAGGCGTGGAGCTCCGTCCGGCGCCCGGCCAGGGCCTCCCACTCCCGCTTCATATCGGCCAGGTCGGCGCGGCGGCGGATGATCTCCGCTTCCACCTCGGCCACCTCGACCCGGGGGATCGCCTCCTCCTTGAAGTCCAGACCGTTCTCCGGCCCCTCCGTGACCCAGGCCAGCCGGAGGCGGCTCTTGTCCCTGCCCACGACAAAGGCGGTGCCCTCGGCCGGCAGGTGCTTCAGGGCGTCGGCGTCGGTTTGATAGAGGCGCACCGTCAGGCCCGCCTCGGCCAGACAGCGGAGGGAATCCCAGGAGGGGTCGCTCCAGGTTCGGAACCATTCGCGCTGTTCCTGGGCTTCGCGCAGGCGGGAACGGGTCTCTTCCCGACGGGCCTCGAGCGCGAGCAGAGCGTCGACGATCGCCTGGCCGGCCTCGCCGGAAGCCGCCTCGCCGGCCGCCGGGGCCGCGGGCTTGCCCGGGCTTTGCGGGCCGAGGAGGGCCAGGGCTTTTTCCAGCCGGCCGCTTTGCGCGGCCAGCCCGGCCAGATCGGGCGACTCCGGCTCGCGCACGGGCTTGATGTGGACGAGGCCCAGGCCGCGCAGACGGCGCAGCGCCGCGTCGGTCTCGTCCCGGGCCACGAGCAGAGTCACCCGCTTCATCGGCACGATCATGCCGGGCTCCCGGCCGCCTCTGCGGCGCGCTTTCTCTCGATCTTGGCCTTGGCGATCTTGCCCCGCACGACCTCGGCCGTCCGCAGGTCGCCCAGGAAGATCTGGATGACCCGGATGGCTTCCCGGGCCTCGGGGATCTTGACCTCTTCGAACAGCTTGATCCTCTGGATGGTCGTCCGCAGCTCCCGGCGCAGGATGGTCTGCTGTTCCAGCGCTACGCCGATTGCCAGCCGGCAGCGGACCTCTTCGCGCAGGACGGGCAGGGCCCGGTCGACCCACAGCGGCGTGTCGAGCAGGTCGTAGCGGGCCTCGTCGAACTCGACGCCCTCCAGGACGGGGATGGCGATGCCGGCGATGTTGCCCGGGACCGTCCGGATATGGCGGACCTGGAGCCATTCCTCCAGCCCCGTCTCCTCGGCCAGCACGGCGACCCAGGGCCGGACCGCATCCTCCCGATCGGTGCTCTCCCGCTCCAGCTCGTCGATGCGGGCTTGGACGCGGCGGATCTCGGCCAGCAGCTGCTGCTTTTTAAGCTCCAGCGTGGGCAGGAAGCGGAGATAGCGCTTGAGGTCGTCCTTCTGGCGCTTCAGTCCGCTCTTGGTCAGCTGGGCCTTGGCCATGGTCCTTCTATTCGGCCCGTTGCGGCCAGAACTCCTCGATCAGCTCGGTCCGCAGGCCGGTCTCCTGGGGCTCGAAGCAGTCGGCCAGGATCCTCCAGCCCAGGTCGAGCGCCTTCTCCAGGGGGATGTTGACGCTGAGGTCCATCATCCCGGCCTCGAAGCGGCGGCCATACTTCAGGAGCTTGTCGTCCCAGGGACTCATGCGGAAGCCCATGGCCCGCTTCTCCTCGGCCTCGCGCGACTGGGCGTAAAGTCGGATCATGCCGTCCATGATGGCCCGGTGGTCCTTGCGGGTGCGGCCGTTGACCAGCTGCTTCAGCCGGCTCAGGCTGCCGAAGGGCTCGATGCGGCCGTGGCGCAGGTAGAACTGGCCCTCGGTGATGTAGCCGGTGTTGTCGGGCACCGGGTGGGTGACGTCGTCGCCGGGCATGGTCGTGGCGGCCAGGATGGTGATCGAGCCGGCCCCCTCGAAGTCCACCGCCTTCTCGTAGCGGGCGGCCAGCTGGCTGTAGAGGTCGCCCGGGTAGCCGCGATTGGAAGGGACCTGCTCCATGGTGATGGCGATCTCCTTGAGGGCGTCGGCGAAGTTGGTCATGTCGGTGAGCAGGACCAGGACGTTCTTGCCGTCCAGGGCGAACCGCTCGGCCACGGCCAGGCACAAGTCGGGGACCATCAGGCCCTCGACCACGGGGTCGGCCGCGGTGTGGACGAAGAGGATGGAGCGGGCCAGGGCCCCGCCCTCCTCCAGAGCCAGTCGGAACTTCATGTACTCGTCGAACTTCAGCCCGATGCCGCCGAGCATGATGATGTCGACCTCGGCCTGCAGGGCGATGCGGGCCAACAGCTCGTTGTAGGGCTCGCCGGAGACCGAGAACACGGGCAGCTTCTGCGAGGCGACCAGCGAATTGAAGACGTCGATCATGGGGATGTTGGTCCGGATCATCCGGCGCGGGATGATCCGCTTGGCCGGGTTGACCGGCGGCCCGGCCACCGGGATGAGGCAGTCGCTCAGGTCGGGGCCGTTGTCGCGCGGCCGGCCGCTGCCGGAGAAGATCCGGCCGAGCATGTCGGGCGAGAAGGAGGCCTGCATCGGGCGGCCCAGGAACTCGACCTCGTCGCGGGTCGAGACGCCGCGGCTCCCGGCGAAGACCTGGAGCGAGACGATGTCCCCGTCCAGCTTGATGACCTGGGCCAGCGAGACGCCGCGGCGCGAGGCGACCGTGGCCAGCTCCTCGTAGGCCACACCCTCGGCCTTGACGGTGATGACGTTGCCGGTGACGCTGAGGACCTTGTTGTGGATCTTACGCATGGCAGGCCGCTCCCTCCAGGATGGCGCCGATCGCACACCCCTTCTCGGCGAAAGCCGGGGTGTCCATGGCCAGGGCATTCCAGTCGAGGAACAGCCGGCGCAGGTCGTGGAAGAAGGCCCGGGCCTTCTCCTTGTCCTCGAAGGCGAAGCGGGCGGCCAGGATGCCGTCGATCGTCTCGGCCATCCGCTGCTGGCGCTCCGGCGGGGTGGCCGCGTCGACCGGGTCGAAGGCGTTCTGCTGCAGGTAGACGGCGTCCAGGAACTCGGACTTCAGGTAGACGACAAAATCGTCCAGCGAAGTGCCTTCCTCGCCCACGACCATCATCATCTGGTGTACCTCGGCCCCCTTGGCCAGGACGGCCCGAGCCCGGCACACGATGTCCTCGGAGACCGGCCCGGCGTACTTGGACCAGCTGTCCAGGGGGTGGATGGCCGGGTAGCGGCGGGCGTCCGAGCGCTCCCGCGACAGGCCGTGGAAGGCGCCGACGACTTTCAGGGTGGCCTGGGTGACGGGCTCCTCGAAGTTGCCGCCGGCCGGGCTGACGGTGCCGCCGATGGTCAGGCTGCCGCGGCCGCCCGACTCGAGCTCGACCAGGCCGGCCCGCTCGTAGAACTCGGCGATGCGCGACTCGAGGTAGGCCGGGAAGGCCTCCTCGCCCGGGATCTCTTCCAGCCGGCCCGAGACCTCGCGCATGGCCTGGGCCCAGCGGGAGGTGGAGTCGGCCAGGAGCAGCACGTTCAGGCCCTGCTGCCGGTAGTACTCGCCCAAGGTGGCCGCCGTGTAGACCGAGGCCTCGCGGGCGGCCACGGGCATGGACGAGGTGTTGGCGATGATGATCGTCCGCTCCATCAGCGAGCGGCCGGTCCGGGGGTCGGTCAGGGTGGGGAACTCGCGCATCGTCTCGACGATCTCGCCGGCCCGCTCGCCGCAGGCGGCGATGATGACGATGTCGACATCGGCGTAGCGGCTGGTGATCTGCTGCAGGACGGTCTTGCCCGCCCCGAACGGCCCGGGGATGCAGTAGGTGCCGCCCTTGGCCACCGGGAAGAAGGTGTCGATAATCCGGACTTTCGTCGTCAGCGGCTCGACCGGGAGGAACTTCTCACGGTAGGCCCGGATCGGCAGCTTGATCGGCCAGTCGAAGGACAGCCGGCACTCGCGCCGCTCGCCCCGGCCGTCGCGAAGCCAGGCGGCCGCGTCGTCGATCCGGGCCGGCCCGGCCGGCCGGACCTCCTCCACGGTCATCTCGCCGGCCCAGTCGAAGGGGACGAGGATATGGTGGCGGAACTGGGTTTCGGGGACGAACCCCAGGAAGGCTCCGGCCCGGACGATGTCGCCGGGCTTGACCAGGGGGGTGAAGGCCCAGGTCCGCTCGGGGTCCAAGGCGTCCAGGACGACGCCGCGGGGCAGGAAGTAGCCGTATTTGTCGGCCATCTGGGGCAGGGGATTCTGCAGGCCGTCGTAGATCTGGCCGAGCAGGCCCGGGCCGAGGCGGACCGAGAGAAGCTCGCCGGTGAACTCGACCGGGTCGCCGACTCTGAGGCCCTTGGCGCTCTCGAAGATCTGGAGGTAGGCCGTGTTGCCGCGGATGCGGATGACCTCGGCTTTCAGCCGCTCCTCGCCGCGGACGGCGTAGCCGACCTCGTTCTGGGTGACCGCCCCCTCGAAGGAGGCCGTGATCATGTTGCCGTTGATGCCGGTAATGTGTCCTATCATGGTGTTCAGCTCGTTCGCCCGGTTAGGTTCCGGTAGGCTTCCAGGCCCCGTGCGGCGTCGTAGGCCGTGAGGCGGGCCAGGATCTGCAGCTTGAGATGGTAGACGACAAGGGTCTCGAGGTCGAAGTGATGGCCGAGCTCCTCCTCCTCGAGCCGCTCCCAGCGGTGGCCGAGCAGGCGGCGCTCGACCTCGAGCGGGTTGCCGTCGCGGACCAGGCCGGGGGGAACGACGTCCGCTGCTCGCGGCCTTCCAGCCGGGCCTGCCGCCAGGCCCGAAGCTCCTCGCGGAAGGAGCGCTCGAAGGCCTTGAAGCGGTCGAGAAGAGTACAGCCGGAGGGCTCGTCCGAACGGTCGAAGAGGACCGCGCCGCGGATCGTCTCCAGGGCGGAGCGACTGAGCCACTTCCCGGCCTCGGCCAGGAAGTCGGCGGGCGCGAGGCCCGGCTCGCGGCCGAACCGCAGGCCCGGAAGCTGGGCCACCAGGTAATAGTAGCTGCCGCTCATTCGGCCGTCCCGCCGAGCAGGGTCCGCAGCTGCGGCTTGAGCAGCGCGAAGAGCGCCTCGGCCAGGGTTTTGTCGGTGAAGTCGAAGTAGACATCCCGGCCGCGAAGAGCGACCCGGAAGCCGTGCCGGACGGCCGGGTCGGTCTTGAGGACGACACCGCTCGGCAGTTCCCGGTCCAGCCCGGCCCGGACGAGGGCTTCGACGGCGGCCCGATCCCCATCCGAGAGGACGATGTCGAGGCCCTCGGAACCGGAGAAGCGGTCGGCGACCTTGAGAATGAGGTCACGGATAAGCTCGGGTTTGAGCGCCTCGGCCGTCTCGGCCCGGAAGGCCCGTTCGAAGAGCTCCAGGATCCGGCTTTTCAGCAGCAGCTGGACGTCGCGGGCCGCCTGCCGGACGGCGGTTTCGCCTTTGGCCTTGAAGTCCGCGGCCTGCTTGTCGGCCTTCAGCAGGACGGCCGCAGCCTCGCTGCGGGCCGCTTCGAGCAGGGCGGCGGCTTCTTTTTCGGCCGCCTCGACCTTCTCCCGTCCGAGCCGCCGGCCCTCCTCCACACCCTCCGCCTTGAGCTTCTCGATGAGCTTGCCGAGTTCGACGTCCATGGCTCGATCACTCCTGACCGCGGATTATTGACCATGCGGGGGCCAACGGCGACCGATAAGAGGGGTATTATAGCAAACGGATCTTTACTTCGGAAGGCCTTGCGGGTATAATGGCCTCCCTTTCCGAGGCTGTCAGAGCTCTTTGCGTGCGGAAGTGGCGGAATGGCAGACGCGTAAGCCTCAGGAGTTTATGGCCGTAAGGCCGTGGGGGTTCAAGTCCCCCCTTCCGCACCAATCACCTTCTCAAACCAGTTATCGAGGACTTTGCCCGAGGAGCCTCCGGGGGGCCATGTCGCCTCGCCTCGGCCGGGGGATTCCCCATCCTTTCTCACCCCCCTCGTTCCCAGGGGGTAGTCGGCGGCGCATGGAATCACCCCCCGACTCACCTTTTGCGGCGATTGCCCTGGGCGCGGGCCTTCTGTATCATAATGGGTAGAAATCGGGCGGGAGAGCTGTTTCCCAATCCCGGCACGGAAAAAGAAGGAGTAACGGGCGATGCGCAATGGCCGTTCGAACCGGGGCTTTTCCCTGTTCGAGATGATCGTGGTCGTGGCCTTTGTCGGCATCCTGGGCATGGCCGTCGCCCCCAGCCTCGTCCATCCCACCGCCGCCCGCTCCCTGGACGCGGAGGCGCGGACCATCGTCGGTTCGCTCCAGCTGGCCAAATGGCAAGCCGGGGCCGGGAAGATCAATCACCGGGTTCGTTTCTTCTCCCAATCCGGCCGCTGGTGGCACGTCATCGAGGTCGAGACTTCGTCCGGGACGTGGGACGGAAAGCCCGGCCAACCGGCCCGCAGTATCGCCACCAAGCTGAACCTGACCCTTACCCTTCCCGACGACTCCTCCGTCATCTTCTCGCCTACCGGCTTTGTCGACGGCTACGACAGCTCGAAAAGCCAGATCCGCCTGGCTTCGTCCAATCTGGCCGCCGTCGGTCGGCCGGGCCGTCGGGTCATCCAGGTCTTCGCCAGCGGGTCGACCCGCATGACCGCGGAAAGCGGGGGATGACCATGGCCCAACGAAGCCGGCTTTTCTTGCGTCGCGCCCGCCGCGGCTTCACCCTGATCGAGTCGCTGATCGGGATCGCGGTCATGGGCATCGCCATGCTCGGCCTGGCCCAGGCCTTCCTGGTGGGTGTGGCCAACAACAAGCGGGCCGGAGACATCGGGAACGCCACTCTCCTGGCCCAGCAGCGGATCGACTATCTGCGGATCCTGACCGCCGCCGAGCTGGAGGCTTACCCGACGTCCTCCCGCGGCGAGTCGGCCGACGAGATGCTGGACATCAACTCCGACGGCAACCCCGATTTCCGCCGCTTGACCCGTATCCAGGTTGCGGGCCTGATCTACAGCGTCCGGGTCCTGGTCTTTCCGGCCACCCGCGCCGGTGTCGCGGCGGACGTCCTGGCGGCCGACCCCTGGGCCAACGGCGTCCGGGCGGTCTCGAATACGGTGATCGGACGATGAGCCGACGCGCGATCCGCCCGGGCTTCACCCTGATCGAGCTCCTGGTCGGCAGCTCCATCATGGCCGGCGTCGTGGTCGGGGCGCTGGCCCTCTTCTCCCGCAGCAACCAGGTTTCGGCCGACCAGCAGCAGTTCGTCGAGCTGCAACAGGACGTCCGCGGCGCCATGTACCAGCTGACCCGGGACATCCGCATGGCCGGCGCGGGGTTGCCCGAGGCTCTATGCCGGATACGCGCTGCAGGGAGTCGACAACGAGGCCACGGGGACCGCGGAAACCCCGGACCGCCTCCGTATCATGGGCAACATCGAGACGCCTCTGGTTCTGCCGATCATCGGCTATTCGAGCTCGGCGGCCAACGTGACTTTGGCGGACTACAGCCTGGAGCAGAACCCCTACCCCGATTCCTACTATGTCGGGAAGATGGTCCTCCTGCTTCCCGATCCCTCCTCGGGCTGCGTCGGCGCGGCCCTCCGGATCATCACCCATGTTACCCATAGCACAGACGGCACCAACGAGAAGTTCAACTTCTCTTCGGGGCAAGCGCCGGGCATCAACCCGCCCGGCGGCCTTTCGGACGTCTGCGCGGACTGGGACCTTCGCCTCCGGCGGGACGCTTCTGTTCGGTGACATCCGCGAGTACTGGCTGGACGTCAACGGTGCCGCGGCTGGGCTGACAGCAGGCCTCGACGGCTATATCGGCGGCGGCGTCGGGAAGGTCTTGTACATGACCCGCAACGGCGTGCACTACCCCCTGGCCCAGAATATCGAAACCATCCAGTTCCAGTACAACGGCGACTTCGACGGCGACGCCGACGGCCGCCTGGACGGCTTCCAGAATTGGAGCACGGCCTGGACCAACGAGCAGATCGGCCGCATCCGCGAAGTCCGGATCCAGATCCTGGGGCGGACCAGGGACGCCTTCGCCACGGTCAACAAGGTGCCGGCGTCCGGCCTTCACCTCTACCGCCGGCCGGCCCTGGCCAATACGGCCGCCGCCTCGATCGACGACTGGCACAAGCGGTTTCTGATGGAATCCTCGTCCGCCATCCGGAACCTGTCCATGAGCCTCTACAACACGGGGACGCGATGAGCGCGGCGAAGGGACGGAAGCGGGAGCGGGGCGCGGGCCTGTTCATCGTCATCCTCGTAGCGGCCGGCATGGCCGCGCTGGGGCTGTCCCTGCTGACCCTGACCTCGATGGGCCCCAAGATGGCGGGCAGCCTGCGGGCGCAGGAGGAGGCCTTCAACGCGGCCGAGGCCGGGTTCGACGCCGCCCGGGCCGTCATCGAGGACCACTTCGCGGTCGGGGACTGGGCCGATTTTTCGGGCCGCACCCTGACCGTCCCGACCGGGATCGACATCCCCTTCGTCGCCGGCGTCCCGACGGCCAATTACTTCCGCCGCCTGACCGATGAGGCGATTCTACGGCTGTTCGACGCGGGCGGGGACGGCACCCCGGACGTCGCCCCCCTTGTGGCTTTCCGCCAGACCTTCGCCCGGGATGGAGCCGGGGCGACCGACGCCCGCCTGGTCTATACCGCTTTCCTGATCAACGATGAAGCGGGCGGAGGACCGCCCGATGCCGGCGACGCCCTGCTGGTCGTGATCGGAGAGGTCCGGCAGGGAAGCCGGACCATAGCTTCGACCCGGCTGGAGATCGGCCTGTCCTACCAGGCCCAGGGAATGTGAGGAGCCTGCCATGAGAACACGGATCGTACGCTTCGGCGCGGCGGCTCTGCTCCTGGCCCTGGTCGTCTTCCTAGTCGGCACCGCCTCCTCGCAGAGCTGTGTGGAGAACACCGGGCTTTTCGCCGAAGACTTCCGCGACGGATCCGACCTGGACGAAGACGCCAGCTCGGTTCAGTACTGGTACAACGACCGGGTCAGCCCGCGCGACATCATGACCCTCAACCGGGTCGGGGCCAACTTCGACACGGCCAACCCCAGCTATGTCCCGGCCTGGATCAACGCCCTGACGGCCAACGACTTCGACCTGGACGGCTGGCCGGACTACATCGGAAGCTCCAGCTCCTACAGCAACGTCCTGGCCTTCGTCCGCAACCTGGGCGCGACCGGCGATGTGGGCACCTTCCAGATTGGGTCCTGGATCGACGGCTCCACCGGCAACGAATCCGGCTGGCCCACGCGGGGCGTGGGCGGGGCGGCCATCGACGGCGAAGGCCACTGCGGCATGACCTCGGGCGATTATGACGGAGACGGCGACTTCGACTTCGTCCTGATCGTCTCGACCACGGCCGGCGACTGCAACCTCAAACGGGTCTGGCTGTACGAAAACACCCTGATCAGCGGCGGCTACAGAACCGGTACCGTCGCCTTCGTCCGAACCGACCTGACCCCGGCCTGGTCGGGGACGGTCGGGGGCATCGCCTGGTCGTCCACCGTGGCGACCTCCCTGGATTTCGACGGGGACGGCGACATCGACATTCTGACCGGCAACCGGGACGGTGAGGTGCTTAAGGTCACCAACACCGGCAACGGGAGGGTCAATGCGGCGACCTTCGTCGTCGAAAGCACGCCCCTCGTCGCCACCGGCTGGGGCGGCCGCGGCGTCAGCACGGTCTCGGCGGCGAATTTCGACGGCTCGCCCGGCATCGACATCATCGTCGGCAGCGTCTCCACCGCCGACCTGCGCTTCTACCGCAACGACGGTACGGGACAGCTCAGCCTGGCCGCCTCGTTCAGCGACGGCTCCGGCAACCTGTCCAACAACCTCTACGACGGCGGGGCCACGGTCAGCTTGTCCAACGACTTCGACCGTGACGGCGACGTCGACCTGATCATCGGCACGGACAACTGGAACTACGGCGGGGACGGCTACGGCGGCAAGTGCTATTACTTCAAGAACGGCGGCTCGGCCAACTTCGTCGTCAAGCTGGTCTTCGACGGACCCAGCAAGACGCCCCGGGTCTACGACTTCGACCTGGGGGCCGTCTTCGATTTCGACAACGACGGGGACGTGGATTTTCTGATCGCCGACGGCAACGACAGCCAGTACTACTACCTGTTCGTCAACGAGCTGGCCGACGTCTACAACACCCAGGGCATCGGCCTGTCCCTGAACCTGACCCCGACCCTGACCGGCCGGCAGTACGCCATCACCAAGGTCCGCCTGACGACCATCGACCAGCGGGTCATCGGCAGCTCTTCCAGCGGCTTGCGGATCGATTATTGGGTGACCAACAACGACGGCCGGAACTGGGAGTTCTATGCCGGCTACGGCGGCTCGTCCATCACCAACGTCACCAACCAGCCCTGGCACGACTTTCACACCTACGGCTCCAGCCTGCGCTGGAAGGCCGTTCTCACCGCGGCGGAAGACAGCATGACCGAATACGAGGACGCCTCCTTCGAGACGCCCTCGGTCGACACCCTGCGTATGGAGTACGTCTATGTCGAGAGGCGAGAGTACTCCCGCTCCTCGGCCGCCGCGTATGCGGGAAACCTGGGAGGGCAATACCGCAAGCTCATCCTGGCGGCCTCCTTCATCTTCCCCGGGCTGGAAGGGCAGCTGCGGGCCTACGACGTGACCAACATCCGCGTCTCCTCGGCCGGCGGCTCCACCGTCCAGACAATCTCCCAGGCCGACCCGTTCAGCCCCACGGGCCGAACGGTGGCGACGGGGGGCACCATCTACTGGGACGCCGGCGAGCTGCTGAAGAACCGCGATCCGGCCAACCGGGCCGTCTACTGCTCCTACCGGCCGAACTCCTCGACCGCCTACTCGCGCCGGGACTTCACGACGTCCAACACCTCCACCCTGGCGTCGCTCCTGGCCGACCCGGACGGCGACAACGCCGGCTTGATCGAGTTCGTGCGGGGCGCCGGGCGGGACTGGAAGCTGGGCGACATCCTGCACTCGAGCCCCGTGATCATGGAGCCTCCCGCCGCCGACGCCGTGGCCATGGGCACGGGCTACTCGGACTTCATGCAGGCTTGGGCGGGGCGTACGCCGGTCGTCTTCGTCGGCGCCAACGACGGCATGCTGCACTGCTTCGAGGTCGCCACCGGCCGCGAGCTGTGGGGGTACATTCCCTACAATCTTTTGCCCAAGCTCAAGAACATGTCGGCCAAGGACGCCCTCACGGGCGAGCGCTACTTCGTCGCCGACCTGTTCGTGGACGGCACCCCCGCCGTTGGGGACGCCTATATCGACGGAGTCTGGAAGACCGTGCTCATTTGCGGCCAGGGCGGCGGCTACGGCAGCTCCATCGGCGGCGGGCTGAACTACTACTTCGCCCTCGACGTCACGGACCCGGCCAACCCACAGCCGCTCTGGGAGCTGACCAACACCTACATGGGCGAAACCTGGTCGGTGCCCGCCATCGGCCAGGTCGTCCAGAGCTCGACCGCCCGCTGGGTGGCCTTCATGGGCTCCGGCTACGACAACGACACGGCCCGGGTTGTCGGCAACCGGTTCTATGTCGTCCGCCTGGATACGGGAGCCATTCTGGTCAACCGCTCCGTCAGCAACGTCAACACCGACCGGAAACAGCACCCCAACCGCTACATCGACATCTACACCGCCATACCCGGCTCTCCCGCGGCCGTGGACACGAACCGGGACGGCCTGACGGACTATGTCTATGTCGGCGACCTCGACGGACGTCTTTACCGGATGCCGTTAAGCTCCACGAATACCGGCAATTGGACCCTGACCGCGATCTACACCGACCGCTGCAACTATCCGATCATCAGCAAGCCGGCCGTCTACCCCGATCCGGCCACGGGCGGCCTGCCCGTACGCATCTTCTTCGGCACGGGCGGCGACGACCAGGCGCCTTCCGACCGGTCCTACTCCTTCATCGGCCTGCGCGATGACGGCGGCTCCCAGACCACCGAATGGTACCTCGGCAACGCGGCCGAACTGGGGCTGTCCTCGACCCTTCGCCGGGGCGAGTTTGCGGCGGGCGAGAAGGTCTGGGCCGACGCGGTCATCGCCGACAAGATCGTCTACTTCAGCACCCTCATGGGCAGCATCGAGAACGTCAACCCCTGCCTCAACCTGGGCAGCCTTGGCCGCCTCTACGCCCGTTTCGTCCAGTCCGTGGCCGGAAGCCTGTTGGGCGGCTACGGCCCTCAAGAGCTCCTCGGGCACGGCGGTCGAGAGCCTCCAGCTGGCCAGCAAGGCCCGCAAGGCGGTGACCATCGGCGA
This sequence comes from Candidatus Aminicenantota bacterium, assembly GCA_963803915.1. Taxonomy (GTDB): domain Bacteria; phylum Acidobacteriota; class Aminicenantia; order Aminicenantales; family UBA4085; genus UBA4085. The sequence continues at coordinate 385,687 of CAWDOL010000014.1, read as the reverse complement.
GCGCCAAAAGGCCCCGGGGACCTACAAGCGGGAAGTCTACATCAACGAGTATGACTCGACCATCGAGCGCTTGGAGCAAGGCGTGGGCGCCCTGCTGCGGATCACCTCCTGGCGCGAAATACTGAAGGTGATCCGGTAGCCCTCTTTATCTCCACGTTGATTCGAAAGCGTAGCGTCCCGAGCCGAGGCGGATGACGGTGCGGCCGGCGGCTCGTGGCAAGGCCCAGGACGCCGGGGCTTTTAGCCGCGGGCTTGCCGCCCTCCAGGATCGGGCCGACGGCGCGGCCGGGCCACTCCACGGCGGCCGAGGTGTTGGGCGGGACCGTCACGTTCAGCAGGAAGCGATCTCCCTCCTGTTTCCACTCCGACTCCACCCGTCCGCGGACGGTCTCGAGGGCGGCCCGGGCCCAGGTCAGGCCGCCCACCGGCTGCGGCCGGAAGCGGATGCGCTTGAAGCCGGGCCCTTCGGAATCGGGGCCGATGCCGGCCAGGTCGCGGTAAAACCATTCGATGATGTGGCCGAGCATGAAATGGTTCTGGGAGGAGGCCCGGCCCGCATCCCAAGCTTCGGCCAGGCTGGTTGCCCCGGCTTTAAGCTGAAAGCCGTAGCCCGGCTTGTCCGAGCGGCTGTTCATGTCGAAGACCACATCGGAGCGGCCGCCGTCGGCCAGGGCTCGCAGCAAGTAGCGGAAGCCCACGTCCCCGGCCGTCAGGCCGTCGCCGTGCGAGCGCACGTCCTTGACCAGGGCCGCTAAAACGTCCCCTTCGCGGCCCGCCGGCACGAGTCCCATGACCAAAGCCAGCGACTGGGCCGTTTGCGAACCCGAGGCATAGAGGCCGGTCGCGGCATCGAAGAAGCGGGCGTTGAAGGCGGTCCTGATTGCCTCCGCCCGGCGGTCCCAGGCCTTGGCCTCGCTCTTGCGGCCCAGGACGGCCGCCGCCCGGGCCATCGTTCGGAGGTCCCAATAATAGAACGCCGTCGCGGTCAGCGCCTTGGGCGTCAGCTGCGCCTCGCCCGGCGGTTTGGGCCCGAGGTCGTACCAGTCGCCCAGCCCATGCGACACGATCCCACCCTCGGCCTTGCCGGCCAGGTACTCGACGTACCCGGCCATGCCTTCATAATGCCGCCGCAGCATGGCCGCGTCGCCCGTCCATTCGTACTGCTGCCAGGGGACGAGGACATAGGCGCTGCCCCATTCGGGGGAGTCGCGGAAGCCGCCGTTGAAGACGGTGTACTCGGGTGCGATGTCGGGCACCAGACCGCCGGCGAGCTGGGCGTCGGCCATGTCGGTCAGGGTCTTGGCAAACAGTCGATCGAGACCCCATTCGTAGCGCAGCGACGGCCCGTTCAAGTGGTACTGCTCCAGCCAGCCCAGCTTTTCCCGGTGCGGGCAGTCCGTCACGATACTCATCAGGTTCGACCGCTGGGCCCAGCGGATGAGCGTCCGGATGCGGTTGAAAAGGTCGGAGGAGCAGGAGAACTCCCCGCCGGGTGCCGCGGAGGTATGGACGACGAGGCCTTCCAGCGAGGCGATTTCGGGCAGCGCGCCGTCGGGCTTAGCCGGGGAGCGCTCGGCCTGGAGATAGCGGGCTCCGTTGTAAAAGAACCTGGGCGTGTAGGATTCCGCCTCCGTTCCGGCCAGGGTGTACTGCCAGTAGGCTTCGCCGCCTCCGGATGAGCCGCGGTCGACCGATCCGTCCTCATTCAACAGCTCGGCCGGGATAAGCCGGACGCGCGAACCGGCCGGGCCCCGGACGGCGAGGCGCGGCATGATCGAGGCGTTCTGTCCGAGGTCGTAGACCTCCACCCCGGGGCGCAGCGTCCGCGCCGGCGCGGGGCGAAGCGATTCGATGATCCGGATGGGCGGTGCCGCCAGGGCGGATCCGCGCAGAACCCCGCCCGGGCCGGGCAGCACGGCGGCCGGGGCCCAAGCCGTGTCGTCGAACCCCGGCTGGTAGACCTCCGGCCGGACCAGTCGGGCGTCGAAGTCCTCGCCCCCGTAGACGCAGGAGAAGGTGATCGGGCCCGGGGAAGCGCGCCAAGCGGCATCGCTGCCGATGAACTCGAAGCTGCGATCCTCATACTCCAGCCGCAGCTGGACGAAGGCCTTGAGCGGGCCGCGGCTGCCCTTGAACTTGGCATAGCGCCCGCCGGTGACGTTGGTGAAGCCGTTGCCGAGCAGGACCGCCACCGCGTTCCGGCCGGGTCGCAAATCGCGCGTGACGTCGTAGGTGTCGTAGAGGCAGGTTTTGGCGTACTCGGTCCAGCCCGGCGAGAAGTAGTCTTCGCCGATCCGGCGGCCGTTGATCACAGCCTCGTGAAGGCCCAGGCCGCAGAGATAGAGCTCGGCCCGGCGCAAGGGCGCCTTGACCACAAACTCCCGCCGCAGGAGAAGCGTCGCTGCGGGCGGCCCGGCGTCCGGCGCCGCCCCGATCCAGCCGGCCCGCCAATCGGCCGGCCGCAGGACGCCCATGGTCCAGGCGGCCGTTTCGCTCCAGGGGCCCGGTCGGCCGTCCCGGTCGTAGGCGCGAACCCGCCAGAAAACCCTTTCGTAGGAGCCGAGGGGGCTCCCGTCATAGGCGATGCCGACGGTCTCGTCCGAGGCGACCCGGAAGCTTTCCCAGATGTCGGGCCGGCCCGCCCGTAGCAGCTCCGGCCGGGTGGCGGCCTGGATGCGATAGCCGTACTGGCGCAACCCCCGGCCCTCACCCTCGAGCTTCCAGGACAGAGACGGCGTCTCGACGTCGATGCCGAGCGGATCGTCCGCCCCCTGGCAGCGCAGCCCGACCGGCCTGAGGATGCCCGCATCCGGAGCCGTAGCGGCCTTCCAGGCGTCGGCTCCGACGGCCAGCGTCAGGATGGCCAAAGCGGCCGCGACGAAAACGATGCGGTGGCCGGGGAGCGATCTGCGGTCGGGCATGGGAACCTCCTGGGACGCCGTCCCTTCTCCTATCATAACCCGGATTAAAAAGATCATCGCCCAATTCCGGGGAATCCATGGCGGTTCGGAGCCAACGGGAAGAAATCGGCGGCCGCCGCGTCAAAAGTCCTTGGGGAAAGGCGGATCTTCATGATCCTCTGTTCCATGATCCTGGCTCTGGCCCTTTCCGGAGCCCCTGCAGCGGTGCCCGCCTACACACCCCGGGTCGGCCCGGCCCTCGCGCCCGCCCCGGCCGACTTGCGATACGACTTCCCGGTCGGGGACGTGCTGGTCTACGAGCGTATCTTCGACACCGAGAACAGCCTCCTGGAGCGGCCGGACGTGTCCTACACCGTGCAGGAAAAGTGGCTGATCAAGGCCGCGGTCGTGGACCGCAACGGGTCCTCAGTCGGCCTGGCCATCCAAGCCAACCGGACCGCGCTCCGCATCAACGGCCGCGCGGGACTGGAGCGGGCGGTCGGGAGCGACGACGCCGCCAACATCCTGGCTCTCTACGAGCGGGCCGAGACGGTCTCGGTCCGGTACGAGACCGTGGACGAGTTCGGACGCAGCCTGAACCGAAGCTACAGTCTGCAGGACGCGGCCTCGTTCGTGGCCGCTTCCATGCAGAGCCTGTTCAGCCTCCCGGCCCAGCCGGTCTGGGAGGGTTGGAGCGCCACGTCCTCGGGCGAACAGCCCATGGATATCGTCTACGAGGGCCTGCGCCAGGAAGGCGGGGCGGCGCGGCACGTCTTCAGCGGACACCACCCGGCCGGCTGGGCGCTGATGTCGGTGGACCGGGACCTGAGCCTCCCGGCCAAGCTCGAATACGCGGCCGACTACGGCGGGGCGAACGAACGGCGCCGCGAACACGTCTCCATCCGGCTGACCGCCGTCCAGAAGGACGCCTATCGCCTCTGGGACGGGGACCCGGCCGTCGAGCGGGCCCTGGTCCTGGGCGCCCTGGCCCGTTCCGGCCTGGTCTGTCGGGCCGCGATCATCAAGCGCTTCCTGGACGGCTCGGACGTCCAGAAGCAGAATCTGGCCGCGGCCTACTGCGCCCAGCGCGGCATCCCCGACGGGCTGGACATGACGCGCTACCTCTACGCCAAGAACCCCATCGTCCGGTTCAACGCCGCCAAAGCCATCTACCGTTTCGGCGGCAACGCCAAGCCGCTGATCATGAAGATGCGCGACTACGATCCGTACGTCGCCAGGCGCGCGGCTAGCTTCTTCCACGCCGGGACGGACGTTCTGCCTCCGGATCGGAAGTTCCCGTTCTGGGTTCTCCAGAATTGGCTCTACAACGGCGGCGACCTGCCGGACATCTTCCAGGAGGACCCGGAATACCTGAGGGACCTGGTTCGGTTCCTCAAGCCCCCCAACGACGCCGTGGGCGGCTGCTACCGAAGCTTCCTGCCCGGCGTGCCGGCGGACTTCCGTCATCCCTACTATGTCTCCCTGCCCGAAGACTACGACCCCGCCGAAACCTACCCGACGCTCATCTACCTGGGCATGGGCGACGGGCGCGGGGATTACGCCTTTCAGTCCGTGTACAACGGCTTGCGCGAAGCCGGCGCGCTGTCCCGCTTCATCCTGGTGGTGCCGCAGGCGGACGGCAAGTGGTGGGATAGGGATGTTGAGCCGGTGGTCAACGGCGTGCTCGCGGCCGTCCTGAAGACGCTGTCCGTGGACACCAACCAGCTCTTCCTCGCCGGCAGCTCCAACGGCGGCATGGGCACCATCTACTTCGGGACGCGGCTGCCCGACCGCTTCGCCGGTCTGGCCTCCAACATGGGCTATCCGGTGGTCGACCGCCGCTTCCTGGAACAGCCGCAGAACCTGGAAGTGCTGCAGAACTTGAGCCACGCCACCGTCTTCCTGAGCCACGGCTCGCGCGACGACACGGTCACCCCGCAAGGCGACCGCGACACGGCGGACCTCTTGCACAAGGCGGACGGCTCGGTCGTGCTCCGCGAGTGGCCGCGCAAGCGGCACAACATCGACATCCGCGAGGTCATCGACGATATCCTGGAGGTCTTCGCCTCCGGACGGCGCAATCCCTATCCGCGCCGTATCGATTTCGTGCTGGCCGATCCCGCCTATTCCCGCTGCTTCTGGGTGGACGCGGAGGGCGCCCCCGCGGGGGCCGAGGTTCACGCCCGTGTGACGGACAACACCATCGACGTCCGGGCCGTCGGCGTGAGCCGGCTGCGCCTCTACCTGGACGAGAAGCTGGTCGATCTGGCGCGCGACGTCGTCGTCCGGGTCAACGGACGGGAGTCGTTCCGCGGCCGGGTCCATGCCACGGCCGACGACATGCTCTTTTCGCTGGCCAAGACGGCCGACGCGCAGGCTGTCTACAGTGCTTACCTGGAGGTCGGCGTCCAGCAGTAGGGCGCCGGCTCTCTCAGGAGCGGCCGGAGCGCGGCAGGATTTCGACCTTGGCGATGACGTCGCACTCCAGGATGGCGTCCGCGACGTCCAACCCCGCGGCGATGCGGGCGAAGACCGTATAATCGTGATCCAGTCGCGGGTTGTCGACCATGTTCAGGAAGATCTGGGCGTCGCCGGTGTCGCGGCCGCGGGTCGAGATGCCGAGCGTGCCGCGGGCATGGGAGACAGGCCCGACCTCGTCGCGCATATAGGGGCCGTCACCCGTGATCTCGTTGGCCCCGGGGCTCCCGCCCTGGACGACGAAATTGGGGACGATCCTGTGGAAAGTCAGGCCGTCGTAATAGCCCGCGCGGGCCAGCCGCGCGAAGCGGCCGACGGTGGCGGGCGCCTCGTCCGTAAAAAACTCCAGCTCGATGAAGCCGCCGGAGGCCATCGTCAGGCGCGCCCGGGCGGCGGTCTGGACGAGCTGATAGTCGGGCCTGGCCAGGGCGGCCACGAGGAGCGGGTCCGCTTCCCGGCCGATGAGCGCGCTCAACCCCGCAAGCGCCGCCTCCCTGACGTTGTCGTGGGCGTCGTCCCCAAGCCGGCGTAAGGCCGTCTCGTCCTTGAGCAGGGCGGCCGTCCGCGCCGCATACATGCGGACGGGCCAGTCGGGAGAGGTTGCGAAGGAGAGCAAGAGCGGGCGAGCTTTGTCGGGTCCGAGGCGGGCCAGGGCGACGACGGCGTGGGCGGCCGCGTGCCACGTGCGCGAGACCGGCACGCCTTCGACGGGTTTGCCCTCGGGCGAGAGGCTTCGAGCCAGGCTTTCCAGAAGGCTCGAGGCCTCGTCCTTGGCCGAGGCGGGGACTTGGCCCAAGAGATCGACGGCCAAGAGAGCGGCGTGAGGCCAGGCGTCGCGGACGGCGGCCAAAACGGGCTCGGGGTCAGCGGCCAGGAAAAGACGGCCGTAGGCCCGCAGAGCCTCCAGGCGGACCATCCCCGCCCGGTCGCCGAGGCCGCCGCGAACGAGCCGCTCCACGACCGTTGCCGGAATGGCCGGGGGCACGCGTCCGCCGAACCCGCTTAGGGCCAGGCGGCGAACCTGGTCGTCGGGATCGGCGGCGGCGGACGTGAGGGTCGCTTCGTCAAGGCGATTGGCCGCGGTCAGGGCCGCCAGTGCGAGACGGCGCACTTGGGCCGCGGACTCGAGAATCGCCGCCTCCCAAGCGGTGGAGGGCGGGACGGCAACGAGGGCTTGCAACCGACCGATCAGATCGGCGCCGGGTGTTGAGACGCGGGCCTGCAGTCGGAGGAGGGACTCCGCGCCCTGGACGGCGCCGAGGACGGCCGGGAGAGACGCCTGGTCAAGGACGGCGGCCGGGCCCAGAGTCGAGAGAAGGGCTTTTTCGGAGGCGGCGATCGAAGCCGGGTCCCTATAGGCAAGTCGGCCGATCGTTCGGGCCAGGGCGCCTCTGACGGCGGCGTCGCGCTCGGCGTCGAGCCGGGCTGAAAGCAGATTCCCGGCCGCTATAATAAAGGTTGAGCCAGGGTCGGTGGCGGTGGAACCGGGCCGCGGTGCCTTGGCGGCGTGCAGGCTTTGGCCGAGCGCGTCGGCCGCTTCCTCTCGCACGGCCGCGTCGGGATCGCCGAGGAGGGAGGCGATGGCCGGGCCGCACTCCGGGCGCTCGAGACGGCCCAGGGCGCGCAGGGCGGCGCGGCGCGTCGCTGCCTGCGGGCTTTTCAGCGCCCCGGTCAGGACAGCGAGGGAGGCGGCATCCGGCGCCCGGCTGTCCTCGGCCTCGTAGATCGCCTGACGCGGGCTCGCAGGGCGGACGGCCTGCCGGGGTTGCGCAGCCGACAAAGTAGCGACGGCGAGCAGGAGAGTGGAGGGGATGATCGAGCGCATCCGGCATGCTTTCATGAAGAGGCTCCTTCGCGGTGTCAGGTCGCCAGGCCGGGCTTTCCGGACTATACCAGAATTCCCGGGCCGGTTCGAACCAGGCGGGAGGGTCGCCGAGGGCCTTGATCGGGCGCCCCCGCTTAATCCGCGCTTGTTTCGGCGACCCGGCGAAGGCGGGCGATTACGTCGAGCCCCACTGTCAAGGGGAAGCCGTCTTCGGTCGGCTCCGCCGCCCCCGTGAGGCCATCCAAGGCGCCATGCCCGACCAGCCACTCCGCCTCCCGGCGCGGATCGAAGCCCTCGAGAAAATCGGTCCCCCGGGCCCGGCCCATGGCGGCTATGATGCCGTAAACGCCCCAGTTACTGACCGAAGCCACCACGAGCTCCGAACACCGGGTCACCGACGGCTTGATGGGCAGTCCGCTCAGGGCGGCGCCGAGGTTGCCCATGCCGATCTCGTTGCCGCCGTCGCCGACAGCGATCGTCGGGCATTCGGCCAGCTCGAAGAAGAGGTCGAGCTTGGCCAGGGCGTCGCTGATGTCCAGGCCGCGCATGTTGTAATAATGGCCATCGGCGGCCACCCCTGGCCGCTCGACCGCCACGACCAGGGCGGGCCGAAGCTCGGCCAGCGCGGCGGCGGCGTGAGGCCGGGTCGCATCCCAATCCAGAATGGGGATTTCGCGCGTCCGGAAGAGCTTGGCCAGCACTCTGGAGATGGGCGGAGCGCAGGCGAAGACGGGTTCGCTCCCCAGCCGCTCCAGGGCGCGGTAGAGGGCGATGGCCCCGAGCGGGCCGTCGGTCTCGAAGCTGCCGGCCACGGGGAAGCCGGTGCCGATCAGGACGCAGCCGCGGCGTTCGAGGAAGAGCGAGGCGGCCCGGCCGATGTAGCCGGGCGAGAGAACGGCCCGGGCCTGGTCCATGCCGCGGGTGCCGTGGTCGAGGACGATGGTTTCGATATCGCGGCTTTCGATCCCCCGGCGGCTGGCCATGGCGCTCTTGCGGGGCATTATATCAGCCGCCCCGCGGGCGCGATAGGGGATGTCCCAGGCTTGGCAGGGCGCTGGAGTCGATCCTTATTTCTGACCCGCGTCAGGTCGAAGGATAAAGACGTTGCACCAGGTGAGCTCGCCTTCGATCATGGACTCGAGCCGGTAGCCCGCCGCCCTGGCTTCCTTGGCCACTTGTTCCCGGGTCAGATCTCGGATCCCGCGCTCGGTGTGGGCGGCGTTCGGCTCGACTAGGGCCACCAGACCCCCCGGTTTGAGGCTGGGCAGGAGGTTTTTGAGCAGCGCCACCGGCTCGTCCAGGTGATGGTAGACCAGGACCATCAGAGCCATATCCAATCGGCCGGCGGGAAGCATGGCGTCCTCCACGGTGCCCTGGATGACCTCGACGTTGGACAGTTCCAGGCGGCGAATCCTCGATCGAAGATAGTCGAGCGAAGAGGAGTCGATGTCGTTGGCGTAGACCTTGCCCTCCGGGCCGACCCGATCCGCCAAGTGGACGGTGATGCGGCCCCGGCCTGCCCCGACTTCGCCGACGATCATGCCGGGCTTGACGCCGACAAGGTCCATGATTAGGCCGGGGGGGACGTCCTGGTTGGACCTGCGCTCGTAGGCATCCGTCAACCGGTCCGCGGCCTGCGCGGTCTGCGCAGCCTGCGGAACATCGGCAGAGGGGAGAAGGGAGGCCGATGCCGAGCCCATGGCCGTTAGGATCAACAGCGCGATTCTCAGAAGCATCGAAGGCTCCTTTTACCGGCGCGCCGCGCCTTGCGGAGTCGATGGCTTGCGCTCGGCCTCACTTAGAATACGTTGCAGCGGGGCAAAACGTTGCTAAGGCTTCATTTCCCGTTCCTCGCCCAATTCCGTGGCGGGCAGTTCGGCGTATCGGCCCGGCGGCTTCGGCCTCTACTCGCCTTTTCCCACAGCTCTCTTCGGCGCCTCGGAACTCGCGCCTTTGTCTGTGCTGTCTTGAATGATCTCCCACTCCGTCTCTTTTCCGATTGTTCCTTCCTAGCTCAAACAGTCCTCGGCGGCCGTTGGCTTCCCTCAGAGAGCTATGGAAAAAGGCGCCGGCCTCGCTATTTCGCCGTTGGCCGACACGCCGAACCGCCCTTTTGCCCCGGAATTGGGCAAAGAAAAAAACACGGGATGAGATTGAGGCCCTCTTTTCGAAGGACTATAATTCCTTCTGGATACGGATGTGGTCGATTCTAGGGGAAACATGAGGGAAAAAACGATCGTCCTGGGCCTGACGGCGATTATTTCGTTTGCTTTCTTTGCTAACGGAAATATGTTTGAAAAGGGAAGCCAAGAGCCTCCGGTGATCAAAAACCCAGCGAAGCCTCGTCTGGGGTCCGTGGTCCTTGATGTCGAGAGCTCCCTGCGGATTGATCCATATCAGGACCCTTCATTTGGGTTCAAGAGCTATTCTTTTGTCCGCGGTGAGGACGGAAGTGTGATCCTTTATAGCTATAAGGAAGGCGCCGCCTTTAGATACAGCTCCCAGGGGAAGGTCCTCGGGCCGTTGAGCCGCCAGGGCCAAGGTCCGGGTGAGATTGGCCGTGGATTGGCGCTGTTCTGGTTCGGCCAGAAAATAGTGGCTTTTTCAAACGGAAGACAAATCGTTTTCGATTCGGCGGGTCGATTCCTCGAGCAGCGGAGAACATCTTTCTACCCCTCTGCGGTCATTGACGAAAAAAGATACCTGACAATTCGCAGGGAAGGGTATGCGCAGGGAAAAGGACAGCCGGCGTCCATCTCCCTTGTCGAGAAGAATGAGATCAATCAGGCCGATGAGAAGACAACCGATATTTATGGGCCCATTATTCCCGGCGTCCCGACAAAGAACGGATTCGCTTTCGAAGACTCTTGGGGGACACCGAATCTCTGCTTTGGGTATGATCATGCACGGCAAAAGGTCCTTGCCGGAACGAATAGGGCATATCGCATTTCAGTTATGAACCTTTCTGGCCGGGTGGAGAAAATTATTGAGAAAGTCCACCGGCCCGTTAAGGTGGATCGGCGGGATATAGAGGATGCCTACCAAGCGTTTATGGTCCTAGATCCCGCCGCAAAGGAAATACTCGATATCTATCCTTCGGCTTATGCTGCCCTTTGGAAAATTCAAGTCTTGAAGAATGGCTATGTGCTCGTTTTTCGCATCGCCAAGATGCGCATGCTGGAGATCGACGTCTTCAATCCGGAAGGCGGTTTCGATTATGTCCTGTTACCGCCCGCGAAAATGAGCTTTGAATACGCCGTCTTCCACGAACAGGGATTCGCCCTGACGGTAGAAGAGGGGGACTATAAAGTCTATCGTGATTTTCGGATTAAAAACTTTCCGAGCGTTTTTCGATAATCGTCATCTGCCTGGTTTGGGTTGACAGCGGGAGGGCCGGCGCGCATCATGTTTCAGGCGGCGCCCCGCGGGCCTTCGCGGGCGTCGGCCGCCGGAAAGCGAACATGAAAAGACGCCTTACGATTTCCGCCGTAGCGCTGGCCGCGGGCGTATGTCTTGTTCTGGCCGCGTCGGCCGAAGCATCCGAGCGGTCGCGCTTCGAGATCTTTTTCCGGGGGGGGATATCGCCCTCCTCCGGCGGCACGGCCTACTTCCACGAATACGACCCCAACCCCGGGTACACAATCGCCGGCTCCTTCTTCCGCCAAACTCTAAGCATCGACCTGCTTGCCGGATGGGGAGCGCAAGTCGGGGCCACGGTCTTCTTCGGCGGGGCCTGGGGGGTGCGCTTCTCCCTGGGCCGCGAGGAACATGCCCTGGCCGGCGCCCCGTCGTCGTACGATATGAAGTTCCTCCATACCGACTACATGCCCTGGTTGGACCAGCCCCAGGTGGACAGCGTCTACGAGCGGAGCTTGGCTTGGCCCGGCGCATCGGGCCGCCTCGGCCGGACCACGGCGGCGCTGGAAGTCGTCGTCCGCATCAAAGCCGGCCCGGGCCTGAGCCTGGACCTCTCGGCCGGGCCCCTATTGTCTTTCTGGGCGGGGCAGCCTGCAGTCCCTGGCCTATACCGAGCTCGTCTATTCGCGCTTCGGCGCGCTCATCTTTCACGATAGCTTCCTCCGGCTATGCCTGCCGAGCCGGGTTCGGCTGGGAATGACCGCGGGAGCGGAAGCCAGGATTCGCATCCTGGAGGGGATGGCCCTCCTTATCAACGCGACCATCCGGAGCGCGCGGTATGAGGCGACGCCGGTCGTGGCCGAAGCTTACGACGGCTTTGCCTTCCTCCTTGAAGACGCGGAGCGGCTGACGAGGATCAAGTCCAGGATCGCCCCCGCGCCGCTGGCCCTGGCCATGTCGCCCTTTATCTTCGGCGGCGGCGTTTCCGTCTCGTTTTGAAGCCGCTGCGAGCGGCCGGAGTCAGAGGCCCCAGTTCCGGGTCAGGACTTCGCGGTTGCGAAGCAACAGGCCGATATAGACGGACTCCAGGTCGATCATCTCCGCGTCCTGCCGCTTGAGCCAATCGGAGAGCCAGGCGAAACGCAGGCCGAGGACCAGGCCGAAGAAGGAGGCCCAGGATGCCTCGGCGAAGGCGCCCGATTCGCGGAGCCGGCCGACCGTCCCGACAGTGATGTCGGCGTTCAGCGCCCGCGGATGCTCCATGCCCAGGCAACCGACCAGGACGGCTGCGTCGTAGAGCTCCGTCTTAAGGCCGCAAAACTCCCAGTCGATGATCGCCGCCGGGCCTCTCTTCGACCAGATCACGTTCAGCGGGTGGTAATCGCCGTGGGCGAAAGCCCGGGGGAGGGATTCCTCGCGGGCAAAGAAGCCGGCCTCCAGATGATCGAGCGCCGGCCGCACTCGTTCGAGCTGGGCGGGGTCGCGCTCGGCCAGGCGCGAGGCCAGATGGCGTACGAAGGGGGCCAGGAAGAACATGGGCGAGGTTTCGGCCAGCTTTGCCGCCGTCTCGGACCGCCGCAGCCGGACCAGGAAGTCGGCCAGGGCGGGTCCCCGCCAGGCCTGGTCGAGATAATCCGGGCGGGGAAGGGGAAGGCCCGGGATGTACCGCGCGACTTGAACGAAGCCCGGCCTCGGTCTTGACGATCGTCTCCCCGTCATCGGCGCTCAGATACGGCGACACTTCGGGCAGATCGGAGGCGAGGGCCGCCACGGTGTGCGCGATCTCCCGTTTTCGGTCCAGGGTCGACGGGTCCAACCGCTCGACGATATAGAGGGCTCCGGCCTCGTCTTCGACCACGACGCGGGAGAGGGCCCGCTCCGGGCTGCCGGCGATATCCAGGTCGGGCCGCGGCCGGGCCGGGCGGACGCCCCAGCGGGAGAGGGCCAGGGCAAGAGCTTCAATATCGGTGGCCATCAGCGCGCTTCGACGGCCAGCCCGGCGCATAGGATGCGGGCGGTCTTCATGGGCGTCTCCCGGCTTTCCTAACGGGTAGAAAAGCGGGCCGTCCAGGACAAGGGCCCGCTCGCGGCTGGGGTCAGGGTGATTTTGACTAGCTTCCCCTCGTGCTCGATTTTTTCTACCTTAGCTCCCGCGGCCTCGGCCTTGTCGAAGGCGTAGCCGTCCGGTTCGGTCAGGTAGAGAACATAGGGATCGCCCGCGACACCGCGGCTCTGGCCGGCCAGGGCCGCGCCGTCCCAGCGGACGTCGTCGAGGTCCACACCGCCGCCCGTGACGTGCCGGCTTGTGGCCAGGAGCTGCGGGTGCGTCCTGCGCTCGCGGATGATGAAGGCCTGCGAGCGGAACTTGGGGTCGAGGGCCCCCGGGGCGAAGGCGCCCGCGAAGCTGCCGAGCAGGCGCTTGGACCAGAACTCGAAGACGAAGTATTCCTTGGCCGGGTCGAGCCCCAGGTCGGCCAGCCGGATTTCGGCGAACTCGCCGCCCGTGCGGCCGAGGACGAGCCAGCTTTCGAAGGGGCGGTCGATTTCGAGCGAGTAGAGGAAGCAGGCGGGCGTGTATCCGGCGTCGAACGGCCGCGGGCCGGAGCCGCTGACCTCGGAGTCCACGCGGCCGATCTGGTCCGAGCGCGAGGGATCGACGTCGTAGACCTGGCCGGGGCGGGTGAACAGGACGGGGGCCGTCCGCTTGGCCGGCTCGATGGCGGCCGTGCGATAGACGGCGGGCTTGTCCGTCAGCATCATCAGCGAGCCGGTCAGGGTGGTGACCAGGGTCGAGCGGTAGCCGTCGGCGTCGAGCTCGATGTGATCGGGGTCGTTTCTCCAGACCACGTTGTTGTAGGAGTTGTACTGCGACAGCCCGGCGTAGGCGAAGCCGTCGTCGCCGATGCGGCAGGCGTCGGCCAGCCCGACCAGCTCGGGCCGGATGCCCCAGCAGGCCAGCAGGAAGGTGTCGCGTCCGATCGTGTCGCGCACGGTCCGGACATACTTGCGGAAGGCGGCCACGGGGTCGGCCTTCTTCTTCTCGAAGTAGTCCCGGTTGGCGTTGTAGCCCTCGTAGCGCAGGTGGCGCAGGGCGTCCAGCTTGATGTAACGCCAGCCCTGGGCCATCAGCCCTTTGTAGAGCGGGGTGACGACGTTGTCCAGGGCGGCCTGGATCGAGGCGTCCAGGACGGAGCCGACCCAGTTGCCTATGACCGGCTTGCCCGCGGCGTCGCGGACGAACCATTCGGGATGGGCGGCCGGCAGCTCCGTATCCAGGCACGAGGCCGCCGTCCACAGCCCGGGGATGAGCCCGTGGCTCTTGATGACGTCGACCAGGTACTTGAGGCCCTTGGGGAACTTGGCGTTGGGATTGAGCCATTTCTCCGGCGCGCCCTGGATCTGCTGGAAGCCGTCGTCGATCTGGAAATAGTCGTAGCCGTAGGCCTTGAGCGCCTCGGAGAAGACGGCCGCCGTTTCGACCACGTCGGCTTCGGTGATGCGGTCGTAGAAGGCGAACCAGGAGATCCAGCCGGCCACGGAAGCCGGCCAGGGCTTGTAGGTCCAGGGCTCGAAGAAGCTCAAGCCGCGGTGCTTCTGGTAGAAGCGGGGCCGGAAGCGGAGGATGATCTCGTTGCCGCTCGCAGCCAGGCGAAAGGCACCCGCCGCGTCGCTCTCCGGCGCCACCGTCGCGGCCGGGCCGGCATCGATCGAAAGAACCCAGTCGGAGCCGCGGTCGTACACGGCGCGATTGAGCAGGCTGCGGCTGCGGCCGGAGACGTGCCGGACGATGAGGGGACCGGCGCCGCGTCGGTCCCTCCGATCGGCTTCGCAGGCGAAGGCCTCCTCGCTCCCGCGGACCAGGCCATCGAGCTTGAGGGGCGTCGGGCTCCCGCCGAAGAAATACACGACCTGCTCGACCCGGTCGCCGGTTCTATAGACGCGGCTCCGCGTCTGGAGCTTGGCCGAGTCGCCCTCGATCGTACCATCGAAGATCGTCCGCCCGGCGTAGATCGCGGTGATGTGGCCGTCCTTGATCTCGATCCTGGCCGCCTCGTTGGGCGGGGGGACGACCCCGCCCGATGCAGCCGGTGCTTGAGCGGACAGCGCCCCCGACAAGAGCGCCGTCGCGGCGAGTACGGCTGGCACAAAGCGCGACAAGATGATGAGCGTGTGGGGGCGGCGGGTCATGATCGTCCTCCGGGGAGCGGGATTGTCGCTTCAAGTTATCATCGGCCCGGCGGGAAATCAACGCCGCCTAGGTTCGGATGTGCAGAGTCGAACCAAATGCAAGTCAAATTGCATATAGTTGAACTAAATGCGAGTACGATTGCGAATAGTTCAACTAAACGCAAGCCTGCCAGCCGACCCTGCGGCGGGCGAGCATCGCCGTTACCGGCCGGCGGCCGGGCCCAGCGTCAGGTAGCCGAGCTTCTCCAGGAGCTTGATGTAAGCCTCGACATCGGCCAAGGCCGGGGCGGGCTGGTTCATGAAGGCGGCCTCCGCCGCCACGGCGTCGCGGATCTGCAACACCGACTTCCGCCCGTCGACGAAGTTGCGGATCTCGCCCTCCATGGCCGATACCTTGGCCATGACCGGGCGAGCCTCCGGGCTCTGAATCAAGGTGTAAAACTCCATCAGGTCGAGCGGGCCCGTCATCTTGGCTGTCCGCGCGGGAACCACCTTGGCCAGCCGGGCCTCGTCGGGTGTCGTCGCTGGTGTCTGCGGCTTGATTCCATCGGCGCGGCAGCGGGCCTGGTAGGCTTCGTCCAGGGCCTTGACGAACGGCGCCCGGCAGGCTTCGAGCAGGCTTTTCTGACTCTGCAGGAAAGAGCCCAGCCTTCGCGTCGGACTTGATGAAGAAGCGGGTTGATTCGAGGGTCGCCGTCTCGCGGACGAAGCCCTGGGCCAGGATGTTGCGGGCATCCTTATAGGAAGTATGTAAGTCCGCCGCCGCGGCGTCGCGCAAGCGGCGCTCGGCCCGGATCTTGTCCAGTCCGATGCGGGCCAGCCCTCGCCCGCCGACTTCGGCGATGATCTTCTCGGCCTCGGCCGGCCCGGCCCCGGCCAGGGTCACGGCCGACGCCGTCGAAAGGACTACGACCCGCTTGAGCTGGGTCGAGTCGGACTTGTCCGGCGTGTCGCCGCTGCTGTGATACCACATGTCCGGCCAGCAGATGAACATGACGGCCGGAACGCGAACGCCGCCGTCGACGAAGACGATGTGGTCGCTGCCGCCGGAGTGGGCGTCCATCACGGCGGGGAAGGGATCGCGGGTGCCCGTGGGCGACCAGACGGGCCAGAGCGTCCCGGCGCCGTCGTAGCGCTGGGTCTCGATCATCCAGTCGACATAGACGCGCATGACGTCATTGAGCCACGTGGGCAGCGACCACGGGGTTTGGACGACGCAGAAGAAGCTGCGGTTGCGGGCCAGCGACTCGCCGACCATGTCCTCGTTGATGTTGGCGAAGAAGCGCTTGCCGATCTCGGGGAACTTCTTGAGGTAAGCGATCGTTCCCTCGATCTCGGGGACGAAGAGGAAGCGCACCGATCGCCGCAGCGGGGGGATCTTGCCGTCGGCCACGAGCTTCTGCAGGACGCGGGCCGTCTCGAGAAGCGCCACACAGCCCGAGATGTCGTCGTTGGCGCCTTGCTTGGCATAGCCTTCGTAGAGGTGCGCGGTGAAGACGAGCTCTTCGGCGGCGAGGTCGGTGCCCTTGATCAGGGCTTCGACCATCTGCTCCTTGTAGGGAACCATCTGGGCTTTGACCACGGCCCTCAGCTCGATCTTTTGCCCGCGCTCGAGCTGATCGCGGAACTCGTTGCCTTGGCGGGTCGAAACCATGATGCCGAAGGTCGGCTTCATGTCCTTGCCTTCGCCGATGCCGCTCCAGCCGACCTGGTCGGGATCGAACTCCGGATGGCTGGATCCGTAGGCGACGATGCCGGCGGCGCCGAGCTTCTCCACGGCCAAGGCCCGGGCGCCTCCGGCGTAGCCGTTGACCAGGACGATCTTGCCCTTGACGTCCTTACCCTCGTAGAAGCTGTCGCGGTTGCCGGGCCCGACGTAGACGAGCTCGGCCGTGACGTCGGCGTCCGAGCTCCCGGAGCAGAGGCTGGCCGGGACCTCGTCCAGATCGGCGATCTTGCGCAAGCTCGGCTTGGTGACCCAGAGCTCGGCCGAAACCGCGTCCCACAGCTTGGGCTGGGTCGCGGGCAGGTCGATGATGCGGGCGTCCGTTATCCCGTATTCGCGAAGCTTCTCGATCAGGAACTTCGGTTCGAAGTAGCCGTTGGCGTATTCCTCGGCTTTGCGATTGACGTTGACCCCGGAGATCAGGATCTCGTTCTGCAGGGCCATGTCGCCCGAGGCTTCATAGATGATGGCGGCCAGGACGTTCTGGGATAGGAAGGTCGGCGGAATGCCGCGGCCGAATTGGGCCGGCAGGATTCCCGCGGCCAGCAACAGGATCAGGGTCAGCGTCTTGAGCGTCTTCATAGGAGCCTCCTCAGATCGGCCTCCGCGCCGGGCGCGAAAGCCAAGCGCGCGGGCGTGCGAGCCCGCCCATTATGCAATACTGGACGCGGGAGATAAAGGTTTCTCGCCTCTTCCCGAGCTATTTTCCGGCGGCCAGGTCGTCGGCGACGCACAGCAGGGCCAGGAAGCCGTCGCAGAGCAGGCCCTCGTAGCCGTGGCAGCCGCCCTTCCAGTCGCGCCAGTCCTTGGACTTGCCGTCGGCGCAGAAGCCCTGAAACTCGCCGTCCGCGTAGGACCGCAGCATGGGGTGGAAGATCATCCGGGCGTCCTCGACCCGGCCGAGCCTGTAGAGGGCCTTGACCGTGAAGTAGGCGTAGCAGGCCGTGACCCCGCCGTTCTCGTAGATCTGGAAGGCGTCGCGGCCGTCCTCCGACGAGGGCTCGCCGATCTCCCGCGCCCCGGCCCAGTTGTGGTTGACGTAGTCTTCCTTGCGGACGGGGACGAGGTTTCCCGGCAGGCCGTAGCGGAAGGCGTCGAAGCCCGTCTCGCGCATCTTTTGCAGGAGCCGATCCATCAGGCCGTGCGCGGCGGGCCCCTCGACCAGGCCGAAGGCGACGGCGATGCCGTTGACGAAGGTGAAGGCATAATCGTGGAGCTTGCCGTCGGCGCTTTTCCAGCCGGCCAGCAAGCCGCTGGCGGGGTTGAAGAAGGTCTTTTGGTAGGCGGCCTTGAGCCGCGCCGCCTTGGCCGCGTAGATCTCGGCTTGGCCCGTCCGGCCGATCGACCGGGCCAGCCCGGCGAAGTCCAGGCAAGCTTTGTAAGCCAGGGCGTTGGAGTAGGCGTCTTGGTGGCCGAAGTTGATCGTGTCCCACCAGTTGGAGGGGCGCTTCTCGGCTGTGGCCCGGTCGCCGGAATTCCCGGTGTGCGGGTGTTCGAGAAGCCCGTCGCCGTCCTTGTCGTAGGCCGTCATTTCCGCCGCCCAGCGGGCCAGCCCGTCCCAGTTGGCCCGGGCCCAGGTCGGACCGCCCGGCCCGGTCGCCGCAGCGCACGCGGCCAGGAGGAGCGATGGGAAGGTGTCGAGCGAGTTCCACGGCGCCCGCCAGGCGACGAGGTCCGCTTCGCCCGGCTCGACCGCGTAGCCGACCAGGCCGTAGCCCTTGGCCCCGGCCAGGTAGCGGTCGACCGTCATCCGGACGAGGTCCATGGCCGTCAGGCCTTCGGCGAGAGGCGGCGCGGCCGCCGCCATCAGGGCGTCCATGTAGAGGGTGAAAGGCACGGGGTCGCTGGAGGCGTTGTTGGCCAGCATCTGGACCCGGGGGTTGACCTGGAAGAGGTTGAGGAAGGAGCGGCGGAAGCCGTCGTAGCGAGGGTCGGACGCGACGCCTTTCAGGTCGGGATGGATGGCCGCGACCTCGAGCGTGTATGAGACCCGGGGCCGGGTGGCGTCGGCGGCCGGGAAGGCGACTTTGACGAAGGGCTTGGGGACGTAGCGGCGGGCGTCGTAGTCCAGGGCTTGGCCGGGGGCGTTCGCGGAGATCCGCAGCGAGCCCATGTCCGGCATATGCAGGACGCAGGGCAGGGCCATGCGCCGCTCCTCCGGCTTCATCCGGCCGAGCAGTGTGGCGTGGTTGGCTTTCTGGTCGATGGTCAGGAGGAAAGGGAGGGGCGCGACGCCCGGAGTGTACTCGGACCTCAGGACGATCTTCTTTTCGGCAATGGAAACCCGCCAAAGGGGAGCCGAGCGGTTGTCCGAGCCCGCCGCCCGGTAGACGAACTCGCTCCGGCCGGCGGCCTCGAAGCGCGGCGGCGGGGTCGATCCGGGACCCGGGTCTTCCATTAAAACGGGGTTGACGTCCAAGCGGCCTCCCCCGAGCGAATCGATCGTCAAGAGGGCGAAGGCCGGCTCCCGGCGCGAAAGTCCTGCGGCCAGGAATGCGGACTTTGCGTCCTGCGCCGCTATCAGCGGTGCAGGTGCCGTGGCTTGCGGTAAGGCGAAGGAGGGCCGGGACGAGGCGGCGGGGCGATTCGAGGATAAGGCGGGCATGGTCGCGGCCGCCAGGATGCAAAGGGCCGGGACGATGCCGGCCCGCGCAGCTCGGTTTTGATTCATGGAGAAGCCTCCGGCAACGGTCCCGATTCTAACACAACGAGCCGCTTCCGGCTCCCCGGCGGGGACGACGAACGGGCCTGCTTATGCCCTTGAAATCAATCCGGCGCCGCCTTAGGATAATCCCGCCATGAACAAAGCCCACAACGCGACCCTGCTCGGCGCCGGACTGATCGGCACCTTCTACACCATGACCCTGCACGGCGGCCGCGGCCGCGACCGGATCGGGACGGTCTGCGCCCAGACCGAGGAGGAGGCCCAAGCCTTCGCCTCGAAGTGGGGCATCCCGCGGGCCACGGCCGACATGAAGGCGGCCGTCGAAGACCCGGCGACGGACGTCGTCATCGTCGGCGTCCCCAACAATCTGCACAAGCAGGCCGTCCTCCTGGCCGCCCGGGCCGGCAAGCCCGTCCTCTGCACCAAGCCGCTCGGCCGGACGGCGGCCGAGGCCCTGGAGATGCTCGAGGCGGTGGAAAAGGCCGGCGTCTTCGCCGGCTACCTCGAAGACCTGGTCTACACGCCCAAGACGCTCAAAGCCCTGGACGCCGTCCGGGCCGGCGCTCTGGGACGCATCCTCTGGGTCCGCTCACGCGAGACCCATCCCGGCCCGCACAGTGCCTGGTTCTGGGACAAAAAGATCGCCGGCGGCGGCGCGCTCGTCGACATGGGCTGTCACTGCATCGAGATCATCCGCAGCTTCGCCGGCAAGGGCTTGCGCCCGGTCGAGGTCCTGGCCACAGCCGACACCATGGTCCACCCCATCGACGCCGAGGACTCCAGCCTGGCCCTCATCCGCTTCGAGGGAGGGGCGCTGGGCCAGGTCGAGGTCAACTGGACCTTCCGGGGCGGGATGGACCTGCGCGACGAGGTGGCGGGGACGGAAGGAACGATCCGACTGGATCACTTTCTGCGGACCGGGTTCGAGATGTTCACCGCGGTCGGGCAGGGGGGGTACGTGGCCGAGAAGGCCGACAGCGACCGCGGCTGGCTCTTTCCCGTCGGGGACGAAGTCCACGCCCTGGGCTACGTCCACATGTTCCGCGACATGCTCGACGCCCTGGACGAGGGACGGGCGCCGCGCGAGACGTTCCTCGACGGCTACGTGGTCAATGCGATCATCGACGCCTGTTACGCCTCGGCCGCGGCCAAGTGCTGGCAGCCGGTCAAGCTGGACCGCTGGGCGGCGGAAGCGGCGGGAACGTCGGCCGCGGAGACGAAAGCCGGAGCCGCCGGCGGCCCGATCCTCATCAAGACCGAAAAGATGCCCGACGGCCAGACCAAGCGAATCTACAAAGATCCCGTGACCGGGATCTTGAGCCAGACGATTACTTGATGAGCTTCTGACCTTCGACCGTCATCCCTTGGGTGGTCACGATAAGCTTGGTGATGGCCCCCTTGTCGTCGCGGACGAACTGCATCTCGATGTGATTGCCTTCCGAGCTTGTCGTTTCGAAAAAAAGGGGCTTTTCCTTGACCGGCCGGATCTCTTCGGGCGCCCCGCCGTCCTGGGTGGCGAAGAGAGCCCCATCCTTCTCGTAGAAGCCCAGGTCTATGGATTGTCCCTCGACACCGAAGAAGTAGTTCCCGGTGATCTCCTGATAGAGCTTCTTCATATCCTCGGGCCAGGCCTGGGGCGCCGTTTGCGCCGCGGGTGTCGGAACCTGGGCGAAAGCCGCCGCCGACAGGGCCAGGACGGCGAAAAGGGCCAGTATCCAGCGATTCGATTTTTTCATAGAGGCTTCCTTACTTCTTGATTTCCTTCAGCCCCTCGACCGTCATCCCGTCGCCGTTCAGGACGCACTTGAAGATGACGCCCTTGTCGTTGCGGACGAACTCGAGCTGGAAGAACTGGCCGTTGGTCGAGACCGTGACCTCGAAGTTCAGGGGCTTGTCCTTGACCGGCACCAGCAGCTCTTGCGTCTCGCCGGCCGGGGCGCCGTAAAGGGAGCCGTCCCGGACGAGGAAGGTGATGAGCTGGACCTCGCTGCCCATTTCGAAGGTATAGTCGCCGGCGATCTCGGCGTAGATCTTGGCTGTATCCGCGGGCTTGGCTTGGGCGGGCTGGGAAGCGACCTGGGCTGAGAGAGCCGTCGAGAGGGCCAGGACCGCGAGCAGGGCGAACATCAAGCGAGCGTACTTCATTTTAATCTTCTCCTCGAGACACGAGCGTCTCGCTTCTTATATACGGGAACTCCGGGGCGGAAGTTCCCCCGCGCCTCATCCGCCCGCGCATTTGTCTTTCCCCCCGATTTCTGGTATTTTTTGGCTTCATTCCCCATGATCCGACACCGCTCTCCCGCCGCCGGAGGACCCGCATGAAGAATGCCCTGCCCCTTGCCCTCATCGCCCTTTTCGTCCTGGCCGGCGCGAGCGCCTGCCGCAAGCCCGAAACACCCCCGGCCGCCGAAGCCGCCGCCGCGAAAGGACAACCGACCATGAACGTGACCAAAGCCCCCTTCGGCAGCCTCCCCGACGGCACCGCCGTGGACGTCTACACCCTGGTCAATGCCCGCGGCCTGAGGGCCCGGATCATGACCTACGGCGCGACCCTGGTCTCGCTCGAGCTTCCCGACCGGGCCGGCGTCTCTGGCCGACTGCGTGCTGGGCTACGACAGCCTGGACGGCTATCTCAAGAGCAGCCCCTACTTCGGCGCGATCGTCGGCCGCTACGGCAACCGCATCGCCAAGGGCCGCTTCACCCTGGACGGCAAGGCCTACACCCTGGCCGCCAACAACGACGCCAACCATCTGCACGGCGGGCTGAAGGGCTTCGACAAGGTCGTCTGGACGGCCGAGCCGTTCGCCGAGGCCGCCGCCGTCGGCGTCAAGCTCGGCTACCTGAGCCGGGACGGCGAGGAAGGCTACCCCGGCAACCTCGACGTCACGGTGGTCTACCTCCTGACCAACGACGACGAGCTGCGGATCGACTACTACCGCCGTGACCGACAAGGCCACCCCGGTCAACCTGACCAGCCACAGCTACTTCAACTTCACCAGCGGGGCGCGCGACGTGCTGGCCCACGAGCTGATGCTGGCCGCGGAAAGCTATACGCCCGTCGACGCCGGGCTGATCCCGACGGGTCAGATCGACATCGTGGCCGGGACGCCGATGTCGTTTCGAGAGCCGACACCCATCGGCGCCTGGATCGACCGGGTCGAGGGCGGCTATGACCATAACTATGTCCTCAACTCGGGCGGCGGGACGATGG
The DNA here is from genome assembly GCA_963803915.1 of Candidatus Aminicenantota bacterium. GTDB lineage: Bacteria > Acidobacteriota > Aminicenantia > Aminicenantales > UBA4085 > UBA4085. The sequence goes on along the minus strand of CAWDOL010000014.1, from coordinate 363,336 downwards.
CCCTGGCGGCCCGGGTCCACGAGCCGACGAGCGGCCGGGTCATGGAGATTTGGACCGACCAGCCCGGCATCCAGTTCTATTCCGGCAATTTCCTGGACGGAACGATCACGGGAAAGGCGGGCCGTGTCTACGGCAAGCACTGGGGCTTCTGCCTGGAGACCCAGCACTTCCCCGACTCGCCCAACCGGCCGAATTTCCCGTCCACCATCCTGCGGTCCGGCGAGACCTATCGAACCCGGACCATACACAAGTTTTCCGCGAAATAAATAAACGGGGGCCGCTGCTCCCGCATGTCTTTTGAAAGGATCGGAGGAGCTATGAGACAACGCACCGTAATCATCCTGCTTCTGGCCCTGGCCGTGCTGGCCGGCGGCCTCACCGCGCAGGATCGGCTCAAGACTTACCCCGGCTACGAGCAGTACGCCAAGATGCTCAAGGAGCTGCAGGGCGCCGGCGGCGGCGGCCAGCGCGGCGGCATGATGGGCATGGGCGGAGGCATCCGCTGGGCCGAGGACGGCAAGTCCTTCACCTTCCCGAAGGACGGCAAGACCTGGAAGTTCGACCTGGCCGGCAAGAAGGCGGCCGAGGCCCCGGCCACGACGGCCCAGGCCCCCGACCGGGCCATGATGGCCCGCGGCGGTGTCGAGCGCGGCCGGCAGCTCGCCGAAGCCCTCTCGCCCGACAAGAAGTGGAAGGCCCTCTACAAGGACCGCAACCTGTGGCTGGCCGACGGCGAGGGCAAGAACGCGGTCGCGCTGACCACCGAGGGCAACGAGAAGGACCGGATCAAGTATGCCACGGCCAGCTGGGTCTACGGCGAAGAGCTGGCCCAGACGACGGCCATGTGGTGGTCGCCCGACTCGAGCAAGATCGCCTTCTACCGCTTCGACGAGAGCAAGGTCCCCGACTACATCCTGCAGATGGACCAGGTCAAGCTCTACACCAAGGCCGACATCGAAGCCTACCCCAAGGCCGGCCAGCCCAACCCCGTGGCCGAGCTGTACGTCTACGACGTCAACGCCAAGACCACGACCAAGATCGACGTCCGCGACGGCAAGCCCTTCGAGGACGCCGTCGTCGGCCACTACGTCTACCGGGTCCAGTGGGCTCCGGCCGGCGGAGAGCTTCTCTTCACCCGGACCAACCGCCGCCAGAACATCCTCGAGCTCTGCGCCGCCGACCCGGCCACGGGCAAGGTCCGCGTCATCCTGCGCGAGGAATGGCCCACGGGCTGGGTCGAGAACAGCCCCGCCATGACCTGGCTCAAGGACAACAAGCGCTTCCTATGGGTTTCGGAGCGCTCGGGCTTCCGCAACTTCTACCTCTACGACATCGCCGGCAAGCTGCTGGCGACCGTGACCAACCATCCCTTCGAGGTGGCCGGCATCGTCAAGGTCGACGAGGCCGCCGGGCAGCTCTGGTACATGGCCCGCGACGGCGCCAATCACATGATGATGCAGCTGCACCGGACGGGCCTGGACGGCAAGAAAGACGTCCGTCTGACCGATCCCGCCTACAACCACTCCGTCAGCCTGTCGCCGGACGGCAAGTGGTTCGTCGATACGGCCCAGACCCACGACGTCGCCCCGGTCCCCCGGCTGATGGACGCCAAGGGCAAGCCGGTGGCCGATCTGGCCAAGACCGACACCTCCAAGACCGACGCGCTGGGCATTCAGGAAGGCCGAGCTGTTCAAGTTCAAGGCCGCCGACGGGACGACCGACCTCTACGGCATCCTGCAGTTCCCCTCCAACTTCGACCCCGCCAAGAAGTACCCGCTGATCGTCAGCGTCTACGGCGGCCCCGGCTGGAACGGCGCCCGCGAGACGTACATCGCCCCGAACCCGATGTGCGAGTACGGCTTCCTGGTCGCCTCCTTCGACTTCCGCGGCTCCTCCGGCCGCGGCAAGAAGGCCATGGACTCGATCTACCAGAAGCTCGGCGTCGTCGAGATCGACGACCAGGCCGCCGGCGTCAAGTCGCTCTACGACCGGCCCTACTTCGACAAGACCAAGGTCGGCGTCTTCGGCACGTCCTACGGCGGCTACGCCTCGGCCCTCTGCCTGCTCCGCCACCCCGACGTGTTCACCGCGGCCTGCGCCCAGTCCTCCGTCACCTCCTGGTACCAGTACGACTCGATCTACACCGAGCGGTACATGTGGATCCCCCAGGAGAACAAGGAAGGGTACGAGGCCGGCAACGCCATGACCTTCGCCAAGAACCTCAAGGGCCGGCTGATGCTCTACTACGGCACGGCGGACAACAACGTCCATCCGACCAACGCCATGCAGCTGATCGCCGCCCTGCAGGCGGCCGGCAAGAACTTCGAGGTCCAGGTCGGCCCCGACCGCGGACACACCGGCGTCAATCAGGACCGGATGATGGAGTTCTTCATCGAGAACCTGGTCATGAAGCAGGTGCCCCTGAACTAGGGGGATCGACGCGCCTGTCCATCTCCCGGGGGCGCGGCGATCGCCGCGCCCCCTTTTTTATGTGCGCTCGATCTTCTCTCTCTCCTGTGAAACCGCGAGACGCGGGTCCGGCGGTTACCGTGTGGAAAGGAGATGCCCATGAAAATCCGATCATCGCCGTTGTTCGCTGTCTTGGCTGACCGCTCGGTCTCCGCGGCGCCGCCCGCTCCGGCCGCCGCAGACGGATGTCAAGACGGCCGTCCGCAACGCCCGCGCCGTCCTCACGGCGGCCCATTTTTCGACGGACGAGATCACCAAGGCTCCTAGTCGGGGCCCTGGAAGCCTCGATTCTCGATCCTGCCCCGACGGCCGGAGACGACGGATGCCGCGTCCCGCGGCTTCATCCGTCGCAGCGGCGATGAAGGCCGGCGGCATGTTCTCGGACAAGAACCGCGAAGATATCAGCCTTGGTCTACAAGAGCCTGGCCGGCAAGGCCTGGGAGATTCCGAAGGAGATCACTGCCTGCGCCCAGCCGAAGGACGGCATCAAGCTGGCCACGAAGATCTGCCTGGACCTGGTCGATTCGGCGCTGGTCGAGTGGAAAGCCGGCCGCAGCGATCAGGCCGTCATCCGCCTCCTCTCTTTCGTCCTCCTCGTCATCACGCCCATCCAGGCTTGAAGGCCGGACCCGGGTTCGAAAGGCGGATTTGATTTGTCCGCCGCCCCGGGCTAGAGTGTCCTTGGCTGGGTGGCCGGGGGCTCGGGAAGGGCGTGGGCGGTAAACAGGCGCCCGCTCCCTCGGCGGTTAAAGAGATGTGAGGGACATGGAGTCCGCCGCTTCGAGTTCCGCGTCCCGGGATCGCCTCCCCCGTCCTCCCGGCCGCAGCGGTTATGGAAGACAGGGAGCCCGGCTACGACGACCTCATCAGGCCTCTGGAGTCCGTCATGATGCGCTCGATCTGGCGAATCGTGCGGCAGCGGGAGGCGGCCGAGGATGCCCTGCAGGACGCCCTAGCCGTCGTCTGGCGTAAGCGCCGGGCCTGATCGCCCGGCACCCCAATCCCCGGGCCCTTATCCTCAAGGTGTCCATCGATGCGGCTTTCGACGCCGTGCGGAAGAGCCGTCGCCGCCTCGGCCACGAAGTCCCGGGTTTGCCGCCCGATGCGGCGGATCCGGTCGGCGTCCGGGGTGGAGCGCTCTGGGAGAACCGGCGCCTGCCGAGCCGCCGTGCTCGAGGCGGTGGCCGGACTGCCCCGGCGCCAGGCCACGGCCGCGCTGCTCCGTCTGGTCGAGGAGCAGCCCTATCCCGAGATCGCCGAGGGCCATGGGCTGTTCGGAGGCGACCGTGCGCATCCATGTCATGCGGGCCCGGACGGCCTTGACCGAACGGCTTGCGGACCTGCGGCCGGGCGGCGGGGGGAAAAGAGGGATCGACAAGGAGACCGAGCCATGAGCAAGGAACGGCCAAACGACAAGGCTTTGGACGACCTGCTGAAGCGCGCCTTCGCGGACGACCTTCCCGACGATGCGGCGGCGGGCATGCGCGATCGGTTCCGCCGTTTCCGCGCCGAGACCATGGGGAAGAGGTCGCCGGCCGAGGCTTGGGGCCGGCTTTTCCGAAAGCGGGCCTGGGCCGCGCTTTCGGTCCTGATGCTCGTCTCCGGGGGGCTGCTGCAGGGTCTCGGATCGCGCAGCCCTCTGGGCGACCGGATCTTGGCCGTCCTCGATCAGGAGGCCGGCCCTGATGCCGGCCGACCGGCCGCTGCTCTCCGGCCCGGCCGGTGCGGCGGAACGGCGCGGAGACGCTTCGCTCTGGGAAGAGCTCTTCCCGGCCGCCGACAAGGAGAGAAGGCCATGACCGAAACGAAAAAGGCATCGGGATTCCGCGGCCGGACGATCCTGATCTGGCTGTTCGCCGCCGGCCTCGTCGCCGCGGCCGCCGCCAGCGGGCTCTTCTCCGGGCTGTTGAACACGGGCGGCCTGATCTTTCTCCTTCTCGGGAGCGCCGCGGCCGCCTGCATGAGCTTCTCGCCCCGCGAGATCGGCGCGGCTTTCCGGCACGCGGCAGGCGCTCCGGGGTCGAGTGAAGCCGTGCGCCGATCCGCGCGGGTCTGGGAGGCGGCCGCCCGCAACGCCTGGATTATCGGCGTACTCGGCAGCGCCCTGGGCTTTACCGCCGTCCTGGGTGGGGGCAGCGGCGGAATGCAGGAGACCAGCCTGCGCATGGGCCGGGCTTTCATCGCAGCGCTTTATGGGCTGATCCTGGCCGTCGTCTGCCTCGTGCCGGCCCTCAAGCTGGCGGCCGCGGCCGGCCGTTCAACGTCGGATGATCAAGCGGGCGCCTTCCCGCCCGGCCCGTCGCGCCTGGAGCGAACGGCGGGAACGATACCTCTTCGGGGCCGTGCTGGTCCTGACCGTCTTCTCGCTTCTGCGAGGCTCCCCTCAGGACGGGCCGATGCCTCTGGCCAGGGTCATCCTGCACGGGCCGGCGATCCTGGTCGTTTTCGGGGGCGGCGTCGCCCTGGCGCTGTTCATGGGGGCCGGCGCGGGGGGGAGGGCTCTGACCTTGGGCTTCTCCCTGACCGGTCTGGTCGGGCTGCTGACGGGGCTGCTGCAAACGCTGTTCGGCTTCATCCGCGCGAACATCGGCGAGATCGCCTCTGCCCTGGCCTTCATCATCTCGGTGTCTTCGTTCACCCTGTTGGGACTGATCGCAGTCGCCGCTCCCATCGAGGACCGGGAGGCGATGGATGGGAGAACGAAGAAACCGGGTGCGCTGAGCCGCGCGGTCTGGGCCGTCTTCCCGCTGCTGGCTTACCTGTTCCTGCTTTTGGCGTTCCTGCTGGTGATCACGCCGATGAAGAAGCCGGGCTAAAGGCCTCCGGCCCGGCTTCGGAAATCCTCGAGGCCTAAGGCGGGTTCCGTCTACTTGGCTTCGACTTTGGTCGCTTTGGTCTCGAGGCCCCGGGCGGGCAGGGAGATTGTGCAGCCCGTGATCTTGCCCTTGTCGTCCTTGATGAAGCCGAGGATCATCTCGTCTCCGTTGGGGTCGAGACCTTTGTAGGTCAGGGCCTTGCCCTCGACCGGGGTCATCAGCTGGGCGGTTCCGCCCGGGATCTGGGCGTCGAAGAAGACCTTGTCGGTCTGAACGGTCATTGTGAAGGGCAATGTCCGGCCGCCCATGTCGATCAGATAATCGCCGGCGATATCGGCCGGGACTTTGTCCTGGGCCGGGGCCGTCCCGGGCAGAAGCGCCAGGGCGGCGATGGCCAGCAGCAGAGTCCAGACACGAGTCGTTTTCGTCTTCATAAATATCCCTCCATTGAAAATTGGGGTTTTTCGTTCGGAAGGATCTCCCCTCTGGCGAAACCGCTCCGTGCGCTACCCTCGCCTTTAAATACGAAAACCCCGGGGCGAACGTTGCCTGGCGGCCGAAACTTGCCGGCGGCGGCGCGGTGGAGCGAAGGCTCGGGCAGGCGGATCTCCCGGATCGCAGCTCGTTCCCGAAACGAGATCTCCCGGTTCTGGGTTCGCCTGTTCCGGGCTCAACGGCTTTCCGGCTCGAAGGCCTCCGGGAACAGAGCCCGGAAAGTGCGCTCGGCGGTCATGGGCGCCTTGAAGATCAAGGGCCTATCGGGCCTGAACGCGCGCAGGGCGTCGAGCAGCGCGAAGTAGGCGCCGATCCCGTACATCAGCGGCGGCTCGCCCACGGTCTTGGAGCCCAGGATCCCCTCCGGCGGCAGGGTGCCCTCGAGGAAGGTCACGGTCACTTCGGGAGTGTCGTAGATGTCGGGCACTTTGTACGTGGCCAGGCTGTCTGTCAGGAGCTTCCCCTCGGGCGTGACAGACGAGCTCCTCGCTCGTCATCCAGCCGATCCCCTGCATGAGGGCGCCCTCGATCTGCCCGAGGTCGACGGCCGGGTCGAGGCTGCGGCCGACGTCGTGCACGATCTTGACGGAGTCGATGCGGGGCACGCCGCGCAGCCCGTCGACGGTCGCTTCGATCATGGCGGTGCCGACGGCGTGGTAAGCGAAGGGACGGCCCTTCTCCTTCGACTTGTCGAAATGGATGCCCGGTGTGGCGTAGCTGGCGTATGCCGAGAGCGGGATGCGGCGGGCGTAGGCCCAGGCTATGAGCTGCTCCCAGGTCAGGTCCAGCCGTTCGTGGGCGCAGGCCACTTCGCCGCGCTCGATGTGGATGTGGTCCGGCGGGCAGCCGCGCTCCGCGGCGAGCGCCTGCTTCAGCCGCTCCAGGATCTGCAGGCAGGCCAGGCGGGTGGCCTGCCCGTTGAGGTCGGCGCCGCTGCTGGCCGCCGTGGGCGAGGTGTTGGCCACCCGGGTGGTGTTGGTGCTCTCCATCCGGATCCGGTCGGGATCGATACCCAGCGTGTGGGCCGCCACCCGGCGTATTTTGCGGTGCACGCCCTGGCCCATCTCCACGGCCGCCGTTGCCACGCCGACGCTGCCGTCGGTGTAGACATGGACCAGGCCGGCCGCCTGGTTGAGCATGGTGTTGGTGAAGGAGATGCCGAAGCAGACCGGCATCACGGCCAGGCCTTTCTTGGTCAGGGCGTGGGCACGGTTGAAGGCATCGACCCGGGCTCGGGAGGCGGCAAAGTCGTGGCGCTTGTCGAGCTCGTCCCAGCAGCGGATGGGGCTGTCGGACTCGAAGCGCTGGCCGTAGGGCAGCTCGTCGCCCGGCTTGAGCAGGTTGCGGCGCTGGACGTCCCGGGCCGGCAAGCCGAGCTCTGTCGCGGCGTGGACGATGGCCGCCTCCAGGACGAACATGGCCTGCGGCCCGCCGAATCCCCGGAACGCCGTAAACGGCGGAAGGTTCGTTTTGCAGCTTGCGGCCGTGGCCTTCACGTTGGGGATGAAGTAGCTGTTGGTGGCGTGGAACAGCGTGCGCTCCAGGATGGCGGGGGAGAGATCCGCGCTGGCGCCCGCGTTCTGATAGAAGGTCGCCTCGTAGGCCAGTATTCTGCCGTCTTCGGCCAGCCCGATCTTGTAGTCCGAAGTAGTAGGGGTGGCGCTTGCCCGTGAAGCACCCGTCCTCGTGGCGGCTCAAGACGAGCTTGACGGGCTTGCCCAGCCGGAACGCGGCCAGTGCGGCCAGTGCGGCCCAGGCCGTGGCCTGGTCTTCCTTGCCGCCGAAGGCGCCGCCCAGGCGCGGCACGTCGACCTCCACCTGGTGCATGGCCAGCCCCAGGACGCGGGCGATGGCGCGCTGGACCGCGGTGGGGGATTGGGTCGCGGAAAAGACTTTCAATCCGCCGTCGTCGCGCGGGACGGCCAGCGCCGATTGCGTCTCCAGATACATGTGCTCCTGGCCGCCGGTGTCGGCCCGGCCGGCGACCACGACGCGGCAAAGCGGCCAGGCCTCGTCCACGTCGCCCATGGCGAAGGTGCGGGCGGGGCCGATGAGAGAGCCTTGGGCAAAGGCTTGGCGCGGGTCGAACACGGCCGGAAGCGGCTCGATGTCGAGCTTGATCAGGGCCTTGGCGGCGCGGGCGGCCGCAGCGCTTTCGGCGATGATCAGGGCCACCGGCTGGCCGATGTATTCGACTTCGTCCGCGGCGAGCAAGCGGCTCGTCCTGGATGATGCTCCCGATCTGGTTTTGTCCCGGGATGTCGCGCGCCGTGAGTACCGCGACGACGCCGGGTGCGGCGGCCGCCGCTGCTGTCTCGATCTTACGGAGCCTACCGTGCGCGACAGGCGAGGGGACGGCGACGGCGTGGAGCGTCCCTTGGGGAGCCGGGATGTCGCGGACATAATGGGCCGCGCCGCGGGCGTGGAGGTGCGCGTCGTCGTGCTTCACGCCAGATCCTCCTCGCGGATGGGCTCCGGGAAGAGCGTCAGGAAGTGGGCCATGATCAGGCGCGGCAGGAGGGCCCGTTTGTAGTCCGCCGAGCCGCGGACGTCGCTGATCGGTGCGATCTCGCCGACCGCCTCGTCCGCCGCGGCGCGCGCGGTTTCCGCGGAGATGGGCCGGCCTTGGAGAAACGCGCGATGTCTTGCGGAGATAGAGCGGGATCGGCGCGACGCTTCCGGCCGCGACATGCGCCGTCGACGATCACGCCGTCCCGGACGCGCCAGCCGAATAGCCGAGCTGACGCCGGCGATGTCCAGGCGCTCGCGGCGGGCGACCTTCTCGAAGTCGAAGCGGAGTGCCCGCGGCCGGGATCGGGATGCGGATCTCGGCGATCATCTCGTCGAAGACCAAGTCCAGGACCTTGTAGCCCCGGAAGAAGTCGCGCAAAGCGACGGTCCTCTTGCTCCAGCCCTTGGCCACGATCAGAGTCGCGTCCAGGGCCAGGCACATCACCGAAAGATCGCCGGCCGGTGAGGCGTTGACGATGTTGCCCGCGATCGTGGCCCGGTTGCGGATGGGCCGCGAGGCCATGCGCGCGAAGTGAGGAACCCAATCGGGGAAATGCTGCGCGGATGAGGGGCGACGCCTCGATCTCGCTCATGGGGGTGGCCGCCCCGATGCGAAGGGAGGCTCCCAGGACGCTGACGCCCCGCAGCTCGTCGCGCCGGGTGAGGAACTCCGGCTCCGTGTCGCGAATTTTTTCGGCCTGGGTGACGAAGAGATCGGTGCCTCCCGCGACGAGCGGGGCGAGCTCGGAGGCGTACGGTAGGGCGACTTTCTTGAACATGACCGTCTTGCCCATGCCCCGCAGACGTCGGGGAGCCTCGAGGAAATGGGGCGGCAGGACTCCGCGCCGGACGAGCGCGGCGATGCGGGCCGGGGAAGACGGCTCTCCCGCCGGCTCGAGATCATGGCAGCGCTCGGCCAGCCGGGTGATGGCCCGCTTGATCGCCACGTGCCCCGTGCAGCGGCAGATGTTGCCGCCCAGCTCGGCGATCCCCTCGGCCTCGGTCGGGGCCGCGCCGCCCAGCAGAAAGCCGGTCAGGGCGATGACCAGCCCGGGCGTGCAGTACCCGCATTGGATGGCGCCCTCGTCGATAAGGGCTTGCTGCACCGGGCTGAGGTCGGCCTGGTTGAGGCCCTCGATGGTCACCACATGGCGATCCTCGGCCTCGCCCAGGGGCAGGAGGCAGGAGTTGACGGTCCGGTAGCGACGCCCTCGGGGCCCGGCGTGCCGAGCAGCACCAGGCACGAACCGCAATCGCCTTCGCGGCAGGCGTCCTTGGTGCCCGTCAGCCCGAGATCGTCGCGCAGAGCGTCCAGGAGAACGGTGCCACGGCCTTGGGAGACGGATTGTTCCCGGTCGTTGAGAAGAAACCGCACCGGGGGAATCATGAACGGCTCCTCACTGCCGCGGGTTTGTCAGCCTTACGATCGCCCATCGGCCACCGCGACAAGCATAGATACCGGGTTTGTGGATGTCAAGGATAGCCGATCTTGATTTCGATCCCGGGTCGGGAGTAGTGTGAAGGCGTTCCTGCCGAAATCCGATCAAGGCGATTGCCCCATGAAAATCTGCATCTATTGCGCCTCGAGCGCCACCATCGACAAGTCGTACTTCGAGGCCACAGAACGGCTGGCCCGGGAGCTCCTCAAAGAGAACATCGACGTCGTCTGCGGCGGCGGGGCCGAGGGGCTCATGGGCCAGCTCGCCGATACCATCCTGGCCGGCGGCGGCAAGATCAAGGGCATCATGCCCAAGTTCATGAACGAGGTGGAGTGGGCCCACAAAGGCCTCTCGGACATGGAGCTGACCGAGACGATGCACGAGCGCAAGGCCCGCTTCCTCGAGGGGGTGGACGGCCTGGTGGCCCTGCCCGGCGGCACGGGCACGCTCGAAGAGCTGCTGGAAGCCATCACCCTGAAGCGGCTGGGCCAGTTCACCAAGCCCATCGTCATCCTCAACACCAACGGGTATTATGAGCCGTTGCGCCAGATGCTGGAGAAGGCAATCGTTGAGAACTTTATGTATCCGAAGCACCGCGAAATGTGGGCCTTTGTCGACGAGCCCGAGGACGTCGTTCCCGCCATCCGGAACTCCGCCGTCTGGGGCAAAGAGGCGATGGCCTTCGCCGTCAATCGCCGCTAGGCCGCCGCACCCCTTCGGTTAGTGCTTCAGAATCCAGGCGGCGATGTCCGCCACTGCCTCCTCGAGGACGCTGCCGTGCTTCTGGCTGTACTCCAGCGGCGTCAGCAGGCCCTCACCGGCGTAGAAGAGGTGGTTCAGCTTGGGATAGAGCTTGAATTCGACGTCCTGGCGGGAACCGAGGGCGGCCTTCCATAGGTCGAGGTCGGCCGTCTGGACCTGGTAGTCCCGTCCGCCCTGCAGGAAGAGCATCGGCTTTTTGACCCTCTTGGCCAGCTCGGGCGGGTTGTAGCCGCGAAGATCGAGCCAGTAGGCGGGCATGGCGCCCATGAGCTTGGCGGTGGAGCTTCTGTCCGCGTCGGTCAGGGCCTTGATCTTGGCCACGGCGGCCTTGATGTCGTCGAGCTGCTTGCGGCTGTCGTCCGTCAGCGGCCCTGAGAGGCCGTAGAGGTATTCCATCTGGCGGATGATGGTGTCGTCCATCGGGCGGGCCAGCCCGGCCATGGAGATGAACCCGGCGACTCCGAGAGGCTCGGCCGCCAGGGCGATGCGGGGCAGGAGGAACCCGCCCAAGCTGTGGCCCAAGATGAAGACCCGCTGGCCGTCGATCCGCTTCGCCTTCTGCAAAAGGGCGGCGGCGGCCACCGCGTCGTCGATCGTTTCGTCCTTGACGGTCATGGCCGCCTCGGTCTTGGGGTCGGCCAGGATCTTGGCCCCGTGCACCTTGCTGCGCTTGTCGTAGCGCAGGACGGCGATGCCGCGCGAAGCCAGCCCCCAGGCCAGGTCCTTGAAGGGCTTGTTGGGGCCGAGCTCCTCGTCGCGGTTGTTGGGGCCCGAGCCGTGCACCAGGACGAGGCCGGGGAAGGGGCCTATGCCCTTGGGTGTGGTCAGGGTTCCCGGCACGGCCCATGCGCCCGAGCCGATCGTGACCTCGGTCTCCTCGAACTTGGCCGGGTCGGCGTAAGCGGGCGGCTCGTACTTCACGGCCGGCGCCGTGGGCACGAAGCCGAGCCCGGCGACCTTGCCGGCCTTGTCGAAGACGACCCGCGCGTCCAAAGACGCCTTGGCGAACTCGCAGGTGATGAACACGATCTCGTAGCCCTGGAGCTGCTCGCGGCGGGCCGGGCCCTGCTTCTTAAAAGCCCCGACCCGGACCGGAAGCTGGGTCTTCCACATCTGTTCCATCTTTTCCGCGCCCATGACTTTGAGCATCGTGGCGTCGAAGTCGCGAACGGAAGCCTGGTAATCGTTCCTCTCCAAGGCCGTAATCAGAGCCCGAGCCTTCACCGTCAGGGCGTCCTCGGGTTGGGCGGGAGCCGCCGCGGCGGCGAAGATAACGAGAGCCAGGAAGATAAGTGCGGCATTTCTGATCATAGGGATTCCTCAAAGCTCGATCGGTTCTATCCGGCGGAGATTATAGCTCAAGCCGATGCCTAGGCAGCAAAAAGGCCGAGCGTTTTGGACTTTTTCAACCAATGTTAATAGTCGTGATCGAGCGAATATATCTTTTCAATTGGACGAATGAAAACTTGCAACCGGCCGATGGAGGTTTCAGGCTCGTATCATGGCGCAAATGTGAGGGGACAACCCAAACCGCCGATGGCGCAAGGGCGGAGCGTTTGCCGGATGAGGGCAATTCCGGTAGACTCGCGCTTGGCGCGATCATGATCCGAGTCAAGGTTTGCTGCATCAGCTCGATCGAGGAAGCGCGCATGGCCATCCGCCTGGGCGCGTCGGCCCTCGGTCTCGTGTCCGAGATGCCGAGCGGGCCGGGGGTCATTCCGGAGTCTCTCATCGCCGAAATCGCGGCTACGGTGCCGCCGCCGATTGGTACATTCCTCCTCACCAGCCGGACAGACACAGCCGAAATCATTGCCCAACAGCGGCGCTGCCGGACCAACACCATCCAGCTATGCGATTGCTTGCCGCCGGGGTCCTTGGCGAAGCTTCGCCAGGCGCTTCCCGGCGTCTCTCTGGTCCAAGTCATTCATGTTCGCAATGCGGCGTCCGTCGAGGAAGCTATAGAGGCGTCACATCAAGCCGATGCGCTCCTTCTCGATTCGGGCAACCAGTTACTCCCAATCAAGGAGCTGGGCGGCACGGGGAGAATCCACGATTGGACGTTAAGCGCCGAAATCGTCAAGAAATCGCGGGTTCCGGTCTTCCTCGCCGGCGGCTTGAATCCCGATAACGTAGCCGAGGCGATTCGTGCCGTCCGGCCGTTCGGCGTCGATCTCTGCTCCGGCGTCCGCACGAACGGTGCTCTCGACGAGCAGAAGCTTGCCCGGTTCATAGCGGCCGTCTCGGCCGTCAGCTTGTAATGCCTGCGCTTTTACTTCGCTTATTAACTAAGCCTGCCTTCTCAATCCGGATCAGATAGCCGCAGCCGGAAGAGCGTGTTGATCTTGACATCATATGTGGCTAAATATATATTATGATATGTATATTAGAGACCTGCGAGTAAACCCATGAACAAGATTATCGGCGTCACGGACCTCCAGCGACGATTCCGCAAGACTTTCGATGAGGTCGCCGAGGAGCATGTCCCGTACGTGCTCACTCGGGGCAGCCGTCCCGAGGCCGTTCTTATCCCCTATGAACAATACCTCCGGTTCATCCGTGCGGATGAAGGCGGCATCCTCAAGCGATTCGATGATCTACTGGCCCGCATGGCGGCCGCCCATGACCGTTTTTCCGAGGACGAAATCGCCAAGGACGTGGCCGATGCCATCCGAGACGTCCGGAAGCGGAAAAAGTGAAAGTTCGCGCGGTCATCGATACGAACGTCGTCGTTTCCGCATTGATCCGTCCGAAAGGCACGGCCGCGGTCCTTTGGCGGCGCCTCGGTGAGGGTGCCTTCACGGCCGTCTTTTCCCCCCAGCTCATCGATGAGATCGCTTCTGTCCTCTGCCATCCGAAAATCAGGGCGAAATACGGTACGACACCGAAGGACCTGGAACATATCGCCGCGCTCTTCGCTTTACGCGGCGACCTCGTCCCATGTGAGGAGAAGATTCGGCTCTGCCGCGATCCCGACGACGATTTTCTTCTCGAAACCGCCGTATCGGGGAAGGCCGATTTTCTCGTTTCGGGCGATGAGGACCTTCTTTCGTTGAAGAAGATCCGCCAAACCAGGATCGTGAAGCCGGCGGCTTTCCTGGCCGCGCTTGAAAAAGCCGGCCGCTGAATCTCGGCCGCTTACGACCCGATTTCGCGATTGAAATCGGCGATCAGCTTCTCGAAAGCGCCGATCTCGCCCTCGAACATCTCCTGCCAATACTCGGGCTGCCACTGGGCGTTGAGGTCATCGAGTTCCTTGCCCTGCTGCTCGACCCAGGTGAAATACTTGAGGTTGTGAATGGCCTTGCGGTCGTAGTAGCCCAGCTCCTTGAACCAGTCGATCCCCTGGGCGCCGATGACGGCCGCGTGGTCGCGGGCGGCATCGATCTCGCGGTAGAGGCCCCGGTCCCGGCTTAACTCCTCGAGCCGCGAGCGGTAGAGGTCGACCGAGTCGGTGAAGATGGTGACGATCACATCGTCGCTGCCGAGCTCATAATAGCGGGCGGCCTTGATTGCGGCCAGCGTGTTGCAGATACTCGAAATGCCCAAGAGCGACAGGCTCCGGCACTCGGCCTCCGACATGCCGAGGCCTCGCAGGTAGCGATGGCCCGCCTCCTCGTTGAAGAGTCGCAGGAGGCGCATGCAGTCCTCGTCGTCGATCGCCGCCACGGCGTCGGTGGCGCGGACGTTGTGCACCCAGGGCACGTGCTTGTCGCCGATGCCCTCGATGCGATGGCCGCCGAAGCCGTTCAGGAAGAGCGTCGGGCACTGCCGCGCCTCGGTGGCGACGACGCGCATCTGCGGGTGCAGGATCTTGAGATAGTCGCCCACGGCGATCGTGCCGGCCGATCCGGTCGCGGAGACGAAGGCGGCCAGGCGGCCGCGCTCCGGCCGGCGGGCCTCATACACCTCTTGGGCCGCCGGGCCGGTGACCTGGTAGTGGAAGATGGGGTTCCCGAACTCGTCGAACTGGTTGAAGATCATGTTCAGGGGATCCGCTTCCAGCTCGTGGCACTTGTCGTAGATCTCTTTGACGTTCGACTCGCAGCCCGGAGTGGCGATGACCTCGGCCCCGATGGAGCGCAGCCAAGCGAAGCGCTCTTGCGACATTTCCTCGGGCAGGATGGCCACGGCCCGGCAGCCGAGCAGGGCGCAGTCGAAGGCGCCGCCGCGGCAGTAGTTACCGGTCGACGGCCAGACCGCCTTATGGATTTCGGGATCGAACTCGCCCGAAGCCAGCCGCGGCACCAGGCAGCCGAAGGCGGCGCCGACCTTGTGCGCGCCGGTGGGGAAGTGCTTGCCGACCAGGCCGACAACGCGGGCCTTGATGCCGGTGACGGCGGGCGGAAGCTCGAGGGCGTTGACCGGGCCGTAGAGCCCCGTGTCGACGTCGTTCTTCCAGCTGATGCGGAAGAGGTTCAGGGGATGGACTTCGTCCATGCCCAGCCCCGGGAGCTTGGCCCGGATCGCGGCCGGGATTGTCTCCGGGTTGCGAAGCTCGGCGAAGGTGGGGATCGTGATGCCGCGCTCGCGGCAGCGGGCCGCCGTCTTGCGCAGGACCTTCTCGTTGATGGCTTTGATGATTTTCGACATGGGATTCCTCAGCGGATGCGCGGCGTCGCGGCATCGACGAGCCGGCGCAGCGATGCCTGCGGGTCCGCGACCCGGGTCAGGAAGATCAGCGCGGCGATGACGAACGGCTTCCACGACGCCTCGTGGTATGTCTCGAGCCTATAGCGCTCGAAGACCTCACGGCTCACTTCCCCCTGCGGGCAGGACACGCCGCTGATGTCCGCCGGCAGGCAGTGCATGTAGAGGCCGGCGCCCTTGGCGGTGCGCTTCATCAGGGCTTCGTCGCAGTGCCAGTCCTTGTGGCGGGCGTTCTCCTCCAGGCCCTCTTTCTCCAGGGCCTGCAGGCCGGGCTTGTCCGCGGCGCGCAGCAGCTCGGTGCGGCGCTTGGCGATCCGCATCGGCGTCCACGACTTGGGGTAGACGATCTCGGCGCCCTCGAAGGCCTCGGCCATGTTGTGCGTGACGCGGAAGGAGCCGCCGCTCGCCTTGGCCTGCTTGCCGGCCAGGTCGATCACCTCGGGCAGCAGCTCGTAGCCCTCGGGGTGGGCCAGCGTCACGTCCAGGCCGAAGCGGGGCAGGAGGCCGATCAAGCCCTGCGGCACGGAAAGCGGCTTGCCGTAGCTCGGCGAATAGGCCCAGGAGATGACGAACTTGCGGCCGCGAAGCCCCGCGAGCCCGCCGAAGCGGCTTTCGAGATGCAGCAGGTCGGCCAGCGTCTGGGTCGGATGGTCGATGTCGCATTGCAGGTTGATGACCGAAGGCCGGCGCGCGAGCACGCCCTGCTCGTGGCCCTCCTGCAGGGCGGCGGCGAACTCGCGCATGTATCGGTTGCCCTCGCCCAAATAGATGTCGTCGCGGATGCCGACGGCCTCGGCCAGAAAGGAGATCATCACGGCCGTCTCGCGCACCGTCTCGCCGTGGGCGATCTGCGACTTGGCCTCGTCGAGGTCGGCCAGCGTCAGCCCCAGGGCGTTGGCGGCCGAGGCGAAGCTGAAGCGCGTGCGCGTGGACTGGTCGCGGAAGATCGAAACGGCCAGCCCGGTATCGAAGACGCGCACGGAGCGGCCGGCGTCGTGCAGCTCGCGCAGGGCTTGGGCCGTGAGCAGGATCGAGCGGATCTCGTCCAGCGAGTGTTCCCAGGTCAGCAGGAAGTCGCGGTTGCGGAGGTCGGCCCGCAGCGCCGACAATTCTCTCCATTTCGTTTCCAGGGATTCGTTCTTCAAGCGGTCACTCCTGTTTGCGGTAGCTCGGGGCGGCGGCCATGATGGCGTCGATGATCTGCTGGTAGCCGGTGCAGCGGCAGAGGTTGGCGGAGATGGACTTGCGCGCCTCCTCCCGGCTCGGCTCGGGGTGCTTCAGCAGGAAGGCGTGGGCCGCAAGCACCATGCCCGGCGTGCAGAAGCCGCACTGGACGGCGCCGTGGTCGATAAAGGCCTGCTGCAGCGGGTGCAGCCCGCCGTCCGGCCCGGCCAGCCCTTCGATGGTCGTCACGGAGCGGCCGAGCACGTCGGCGACCGTAAGCTTGCAGGCGCGCAGCGGCCTGTTGTCGACCAGGATGGTGCAGGCGCCGCATACGCCGATGTCGCAGCCGCGCTTGGCCCCGGTCAGGTCCAGGCTCTCGCGCAGATAGGTCAGCAGGTTCTTGGGCCGGTCGGCGGCCGCTATGCGCAGGCGGCGGCCGTTGATGATCAGGCCGGGAGGGGCGGCAGGGCTCATCGCTCGCCTCCTATCGGTAAATCCGTCCGGCGCTGCCCCGTGGCGTGATAGTAGGCGTTGGCGATGGCCGGGGCCATCAGCTCGTTGGCCGGTTCGCCGATGCTCTTGGCCCCCGTGGGCGATAGGGGGTCGCGGTTCTCCACGATGATGGCCGTCATTTCGGGCAGGTCGGTCGAGCGCGGGATGCGGTAGGTGTCGTAGTTGAGGGAGAGCAGCCGACCCCCGTCCATGGCCACGGATTCAAGAAGCCCGTAGCCGGCGCCCATGGCCATGCCGCCGTAAAACTGGCCGAGCAGGGCCTCGCGGTTGACGGCCCGGCCGACGTCGTGGGCCGCCCAGGCGTTGAGGAGCTTGATGCGTCCGGTGCGGCGGCTGACCGCGAGCTCCACCGCCTGGCAGCCGTAGACCCAAGTGAAGTAGGCTTTGCCCTGACCGCAGGCCTCGTCCCAGTCCACCCGCGGCGCCGGAAAGACGCCGAGCGCGTAGGGGTATTTCTGGTCGCGATAGAGCCGGCGCGCCGCCTCGGTGAAGTCGATGTCCCGCCCGTCGGGCGCAACGAGGCGCCCTCCGGCAAAGCGGACCTCCTCGGCGCCGGCAGCCGAGCTCGGCGGCGACGGCCCCGGCCATCTGCAGCCGGACCTGCTCCGCGGCGCGGCTTACGGCGCCCCCGCCCATGATCGTGGCCCGCGAGGCGACGGTGGTGCCGCTGTCGGGCACGGACGAGGTCGAGGCCCGGCGGTAGACGATGCGGCCGCGGTCGAGGCCGAGCTCCTCGGCCAGGAGCAGGATCATGGCGCTCTCGGCGCCCTGCCCGTTCTCGTGGATGCCCGTCTCGAGCAGGACCGAGCCGTCGTATTGCACGCTGACCACGGCGGCGCAGAAATCCGTGCCCTCGGCGCCGAGGCTGACGCCGCGGTAGCTCAGGGCCAGGCCGATGCCGTAGAAGTCGGCTTCGCCCAGGCCGCGGGAGGCGCGCTGCAGCTTCTCCTCGTAGCCGCTCGCGGCCAGCACGCGGTCGAAGACCTCGGCCAGGCTGACGACGTGGCCTTCGAGGACCTGGCCGGTGACGGTGGTGCTCCCCTGGCGGACCATGTTGCGACGCCGGAATTCAACGCCGCTGAGGCCGGCCTTCTCGGCCGCCGTCTCCACCAGCTGTTCGACCGCGAAGTTCACCTGGGGCGAGCCGAAGCCGCGCATGGCCCCGGTATAGACGTGGTTGGTGTAGACGCTCAGGACTTCGCCGTCCACATTCGGCACGACGTAGGGGCCGCAGCACTGCACGGTGGAGCGCCAGGTCACCCAGGGCGAGACCGAGCAGTAGGCCCCGCCGTCGGCGACCATGCGGCAGTGCACGGCCCGGATCAGGCCGTCGGTACCGACGCCCATGCGGTAGCGCATGCGGTAGGGATGGCGCTTGTAGCTTTCGCGCATCGACCACTCGCGGTCGTAGGTCATCTTGACCGGCCGGCCCGTGAGCCAGGCGGCCAAGGCCGTCCGGGCGCAGACCATCGCCGCCGTGTCGTCCTTGCCGCCGAAGCCGCCGCCCATGGGCGTGCCGATGATCTCGACGCGGGCCAGGGGCAGGCCGAGGAGGTCGGCCGTGAAGCGGCGGGTGGAATACGGATGCTGCATGCTGCCGCGCACCTCGACCACACCGTCGTCGCGCACGGCGCACAGCGCGGCCTCGGGCTCGAGGTAGGCGTGCTCGATGAAGGGGGTCGAGAACTCCTGCTCGACGACGAAGGCCGACTCGGTAAAGCCGCGCTCGACGTCGCCCCGGCAGATGACATGGCGATGGATGAGGTTGCTGCCGTGCTCTTCGTGGACGAGCGGCGCATCGGCGGCCAGGGCGGCTTCGGGGTCGAGGACTTCCGGCAGCGGCTCGGCCAGCACGCGGACCAGCCTGGCGGCGATGCAGGCCTGGTCCCGGGTTTCGGCCACGACGAGTGCCGCCACGTCGCCGTGGAAGCGGATCTTGTCGTCGGCCAGGACGTGGACGTCCTTCAGGATCTGCCCGGCCCGGTTGCTGCCGGGGACATCCGCGGCGGTGATGATGCGCACGACGCCGGCGGACTTGGCCGCGGCGGCCGAGTCGATCCCGAGCAGCTGGGCGTGGACGAAGTCGCCGTAGACCGGCACGGCGTGGAGCATACCCGGCAGCTTGAGGTCGTCGGTATACCGGGTCCGGCCCGTGACCTTGGCCTCGGCGTCGTTTCTCCAGGCTTTGGCTTTCAGCTCGTCCATAGGCACCTGCCGGGGGGCGCGTCGGCCCTGTTCCATGCGCCGTCGGCCACAAGCGGCCGGCCGCGCAGGAAGAGATGCCGCAGCTGCAGCGGACTTCGAAATCCGGGATATGTCTCGGGGCTGTCCGTACCGCCCGAGACCAGGGGTTCTTCGCTATCGATCAGCTTGAACACCGCCACGTCCGCGTCCAGGCCCGGCTCCAGGGCGCCCTTGCGCTCCTCGATTCCGGCCAGGCGCGCGGGGTTTGCCGCCAGGCGCAGGCTCATCTCGGCGAAGGCCTGCTCCGGATGTTCCCTGTCCAGGGCGAAGACAAGGCGGGGGAGCGAGCCGATCCCCGCCAGGCCCATGGGTGCCGAGCCCAGGCCTTCCCGGCCGCGGTCCTTGTCCGCGGTGGAAAAGGCGCAGTGGTCGGTGGCGTAAGTATCGAAGGCTCCCGCGGCGGCCATCTCGCGCAGCCGGGCCACGCGGGCGGCGTCGCGAAGCGGAGGCGTGCAGAGCCAGCGGTGTCCGTCGGCCCGCGCCGGCCAGGAGTTGTCGAGGAATAGGTAGTGGGGCGCCGTCTCGCAGGTCAGGCGTGCTCCGAAGCGGGCTTGGCTGATTCTTTCCGCGGCCTCCGGTGTGGAGACGTGCACGATATGAAACCAGGCTCCGGTCGCGGCCGCGATCCCGGCCACGCGTTCGACCGCTTTCAGCTCGGCTTCGGGCGGCCGCAGCCGGGCGTGGTCGGCCGCGCCGAGGGCTTCCCCCGTAGCCGTATTCGCCCCGGCCTCCGACAAGACGTCTTCATCCTCGGCATGCACGAAGATGCGCGCGTCACCGCACCCCGTTTTCCGGGCGAACCCCTGCAGGCGCTCCGCGACCTCGGTTAAGCGCTCATACGATGCGTAGAGGCCGCTCTCTTTGTATGTCGTGTAGAATTTGAAGGTGCGCCGGCCCGCCTCCAGGTGCCGCAGGATCTCCGTCCAATCGGCTTCGGCGAAGCGGGTCGGCGTCAGGTGCCAAAGATAGTCACAGAAGGAGCGGCCGGAGGCGCGATTCGCCGCCCGCTCGACGGCGCTCGCAAGATGCTCCTCCGGGCCTTGGGTGATGAAACCGCCCAGGGTCGTGACTCCCGCCGCGACGGCGGCGCGGCTTCCGCTGTCCCAAGTGTCCGCCAGCCAAAAGCGGCCTATGACGTCGTCGATGTGGACATGCAGGTCGATGAGCCCGGGCAGCACGTGGCAGCCCTCGGCCTCGACGATGCGTGCGCCCCCGCCCTGGCCGCGGCAATCCCCGACGGCGACGATCTTGTCGTCCTCGATCAGCACGTCGCCGCAGGCCGCTTGGCCCCGCGAGGTGACCGTGCCGCCGCTGATCAGGGTTTTCATTCAGCGCTCCGCCGGCTCTTCGGGCAGGGCGGCGATGTCGGCGGGGATCGCCTCGGGGATGCGCAGCCGCGACAGCGGTGCCTCGATATCCTTCAGACCGTGGCCGGTGACGAGGAGGACGATTTGCCAGTCGGGGTCGAGCCGCGATCTGGCCTCATCGGAGAGGAGAGCGGCGGCACCGGCCGCTGCGGCAGGCTCGACGAATATGCCCGCTTGGCCGGCCAGCCAGGCCTGCGCGTCCATGATCCTCTTATCGCTGACCGTGAGCGAGAACCCCCCGCTCTCGAGCACGGCGCGGCGGGCCAGGTCGGGGTTGCTGGGCACGGAGACCGAGATCGAATCCGCGATCGTCGCGGGGGAGTGGGCCGGCTGGAAGCTTCCGTCGACGATGAAATGGTGAATGGCGGCCGAAGACTCGGCCTGTACGGCCACGAGCCGCGGCAGACGGTCCGTGAGCCCGGCGGCGCGCAGGTCGAAAAAGGCCTTGTAAATGCCGCTGATGATGACGCCGTCCCCGACAGGCACGAGAATGACTTCGGGAACCCGCAGCCCGTTCTGGGCGAAGATCTCCAAGCCGGCCGTCTTCTTGCCCTCGATCGTCAGCGGGTGATAGGCGGTGTTGCGGTTCAGGCCGCCGCGAAGCCGCGTGTAGTCGAGCGAGAGCCGGAAGGCGTCGTCGTAGCTGCCGCGCACCGGCACGACCCGGGCGCCGCAGATGAGCATCTGCACCAGCTTGGCCCGCGGCGCCGTCTGGGGGACGAAGATGACGGCGTGGAGTCCCGCAGCGGCGCAGACGGCGGCCAGCGAGCTGGCCGCGTTGCCGGTCGAGGCGCAGACGATCGTCGTCTCGTTCAGGCGTGCGGCGTCGGCCGCGACCAGGAGCGAGGCGCGGTCCTTGAGCGAACCGCTGGGGTTGAGCCCGTCGTTCTTGATCCAAAGCTTGGGCAGGCCCAAGCTTGCGCCCAGCCGCGGGGCCGGGGCGAAGGGCGTATGCCCCGCCGGGTAGGCTGGGAAATAGTGCCGATCGACGGGGGAGAACAGATCCCAATCCGGCCGCTCATGCTGGAAGCTCCTGGCGATATGCGCGTAGTCGAGCTCGACTTCAAGCACGCCGCGAAGCGGCATTCCGGGCGCATAGTCGCGGCCGCAATCCAGGCACAGGTAACGGACCTCGTCCCGGCCGTAGGTCCGGCCGCAAAGGCTGCAGCGGTATTGGAATTCGGTCATGGTGCGGGATCAGCCTTTATCCGCGAGCTCCGCCGCCAGGGCGGCGTAGAAAGCCGCGGCGCGCGAAAGGTCGTCGACCGGGCAGTACTCGTCCACGGCGTGCGCCTGGGGCTCGCAGCCTGGGCCGAAACCGAGGCAGGGAATGCCGTAGGCGGGCATGATGCCGACACCGTTGGTGCTGAAGGTCCACTTGTCGATCTTCGGCGCGCGTCCGAACAGGCCGGCGAAAGCCGAAGCCGCGGCCTCGAGCCAGGGCGATCCTTCCTCGAGGGTCCAGGTCGGAAAGTATTTCTCGTAGGGAACGACGCGGCCCTTGTGGGACGGCATGCGATATTCGGGAACGACCACGTCGGCCTCCGGCACACCCGCGCGAGCGGCTGCGGCCCGCACCTCGGAGACCGCGCCGGCCTTGGTCTCGCCGGCGGTCAGACGCCGGTCGAGGTGCAGGCCGGCCGTGTCGGGCACGGCGCAGAAGGAAGGCGAGGCGGACGTGATTTCCGTAACGGCGATCGTGCCCTTGCCGAGGAAGGCATCGCAAGCAAGATGGTCGTTGAGCCGCTCGATCTCCAGGGCCAGGCGCGCGGCTTTGTAGGCGGCGTTGTCGCCGCGCTCGGGCGCCGAGCCGTGGCAGCTGCGGCCGCGGACCGCGACCTCGATCTCCATGCGGCCGCGGTGGCCGCGGTAGACGGCCAGGCTGGTCGGCTCGGTCAGGACGACGAGGCTCGGGCGGATGCCCTCGGACTCGACCAGGTACTTCCAGGCCATACCTTCGCAGTCCTCTTCCTGCACGCTGCCGATGAAGAGCAGGGTCAGGCCGCGGTCCAGGCCCAGCTCGCGGACGATGCGACCGGCGTGGACCATGGCGGCCAGCCCGCCCTTCTGGTCGGCGGCGCCGCGGCCCCAGACCTTGCCCCCGGCGATATGGGACCCGAAGGGATCGAAAGACCACTGCGACCGATCCCCCGGCAGGACGGTGTCCACGTGGGCGTCGAAGGCGATCACCAGCGGGCCGCTGCCAACGCGGCCGATGACGTTGCCCAGGCCGTCAAAGCGGGCTTCGTCGAAGCCGAGCCTGCGCATCTCTTCGGCGATGCGTTGGGTCACCGGGCCTTCCTGGCCGGAAGGGGAGGGGATCGAGACCAGGTCGACGAGAAACGCGGCCAGCTCTTTCTCGCCCTTCCGGGCCCGCTCCAGAATCTTCGCGTATTCGATCATGACAAGGACTCTCTTTTCAGAAGCGCTGCCAGAGGGCGGCCGCCAGCTCGCGGCTGCGCGCGGCGGCCCGCTCCTCGTCGATATCCAGCTTCAGGACTTTATTCTCCATCAGCACCCGGCCGGCGACGATGGTCGTGTCCACCGTGGCCTGCGACACGCCGAAGACGAGGTGGCCCAGGAGGGAGCTGGTGTCGAGCGGTGTGGGCGGGTCGTAGTCGACCAGGATGACGTCGGCCGGCCCGCCCTCGCGGATCGAGCCGAGCGGCCGGCCCCAGATCCGCTCGGCGATGGCGGGGTTGCCCGAGAAGAGAGCGCCGGTCGCCTCCAGGAAGCCCTGCGAGGGGTCGCGCCGGCCGTAATGCTGGGCCCAGACGGCGACCCGCAGCTCCTCGAGCATGTCCACGGTCATGGCGTCCGTGCCCAGGCCGACCAGGACGCCGGCGGCCTTCAAGCCCACGATGTCGGCGATGCCCACGGCGTTGTTCAGGTTGGACTGCGGGTTGTGCACGACCATCGTGCCCGTCTCGGCCAGTGTCGCGACCTCGGCCGCGTCGACGTGCACGGCGTGAGCGGCGATCGTCTGCGGGCCGAGGACCCCGCGCCGGCGCAGCCGCTCGACGACGCGGACGCCGTGCTTGGCCAGGCAGTCGTCCTGGTCGCTTGCGGCCTCGGCGCAATGGATGTGGCAGCCGACGCCCATTTCGCCGGCCAGGGTCGTGGCGCGGGCCAGCGTTGCGTCCGAGAGGGTGAAGGAGGCATGCAGGCCGATCAAGGCGCGCAAGTGCTCACCACCCCGCTCGCGGCAGAAGCGGGCGGCTTCGGCGTTTTCGGCCAGGCCTTCGGCCGCGGCCCCGGCGCCGTCCCGGTCCGAGATCTCGTAGGCCAGGCCGATGCGAAGCCCCGTCTCGAGCCCGGCCAAGGCGATGCGCCCCAACGAGCCCGGGATGGCCCCGGGGCTGGCGTGGTGGTCGATCAGGGTCGTCGTGCCTTTGCGGATGGCGGCCAACATCATGATCAGGGCGCTGGTGTAGGTATCGTCGAGCGTCAGCTTGCGGTCGAGCCGCCACCAGAGGTTGCGCAGCACGCCGTCGAAGTCCCGGGCCGGGTCGGCCTTGCCCAGACCCCGCACCAGCGTGCTGTAGAAGTGCATGTGGGCGTTGATGAGGCCCGGCATGACCAGCTTGCCGCGGGCGTCGATCGTGCGGGCTCCGGCGGCGCGCAGCTCTCCGGCCGGGGCGAACCGGGCGATGCGGCCGTCCTCGATGAGCAAGTCGTGATCCTCGAGGAGGGCGAAGTCCGGGCCTCCGGTAAAGAACGGTCCGCCCGAGATCAGCAGTCTTTCGGTGTTCGAAGGTGAGGCGGCCATTCAATCCTCTTTCAACAGCTCCCGCTCCTCAGTACTGCGCTCGCGCATCGAGAGCGCGCCGGCAAAGCAGCGCTGGACGCAGAGCGAGCAGCCGATGCAGCGTGCCGGATCGGTCTTGGGAACACCGCGGCGGTCGAGCTTGATGGCCAGATACGGACAGCGGCTGCAGTTGCCGCATTTGACGCACAAGCGACGGTCCACCGTCGAGATGCGCTTCTCGGCCGAGAGGTCGGGGAATTCGCGGATCGGATGCGGCAAGGCCCGGCCGATGAGCTCGGCCACGGACTTGAGGCCGAGAGCCTCGAGCAGCCCGCTCAGCCCGGCGTGCAGGTCTTCGACGATTTCGACGCCGTAATGCAGGGCCAGCGTGCCGAACTGGACCGTTTCGGCGCCCAGGGCCAGGAAGTCGGCCGCCTGGCGGTAATTCATCGAGCCGCCGTTGCCCGAGATGCGGCAGCCGCGGCCGGCCGCCTTGGCCAGGGTCAGGTAGCTGATGGCCAGAATGCCCTCGCCGGACAGGCCGACGACGATGCCTTCGTCCCATTCCTCTTTGGCGCCGGGCCGGAAGGCCAGGCCGGGGAAGGAGTTGGCCAGCGTCACCCCGGCCGCGTGGCCCGGATGAAGGTCGAAGGCGGCGCGGGCGGCCTGCAGGATCGGGCCGATGGCCGTCACGGCGCCGGTCAGCTTGAAGAGCTTCGGCACTTCGGGCCGCGCGGCGCCGGACAGCACCCAATCGATGATCCGCGCCGTCAGGTCGGCGTCCTGCGAGACGATGTCGCCCCTGGTGCCGTCGCCGCCCTGGGGACAGGACAGACTGTACTCGATGGCCATGGCCCCGGCCGCCTCGAGCTTTTGGGTGTTGGCCTGCCAGACCGCGCGGTCTCGCACGGGAGAGCCGGTGACGGGGCCTCCGGTCGAGGCGATCGTCAGCCGGTCGGGAAACTCGCGGTTGAGCGTCTCAATTTCGCGGCAGACGCGGTCGAGCGTATGGCCCGAGACGTTGTCGCAGTTGCCGTAAGTGCCGCGGCCGAGAACGAACATGTATTCGGCGGGGATGTGGATGGGCAGGCCGTCGAAGGCCGTCTTCAGGACGCCGCCCGCCCAGCCGGCCTTGTAGGCCAGTCGCATCTGTTCGACACCGTCGGTGGCGGGGGAGGCCGAGAGGAGGAAGGGGGAGAGGATCTTGCGTCCGAAGAAGTCCGTATCGAGGGTCACGGGCCGCAGATTGAGCCCGGGCATGATGATGCGGCTCTTGCCGGCTTTTGGCTTCGAGGTATGCTTGTGGGCCAGGGCGTCGAGGGCGCGCCGGGCGGCGTTCTTGCCCGAAGCGACCGCGGCCACGACCGTGCCGGGCCCCTCGGCCATGTCACCGGCGTAGAATACGCCAGGGGCATTCGTCACGGCCATACGGGAGCGGGCGCCGATGGCGACGACGATCTCGTCATAGCTTCGACTGTAAGCGGTCTGGCGCGCGTCGACGGCCATCCGGCTGGGATGGAAGGCCCGGCCCCTGGGCAGGCGCATCGGCTGGATGCGGGCCGTCTTTCCGGGTCCGGCCGTACGGATCGAGGTCACGGCCGAGCGGCCGGTGATAAGGATCCCGGCTTGGAGCAGTCCGGCCTTCTCGTGGGGTTCAAGGGGCATCTCCCCGGGCGTTTCCAGACAGATCATTTCCACCGTTGCGCCGCGGCGCGCGGCCGTCTCGGCGCAGTAGGCGGCCACGGCACCGCCGCCGACAACCGCCATCCGGCGTCCGGCCAGAGATTTGCGGGCCGGGTTTGACAAGAATCCGATCCAGTCCAGCGCCTTCTCTTCGCCGGGGATCCCCAGGCGCAGGGGCATGTCCAGCCCGGTCGCGACGATCACGGCGGCGTAGCCCTTTTCCAGAAGCTCCCGCGGGTTTTCCACGGTCTGGTTGTATCGAAGGCGGATCCTGCCCAGTCCCGAGACGAAGCGGATGTCCGAGCGCAACACGTCCTTGGCCAGCCGGTCCTCGGGGATGAGGTTGGCCATGCCGCCGGCATGGGCCGCGCGCTCGAAGACGTCCACGGCCAGCCCGTACTGGGCCAATAGGGCCGCCGCCGCGAGCCCGGCGGGCCCGGCTCCGATGACGGCGGCGCGTTGCCCATTGTCAGGTGCAGCTTGGAAACGGGGCATCACGCCCAGCTTCCGGGCCCGGCGGATGATCTCGGCTTGAAGCTCCGGGATGCGGACGGGCGAGTCGATCCCCGCCTTGGCACAGGCTTGAACGCAGAACTTGTCGGGACAGACGGCGCCACAGACGCCGCCCAGCGGGTTGGCCGCCATGATGAGAGCCGCCGCCCGTTTGAAGTCCGCCGGAGTATTCCCTTTGGCTGCGATAATGAAGTCGGCCGGGGAGACGTCGGCCGGGCAGGCCTTGCGGCAGGGCTTCTCGCGGCAGAACTCGCACTTCTCGACCTCGGCCCGGAATTGGGCCTCTGTCAGGTATCTAAAGCTTGTGCTCATGGTTGCATCCGATCCGCTGAGTTGCCCTGATCCGTTATTCCGGCCCGGGCCGGGCCAACGGCCTCGCATGCCCGCGGATTCAAGCATAGATGCCGTATCCGGGGATGTCAAGGAACCGAGGTCAAGTCCATGCGAAGTCGCTATGTTCTGTTTTCAACCGGATAGCCGGGGACAGCTGATTAAATCGGCTTCACCCGGGAGACGACGTCGAGGAAGAAGGCTTTGGACCAGATCGCCAGAGACTCGGGGCTCTTGACGAAAGGCTCCACCTCCCGCCGAATCTGGTCGATGTCGACGCGATCGATCCTTCGCGCCAACAAGACGCGGAGATCGGGTTCGGTCAGGGGGGCCTCTCCCGTCCAATGCCCTGTCTGGCGCATGCGCTGCTCGAGATGGCCGAGGCGGAGCTCGGGGTGATGGGCTGCGAACCAGACGAGATCATACCAGTCCCGTCCCTTGGCCCGGCTCTTCCATTCGCGGCAGAGGACGGCGTGCGTCTTTCCGGCGAAGAGATCGGGCAAGCTGAGCGTCCGGACGGCGAAAGGAACCGGTCGCAGGAGATATCGCATCTCCGTTGAGAAGCCCGGGGGCGGGTCGGTGTCGATCTCGAGCTTGATCTTCAGCACCTGGTTGCGGGGAACCAGCCGGACGAGGTCCTGCGCGAGGTCCACCGTGATCATCTGGGTTCGCGTGTCGGCCTTGAGGAAGGCGGATTGAATGGCCGCGCCCGGCCGCTTAGCTTTGCTCTCGATATCGACCACGAATCCGAAAGCGGCGAGCTCTTTCTTCAAGAACCCGCCATAGTCGACGAGATCGAAGCCCTCGTTCTTTTCCAGGAGCGTGAAATCCAAGTCTTCGGAAAACCGGTCCAGGCCGTAGAGCACGC
Source organism: Candidatus Aminicenantota bacterium (assembly GCA_963803915.1). Taxonomy (GTDB): domain Bacteria; phylum Acidobacteriota; class Aminicenantia; order Aminicenantales; family UBA4085; genus UBA4085. Next base: position 335,767 of record CAWDOL010000014.1, on the reverse strand, counting down.
GAAGCGCCGTGCCGCCATAGAATGCCGCTTTCTCGAAGAGCTTGCTCCGCCAGAAGCCGAGGAGCGCGATCTCCTGCATGATTTCTCGAAGAGCGTGCAGGGAATCCGCCACGGAGCGGATCTCGTAGCCGGCCAGGATTTGACGGACGGCTTCATTCATGGCCCCTCCCTTCCGCGGATTCCCGGGCGCGGCGAATCCAGCCGCCGAGGTGCTTCAGCTTCGAGGAACGGTAGCTTGATGCGAATCCGTCTATCTTTTCGGCCGACAACGGCCGGAGCGAGCCCGGGTCGATCCGCAGGTCCTGTTCGAGGAAGCGGCCCATTTCGGCGATGGAGGCGATGCGGCCCCCCCGAACGGCGACGATCTTGTCGGCCAGGGCCTTCTCGGGCGAAGCGATTAAAAACGCCTGCTGATGTTCTCCTTCGACCCGGAGCATGCCATCCCCATAGGCGAGGGCGGGGATCTGCTTATAAGTGAAGAGCCCGACCGGAGTGGCAAACCGGCGCGAGCGGTTGATCGTGACCGAAGTCAAGGCTTCGACTCTTTCGGGGATGAGCCCGTGGTAGGCGAGCGCGTAATCGAGGGAGATATAAGAGGGGCCATAGACGAGGTTGGCCAGCAGCTCTCTCGAATACGGGTGCTTTCTTCGCTTGTCTCCAAATATGTACAATCCCTTCTTGACCCTGATGATGATGCCTTGCCGAAGCAAATCGTGGATCTTATTTCGAGGGAAAGCCAGGCCCCTCAAGGCATCGACTAGGGTCTGGTAGTCGAAGATCTCGGCGGGGATATGGTCCCTTACATCGATTGACATGAGCGCTTCTTTATCAATATAGCATAGTAAGTTGACTTATTATCAACATACTATGCTTAATATACGATGTTGTCAAGTGCCGGTCGTTACCAGCTTAGCTTGCTGAAAATGGAGATTCGATTCTAGGGAGCGTCCGCGTCTCCTGTCGTACAAACAAGTTCTGGAGCTCTGCAAACCCTTGTTTTCCCTTGATTTATTCCCCCGGCGAATCTACAATTTGCGCGCATTGCCCCCGTTCAGGGGCCTGGGAGGACCATGGCCGATTATAAAGCGAAGCTGCTCACGGCGGCCCGCAAGGTGCGCGCCAAGGCCTATGCCCCCCATTCGGACTTCCGGGTGGGTGCTGCCGTCCTCGGCTCCGACGGCCGGATCTACAGCGGCTGCAATGTGGAGAACAGCTCCCTGGGGCTGACCTGCTGTGCCGAGAGGAACGCCATCTTCTCCATGGTAGCCGCCGGCGAGAGGACGATCCGGGAAGTCCTGGTCATCGGCGACACCGACGAATATCTTCCCCCCTGCGGCGCCTGCCGGCAGGTCATCGCCGAGTTCGCCGCTCCCGAAGTCGTGGTCCACATGTGCAACAAGGCCGGCGGTAGCCGGGATCTGACCGTGGCCGACCTGGTGCCGGTCATTTTCCGCTTTAAGAAAGGCCGGCCGAAGCGGGCCAAGCTTGCCCGGCGCGGGAGCCGAGCGTAAAACGCACGAAGAGCGATGCCATGATCGAGCTGACCCGGGACGCGCTGGTCAAGATGATCGACCACACCGAGCTCTCGGCGCATTCCGGAGAGAAGAAGATCGCCAACCTCTGTGCCGAGGCGCGAAGCTTCGGCTTCTACGCCGTCTGCATCAACGGCTCCCACACCCGCTTCGCCAAGGAGCAATTGGCCGGAAGCGACGTGGTCCTTTGCGTCGTGGTCGGCTTTCCGCTCGGGGCCGGCACGAGCACCGCCAAGGCCTACGAGGCGGAAGAGGCCGTGCGCGGCGGCGCCGTCGAAATCGACATGGTCGTCAACGTCGGGGCGCTGCGGGATAAGAAGCACGACTTGGTCCGCGACGACATCCGGACGGTGGTAGAAGCCAGCCGCCCGGCGCTGGTCAAGGTGATCCTGGAGACGTGTTACCTGACCGACGAGGAGATCGTCGCGGGCTGCACGCTGTCCGTCGAGGCCGGGGCCAAGTTCGTGAAAACATCGACCGGGTTCGGCGCCTTCGGAGCCTTCCCCGACCATGTCCGGCTGATGCGCCGGACCGTGGGCCCGGATATCGGGGTCAAGGCTTCGGGCGGCATCCGCAACTTCAAGGACGCCTGGCGTCTGATCCAGGCCGGGGCCTCGCGCCTGGGGCTGAGCGCCAGCGTGGGCATCGTCGAAGGGTTATCGCTCTATAAATTCGCCCCGGCCGCGTGGCTGGAGGAGGAGATCCCCTGCCACATCTGCCCGGCGCGCTTCGCTAGCGTCGACAAGCAGCCCAAGGCCGTTTACGCCTATTACAAGAAGAAGTGCCTGACCTGCCCGCACCTGGCCGCCTACAATCGCTACTACGAATAGGAAGGACGCCATGAACGGCTGGATGGGAAAGATCGTCAGCATCGACCTGGGCACCCTGAAGAAGGGGATCGTCGAGGTCGACGACGCGACGCGGCGCCGGTTTGTCGGGGGCCGGGGGCTGGGCGTCAAGCTGTACAGCGACCTCTTCCCGCTGCCTATCGATCCCTTCGCCGACGACAACGCCCTGATCTTCATGACCGGGCCCCTGACCGGCACGCTGATGACTTCGGGCCGCTACCAGGTCGTGTCGCGCTCGCCGCTGACCGGGACGATCTGCGATTCCAGCTCCGGGGGCGTCTTCGGCCAGGCGCTCAAGGCGGCCGGTCTCGACGGGCTGATCATCCGGGGCCGGGCCGCCAAGCCCGTCTACCTCTCGGTCCACGACGGCGAGGTCGAGGTCCGCGACGCCTCGGCCCACTGGGGGCTCGACACCCAACAGACCCAGAAGGCCATCCAGGCCGAGCTCGGGACGAAAGCCTCCGTGGCCTGCATCGGCCCGGCCGGCGAAAACCGGATTCTGTTCGCCGCCATCATGAACGACAAGGACCGGGCCGCGGGCCGCGGCGGCCTGGGCGCCGTCATGGGCGCCAAGAACCTGAAAGCCGTCGCCGCATCCGGGGGGCAGCCCGTGGCCATCGCCGATCCCGCCGGATACAAGGACCTGACCTCCCGCCTCGACCGCATGGTCGACAAGAATCCCGTCACCGGCAAGTCGCTCCAGGTCCTGGGCACGGCCGTGCTGGTCAACATCATCAACGCCCACGGCATGTTCCCGACCGAGAACTTCCGCCGCGGCGTGTTCAACGACGCCGAAGGCACGAGCGGCGAGAAGATCGCCGAATCGCTGCTGGTGCGCCCGAGCGCCTGCTACAAGTGCCCGATAGGCTGCGGGCGGACCACGAAAACCCGGGACAAGAGCGGCGAAGGGCCGGAATACGAGACCGTCTGGGCCTTCGGCGCCCACCTGGGCATCAGCGACCTTACGGCCATCACCGAGGCCAATTACGCCTGCAACGAGCTGGGCCTCGACACCATCACCATGGGCAGCACCCTGGGCTGCGCCATGGAGCTATGCGAAACGGGAGCCTGGGACGGGGGCTTGCGCTGGGGCGAGGCCGGCAAGCTGCGCGACTGGGTCACGGACACGGCTCACCGACGGGGGATCGGGGCGGAGCTGGCCCTGGGTTCGAAGCGCCTGGCGGCCAAGTACGGCCGGCCCGAGCTGGCCATGCAGGTCAAGGGCCTGGAGATCCCGGCTTACGACCCGCGCGGCGCCCAGGGCATGGCCCTGTCTTATGCCACATCCAACCGCGGCGGCTGCCATATGCGGGCCTACATGATCGCCCCCGAGATCCTCGGCCACCCCGTCTTCCTCGATCGTTTCTCGACGGCGGGCAAGGCCGAGCTGGTGGCCCTCTTCCAGGACGTCTCCGCCGCGATGGATTCGATGGTCCTTTGCCGCTTCCTGCAGTTCGCGGTGGGCATCTCCACCTTTGCCGAGATGCTGCGCACGGTCACCGGCCTGGATTTCGGCGACGAGGAGCTGATGGCCGCCGGCCGCCGCATCTACACCCTGGAGCGGCTCTATAACAACCGGGCCGGCTTCGGCCGCGCCGACGACACTCTGCCGCCGCGCCTCCTCAACGAAGAGCTTCAGACCGGATCGTCCCGCCACCGCCGGGTGGGGCTGGATGGGATGCTTGACGATTACTATGCCGTGCGCGGCTGGGACCGGGACGGCGCGCCGCTGCCGCGGACGCTGGCGGAGCTGGGGCTTTAGCTTGGCCGGGACGATCGAGGTCAAGCTCTATGGGCTCCTGCGGCGGCGGGTGCGGACGGCGTCCGTGGCCATCGAAGCCGACGGCTTAACGATTCTGGAAGCGCTCCGCCTGACGGAAGCGGCGGCCGGAGGGTCCTTTTTAGACGAGCTGCTGGACGCGCAAAGCGGCCTGCTGACCGGAACCATCATCCTGATCAACGGCGAGAACGTCCGCCTGCGGCAGGGCCTCGAAGCGCCCGTCCGGGCCGGCGATCGCGTCGACCTGTTTTCCCCCGCCGGAGGCGGATGACATGACGACAACCGGCATGTACGAAATCATCTCCAGGAAGCGCGACGGCCTGGAGCTCAATCGCCAAGAGATCGCCTTCGTCGTCTCCGGCTGCGCCAAGGGCAAGCTGCCCGACTATCAAGTCGCGGCCTGGCTCATGGCCGTCTACCTGCGCGGTCTGAGCGAGAGGGAGACGGCCGACCTGACCGAGCTCATGCTCGCCTCCGGCGACCGCATTCCCCTGGACACGGTGCCGGGCCCCAAGATCGACAAGCACAGCACGGGCGGCGTAGGCGACAAGATCAGCTTCGTCGTCGCCCCCCTGGTGGCCGCCTGCGGGGTCAAGGTGCCGATGTTGTCCGGCCGCGGCCTGGGCCACACCGGAGGCACGCTGGACAAGCTGGAGGCCATCCCCGGCCTTAACGTATTCCTCACCGCGGCGGAGTTCCGGCGTGTGTTGGCCGAGTGCGGGATGGTCATCTGCGGCCAGACCGAGGCCATCGTGCCGGCCGACAAGAAGCTCTACGCCCTGCGCGACGCCACGGCTACGGTGGGCAGCATCCCGCTCATCGCCTCCTCGATCATGAGCAAGAAGCTGGCCCTGGGGACGGACGGCATCGTCCTGGACGTCAAGACCGGAAGCGGCGCCTTCATGAAGGACGAGCAGGATGCGCTGCGGCTGTGCCGGGCCATGGTGGCCATCGGCGAGAGGACCGGCCGCCCGACCTTGGGCGTCATCTCCAGCATGGACCAGCCTCTCGGCCGGGCCGTGGGCAACGGCCTGGAGATCGTCGAGTCGATCGAGGCCCTGAAAGGCCGGGGTCCCGAGGACATCATGCAGGTCTCCTACGCACTGGGTTGCTGCATGCTCCGTGCGGCCGGGCGGAAGATAAGCTATGCTCAGGCCTGCGGCCTGTTCCGGGAGGCCGTCGACTCGGGCCGAGCTTTGGAAATCTTCCGCCGCTTCATCGCCGCCCAAGGCGGCGAGCCGCGGGTCTGCGACGACTATTCGTTGTTGCCCGCGGCTCCCGAGATTATGGAATTTCGGGCGCCTGCGTCCGGGGTCATCGAGGCCATCGATTCGTTCCTCGTCGGCCTGGCCGCCATCGAAACGGGGGCCGGCCGCCGGCACAAGGACGACGTGATCGGCTACGGAAGCGGCTTCATCTTCCGGGCCAAAGTCGGCGATCGGGTGGAGAAGGGCCAGGCCTTCGTGACCGTGTACAGCGACCGCCCCGAGCGGACGCCGGACGTCCTGCGGCGGCTGGGCGATGCGATTAGGATCGGGCCCGGGCCCGCGGCCGCGCCGAGGCTCATCTCCCACCTGGTGGACAAGGACGGCGTCCATCCCTGGCCTCACGAAAGCGGGAGAGATGAAGTATAAAGCGATCTTCTTCGACGCCGACGACACGCTCTTCGACTATCCCCGGGCCGAGCGGGCCGCGCTCGAGGCCTGTCTCTTTGAGTTTGGCGTCTACCTCGGGGTTGAGACGGTCCTGGCTTCCTACCGCCGTCACAACCTCGATGTCTGGCGGGCTTTCGAGAGGGGAGAGACCGACCAGATCCGGCTACGCGTCGAGCGGTTCCGTCGGCTGGCCGACGAGCTGGACCTGCCGGACCTGCCCGTGGAGCGGGTCAGCGCGTTCTACCTTGAAGCCCTGTCCGACCAGCCCCATCTCCTGCCGGGGGCGTTGGATGTGGTCGAAGCCTTGGCCGTGCGCCATCCCCTGGCCCTTATCACAAACGGCATCGCCTCGGTCCAGCGCCGCCGCTTCGCCGCCTCGCCCATCACCCGGTTCTTCAAGTCGGTGGTCATCTCCGAGGAAATCGGGATCGCCAAGCCCGATCCGCGGATCTTCGAGCCGGCCTTGCGCGAGGTCGGCGTCGCGGCGGCCGACGTCCTCTTTGTCGGCGACTCCGTGACTTCAGACATGGCCGCGGCCCGCAACGCAGGCATGGATTTCGTCTGGCTGAACCCCGACGGCGAGCCCGTTCCGGACGGGTTCGCCCCTGTCTGCGTCATCGGGGATATCCGGGAGCTCCCCGGCTGCCCCGGCCTTTCCTGAAACAATGGCACGGATTTTCGACTTTCCTTGATCTCGCATCGGCGCCGTCGATGCCATTTCGGACGCCAGGAGGCTGCACATGACGAATCTCCGGAAAGCGCTCTTTGGGGCGATGGCGCTGGCCGCCGCGCTCGCAATCTCCAGCGGGCAGGCCCTGGCCCAAGGCATCAAGCAGGAGGGCTGCACCGTGATCGGCGTCGGCAAGGGCGCCACGGCCGACGGTTCGGTCATCACCTCGCACACCGACTGCTGTTCCGAGTGTCGGATCCAGGTCATCCCCGGCCGGAGCTTTCCGAAGGGCTCGTTGGCCCCGGTCCATTGGGGCATGGTCTATTTCGGCCATGATGACGACCGCCGGGCGCTCCCGCTCGGCGAGTTCGGCAAGGTCATCGGGCAGATTCCCCAGGCCGGTAGGACCTACACGTACTTCCACACCGGCTATTCCCAGATGAACGAGAAACAGCTGGCCATCGGCGAGAGCACCTGCTCCCAGAGGGCCGAGCTCGACGTCCCCTATGTCGAGGGGGTCACCCGCCAGATCATGACCATCGAGCAGGCCCAGGTTTTCGCCCTGCAGCGCTGCGCCACGGTCCGCGAGGCCGTCCGGCTCATCGGCGGTCTGGTCGAGCGATACGGCTTTCTGCCCTCCTGCGGCGGGTCTGAGGCCTTGTGTATCGCCGACCCGCGCGAGCTTTGGGTCATGGAGATCTGCAGCGTCGGCCCGGGCTGGGCGCCCGAGAGCGGCAAACCCGGGGCCATCTGGGTGGCTCGCCGCGTCCCCAACGACCACGTCGTGGTCATCGCCAACTACTTCCGCATTCGCGAGGTCGATCTCCAGAGTCCTGACCAGATGGCCTCGCCCAACTACATGAAGGAGGCCGTCGACCGGGGCTGGTACGACCCCAAAAGCGGCCATCCGTTCATCTGGCAAGAAGCCTACGCTCCCCCGATCCGGGAGGGCAACCTGAGCCGGATGTGGCTCGTCACGAGCACTCTGGCCCCGGCGCTCAAGCCCTGGCCCCGGCGCGCCTTGCGCGATGCCGCCGGGCCGGGCACGCTCTACGCCCAGCCTCTCGAGGGCGCCGCCTTCTATCCCTTCTCCTTCAAGCCCGAGAAGAAGGTCTCCGTGGCCGACGTCATGGCCTTCCAGCGCTCGGCCTTCGAGGACACCATCTACGACATGACCTGGGACCCTGCTTGGATGGTCTCCGCGGGCTCCGGCAAGCTCGAGCGAAGCCCCATGGCCTCGCCCTTCATACCGCCCGACCTGGAAAGGGTCCTGCGCATCCGGCATCACCGGACCATCGCCACCCAGGGCTACGGCATGATCGCCCAGCTGCGTTCCTGGCTGCCCGACGCGGTCGGCGGCATTTACTGGTTCTACGTCGACAACCCCTTCGTCAGCCCCTATGTTCCGGTCTATGCCGGCGTTACGGACGTCTCGCCCTTCTACAAGACCTACGACTACGCCGCGTTCAGCGAAGCCTCGGCCCGCTGGGCGGTCGACTTCGTCGAGAAGCTGATGCTCCTGCGCTGGCAGCCCGCGGTCAAGGACCTCCGGACGGCGCGCGATCCGGTCGAGAACGGATTCTTCGCCGAGCAGGCCGGGGTGGACGCCAAAGCCCAGGGGTTATTTAAAGCGGACCCGGCGGCCGCGGCCAAGTATTTGACCGAACTGACGGTGTCGCGCATGGAGCGGCTGGTCGGGATCTACCGCGAGCTGCGAATCAAGCTGCTCGAGAAGTATTCCGGCGACATCATCTGACCGGCGCCCCCGGTCCACGCGCTGCCGGGCAGGGTCAACCCAGCAGGATCCCGGCCAGGGTGGCCGTCATCAGCGTGGCCAGCGCGCCGCCCAGGACCGCCTTCATCCCGAGAGCGGCGATGTCCTTCTTGCGGTGGGGCGCCATGGGCGCGATGCCGCCGATCTGGATGGCGATCGAGGAGAAGTTGGCGAAGCCGCACAGGGCGTAGGTGGCCATGGTGATGGCCTTGGGGCTCAGCAGGCCCTGCTTGATCAGGCCCACCAGGTCGACGTAGGCCACGAACTCGTTGAGGACCACTTTGGTACCGAAGAGGCTGCCGAAGTGGAAGGCGTCGGCAGCGGGCACGCCGATGCCGATGGCCAGGTAGCGCAGGACGACCCCCAGGACGAGCTGCAGGGAGAGAGGCTGTCCGAAATGGGCCGAGAGATAGGCGTTAACACCCAGCAGGGCGCCCAGGCCGGTCAGCAGGTAGTTGATCATGGCGATGCCGGCGATGAAGGCCAGCAGCATGGCGCCCACGTTCAGGGCCAGGTGCAGGCCGTCGCCGGCGCCGTTGGCCGCCGCCTCGATGACGTTGGAGGCGTTCTTCTCCACTTCAAGCTTGACCTTGCCCTTGGTCACCGGGACCTCGGTCTCGGGGTAGAGGATCTTGGCGATGACCAGCGAGGCCGGGGCGGCCATGACGCTGGCCGCGAGCAGTTGGACGGCGAAGCGCAGCTGGGCCTCGGCCAGCGAGATGCCCTGCACGTCGGCCAAGGCCTGGCCGAGCATCTGGATGTAGGCGGCCATGACCCCGCCGGCGATGGTGGCCATGCCCCCGACCATGATGGTCAGGATCTCGGACTTGGTCATGGTTCCGATATAGGGCTTGATCAGCAGGGGCGCTTCGGTCTGGCCGACGAAGATGTTGGCCGTGTTGGAGAGCGACTCGGCGCCGCTCGTGCCCAGGAGCTTGGCCATGAGCCAGGCCATGCCCCTGACCACCGCCTGCAGGATGCCCAGGTAGTACAAGACCGAAGTCAGCATGGCCACGAAGATGATCGTGGGCAATACCTGGAAGGCGAAGTAGACACCCAGGCTGTCCGGGCCCGAATTGACCGCCAGCCGCCCGAAGACGAACTTGGAGCCTTCGGCCGTGAAGTTGAGCAGGCTGACGATGGCCCCGCCCAGCCAGGACAGGAGCAGCTTGGGCCAGCCCAGGGGGCCGAACAGCGCTTTCAGCTTGTCGCTGTAGAGGATGAAGACGGCGAACACGATCTGGATGAAGACGCCGGTTCCGACCAATCGCCAGCTGATCCGCCGGCGGTTGTTGGAGAACAGGAAGGCGATGCCCAGGATCAGGAGAAGGCCCAGCAGGCCCCGCAGCAACGACGTCGTGTCCATGGCTTACCTCGGGCGGGCCCGTGCGAAGCGCTTCTCGATCTTCTCGTAGTAGTCGATGATCCGGCGGACATACTCGCGCTTCTTGATGTACGTCCCCGGGAAGAAGCTGCGCTTGAACCCGTAGATGATGAAGTTCTTGAGCTCGGACGGGGTGATGCGGAAGGTCCGCACGGCCTTGAGGATCTCGTCGCTGACCGTGGTCTGCGAGACCAGCCGGTTGTCGGTGCAGAAGGTGGCCGAGAGCCGGGCCCGGCGCATGAGCCGGAAGGAATGGTCGGCCAGGCGGCGGATGGCCGGGTTGGTCTGCAGGTTCGAGGTCAGGCAGACCTCGATGGTGATGCGCCGGTCGGCGATGTACTCGACCAGGTTGGCCACGTAGGCCTTCTTGTCCTTGATCTCGCGGCTCTTGATCATGCCGGCGTCGAAGAGGTAGACGGCGTGTCCGAGGCGGTCGGCGTGCAGGTCGGTGATGGCCTGGAAGATGCTCTCCGGCCCGTAGGCCTCGCCGGCGTGGACGGTCTTCTTCAGGAAGTTCTTGTGGGCCAGGGCGTAGGCCTTGGCGTGATCCTCGGCCGGGAAGCCCGCCTCGGCCCCGGCCAGGTCGAAGCCGACGATGGGCAGATGGAGCCGGGTCTTGGCCTCCACCGCCGCCCGGACCAGCTCCTGCGAAGCCAGGCCGAAGACGCTCTTGCGGTCGGAATGGGCGTGCACGTTGAGCAGGGTGTCGAAGTAGTGCGAGAAGCCGTAGTCGAACATGCGCATGGCGCAGGCGATGATGCCGTACTCGAAGGGCGGCTCCGCGCCGCCGGCAACAGCGGCCCGGGCATTGAACTCCTTCTTGGCCCGCAGCAGGCCCCGGTTGATGGCGGCCATGGCCTCGATGCAGGTCTGGCCGGGGTTCTGGTGGAGCTGGGGCGCGAAGCGGACCTCGATGTAGCGCACCCCCTCGGCCTGGTTGTCCTGGGCCAGCTCGTAGGCCACCCGCTCCAGGGCGGCCCCCGTCTGCAGCACGGCGGTGGTGTAGGCGAACCCCTTGAGGTAGTCGGTCAGGCTGGCGTACTTGCTCTTGAAGACCAGACGGCGCAGCCCGGCCTCGTCGTCGGCCGGCAGCCGGACGCCGCTCTCGCGGGCCAGCTCGATCAGGGTCGGCAGGCGCAGCGAGCCGTCCAGGTGCAGGTGGAGGTCGGTCTTGGGGATGGCTTCGATGAAGGCGCGGGGTATGGTCATTTGGGGCGGCTTCCGTGGATGACTTTGGCGATTTCGGGCTTGTGGCGGGCGATCTCCTCCTCGCTCAGGCCCTTCAGCTCGTGCGGGAAGACCAGCCAGTTTTCGGTGGCGTGGACGTAATAGTCGGGCGGCCGGTCGGTGCGGTTGTTGCCGGGCTTGTAGAAGACCGTGGCGATGCGGATGTCCTGCGGCGTGTTGCGCCGGGACAGGCGGCGCAGGGAGTCGACTACGGCCTGGATGCTCAGGCCGGTGTCGTAGACGTCGTCCACGATCAGCAGGCCGTGCGAGGCGTCGGCCTTCTCGATGATGTAATTGAGGCCGTGGACCCGGATGGCCTTGCCCCGCTGCTCGATGCCCTCGTAGGAGGAGGTGCGGATGGCGATGTGGTCGGTGGCCAGACCGTAGTGCTCGAACAGCTCCTGCACGGCGATGCCGACCGGCGTGCCGCCCCGCCAGATGCCGACGATGAAGTCGGGCCGGAAGCCGCTGTCCAGGACCTGGAGGCCGAGCCGGAAAGAGTCGTCCAGCAGGTCCTGCGCCTTGATGTACTGTTTTTCCGTCATGGGGTTTTCTCCGGGCCGGGCTTGACCTCGTCGCGGACGCCTCCGCGCAGGCGCTGGCGGATCATGGTCACGACCATGGCCGTGGAGACCGGGTTGTGGCCTTCGGGGATGATGATGTCGGCGTACTTGCGGCTCGGCTCGACGAAGGCGATGTGCATGGGGCGCACCGTGCCCAGGTACTGGCCGATGACCGACTCCAGGCTGCGCTGGCGCTCCTGCAGGTCGCGCTTCAGCCGGCGGATGAAGCGCAGGTCGCTGTCCGTGTCGACGAAGATGCGGACGTCCATCAGGTCGCGCAGGGCCTGCTCGCAGAAGATCAGGATGCCTTCGATGATGATGACCTTGGCCGGCCTCTTGAGCAGGCCCTTGGCCAGCCGGGTGTGGCTGGAGAAGTCGTAGACCGGCATCTCGATGGGCCGGCCGGCGACGAGCTCGCGCAGGTGGCGGACCATCAGGTCGGTTTCCAGGGCGTCGGGGTGGTCGAAGTTGATCATGGCCCGCTCGGCCAGCGTCAGGTGGCCGACGTCCCGGTAGTAGGCGTCGTGCTGGATCATGACCATCTGGGGGTGGTTGATCGACTCCATGATGGCGTTGGCGATGGTCGTCTTGCCCGAGGCCGTGCCGCCGGCGACCCCGATGATCAGCGGCTTTCGCTTCATGGCCACAGGATAGCATAGGCGGCGCGGCGAGGCAAAAAAGGGGAATAAAAAGAAGTTCTTGTTAAGATCATAATATGCATATGAATAAAGGATTTATATGATCCATCGAATTTTCGCGGCCGGGTTGATTTTCGCCCTGTGCTGTAATATCATCCCCCCGATTCAAATTCTATGGAGGAACCCATTTCCATGAAAAAGCTTATTGCAGTAGTCTTCCTCAGCTGCTGGCTTCTGCCGGCGCTGGCGACGGCTCAAGGCGTGACCAGCGCCGCCTTCACCGGCACGGTCGTCGACACCGAGGGCAAAGGCCTTCCGGGCGCCACGGTCAAGGCCGTGCATGTCCCGTCCGGAACCCCCTACGCGACGACAACCCGCGACGACGGCCGGTTCGACATCCTCGGCGTCCGGGTCGGCGGCCCCTACACGGTCACCGTGACCATGCCCGGGTTCGGCCCCCAGTCGATGACCGACATCATCCTGAAGCTGAGCGAAAGCCGCAGCCTCAAGTTCACCCTTGAGCAGGCCAGGATCGACGTCGCCGTCACCGTCACCGCCCCCAACCCGGTCATCAGCCAGTCGCGCACGGGCGCCGCGCAGAACGTCAGCACGACGGTCATCGAGACCATGCCCTCGATCGGCCGCAGCTTCGACGACTTCGCCCGCATCTCCCCCCAGATCGACCCCCGCGGCGGCGGCGCCGTGTCGGCCGCCGGCCGCAGCAACAAGTACAACTCCATCACCATCGACGGCGCCGTCAACAACGACCTGTTCGGCTTGAGCGGCAGCGGCACGCCCGGCCTGGCCGCCCCGGTCTCGCTGGACGCCGTGCAGGAGTTCGAGCTCGTCCTGGCCCCCTATGACGTCCGCTACGGCGGCTTCACCGGAGCCGGCCTGAACGCCATCACCCGCTCCGGCACCAACACCTTCAGCGGCTCGGCCTACTACTTCGGCCGCAACCAGGACTTCATCGGCAAGGGCCCCGACGGGACGCCCTACAGCACCTTCAACGAGAAGCAGTTCGGGTTCCGCCTGGGCGGCCCGATCCTCAAGGACAAGCTGTTCTTCTTCATCAGCGCCGAGATGGGCCGCCGCAACGTCCCGACGACCTGGGTCATCGACGACTCCGGCAACTCCAACGACTTCGGCGGAAGCCAACGTCAGCAAGGCCGACGCCGACCGCTTCGTCAGCATCCTGAAGAACAAGTACGGCTACGATCCCGGCGCCTACGGCGACGGCTACCGGAAGGTCAACTCGGACAACGACAAGATCTTCGTCCGCCTGGACTACAACATCAGCGCCAAGCACAAGCTGACCCTGCGCCACAACTACATCAACGGCATGACGGTCAACAACCCGTCCAAGGCCTCCAGCACGGTCTTCCCGTTCGGCGACGTCTACTACACCCTGCGGAACAAGACCAACTCCACGGTCCTGCAGCTGAAGAGCACGCTCGGCCGCGACCTGTTCAACGAGCTGATCATCAACTTCTCCACCATCCGCGACAAGCGGGAGATTCCCGACGACATCTTCCCCCAGGTCAACGTGGCCATCGCCGGCGGCTACCGCCTGACGGCGGGCAGCGAGCAGTATTCGGGCGCCAACGCCCTGAACCAGGACATCCTCGAGATCACCGACAACCTGACCTGGTCGCTGGGCAACCACATGCTGACCATCGGCACCCACAACGAGTTCTTCAAGTTCGCGAACCTCTATATCCGTAACCTGTACGGATACTGGGAGTTCAACAACCTCGACAGCTTCGAGAACGGTGTCGCCTCCCGGTACTACCATGACTTCTACGCCTCCGACCCCACCAACCGGTGGTTCGCCGAGTTCAGCGTCGCTCAGCTGGGCGGCTACATCGGCGACAAGTGGTCCGTCCGGCCGAACCTGAACCTGACCCTCGGCGTCCGCGTGGACGTTCCCATCATCAACAACACTCCGGCCGCCAACCCGCTGGTCAACCAGGTCTTCGGCATCCGGACCGACCAGGCGGCTACGGGCAACCTGATGTTCTCGCCCCGCCTCGGCTTCAACTGGGATCTGTTCAACGACAAGTCCACCCAGGTCCGCGGCGGCGTCGGCGTCTTCTCCGGCCGCACCCCCTACGTCTGGATCTCCAACCAGTTCTCCAATACCGGTATGGAGTTCACCCGCCTCGACATCCGCAACCCGGCCTTCGGCTTCGTGGCCGACCCCCTGAACCAGCCCGTCTCCGGCGTCGGCCTGACCTCCGAGGTCGACCTGATCGACAAGAGCTTCAAGTACCCTCAGGTCATGCGGGCCAACCTGGCCGTCGACCGCGAGCTGCCCTTCGGGATCATCGGCACCCTGGAGTTCATCTACTCCCGGAACATGAGCGAAATCCTGTACCAGAACCTGAACCTGCGGGCTACCGGGGAAACCGGGCTGGGCGGCCGGACCATGTACAAGCGCGACGTCTCGGCCAGCTTCACCGACGTCATCTACCTGACCAACAGCAGCCAGGGCTCCTCGTTCAACGTCTCGGTGCAGCTGCAGAAAAACTTCAGCGACAGGTCTTGGCTGAGCGCCTATTACACCTACGGCGAGGCCAAGGACGTCAACTCCGGCACCTCCTCGCAGGCCGCCTCCAACTTCGTCTACAACCCGATCCGCTTCAACGTCAACAACCCCGAGCTGACCTGGTCCAACTATGACGTGCGCCACCGCCTGGGCGCCGCCTTCTCCTGGCAGATCAAGCTCTTCGCCAAGGCGCCCACCAGCCTGAGCGTCTTCTACGGCGCGCGCTCCGGCCGGCCGTACTCGACGACCTACAACTACTACGACGCCAACGGCGACACGGCCGCCGGCAACGACCTGGTCTACGTGCCCGGCAGTCAGGCCGAAGTCATCTTCACGGACAGCAAGGGTGTGGCCCTGGCCGACCAGGACGGCCTGTGGCAGACCTTTAACGCGTTCATCAGCGGCGACCCCGGCCTGAAGGACTATCGCGGCAAGATCGCGCCCCGCAACGCGAGCCGCGAGCCATGGAACCACGGCCTGGACGCCCGCCTGGCCCAGGACCTGCCGATCCCGGCCCTGAAAGACAACCAGCTCCAGCTGACCCTGGACGTCATCAACCTCCTCAACCTGATGAACAAGGATTGGGGCAAGACGTACTACATCAGCAACCAGAACGACACGCCTTGGACGAGCTACGGCATCGACGGGGCCACCGGCAAGCAGAAGATCGGCTGGACCCCCCGCACCAACCGCTACGTCCTGAGCCAGCTCGGCTCTCGTTGGCAGGTGCAGGTCGGCGTCCGCTACAAGTTCAACTGAGGATGATCGATGGTCCCCTAGTCGGGGACATGTAACCAACAAGCCCCCCGGCCCCGCGGCCGGGGGGCTTTTTTCTTAAGCCAATTGGGGGATGACGCGGTTCAGCAGGCGGATGAAATCGCCCTTGACGCGCTCGGCCGTCTCGGTCACCTCGGCGTGGCTCAAGGGCTGGTCCGTGACGCCGGCGGCCAGGTTGGTAATGCAGGAGATGCCGGCCACCCGCAAGCCCGCATGGCGGGCGGCGATGGCTTCGGCCACCGTGGACATGCCCACGGCGTCCGCGCCCATGGCGGCCAGCATGCGGATTTCGGCCGGGGTCTCGTAAGAGGGCCCGGCCAAGCCCGCGTAGACTCCGCGCCGAACGGGGCGTCCGACCTCGGCCAGGGCCGCGGCGATAATCTCCTGCAAGGCGGGGTCGTAAAGGGCGCTCATGTCGGGGAAGCGCGGCCCCATGCGGTCGTCGTTCCTGCCGCGCAGGGGATTGACGCCCGTCAGGTTGATGTGGTCGCGGATGATCATCAGGTCCCCGGGCTTGTATTCCCGGTTGATTCCCCCTGCGGCGTTGGTCAGCAGCACGCTCGAAGTACCCAGGGCGGACAGAACGCGCACGGGGAAGACCACGTCGCCGATCTCGTGTCCTTCGTAATAGTGGATGCGTCCCTGATAGACGGCGACGGGGACGCCTCCGACCCGGCCCAGCACCAGCCGGCCGGCGTGGCCGGTGATGCCCGCGGGCTTGAAATGGGGAATTTCAATGTAGGGGATGGGGCACGCCTCGGCGACCGAGTCGGCGAACTCTCCCAGGCCCGAGCCCAGGACCACCCCGACCTTGGGCGCATGCGGGCAGCGCTCTTTGATGAAACCGGCCGCCTCCAACATTCGCTCGTAGGGGTTCACGGTTCCTCCTCGGGCCGGGCCGCGAGGACCTCGGCCATGAAGCTTCGTCCGGGCAATCCGTGCTCCAACCCGAACGCGTCCAGGATGGAGGCGCCGATGTCGGCGAAGGTGGACCTGTCGCCGAGGGCTCGCCCCGGACGGCCCGGGGCGTGGGCCAGGAGCGGGACGTACTCCCGGGTGTGGTCGGTGCCCGCGAAGGCCGGATCACAGCCGTGGTCGGCGGTGATGATCAGCATACCGCCGGGGCCGATCTCGGGCAGGAGCGCGCCCAGATCGCGATCGAAAGCCTCCAAGGCTGCTGCGTACCCGTCGGCGTCGTTGCGGTGGCCGTAGAGCATGTCGAAGTCCACTAGATTAGCGAAGACCAACCCCCGCCCTCCGGCCGCCCATTCCTCCCGCAGCAAGCGCATGCCCTCGGCGTTGTCGTGGCTGGGCCGGGAGCGGCCGATGCCCCGGCCGGCGAAGATGTTTTCGATCTTGCCGATGCCCGTTACGGGCCAGCCGTTCCTCCGGAGGACGTCGAGCGCCGTCTCCCCCGGGGGGCACATGGAGTAGTCGCGGCGGTTGGCCGTGCGGCGAAACGATCCCGGTTCGCCGATGAAGGGCCGGGCGATGATGCGGCCGATCATCCAGTCGTCGCCAAGCTCCCGCGTCCGCAGGCAGATCTCATACAGCTCGGGCAGGGGGATGACGTCCTCGTGCGCGGCGATCTGGAAGACGCTGTCGGCCGAAGTGTAGACGATGGGAAAGCCCGTCCGCACGTGCTCCGCCCCGAGCTCGGCGATGATCTCCGTGCCCGAGGCGGCCTTGTTGCCCAGCAGGCCGGCGACTCCGATCCGGCGCTTGAATGCGGCTGTCAGGTCGGGCGGAAAACCGTCGGGAAACAGGGCAAACGGCTTGTCCAGCGGCAGGCCCATCATCTCCCAGTGGCCGGCCAGGGTGTCCTTGCCGCGGGCTTTCTCGGCCATGCGCCCCCAGGAGGCCCGCGGGGCGGATATGGGTGGAACGCCCGGAAGGGCCAGGATGTTGCCCAAACCGAGGCGCGCCAGTTGGGGCAGATGCAGGCCGCCGCGGTGCTCGGCGACGTGGAGCAGAGTGTTGGCCCCGGCGTCGCCGTAGTCCGCCGCGTCGGGCAGACTGCCGATGCCGACGGAGTCCAGGACGATCAGGGCGACGCGGTCGATGCGGTGGCTGGTCATCTGCCCTGACAATTAGCACAGGGCCGCGGCAGAGTCAAAGGCGGGCCCGGCCGCCAGGCCGGCCGTCCGAACCGCCCTTCCCGGAATTGCGCCCTGATCCTATTTCTTTTTGGGCGTATAAACGATGCCCTGGGCCTTGAGATACTCCGCGAGCGGGGGCAAGCCGATCTCTTTCCTCCACTCGTCCACCTTGGATTCGTCCTCGAGCGGATAGAGCTCCGCGGTCTTGGTCTGCTCGTTGTAGCTGGTGTGCGTCCCGAACCGCTGCGGCTTGTTGTCGTTTTGGAGGCTCCGGTCGACCATCAGGGCGTAGCGCATCCAAGGCAGCTCCCCGGCCTCGCAGACCGTCTTGATCACGGGCAGATACTTCTTCTGCAGGCCGTCGTTGGAGTGCATGACGGTGAGGTAGGCCGCCATGGCCGCTTCCTGTCCCACTTGCCCGACGCGCGGCCAGCTCCGGTTGGCCAGGAGCTCTTCCAGATCTCTCTGGTTCTGCTTCTGGACCAGGAACTTGAGCTTCCAGACGGCTTCCACGACGGAGGATTTCATGCCGGTTTTGCGGGCCGCGATGCCGACCTCGGCGAAGAAGGCCTGATCCCAAGCCGTCAGCCGCCATAGCCCCTTGGCGAAAGCGATGTCTTTGATGGGCGCAGCGGCCTTGGTGTTGTAAGCGGCGACCAGCTTATCCTCGAATGCGGTCCAGCGCTTGTCGTCCCGAGCCGTCACCAGGTCTGGATCGGTCAGCGGCTCGAGCGTCGGCTCTATCTCCGCGGCCAGGCTCAGGTACTTGAAGCAGTCGTCGAGCCTCCGGTTGATGGACAAGGCCCCGGCCAGGCTGAGGAGGTTAGCCCGGTCGCGGGGATTCTCGGCGAAGCGCTTCTCGAAGGCGGCGATGGCCCCCGGGATGTCGCCCTCGGCCCGCAGGGCCTGGCCGGGTGTCTGTGGGCCGGGCGCGGGCGGCTGAGCGAGCGCCGTTCCGCAGAAGACGAATAAACCGAGGCAAAAGCAAAGCGCGCGTGAGCTCATGAAATCTCCAAGCGATCGCGTTTGATACGTCCCGGCCCCTGGCCCGCGCTGACTCGGTCAACCGGCGGTTCCGGGATCTAGAACGGTAGGCCCTTACGGGACCAGCTATTTAACGTTGGCTGGGATATGAATGCTTAACAGGAGGAACTGTAATTGGATCGGCTTCCATCTACTTGATTTCGATCTTGCCCCCGTAGCAGCGGCGGCAAACCGAGATGTACTTGTCGTTGCCGCCGATCTCGATCTGCGGGCCGTCGCCCACGGGGAGGCCGTCCTTGAGCTTGAGCAGCATGGTCGCCTTCTTGGTGCAGTACCAGCAGACGGCCTTGACCTCCTCGATCTTGTCGGCCAGCAGGAGCAGGGCCTCGCTGCCGCTGAAGAGCCGGTTGCGGTAGTCGTTCTTCAGGCCGTAGACGATGACCGGGATGTCCAGCTGGTCGACGATCCGGGCCAGAGAGACGACCTGGGCCCGGCTCAGAAACTGGCCCTCGTCGACCAGGATGCAGTGGGGCTTGGCCTCGCGGGCCAGGCCGAACATGTCCGTGCCGTCGTCGATGATCTGGGCGTCGCGCTGGAAGCCCATCCGCGAGGTGATCTGGCCGCGGCCGTAGCGGTCGTCGATGGCCGGGGTGAAGAGCAGGACGTGCTTGTTCTGTTCCTCGTAGTTGTGGGCGATCTTGAGGATCTCGGTGGACTTGCCCGCGTTCATGGTCGAGTAACGGAAGTAGAGCTGAGCCATGGCCGATGGTCCTCCCCGTTCAGTTCCCGTCGGATCCGGGCGCCTTTTCCCAGACCGCCCGGACCAGGTCTTTGTACGGGCTGAGGTCCGCGCCCTGTTCCAGGAAGAGGATCAGGGCGTCGGCCGTTGTGGTCTGCAGGGAGCGGCCGGGGTCCTTGCGGGCGAAGCCGTAGGAGCTGGCGATGTAGCTGGACAAGCCGACCTTGGAGACCTTGTCCTCGGGCAGGGGGGACCCGTCCGGAAGCCTCAGCAGGATCTCCCGGACCTTCCGGGCCGCGTCCGTGCGGACGACGTAGGTGATCCCCGAGACCTGCAGGTCGATGTCGCCCCGCTTTTCGAAGGCGGACTTGATGAGCTCCCGGATCTCAACCGGGGTCATGGCCATCTCGACCACCGCGTTGCCGAACGGGTCGAGCGTGTATACGTCGCGCAGGGTGATGGCCTTCGGCAGGCGGCCGACGCGGACACCGCCGTTGTTCTGGAAGGCGATGTCCAGCCCGTGGACCTTGCGCATGGCGTCGGTCATCAGACTGCCCAGGGCGTTGACGCCGGTGATCTCGAAGGGGGCCTGGGCCAGGACGCGGGCCATGGCCGGGTTCTTGCGATACTCGGCGACCAGGACCTTGATCGCGGCGTCCTCCTCCTTGACCTGGCCCAGGTCGATCAGCCGGCCCTGCTTCTCGACCACCCGGCCGTCCTTGAGGACGAGGTCGATGCGGCCCAGGAACATGTTGCCGCTGCCGGCCTGGGTGATCAGCACGCCGTTGACGGTCACCGCGGGATCCACACGGGTGTGGGAATGGCCGCCGATGATGACGTCGATCTCCGGCATGGCGCGGGCCAGGAGCAGGTCCTGGTCGTGGCCGATGTGGGTCAGGGCGATCAAGGCCTGGCCCTTCTCGCGCAGGCCTTTCATCTCCAGAGCCTTGGCTACGGGCTCGCTGAAGCGCAGCCCCTTGACCTTGTCGGGGTGGGTCGATGGCAGTCCGTTGCCGGGCTCGATCTGGATCAGTCCGAAGACGGCGAGCTTGGCCCCGGATTTAGCCTTGAGGATGGTCCAGGGGCGGAGCTCGGGAAAGACGCCCTTGGGCGCCTCGATGTTGGCCGAGATCATGGGAAAGCGGGCCGCCATCTTGCGCAGGGGGCCCAAGCCGTAGTCGAACTCGTGGTTGCCGGGGCAGAGGAGGTCGAGGCCCAGGCGGCCGAGGATCTCCATCATCGGCTCGCCGGGCGGGTCGTAGCGGTCGATGACCGGGTCGCCCGTGAAGTTGTCGCCGGCGGAGACGTAGAACACGTCGGCGCCGGTCTTCCGCTCCGCGTCGAGGATGGTCTTGATCTTGGCGAAAGCGTCGATCCGGCCGTGCACGTCGTTGGAGTGGAAGATGACGACGCGTGACCCGGTCGTCGCGGAAGACTCGGCGGCGGCGGCCGCCTGAGCCGGGCCGGCCGGCGCAGGCGTCAGGCCGGTGCAGGCCGGGAGAATGAAGGCGACGGCCAGCGCCAGAAAGGCCAGGCGCGGCCGCAAGTCGGGTCGATGGACGTGCTTCATGCTGGAGGCTCCTCGCAGGGACGGTCGCTGGTGATCAATTCTTCGCCGCCGGTCAGCTCGCCGTCCAGGCCGACCTCGTGGCCGTGCCGATCGCAGACCGTGCGCCCGCCGTCCCGGACCCGCTTCCATTCGGTGCGGGAGTACCGGCGCAGGACGTCCCTGACCTTGGCACCCGCGAAGATCTCGACCGTCTGGCCGTTCACTTTAACCTGCATGGAGGATGTCCTGTTTCGGCGGATAGGGAGAAGATTCTAGGGGACTCTCCCGGCCGTGTCAAGGAACGGCGGCCTTGGCCCCTCAGTGGGCGGCGGAAGTGGGCTTGGCCTTCCAGATGCGGGTCATGATGAAGGCTCCGATCAGGCTGAAGGGCATGATGCAGGCCACCCAGACCCAGGCGTGCGAGGGCGTATGGCCGGCGGCGGCCACACCGTCCCAGCCGTAAGTCTTGAGGATCCAGCCCAGCCCGAACCCGGTCAATCCGCTGCCGATGTACTGCACGCCGTCCAGCGCCCCGGCCACCGTGGCCGCCGCCTTGCGGCCGCCGAAGTCCATGGAGGCGGTGCCGGAGAGCATGCCGTGGACGCCGAAGATGAACATGGCCGTCAGGCCCAGCAGCACGATGGCCCAGAGCTGGCCGAGCCAGGTGCCGCGGCCCAGCGACATCCCCAGGAGCGCGAGCATGGCTACCTGCACCAGGTAGAAGACGAAAGCCACCGGCGGGCGTCGCGACTGGAAGAGGGTGTCGCTCATCCAGCCGCACAGCAGGCCGCCGAAGATCCCGCCCAGCATGAAGGCCACCCCCGTCCACCAGAAGAGCGGGTTGGTCTTGGGCAGGTGATAGACCTCGGCCAGGTATTCGGTGAAATAGAGCATCACCCCCTGGCGGACGAAGCCGGTGCAGAACTCGGCCCCGATCAGGAAGACGACGACCGGGTTGCCGAAGACCTTTTTGAATAGGGCCTTGACGGCCAGCGGCTTGTCCTCGGCCTGGTGGGCGTTGGAGCCGTCGCCGGTGTCGAAATCGGCCTGCCCGGCGTGGCTGGGGCGGTTGCGCACCAGCAGCAGGTCGACCAGGAACATCGTGCCCATGGCCGCGGCGGGCACGAACCAGATGACGTTCCAGTTGGCGAAGGTCGCCAGCAGCACCGAGCCGATGGTGGTGGCCAGGAAATAGCCGGACGAGATCATGATGCCGAAGATGCCGCCGAAGATGCCGCGCTCGCGGACGTGGAACCAGGTGCTGTTGACCTTGACCACGGACAGCGCGCCGAAGCTCTGGAAGTACATGTTCAGGCTCCACATCCAGCTCATGGTCCAGAGGACGTTGGCCGTCCAGCCGTTGAAGAACATCAGGCCGATGCTCAGGTTGACCAGCCCGGCCCCCAGCGAGCCGATCAGGATGGCCTTGCGCCCGCCGATGCGGTCGGCCAGCGGGCCGTTGATCATGACGCTCAGCCCGTAGGTCCAGAAGCCGAAGGTGGCGATCAGGCCCATCTGGGCCTTATCCAGGTGGTACAGGGCGCCGATGTCGTTCTTGACGACGTTGAAGTTGTAGCGGCCCATGTACATGGTGGCGTAGGTCAGCCCCAGCGGGAACCAGTTCAGGAAGCGGCGGCGCCGGAAGGCGCGCGCGTGGCCGAGGGGGTTTCGCGAGAGCAGGCTCACGGTCGCGCCTCCCGCCGGAGGGCCCACAGCCTCTTCAGGACGTCCTCCAGGTGGGCGCCCAGCACTTCGGGCTTGTCGGTCTTCTCGGGCATATTGTCGAACACGACGTAGGGGATGCGGCGGCCGGAGACGGCGATGAACGCGGGGTCCTGACCCTTGAAGGCCTCCCAGTCGACCTCCTTGTACAGCCGCTCCAGCTTGGCGTCCGGCAAGCCGTGCTCGAGAATCGAGTCGGGCCGCTCGGGGTTGAAGCGACGACGGTTCTTGCGCAGCGATTCCTCGTAGGGGACGTCGATGTACAGGATGGCCGCCTCGTCCAGAACGGCCGGCGAGAGGTGGCTGAAGGCCGAAGCGTAGCCGCCGTGCTCGCTGCCCCGACTGAACTCGATCAGGGTCGTCTTGGCCGCGGCGTGGTCCTTGTCGCGCAGCCTCTTCTGGTGTTCCAGCGAGATGCGCTCGATGAGCAGGTCCCACTGGTAGGGGTGGAGAAAATAGCCGTCGGAGTCGGAGTGGACGCGCGGCCTGTGCATGATCTTCTCCAGGATGGCGTCCTCCTCGAACCAGGTCCAGAGCATGGGGAAGTCGTCGATCTCGTCGAGGACTTTGATGTGGAAGCGGGCCAGGCGCTCCTCGGCCGGGGTCTTCTTTAGATAGTCGATGACCTCCGACTTGCCCGAGGCCGGACGCCCGATGAGGATGATGATGGGGAAGTGCTCTGACATGGGCGGCTCCTTTGAGAGGATGTTATGTTGGAAACGGGGACGGGAGTCAAGCCGTCCGCCAAGTGTCCCGTCTCATGAATTCCAATCCCATGATCTCACTGGAGACGGGACACTTCCAGGGGGGAGACAAGCCCCCCCTCGGCGCTCCGCTGACCCCCTGAGTGGGGCCTCGCCGCCCCCCTCATACTCCCCCGGCGGTTGTGCGTCTGGCATGCTTGAGACTTAGTCAATGAATTTCCGGGACGCACAACTAGCGGTCGCCGAACCACATCCGCTCGGCGTTTTCCGAGGCGATGCGGCGGGCGGCCTCGGGCCCGGTCAGGCGGAACAGCGGGTTGTAGCGGGCCATGGTCTTGCCCAGGTGGTCGAAGTGGCCGCACAGGTCGGAGCCGATGAAAAAACGGCCGGCGTGGCGGACGAGGAAGTCCCGCCAGTGCTTCTTGGGCTCGCCTCCCGCGCAGACGACGTCGTCGTAGACGACCCAGGAGATGTCGCCGTACAGATTGGGATGCTTCTCGAACAGCGTCTCGACCATGCGGTGGTACTGCTTGTGCGACACCCGGCGGGAGATGCCGCAGTGGGCCCAGACGAAGGTCGTGCCCGGGAATCGCTCCAAAACTTCCTCGACTTCGTGCAGGTGCTCGTAATCCTCGTGGTGGCTGACCGAGGTGCTGTTCTGGTGCAGGAGGACCGGCAGCTTGCGCTCGCCGCACAGGGCGTAGACGTCGAACAGGGCCGGGTGGTTGGCCCGGGCCACCTCCTCGTTGGTCAGGTTGGTCAGGTCGTCGTGGCGGCAGAGAATCTCGCCCACGCCCCGCCAGAAGGGGTAGGCCTCGAGCATCCGCTCGACGTCGCGGACGGCGTAGCGGTCGGTCGGGTTGAAGCCGCAGATGAGGGGGGCGAAGCGCCGCCGCTCGGGCTCGCTGAGCTTTTCCAGCGCTTCGGCCAGGATCTCGTCGGTGCGGTGATAGTAGTAGCAGCGGGCGTTGTCGTCCAGGTAGTAGTGCGGCGGCCTGGCCTCGTAGGACTCCCACTTCTTCTTGACCGGCAGGCCGAACAGCACCGCCTTGGCCACGTTGCCGGCGTCCATGGCCTGCAGGAGCTTCCTCAGCCCGTCCGAGTCCTGGATGAAGTCGACGTAGTGGAGGTGGGCGTCGACGATCGGCAGGAGCGGCGTCTCTTCGGCATGGCCGACGGCCTTGGCGTGGAACGCGGCGTGATAGCTCATGGCCCGGCTCAGGCCGTCCGGGCCTTGGCCGCGCGCAGGGCCCGGGCCGTGAGGTACGCGCCCAGGGCCAGGATGCCGGCCAGGGCCACGAGGTAGGACGGCTTGTCGAAGGCCTCGAACAGCCCGATCTCGAAGAAGGCCAGGGCGGCGAAGAGGATGCCGATCAACGCCTCTCCCGCGATCAGCCCCGAGGCGAGCAGGGTTCCGGTGTTGACGGCGCGCTCCCTGGCCGGGCCCTCGATCTTCCTCTTCTCCAGCCGCTTTTCCAGGATGAACTTGAAGATGCCGCCCAAGAAAATGGCGAAGGATGTATCGATGGGCAGGTACATGCCGACCGCGATCAGCATCGGGCTGCGGACCTGCATCAGGATGAGGGCCAGCCCCAGGAAGGCCCCGACCAGGATCAGGATCCACTCGGTCTTGCGCTCGAAGATGCCCTTGGCCACGACCGCCATCAGGCTGGCCTGGGGGGCGGGGATTTTTTCGCCGCCGAATCCGCCGTTGGCCTTGAGGATCTCGTTCTGCCTCTCCGGGATCATGGCTTTGATGTCGGCCAGCGAGTAGGTGCCGGCGGGAACGGCGGCGTGCCGGCCGTCATAGTCGACTTCGGTGATCCCGGCGGCCTCCAGCGACTCCAGCTTCTCGCCGACGACCTGCTTGATGTTGCCCAGGTGGAGGATGGACAGGACCAGGAACATGACCAGGGCCGCGGAGCTGACGCCGAAGATGTCGCCGATCTGCATCCGCCTCGGCGTCCCGCCCAGGATGTGCCCGACCTTGAGGTCCTGCATCATCTCCCCGGCCACCGAGACCGAGACACAGGTGAAGGCGGCCACAATGAGCACGGCCGAGATGCCGCTGCCGCCCCGCAGGCCCATCAGGACCATGATGAAGGCGACGATGATGAGCACGGAGACCGTCAGGCCGCTGGTCGGGTTGCTGCTGACGCCGATGATGCCGACCAGGTAGCCCGAGACGGCGGCGAAGACGAAGCCGAGGAAGAGCATGAGCAGAACGGCCACCAGGGAGGCGGGCAGGCTGCCCGCGTAGCGGTTGAAGACGAAGAAGACCAGGACGGCGACCGAGAGGGCGGTGGCCAGGGCGGTTCGGATGCCCAGGTCGCGATCGGTGCGGGGAATGTCCGCGGCCCGGCCGCCCCGGGCCGCGCCCAGGGTGGAAAGCGACCGGGCGATGCCCTGGGTCAGGCTCTTGCGCATCTTGAACAAGGTATAGAAGGCGCCCACCAGCATGCCGCCGATGGCGATGAAGCGGACGTAGTCCTTCCAGATGCGGCTGATCTCCACGGCCCAGTCGGAGACGGCGGCCAGGTCGTGGTAGTTGAGGAAAAAGGCGATGGCCGGCGCCAGCAGGCCCCAGGCCAGCACGCCGCCGCTGAAGTTGATGGCGGCCAGCTTGGGCCCGATGATCGTGCCGACGCCCAGGAAGGCCGGGCTCATCTCGGGACCGCGAAGCAGCACAGAGCCCTTGCCGGCCGAGACGACCGTCTGCCATTTGAGGGCCACGATCTTGAGCTCGGTCAGAGCGGTGAAGAGGGCGCCGAGGCCCATCCCGGACAGGAGGTACCCGGTGCCGCCCGATCCGCCCTGCCCGGCCTTGTGGATCTCGGAGGCGGCGATGGATTCGGGGAAGGGCAGGTCCTTGTCCGCGATCAGGACGCGCCGGATGATGGTGACGAACATGATGCCCAGGATGCCGCCCGCGGCCAGGATGGCCGTGGAGGTCAGGTAGTGCGAAGGCTCGAAGAAGGGCATCCAGATGCCGGCGATGAAGAAGGCCGGCAGGGTGAAGATGGCGCCGGAGGCGACGTTGCCGCCGATCGAGCCGACCGTACGGGCCATGTTCTCTTCCAGAATGGTGCCCTTGAAGGCCTTGATCACGGCCATCCCGACGACGGCCGTGGTGTAGGTGGCGGCGATGGTCATGCCGGCCTTGAGGCCGAGGTAGGCGTTGGCGGCGCCCATGAAGGCGGCCATGACGACGCCGAGGAGCACGGCGCGGAGCGTGAACTCGCGGGGCTCGCGGTCGGGGGGTACGAAGGGGCGATTGTTCGGGTCGTCCATGAGGGTCCTCCTGGGCGGCGTTAAGACGCACCGATTGTATGGAGGACGGGGGCACAATTCAAGGATCATCTCCTTGCTGCGGTTGACATTGCTAGCTGGCCGGAATATCCTCGTCGACGAGGTCAGGTTGGGGAATCAAGCTGATTCCGGCCTCTGCCAAGTTCCTGACGAAATGGATTATTTATCGACAATCCCACCTGATCAACCCTGGCAAGGTCGAATATGAGAAAACCGACTGTGCCGAACCAGAAGAGATCCTTGCCGGCGCGGCGGAGAGGGAAAGTCGGATTCGGATGATTTTGTTGGAGACGAGAGAACGGCTAAGTAAGGAGTGACTATGAATTTCGCAAGCCTTACTTTAAAAAACTGGATGAATTTTAGGGATCTGACTGACATTCCTCTCCACACCCGGAACTACGTCATTGGTGCGAATGCGGTCGGCAAGTCGAATTTCTTGGATGCATTTCGTTTTCTGCGTGATGTGGCTGCGCCTGCGGGAGCAAAACCGACTGCTGGCGGTTTGCAGGACGCCATAAACCGCCGGGGTGGAATAAGCAAGGTACGCTGTTTGCATGGAAAGAAAGACACAGAGGTCTTGCTTGATGTCATGGTTCGGGACGAAAAAGATCTGTGGCGCTATGTCCTGGGATTCAAAGGCGAAGGTCGAGCGAATAACCGTGTTGTGATTTGTAGAGAGAACGTATATAAAAACAACCAACCCTTGAGCCAGTGCCAGCGGCCTGATGATAACGACAAGCAAGATGCGGACCGGTTGACAGCAACTTACCTTCAGAATCCTAACGACAACAAGGAATTTCGTCGTCTGGCCCACTACTTCAGCACCATCACCTATCTGCACTTAGTACCTCAGCTTTTAAAGTTTGGCGACGAGATCGGCGGAAACCGTCTGACCCGTGATCCGTTCGGCCAGGCATTCCTGCAACGCATCGCAGAAACACCCAGTACGACCCAGGGTGCCAGGTTGAGACGTATCCAGTCTGCACTTAGCCAGGTCGTTCCGGAGTTCGAGGAACTGACCTTCGCGAAGGATCCCGTTACGGGCGCGCCACACTTGAAGTTGAACTTCAAGCATTGGAGGCAGAAAGGGGCTTGGCAGCAAGAAAAGCAGTTCTCAGATGGCACACTCCGGCTGATTGGTTTGCTTTGGTCGCTGATGGAAGGCGACTCGCTCCTTTTGCTTGAGGAGCCTGAACTATCGCTGAATGAGGAAATCGTCCGCCGGCTTCCTCAACTAATTCGGCATATCCTCAAGTTGGGCAAGTACTCCGATCGGCAGGTTGTCATCACGACCCATAGCGAAGCCCTTCTATCGGACCAGTCTATTGGAGCGGAAGCGGTTATTCGTTTTCTGAGCACTAATGATGGCGCCGTCTTACGTCCAGCGAATCAGAAAGAAATTTTCATGCTGAAGAGCGGATTCTCGGTGGGGCAAGTTTTGCTCCCTGCCGTGAGGCCGGAAGGTGTCAATCAACTTCTTCCGGGATTCTGATGCCTCCCTGCCCTGACGTTCTCTTAGTAGCCGAGGATGCGCTAGGGCTGGCGCTCGGTCGGCGCCTGATTCAGGAACATCAGTCGTTGACCGTATGGCGCGAAGTTAACGCCCATGGAAGCTCGAAGATCCGGACAAATATATACAAGTATGGCCAAACTGCCCGAAGAGGGCTTCCCGTTCTGGCGCTTACCGACCTGGACACGCGCCTATGCTGCCGACTTCTATTGGACGAATGGCTTGGCATGGGACAAAGCCCTCAATTGGACTTGCTTTTGCGCATCTGCGTTCGCGAAGCCGAATCCTGGCTTATGGCCGACCCCGATCCGCTCGCGTGTCTGTTCCGTGTGAGTCCGACGCGTATACCTCTTCAACCTGAAAATCTTAACGACCCCAAACGCACACTTCTCAACCTTGCGGTTTTTGCTCCTTCCAAGGTAAGGAGGGGATTGCTCCCCGAAACTGGGTCAACCGCCCGAATCGGACCTGAATACAATGAGATGCTCTGCCGGCTTGTGGCGGCACGGTGGGACATTTCCAAAGCTGCTATCCGTGCCCCGTCACTTGCCAAGGCCAGGCAGCGGGTTGCCGAATTAGCTTCCCGAGTCACGCGCTGTAGCTAGGACCTACTCAAATAAATTTGACCAGCCGGGAAGAGAATTTCTATCCAACTACGCTCCTGCGCCGATGGCCATTGGACATGTGAATTGTGCGGCCTTAGGCGAATAAAAGCCAATCGCCATGCCTTTGTCGGCGCTCTCGCGTCGTCCAGAGAATCCAGGGCCTCGTTGATTTGTTCTTGCCGGGAAGCATCCCCAGTCTACTCCGCGAGCTTGAAGTACTTGTAGACCGGGTAGACCACACTGCGCTTGTCCGCGCCCACGGTCCTGAACCAGGCGTCGAAGACACCCCAGCCGACGAACCCGTCGGCCGCCTGCGGCTCGAGGCAGTAGAAGGCCAGGTTGGCCAGCGGCTGGGCCAGGTCCACCTTGAACGTCCCGACCGGGAAGTCTTTGGCGGGGGAGGGGGCGAACGCTCCCTCGATCCTGATCGGGGCCGATCCGCCGCCCCGGCCCACTACGACTTTGTCGATGACGAACTCCTCGCCCGAGGCCTTGACCGGCTTGGCCAGCACCTCGACTCTGACGCCGTGCGTGCGGAGCTTGTCGGCCACGTCGGAGAGGTCGGCGGGCAGCAGGTAGCCGCGGGGCATGCGGGCTTCGATCGTCCCGACCGGCTTGGCCATGAACTCGACCCCTTTGACCAGCTCGGGCGCTTTGAGCATATGGTCCGGCATCTTGGCCCGCACGCTCGTGCCCGGGATGATCCCGGAAGCATTGCGATCCTTGTAAATGAGGATGTCGACCTTGCCGTACGAGCCGTACTTGCCGGCCACCCAATTCTTGAGCTGGCCCGACTCGGCTTTCGTCTTGACCGCCTCGACGACCTCGCGGTCGGCGGCCCGGCAGACCTCCTGCATCTCCTTGCCGTGGGCGGCGGCGAAGGCCAGGATGCCGTTGATCAGGGCGTAGTGGGCGTAGATGCGGCGCTCGAAGCCCTCGTGCCCCGGCGTCTCGGCCAGGATGGCCATGCGGTTGCGCAGGCCGTAGGCGTTGGCGATAAACTTGGCCTCGGTTGTCCACATGGCCGCTTCGGGCGTCCAGACCGTGGGCGGCCACTTGTTGTCCGTGCCGCAGTGGGTGAACATCTCAAGTCCGAACTCGGCTCGGACTGCATCGCGGACGGCCGGGAAGAGCTTGTCGAAGACGTAGTCGCGCGGCCCGGGGTGGGCGGTCGGCACGGTGCAGCCGATGTAGCCGTCGGCGTAGCCGTGCTGGACCCGGCCCATGAGGTGCCCGTCGAAGACGAGCGTGGGGTCCCAGCGGTTGAAGATCGTCCGGTAGAGGCCGGCCACCTCGGCCGTCTCGACCTTGACGGCGTCGCGGTTGAGGTTCAGGTTCTGCGAATTGTTGGCGCTGCCCAGGATGTGGGGCGTGCCCTCGCTCAGGGACAGGGTGTCGGTGCCGTCCACGTTGAAAGCCGGGCAGATGATCAGGATAAGGTTGTCGAGGAGGGCCTTGCGCTTGCCGAACAGGACGTCCCGCATCAGCATGAGCAGGGCTTCCTTGGCCTCCGGCTCGTAGGCGTGGATGTTGCCCTGGAGATAGACCACGGTTTTGCCCGACTTGGCGGCTTCCTCGGGGGTCGCGATGCGCGGGCTGGCCAGGACGACGGCTGTACCCGTCCGGCGCAACGGTGTCGTGAACATATTGATGACCGTGACCTTGTCGCTTGACCAGCGCAGGACGTCCAGGAATTCGAGCACTTGCATGGAGTCGGCCGTCCGCTCGTAATTCGTCTTCTCGGCCACGGTCAGGAGCTTGGCCGGCCATTTGCCGTTCCAGCCCTTGGGGACGGAGTCGCCCCAATAGATCTTGCCGGGGGCTTGCGGGGTGGCCGCTCCCAGCGAAGCGGAAATTGACAGGATGGCGATCAGGATCGATGCTTTTCTCATGAAGGACTCCCGTAAGTGAAGACGTCGTCGGGTATCATAAAGAATCCCCGCCTTGGAGAGAAGGACTGCCGGGAAAATTGGGGATTGCGTATACTGCCCTCATCCCCCAAGGGGAATGAGGGCTACAGAGCTCGTCCCCCTATTTCTTCCCAGCCAGGAAATAGGGAATTGCGTATACTGTCCCCCTATTTCCGGCCTTCGCTCCGCTTCCATTCCGCGGCCAGGGCTTTGAAGTGCGGATCGGCGTGGGCGAAGAACCTCTTGTAGCCGGCGCAAAAGTGGCTCAGCCCGGCGTCGCGGGGATCGCGCCGCCGGTCCTTGGGGCAGCCGCCGCGGCAGAGCCGCTTCCACTCGCAGGTCCGGCAGAGCCGCGGCAGATCGGCCTTGGCGGCGCCGAACTCCTTCTGGCGGGCCGAGTTCAGCATGTGGACCAGCTTGCCCTGGAGCACGTTGCCCAGCGTCCAGCGCTCCTCGACGAAGAAGTCGCAGGCGTAGACGCCGCCGTCGTGCTCGACCACCAGGTAGGTGCCGCACTCGGGCAGGAGGACGCAGTCGGGGGGCTCGCGGTCGACGTAGAGGAAGAAGAGCGAATCGAAGGAGCGGATGAAGGTCGTCGGCCGCCCGTCGCGGAAGTCGGCCCGCCACAGGTCGAAGACGCGGATGAGGAAGTCGCCGTAGGCTTCCCCGGAAACCGAGAAGTCCGCCGCCCGCCCCGGGTCGGCCGGATCGGTCTCGACACAGGGGATGAACTGCATGTAGGACAGCCCGAGCGACTTGAGGAAGCCGTAGATCTCGTCGGGAAAGCGGGCCGATAGGGCATTGACGACGCTCAGGGCGTTGACCTCGACACCCGCATCGAGGAGCATCTTGGCCCGGTCCACGACCTCGGCCCAAGTCGGCTGTCCGCCGGCCCGGACGCGGTGGGCATCATGAACGGGCTCGGGACCGTCTAGAGACAGCCCGACCAGGAATTGATAGTCGCGCAGGAAAGCGGCCCAGCGCCGGTCGAGGAGCAGGCCGTTGGTCTGCAGGCCGTTGCCCACGGACTGGCCGCGGCCGTGCCGGCTCTGCAGCCGCACGGCCTTCTCGAAGAAAGGCAGGCCCATCAGCGTCGGCTCGCCGCCCTGCCAGCCGAAGGAGACGGCGGGGATGTCCTGGGCCAGGGCCTGGCGGATCGTCTCCTCGAGGATCTCGTCGCTCATGCGGTGGACCGGCGATTCGGCGAAGAGCGCCTCCTTGTCCCGGTAGAAGCAGTAGCCGCAGGCCAGGTTGCAGTCGGGGCCGGCCGGCTTGATCAAGAGCGAGGAAAGCGGTTTGCGTCGGGGCATGGAGCGTCCCTTACTTTACCCGACAGGCAGGCCTTCCGTCGAGTCCCTGCTCTAGTGTTTCGATGGGCGGATTGTCTTTTCGGCCCTGTTTGGCTATAATAATCGCCTTAATCAGAGACCCTATCGGATTCCTATAATCGATCTCCTGGGGATGGCCCCTCGGGCCCGACCCCACCCCGAACAAGAACCAGTAAGGAAGGATAAACATGACAAGCCGCATGATCTGCCGGGCAGCCGCCCTCGGCCTGGCCCTTGCCGTCCTGCCGCCGCTCGGAGCCCAGGAGGAGCCTTCCGCCTTCAGCCTCCGCGCCGCCAGGGACTTCGCCGTCGCCCATAGCTACGATACGCGAAAGTCCGAGCTGGACGTCGCTTCCGCCCGCCAAAAGCTCAAGGAGACTCTATACGGCGGGTTCCCGCAGGTCACCTCCAACCTCTCCTACAACAACAACCTCAAGCTGGCCACCAGCCTGATCCCGAACTTTTTCGAGGGCAAGTTCGACGAGAAGATCCCCGTCCAGTTCGGCACCCAGCACAACGCCAGCGCCAACATCCAGGTCCAACAGCTCGTCTTCAGCGGCAGCTATATCGTCGGCCTCCAGACCTCCAAGCTCTTTCGGGAGCTGGCCGAGCAGGGGCTGGAGCGGACCAGCCTGGCCGTCAAGGAGACGGTGACCAAGACCTACGGCCTGATCCTGGTGGCCCGGGAGAACGAGCGCATCCTGCGGGCCACGCTGGCCAACCTGGAGAAGACGCAGGCCGAGATCCGGGAGATGAACAGCGAAGGCTTCGTGGCGGAGACCGATGCCGACCTCGTCCAGATGGCGGTCAACCAGCTGCGCAATGGAGTCGACGCCGTCGCCTTCCAGGCCGACATTGCCCTGAAGCTCCTGAAGATCCAGATGGGCCTGGACCTTGGGCAAGGTCATCACGCTCACCGACACCCTGCCGGACCTCCTGGCCCGGACCGACGTCGCGGCCGCCCTGGCCCGGGCCTTCAAGCTGGAGGACAACATCGACTTCAAGCTGCTCGCGAGCCAGGAGCGGATGTCCGAGCAGGCCCTGAAGAACGAGAAGGCCCGCTACCTGCCGACCGTCTCGGCCTTCTTCACCTACCAGCAGAACGCCTTCCGCGACACCTTCAATTTCCTGAGCTCCGGCCAACGCTGGTTCCCGCTCGAGATCCTGGGCATCCAGGTCAGCATCCCGATCTTCCGCAGCGGCGCCCAGACCGCCCGTGTCGTCCAGGCCGAGCTGGCGGCCGATCAGGCCCGCAACGCCCGCCAACAGGCCGCCCAAGGCGTCCTGTTACAGGCGGAGCAGGCCAAGACGAGCCTCGTCCTGGCCCGGGACAAACATCGGGTCATGAAGGACAACCTGGCCCTGGCCGAGCGGATCTACGAAGCCACCCTGACCAAGTACAAGGAGGGCCTGGCCTCGAGCATGGATCTGACCCAGGCCAACGACAAGGTCCTGCAATCCCAAACATCCTATATCGACGCCTTGGCCGGCGTTCTGAACGCCAAGGCCGCCCTGGACCGCGTATTCGACAGCTTCGAAGAGGAATGACGCCATGAGAAAGACAGCCTTCGCCCTTATCGCCGCCCTGGCCGTGCTGGCCGCGGCTTCCTGCCGCCCCCCCGCGGGAGACTCCGCCGAGCTGGCCCGCCTGGAGTCCCAGCGCGACGCCCTGACCGCGAAGATCGAGGCCCTCAAAGCCAAGCCGTCCGCGAACGCGGGCCCGGCCCAGGCCCGGCCCGAGGTCGTGGCCCCCGTCCGGATCGCGGCGGTCGAGCCCGCCGAATTCCGGCACTACATCACCGTGCAGGGGATCGTCCAATCCGACTCCAACATCCTCGTCCCGCCCCAGTCGCCCGGCATCGTGGCCAAGAGTCGCGGTCAAGGCCGGCGACCGGGTCGCCGCGGGGCAGCTGCTGGCCGAGCTGGACGCCTCCGTCCTGAAGAGCTCGATGGCCGAGGTCGAGCATTCCCTGGGCCTGGCCCGAACCCTCTTCGAAAGGCGCGAGCGCCTGTGGGCCAAGAAGTTCGGCAGCGAGGTCGAGTACCTGCAGGCCAAGTCCAACAAGGAAGGCCTGGAGAAGCGGCTGGCCACCCTGCAGGAACA
Organism: Candidatus Aminicenantota bacterium; assembly: GCA_963803915.1. Lineage (GTDB taxonomy): Bacteria > Acidobacteriota > Aminicenantia > Aminicenantales > UBA4085 > UBA4085. The sequence continues at coordinate 301,808 of CAWDOL010000014.1, read as the reverse complement.
GCTGGCCCTGGCCAAGATCACCGCCCCCATTGCGGGGACCGTGGACGAGGTCAGGATCAAGGAAGGTGAAATGGCCGCCGCGGGTATGCCCGCCTTCCGGCTGGTCCAGATGTCGCGCCTGAAGATCGCGGCGGACGTGTCCGAGAGCCTGGTCGGCCGGATCAAGCGCGGCGATCCCGTCTCGGTCTCCCTGCCCAGCCTGGACCGCGTCTTCTACAAGCCGGGTCAGCGCCGTCTCACAGGTCATCGACCCGTCCAATCGGACCTTCAAAGTCGAGGCCGCCGTGACCGGATCGGCCGGCCCGGTTCTGCCCAACATGCTCGCCGTCGTGACGATCAATGACTACACCCGCCCGGCCGCCCTGGTCGTCCCGGCCAACCTCGTCCAGCGCACGGGCGACGAGAGCTTCCTCTTCGCCGCCGTCCAGGCCGAGGGCGGCTGGAAAGCCCGCCGGCTGGTCGTCCGGACGGGCCAGAGCTACGCCGACCAGGTCGAGATTCTCGAGGGTCTGACCGCGGGCGACCGGGTGGTGACCTTCGGCTACCAGCGGATCGCGGACGGGCAGCCCCTGTCCGTGGTCGAGGGCCGGTGATCATGAGCGAGCGTCGCTTCAAGCTGTCCGACTTCGCCGTCGACAACCGGACGACGATCTTCATCCTGACCCTCCTGCTGGTCGTCTTCGGGCTGATGCAGTTCGAGGCCATCCCCAAGGAGGAGATGCCCGAGATCGTCTTCCCCTACTACATGATCGGGACGATCTATCCCGGGACTTCTCCCGTGGACATGGAGAACCTCATCACCCGGCCGCTGGAGACGAGGCTCAAGGGGATCAACGGGATCAAGAAGATCAGCAGCAACTCCATCCAGGACTACTCCTCGGTCTTCCTGGAGTTCGAGATCAGCGCCGACGAGACCCAGGCCTACCTGGACATCAAGCAGGCCGTCGACGACGCCCGGGCCGCCCTGCCCAACGACCTGATGCAGGAGCCCCAGATCCGGCGGATCGACCTGTCCGAGATCCCGATCCTCTACATCAACCTCAGCGGCGACCTGGGCCTGGTCCGGCTGAAGCAGCTGGCCGAGGATCTGCAGGAGCGGATCGAGGGCCTGGAGGAGATCACCCGGGTCGACATCTCCGGCGCCCTCGACCGGGAGATCCAGGTCGACGTCGACCTCTACAAGATGCAGGCCGCGGGGCTGTCCTTCATGACCATCCGCAACGCCATCGCCGCGGAGAACGTGACCCTCTCGGGCGGCCAGATCGACACCGACGGCCTGCGCCGCAACCTTCGCGTCGTCGGCCAGTTCACCTCGGTCGAGGAGATCGGCCGCATCCCGCTCCAGGAGGGCCTGGCCCTCAAGGACATCGCCGCCGTCCACGACGGCTTCAAGGACCGGGCCAGCTACTCCCGGCGCAACGGCCGGGACGTCGTCACCCTGAACGTCATCAAGCGGGGCGGCAAGAACCTGATCACGGCCGTCGACAAGATCAAGGAGGTCATCGCCGGCTTCCAGGCTGCGGCGCCGGAGAGCCTGATCCTGGAGCTGTCCGGAGACAGCAGCCAGAAAACCCGCAACGGTGTCAGCGACCTCTTCAACACCATCGTCCTCGGGTTCATCGTGGTCGTCTTCGTCCTGATGTTCTTCATGGGGACGACCAACGCCATCTTCGTCGGGATCGCCATCCCCCTGTCCATGCTGGCGTCCTTTATCTTCCTGCCGCTCATCGGCTACACCCTGAATAAAGTCGTCCTGATGGCCTTCATCCTGGTCCTGGGGATCGTCGTCGACAACTCCATCGTCGTCGTGGAGAACATCTACCGCCATTACATGACGACGCCCGACCTGGCCATCGTCCCGGCCACCAAGCGGGCCGTGGGGGAGGTGGCCCTGCCCGTCTTCACCGGGACGCTGACGACCATGGCCCCCTTCCTGCCCCTGATCTTCACCCCGGGCATCGCCGGGAAGTTCATATCCTTTCTGCCGGTCACGATCATCCTGTCGCTGACGGCCTCGATGTTCGTGGCCTATGTCATCAACCCCGTGTTCGCCGTCCGCTTCATGAAGTACACCCCCCCAGAGGCGAAGAAGCCGCCGCGCCTCAGCCGGAAGGCCCTCATCGCCACGGCCGCGGCCATCGTCCTGGCGTCCATCTTCTACGCCCGCGGGTCCATGGTCCCGGCCAACCTCATCGCCTTCGGCCTCCTGGCCTACTACCTGACCAAGTTCGTCCTGAACCGCCTGATCGACCGCTTCCAGTGCTGCGTCCTGCCGGCCTTCATGCGCTTTTACCGGCGGCTCCTGAGCTTCTTCCTCAAGGGCCGGCGCCCCTGGGCCGTGGTCGCGGGGGCGGTCCTGCTCTTCATCGGCTCGATCGTCCTGATGGGAGCCAAGCCGCCCCGGGTGGTCTTCTTCCCCACGGGCGACCCCAATTCCGTCTATGTCTACGTGACCATGCCCGAGGGCACCCATATCGACGCCACCGACCGGGTCTGCCGCGAGGTCGAGGCCCGGATCGGGAAGGTCCTGGGACGCGACAACCCCGACGTCGAGTCGGTCGTCTCCAACGTGGCCGTCAACGCCGGGGCGGGCCTCTTCGAGCGCTCGGCCCAGGACAAGCTGGCCAAGGTGGCGGTGGCCTTCGTCGAGTACAAGTTCCGGACGGGCCCGCAGCCGACGGCCGCCTATATGACCGACCTGCGCCGCGAGCTGCAGGGCATTCCGGGGGCCGAGATCCGGATCGACCGCGAAGCCATGGGGCCCCCGTCCGGACTCCCGATCAACATCGAGCTCAGCGGCGACGAAGTCGACGAGCTGGTCTCCCTGACCGAGCGTCTGCAGGCCTTCATCGACGGCCTGGGCATCCAGGGCATCGAGAGGCTGAAGTCGAGCATGGAGGTCAGCAAGCCCGAGATCGTGGTCCGGCTGGACCGCGAGAAGGCCAATCGGCTCGGCCTGAGCACGAGCCAGGTCGGAGCGGCCCTGCGGTCCGCCGTCTACGGCGTCGAGGCCACCAAGTACAAGGACGGCGAGGACGAGTACCCCGTCATCGTCCGCCTCGACGACCGCTACCGGCACGACCTGGCCGTCCTGATGGGCCAGACGATCGCCGTCAACCCCAGAGGCGGCGGCCCGACCCGCCAGATCCCCATATCGGCCGTGGCCGCGGTGGGCTTGCGGACGAGCTACGGCGGGATCACCCGGCTGGACAACAAGAGGGTCATCACCCTGTCGGGCAACGTCTTCGGCGGGGCCAACGCCAACGCCGTCATCCAGCGGATCAGCCGCGAGCTGCCCCGCTTCGAGCTCAAGCCGGGCTATGCCGTGAAGTTCACCGGCGAACAGGACATGCAGCGCGAGATCGGGACTTTCTTCGCCAAGGCCCTGGTCATCGCCATGGCCCTGATCTTCATCATCCTGGTCGCGCAGTTCAACTCCCTGACCAAGCCCTTGATCATCATCCTCCAGATCTTCTTCTCTTTCACCGGCGTCCTGCTGGGCTTCTCCCTGTTCAACCTGGAGTTCTCGGTCATGATGACCGGGATGGGGATCATCGCGGTGGCCGGGATCGTGGTCAAAAACGCGATCATCATCATCGACTACACCGACCTGAGGATAAAGGAAGGCGGCGATCCCCTTCAATCCGTGGTCGAGGCGGCCTCGCTGCGGCTGACGCCGGTGCTGCTGACCGCCTTGTCGACGATCCTGGGCCTTTTGCCCTTGGCCATCGGCCTGAACTTCAATTTCGAGACCCTGTTCTCGCGTCTCGATCCCCAGATCTATTGGGGCGGCGACAACGCGGCCTTCTGGAACCCGCTGGCTTGGACGATCATCTTCGGGCTGACGTTCACGACCGTTCTGACCTTGATCGTCGTGCCCGCAATGTACCGGCTGGCTTATATCCGCCGCCGGAAGAGTTAAGCCGTAGAAAGGGGAGGAGTTACGGTTTAATTCCTTCGCAAGAGGGCTTGCATTGTTTGTCTGATATCTGATATATTAGACGCGAACGGCAGGCTATTATACCCGTTCTGTCGTTTATATTCAGGGAATCCATGAAATCCGAGCTGAAGCCGTCGCAAGTGCCGAAGGGCCTTGTCTTCGACGTCAAGCGCTTCGCCCTGCACGACGGCCCCGGCATTCGGACCACGATCTTCCTCAAGGGCTGCCCTCTGCATTGCCTCTGGTGCCATAACCCCGAGAGCATCTCCCCGGAGCCCGAGCTTCTGACCCGTTCTTCCCGCTGCGCCCGCTGCTATGCCTGTGTGCGCGTCTGCCCCAGGAAAGCCCTTCGCCCGGGCCCGAACCAAGGCCCGGTCCTCCTCGACCGCTCCAAGTGCGACCTCTGCGGCAAGTGCGTCGAGGCCTGCGCCTACGAGGCCCTCTCGATCGTCGGCCGTGAAGCCACGGTCGAGTCGCTTGTGGCGGAAGTCGAGCGTGACCGGCTCTTCTATGAACAGTCCGGGGGAGGGGCCACTCTTTCGGGCGGCGAACCGCTTCTCCAGCCCGATTTCTCGGCCGCGCTGCTTTCCGCCCTGCGGGCCCGCGGCTTTCACACCGTCCTCGACACCTCCGGGCTTGCCCCCTGGCCCGTCCTCGACCGGGTCGCGGCGGCTGCCGACCTCATCCTCTACGACCTCAAGCTCATGGACGAAGCCCGCCACAAGGAATTCGTCGGGTCGTCCAACCGGCTGATCCTCGAAAACCTCTGCAACCTGGCCGGGCTGGGCAAGCCCATCCACGTGCGGATTCCCCTGGCGGCCGGGGCCAACGACGACGACGCGAACATCCGGGCCGCGATCGGGTTCCTCAAGCCCCTGCCCGCGGTGCGGCGCGTCGACCTGCTGGCCTATCACAAGGGCGGCCAGGAGAAATACCGCAATCTGGGCCAGGAAAGCTGTTTCCGCATCTTCGCGCCCCCGTCCGAGGAACGGATGGAGGCGATCCGGCGGGCCTTCGCCGACGCCGGATTCACCGTCACCATCGGAGGCTGACCATGATGACCGCCCGCGTCAAGAAGCTCCGCGACCAGAGCCTGAAGGCCGTGCCTTCGATCTCCGGCGAGCGGGCCAGGCTGATCACCGAGTTCTATAAAAGCCCCGAGGCCGGGCGCGTCGCTCCGGCCGTGGCCCACGCCCTGGCCTTCAAGCACATCCTGGCCCACAAGACCATCGTCTTCAACGCCGGCGAGCTGATCGTCGGCGAGCGGGGCCACGCCCCCAAAGCCACCCCGACCTACCCCGAGGTCACCTGCCACAGCGCCGAGGACCTGCGCATCCTGGACTCGCGGCCCAAGACCTCGTTCAAGTGCGACGCCCGCGTCATCGCCATGTACGAGAAGGAGATCATCCCCTTCTGGCGCGGCCGCTCCATCCGCGACCGGATGATGGCCGAGCTGCCCGAGGAGTGGAAGGCCGCCTACGGGGCCGGCGTCTTCACCGAGTTCATGGAGCAGCGGGCGCCCGGCCACACCGTCCTGGACGACAAGATCTACCGCAAGGGGATGCTCGACTTCATCGCCGACATCGACGCGGCCATCGGCCGGCTCGACTTCCTGAGCGATCCCGAGGCCCTGGACAAGCGCGAGGAGCTGCGGGCCATGCGCATCGCGGCCGAGGCGCTCATCCTGTTCGCCCGTCGCCATGCCGACAAGGCCCGCGAGCTGGCGGCCAAGGAAAAGAGCCCGGAGCGCAAGAAGGAATTCCTCAAGATCGCCGAGGTCTGCGAGCACGTCCCGGCCCACGCCCCGCGCAACTTCTGGGAGGCCCTCCAGGCCTACTGGTTCGTCCACCTGGGCGTCATCACCGAGTACAACACCTGGGACTCGTTCAACCCCGGCCGGCTCGACCAGCACCTCTGGCCGTTCTATCAAGAAGGGCCTGGAGGACGGCTCGCTGAACAAGGAGACCGCGACCGAGCTTCTGCAGTGCTTCTGGGTCAAGTTCAACAATCAGCCCGCCCCGCCCAAGGTCGGGGTCACGGCCGAGGAGAGCGGCACCTACACCGACTTCGCCCTGATCAACGTCGGCGGCCTCAAGGCCGACGGCTCGGATGCGGTCAACGACCTGTCCTACCTCATCCTCGACGTCATCGAGGAGATGCGGCTCCTGCAGCCCAGCTCCATGGTCCAGATCTCGGCCAAGGGCCCCGACGGCTTCCTCTGGCGGGCCCTCAAGATCGTCCGGACCGGGTTCGGCCAGCCCTCGATCTTCAACACCGACGCCATCGTCAAGGAGCTGGTCCGGCAGGGCAAGAGCTTCCCCGACGCCCGCGACGGCGGGGCCAGCGGCTGTGTCGAGTCGGGCGCCTTCGGCAAAGAGAACTACACCCTGACCGGGTATTTCAACATTCCCAAGGTCTTTGAGCTGACCCTTCACAACGGCTTCGATCCCCGGACCAAGACGCAGCTCGGCCCCAAGACCGGCGACCCGGCCTCGTTCAAGTCCTACGACCAGCTCTTCGCCGCCTTCAGGACCCAGCTCCGGCATTTCGTCGACGTCAAGATCGCCGGGAACGCCATCATCGAGCGGCTCTTCGCCACGGTCCTGCCCGCGCCGTTCCTGTCGATCCTGATCGACGACTGCGTCGCCAAGGGCCGGGATTACCACGCCGGCGGGGCCCGCTACAACAGCAACTACATCCAGGGCGTCGGGCTGGGCTCGATCACCGACATCCTGGCCGCCGTCAAGACCCACGTCTTCGAGCGCAAGACCCTGTCGATGAAGAAGCTCCTGGAAGCCCTGGACGCCGATTTCGCCGGCCGCGAAGAGCTGCGCCAGACGCTGCTCCTCAAGTCGCCCAAGTACGGCAACGACGACGACGCGGCCGACGACCTGGCCAAGGCCGTCTTCGAGGAGTACTTCGCGGCCATCGACGGCCGGCCCACGGTGCGCGGCGGCAAGTACCGGATCAACCTCCTGCCCACGACCGTGCACGTCTACTTCGGCAAGGTCACCGGCGCGACACCCGACGGACGAAGAGCGGGGGAGACTTTAAGCGAGGGCATTTCGCCCGTCCAGGGCTCGGACCGCAAGGGGCCGACGGCCGTCCTCAAGTCGGCGGCCAAGATCGACCACGTCCGCACGGGCGGCACCCTGCTCAACCAGAAATTCACCCCCCAGCTCCTGGCCGACGACGAGGGCATCCGCAACGTCGGCCACCTCGTCCGGACCTACTTCAAGATGGACGGCCACCACATCCAGTTCAACGTGGTCACGGCCGACACCCTGCGCGAGGCCCAGAAGCAACCGGAGAAGTACCGCGACCTGATCGTCCGCGTGGCCGGCTACAGCGACTACTTCCTGGACTGCTCGGTCGACCTGCAGAACGAGATCATCCGCCGCACCGAGCATATGGGGTTCTGAAGCTCCACCTTGGCCCGGTAGCCCTCCTTGCGGAACTCGATTTGGCGGCTGTGACAGATTTTCCTATACCGTAAAAATAGTCTTGACAATTTTTACGGATGCGTTAAATTAGTCATATGATCGAACGACACCTTTCCGCCTTTGTGGCCGACGAGAAGTTAGGGCGCCAGATGCGCTTCATTGCCGGTCCCCGGCAGGCCGGCAAGACCACTCTGGCCCGCGGCATCCTGGCATCCAAGAAATCCGCCGAGCTTTATTTCAACTGGGACCTGCGCGAAGTCCGGGAGAGCTTCCGCTCCGACGCGGGCTTTTTCGAAACTTCCTTGAGAGACGCCGCCGTGGCCGGGCATCGGCCCTGGATCGGCTTCGACGAGATCCATAAGATGCCCCGCTGGAAGGACATCCTGAAGAGCTATTTCGATAAATTCGAGGCGGAAGCCCGCTTCATCGTCACCGGCAGCGCCCGTCTCGATTGGTTCCGCCGATCGGGCGACTACGCTGGCTGGGCGCTATTTCCTCTTCCATCTCGGCCCCTTGTCGCTCGCGGAGGTCATGGGCCGAGCTCCCCGCCTTCCCAAAAAAGATGAATCCGGATTGGCCTATGTCGAAGCCCGGGCTTCTCATGTCCGCTACGAAGAGGAGGGGCTGACGCAGCTTCTCGAATACGGCGGTTTTCCCGATCCTTTTCTGAAGGCGGACGGTGCGTTTTCCAAGCGCTGGCAGAGAGAGATGGTCGACCGCTTGACCCGTGATGATGTCCGGGACCTGACCCGCATCCTGGACGTGGAGCATGTGGCCACGCTCATGGCTCTTTTGCCGGAGCGGGTCGGATCCCCTCTATCGCTCAATGCGGTCAAAGACGACGTCGGCGTCGGGCACACCGCGATTCGGAGCGCCGTTTCAGCGCTGCAGCTGGTCTATGCTCTTTTCCTGCTTCCCCCGTACAGTCACAAGATGGCCCGGGCGGTCAAGAAAGAGAAAAAAGCCTATTTTCTCGACTGGAGCCGCTGCCCGGATCCGGCCAAACGATTTGAAAACTATGTCGCTTGCGAATTGAAATCGATGACGGATCTCTGGCATGACTTGGGAATCGGGGATTTCGAATTGAATTATGTCCGGATGCGGGACGGTAAGGAAACGGACTTCCTCATCGTCCGTGATCGGGTGCCCTGGGTTCTTTTCGAGGCCAAGCTCGAGGACGGACCTTTGGCCGGCCATCATTTCGACCAGGCCCGCGCGCTTGGCGGAATCCCCCTGGTCCAAGTGGTCCGCGGCGGCCGCGTTTTCCGCAAGCAGGCTCCGGGCGCCTATAGGATTTCCGCGAGCCGATGGTTCGCCTGACCATGGCCTCCCCCGACGGATGAAGAGCGGGGGAGACGCTCAGCGAGGGCATCTCGCCCGTCCAGGGCTCGGACCGCAATGCGACTACTTCTTGGACTGCTCGGTCGACCTGCAGAACGAGATCATCCGCCGCACCGAGCACATGGGATTCTAAGCCCATCCCCGGCGATTGTGCGTTTTCATCGTCCGTTGTTGAGTCTTGGAATTCGCGAGATGCGTAAGGGTCCCACCCGGGTTGCTTCACGAAGGCCGGGATGGCCAGATCGACGTCCCGAGGCGCGCCTTTGTCGAAGACGACGCGGACCCGCCGCCGCCTCAAGCCGCGCTGCAGGCAATACTTTGGGAGGCCGACCCTCCGGCCGGGTTTTTTCCCGATCCCCCGGCCGAATATGTTCCTTGATCGTTGAGCAGGACGGTGAAGTGCGTCCGGATAATTTCCTCGCGGCTGCCGGAGCCGGCCGCTTTTGCCTGTGCGGACCGCTTTCTGGTGCTCTGGGCCGCGCTTGACAGCGCCAGCGGGCCTGGATATCCTCGTTGACGAGGTCAGGATGGGAATTCAAGCCGATTCCGAACGAGCCCCAGGCTTCGGTCGGAAAAGGAAATTCTTATCCTCGAATAGGAAGCGACCTAAAATGCGGAAGAAGAGTAATTGGGAAAAACCGGAACTTACTGTTTTACTGAGGAATAATCCGGAAGAATGCGTGCTGAGCAGTTGCAAATCTCTCGTTGGAGGCTCTGGCCCAGCTAGGGTCGGTTATAATCAATGCGCGCATGCCACGTATTCGTGTGGGGAATGTGCCTGGGAGGCTCCATCGTGATGACCTGCGCCACGTTTTCCGCCTAATCTGTCAGCAGCTTTTCGAATACGCAAATCCGTTTTGGACCATTTCGAAATCTCGTTCAAGTCTGGGCTTGTGGGCCTCGGATTGAGCGGCAAGTTCTTCCGGCGTCGCATTGTCGAGTGTACTGCCCGGTATTTACTTGGATTATTCACGAATCGGGATAGTCGTAGCTGCGAATCTTTTGCATCGATGCAGATGCGGCTATATCGGCTCGCCCGAAGGGTAAAAACTCATCATTGATATTTTCATGTTCTGCTCTCGCAAATAAGGACTACGGAGTATGTGGGGGCTATCAGTATTAGAATGCGTCGGCTGATTCTCCCCGTTTTTCCAGGATGAGGCGCCCGGCCCGAAAGTCCATATGGACCCGGTACGGCCAGAGGACCGGATGCCCCAGGAGGCCGGCGGTATATCGGCCGGCGATCATATTCAAGGTGCTCATGTCGAATTCGTGAACGGTCTGGCCGGAGAATGCGAGAGGGCCCAGGGTGATCTTCTGTCCCTGGTGTCACGCCAAGCGGATTGAAGAGTGGGGTGAGCGGATGCGGGAGACGCTTCTCCTGGACGTCCCGCACCGTCAGGTAGTCTTCACCATCCCCAAGATGCTGCGGATCTTCTTCAAGTTCAAGCGCCGGCTGTTTGGGGACCTCTGTCGCTGTGCCCTCCGGTCTCTGGCTATTTATGGCGAAGTCTTGACGGGGAGCGCGCTTATGCCCGGTGTCATCGCGGCCATCCAGACGTTCGGCAATAGGATTAATTTTCACCCCCATCTCCATTACCTGGTGACCGAGGGCGGAGTGGACGAGGAAGGTGACTTTCATCAGATCCCGCGGATCGACGACGCGCGTCTCGCGGAGATCTTCGCCCGCGAAGTGCAGTCATTTCTGGTCGGCCGGGAACTTCTCAGCCCGGAGTGGACGGAGCATTCTCTCCTGGCCACACATAGGCTTCAATGTCCATAGTCTTGTGCGGGCCAAAATGAAACGGGGGGCCGAGCGGGTGGGGAAGCACATGATCCGTTCGGTGCTCGTCCTGGAGCGGCTGACCCTTCTGGAAGCTGAGGGTCAAGTTGGTTACCGGTCGGTGATAGGGCCGCGCTTGACAGCTCCAGCGGTCCCGAATATCCTTGTCCAGAGGGTCAGGATGGGAATTCAAGCCGATTCCGAAAGAGCCTCAGGTTTCGATCGGAAATGGAAATCTGTATCCTCAACTCTTAGTCTTTGCGTTCAGCAATCATCTTTATTGTGGGGGATCGCCGTATGAAAAAAAACATCATTCTTGTCAAGGCGGTCGGATTGACTCTTGTTTTTTCCCTGATGCTGGGCTGTTCGTCGGCGGCCTATGAGTTGGGGTATTCCATGGGCTATAGGAACAGGATGAAAGCGATGATTGAAGCGATCTATGGTAAAAAAATACCCGTCACGCGGGATCCTCGCCTTCCCTGGCTTGAGAAATCGCCCCTGAGTTCCATCCCGCCTCTGAAAATATTTTTGTCGAAATTTCTTGATGCTCGGAAAGGAAATGACGGAAAAATCGCCGCCTTTCAAGAAGAGGTGGATGTCCTGATCACGACAGCCGTAAAAAATGAATTTGAAAGAAACAAGCATATCGTCATCGAAGATCCGGCCGAAAAGATCTCATGCGATTTTATTATGACCGGCAAAATCGAGGATTTCTCTTCGTTGCCCTATGAGCTGATTGCGGATCAAAAAATTAAAGAACTGAACAACAAAAACAACTGGGCGACGAAGGTCGTTTTTGAGATCAATATTGAGGGAACCAGCGATAGCACCTGGCGTGAAACAAGAACGTACTCAAAAGTCGTCCCGACAAGATGGGTGAATACGTCCAACGGCTGGGATGCGGTGCCGAGCTTTGAAAATGTCGGGAAAAGCCTTGACGAGACATTGGTGAAAGCGATAAGGGATGTGTCCAACGATGAGGCGCTCATAAAGGCCCTCCAGGCTCGCAAGAAATGAGCCGACTCAAGCGCGTCGAGTGGATAGGCAGGAGATGGGGTTTTTGGATGATGGCTTTGCTTTCCGGCGGGTGCGTGACAGCGCATGTTTCCAGAATGCCAGTGACTCCCGTCTCCGCATACATGCTGAAGGAGGAGAAGGCCGGCGTGCTTGTCGGGATCGATCCCGTCACCGACAAAAAACGATTGAAAGAGATTTTTGGACGAGATCTGCTGGGCGATGACCATATTCTGCCGATCATGATTGCCGTCGAAAACCGAACGGAACAGAGGCAGATCTTTCTTGAGAGAACGGATATTCGCCTGGAGCAGCTCCTCCCTCAACCCGGGTCCCGCATATCCATAGGCGAAGAGGAGCGTCGAGCTCTAGACGCCGCGGGGCGGCAGTGGTATTCCATCAATGAGCCGTTCATTTGGTATTTCAACTCGCAGGTCCAGACGCTCAATATCAGCTCCGCATCGATAGCGGAAGGGTCTGCCGTCGCGTTGTGGGGGGCTGCGATCATCGCTCTTCAAATCATGAAGTTTACGGATTCTCAAATTGTCCATTTCAACATGACGGAAAAAGCATTCCTGGATCGGGTTATCGCCCCAGGAGGCTCCCAGCGGGGCTTTGTCTACTTTCGGTCGGTCACGTCTTTAGAAAATCGCAGCATCGAAATCATCCTGCGAAGCCGAAATCCCGTCATATCCGAGAAGACGGAATACTTGGGCTTTGCCTTTCCCTTTTCCGCGTCGTTGGAGCGAGGACGAAAATGAAAAAAATGCGATGGATGTCGATCGGTTTAATAGCGGCCCTCTTCTTTTCGAGCTGCAACTTCAACTTCAATGTCGGTCAAAAATTTCAGTTGGCTCCGCCCCGAATCGACAAGATTCCACTTCGCATCGGGCTGACCCTTTCGCCCGAAATCTGCAATTTCAAGCTTGACAAAACGCGGCAAGACGAAGCAAGGCATTATTTTTTTGGCGAGTCGATTTGTTACGGCATCAAGGAGATGATGGGATCTCTCTTCACAGATGTCGTCGTGTCGAATTCCCTGGAAATCAAGCCTGCGGGCGGATCTTTAAAATATATCATCGTTCCCTCTATCGCCGAATGCGATTTTTTGTTCCCTGGGAATGTATTTGTGGATTTTCGAGCGGTTGTAGCGGTGAAGTACACGGTTTATAGCGAAGACGGGACAGTCGTCTGGTTTGATACTTACCGGGGCAGCGGTCAGCAACCCATGTCGAAAAGTCATTTCTGGAATATGCTCGTCTTTCCCGTGGGAATCTACGCCATGATCACCAATGAAAAGAATGCCTCGGAAAGCTGCATGCGCCAAGCGATCGAAGATCAATTCCGCCAAGCGACCGAGGGCCTCAAGCAAAGCCCATGGTGGAAATTCTTGCCCCGCGAGTGATTTTTAGCGTGGTTTAAATGTCCATATAAATTCACTCAGGCTAATAAGGGATACAATCATAAGATCCCCCCCCCCCCCCCCCGCAATAAATCCCATTCTTCCTAGGCAGGATATTATTTATGCAATATTCCGCCGTTAAGGATCGCCATTAATAGACTGCCTGATGCCCGCATGGGGGCTGCGGGAAAGATTCCGAACTTTCAAGAGGCGCTCGAGCCTCTGATCGCCTTAGCTATCGGCAATGAGTTTGAAAGGGATCGCCACATAGTAATCAAGGAGCCTGCCGATAATAGTGGATGCGATTTTTTAATAATCAGACGGATAGAAGAATTCTCCTCATATCCATTCGAATTGGCTGCGTATGCCAAGTTTAAGGATGATAACAAAAAATACGATGGGGCCACCCAAGTCGAATTTGAGATTGAGGCTAAGGGAATTAAAAGCTGCAAAATAAGCGGGAAAAGTAAATATTCTAAAATCCGGCTCGCGAAATGGACCGAACCGCGGCTCGTCGCTTCAAAACGGCTGAATCGTTCCTCTCTTTGATCGTCGCCGGCTGGACCAGGTCGACGTCCTTGGAAGAGCCCTTGTCGAAGGCGACCCGCTCGCGGTGCCACCCTCGGTCCGGTCGTTCGCCCGGCAGAGGGCCTCCCCGGGTCGTCAGCCGGATCCGGGCGATCGCCGGGCCTTGAAGAGGGGAGCCGATCGGGGATATCCTGCCCAGCGAGCGACGTACTCAGGGAGAAAACACCATGAACCATCCCGCGACCCCATGCGGCCTGCTGACCCTGGCCCTGGCCTGTGCCGGTCCCTTCCTCGCGGCCCCGGCCCGCGCGCAAGTCCAGCCGAAGCTCAAGGTGGCCGTCGTCAGGAACGATTCGGACGGCCCCAAATATATGGCTGAGGGCGGCCTCCTTGCCCTTCTCGACAAGCTCGGCTGCGAAATCCAGGGCCCGGAGACGATCGCCCTCACGACTGAGGAGCGGGCCGAGTACGGCGCCTGGAATCAGGACGCCCTGGAGAGTCGGAGGATCGGCGCTCTCGTGGCCAAGAACCGGCAGGGGGATGGACTCGTCCTTGGCCTTCTGACGAACTGCACCGACCTCCTCGGGATGCTGGCCGGGATGCAGCACCTGGGCCCGGCCCCGGTCTCCCTGGGCGGCTCCGGAAAGGAGGACCGGCGGGAGGGGCTGGCCGGCCTCAAGCCGCTTCGCGTCGGGCTCATCTACTTCGACGCCCACGCCGATTTCAACACCCCGGAGACGACACTGAGCGGCATGCTCGGAGGCATGGATGTCGCTGTCGCCGCCGGGATGGCCTTAACCCGCTTGCGGCTCAAGGCGGGACTCGATCCGGCCCTGCCGACGAAGTATATCGTCTTCGGCGGGCTCCGCGACGTCGACCCTCTCGAGCGCGATCTTCTCGACCGATCGGAATGCCAGTACTTGAGCGTCGAGGACATCCGGGCGGGCGCGAGTGTCATCGACGAACAGGTCCGGAGGCTCGGCCGCTTGACCGACGTGATCTATGTCCACGTGGACATGGATGTTCTCGACCCGGCCGAGGTTGCGGGTCACCCTTTGACCGCACCCGAAGGCCCGACAAGCGCCGAGCTGGGCCAGGCCATCCGCAGAATCTTCGCCCACCCCAAGGCTGCGGCGCTAGGCCTGGCCTCGATTCCCTTCGGTACCCGGGACAAAGATGGGCTGTCGCTCCGAGCCGCCTACAGGTTGATCGAGGCTTCCGTTGCCGGCATGCGGTCCAGATGATCGGGCGATGTTCGCGGCGGTAATTTTCGTGAGTCGTAGCCTGGGATGTTAGGGCGTATTCCTGCCCGGGCTCAAAGTGTAGCATCGTCCCCGGTAAGGGACCCCCGACACCCGCGCGGGTGACCGCTACTTGATCGTGGCCGGCTGGAACAAGTCGACGTCCTTGGGGGCGCCCTTGTCGAAGACGACCCGGACGGTTCGGCCCGCGCCGGTTCGATCGGACAGCGTCCAGCCGCCCTTGGGCCCCGGTAGGACGTCGACGGCGTCGATCCCGAAGGCCTGCTTGCGGGCCCTGTCCACGTAGACCTGGCCGTAGTGGTCGAAGATCCGGCTGACGGCCTCGGCTGCGGCGCCGTTTCCCCAGTCGTAGATGGTGAAGACACCCATGCCTTCGCCGGCTTTGCTGGTGCGGCCGCCGTGGCCGTAGTTCTCCATGGTGAAGCCGTAGTCGGCCGGCCCGAACCAGGGATAGACCTTTTCCCACATGGCCTTGACCACGGGGTTCTCCGGCGCGTACATCATGATGAACCCGGCCCGTAAAGCCGCCACACCCCGCTCGAAGTAGGCCGGCTTCGCCGGTCGCCTTGTAATAGTCCAGGAACAGCTCCGCGAACAGCGACTGGCGCGAGTCGTTCCATTCGCCGTCGGTGTTCATGACCCCGAAGCCGCCCAGCGCGGGGACGTGGATGAACGGCGGCTGCCAGACCTGCTGGGCCATGGACAGCTCGTCCAGGGTTCTGCGACCCCAGGCCAGGTAGGCGGCGCGCTTGGTGTCGCGCCAGGCCGCGAGCAGCGCCTCGGCGGTCCAGAACATGGACAGGGTGTTCTGCTTGAACATGGCGTTGCGCTCGACCTTGCGGCCGAGCTGGGTGTCGCGGCCCCAGGAACAGCAGGACCAGTAGGTTTCGAAGTCCTCCCAGCGGCCGGCGGGGACGACCTCGCGCACGACCGCGTCCACAGCCTTCAGGGCGGCAGCCCGGTATTTTTTGCCTCCCGTGATCTCGGCCAGCTCGAGGAGGAACGAAACGCTCAGGCTCGTCTCGGGCGTCCGGTTCATGACCGGCCCGGCGGCCTTGGTCTTCGGGTTGACCCAGCCCGGGAAAAAGCCCGCGGCATCCTGGAGCTTGAGCAGGGTGTCGGCGTAGACGCGGGCGTAGGCGAGAAGGCGCGCGTCGGGCTCGAGCTCGCGGTGCCAGCGCAGCATCTGCAGGGCGGTCATGCTGGCGTCGAGGATGTGGATGTCGTCCGCGGTAATCCCGTGCTCGGCCGGCCGGCGGTCGGAGTTCGTCCAGTAGGCGGTGTCCCAGCTTTTGGGCCTGGCCAGCTTCTTCCCTCCCGCTTCGACCTGGATATTGTCGGTGCGGATGACCGAGGGGAACAGCCCATCCGTCTGGGGAGCGGCAAGGGCCAGCTCCTTGGTCAGCCGGGCCCGGCGCAGATAGTCCTGGTTGTTCATGCGCCGGCCGTAGCGGTAGAGGCCCGAGGCGCTCCGCAGGGACGAGAACCAGGCCTGGTTCCAGATGGACAGATACTCGCGCTGGTACCAGGGATCGGGCGAGCCGGGCGATTGAGAGACGTTGACGATAAACTGGGGCGCGCCCACCCTGCGGCCGCCCAGGTCGAACTCCTGCCAGACGGCCGGGCCCCACGACCCGAAGGCCCAGGCGTAGGTCTTCTCCACGTAGCGATCGAGGGCGGCCTGGACGGGCTCTCCCGCGTCGAGCAGGGGCCGGCCCCACCGCTGCCAGAGGAAGGCCGAGGCCCGCCGCCAGGGATCGGCCACGTCCTCCGCTCCGCGCGAAGCCAGCACAAAGAAGGCCAGCTCGATCGTCCCCGGGCCCAGCTTCAGACCGGGCTTCTTCTTGAAGAGAACATGGATCGGGATTTCGGTGAGGGTCAGGCCCAGCCGGGCTTCGCGCCCCGGGGCGTCATAGTCGAGGAACCAGGGGGCTTTTTCCGTCCGCCCGACCAGGTCCAGGTCGGGGACGATCGCCAGCGTTGTCCCCCCTTGGGCCGTAAGGAGCGCCGGCGAGCGGAAGACGTGCTGGGCCACGACGAAGCCCGGCTCGGGCGCAAGGTGCGGTGCCCACCAGAAGTCCGGCGCCATCCGCCAGCGGAAGACGATCGAGAGCTCGTCCTGGGCGACCTCGCGGGCCGTCTCCCAGATCGCGGAAACGCGGGCCGTCTCGCCGTCGATGACCCGCACATCCACGCGGTCGGGCGCCCGTCCCAGCAAGCTCCGGCATGGTCACGTCCGCCCACGGCGTGCCGGCGATCGAAATCCGATAGCCGGAGCCGGACGCCTCCACACGCAGGAGGTGCTGGGCGTCGCTGGGAGCCGGGGGCGGGACGGTGGGACGGCCGGCCATGACGACGACGGCCGAAGCGGCTGCCGCGAGGCAGGCGATGATCAGATACACGGGACGGACGCGCGGGCGTTGCCTCATGGGACTCTCCTCGATGGCCCGATTCTACCACCATCGGGCTCCGAATACCTTTCCCGAGGCCAACGGCTTAAAGGACGGTCTCTGATGACGGTCTGGCCGTCATATCGGATTAATGCGGGGGAGAAGATGGTCGCAAGCCGAATCACTGCGTCCGGACGCGGAAGACGTCCACTTCGCCGAAGGCGGCGGACACGGTCCGGATGAGCGGCTCGAAACGATCGGGCCTCGATCGCGCGGCCTGCCGCGCCCTCCGGCCCGACTCGGGCGACCAGGCCGGACTCCAGACGACGAGGAAGCGGGCCCCCAATCGGTCGATCGCGGCGATCCATCCCTCGACCGTCTCTTCCGCGATCGCCTCGGGATAGGGGGATCGGCCGAGAAGCACGACGCGAACGTCCGCCCGGGGAGGCGTCCCCGCCCACGGCAGCGACAGCTCGCCGTCGTTAATCGCGACCATGTCGCCCGGCCGGAGCTCCCGGTCGAGCGCCGCCCAGGCTTCTCCCAGTGAGCCGTATGGGGCCTGGTAGTAGCCGGCCGCGTCGATCCCGTTTCCCGATGATAGCCTCGCCCAAGCATATTGATATCCCGGCTGGCGGACAATGTAAGCCCAGACGCCGGCGCAACCGCCGATGATGGCCAAGGAGAAGAGAATGCGCGCCGCCGCGAGTCGACGGCTCCGCGCCCGGCCGAGAGCGGCGGCGAGGCCCACGATCGGCAGCGGGGCGAGGAAGATGATGTAGCGGGGGATGCGAACGGGCTGCAGGGTGAGGAAGAGAAAAATGACGGCGGGAACCAGTGCCAGAAAAGCGATCCTCAGCGAGTCGCGCTTTTTCCAAGCCGCCCAGACGGAGACCGCGAAGAGAAGCCAGCCCAGCGCGAACAAGGGTCCGAATCCATTGAGGTGGGTGTAGCCCCAGACGCCGCGTACCGTCTCCTTGAACGGGTAGAGCAGCCAGCCCCAGGAGGAGGGGACATACCAGCGCTCATAAGCCGCCGGGAAGTCCGCCGCAGAGACGATGCCCTTGAAGATGCGATGACCTGCCAGGGTCAGGCCGAGCGGGAAGATCGGGTTCCCGGTCAGAATGAAGTTGCGGACATAGCTGCCCGCGCCCGCCGCGAAAGCCAGCGCCGAGGCGGGCGCCCACAGCCGCGCCGCCGATTTCCGGCAGGGAGCGGCTTTTGCCAGCGCGACGGCGGGAATGACGAGCAGCGGGGCCAGGAAAAAGAGCGTCGACTTCGTCCCCCAGGCCAGTCCGGCGCCGGCCGCGAAGGCCAGAAGATGCGCGGCGCGCCCGGTTTTGGCCCAGGCTATCGAAGCGGCGACAGCGGCCGTCCAGAAAGCGGCGTAAAGGACATCGACGTAGGCCATACCGCTCTGGATGAGGACAATCGGCAGCGAGGCCAGGGCCAGGCCGCAGGCTGCCGCCCAGCGGGCCCCGGCCAGTCGGCGCCCCAGGCTGGAGCCGGCCGCGGCCAGGATGGGGAGGCCGAGGACCTGGGCGAGCTTGGCGGCGCCCAGCGAGCCGCCGTCGAGAAAGGCCAGCCAGGCCGAAAGCAGATCCCCGTTCCAGGCGAAATAGCGGTGCGTGCCCACCCAGCCCGAGAGGTCGAGCCCGCCCTGCCGGACCCAGCGGGCCACGAAGGGGAGGTGGTAGCCGAGCGCGTCCCAGCCGTCGGGCGGGGCGGCGGCGGCCAGAAGGAGGCGGACGGCCAGGGTCACGCCGGCGACGGCGGCGGCCGGTGACGAGCCAGCGCGGGAGCGGCTTGATGCGGCCCGCGGCGGGGACCGGGGGGCGGGCGTAGGCCAGCCCAAGATGAAGCCCGATCAGTGCGGCCGTGACGGCGCGGACCGAGATCGGCGCGAGCCAGGAGCGGACGCGATTCCCAGGGCCTGCATCGACCGCGACGGCTTCAAGGCAGGCCAGCAATCCGGCCAGCAGGAGCGCCTCGTCCGGGCGCGGGCCGAGGCGCCGCCGGACGAGAAGGTAGGCCGAGAGGATGAGAGCCGCCGCCGCGATCGCCGCCATCATGGGGATCGGCGCAAATCATAGCCGCGCCCCTCGCGCGGTGTCAAATCCAATTCGCTTGAGCGGGGTAATTCCCGGCCGGTTTCCGCACCTCCCGGGATGGAAACCTTTCCCCCGACCTGCTAAGGTGAATCGGACCTACTATCCGGAGAAGGGAGATCATCACTCATGACCAAGACTCGACGCCGTCGAATCCCGCGGCCGTCCCTCGCAGCCCTTGGTCGTCGCTGCTCTGGGCGCCGTCTCGGCCGCCGCCCAGGACCTCAAGCCCGTTTCCCTCGGCCAACCCATGCCGAACTTCGCCCTGCCCGTCTTCCAGGGCGGCGAGGCGAGCATCGCGGGACTTGCCGGGAAGAACATCCTGCTCATCTTCCCGCGCGGGCTGGCCGGCGAGAACCACTGGTGCCACATCTGCAATTACCAGTACGTCGACCTGGCCGCCCTGGAGAAGGAGACGGGCTTCCGTAAGTCGCACAACCTCGAGGTGCTCTTCGTCCTGCCCTACTCGAAGGCCATGGTCCAGGCTTGGGCGGATGCCTTCCCCAACCAACTGAACGACATCGAGATGTGGAAGAATCCCGCCGCAGGCGCCGTCCTGGACGAGAAGGCCAAGGCCCGGGTCGAGCTGATGCGGCGTTCCTTCCCCCGCCGGTTCGTCTACGAAAAGGGCCAGGTGCCCTTCCCGTTCCCCGTTTTGATCGATGAGGGAGCCAAGGTGTCCAAGGGATTGGGGCTGTTCACGATGGAGTGGAACGGGGCCAAGATCGAGCAGAACGTCCCCACCGTCTTCCTGATCGACGCCAAGGGGATCGTCCGCTTCAAGTACATCAGCCAGAACACGTTCGACCGCCCGCAGGCCGAGTATCTTCTCGAAGTTCCTGGAGACGATCATGAAGTGAGCGCCCTTTTACGGCGCGGGAGATCATCCATGACCGACATCCGACTCGATCACGAGCCGCCCTGGGCTGTCGCGGAGTGGGGCTGGCGGTACCATCATCTGGGCATCCCCACGACGACGCCGCGGCCCGGCGAAGTCTATCTCGCCCACCTCAAGTTCCATGTGGCCGGGTTTTCGACCAGCCCCTATGGCGTGGAGTGGATGCGCTTCGATCCGGACTGCCCGATCCACGAGCTTATCCGCACCGTGCCCCATCTCGCCTTTGTGGTTGACGACTTGGACGAGGCGCTGACCGGGAAGACGCTTCTAGGACCGCCGACCAGCCCCTCCGGCGGGGTCCGCGTGGCCATGATCGTACATGACGGCGCCCCGATCGAGCTGATGGAGTTCGATCCCCTCAAGGAGTGACCGATGAACAAGCCGATCCATCGACGACTTCTCATTCAAGCGTTCGCCATTCTGGCCGCCGTCCTTTGTCTGGGCTCTTCTCCGGCGCGGCCGGCCGGCCAGGATGCCGGTGCCGTCAAGGCCCGGCTGCAGGCCGTCCTGGACGCGGTCGCCGCCGCGGAGAAGTCGCCGGGGGTCTCGGCCGGTGTCGTCCTGGCCGACGGGACGGTGATCGGCTTGGCGGCCGGCCTCGCCGACCGGGAAGCCAAGACGCCATTGAAGCCCTCCGACCGCCTGCTCATGGGCAGCGTCGGCAAGACCTATGTCGCCGCCGTGGCCATGCAGCTTCTCGGCGAGGGCAAGATCCGGCTGGAGGATAAAGTCGAAGCCTGGCTGGGGAAGGAGCCCTGGTTCCCGCGCCTGCCCAACGGCGGCGAGGCGACCATCCGCCACCTCATGACCCACACCAGCGGCCTGGTCCGCTACGAGTTCCAGGAGAAGTTCACGGTCGACCTGACGGCCCAGCCGGCCAAGGTCTGGGCGCCGCGGGAGCTTCTCTCCTACATCCTCGACCTCAAGCCGCCCTTCGCCCCGGGCCAGGGCTGGGAGTACTCCGACACGAATTACATCGTCCTCGGCCTCATCCTGGAGAAGGCCGGCGGCGCGCCCTACTATGACCTGCTGCGCAAGCGGATCCTCGGCCCGCTCAAGCTCGTCGACACGGTCCCCTCCGACAGCCGGACGATCCCGGGGCTGGTGCAGGGCTACGCCGGTCCGGGCAATCCCTTCGGCGGCACGGACGCCATGATCAAGGACGGCGTCTTCGCCATCAACCCCCAGTTCGAGTGGACGGGAGGCGGACTGGCCTGCACGACGTCGGACCTGGCCCGCTGGGCCAAGCTCATGTATGAAGGGAAGGCCTTTGCGCCCGAGCTGGTCAAGACGATGATCGACGAGGCCGTGCCGGCCCGCCTGGGGCGCGACACGAAATACGGCCTGGGGGTCATCGTGCGGCCGACGCCGCTGGGGATGTCCTGGGGCCACAGCGGGTACTTCCCCGGCTACCTGACCGAGATGATGTATTTCCCCGACCACAAGCTGGCCGTTGCGGTCCAGTTCAACACCAGCTACGCGCGCGACATCGGCCAGGCGCCGCTGCGGGTGCTTCTCGACCTGGCCCAGGCCGTGGTCGGGCCGCCGCCCGCGAAGTAGGCGGGAGAGATTTCAGAAGACGATCGAAGCCTTGAGGACGCCGTCCGTCCGGTCGGCCGCCGTGGCGAAGGCGCGGGCGGCGTCGGCCAAGGGGAAGGCATGGGTTGCCAGCCAGGCGACGTCCAAGTGCTTGGTTTCGATGAGCAGCAGGGCCCGTTCCATGCAGCGATTCTGGCGGCGGATGTTGCGGATCAGGATCTCCTTGCGCCGCAGCCGGGCGATGGGGTAGGCGATCCGCTCGGCCAGGGGAATGCCGATCTGGTAGATCGTCCCGCCCGGCTTGACCAGCTCGACGGCCTGCTCGATCGCGGCCGGATCGCCGCTGACCTCGAAGACCGCATCCAGCCCGAGAGGCTGCCGGGCCAGGACGGCCTTGACGATATCCTCGCGGTCGGGGTTGGAGGACCACGAGGCGCCGGCCCGAAGCGCGGCCTTGGCCCTGGCCGTCCGACTTGTCGCTGGCGTAGACCTCGGCCACGGCCGCGGCCTTCAAGGCCATGACCACGCACAACCCGATGGGCCCGGTGCCCAGGACGCCGACGGCCCGGCCCGGCATGCCGCCGCCGAGCAGGAGCGCGTGCAGGGCGATCGACAGGGGCTCGGCCAGCATGGCCTCGGTCGGGGTCATCGTCGGCGGGATCGGGTAGAGATTTCGCTCGGGCATGGTGAAGAGCTCGGCCAGGCAGCCGTCCTTCTCCCCGGGGTGGCCGAGGAAGCCGACCTTCCGGCAGGTGTGGGGCCGGCCGCCCCGGCACTGGTCGCAGGTGCCGCAGGAGATGGCCGGCTCGACGGCCACCCGATCGCCCGGCTTGACCTTTTTGACGGCCGGACCGACCGCTTCGACGACGGCCGAGCACTCGTGGCCGACGACGGCGGGGTAGGCGACCTTCTCGCTGCCGACCTTGTCGGCGATGAAGTAGTGAATGTCGCTCCCGCACAGGCCGGCCACGGCCGTCCGCAGCAGCACCTCGTCGGGGGCCTGGATCTTGGGGTCGGGGACGTCGCGGACTTCGACGGATCGTACTCCGGTCAGGACGGCGGCTTTCATCGGCGATCACCTCGGGCCCCGATGATAGCAGAAGGCGGTTCTCTCCGCCACGCGCGGACGCGGGGTGGATATGCGGTCGGCTTCCGGGTGGCTCCGCGGAAAAAAACGCCGGCGGTCAAGATAAATGAGAAAACAGGGAGTCGGATCAAGGATCGAGCTTGGAATCCGGCCGCCGGGTGAGAAAAGCCGACACGGTCAGGCTTAGGGGCCAGTCGAACAGCTTGATGCCCTGGCTTCGCGTTAGGATAGTCCCGCGTATCTGGGCCTGCAGGCGGTAGTCCTCGAAGACGGCCTCATCGACCGCGAAGCGCAGATCGACGCGGCCCGAGCCCGCGCCGCGGACGGACATCCGCATCTCGTCCCTTTCACCCCCGCCCTCCAGAGTGATCTCGGGCTCCGCGGACATATAGGCGATGCGATGGGGGCCCGCCCCGCCCGCGTCCCGTAGCAGGAAGGGAAGCCGCAATCCGACTTCGACTTTAATCCCCTGGAAGGGGAAGGCGATCTTCCGCTGTTCCGACCAGGAACCGCCCGCGGCGCAATCGGCATCGGGAAGGGCGGGAAAACAGAAACCGAGCATGTCCAGGACGGAGAATTGCATCCGGTTCGATCGTTCCAGCCTTTCCGCGTTGCGGACGTCGAGGATGCGCCCGCTCCGGCTGATGACCATCCGGACCGGATCGTCGTCGGGGATGCGGATCCGATAGCGGTCGGAGGCTCCCCCGGCAAGAAAAGAGACGTCAAGGCCGGGGCTCGAGAGCCGGATGATGGTCCCTCCGTCCTGGGGGGCGCCGACGGCCATGCGAATAAGGCCGCGGCTCACGGCCTGGATGCGGAGCTCCTCGCCGCTGAAGGAGCGGGTCGAGGAATCGACGAGGCAGGAAAGATCGTAGGTCAGGATTTTGCCCGGGGCCGGGGCGAAGGCCAGCCGGGCTTGCCGGTCATCATGAGAGACCGGCTTGGACTGTCCGGCCGAGGCGAGCGGGAGAAGGAGGATCAAGGCGATCGACATCCATCCCCGTCCCGACTCGGCCGGGGCGCGTTTCGATAGGCGATTCTGTCTCATGGCGGTTCTTCCTCTCCTTAGACCGATCAAGGCCCGGCTTTATTGCCTCGGAAGAAAATATATTTTCATCCGGGACCGGGAATGCCCCGGCCCCCTTCATGGTCTAAGGGGCGACTATGTACAAAGAGGCTTCGCTTCCGGCATGATACCCACCGCCTGGCTCGAGGACTTCGAGTCGATCCCGTTCTCCGGCTCGGAGGACAAGCTCTTCAAGGGCCGCTTCGACACGAAGTACGTGCTGCCGGCCGACCGTCTTTCCGGCATCCTCGGCCGCCTTCCCCGGGATTACCGTATTTTGTCCTTCCAAGGCTCGTCCGCCCAGGAATACCGCTCGCTGTATTTCGATGATGAGCGATTGACGCTCTACCAGGACCATCAACGGGGACGGCTGAGCCGTTTCAAGGCTCGCTTCCGTCTCTATCCAGGCTCGGGATTCGCCTGCGCCGAGATCAAGATGAAAACGAATCGGCGGCAGACCCGGAAATGGCGACGTCCGATCTCCCTAAAGCAGTTCCAGGCGGGCATCTTCATCGATCCGACGGACGGTTGCGCGGAGGCCCCTTCGATCGTGCTTCCGGAGGACTTGGCGCCGCTCCTCCGGGCTCGATTCTCGCGCTTGACTCTGCATCGCCGGGACATCCAGGAACGCCTGACGATCGATACGGACCTGGTCTTTACGGATCCCCGGACGGGGGTAAGCGTGGCCGCCGAAGGGCTTGTGGTGGCCGAGGTCAAGCAGTCCCGGTCCAGGCCGGATTCGCCCTTCCGGCGCCTGATGCGGGATCTGCGGATCCCCCCCGCTTGGTTCAGCAAGTATTGCTTCGGCGTCTACGTCTTCCGTCCCGAGGTCCGGCACAACAGGCTGAAGCCGAAATACCGCGCCCTGGCCGGCGCTTTCGTGACTGGCCCCGCCGAGACCGGCGCGGCATCTTGCGTTTCCGGAGAACCGATATGAGATTCAGGCGAATGTTCGGGATCGGAGCCCTGGCCACGGCCGCGGCGGCGCTATCGGCCGCCTGCTATCTCAAACCGGTCGATCATTCGTCCCTGCCGGATTGGACCGACGCGACCCACGGCAGCTCGGCCGCTCCCGACTTCGAGAAGGTCTTCCCCTCCGACAAAGTCAACCGGATCGATCTGGTCATCAGGGCCGCCGATTGGAATGTCATGTGGAGCGACATGACTTCGGTTTACGGCAGCTTCGGCAGCGGCAGCGGCCAGCCCGGAGGCGGCCAGCCCGGCGGCGGCGGGGGGGGGGGTGATCGACAGCGAAGACAATCCCGTCTACGTCCCCGCCTCGCTGTTCTTCGAGGGGCGGCAGTGGTACTGGGTCGGGGTCCGGTTCAAGGGCAATTCAAGCCTTCGTTCCGCCTGGTCCGAGGGCAACGGCAAGCTGGCTTTCCGGCTGGACTTTGCTCAATTCGACGACGACTATCCGGAGATCCAGGACCAGCGCTTCTTCGGCTTCAAAGAGCTGTCGTTGTCCAATAGCTACAAGGATGTTTCTCTTCTTCGCGACCGGGTTGCTCCCGATATCTTTCGGGACGCCGGGGTACGGGCTCCCCATACCGCGTTCTACCGGCTCTACGTCGACCACGGGAGCGGTCCGGTCTACTTCGGGCTCTACACCGGTATCGAGGTGATCGAAGATACCATGCTCGAGGACCAGTTCGGGAGCCGCGACGGCAACGCCTACAAGCCCATGGGCACCGGCGCGACTTTTAAGGCCGGCTCCTTCTCCGAGGCCTACTTCGTCAAGAAGACCAATGCCGACCTGGCGAACTGGAGCGATATTCAAGCCGTGTTCGCCGCCCTGCATGCCGGGAACCGGCTCTCGGCTCCGGCCGCTTGGCGGGCCGGCCTGGAGGCCGCCTTCAACGTCGACGGCTTCCTCAAATGGCTGGCGGTCAACACGGTCATCCAGAACTGGGACACCTACGGCAAGATGAACCACAATTATTACCTTTATAACGATCCGGCCGGGCCGGGCCTGACCTGGATCCCCTGGGACAACAATGAGGCGCTGGTGTCGAACAACGCCCTGTCCCTGACCCTGACCGAGGTCGGATCCGGCTGGCCGCTCATCCGGTACGCGATGGACGACCCCGTTTACCGGGCGGCCTATCGGGATTATGTTGCCGCCGCCGTCAGCCAAGCCTTTGAGCCCGCGGCCATGGAGTCGACGTACCGGCGCCTGCACGCGCTGATCCGCCCCTATGTCGTCGGGGCTGAGGGGGAGTGGTCGGGGTACACGTTCGTGGCTTCGGCCGCGGCTTTCGACGCGGCCCTGACTACGCTCATCAAGCACGCACAAACCCGCTACCAGGCGGTCCAGGCTTTTCTCGGCACCCTTTCCGAGGCCGCCGCCCGCTGAAGGAGATTCATGGAAACGTTCGACTTCCTCGACATCGGCGTCCGGCTGGCTTACAACGCGGCCGCGGCCTTCCTGATCATCCGCTGCATCTACTTCCCCAAGGAGCGGAAGCGGGAATACCTCTTCACCTTCTTTGTCTTCAACCTCCTCATCTTCTTCGTCTGCACCTTCCTCAAGCACATCCTGCTCGACATCGGCTTCGCCTTCGGGCTCTTCGCCGTCTTCAGCATCCTGCGCTACCGGACCGAGAGCATCCCCATACGGGAGATGACCTACCAGTTCCTGGTCATCACCCTGGGCGCCCTGAACGGGCTGGCCGACCCGGGCACCTGGCATCCCGAGCTTCTGTTCATCGATTTTTGCATCCTGGTCATGGTCGTGATTTTGGACGGGCGGGAGCCGAAGCGGGAAGAGCTTTGCCAATCGGTCCGGTACGAAAAAATCGAGCTGATCAGGCCGGCCCAGGAAAACGAGCTTCTGGCCGACCTGCGGGCCCGGACCGGACTGGACATCCTTCGGGTGCAAATCCGGAAAATCGACTTTCTCAATGATTCGGCAGAGATTCTGGCCTACTACCGGAAGGAGAAGACGTCATGAAGAGAAGTCGCCATAGGACTCGGCCTTCTCTTGGTTCTCGCCGCCGGGCTGGCCGCCGCGACGGACGAGGGCGCCCGTTTCTGGGAGACCTTCAGCTTCAACTGGAAGCCGCTGCCCGGTCTTCGGCTGGGGCTGGAGAAGCAGCTCCGCTACGAGGGCACGTTCACCGACCTGGAAACAGACGTCACGGAGTTCGGCGTCGGCTATCGGGTCGCCAAGTGGCTGACCGTCCAGGCCGATTATCGCTTCATCGCCGAGCGGTATGAAAAGCGGGATCGGATCGATGGGGCCATCGTTCTGGGCTGGCGTTGGCCCACCGTTGAGGTCTCCAACCGGGTCCGGCTGCAGAAGGAATTCATAGAATCGTGGACCGGGAAGGACACGGAGCTGACCTTCCGCAACCGCCTCCAGGTGACGTTCCGAGCCGACAAGGCCCTGCGCCCCTACGGCGGCGGGGAGGTCTTCCTCGGCCTGGGGGAGGGCGGCAAGGCCCTGAACAAATACCGGCTGACGGCGGGGATCGAGTACGATATCACCAAGAAGGTCACCCTCAGCCTCTTCGGCCATTACCAGAAGGACCTGGGCGAAACAACCAACGAAAGCTATCCGATCATCGGCGGAAGATTCCATTACTCGTTCTAAAGGAATTCGGGCCGGAGACGGAAAAGGGAAGGAGAGGCCATGACCATTGAGCGGATGAGCGGGTGTATCGGGTGTGGAACCTGTGTCAAGACCTGCCCCACCGATGTGATCCGGATGGACCCGAAAACCGGGAAGGCCGTGATCACGTATCCGGCTGATTGTCAGATGTGTCATTTGTGCCGGATGTATTGTCCGGTGGATGCGATCACGATTTCATCGGAGAAATCCATTCCGGTCGTGGTGTCCTGGGGGTAACGATGCGCGAATATAGACCGAAGGACTATCTCATTCCGGCGGCACAGATTTTTGTCGGTGTGCCGCTGCTGTTATGGGCCGTGGGCGACTTTCCGCGCCGAACCGTGCTCAAAGAGGCACTGTCGCTGCTCTTTATTCTGGCCTTTTGCCAAATGTTGGGGCAGTTTTTTCTTGCTCGCGGCAACACCAGGGCCGTGAAAAGCTTAAACATGAGTACGGCCGTCAAATTCCACAAAGCCATCGGCTATATCGCCGTGGCGTTGTTGTTGGTCCATCCTTTTCTGCTCGTGGTCCCCAGATATTTCGAATCCGGAGTCGAGCCGATGGAGGCCTTCGTCACCATCATCACCACCTTCAACAGTCGCGGGATCGTACTGGGGCTAGCGGCCTGGAGTGTGATGCTGATCTTGGGCATCACCTCCCTCTTTCGGAAGAGGCTGCCCATGAAGCACACCACCTGGCGCGTGTTTCACGGCATTATGAGCATGCTTCTCATCGGGCTCGCCACCTGGCATGCGGTGAATCTCGGCCGTCATACCGATCAGGCGATGTCCATCTACATGATTCTTCTGGCCGGCGGCGGCATTCTGCTGCTTATCAAAACTTATGTTATGAAACCGGCTCATAAAAGGGAGGTCGCATCACAATGAACACACCATCGAACAAGAGAGGCCTCTCCCGGCGCCATTTTCTGACCATCGCAGGCGGGGCGGCGGCGGCCGGTTTTGCCGTGAGGGCCGCCAATAACGCGTCGATAGGCTGGGCTGCCAATACTTCTGAGGTTGACCTCGACCATATCCAAAGCCAGGACCATGAGGCCGACGTCCTGGTGATCGGCGGCGGGATGGCGGGGCTCTTCGCTGCGGTGAAGGCGCATGACGCAGGCGCGCGCTGCATGATCGTCTCCAAGGGGCGGCTGGGCTCCTCGGGCCTGACGCCATTCGCCAAGGGGTTCTTCGTTTATGACCCTGCGACCGAAACCGGGTCCATCGACGATTTCGTCGCCGCCGTCTCGCGTTCGGCCCTCGGCACGAACAACCCGGTCTACACCCGCCAGTTGGCCGAGCATTCACTGGATCGCGCCCGCGAACTGCGCGACTGGGGCTATTTCGATCAGCCACTCTGGCCAACCGTCCCTTCATGCGGCCCATCGATGAGCGTAAGATCCCCCTGCTCGAACGGGTGGTCATCACGCATCTGATCAAAGAGGACGGGCGGATCGCGGGGGCGGCGGGCTTCCGACTCGACGCCGAAGAAACCGTCACCATTCAGGCCAAGGTCGGTGATCCTGTGCACCGGCGCGGGCGGCTTCAAGCCAAGCGGCTTTCCCATCTGTGACCTGACCCATGACGGCACGGTGATGGCCTACGAGATCGGCGCCAAGGTCACCGGCAAGGAATGGAACGACGGCCACTCCACGCGCAGCGTCAACCCCGCCGCCTGCTTACGACGGCTGGGGCGATGTTCGACCGGATCCCCTCGACCAACGGCGTGGAGGTGCATCACGATCTGGGCGTGGACATCAACTACCGCGCCTATGTGACGGGGAACCCGGTCGAAGGCGGGCCGGGCTCCACGCAGCCGACGGAAGAGCCATCGAAGGCGGGCCTTACGTCCCCGAAGAGTTTCAGCGCGCGCGGCCCGTCACGCGGGCGGTCCGCCCGGCGGAGGAGCGCCTCCCGGTGGAAGAGAGGCTCGCCGGAGGTCCGCCTCCCGGCAAGGGCGGCGCACCCGGCGGGCCACCGCCCGGCTTTGGCGCCAGTCCGGAATGGCGAAACGTCCTGGCGGCGCCTCGGCGGGCATGGCGATCCACAAGTCCGAAGGGCTGGTGCCGATGAACGACCGGTGTGCCTCCAACATCCCCGGGCTGTACGCGGCGGGTGATGCGCTTGGCTGCTACATGGCGGGCGGTATCTATACGCAGATCGGCTCGTCGCTGGCCGGGTCCGCCGTGCAAGGTGCTATCGCGGACGAAGCAGCGGCTGAATATGCCCGATCGGTCAAGGCCCCATCGATTTCCCGATGACGCGGATCGCCGGGGTAACAGGACGAAATCCTGGCCCCGCTGACGGCGCAAAGCCGGCTATGGCCCGGCCTGGGTTACGCAGACTCTGCAGGGCGTCATGATCCCGAACTTCGTGCTCTACATCAAGAAAGCTCCGATGATGCAGGCCGCCCTGGCCTATGTTGAGGAACTGCGGGATCACCACGTGCCGATGCTGCGCGCGGCCAACATGCACGAATTGCGGTTGGCGTTCGAGACTCGCAACATGATCCTCAGTGCCGAGATGAAGCTCACGCGCCTCGCTCATGCGCACCGAAAGCCGGTGCAGCCATTATCCGGCTGGACTATCCCGATATGGACGATAAGAACTGGCGGGCCTGGATCAATATCTCTAAGGGCGCCGATGGCAGATGCAACTTGAAAAACAAGCCTTCGATGCCTGGCCGGCATAAGCCGGCGAGTCGCGCCGGTTGTCGAAGAATGGCCGGGTTTAGGCGACCTTAAAGGACCGTCCGCGACGCCGCGCGCCCCCTGGACAGCCTCGCCGCCGCGGTTTTATCATAGGTGAGCAAACACTCACTCACCGGAGCGTTCATGGTCCCCAACGCCTTTGCCTCGATCCTGGAGCCGCGCAAGGCCGACATCGTCTCGGCCGTCCTGCGCCCCGAGCTGAAGGGCGTGCAGGGCGATCGATAGGGGCTCGGCCAGCATGGCCTCGGCCGGGGTCATCGTCGGCGGGATCGGGTAGAAGTTCCGCTCGGGCATGGTGAAGAGCTCGGCCAGGCAGCCGTCCTTCTCCCCGGGATGGCCGAGAAAGCCGACCGTCCGGCAGGTGTGGGGGCGTCCGCCGCGGCACTGGTCGCAGGTGCCGCAGGAGATGGCCGGCTCGACGGCCACCCGATCGCCCGGCTTGACCTTTTTGACGGCCGGACCAATCGACTCGACGACCGCGGCGCACTCGTGGCCGACGATGGCCGGGTAGGCGACTTTCTCGCTGCCGACCTTGTCGGCGATGAAGTAGTGGAGATCGCTCCCGCACAGGCCGGCGACGGCCGTGCGAAGCAGTACCTCGTCGGGGGCCTGGATCTTGGGGTCGGGAACGTCGCGGACTTCAACCGATCGCATTCCGGTCAGGACGGCGGCTTTCATCTCGATCTCCTTGAACTCCGATGATAGCAGAAGGCGGTCCGCTCCGCCACGCGCGCGCGTGTGGGTTTCCTCCCCCTTCCTGCGTCATAATAAGTGAACGCGCCCATGCAAGGAGCCAAATCTTGATCGAAGAACAGTGGATGACGATATACCGGGAGACGGTGAACCCTCTCTACGGGTACCTGGCCCGGCGGACCGGCGGGATTCGCGAGCTGAACGAGGATATTGTCCAGGAAACGTATCTCCGGGCCCTGGAGAGCTGGGGCCGTAAGGGAGCCCCGGATATTCCGCTGGCCTGGCTGAAGCGGGTGGCCCTGAACATCCTGATCGATCACGCGCGGCGGTTCAAGGGCGCCTATCGGGTCGATGGCGACCCCGAAGCGACAGCCGAAGCGGGGCCGCGCGAGGACCCCGCCAAGGCGCTGGATGTCTGCCTGGCCGTGGCCGCCCTTGGTGGGCGCAAGGCCAAAGCCCTGGAAGCGTTCTATTTCGACGGGAAGAGCGTCCGGCAGATCGCCTCCGAGATGGCCATCTCGGAGCGCGCCGTAGAGGGACTTCTGAGGCGGGCCCGCCGGTCCCTGAAGACGCGCCTTCCCGAAATCAATGTCATAGGAGGAAACCATGAGTGAGACCACGAATAAGAGCCTCGAGCCCGATGGGCGGTTCGTCGAACATCTGGAATGGCAGCTGGCTTCAGAGTATCGCCGAGCCCAGCGTTTTCGGCCCGCCGCCGGCCGGATTGCCGTGCCGCGGGGTGTGGCGGTGGCCGTGTTGACGGCCGTCTTCCTGACGACCGGAGTCACCGTGATCAAGGCGTCCGAGATGATCAAAGACTCCTGGCGGAAGAAGATCGAAGTTGCCCGGGCCGAGACGGACATGCGCCTGGCCGAATCGCGGCTGGCCGTTGTGCAAGCTGAGGCGGCCAGGTTGGGCCGGCAGGTCGCGGTGGGGATGGCCGGGGTCGATGAGGGACGGCAGGCGTCGCTGCAGGCCGCCGCGGCCGAGCTGGCCGTCAAAAGATTCCGGGTGAGCTTGGACGAGGTGCGGGCGACGGGCGAGCCGGTGCGGGACGAGCTTTATGCGTCCCTGGTCGGCGGGCGCGACTTCGTTCTCGAGCGGCTGATGCTCGACGCGGCAAAGTCCAAGCTCGAGATGGAGAGCGTCTCGGTCCGGACGGCGAGACTCAAAAACCTGTGGAGCTTGGGGCTCGTCTCTGAAACGGAGATGGCCGGCTCGCGGATGGAGACGTCCGTCCAGACCGCCAAGATCGAAGAGATCCGGGGCCGGATCGAGCTTCGCGGAAGCTTCCTGGAAGGGAAGGCCAGCGCCTTGGAGGTCGAGGTCCGGGGCCGGCTGGCCGACGCCTCGAGCCGCCTCAAGGCGGCCCAGTCCAAAGTCGAGGCCCTGCAGGTGAAGATGGAGCGCCTAACGACGCAGGAGGCGCTGGGGCTGGTCTCGGGGACGGAAGTGGCGCGGCTGAAGTCCGAGCTCGAATCCGCCCAGGCCGAAATGAAGCTGGCCGCGGTGGAGAAGGATGTCCTGGAGAAGGCCCGCTGATAAAGGGCGCTCCCGCCCGGTAGAAACGAAAAGCCCCCCGGAAGGCGGTCGCGGGACCCCTGCCGGGGGGCTTTTTTGCGCCGGAGAAGGAGAAGACTGCTTCGATACGTTCGCGGCGCTCGAACCCCGATTTTCAAACAGGGGGATGAAGCGCCGCTCAGTATTAACCCTTTTAATACCCTGGGCTTTAGCCCGGCGTATCGAATGGGTTTATCTTTCCCCGCGCGTTCGACCGAGGCCTCTTCCCGTACACGACGGGCGGGCCGGGTCGTCTATTCGTAGCGGATGGAATCGGCGGGGTTGGCTTTGGCGGTTCGGTAGGTCTGAACGCCGACGACGACGGCTGCGAGAAGCAGAGCGGACAGTCCCGCCCCCAGGAACATCGGGATGGTCAGGCTCGTTCGGTAGGCGAACTGCTGCAGCCACGTCCGCATGGCCAGGTATCCGATCGGCCAGGCGAGGATGTTGGCCAGGATGACCCATTTGATGAACTCTCTTGAGAACAGGGCCATGATTCCCGCAGCTGACGCGCCGAGGACCTTGCGGATACCGACTTCCTTGGTCTTTTGTTCGGCCGTAAACGAGGCCAGACCGATGAGGCCCAGACAAGCGATGAAGATGGCCAGCCCGGCTAGAGCGCCGAACATCGTCCCCAGGCGCCGCTCGACCCGGTAGGCCCGGTCGAAGACTTCGTCGAAGAAGGCATACGCGAAGGGGTATTCCGGAGCGAATCGCTCCCAGGTCCGGCCGAGGAAGGACAAAGTCGCGGGGATGTTGCCGCCCCGGATCTTGACGGAAATGTCGCTGCTGCGACTCGGGTCGAGACGGATGTAGAGGGGCATGATCGGAAGATGGACGGAGTGCATGTGGAAATCCCGGATCACGCCGACGATGGTTCCGGAGGCTTTCTGATTTTCCCCGCGGCCGAACCCGCGGCCGATGGGGTCTTCCCAGCCGATGGCTTTGGCCGCGGATTCGTTGATCAGGAACGCGCCCTTCTCGTCGGATGGAAAATCGCGGGAGAAATTTCGACCTTGGGCGAGCTTAAGACCGTAGAGGTCGATAAAATCGTAGTCGGCATCAAGGACATAAATCTGGATTTTCGCCGCTTCCGGCCTTCCCGGCCAGTCGGCGATCGTGCTCGAGCTGACGCTGTTGGGGAGGTCGGATGACGACGCGACGTTGAGAACGGCGGGATTCCGCCGCAGCTCCGCTTTAAACGCCTCGGGGTTTGTGTTTATCCCACCCCGCGGGGAGAGGACCACGATCTGGTCGCGCTCGAAGCCCATGTCCAGGCTCCGTATGAAGCGCAGCTGGCTGCGGACGGCGACCGTGCAGATGATCAGGGTGATCGAAGCTGCGAACTGAAACACGATCAGCGCGTTGCGCAATCCCCGGGTTTTGGCTTTCGAAGCTCCGCTGCCTTTTAGGGAGGAGATGGGCTGGAAGGACGAAACAAAAAAAGCCGGATAGCTGCCCGCGGCCGCACCGACGATTGCGGCGAGGAGAAGGAGGCCCGGCATGAGGGCCATATCGCGGAGGGGGTGGAAGGCGATGTCCCGCGCCACGAAGGCCCGAAAAGCCGGCAAGGCGGCCAGAACGATGCCCACGGCCAAGAGCAGGGCGAGGAATGCCAGCAACAGGGCATCGCCCAGAAATTGACGGATGATCTGGCCACGGGCCGCTCCGACGACTTTCCTCAGGCCGACTTCCTTGGCCCGCTTAAGGGAACGGGCCGTAGCCAGGTTCATGTAATTGACGCAGGCGATGATCAGGACGAGGACGGCGATCGAGGCGAACAGGAGGACGAAGCGGGCGTCTCCGGTCGGGGACAGCTCGAAATTGACCCGGGAGGATAGATGGATCTGGGTCAGGGGTTGAAGGAAATAGCGGCTTCTCTGGCCCTTCCCGGCCGGGATCTTGCCTCCCGCATTCTTCTCGAGAAACGCGGGGAGCTTGGCGTCCAGGGCTTTGGGGTCCGCGCCCGCCTTGAGCAGGACATAGGTATGGTAGGAATTGTTTCCCCAATGCGTGAGGTCCCGCTTCTGGATTCGGGCCATGGTTTCGAAGGGAGCCAAAACATCGGGGGAAAAATGGGAATTCGAGGGGATGTCGCGAAAGACTCCCGTGACCTTGAATTCGAAAGCCTGATCCCCGTCCCGGTACAGGATCGTGCGGCCTATGGGGTCCGTGCCGCCGAAAAGCCGCCTCGTCTCCCGTTCGGAAAAGAGGATGGAGAACGGGTCCTTCAGGGCCGTGGCCTTGTCGCCGCGGACGAGCGGGAAGGTGAAGATATCGAAGATCTGCGGGTCGGCCCAATGGATGTCTTTTTCGATGAAAGGCGTGCCCCCGATTTGAATAAGCTCTTCCCTTGACCTGTTGATCCTCATGGCCGTCCGGACTTCCGGAAAATCCCGGACCATGGCCGGCGCCATCGGGCCGGCGGTCACGGCGAAGAGGTTGGATCCGAGATAG
Source organism: Candidatus Aminicenantota bacterium (assembly GCA_963803915.1). GTDB lineage: Bacteria > Acidobacteriota > Aminicenantia > Aminicenantales > UBA4085 > UBA4085. The sequence continues at coordinate 266,974 of CAWDOL010000014.1, read as the reverse complement.
GTGTTGCCCGGCTGTTCCTGGATGACCCGGTAGATGTTCTCGGCGTCGGCATGGTAGCGGTCATAGCTGAGCTCGGTCCGGACGAAAAGCATGATGAGGATGAACACGGCCATGCCCACAGCCAACCCCAGGATATTGAGCGCGGCATAAGCTTTACCCTTCTTGAGATTCCGCCAGGCGGTGATGAAGTGATTCTTGAACATGTTGGGACTCCGGAAGAAGGAATGGCGCAATCCCGGTCTCGTATTCAGGGGCTGCCCGGCCTAGCCTGCACTATTCATAAAAATCTTAAAATTCTAATATTTCTTTTGTTCGCATCAAGATACAAAAAAAATGTGTTTTTACCCTTCGGGCGAGCCGATAGGACCGCATCTGCTTCGTTGCGAAGGGTTCGCAGTGCGACTAGCACAGCTTCACCCTCCGCGCCTCGCATCTACGGCCCTCTCGACTCGTGAATAGTGCAGGCTAGTTCTTTCCACAAAAAGGAAGACTCCGTTCCGGCCGAAAGGGTTGACACCCAAAAACAAAAAAAGCCGGGGCCGGTCCGCGGACCGGCCCCGGCTGGGGATGACTCGGGAAGGCGAGCTTATTTCTTGGGCTTGACCTGGATGTCCTTCAGGCCCGGCTTCCGCTCGCACTCCTTCTGGAAGTCCTGCTCGCGCTGCGAGTTCTCGTAGGCGGGGGACTGGAAGCGGTAGGTGAAGCGGGTGTGCTCGTCGTACTTGCCCTCGAGGATGGCGATAACGTCCTCGATGTTGACCCGCTCCTCGTCGGTCGGGATGACGAAGACCTTGACCTTGGAGTCGGCGGCCGAGATCTCGGTCTCGGCGTTGCGGGTCTTGGCCAGCTGTGTTCTTGGCCTTGTCCAGCTTGATGCCCATGAACTCCAGGCCCTCAAGCGCCTTCTCGCGGATGAGGTCCGACATCTCGCCCACCCCGGCCGTGAAGACGACGGCGTCCGCGCCGCCGATCGCGGCCGAGTAGGCGCCGATGTACTTCTTGATCCGGTAGGCCTCGACGTCCACGGCCAGCTGGGCCCGGGCGTCGCCCGCCTCGGCCGCCACCTGGATGTCGCGGCGGTCGGTGTACTTGCCGGTGATGCCCAGGACACCCGACTTCTTGTTCAGGATGTCGTTCATCTTGCCCGGGGCGATGCCTTCCTTCTCCATGACCATCAGGTCGATGGCCGCGTCGTGGTCGCCCGCGCGGGTGCCCATGACCAGGCCTTCCAGGGGCGTCAGGCCCATCGAGGTGTCGTAGGAGACGCCGTTCTTGATGGCGTTGGCCGAGACGCCGTTGCCGATGTGAAGGCAGACCAGGTTGGTCTTAAAGGGGTCCTTGCCCAGGAGCAGCGCCGCCCGCTTGGCCACGTAGAGGAACGAGGTGCCGTGGAAGCCGTAGCGGCGGACGCCGTATTTCTCGTACCACTCGTAGGGCAGGGCGTACATGTAGACGTGGGGCGGCATGGTCTGGTGCCAGGCCGTGTCCATGATGGCCACATGGGGGATGGTCGGCAGGACGTCCATGGCCGCCTCGATGCCCAGGACGTTGGGCGGGTTGTGCAGGGGGGCCAGGCCGTACAGGCTCTTGAAGGTCTCGATGGTCTCCTTGGTGATCAGGGCGGACTTGGTGAACTTCTCGCCGCCGTGGACGACCCGGTGGCCGACGGCCGAGATCTCCTTGAGGTTGTCGACCACTCCGATCTTGGGGTCGAGCAAGGTGTCGATGATCAGCTTGATGGCGTCCTTGTGGTTGGCGCAGTCGTGGTCGAACTTGATCGGCTCGCGGCCCAAGCCGGCCTGGTTGATGTAGCTCTTGCCGATGCCGACGCGCTCGACCACACCGGTGGCCAGGGTCTCTTTCTTGGCGTAGTCGTAGAGGCGGTATTTGACGGACGAGCTGCCGCAGTTCAGGGACAGGACTTGCATGGGTTTCTCCTTGGCTTCCGTTCGAATCTAGTAGAAAATTCCCGCCGCGATCCCCGCCCTCACAGGCCGGCGGCCTGGAGCGAGGTGATGGCCACCAGGTGGACGATGTCGTCCACGGAGCAGCCGCGGGACAGATCGTTGATCGGCTTGGCGATGCCCTGCAGGATGGGGCCGATGGCCTGGGCCTTGGCCAGCCGCTCGACCAGCTTGTAGGCGATGTTGCCGGACTGCAGGTCCGGGAAGACCAGGACGTTGGCCTGGCCGGCGATGGGCGAGTTGGGGGCCTTGGACTTGCCCACCTTCGGCACGATGGCCGCGTCGGCCTGCATCTCGCCGTCCACCTTCAGCCCGGGGGCCATCTCCTTGGCCAGGGCCGTGGCGCGCTTGACCTTCTCCACCAGCTCGTGCTGGGCCGAGCCGTAGGTCGAGAAGGACAGCATGGCCACCCGCGGCTCCATGCCGCAGAGGACCTTGGCCGTCTCGGCCGAGGCGATGGCGATCTGGGCCAGCTCGGCGTCGGTCGGGTTGGGCATGACGGCGCAGTCGGCGAAGACGAACATGCCCTTGTCGCCCATGTCGCAGTCGGGGACGATCATGATGAACGAGCTGGAGACGATGTTGATGCCCGGCTTGGTCTTGATGATCTGCAGGGCCGGCCGGATGGTGTCGCCGGTCGAGTGCAGGGCGCCCGAGACGAGCCCGTCGGCCTCGCCCTTGTGGACCATCATGGTGCCGTAGAAGACGGTGTCGGTGACGAGCTTGCGGGCCTGTTCGATGGTCACGCCCTTGGCTTTGCGGGCTTCGAAGTAGGCCTGGGCGTACTCCTCGAACTTGGGCGAGGTGGCCGGGTCGACCGAGGGGACGTTCGCCACGTCGACACCCTGTTCCTTGGCCACCGCTTCGATCTTCTCGCGGTTGCCGACCAGGACCACCTGGGCCAGCTTCTCGTTCAGGATCTGGACGGCCGCCTTGATCGTGCGGGGCTCCTCGCCCTCGGGCAGGACGATCCGCTTGGGATTGGCTTTGGCCTTGGCTTTAAGGCTTTCGAGCAAGGTCATGATGATGACTCCTCCGACCAAAAACGATACCCATCGGGCGGTTCGTATTCAGTCAATTGCTTGTAAAATAAGGGATTTGAAGGCGTATTTTCGCCTTCCGGGGCCCTAAAGTCAAGAGCGTTGATTTCCAACCCCCCGGGGATGTAATCTAACCGCCATGGTCGCCCAACCCTTCCTCGGCGTTCTGCTGCACGCCCTCGGCGGCTTGGCCGCCGGCAGCTTCTATCTTCCCTACAAGAAGGTGCGCGGCTGGGCCTGGGAGCTCTACTGGCTCGTGGGCGGGGTCTTCAGCTGGATCATCGCGCCGTGGATCGCGGCCGCGTTCACTTCGCCCCGGCTGATCGAGATCCTGCGCGGCGCTCCGGCCAAGACCGTGCTGGCGACCTACCTGCTGGGCGTCCTGTGGGGTGTGGGCGGCCTGACCTTCGGCCTGTCCATGCGCTACCTGGGCCTGTCGCTGGGCTACGCCCTGGCCCTCGGCTTCTGCGCCGTCTTCGGCACCATCGTGCCGCCTCTTTTCCAGGGCCAGATCGGCTCTTTGGTTTCGGTTCTTTCCGGCCAGATCACCCTGGCCGGCATCCTCGTCTGTCTGGCCGGAATCGCCGTCTGCGGCCGGGCCGGGGCCCGGCGCGAAAAGGAGGCTCCGGCCGCGGACCGCGCCGCCGCCGCGCCCGAGCTCAACTTCGCCAAGGGGCTTTGGATTGCCGTGTTTGCCGGCGTCATGAGCTCCTGCATGGCCTTCGCCTACGCCGCCGGCAAGCCCATCGCCGCCCGGGCCGTCGCGCTGGGGACGCCGGACATCTTCCAGAACTTCCCGGTCATGATCGTGGCTCTGGCCGGAGGCTTCACCACCAACGCGGTCTGGTGCGGCATCCTGCTGCGACGCAACCGCCGCAAGCGGGCCGCCGAGTCCGCCGTTGCTTCGCCGGCCCGCGCCCGGGCTCCCTTCTGGCCAAACTTGATTTTCTCCGCCCTGGCCGGCGTCACCTGGTACCTCCAGTTCTTCTTCTACGGCATGGGCACGACCCGGATGGGGCATTACGATTTCTCGAGCTGGACGATCCACATGGCCTTTATCATCCTGTTCAGCAACTTATGGGGGATCGCGCTCAAGGAATGGCGGGGCGCCAAACGACGAACGCTGTGGCTGGTGGCGGCAGGCCTGCTGGTTCTGGTGCTCTCGACCGTCGTGGTCGGCGCGGGAAGCTACGTCGCGGCGCGGGGGGGATTGTGAGCACCGGCATGACCTCGCGCGAGCGGCTGCTGGCCGCACTCGACCATAAAATCCCCGATCGCGTTCCGATCGACCTGGGGGGGAACCAGTCCGGCATCCATCGCGTGGCCTACGAGAACCTCCTGGCCCGCCTCGGCCGGCGCGAGACCGTCGAGATCATGGACCTCGTCCAGGGGCTGGCCCGCCCGTCCGAGGCCGTCCTGGAGCGGCTCGGCGTGGACACCCGCTATGTCGCGGCGGGAGCGTCGCAAAGCTTCAAGGGCGGCGTCGTGCGGCGCGAGCGGGACGGCCGTCTGTGGGAGGACTTCGAGGACGAGTTCGGCGTCGTCTGGTCGCGGCCCGAAGATGCGCCCAACTACTTCGACATCAGCCATTCCCCGCTGGCGGGGCTGCCCTTGGAGCAGATTCGCGATTATCCCTTCCCGGACGGCGGCGACCCCAGCCGCTTCGCCGGCCTGCGCGAGCGGGCTTTGTGCCTTCGCCGCGAGACGCCCTATGCCGTGGTGGCCGGCATCTCCGGCGTCGTCTATGAAATCTGCTGGTACATGCGCGGGCTGGAGAACCTGTTCATCGACATGGTCGAGCGGCCCGAGGTGCTCGCAACGATCATCGACCGGACGCTGCGCTACTGGCTGGACTGGTTCCACGGCTTTCTGGACGAGGCCGGCGACGTGGTCGACGTTATCATGATCGGCGACGACCTGACCGGCCAGGACGGTCCGCTCTTTCAGCCCCGCGTTTACCGGGCGATCGTCAAGCCGCGGCAGCAGGCCCTCGTGGCCTACATCAAATCGAGGACTAAGGCCAAGATCTGGTACCACTCCTGCGGCTCGATCCTGCCCTACATCCCCGACCTGATCAGTAACGGCATCGACGCCCTCAACCCCGTCCAGATCACGGCCCGGGGCATGGACCCAAACGCCCTCAAATCCCGCTTCGGGGACCGGCTGACGTTTTGGGGCGGGGCGGTCAACACCCAGAAGACCCTGCCGCGCGGCACGCCGGCCGAGGTGCGGGAGGAAGTCCGGCGCAACCTGGCCGCCTTCATGCCGGGCGGCGGCTATGTCTTCGCCAACGTCCACAACATCCAGGCCGACGTCCCTCCCGACAACGTTCTGGCCCTCTTCGACGCGGCCAGGGAGTTCGGAGCCTACCCCCGGCCCTGAGCCGCCTCGGCGTGCGTTGACGTCGCGCGGCGGCGGGGAATAGAATCGTTATTAAGTGAAACGCAAGCGCCGCTTCACCCGGGGTGGTCGTCGGTACGGCGCAGCCACCGGGAAAGGGTTTGTGACATGAGCTGGCTCGATACCCGGACCGTGATGCTCAGCCATCTGGTCAGCGGTCTCCTCTGTGTCTCGGTTCTGGTCCTACTGTGGCGTCAGAACCGGGGCCGCTACCCGGGGCTTGCCGCCTGGGCCTATGGCTTCGTCCTGCAATCCCTGGGGACGGCTCTGATCGTTCTCCGCGGGGCCATCCCCGATTGGGCCTCCATCACGGCGGCCAATGTGCTCATGGTCGGCGGCGCCATCTTGACGGTGATCGGAGTGCGCCTCTTCCTGGGCAGGACGGGTTTTCCCGCCATCGGGGCGATTTTGTTGGCCGTATTTGCGGCCGGCCATGCCTCTTTCACTTACCTACAGCCCGATCTCGCCGCCCGCACCATCGTCATCGCCCTGGCTCTGATCGCCCTTGGGACCTGGGGGGCGAGTCTGACCCTGGGGCGGTCGCCCGCCGGTTTGGGCCGCATTGCGCGCTGGGTGGGTTATGTTTATGCGGCCTTGGCGGTTTCCAACGTCATCCGCATTGTGGGCGTGCTGAAAGGCTCGGTCTCGAGCAACGACTTCTTCATGACAGGGACCTTCGACACCATCATGCTCATGTCCTATCAAATGGTCTTGGTCCTCATCACCTTTGCCCTGGCCCTGATGGTCAACGCCCGGCTGATCCTGGATTCCCGATACCAGGAGGAGAAGTTCGCCAAGGCTTTCCTCTCCGCTCCTTATGCTTTGACCCTGACCCGGCCCGAAGACGGCCGGATTCTCGACGTCAACGACGGCTTCGTTCGCATCGCAGGCTACCAGGCGACGGAGGCCGTCGGGCGGACGGCTACAGAGCTTCGACTTTGGGAATCGGAGGAGGTCCGCGCCGGGGTAGTCCGTACGTTGGTCGAGGGGGGGTCGGTACGGGATGTGGAGGCCCATTTCCGGAGGAAGACCGGCGAGCGCATTGTCGGGCTCTTCTCTGCCGAGTCGATCACGGTCAGCGGCCGGCCTCAGATCCTGTCCAGCATCAGCGACATCACCGAACGCAAGCGGGCCGAGGAGGCTCTGGCGCAATCCGTGCGCGAGAAGGAGCTCCTGATGAAGGAGCTGCAGCACCGGGTTAAAAACAGCCTGACCGTCGTCTCGAGCCTGATCGGGCTGAGCCGGGAGCCGATAGGGGATCCCTCCGTCCGGACCGCCCTGGCCGATCTCAAGACGCGCATCGCCACCATCTCTTCCGCCTATGAGCAGCTCGATCGGTCGGGCCGAGCCGACATCATTCACTTGCGCGACTATATCCTCGCCCTGGTCGCGTCCCTGACCCGATCCTATGGCCCGCCCGACGGACACGTCCGGGTCGAGACGGCGCTGGAGGATCTGACCCTGGTGACCAAGCGGGCTTTGCCTCTCGGCCTCATCCTCAACGAGCTGATCATCAACGGTTTCAAATACGCCTACCCGAACGGCAGGCCCGGCGCCATTCGGGTCGCCTTGTCCTCGTGCGGTGAGAAGTCCTGCCTGTCCGTTTCCGATGACGGAGTCGGTTTGGCCGAGGGGAGCGCGGCCACCGGGCGGGAGGAAGGCACCGGCTCGAAGATCATCGCCCTTCTGGCGGATCAGATCGATGCCCAAGTGACGCGCGTCCAGGGGCCCGGAACGACGATCACGGTCGAATTCTGAAACGGGTTCCCGCCGGTCCGCGACCCGACCGCTCCTTCGCCGGGAACGCCCGTTGCCTATTGTTTCTCTCATAGACTTCTAATCAGAAGCGGCGTATTCTCGGGCTCGTCATGTCGCCATCTTCCGAGGAAATGCGATAGCCGCTGATCGGGGGAAGAAGCGACACCCGGCCGGCGTCAATAGAACGGAGTTTTTCGTTCCGGGCTCCGTAGGCTCGGGACGATCGGCGCCGGGAACGACCAAAGCGAGGTCCGCATGCGACGAATCGCTGTTTTTTATCTCCCTCTCCTATTGATGGCGGCGTGTGTTCCCCACTCGCCCTATACTCGGGACTACGTCTCCCAAGCCATGCAGGCCAAGACCGGCCATCCTCTGGCCTCCCCATCGCCTCCGGGTGAAGCGCGCATTCCGCCCGCCGTGGTCGTGGACGATGGACTGTCCGAGGACGAGGCCGTGGCCGTCGCTTTATGGAACAACGCCCGGTTCCGAGTCGACCTGGCGGCTTTGGCGGCCGCTCAAGCTTCTTTAGCTGAGGCCGGACAGCTGCCCAATCCCTTACTCTCTTTTCTCAACCTGTTCGGGGTCAAGGGCAGGGAGTCCTATCTTCTCTGGCCGATCGACGCCCTCGTCCAGCGGCCGGCTCGGGTCAAGGCGGCCCGGCTGGCGGCGGGAGAAGTGGCGGACGGTCTGGTTCAGCACGGGCTTGACCTAGGTCGGGATGTCCTTCTGGCCTATGCCGATTTGATCTTGGCCGAGTCCGCGGCCGGAACGGCCGGCGAAGAGGCCGAAGCGCTCGGGCAGGTCTCCGGCCTGGCAGCGGCACGCCTCCGGGCCGGCGACCTCAGCGGGCTCGAAGAGTCGGCCGCCCGGGTCGAAGCGCTGTTGGCCGAAGACGCGGCCGGACAAGCCCTGCGCGCCTTGGAAACCGCCCGGTCCCGTTTCGTGCTCCTTCTCGGGCTGGACGATCCGGCCGCCGCGCCGAAGCTCACGCCGGGGACTCCCGCCGTATCCGCATCCGCCGCGGTGCGACCGTTGGCGGAGCTCATCGAGGCCGCCTATCGGTCCCGTCCCGACATCGAAGCGGCCCGTGTCGCCATCGATGCCGCAACCGCCCGCTTAGGCTGGGAGCGGAGCAAAGTTCTCAAGCTGACCGCCACACTCGAGGCCAAGGAAAAAGGCGAGTCCGGCTTTTTTGCCGGGCCTTCGGGCAAGATCGAGATTCCGATCTTCAATCGTAATGAAGGCGGGAAGGCCCGGGCCGAAGCCGAGCTGACCCAAGCCGCTGAGCGCTATGTCGCCGTCCGCCGGGCCGCGGCGGGAGAGGTCCGCGAGGCCTTTGCGGCGCTTCAATCCGGCCGTCTGGCCTTGAGCCTGGCTAAGGACCGGATCGTCCCGGCGGCGGCCGAGGCGTTGCGGCGGGCAGAGAAGGCCCAGGCGGCGGGCGAAGAGTCCCTGCTCTTCGTCCTGGAGGCGCGACGGGGCTGGATTCAAGCGAGGCGCCGGCTGGCTGAGGCCGAGGCCGAGTACCGCCGAGCGGGGGCGAGGCTTAACAGTGGGCTGGGTCTCTTCTCCCTAGCCACGGGACAATGACTGTTTTCAGCGAGGAAACCATGAACCATCCGAGCCATAGACTCGCCTTTGCGGCCACTCTAGCGGTGGCCTTGATCATCGTCGGCGCCGCTTCTTGCAAGGCTAAACCCGGCGGCGGGGCAGCCAAGTCACCCGCGCCCGCCGTCGTGGCCAACCCGGTCAAGGAAGGGGACCTGACGGTCCTGACTCTGACGCCTCAAGCCATCGAACGGCTGGGGATCGTCACGGCCAAGGCCGAGAGAAGGCCCGTGCCCCGAATCCTGAAGCTGGGCGGGACGATCATACCGCGGCCCGGCCAGGAAGCCGCGGTCGCCGCTCCCGCCGCGGGCATCGTGCTGGCTCCCGAAGGGAAGCCTCTGCCGCGGGCCGGCTCCACGGTTGGCCGCGGTCAGGCTGTGCTCCGCTTCCTGATCATGCCCGCCGACAAGGACCCGATCGGGGCAAAGTCCGACCTCGAGGTCAAGCGCGTGCGGTTCGAGACGGCCCGCGAGAAGGCCCGCCGCTCCGAGACCTTGCTCAAGGACAAGGCGGTCAGCGAGAAGGCCGACCAGGAAGCCCGGGCCGAGCTGGCCGAGGCCCAGGCCGCCTTCGATGCCGCGCGGGCCCGTTGGGAGATCCTCTCGGGCGGCAGCGCCGTCGTCGCCGCGGCCGGCCTCACGACCCAGGTGTTGATCTCGCCGCTGGACGGCCTGGTCACGCGGCTCGACGCGGGGGAGGGCCAAGCCGTCGCGGCCGGCGCCCCGTTGTTCACCGTCGCGTCGCAAAACCCCGTTTGGGTCAAGGTCCCCGTCTATGTCGGCGACCTGGCCTCGATTGATCCCGATCACCCGGCCCTGATCGAGGCCCTGGGTGCCGTGGCGGGAGGAGTGGGCCAAGAGGCCCGCCCCGTCCAGGGACCGCCCTCCGCCGATCCGGCCGCGGCTTCGGCCGACTTGTACTTCGAGCTGGCCAATCCGGCCGGCGCCTATCGTTTGGGCCATAAGGTCGGCGTCGCCCTGACCCTCCGGACGAGCAAGGACGGCCTGGTCGTGCCCTGGTCGGCGGTTCTCTTCGACCTCTCGGGCGGGGCCTGGGTTTACGAGAAGACCGGCCCGACGGCGTTCGCCCGCCGGCGCGTGGACGTCCGATACGTGGTCGGCGGCCTGGCCGTCCTCGGCCGCGGGCCGGCGGCCGGCGCGGATATTGTCATCGCCGGCGCCGCGGAGCTCTTCGGGACGGAATTCGGAGCGGGCAAATGATGAAGTGGCTCGTCTCGACCTCGCTCCGCCTGAGGGTGGCGGTCGTCGCCTTGACGCTCGTCCTGATGGTCGTCGGGACGCGCGTCCTGAGCACGACGCCGTTCGATGTCTTTCCGGAGTTCGCGCCCCCGCTGGTCGAAATCCAGACCGAGGCCCCCGGGCTGTCCACCCCCGAAGTCGAGGCCCTGGTGACCATCCCGCTCGAAAACGCCCTCAACGGCACGTCCTGGCTCAAGACGGTCCGCTCGAAATCCGTTCTTGGGCTGTCATCCGTCGTCCTCTACTTCCAGTCCGGTACGGACCTGATGAAGGCCCGCCAGCTCGTGCAAGAACGCTTGGCCCAGGCGGCCTCGCGGCTGCCGGACGCGGTCAAGCCTCCGGTCATCCTCTCGCCCCTGTCCTCCACCAGCCGAGCCCTCAAGATCGGCATCTCCTCAAAAACCATGTCCCAGATGGACATGACCACGATCGCCAAGTGGACCATTCGGCCGCGCCTAATGGCGGTGCCCGGAGTGGCCAACGTGGCTATCTGGGGCCAGCGCGACCGGCAGATCCAGGTTCTGGTCGACCCGGCCCGGCTGCAGGCGATGGATGTGACCCTGGACGATGTGGCCAAGGCGGCCCGCGACGGCGTCGAGATCGGCGGCGGCGGCTTCATCGACACGCCCAACCAGCGGTTGGCCGTCTCGCATGTCTCCGGCGTGCGCGGCGCCTCGGACCTTCGCGACGTGCCGGTCGCCTTCCGCGGCGGGACTCCGCTCCGGCTGGGGGACGTGGCTGAGCTCACCGAGGGATCTCCCGCGCCGATCGGCGACGCCGTCATCAACGACGGCCCAGGCTTGCTCCTCATCGTCGAGAAACAGCCCTGGGGCAACACCCTGGAGGTGACCCGCAAAGTCGAGGCGGCCCTGGACGAGCTGCGGCCCGGCCTAGTGGAGCTCGAGATCGACTCGACCATCTTCCGCCCCGCCACCTTCATCGAGATGGCCATCGCCAACCTGCGGCGGGCCCTGCTCATCGGCTGCATCCTGGTCGTTCTGGTCCTGGCCTTCTTCCTCTACGACTGGCGGACGGCCCTGATCAGCCTGCTGGCCATCCCGACCTCGCTCATCGCCGCCGCGCTCGTCCTGCGCTGGCGGGGCGGGACGATCAACACCATGGTCCTGGCCGGCCTGGTGATTGCCTTGGGGGAGGTCGTCGACGATGCCATCATCGACGTCGAGAACATCATGCGCCGATTGCGCTTGAACCGAGCCCTGCCGGCGCCGCGGCCCGCTCTGGAGGTCGTCTTCAAGGCCTCGCTCGAGGTCCGCAGCGCCGTGGTCTACGGCAGCTTGATCATTTCGCTTGTTCTGTTGCCCGTCTTCCTGCTGCCGGGGCTTTCGGGCTCGTTCTTCCGTCCCCTGGCCGTGACCTATGTCCTGGCCATCTTGGCTTCGCTCGTGGTCGCCCTAACCCTGACGCCGGCCCTGGCGCTCATCCTCCTGCCCAGGGCCGCCGCCCGGCGGCACCAGGAGGCGCCTCTCGTACGCCGTCTCAAAGAAGCCTACGGCCGGGCCTTGGCTCCGATCGTCCGCCGGCCCGTCCGAGTGGTTTGGGTGGTCGCTGCCGTCCTGGCCTTGACCGCTGCGTCCATCCCGTTTTTAGGCGAGGAGTTCCTGCCGCACTTCAAGGAATACGACTTCCTGATGCATTGGGTGGAGAAGCCCGGAACGTCGCTCCAGGCCATGGTCCGCATCACCGAGAGGGCCAGCCGGGAGCTGCGCGCCATTCCCGGCGTGCGCAACTTCGGCGCCCACATCGGCCGGGCCGAGGTCGCCGACGAGGTCGTCGGCCCCAACTTCACCGAGCTTTGGATCAGCCTCGATCCCAAGGTCGACTACGATAAGACCGTGGCCAGGATCCAGTCCGTCGTGGACGGCTACCCCGGCCTTTACCGCGACCTCCTGACTTACCTGCGTGAGCGGATCAAAGAGGTCTTGACCGGGGCCGCCGCCACGCTGGTCGTCCGCATCTATGGCGAGGACCTGGACGTCCTGCGCTGCCAAGCCGAGGAAGTCAAGGCGGCCATGGCCGGCGTTGAAGGCGTCGCCGACCTCAAAGTGGCGCCGCAGGTCCTGGTCCCTCAGGTCGAGATCCGGGTACGCCCGGATGCGGCGGCCCGCTTCGGACTGACGCCCGCGGCCGTGCGCCGGGCCGCTACGACGCTGATCAAGGGCCAGAAGGTGGGCGAGTTCTTCGACGGCCAGAAGGTCTTCGACGTGGCCGTTTGGGGCGTGCCTTCAGTCCGCAACGACATCGAAGCCGTCCGCTCCCTGCCCATCCGGATCCCTTCGGGTGGGTTGGTGCCTCTGCGCGATGTGGCTGATGTGGTCCTGGCCCCCATGCCCAACCAGATTGCCCGGGAAGCCGCCTCGCGCTACGCCGAGGTGACCTGCAACGTCCGCGGCCGCGACCTCGGCCGCGTCGCCCGCGATATCGAATCCAAAGTCAAAGCCGTCAAGTTCGAGCGCGGCTACCACCCCGAGTTCCTCGGCGAATACGCCGCCCAGAAAGCCTCCAAGAACCGGATGCTGCTCGTCTCCCTGCTGTCCCTGCTCGGGATCTTTCTCATCCTGCATGCCGACTTCGGGTCCACCCGTCTGGCGCTTCTCGTCCTGCTCGGGCTGCCCTTCGCCATGATCGGCGGCGTGCTCGGCGTTTGGCTGACCGGCGGTGTCCTGTCGCTCGGATCGCTGGTCGGGTTCGTCACCGTTCTGGGCGTCGCGGCCCGCAACGGCATCATGCTGTTGAGCCACTACCGGCACCTGGAGAAAGAGGAGGGCCTGACCTTCGGGCCCGAGTTCATCCTGCGCGGGGCCAAAGAGCGGCTGTCGCCCATCCTGATGACGGCTCTCGCGGCGGCCCTGGCCCTACTCCCGATCGTCGTCGGGGGCAATAAGCCGGGTCAGGAGATCGAGCATCCCATGGCCATCGTCATCCTGGGGGGGCTGGTCACCTCGACCATCCTCAATCTGCTCGTCTTGCCCGCGCTCTACGCCAAGTACGGCCGGGAGAAGACGCAACGTCGGGCGGAATGATCAGCATTTGCCCTTCTTGAGCAGCGCGATGCGGGCTGCGTGCAGGCCGCGGAAGAGGGCGGCTTCGCGGACGACCGTCCAGCCGGCCGCTTCCGCTTCCAGGGTGAAGCCGTCGCCCTCGATCATCCGGATCTTGCGGGGCGTCTTCTTGCGCAGGCGGCGCAGCGCCCGCTGGGCCTTGTGCAGGGCGTTGCTGTGGTAGTAGGAGACGACCCCCCAGCCGGCCGAAACGCGCCCGAGCTCCTCCAGGATGGCCCGCCGATCGGCGGGGTCGTGGATGTGATGAAGAAGCCGCATGCAGAAGACGGCGCCGAACGTGCCCTCGCGGAAGGGCAGCCCGTTCTTGGCGTCGGCGGCGAGACCGGGCCGGCCGCTCGTCTCCATGGCCCGCCGGACCATCTCGAAGGACAGGTCGGCGTTGACCGGGCGGGCGCCCAGCTCCAGAAGGAGCGGCGCAAACCGGCCGTAGCCGCAGGGCAGGTCGAGGACAAGCCCCTGGGAAGCCGCCTCTCCGGCGGCCTTGAAGTGCCGGCGGATGATGCGCCGCTCGCGGGCCTGGACCATCCGCTGATCCCAGCTCTTGTAGCGGCGGCGCTCGTAGTCCTTCACCCCCTCGGTCGTGAAGGGCGACTTGGCCGAGCCGACCGGGCCGGGGGCGGGCTGGGGGTCAGGGCTCAAAACGGGTTCTCCGTCGGGTAAAGCCGGCCGGCCGGCCGGTTGACGCCGATGTCCTCGACACCCAGCATGCGGGCCGCGGCGAAGAGCGTCCGGCCCGCGGGCGCGAAGGCCATGGCGGTGTGATGCGGGAAGCGCTTCTCGATCAGCACGTGGCGGTAGAAGCGGCCCATCTCGCGGATGGCGAAGACGCCGATGCCGCCGAACGACTGCGGGATCGATGTCCAGGACCTCGCCCTCGGCGACGTAGGACCGCAGGACGGCGTCGGCCGTCGACTGGAGCCGGAAGATGGTCACGTCGCCGGGCCGGATCCGGCCCTCGAGCGTGCCGCGGGTGATGTCGGGCTCTTTGCCCGGCTCCATCAGCCGGTGCATGATGAGCTGGTACTTCAGCCCGCCGTCGATCAGGCAGCAGGACGGCGTGTTGCCGCAGTGGAAGCCCATGAACAGGTCGGTCGGCTTGTAGCCGCGCAGGGCCTTGCCGCCCGCTTTGACCATGTCGGCCGGGACGGTGTTGTTGATGTCGAGCAGCGTGGCGGGAAGCAGTCGTCGCGCAGACGGCCATGTACTCGCTCAGGGCGCCGTAGATGTCCACCTCGCAGGCCACGGGGATGCCGCGGCCTGCCAGGCGCGTGTTGACGTAGCAGGGCACGAAGCCGAAGTACTTCTCGAAGGCCGGCCAGCACTTGTCGGCAAAGACGCCGTACTGTCGAGGCGCCGAGGTTGGCCTTCATGAACTTCGTCAGGCCGACCTCGAACTGGGCCAGCTTCGCCAGCAGGTCGGGATAGGCGTTGCCTGCGCCCGAGCTCGTTGGCCATGTCCTTGGCGACGGCCTTGATCTCGCGCGCCCCTTCGGCCTGCATGGAAGACGTCGTAGAGGTCGAGCTCGGAGTTCTCCATGACCTCGACGCCGAGGTCGTAGAGCGGCTTGATCGGGGCGTTGCAGGCCAGGAAGTCCTGCGGCCGGGGGCCGAAGGCGAAGACCTTGAGGCCCTTGAGCCCGAGCAGGACGCGGGCGACCGGGACGAAGTCGGCGATCATCGCCGCGACCTCCTCGGCCGTGCCGACGGGATACTCGGGGATGTAGGGCCGCAGCTTGCGCAGGCCGATGTTGTAGGAGGCGTTGAGCATGCCGCAGTAGGCGTCGCCGCGGCCGTCGATGAGGTCGCTGCGCCGTCTCCTCGGCCGCGGCGGCGAACATGACCGGGCCGCCGAAGCGCTGGGCCAGGATGGTGGTCGGACCCTCCGGGCCGAAGTTGCCCAGGTAGAGCACCAGGGCGTTGGCGCCGGCCGCCCGGAGCTTGTCCAGGGCTTCCAGGGCGTGCGCCTCGTTCTCCACGACGGTCGGGATCTCGGCGATCTTCAGGCCCAAGCGGCGGCACTCCGCCGCGACCTTGGTCCGGCGCCTGCGGGACAGCTCGATCGGGAAGCAGTCGCGGCTGACGGCGACGAGGCCCAGCTTGACGGCGGGAATGTTGGTCATGATGGCTCCTTACTTCTGTCCGTAATAGGCCCGCGGGCCGTGCTTGCGTTGATGGTGCTTGCGGAGGAGATACTCGGGCAATGAGGCGGTTTTTGGGTTGACGTGGAGGGTGGCCAAGGCCATGCCGGCCACGAGCTCCAAGGCGACCGCGTTATGGACCGCTTCCTCGGGAGTCCGGCCCCAGACGAACGGCCCGTGGCCGGCCACAAGGACGGCGGGCATGGCCGCCGGGTCGAGCCTGGCGAAGCGCTCGACAATGACTTTCCCGGTTTCGATCTCGTATTCGCCTTCGACTTCGGCTTTGCGGAGGTGGCGCGTTACCGGCACCGGCCCGGCGAAATGATCGGCGTGGGTCGTGCCCAGGCAGGGGATGGGCCGGCCGGCCTGGGCGAAGACGGTGGCCGCCGGGCTGTGGGCGTGGACGATGCCGCCGATCCCCGGAAAGGCGCGGTAAAGAACAAGATGAGTCGGCGTGTCGGACGACGGCCTGAGCGTACCTTCGACGATCTTACCGTCCATGGCCACCAGGACCATGTCCTCGGGCTTCATCGATTCGTAGCCGACGCCGCTGGGCTTGATGGCCGTGAGGCCCCGCTTGCGGTCGATGCCGCTGGCGTTGCCGAAGGTCAGGACGACCAGGCCGTGGCGGACGAGGTCGAGGTTGGCACCCCAGACGCTTTTCTTCAGCTTGTTCAGCATGTCACTTACCGGCCAGGACGCGATCGCGGATGGCCAGCAGGCTCTTCATCACAGGATAGAGCGAGTCTTGCCAGGTTTTAACGCCGAAGGCGTCATGCAGCGTCCGGTAGAGGGGATAGAGCTCGTCGTAGAGTTTGTGCCGGGCCGGATCGGGCTTGTAGGCGCGGGCCTTGACGCCGCACATCGCGGCTTGGGCCGAGGCGTAGCCCGCATAACCGCCCGCCTCCGCGCCGGCGGCCACCGCCCCGGCAATGGCCGAGCCGAGGGCGCAGGTCTGGGCCGAGCGGGCCGATCTTCATCTCCCGGCCGGTCACGTCGGCGTAGATCTGCATGAGCAGGGGATTCTTCTCGGCGATGCCGCCGCAGTTGACGACCTCGTCGATCGCGGACGCCGTACTCCTCGAAGCGCGTTGATGATGGTCAGCGCGCCGAAGGCCGTGGCCTCGATCGAGGGCCCGGTAGATCTCGGCCGGCTTGGTGTGCAGCGTCTGGCCGAGCAGCAGGCCCGTCAGCCGCTGGTCGACCAGGATGGTGCGGTTGCCGTTGTTCCAGTCCAGGGCCAGCAGGCCCGATTGCCCGGGCTTGCAGGCGCGCCGCGTCCTTGGTCAGGGCTTCGTGCGAGCCGAGCCGTCGGTCCGCCCGGCTGGATGTACGTCGACGAACCAGTTGAAGATGTCGCCCACGGCCGACTGGCCGGCCTCGAGGCCGAAGTCGCCGGGCAGGACCGAGCCGTCGACGATGCCGCACAGCCCGGGAATGTCGGCCAGGGGCTTGTCGCTGCGGCCAGACCGCGATGTCGCAGGTGCTGGTGCCGATGATCTTGACCAGCGTGCCGGGCACGATGCCCGAGCCGACCGCGCCCAGGTGGGCGTCGAAAGCGCCGACCGCCACGGGCGATCTCCTGCCGGCAGGCCGAGCTTCTGGGCCCAGGCCGGCGACAGCCCGCCGGCGACGATGTCGGACGGTATACGTCTTGTCGTAGAGCCGGTCCGCGGAGCGCGCCCAGCTTGGGGTCGAGCTTGGCCAGGAACTCCGCGGCCGGGCAGGCCGCCCCAGTCGGCGTTGAACATGGCCTTGTGGCCGGCGGCGCAGAGGCTCCGCTTGATGCGGTCGGGCCGCGTCGTCGCCGGTCAGCACGGCCGGGATCCAGTCGCAGCACTCGACCCAGCTCTAGGCGGCCTCGAAGACCTCCGGGTCGACCCGCAGGCAGTGCAGGATCTTGCTGAAGAACCACTCCGAGGAGTAGGTGCCGCCGCACTTGGCCAGGTACTCGGGGTGCTCGCGGGCGGCCAGGGCGGTGATCTCGGCCGCCTCGGCGTACCCGGTGTGGTCCTTCCACAGCCAGGCCATGGCGTTCGGGTTGCGGGCGAACTTGCTTGTCGAAGGCAGAGCGGCATGCCGTCCTTGTCGACGGGGATGGGGGTCGAGCCGGTGGTGTCGACGCCGATGCCGACGACCCGGTCGGGCTTGAAGGAGCGGTCCTTGCGGCGGGCCTGGGCCAGGGTCCGCTTGACCACGGTCTCGATGCCGAGCAGGTAGTCGGCCGGATGCTGGCGGGCCAGGTTGGGGTTGCGGGCGTCCAGGACGATGCCGGCCTTGCCCGTGGGGTAGGGGAAGACCGAGGTGGCGACCTCGCGGCCGTTGCGGATGTCGACGAGCAGGGCCGCGGACGGAGTTGGTCCCGAAGTCGAGCCCGAGGGCGTAGCGCGGCTGGGGCTTGGACATGGTGCTCTCCTAAGAGGGGGACGAGGTCCCCGCGTTTCCCGTCCATCATAATCCAGCCGGCCCCGTGGAATAAAGGGCCCAAGCTACCCTATCAGCTTCTTGGCCACCTTCTTGAACTTGTCGATGGCGAAGCCGATCTGCTCCAGGCTGTGGGCGGCGCTGATCTGGACCCGGATGCGGGACTTGCCCTTGGGCACGACCGGGAAGTAGAAGCCGATGACATAGATGCCCTCCTGCAGCAGCTCGTCGGCGAAGCGCTGGCGAAGCTGGGCGTCGTTGGGCAGATGGCCGAACAGGACCGGCACGATGGGGTGGATGCCGGGCACGATCTTGAACCCGGCCTCCTCCATGCCCCGCCGGAAGAACCCGGTGTTCGACATCAGCCGGTCGCGCAGCTCCGTCGACTCCGTGACGATCTTGAGGACCTCGAGCGTGGCGCCGGCGATGCCGGGCGTCAGCGAATTGGAGAAGATGTAGGGCCGCGACCGCTGGCGGAGGTACTCGATGATCGGCTTGCGGCCGGCGATGCAGCCGCCGGACGCCCCGCCCATGGCCTTGCCGAAGGTGGTGACGATGAGGTCGACCTTGTCCATGACGCCGCAGTGCTCGTGGGTGCCGCGCCCGGTCGGGCCGATGAAGCCCGTGGCGTGCGAGTCGTCGACCATGACCAGGGCGTCGTATTTGTCGGCCAGGTCGCAGATCCGGTCCACCTGGGCGAGGCTGCCGTCCATGGAGAAGACGCCGTCGGTGACGATCAGCTTGGCCTTGGCCCCCTCGGCCTCCTTGAGGCGCGCCTCGAGGTCGGCCATGTCGTTGTTCTTGTAGATGAAGCGCTGGGCCCTGCAGAGCCGCACGCCGTCGATGATCGAGGCGTGGTTGAGCTCGTCGGAGATGATGGCCGAGCGCTCGTCCAGCAGCGGCTCGAAGACGCCGCCGTTGGCGTCGAAGGCCGAGGAGTAGAGCAGGGCGTCTTCCATGCCCAGGAAGTCGGCCATGCCGCGCTCCAGGTCCTTGTGCACCTTCTGGGTGCCGCAGATGAACCGGAC
This sequence comes from Candidatus Aminicenantota bacterium, assembly GCA_963803915.1. Classification (GTDB taxonomy): domain Bacteria; phylum Acidobacteriota; class Aminicenantia; order Aminicenantales; family UBA4085; genus UBA4085. The sequence goes on along the minus strand of CAWDOL010000014.1, from coordinate 248,275 downwards.
CGAGGCCATGCCGTAGCCCCAGCGGAAGAAGGCGTAGTTGGCCGCGGCCATGACCCGCGGCTCGTTGCACAGGCCGAGGTAGTTGTTGGCGCAGAAATTGAGGACCTTGAGCCCCCCTTCCGTCTTGATTTCGACGCCCTGGGTGGTCGTGAGCACGCGCTCGTTCTTGAACAGGCCGTCGGCCTTGATCTTGGCCAGCTCGGCCTCCAGATGCTCGGTGAAGCGCTTGTCCATGGAATCTCCTTGTCCGAAACAACTCATTATAGGTCACTCGGGCCGGAAAAGGAACCGCCCGGGCCGTACCGTCGGCGCTTCGCCGTCGGGGGAAAATGTGCTATAAATCGGGCGGCGGCCATGCGCATCACCCTCTCCGGCAACCTCAGCTATTGCTTCGGCGTCCGCAAGACGCTGACCCTGGTCGAGGACCTGCTGGCCCGCAATCCCGACCGGACCTACTACATGTACGGCGAAATCGTCCACAACGAGCTCGTCATCCGCGACCTGCGGAGCAAGGGTTTGAGCATCATCCACGAGCTGACCCAGATCGGCTCGACCGGCAGCGTCATCATCCCCTCGCACGGCGCCCCGCTCCGGGTTTTCGAGGACCTGCAAGCCCGCGGGGTGGACGTCATCGATGCTACCTGTCCCATGGTCCGTCTGATCCATGACAAGGCCCGCCGGCTGGAGGCCGGCGGCGCGGCCCTGATCATCATCGGCGATCCCCGCCACGATGAGGTGCGGGGCATCGCCGGCCACGTCGGCCGGGCCCTGGTCTTCCGGCGCCCCGGCGACGTCACGGCCGTGGCCCTGGCCGGCGTCACCCGGGCGGGTGTGGTCGTCCAATCCACCTTCATCCGCGAGGAGGCCCTGGCCGTCCTGGAGGCCATCCGCAAGCTCGTGCCCGAGGTCCTGTTCGAGGACACCATCTGCCGGCCGACTACCGAGCGCCAGGAGGAGGTCCGGCGCATGGCCGCCCAGCACGACTGCGTGCTGATCGTCGGCTCGCGCCGCAGCGCCAACACCCGCCACCTCTTCGATCTGGCGGGCGGCGAGAACGCCTGCGTCCATTTCGTCGACGAGCCCGAGCAGGTGGCCGGCCTGGCCATCCCGCCCGGCGCATCGGTCTTCGTGGCCTCCGGCGCCTCGACCCCGATGGCCGCCGTGGAGAGGGTCGTCGAGCTGTTGGAACAGCGGACGGCGCCCAAAGGCGGGCCGAATGGCTGAGCGATCCGCCGGCTTCACGAGCTTTCTGGCCGGCGTCAAATCAGACGTAGCCTCCTTCCTGGAATCCTACCTGGCCGGGGCCGTTCGCCGTTACCGCGCGGTCAACGCCTGGGGCCCGGACGCGGCCGGACGGCTGCGCGTCTTCGTCCGGACGGGCAAGATGCTGCGGGCCGGCATGGTCGTGGCGGGCTACGCCGCGGCCGGCCGCAAGCCCGGCCTTGCGGCGATCCGGGCGGGCGCGGCGGTGGAGCTCATCCAGGCCGGGCTTCTCATCCACGACGACATCATCGACCACGACCTCATCCGCCGGGGCGGACCTTCGCTTCATGTCCAATACGCCCGGCTGGGAGGGGAGTCCGGCGCCTCGGACCCGGACCACTTCGGCGAGGGCATGGGCATTTGCCTGGGCGACATCGCTATGTTCATGGGCTTCGAGATCCTGGCCGGCCTGCCCGCCGGCACCGGCTGCGCGGGCCGAGATCCTGGGGCAGTGGTCCGACGACCTCTGCCGGGTCGGGCTGGCCCAGATGCAGGACCTGAACTTCGGACAGACGTTTCCCGAAGTGTCCGAGGCCGAGATCAAGCGGCTCTACATCAACAAAACCGGTCGCTACACCTTCTCGGCGCCGCTGCGGACGGGAGCCGTTCTGGGGGGCGCCGACCGCGTCCTGCAGGACCGCTTGGCCGTTTTGGGCGAGACGCTGGGGCTCCTCTTCCAGATGCGCGACGACGAGATCGGCCTTTACGGCCAGGCCGAGGCCATCGGCAAGCCCGTCGGATCGGATATCCGCGAGGCCAAGCTGACCTTGTTCATGCGCAGGCTCTTCGACAAGGCCGCTCCGGCCGACCGAAGGCGGCTGGCCGGCATCTTCGGCAATCCGGACCTGTCGCGGGCCATGCTCGCCGAGGTCCGGGAGATCGCCGAACGGAGCGGCGTACGGGCCGGAATGCGGCGGGACATGGATAGCTTGCGGGCCAAGGCGGGCCGGGCCATCGAGGCTCTCGAAGTTTCCTCCGCCGCGAAAACCCGGCTCCACTCCGTCCTGGCCTTCGTCATCGACCGCGAGAAATGAATTGGGGGACACCATACATAACTCCCGAATACGTTTGTTGACGGAATGCGACGACTTTTGGCGACTCTCAGAAGCAGTCTCCATTAGTTGACGAAAATAATTCGGGAGTTATGTATGGTGTCCCCCTAATCCGGTTAAGCTCTCGATCGGCATGGAGCTTCGAAACTCGCACCATGTTGCACGTGTCCTCATCCACCCGAAAAATCCCGACATCGTCTACATTGCCGCCATGAGCCATCTTTTCGGCCCGAACGCGGAGCGGCGCGTCTTCAAGACGACCGAGGCGGGGTCAAGTGGACCCGGCTCGCGGGCTGCCACTCAGGGGGGAGAGATTCTTTAGGTTGCTTGTTGACAAGGGGCGTACGGCCCCATAAATTTGAGGCAAGACCATCCGACATGCCTTAGGGAGGAATCGTCATGAGAAGAGTGCTTCGCTGCCTGGCCGTTTCGTCGTTTGTCTCGGGCTTTCTTCTGGCCTCGCCCTGGGCTGCCGTTGCGACCATCCCCGCTGGAGTCAGCCTCTTCCAAGACTCCGCGTCCGCCGGCCGGGCGCTCCTCGACAAGCTGGACGGATTCTTCGAGGGCTTGATGAAAGGCGCCATGGCGCCGAACGCGGCGGTCGTGGCTTTGGACGGCTTTAAGGCCGAGGCCGAGCAGGCCAGGGTCCGCAACGCGGTCTTGCCGGGCTTTTTCAAGCGCTACACCCGAATCGTTCGGACCATCTGGCTGGTCACGGCGACCAATCCCGACGACGACAAGGCGGCGGAGAACGAGGCCGAGATCGGCCGCTTCGTTACCGACATCATCGGCGGAGCTTGGAGCGCGGATCTCTCCGTCTCGGAGAAGATCGGCAAGCTGTCCGAGGCCGTGGCCGGCGAGATCGCCGCTCTCCGGCTTGCGCTGTTGAAAGGCGAAGACGCCGCCCCGGCTCCTCCGGCGGAGCCCGTGCGCGTGGCGGGATCCGAGGCTCCCAAGCAGATCAAGGACGTCAAGCCCGTCTATCCCGCCGCGGCTCATGCCGCCCGAGTCGAGGGGATCGTCATCCTCGAGGCCGTGATCGACATCAAAGGCAATGTCGGGGGCGTCAAGCTGATCCGCTCGATACCGCTGCTCGACCAGGCGGCGATTGATGCCGTCAAGCAATGGAAGTACGAGCCGCCCCATGTGGACGGCAAGGCGACCGAGGTCGTCATGACTGTGACGGTCACCTTCACCCTCAAGTGATTTATTCGCGGCGCCATACCCCGGTTTACAAATCGGGGTAACGAGCGCCGCTCAGTATTAACCCCATAAATACCCCGGGCTGAAGCCCGGGGTATCGAGCGGGTTTATTCGGCTCTAAGCTTGAATCTTTCGAATCAGCTCGGCCGCGGTTTCGATCGGGATTCCCCGATAGGCCTTCAAGGCAAGCAGGTGCCGGTCTCCGCTGACGACGGCGTCGGCCGAGCCGGCTACGGCCGCGGCCAGGAATTTGTCATCCGAAGGATCCGCCTCAATCACCGCGGGCACCGCTTCGATCTCCACGGACTCAACCATCGGCAGAATCACTTCATCGAGCAGGCCGCGGATTTCGGCCTTGGTCAGCTTGAACTTGGGGTAAGCCAGGACTCGGATGTATTCCTGCAATATGGTTCGAGTTGCGATGATCCGCAGTCGCCCTTGGCCGGCTAGGTCGATGATGCGTCCGGGGGCTCCCCCAAAGAGGAGGCCGGAGACAAGGACGTTTGTATCGACGACGATCCGGCAAGCGGCGTCCGTCACTTCTTGCGGGCCCAGGCGACGGCGTCGTCGACGTCCTTTTCGGTCAATCCGAGCGCGACGGCCTTGCGGCGGACTTGCCCGAGAGCCGACTCGGACGCGGACGTGATCTGGACCGGATCCAGGACGATCTTGCCCTCTTGGACTTCGGCCTGGAAATACTCCACCCCTTCGAACTTTTCCATGACTTTTTTCGGAAGGGTGATTTGGTTTTTGTAGGTTCGTTTGCAGAGCACGTCGGTGATCCTCCGGTGAATTCATGTTAGCGCTATAGAGCATTATTGTCAAGAAGTAATGAAGTAAGGAATTATTATTGGAGAAGTAAGTCACATCAGACCGGGGCTCTAGCGGGCGATGAAGCGACCGTACCTTGCGGCCGCTTCATCGATCAAGGCCCGGAGGCCACGGTCGGGCCGCTCGAAGAAATTCAAGACTGCCGCGGCGGCTTTGGCCGATTTCTTCCAGGTCCCGATGATGCGTCCATTCACCACGATGATAGGCCGGAAGATGCCGTTGTTGGAGACGGCCTTATGGTGGTTATGGCGGGGCAGAGTCGCCAGCCGGTCCTTGTAGCCGATGAGAAATTCGTCAAATGCAGGAAGCAGATAGGCCGAGTCCGAAGCGGCCTTGGGGACCGACGAGTCTCTGGAAAACCAGTAAACCACGGATTCGACTGTTTCCGAGCGAAGGTCCCGCTTCACGGAGGCTAAAGCCTGCCGCGCCTGGTTGACGGGCAGGCCCGACCACCATATGAAATCCTGCAGGGTGGCGGGGCCATGCCCCGTGAAATATCGGATAGCCAGTCTGGCCAGGGCTCCTTCCTTGGGCAGGGGATCGGCTCGCGGGACCCATTCATCGAGCAGGGCGAACGTCGGTTTGCCGTTCTTCATCGCCCCGCTGCAGATGAGCCCTTCGGCTTCAGCGTACAGGAAAAGGTGGGAGGCACGGCCGCCGGAGGTGGCGATCTTTGCCCTCGCCAGTGCGGCGATCATGTCTTTGCGGGTCAAGTGGGTGCCGCCCCGAAGCGCCTTCTCCAAAACGGCGAGGCTTTTCTTCAGGACCGCGGGCGTCAGCCCCAGCTGCCGGTGCCGAGTCTTTGTGGCTCCCAGGATCTGCGGCGCCGTGAGCGCGAGCATCCAGCGGAGGTCGGCGGCCGCGGCGAAATGCCAGGTCGGCCGGAGGAGATGCGTCCGGATGATCGCTCCGCGGTCGATCGCGGCTTCGATGGGCGCGACCGTGGAACGCGGGAGGCGGACGCCGACGGCCCACAGCGCCATGGGCAGGTCCTGGGCCTGCATGGCGCCCAGTCGGGCGACGATGCCTTCCGCGGTCTTCAACCTCGTCCCGGCGATCTGCTGGCCGGCGAGTCGACGGCGGGCGATGTCAAAGGGTTTCATGGCCGTCGTCATCGAGCCATGATCCATCAGAATCGCTGCGATGGCAAGCCTCGACGACGGGCTCGCAATGGAATTTTATGGGTCTAAGAATGGGTGAAGAGAGAGTCGTCCATTGGAGAAAGGTTTTGGAGCAGGGAAACCGCCGCCGGGCGAACCGCGGGATTCGCCCGGCGGACGAGGGGAGGGTCGTTACTTCACTTCGGCGCTGATGACGAGGATGAGGGCTCTGTTGCTCCTGGCTTCACTCATACCGCTGACACCGACGACCAGATATCCGCTTTCCTTGAAGGTGATGTCACTGGTGTTAATGAGGTGCTCCTGACGCTGGCTGGTGTTCTGCACCAAGACGACACGGCCGACCGAGATGATCCGTTTGCCCACGTCTTCTCCCCGCAATTGGACGTTTTCGAGAGCCAGGGTGGCGTTCAATTGACCTACCAGCTTAGATTGATTCGTTCCCGATCCGTCCTTGGCCAGAAGGAAGGATGGGCTGTCGACCCAAAAATGCTTGAAGTTCCAGAGCCCTTTCATTTCGTCGAGGACTTTCTTCAGCTCTTTGTCGGAGATCTCTTTGGTTTCCGGTGCGAACTTGACGGCCGGATTCTCTTCGGGCAGATCCTGCGACGCCATGATGGTGTAAACTCTGAACTGGATATTTTTCTTCTCCACGTCCAGCTTCTTCATAAGGGCCTCAAAAGCCGGAATTTGCGAGCTCATGATGCGTACGGTCAAGGACTTCTCCGTCCCCGTACTATCGAGGACATAGAATTTGGCCGAGCGCATGAACTCGCTGGCGCCGATGAACTTCAGCTCGTAGCTCTTGACCACGACGACGTCGGCTTTGGCTTGGCCGGCTTGGGTCGGCAAAGCAGCCGCGGTGGCTTCCTGCGCCGCGCCGGGCGTCCCGGCGTTTTGGGCGAAAAGGGGAGGCACGGATCCGGCGGCCAGCATAATGGCCGCCGCGACCATATGTAGAGCCAATGACCGTTTAGTTTTTTTCACTTTGATTCTCCTCGAAAAGATTAAAATCGGGTTTCTGAAAGAAGATGACCTTGATGTTCTTGTCGGCGATCTCGAATTCCGTCCGAATTTCGGCGATCGGCTCGCCGGGCTCCGGCCGGACGGCCAGGAAGACGACGAATGTCGAGGCTAGGACCGTGGCGGGCACGAGGGCCATCAGCCACGGTCTGCGCTTCCGCGACCTTCGCGCCATGGAATTGTGCCTGGCAGCAGAGTCGGCGACCCGCTTGTCCAAAGCTTCCGGAATCACGCGCTCGACGCCGCGGACAAGCTCGGTGATCTTCCGGTCGAGGCGCTCCTCGTTATTCTTCATCGGCGACTCCCATGATGGTCCTGACTTCGATGCGGGCATGGTGCAGGATCCACTTGACCAGCCCTTCTTTGATGCCGGCGATGCCGGCGATCTCGGCGATCGAGAACCCGCTTTCGTAGAAAAGGAAAAAGACGTCCCTGGCCCTCGGCTCGAGGCGGGCGGCGAAGCGGTAAATTTCCCTCACCTTTTCGTCCGCCGTATCGGGAACGGCGCCGGCCTCATTCTCTGCTTCGACCATCTCGCGTCTGCGTCGGCTTTTCCGCCAATGGGTCCGGATCTCGTTGTGGGCGATCCCGAAGATCCAGGCTCCGAAGTCCTTGTCCGTCCGGAAGGACCGGAAATACCGCAGGCCGCGCAGCACGGTATCGTGGTAAATATCGTCCGCGTCCGGCGAAAAGCTCAAGGTTTTGAGGATATAGCTGTAAAGCCGGGCTTTGTGCGGATCCAGGCGCTCCCAATAAAGCGCCGTCTCCGACAGCTTTTTTTCCATGTCCCCCGCGTCCTGCCGAACGGCGTCCCCGTCCGATGCCCCCCAGGAGCGGGATGGGCAGAGAGAACTCGCCGGCAAACGTCTCAGCCTTCACACCTAATATATTCGATGGGGACGGAAAAGGTTAGAGGGATAGGTTTGATGGATAAAGATGATCAGCCGCGGGAATTGAGCGCCGGTCCGAGGGCAGGTCGAGCGCCAGCAAATCCTGGTGCAGGAGCAGGGCCGCCGCGGCTGCCGCCAGCGCTCCCCGCATCTCCGGCTTGACGGCGGGGTGGATCCAGACGGCGCCGCGATTGATGATCTCGACGGCGGCCACGGTTTCGCCGCGCAGGGTCAGGAGATAGCCCGCCGCCTCGAAGACCGGCAGGGGGGATTGGGCCAGGCGATGCTGAGCCGAGATTTTGATTATTAGGTCGCCCTTCTCGAGGACGCCGTGCAGCGCCCTTTCTCCGTACCCCTGTCCCAGGGCCAGCAGCCAAGGCTCGCGGTCGATTCGCTCGCGCAACGAGCCGAAGAGCGTCTGATCGCTCCGCAGGTCGATCTCCAGCGTCCCGCCGAAGACCTTCCTCAGCTCGAGCTCCACGACCTCCGCCCCGACCGCGCATCGGCCTTCCCACATCGGCCCGCCTGCCTCGCCGACCCTGAACTCGTAGCGCTGCTTGGCTTTGGCGGCGCCCAGCCACGCGGCGCCGCCCTCCCGGATGGTCGTCCAGCTGCGACGGACGTCGCGGACCCGGAAGGGGAGGAAGTCGAAGGCCTCGTTGAATTTGAACCCCTGGCGGCCCCGGCAGATCATCTCCGGTGCATCGACGGACAAGTTCGTCGGCAAGGCCATGCGGGCCATCCGGCAGGCTGCCGAAGCAAGAGCCGCGGTCAGAATCAACAGACCGACGGCGCATGTTCTACGGGTGCTCATGGGCCATCCCTTCTTTCCCCTCATCGTTCTCCTCCACGGCGGGCGCCTCTCGTCCGGCGCCCAGCCGCTCTCCGCGGACCCCGTCTTACAGCCCCATCTCCTTGATGATGTGGGTTGCGCCGGAGAACTTGTCGGTCACCCACAGCACGTAGCGGATGTCGACGCTGATGGATCGTTGGAACTCGGGGATGATGTAGTAGTCGCCGACCACGCTCTCGTAGGACATGTCGAAGATGATCCCGATCTGCTCGCCCTTGGCGTTCAGCGTCGGCGAGCCCGAGTTGCCGCCGGTGACGTTGGTCGTGTTCATGAAGCAGGCCACCACGTCGCCCAGGGCCTTGTCGCCGTAGCGGCCGAAGTCCTTGGCCTTCCAGAGCGCCTTGACCTTGGCCGGCACCGCGAACGGGAAGACCCCGGTGTCCTTGTCGATGACGCCCTTGAGGGTGGTCATGGGTGTGTACTGGACGGCGTCCCTCGGCGAGTAGCCCATGACCGGGCCGTAGGTGAACCGGATGGTGCCGTTGGCGTCCGGGGGATAGGTGCCCTTCTTCATCTCCAGGATGGCGGCTTCGTAGCCCATCTTGAGGTCGGCGCCCTCGCGGCCGAAGCCCTTGCTCTCCTCGCGAATGACCTTGAGCTCCTTCTCCATGGCCGCCGCCAGCTTGAGGAACGGGTCGTCGGAGGCGGCGAGCTGGGCCGGCTTGCAGCGTCAGGACCTCGAGCCGCTTCTGGGGATCGCCGAGCTTGGTTGCGGCGTACATGGCGTCGATCCGGGCGGCGACGTCGGCGTCCGAGCCGGCCGCGAGCGCCTGCAGGCTGGGCGGCCACTGGGCGGTGTCCGGACGGATCGCCTTCTGCCGTTTGATCGTCCACTTCAGAAGCTCCCGGTCGGTGGCGAAGACGTAGCCCCGCTCGGCCAGGCTGATGTTCTGGCGCAGTCCGGGGAGACTGCGCTCCTGGAAGGCGGCGTCGCGGGTCCTGGTCCGGCTTCTGCAGCTCTTCCACCGCGCGCACCAGCGTCTGGGCTCCGCCCAGGATGGTCGACCCGCCGAGCACGCCGTTCAGGACCGCGCTGCGGGCGGCGAAGGCCTTTTGCTTCTCGAGAAAGGCGTTCAGGTCGGCCACGACCTTTCCGTACTTCGCCTGGCGGGCCGGGTCGGCCGCGATCCAGTCGAGGAGCACCTTCTCCTGCTCCGCCTTGCGGTCGATCAGGTCGAACTTCTGCAGGCCCTCGAGCTTGCCCTGCGTGTTCTTGAGGCCGTTGTAGAGGCCCTTGACCCGGGAGGCGTAGCGGATCTCGACTTCCTTGTCGGCCTTGCCGGCGTTCTCGTAGAAGGCGATCAGATCCTGGGTGTCCTTGATCCGCTGGCCCATAGAGTCCATATCGTTCTTAAGCTCGCCGAAGGCATAGTTTCTGTAGGTCCGCCCGGGGTAGCCCATGACGAAGGTGAAGTCGCCCTCCTTGTAGCCGTCGAGCGAGGGCTTGATCCAGACCTTGGGCTTGTAGGGGACGTTGGCCTGGCTGTAGTCGGCGGCCGTCCCGTCGGGGGCGACGTAGGCCCGCAGGAACGAGAAGTCGCAGGTGTGGCGCGGCCACATCCAGTTATCGACCTCGCCGCCGAAGTTGCCCAGGGCCTGGGGCGGGGCGTAGACCAGCCGGATGTCGCGGATCTGCTTGAAGGTGTAGAGGTAGTAGGCGTTGCCGCTGTACATCGAGGCGAGCGTGCAGCGCAGGTCCTTGCCGCCCTTCTCGCCCGCGGCGATGAGGTCCTTCTGGGCCTTGTCCAGGGCGTCGTAACGCTGCCGCGGGGTCATCTTGGGCTTGAAGTAGGCGTTGACCTTGGCCGTGACGTCTTCGTACCCGAGCAGGACGCCTGCCTGGTAGCCCTGGGCCTGAATCTCCTTTTCGTGGCCGGGGGCCAGGAAGCCGTTCTGGATGTAGTCGTTCTCCTTGCTGGAGGCCCTTTGGATGGCGCCGTAGGCCACGTGATGGTTGGTCAGGATGAGGCCCTCGGACGAGACGAACTCGCCCGTTCCGCCGCCCAGGTTGACGACGGCACTCATCAAGCCGGAGCCGTCCTTTTTAAACAAGTCGTCCGGGTTCATCTGCAGGCCCAGGGCCTTCAGGTTGAGGTCTTTCATCTGGTGGGGCATCCACATGCCCTCGTCGGCCCGGCCCAGGAAGGCGAAGAGCGCGAGGAGCGCGAGGATGGCCAGCGTTTTGGTCTTGGTCAGCTTCATGACGGCCTCCGGTGGATAGCGGGAGTCGGGGCGGGCGGCCGGGCCGCCGCCACGGATGTCTATTCTATGATGTTTGCCTCGGCCTCGTCTACCCGGCTGATAAGTCGGAAGAGGGGAGGCCTGCCGGCCGGCGGCCGATCCGAGAAAATTTAGCATAACGAGCTGCGATCCGGCTTCTTTGTCTTAAATAATAAGATATATCACAAATAAAATCCTGCTTTACAAGACTTAGATAAACCGTTATGATGCGAAGTCTAATTGAAAAGTAAGGCATAACAATATGTTTAAGATATATCTTAAAGGAGCGGCCAACGGGACTATGGCCATCCTCCTTTATTCGTTCCTGTCCGTTATGGCGGTGTCGTCTCCGCTCTTCTCAGATACCGGCGCCGCCCGCGACTTGGCTGCCGACCGTCGCCTCTCCCTCTACAGCCTGAACTTCAAGCAAGGCCTGGAGGTGGAGTATTGCGCCTCGGGCGCTTATGTCCCCGAGGCCCTGTCGGCGATTGACCGTTTCCTCAGGGATAGCTTGAACGGAAGCGTCGCGCCTATCGATCCCAAGCTCCTGGACCTGCTCCATGAGCTCCATGCCAAAGTCGGCGCCGACGCCCCCTTTACGGTGGTCTGCGGCTATCGTTCGCCCAAGACCAACGCCGCCCTCCGAGCCCGTAGCCACAGCGTCGCCGAGCATAGCCTGCACATGGAGGGGAAGGCGGTGGACATCAGGATCACCGGCGTCCCGCTGGCGAAGCTCTATAAGGCCGCCCTGGAGATGAAGGCCGGCGGGGTAGGCTATTATCCGAAGTCCGGGTTCATCCATGTGGATGTGGGCCCGGTCCGATCCTGGTGACAGACGGCAACGCATCCGCCCGGGTGCCCCTCCCGTTACGGCTCAGCGCACGGTTGCGGTTGCGGAGACCGGCCGGATCTCTCCCTCCAGCGCTTTCAATAAAACGGCGTCCCGGCCATAGAAGTCCTTTCGGAAGTTGACGGCGCCCTTCTGGTCATGCCAGGCCGTCAGATAGACGATATAGATCGGGATGGGGTTGGGGATGGAGATGACTTTGTTCGCGCCCTTCGCGATGGCCGCCTCGATGGCCTCTCTCGTCCACTCGGGATCATCGCGCAGGAGAGCCTCCGCCAGGTCGAGCGGCCAGGCGATTCGGATGCAGCCGTGGCTGAAGAATCGCGAGGACTGTTGAAAAAGCTCCCGCTGCGGCGTGTCGTGCAGGTAGACCGACCACGGGTTGGGGAACCGGAAAGCCAGCCGGCCGAGCGAATTCGCCGAGCCGGGCATCTGGCGGACATGGTAGGGGAAGCTCGATGCTTTTAAGGCGGCCCAGTCCACGGTCGCCGGATCGACCTCGGCCGCGCCCCGGCCCCAGCCGGCATAGAGCTTGTAGCCGCCGCGACGGAGATAGTCCGGGTCGCGACGGGCGTTGACCAGGATCTCTTTGCCGGCGATGGATTGCGGGACGTCCCAGTTGGGATTGATCTCGATCGTCGTCATGAGATCATCGAAGACCGGCGTTCGGGTTGCGGCGGCCCCGACGACCACCCGCATGTCGAGCACGACCTTTCCGTCCTCGACCAGGTCGAGATGGAAGGACGCCGCGTTGACCATGATGTAGCGGGAGCCGATGTCGCGGGGCAGCCAGCGCCACCGCTCCAGGTTGACCTTGATTTGCATCAGCCGCTCTTCGGCCGGCACGTCGAGGGATTTCAGCGTCTCCGGGCCCGCGATACCGTCCTGCCCGAAGCCGAGGCGGGTTTGGTAGCGGCGGACCGCCGCCGCGACCTCCACATCGTACACGTCCCCGGCCTCCGGGCCGGCGGCGGCGGAGACCGCGGCCATATCCCCGCTGGCGGCCAGCCTCTCCCGGAGCGCCAGAACCCTGGGGCCGACATCCCCCGGCCGGATCGTGGGACCGGCGGGCACGGACGGCCAACCGCCCCGGGCGATGACCTCGGTGCAGTCCCGAAGCGCCCTTCGCAGGCCCGCGTACTCCGGCCGGGCGGGCCGCAAGGCGTCCAAGGCACCGGCCACGTCGTTCATGTTCAAGGCTCGGCGCAGGGCCTCCGCCGCGTCCGGGCGGACCACCTGGATGAACCAATCCGATTCGACCAGCGCCGGCTCGATCGCGCCGGCGCCGAGATGCGTGGCCAGAAGGATGAAGGCTTCGCTCAGCAGGAGGTCCAAGTCGGCCAGGCGCAGGGTCGAATCGCCGGCCGTCCCGCGCCGGTCCGCATGGATCTTCTCCATAGCCGACCGGATGGGGTCGAGATGATAGGTACTGCCCTTCAGTCCGTCCAGCCAGACTTCGGACAGGACCCGGATCATCTCGTCGGCAACGGGCAACGGCTCCCCGCCCCGGGTCCAGGCAGGCTCGTATTGTCGGTTCTCATAGAACCGGCGCAGGGCGTCCGACCCCGTCAGGCAGTCACCGTTGCAGATCAGGCCCTCGCCGCGCGGGGCGGCGATCAGGCGCTCGCGGATGGCGGCCGTCGTCTCGATGTCGGTCCGCGAGGGGGAGGCCGATTGATGGGGGAGCGGAAAGGCCGCGGCGGAGACCGCTGCCGCCAGCAGCAGGAACAAGGCGCTCCGGAGCCCGGCCCGGGAGCGAAGAAGAGCCTCACCGATCATCATGAACTCCCTACACTAATCTTTGCCGTCGCAACGGCCTTGTCAAGCCGGACAACGCCCGCTTGACGGTCTTTATTCTTATATCCTATCGTATTTGTGGGAATTTTAAAAGAAAAAGATGAAAACGCTGAAAGGCGGGCCGGGAGAGGGATTCCCCAAGCCCCATCTTTTTCTTGTCGAAAGGGCTCCGATTGCTTATGATCGGCCTCTCACCAAGGAGTACCCGCTTGCGAACATACTCGTCCCGAGCGCTTGCGGCGGTCCTCGCCGCCGGCTGGATTCTGGCGGCGGCCGCCGGCGCGGGGTTTCCCTCCCAGACGTCCGGCTACCTTCCCTCTGGGGCCACGTCCCGCCAGCTTCGCGACTTGCGTTTGGACAATGTCGTCCTGATGATCCCTGACGGCACGGGCATCGCCCATATGACCCTGGGCCGTTGGTATAAATACGTCAAGACGGGCGTAAACCGGCTGGCCTTCGACGAGCTGGCCAGCGGACTTGTCCGGACCTACTGGGCGACCGGTCTGATCACCGATTCCGCCCCGGCCGCCGCGGGCATGGCCACGGGGTTCAAGACCTCCTACGGCTCGATCGGGCTGCGGCCGGCCAGGGTGACCATGCCGGACGTCCCCCCCGTATCGGCGGAGGAGGCGCTTACGCCGGTCGCTACCGTCCTGGAAGCGGCCCGGGCCCGCGGGCTGTCCACCGGCCTTGTCGTGACGTGCGAATTCCCTCACGCGACACCGGCCGGGTTCTCCAGCCACTACCCGCAACGGAGCGCCATGGAGATCCTGGCCGAGCAGCAGGTGAGCCTGGGCATCGACGTCGTCCTGGGCGGCGGCCGCAGGTACCTCGACCCCAAAATCCGCAAGGATGGCGAAGATCTGGTCGAGGCCCTCAGGCAGCGCGGCTACGCCTATCTGACCGATGCCGCCGGACTGGCCGCGGCCCCGGCGGGTCGGATGTGGGGCGTTTTCGCCGAGGCCGGCATGAGCCGCGACCTTGACCGCGATCCGGCCGTGGAGCCGTCGCTCGAGGAGATGACCAAGAAGGCGCTGGCGACGCTGTCCAGAAACAAAAAGGGCTTCTTCCTGATGGTCGAGGGCAGCCAGGTGGACTGGGGCGCCCACGCCAACGATCCGGTGGGCACCGCCTCCGAGCTTCTGGCCTTCGAGAAGGCCTTCACCGCGGTCATGGACTTCGCCCGCAAGGACGGGCATACGGCCGTGCTCATCGCCGCCGACCACAGCACCGGCGGCCTGAGCATCGGCAATCCCGACGTCGGCGACCTGCCGATGGAGCGGTTTGCGCGGGCCATGAGCCGGCCCAAGGTCACGGCGACCAAGGCCGCGGCCTTGATCATGGCCGACCCGCAGCCCGCTTTGGACAAGGCCCGCCTGGCGGCCGCCGACCTGCTCGGCATCGACGATTGGAAGCCGGCGGAGATCCCCGAGCTGGAGGCCGCGCTGCAGGAGAAGAGCGCCAAAAAGCTCGAGCTGTTCCTGGCCCGGGCCCTGTCCCGGCGGGCCGGAGTCGGCTGGGTTTTTACCGGGCATGGCGGGGAGGACGTGGCCCTCTACTGCTTCCATCCCCAAGGGCCGAGGCTCAGCGGCGTCGTCCAGAACACCGATATCGGGCTCTATATCGCCCAGTGTCTCGGGCTCGACCTGGCCGGCCTGACCGCCGAGCGCTTCGTCCGGGCGGAAGTTGCCTTTCGGCCTTACCGGGCGGCCCTGTCCGTAGACGCCGCGGACCCGGCGAATCCCGTGCTGGTCGCCATGGCCAAGGGGCGCGTCTTGCGCCTGCCGATGAACAAGAGCCAGGGGACCCTGGACGGCCTGACGGTGGATCTAAACGGTGTCGTCGTCTGCACGGGAGCCATCGGCGCCGCGTCCGCAGCCGACCCGAAATACTGGTTCGTCTCCCGGCGGGCGGCCGCGCTACTGCGCTAAGCAGGCGCCGCTACTTCTTGAGCCGGGACAATCCGGTGATGAACTTGGGCGCTCGCTTGAACTCATCAAGGACGATTTGACCGTCGATGAACCGGCAGGTGGCGTCTTCGTAGATCTTGGCTTCGCCCCGGCCCTTGGCGTCGACCTCCAAGATGGCGACCAGGAACATCAGACCCGAGTAGGGCGTCTGAGCCGCGCCCAGCTCGAAGCGGGAGTTCTCAGCGATGAGCTCGATCCGCGAGCCCTTGTTCGTGGGAATCTCCCGGGCGGCGTGGAACTCGATGTTCATCCCCCGGCCGCCGAGGATGCGGATCGAACCCTTCTTCAGGGCCCGGAAAGCCTCGTGAAAGCCGGCTTCGCCCCGCTCGTTATAGGCCCTGACCAAGCCGGAGATCTCCTCCGGCGTCGAGTAGCCGAGGACCTCCAGGGCCACGGTCAGGACGGGATCGGATCTCCCGTCGTTTTCGGTCAGGTAGCGTCCCCGGTATTTATCCTGCCCCGAGGCAGGCAGGGCCAGGACGACGACGGTCAAGACGATCGGCACAAAGGCAAGACAGAAACGTCCGCTTCGCATTCATTTCTTGAGTTGGGTCAGGCCGGTGATGATCTTGGGCGCGCGCGTGTGCTCGTCGAGAACGAGCTCGCCCGTGGGCAGGATCTTGCAGGTGGAATCCTCGTAGATCTTGGCCTCGCCCTTGCCCTTGGCGTCGATCTCCAGGATGGCGACGAGGAACATCAAGCCCGAGAAAGGCCGCTGCATGGCGCCCAGCTCGAAGCGGGTGTTCTCGGCGATGAGCTCGATCTTGGTGCCCTTGTCCGTGACGTATTCCCTGGCCGAATGGAACTCGATGTTCATGCCCCGGCCGCTGGTGACCCGCAGCGAGCCCTTCTTCATCGAGCGGAAGACCTTGTGGAAGCCGGCTTCGCCCAGCTCGTTGTAAGCCTTGACCAGCTCGGTGATCTCCTGCGGCGTCGAGAAGCTCAGGATGTCGATGTTTACGGTCAGGATGGGCTCGATCGTTCCGCCGCCGCCGGTCAGGTAGCGGCCGCGGAACTTGACCTGGCCGGATGAAGGCAGGGCCAGGAGGATCAGGGCGACGGCAGTCAGGGAAACGAGGCAGGCACGGCGGTGGGAACGGCTCATCAGGACCTCCTTGCGGACCGGAGGCTCTTCGTTCGCCCCCGTACTCCCTCATGGTAAGGCTCCGCTCCGGTCCTGTCAAGCCGGGCGGTGGCGAATTGATTTTCCGATGGTTTCGAATATAGTAGGGAAACCCGACGCTTTTTTCAGGAGTCGCCATGAAACGCCGTTTTCCCCTGGCCCTGATCGTCCTCGCGGCCGCCGCCCTCGCCGCGGCTTCCTGTTCCTCCCGCCCGGCCTCCGACTACGCCGTGGCCGATGTTCCCATGACCGCCGTCAAGCTCGGCGGCTTCTGGGGCGCCCGGCAGGCCACGGACATCGCCGTGACCATCGCCCACCAGCTCGAGGAGAACGAGCAGACGGGCCGCATCAAGAACTTCGAGCTCGCGGCCGCCGCCCTGCGGGGCGAGCCGGCCGGCTCCTTCGCCACCCGCTACGCCTTCGACGACTCGGACGTCTACAAGACGATCGAGGCCGCCGCCTACGTCCTGATGCTCAAGCCCGACCCCGGGCTGGACAAGAAGCTGGACGAGTGGATCGCCAAGATCGCGGCCGCGCAGGAGCCGGACGGCTACCTCTACACGGCCCGGACGATCGATCCCCGCAAGCCCCACCGCATGGCCGGGCCGCAGCGTTGGGTCAACCTCAAGGACAGCCACGAGCTCTACAACCTCGGCCACCTCTACGAGGCGGCCGTGGCCCACCGCCAGGCGACCGGCAAGACGAACCTCTTCGACGTGGCTCTGAAGAGCGCCGACTTCATCGCCGCCACTTTCGGGCCCGGCGAGAAGCAGGTCCATCGCGTTCCCGGCCACGAGGAGATCGAGCTGGGCCTGGTCAAGCTCTACCGGGCCACCGGCACGAAGCGCTACCTCGACCTGGCCCGCTACTTCATCGACCAGCGGGGCAACGCGGCCGGTTACGAGCTGTACGGCGAATACGCCCAGGACCACAAGCCCGTCCGCGAACAGACCGAGGCGGTCGGCCACGCGGTACGGGCCGCTTACCTCTACTCGGGCATGGCCGACGTCGCGGCCCTGACCGGCGATGCGAGCCTGATGACCGCCCTGGACGCGATCTGGGAGGACGTGGTCAACAAGAAGCTCTACCTGACCGGCGGCATCGGCGCGGCCGGCGGTTGGGAGGGCTTCGGGCCGGCCTACGACCTGCCCAACCCCAGCGGTTACGCCGAAACCTGCGCCACCATCGCCTACGCCCTCTGGAACTACCGCATGTTCCGGGCCAAGGCCGACGGCAAGTACATGGACCTCTTCGAGCGGGCCGCCTACAACGCCTTCCTGTCGGGCTCGGGGATGAGCGGCGACCTCTACTTCTACCCCAATCCGCTGGCCTCCTTCGGCCAGCACGAGCGCACGCCCTGGTTCACCTGCGCCTGCTGCCCGCCCAACGTGGCCCGCTTCATCGCCGAGATGGGCGGTTTCGCCTACGGCACGTCCGGCGATAAGGTCTATGTCAACCTCTACGGCCCCGGAACGGCGACGGTCGAGACGCCCGCCGGGCCGCTGGCGGTCGAGCAGGCGACCGACTACCCCTGGTCCGGGGACGTGACCGTCAAGCTCGCGCCGGCCAAGCCCGCCTCGCTGACGCTCATGCTCCGCGTTCCGGGCTGGGCCCAGGGCCGGCCGATGCCGGGCGACCTTTACCGCTATGCCGATCCGGCCGCGGATCCGGTCACGATCAAGGTCAACGGCGAAGCCGTGCCGGTCGTGGTCGAGAAGGGCTACGCCTCCGTGGCGCGCGAATGGAAGGCGGGGGATTCCGTCGAGCTCCGCCTGCCCATGCCGGTCCGGCGGGTGCTGGCCCATGAGGCCGTCAAGTCGGACATCGGCCGCGTTGCGGTCGAGCGCGGGCCTTTCGTCTACTGCGCGGAGGGGATCGACAACGGCGGCCGGGCGGCCGGTCTGGTCCTGGACGACGCCGTCGTGCTGACGGCTGAGCCGAGGCCGGATCTGCTGAACGGCCTGACGGTCGTCATCGGACAGGCCGCGGCCATGGAGGTCAAGGGGGGCAAGACAGTGGCGCGCCCGCAGGCGCTGACCTTGATCCCGTACTATGCCTGGGCCCATCGCGGCCGGGGCGAGATGACGGTCTGGCTGGCCCGCGAACCCGGCAAGGCCAGGCCGGCCGCGGAGCCCGGCCTCTCGGCCAAGGCCAAGGTGACGGCTTCGGAGGGCGCCCAGAAGATCTCCGGGATCAACGATCAGTACGATCCCGAGCGGTCCGACGACGCGGTCGGGTACATGCACTGGTGGCCCAAGAAGGGGGGCACGGAGTGGGTCGAGTATGCCTTCGACAAGCCGGTTCGGATTTCGGAAATCTCGGTCTACTGGTTCGACGACACGGGCGGCGGCGAATGCCGGGTGCCCAAGGGCTGGCGGGCCTTGGCCAAGGCAGGGTCGGCCTGGGTCCCGGTTCAAGCGGCCGGACCGTACGGCACCGCCAAGGACGCCTACAACGTCGTCCGCATCGCCCCGGTTGTGACGACCGGGCTGCGGCTCGAGGTCGACCAGCCCGACGAGTTCTCGTCGGGCATACAAGAATGGAAGGTGAAGTAAGGGGGGGCTCGGGCAATGGGGGGCCAAACACGCTCACACCCCCAGCGAGGAAGAGCTCGGGGTGTAGGGGGGTGGGCACGCGCATTTCCCCAGCGAGGAAATGCGCTACGTTCCTCGCTCGCTCCCTATCCTCATAAAATCGGAATACTCTAGAATGAGGATTGGACCTGCCCGCTCATCAACCCTAAGAGGCTCGCTTCGCGGGCCTCTTAGGGCTGCAAAGCCCGCGTACCCACCCCCCCCACACCCTTCGCTCCAGCTAAAGAACTCTTTTTTCGACTTGCTCGTCGATCCGAAGCGGTTGCTTAGGGCTGCAACCCCATCGGCAAACCGCCGGGGCGGAAGCCGAGCCCGTGGGTTTGGCCCCCCATCGCCATCGCCCCTTGGGGAGCGGAAAGCCAAATCAGATTACGAATTGTCAACGGAGGGTGAGATGTTGAAAACTCGGATGGCAATTTTGCTGGGTATCTTTTTAGTCATAGCCGGGACGGCCTTCGGCCAGGCCAAGGCGGGGGGCAATATCCTGCCCAATGCCTCGTTCGAGGAGATCGAAGGCGGCGGGCCCAAGGGCTGGCGATCCGCGAACTGGCAGGCCCGGGCCGACTTCGCCCTCGATGAGGACATCGCCCGCTCCGGCCGGCGCAGCCTGCGCATCGCCTCGACCGGCGGGGCGGATGCCTCCTGGCAGGGGATGGCTCCGGTGCGGCCGTTCGCCAAGTACCGCTTGAGCGGCTGGATCAGGACGCAGAACCTCGTCCCCGGCTCGAGCAAGGGCGCGCTCATCAGCCTGCAAGGCCTGGATGTCATGACCCCCGCCGTCAGCGGGACCCGCGACTGGACCGCCGTGGAGGTCGTCTTCGAGACCGGCGCCAACGATGCCGTTGCGGTCAACTGCCTGTTCGGCGGCTGGGGTCGGGCCACCGGAACAGCCTGGTTCGACGACCTGGCCCTGACCCTCCTCTCGGCCCGCGAGATCAAGCCGCAGGCGACGATCGACGCCGGCGCCCTGCGGACGCCGATCTCCAAGTACGTCTACGGCCAGTTCATCGAGCACCTGGGCCGCTGCATCTACGGCGGCATCTGGGCCGAGATGATCGAGGACCGCAAGTTCTTCTACCCGGTCGGAGCCAAGGACTCGCCGTGGAAGGCGGTGGGCGAGCCGCGCAACGTCCGGATGAATCCCGTCCTGCCCTATGTCGGCGTCCACGCGCCCGAGGTCCGGATGAAGGGAGACGGCATGGCCGGCGGCATCGTCCAGGAAGGCCTGGCGGTGGTGGCCGGGAAATCCTATGTCGGACGGATCGTCCTGGCCGCGGATCCGCAGGCCGTCCCGGTCGAGGTCAGCCTGGTCTGGGGGCCGGCGGCCGATGATCGGCAGGCCATCGAGCTCCGCGAGGTGAAGACGGATTATAAGACCTTCCCCCTGGCCTTTACCGCCGGTGCCTCGAGCGACCAGGTCAGCCTCCGGATCGTTAGCCGGGGCCGGGAGGCGTTCCGGGTCGGCGCGGTCTCGCTGATGCCCGCCGACAACGTCGAGGGCTTCCGCCCCGACGTCCTGGCCCTGCTCCGCGAGCTGGATTCGCCCGTCTACCGCTGGCCGGGCGGCAACTTCGTCAGCGGCTACGATTGGCGGGACGGCCTGGGCGATCCCGACAAGCGTCCGACGCGCAAGAACCCGGCCTGGCAGGGGGTCGAGACCAACGATGTCGGGATCCACGAGTTCCTGCGCCTCTGCGAGCTGATCAAGACCGAGCCCTACATCGCCGTCAACAGCGGGCAGGGCAACGAAACCATGGCCGCCGACGAAGTCGAGTACGCCAACGGCCCGGCCGATTCGATCATGGGGCGGCTGCGGGCCAAGAACGGCCGGACCGAGCCCTGGAAGGTCAAGTTCTGGTCCATCGGCAACGAGATGTACGGCGACTGGCAGCTCGGCCACATGCCGCTCGCCGACTACACCCTCAAGCACAACCGGTTCGCCAACCTCATGTGGATCAAGGATCCCACACTCAAGCTGATCGGCGTCGGCGCGATCGGAGCCTGGAGCGAGGGCATGCTGGCCGCCAGCGCCGGTTCGATGGACTACATGAGCGAGCACTTCTACGTCCAGTTTCAGCCCGGGCTGATGGGCCACGTCGGGCAGATGCCGCGCGAGGTCAAGCGAATCGCCGACGCCCACCGGGCTTACCGCAAGACGATCCCGGCGCTCAAGAACAAGACCATCCCCGTGGCCCTGGACGAGTGGAACTACTGGTACGGCCCGCACGTCTACGGCGAGCTGGGCACGCAGTACTTCCTCAAGGATGCCCTGGGGGTCGCGGCCGGGCTGCACGAGCTCTTCCGCAACAGCGATATCTACTATATGGCCAACTATGCCCAGACCGTCAACGTCATCGGGGCCATCAAGACCTCGAAGACCGCGGCCGTCCTCGACACGACCGGAGTGGTGCTGGCGCTCTACCGGGCCCGCTTCGGCACGCTGCCGGTGCGCGTCACCGGGGCGCCCGAGCCGCTCGACGTGGCGGCGGCCTGGACGGACGCTGGAAAGAAGGTCCTGACCGTGGCCGTGGTCAACCCGACCAAGACGGCGCAGAAGCTGCCGGTAACGTTCAAGGGGCTCAAGCTGCCCGCGACGATCAAAAAGTACGTCGTCACGGGCAGCGACGAGATGGCCCACAACGTGCCGGGCCGGGAGCCGGGGGTCAAGGTCGTCGAGCTCGGTGGTGTTGCCATGGGCAAGACCTTGAACCTGCCGGCCATGAGCGTCACGATCTACGAGATCGCGGTCCGCTGAAGAGTGGGGGTGCGGGGGGAATCGACGAGGCCCCCCGTTTTCTTCCCGCCCGCAATCTGTCCGCCCTTGGACGGCGCGCGTTCAAAATCGGACAATCGGCGGACGAGCGTCCCCGCTTCCTGCCTCAGCCGTACGCGGGATTTCGGGCTCGGGATTCCATATAGAACGGGCCAAAAGATCCAAGTCCAGGGCGCGCTCGGGTGGGGCGATATTCCTTAATAATTATGGCATGAATCCTGCAATAAACCCGCTCGATACCCCGGGCTTTGCAGTCCTCAGCCGCGAAGCGGATGAGGGCGGGCTAAAGCCCGGGGTATTAACAGGGTTAATACTGAGCGGCGCTTCATCCCCCGATTTAAAAATCGGGGTTCGAGCGCCGCGAACGTATCGATGATGCGCGAGGCGAAAATGGACAGAATATTGACCCGGATTGAGGAATTCCTGCTTCTCGCCGTTCTCAAGCTCGGCGAAAACGCTTATCCCGTCTCGATTTTTGATGAAATCGGGAGAATCACGGGATCTTCCTCCACACTCGGTGCGATCTACTTTCCGCTCCAAAGGCTGGAGGAAAACGGGCTGCTGACATCCTTCCTGGGGGATCCTTCCGCGGAGCGGGGAGGGAAGAGCCGGCGCTATTATCGCCTCACCGAGCCGGGCATGACCGCCTTGGCCGCGGCGCGCCGGGCTCAGGACGATATGTGGGCGGGTCTCGAATGGGTCAAGATCCACTGAATGCATTGTCCGTGGAGGGGGCGTCCCGGCCGCCTCGCCTGGGCCGCTGGATTCTCTCCCGGCTGCTTCCCCCGCCTTGGGAGGCCACAGCCCCAGGAGATTACGAGGAGCTGTTTCGGAGGATGCAGGCGATCCAAGGGAGAAGAAGGGCGTCGGCCTGGTACTGGCGGCAGGTGCTGGTTTCCGCCCCCCCTCTCGTCCTTGCTCTTATCTATTGGAGGTTCAACATGATCCGCAACTACCTGACCGTCGCCCTTCGCTCCATGCGGAGACGCCTCGGTTTTACCCTGGTCAACGTCGGCGGGCTGGCGGTGGGACTGGCCGGCTGCATCCTGGTCTTCTTTTTCGTCCGCGACGAGATATCCTTCGACCGTTTCAACGCCCACATCGACCGGATCTACGAGGTCAAATCCAAGGCCCGGACCGGCGGCGGAGCCGATCTGTTTCTGGAGACGCAAGGCCCTGTCGGCCCGGCTCTGGCCGCGGACTTCCCCGAGGTCGAAG
Source organism: Candidatus Aminicenantota bacterium (assembly GCA_963803915.1). Lineage (GTDB taxonomy): Bacteria > Acidobacteriota > Aminicenantia > Aminicenantales > UBA4085 > UBA4085. The sequence continues at coordinate 225,500 of CAWDOL010000014.1, read as the reverse complement.
CCGCGACGCGCCTAGCCAAAAGCGAAATCATCGTCCGGACCGGGCAGGATGCCTTCCTCCGGCGCGGGCTGGGTGTCGATCCCACCTTCTTCGATGTCTTCAGCTTTCCCCTGTCGCGAGGCGACGCCGCTTCGGCGCTGCGTTCCCCGGATTCCGTCATCCTCAGCCAGGAGACGGCCCGCCGCTCGCTTCGGCTCGGCCGACGCGATGGGGCAGGCGCTGACCCTGGTGGTCGAGGGCCAGGCCGGCACCTTCCAAGTCGCCGGCATCCTGCGCGAACCCCCGGCCAATTCGAGCCTCGTCTTCGACCTGCTCGTGCCCATCGCCAGGGTCAAGGGATCCGGGATCGACCGCTGGGAAGCCGATGGCCCGGACGCGGCTTGTTTTATGCGGCTCCGGCGGGGGGCCGATCCCCGCGCCCTGGCGGCCAAGTTTCCGGCCGGTCTGGACAATCATCTGACGCGCGGCACCTCGGCCTTAAGTCACTACCTTTTCCCGTACGCGGCCTACCATCGGGGAATCGGGGACTATTCATTCTCCAGCGTTCTCGCGCCGCGAAGCTCCCCGGCATCGTCTTACCTGCTGACGGCCATCGCCCTTCTCATCCTGATGATCGCCGGGTTCAACTTCGTGAACTTGAGCATCGCCACGGCGGCGGCGGAGCGAATGAAGGAAATCGGGATCCGCAAGGTCCTCGGCGCGGAGCGGAAAAACCTGTTTCGCCAGTTCCGCCTGGAGGGCCTGCTGGCGAGCCTGATCGCGCTGGCGCTTGGGCTGGCCGCGGCCTCCCTGGTCTTGCCCGTTTTCAACCGGTTTTCCGGGAAGGCCATCCGCCTCGACCTTCTGGCCCCGGGGCTGCCCTTGCCGGCCATGATCTTGTTTGCGGTTGTTTTGGGATCGGCGGCCGGGGGCTACCCGGCCTGGTACCTCTCGCGGCTGCGCCCCGCGGACTTGTTCCAAGGCCGCGCCCTCGGCGGCCGAAGGCGAGGCTTCAGCCGCGCCCTGCTGGTGCTGCAGTTCGCCATCTCCGTGTTCCTGGTCATCACCACGGGCTTCCTGACCCGCCAGCACCGGTACCTTCTCCGCGCCGACGTCGGGTATGTCTCGGACCAGGTCGTCGTCCTCGACTTGCGTCCGCTCGCCCGCGGCGGACAAGAGGCCTCCCGGGTCCTACCCCTCCTGAAGGCGCGGCTCTCGCGCTATCCCCGAAGTCAAGTCCGTCGGCGGCGCCTCCAGCGGGATGGGCTCCTGGTCGGCCTGGATGTTGAAGCCGATCGGCGCGGCCCAGCCGGAGATCGTCCGCTTCAACGAGATCGATACCGATTTCCAGGCGACGCTGGGCCTGCCGTTGCTGGCGGGCCGCGGGTTCTCGGCCGATCGGCCCGAAAGCGACCGCAACGCCTTGATCGTGAACGAGGCGTTCGTCCGCCGCTTCACGCGGGGCCGCCGGTCGGCAGGACCCTGTCCGAGCTCTTCCAGACGAAGTCGTCGGCACGCATCATCGGCGTCGTGCGCGACTTCCACTTCGATTCGCTCAAGTCGACGGTCGAGCCGGCCATGATGCGCCTGGACCCGAGCGGCGCCAGGATGGCCTATCATCCGCCTCGACGGGAGGAATATGCCCGCCGTCCTGAAAGCCATCGAGCGGGAGTTTCGGACCCTGGCTCCGGGATTCCCGTTCCTCTTCTCTTTCCTTGACGAGGAGGTCGCCCGCCAGTATGAAGACGAGTCCCGTTGGAGCCTCATGGTCTCCATCGTCTCCCTGTTCGCCGTCCTCATCGCCTGTTCGGGCGTCTTTTCCCTGGCCGTTCAAAGCGCCGTGAGCAAGACCAAGGAGATCGGGGTCCGCAAAGTCTTGGGCGCCTCCGTCCCCCGGCTGGTCTGGATGCTGGACCGGGAATTCGTGCGCCTGGCCGCGCTGTCCTGCCTCGTCGGCCTGGCCCGCCGCCTATCTGGTCGTCCGCAAGGTCCTGGCCCCCTATCCCTACCGGGTCGCGGTCTCGCCGTGGCCGTTTCTGGCCGGAGGCATCCTCGTCGTCGCGCTGGCCCTGGCCACGGTCAGCTCGCAGGCCCTGAGGGCCGTGCGATCCGATCCCGTAGTTCTGTTGCGGCACGAGTGACGCCGTCAGACCGTGGGCCCAAGGCGGTCACACGGACCGCCCTCGCCGGCCCGGCCGCTTGAGGGCGGCTCCGCGCCGTGCTATTCTATCGCGCTTCCCCATGATCAAACGCGACGAACCGGCCGGCGTCCTCTCGCCCCGCCGTATTCTGCGCTTCTGGCTGCCGCTTGAAGCGACTTGGCTGATGATGGCCGCTGAAGGGCCATTTTTGGCTGCGATCATCGCCCGCCTTCCCGGAGCCAAGCCCAACCTGGCCGCCTACGGAGTGGCCATCTCCCTGGCCTGGATCGTCGAGTCGCCGATCGTTATGATGCTCTCGGCGTCCAACGCCCTGGTCAAGGACAAGATCGCCTTCCTCAAGCTCCGCCGCTTCTCCTTCACCCTGAACGGCTTGGTGACGCTGGTGATGGCCGCGCTGATCACCCCTCCCGTGTTCGACCTGGTCGTCCGCCGGGGCATGGGGCTGGGGCCGGAAGTGGCGGGATTGGCGGGGCACTCGATGCTCTTCCTCGTCCTCTGGCCGGCCGCGATCGGTTTCCGCCGCTTCTACCAGGGCATCCTGATCAGCCACGGCCGCCCCCAGGCCATGACCTGGGGCACCGTCATCCGCCTCTCCACCATGGCCGCCACGGGGCTTGTCCTGGCCCTGGTTCTGAGGCTGCCCGGCGCCGGCGTCGGAGCCGGGGCTCTGGGCGCCGGCGTCCTGGCCGAAGCCGCGGCCAGCTGGGCCATGGCCCGGCCCTTCGTCCGGGCCATGAAAAAGCAGAAGGACGAGGACTGCGCTTTCGGCCTCGGCTTGACCGGCTGGGCCATCCGCCGCTTCTACGCCCCCTTGGCCCTGACCTCGTTCCTTTCCTTCTTTATCAATCCGCTGACCTCGTTCTTCCTGGCCCGCGGCCGGCAGCCGCTCGATTCGCTGGCCATCCTGCCCGTGGTCATGGGACTGGTCTTTCTCTTCCGGACGGCCGGGATCGCGCTGCAGGAGGTCGTCATCGCGCTCCTCGGCGACGACGGCCGCAACCGCGCCCCGCTGACCCGGTTCACGGCCCGCGTCGGGATCGCCGCCTCGTCGATCCTGGCGGTCATCCTGTTCACGCCGCTGGGAGCGGTCTGGTACCGCGTCGTGTCCGGCCTCCCGTCCGAGCTGGTCGCCTTTGCCTTTTGGCCCGGGGCGTTTCTCGTTCTCCTGCCCCTCCTCGAGACGTATCTCTCTTACCAGCGCGGACTCCTGGTCAAGGCCCACCGAACCCGGCCGATCAGCTGGGCCGTGGCCGCCCAGCTCTCCGTGACCACCGCGGTCTTTCTGCTCTTCATTTCCGGATTGAAGACTGTCGGGGCCATGGCCGTCGGCCCGGCCCTGACCGCAGGCTACCTGTCCGGGAACATCGTGCTCTATCTCCTGCGCGGCAAGCGCGGCTCGCTCCGCCTGCCCGGGCCCGAGATCGCGGAGCCGCCCTCGACCCCGGTCGTCTGAACAGGTGGGCTTGCCGTCCGTCCCTTTCCTTGGAACGAATCCGATGGCCCGATAGTATTCTCTATGGGGATATCCCCAAGGAGGAATCCGGATGAGAGCCGCCTTTACCGCAGCGAGTCTGATCGGCCTGCTGACAATACTCGGCGCCGAGGCCCGCCCGCCTCGCCCTCCGCTCGAAGGGCAAGCCTCTCACCGGGTCGTCAACGCGAAAGCCGTACCGCTTTTCCGCTTTGGTGAGGGGCGCCTCTTTACGCCCTGTGGGATTCGGATCTCAGGGCGGGATGTCATCGTGCTGGACGAGAAGGCCGCCGACCCGGGGGACAATTCGTTCGCGGTGTTCGATCTCGAGGGCCATTGGAAGAGAGAGCTTGGCCGCGGCGGCCAAGGCCCCGGCGAATTCGGCCAAGCTCACGCCTTCGACATCCGCGACGGAATCCTTTTCGTCCTGGACAGCTTCCGGCAGTGCGTGCACGAGTTCGCGGCCTCGGACATGCGGTTTCTCAAGTCCGTCCGCTTCGGCGCGGCGCAGGTCTTCACGACGCCGCACGACTTCTGCGCCCTGGCCGATGGGGGATTCATTCTGGCCCGGCCCCGCGGCGTACGCGGGGACAAGGCTTTGTTTCGAATCAGTCCCGAGGGGCGGACCGTGGGCTCGTTTCTGGATGTCGTCCCGGTCTTCGAGTCGGAAGCCGACCTTATGAAGAACGGGAACTCGGGCGATCCGCGGCGGGTCCGCAAGCAGTACGCTGGTCTCGGCTATGTCGAAGCCCGCGGCCCGGGAATCGTCCATCTCTCCTGGCTGACCGACGAGCTTTTATGCCTCGATGCCGACGGCGGGATTCTCGAGCGCCTGACTCTGCCCCTCGCGTCCCTGGAAAAGACGGTGCCAGTGGTCAAGCAGGGCGTTTTTTTTACCATCGAACGGCGGTTGAACTACGGTCTTCGTTGCCGGGGCGAAAGCATTTGGGTCCTGTCCCGGACTCCGGAGGGCGAGTCCGTTCTCCATGAATACGCTTCCGGCCGCTGGCTCGAGCGGCTCCGGACCGAGGCGCCGCTTCAGGATTTCGATCTCGCCGAGGGGAGGGTGTATGCCCTCGACCAGGAATCCGGGGAAGTCCTTGTCTATGGCCTTTCTCCGAGCCGCTGAACAAGAAAGCCGTCCGCGCCCCGGCGCTTGGCCTCCCGGGCGACGATTCCCCGTGGTAGAATAACCACGGTCCCATTTGGTTGTCCGTCCAGGAGGCTCCTTTGACGCGGAACGGAAAGATCCTCATGCCACGGGGCAGCCGCGGCGCAGCCGGCCTCGTCATTTTGCTGGCCGCCGCCTGCGCCAAGGCGCCCGCCCCGCCCGCGGCCGGTCCCGACTATCCGATTCGCCCGATTCCGTTCACCCAGGTCAAAGTGGACGATGTCTTCTGGGCTCCCCGCATGGAGACGAACCGGGCCGTGACCGTCCCCTTCGCTCTGAACAAGAACGAGGAGACCGGCCGGGTGGACAACTTCCGCAAGGCCGCCGGCCTGATGAAGGGCGCCTACCAGGGCAAGCGCTACAACGACTCCGACATCTTCAAGGCCATGGAGGCCGCCTCCTACACCCTCATGCTCAAGCCCGATCCGGCCCTGGACAAACGGCTCGACGACCTGATCGCGATCATCGCCAAGGCCCAGGAGCCCGACGGCTACCTCTTCACCAACCGGACCATCGACCCCAAGAATCCCGCCCCGGGCTCCGGGGCCGAGCGCTGGTCCAACCTCCGGGTCAGCCACGAGCTCTACAACGTCGGGCACATGTACGAGGCGGCCGTGGCCCATTTCCAGGCCACCGGGCAAGCGGACCTTCCTGGACATCGCGCTCAAGAACGCCGACCTTCTCGTCCGGACTTTCGGCCCGGGCAAACGGCGCGGCTTTCCCGGCCACCAGGAGATCGAGATCGGGCTGGGCAAGCTGTTCCGGGTCACGGGACGGCGCGACCTCCTCGACCTGGCCAAGTTCTTCCTGGACGAACGGGGCCACTACTACCAGGGCGAGCGCTACGCGCCGGAGGACCCGTTCTCCACCTACAACTCCGACGAGTACCTGCAGAACCACAAGCCCGTCCTGGAGCAGGACGAGGCCGTCGGCCACGCCGTGCGGGCCATGTACATGTATGCCGGGATGGCCGACGTGGCCGCCCTGGGCGGGCACCCCGACTATGTCAGGGCCATCGACCGGCTGTGGGAGAACGTCGTCGGCAAGAAGATGTACGTCACGGGCGGCGTGGGAGCGCTGGCCGACGCCGAGGCCTTTGGCGCCGCCTACGAGCTGCCCAACGCAACGGCCTATACCGAGACCTGCGCCGCCATCGGCCACGCCCTGTGGGAGCAGAGGCTCTTTCTCCTGCACGGACGCTCGGCCTATGCCGACGTGCTGGAGCGGATCATGTACAACGGCCTGCTGTCGGGCGTCTCGCTCGACGGCATGTCCTTCTTCTACCAGAACCCCCTGGAGGCGGACGGCAAGACCGAGCTCTACCAGGGCCAGGTCGGCCGCGCGCCCTGGTTCGAAGTGGCCTGCTGCCCGCCCAAACGTGGCCCGTTTCCTGCCGTCCGTGCCGGGCTACGTCTACGCCGTCAAGGACGATGTCCTCTACGTCAACCTGTTCATGACCAGCTCGACCTCGGTCGACCTGGCCGGGCGCAAGGTCGGGATCGCCCAGGAGACGCGCTATCCTTGGGATGGGACCATCGTCATTTCGGTCGAACCGGAGACGGAGCGGGAATTCGCGCTCCGCGTCCGCGTCCCGGGCTGGGCCCGCAACGAACCCGTACCCTCGGACCTCTACCGTTTCCTGGACGCGAGCGCCGAGACGCCTTCGCTCCGGATCAACGGGACCGAAACGCCGATCGACCTCCGGGACGGCTATGCCGTCCTCCGCCGCATTTGGTCGAAAGGCGACCGTGTCGAGCTGCGTCTGCCGATGCCCGTCCGGCGCGTCCTGGCGCATGAGTCCGTCTCCGAAGATGCCGGCAAAGTGGCCCTCCAGCGCGGCCCTCTTGTTTACTGCGCCGAGGGTGTGGACAACGGCGGCAAGGCCCTGGACATCGTTCTCCCCGACGCCGCCGATTTCGCGGCGGCTTACGAGCCGGGCCTGCTCAACGGGGTCGTCATCCTGCGCTCCAAAACAAGCCGGGCGGACGGCACGACGCGGGATGTGGCTCTAGTGCCCTATTACGCCTGGGCCAATCGCGGCGCCGGCGAGATGAAGGTCTGGTTCCCGCGCCGCTAGTCGGTGATCTCCTCGATCTCCTCGATGGCGATGAAATCGAGGACCGACCCCTCCAGCTTGCGGCAGTAGGCGGCAGCCTTCCGGAGCAGATCCGGAAGATCCACCGCCGCTTCCGTCCTCCGGGTTCGGGCCGGCTCCCGCCCGGGATTCCCCGCCGCGCTTCCCGCCGCCGCGGCCAGGCAGAGGACCGCCCAAGCTGGGGATTTTTTCCAACGCAGGCTCAGCGACATAGTCTTTCTCCTTAGTCGTTGTCGGCGAACTCCAGGAGGATGGGCAGCCGCGGGTTGCGGCTGAGCTGGCTGACCGATACATACACCGTAGCCGATTGGTACCCTTCGGCCAGGATGCGGAGGACGACGCGGCCCGTGCCGAGGCCGGCGATGGCCCACCGCCCTTTGGCGTCGCTGAGGGTCTCCGCCTTGAGGCCATAGACATGCGTCAGGAGAACCCGGGCGCCGGCGACGGGCCGCCCGTCCGCATCCATGATGGTGCCTGCCAGGCGTCCCTTGCCCAGGCCGGTCTGGGCCTCGCCGAGTACGGACAAGCCGAGGATCAGGCTCATGGCCAGCCATAAACAGAACAGCTTTTTCATGTCAGACTCCTTGAGAGTACCGCTTTCGAGGCCGCTAGCGCTCGTCCACCGCGGTCTCGACCGTAAAGAACTTGAAGTCCTTGAAGACGGCGTTTGTGACCGAGTGCTGGTAAACCCGCCCGCTTTTCCGGATGTAGGCTTCCTGGACCCACAGCCGGCTGGGGAAGCGCAGGCCGTTCTTTTCCGCGCTGAACTCCGCCCGCATGCTCAGACGCAAGGGCCCGCCGGCCCGGGCCGCCCGCTTGGCGAAAGCTTCGAGGCGCGTCGTGGGCATCTGCGTCCACTCGATCTTCAGGATGTCGGAGGTCTCGGCGTCGAACCAGGCCCGGCCCGACTGGCAGAGGGGAACGGCGGCCTCCGGCTTGGGGGTGACCTCGACGATCACCACCGGGCGCTTGTCCAGCCTGCCCCGCCGGGCGACCTTATAGTCGTACCACTCCTGGGCTTGGGCGCTGAGCAGGTTGAGCGGAGAGAGCAGGGCGTTGCGGTAGACCATGCTCATGGTCCGCAGCGGGGCGTTCGGCTCGTTCACCTCCACCCCGTTGATCTTCAGGAGCGTCCGGGTCTCGCGAATCGCGCCCTGGGAACGGATGCATTGGTAGTCGTAAACCATGGCGTTCTTGAACGCGGAGGGGCGGACCGACATCTCGCGCGCAAAGGGGGCCTCTCTCCAATCCGTGACCACCTTCGCAGAGGGGGTTCCGTCCAACGTCGTGTCGATGATCTCCTCGATCTCTTCGATGGCAATGAAGTCGAGGACCGACCCCTCCAGCTTGCGGCAGTAAGCGGCGGCTTTTCGGAGCAGCTCCGGCAGCTCGATTTCGGCTTTCGTCTCTTGCCTCCGGGCTGGTCCCGTCCCGATCGTCGCGGCCGTCGCGTCCGCAGCCGGCGGCAGGCCCAGCCAGGTCAGCCCAAAGGCTATCCCGAACCGCAGGATGGCGATCATAGCGTCCCTCCCCCAGAGATTTTTCCGCCGATGATGGCGAGGTCGCGGACTATCCGGGCGATCGGCCCGTCGGGTCCCTCGGCGGTGAAGACCAGCCGGTAATCGTCGGGCTCGAGATCCGGGACCTGGAAGCGGACGAGGAAACGGCCGAGCTCTTCGCCGCGGTCTTCGGACAGGACCGAGAGGGGCAGATCGATCTTCCCCCGGGTCAGGGTGTCCATCAGGAAGGCCGAGATCTTGACCCCGGTGGCTTGCCCGGCCGGCCCCACGAATGTCAGCAGAGCGAACGCCTCGGAACGCACGTCCAGGCGATCGCCGGGCGCCGGCGCGTGATCGGCCGGATCGAACAACCACCGATGAGCCGCCTCGGGGAGAAGCCGCCCCCCGGCCGGGGCTTTGGCCGGCGAAGGATCGTTGAGACGCCGGCCACCCTTCTCGGGGCGAAGGAGCAGCGGGGGCAGGAGCCGGGGCTTTGCCTCCCCGAGCCCGGGGACGACCGTGTCCGCGTCTCCGACGGCGGCCCGGCCCGATTCCAGGTCGCGGAGGACGATCCGGCACTTGGCGGTCCCCGGCGGCGCGACGAGGGTGGACGCTAGGTGCAGAGGTGTTCCGTCCCCCGGGAGGGTCGCCTCGCTCCGGCTCTCGGCCACGATCTCGTCGATGGCGTTGAAGACCAGTCGGACGATCTCGACTCTCCGGCCGGCCAGTTCGCCGTAGGCGTCTCCGGGAATCGCGGCCATCATTCCGACGCTGCCCCTGGACCCTTCCGACAGCGGCCAGGCGGCCAGGGGGAATCGCAGCGGCGCCTGCGACAGCGGTTTGGCCGCCAGGGCCAGGTCGACCAGGTCGAGCCGCTTCTCGCTCCCGGCGTAGTCGGCGAAGGCCTTCGGGTTGAAGTATCCGGCTTGGGCCCTGACCTCGCAGCCGGGACGGCGGACCTTGACCTTGACGGCATGGTAGAGCCCGTCCCAGCGCTCGTTGACCACATAGCCCAGGACATAATAGGACGCGGTCAGGGACTGGATCTTCTGGAAGTGCTCCTCGTGGTTCTGGACGAGGCCGAGATAGCGGCCTCCGGTCGTCTGGGCCATCTCCCGCAGCGTGGCCGCGCCGGTCGCCGCCTCGGAGGCGGCCGTCAACGGCTCGGTGCTGATCGGATAGACGGCGACGTTGGCGGAGGCCAGCTCCCGGCAGAGGGACGAGTAGGCTTCACGCAAGTCCCTGTTCAGGTCGCCGCCTTGGAGGGGCTGCTTGTTGATCAGGCTCCCGGCCAGGCCGCCCGAAAAGAGGATGAGGTGTTTTTGCCCGGGCTGGAAGCGCAGGGCTTGGGCCATCCCCGACAGGGTGTTGATGAAGTTGCGCGCCAGGAAGCGCTGGTCCCCGGCCAGGTTGCGCTCGATCTTGTCCTGTTGCTCCTTCGTGGCGATCGGCCAGGAGAGCACGCTTTCGGGCCTGGCATCGGCCGCCCCGTCCGCGGCCAGACGCCGGTCGTATTGGACCTGCTCGTCATCGCTCCGCCCGCTCGAGCTGGCCAGGCCGAATCCTTCGACGATGGCCCTGATCCGGGCGTAATCGGCCGTCAAGTATTCATGCACCCGGAGGCGCCGGAGGAGGGAATAGGAAAGAATCCCGATCTCGTCGCCGGGCTGGAGCCCGGTGTCGAGGAAGTGGAGGGCGGCCGTCCGGGCCCGGCGGGCGCCCTGGATGTCGCTGGAGGCGAAATCGAACAGAAGCAGGATCTTGCGGCCCAGCCGACCGGACTTGGCCGGCGCCGCGGAGGGGGCCGGCGCGGGAATGCGGGCGTCATGCCTCTCGAACTCGGTCAAAGTCATCGGCTGGCCGTTGTCGGTCAAAGAAAAGTCTTCCTTGGCCAAATCGGTGACCGGGTTGCCGTCCTTGTCCAAGACGACAGGCTGGATCAGCTTGAGAACGACGCTGACCTCGTGCCGGAGTGGCTTTCGAGCCTGGACGGCGTCCTGACCGTCCCCCTTCGTGATGGGACCCGCCGGGCGTCCTTTGCCCAGTCCGGCCTGAGCCCGGCCGAGGACGGAGAGGCTGAGAATCAGGGCCAGGGCCGGCCAGAAACAGAGCCGCCTCTTCATGTCAGACTCCTTGAGGGTATCGCTTTCGAGATCGACGTCCCTGAACATTCACGGACGCTCCTATCTCCACTCTTGGGTATCGAGCGGGCGGGAAAACGGTTGGCGCGATTTTTTGGTCATTGCCAAATTCCGGGGAATCCAGGGCGGTTCGGGGTGCACCGATGCCCCCAGCGGTGCACTCGAACCGCCCACCCCGGAATTGGGCAAAGTACCGGTTTTTACTTGATCTCGGCGCCGACGATCAAGGCCAGGGAATCGCGGCCCTTGAAGGAGGAGACGCCGGCCACCAGATGGCCCAGGTCGAAGACCTCGGTGCGGCTGTCGAGAAGGCCGAGGTATCTCTTAAGCTCGGGATTGTACTGTTCCAGGACCAGGTGAAAGAGCACTTTCTTCCGGCCTTCCGGATCCGTCTCGACGCGGATATCGTCGATCGAACAGCGCATGGGCGGCTGCGAAAAGATCTGGACGTCGCGCGACTCGCCCTCCCGGAGGGACAGCTGGAAGGAGCCGGCCTTGCTGTAGGATCGGAAGCTCAGGACGCTCTTCAGCTCCTCCAGCACCCTCTCGAGGTCTTCGTCGTCGATGGATGTGGCCAGATCGTCGCGGGAGGCGATAACGGCGTAGAGACGCAGCAGGACGGCCTTCGGTTCCGAAGGGGGGGAAGGACGCCCGGCCTCTCCCTTCGTCTCCATTTCCGCGGCAGGCTTCAGAATGACGTTCAGAGGCGGGTTGAGGCTCAGCTGGGTGATTCTCCCCCGGGCCGTGGTCGGGCGGTATCCTTCGGCCTGGAAGAGGATGGTCACTTCCCCCGTGCCGAGGCCGGCGATGGCCCAGTGGCCTTTAGTATCGCTGCGCGTCTCCGCCTTGAAACCCTGGGCATGTTCCAGCAGGATCCGGGCGCCCGCGACGGGCTTTCCGTCAGCGTCCTTGAGGGTTCCGGCCAAGCGGCCCTTGCCCCGACCGGCCTGGGCCCAGCCGGGAGCCGAGAGCCCGATGAGAAGCCCCAGGACCAGCGCGAAGGCGAGGAAGCGATGTCGTTTCATGAGAGACTCCTTGTCGGCAGCGGGCGGCGGCTCATTCGAGGTAGCTCCCCATCTGAAAATCGCCGCTTGTCACCCAGACGATGGTCAGGTTCTTCTCGGGCATGCTGAACTCCGTCCGGATGGGCGGAATCGCCTTCCCCGGCCCGAGAGCCGGTCTTTCCGGAGACAAAAGGAGAACGGCCAGGAGCGCGGCCGCCGCGGCCGCGGTCGCCCAGGGGAACGGCCGCCACAGCCGCAACCGGCGCCGGCGTGAGGGCTGTTCGCCGATCCGCTGGATAGCCCTCCGGCGGATGTCGGCCGGAACATCCGCCTCCTCGGACCGGACGGCGGCGGCAATCCTTAGGTCCAAGTCATCTGGCTTCATTGTTGACCTCCAGCACGTCCTTGACCATGGCCCGGGCCTGGAACAGGATGAACTTGACGTTGCCGGCGCTTTGCCCCGTGATCGAGGCGATCTCGGCGACCGAGAATTCGTTGTAGTAGTAGAGGAAGAAGATTTCCCGCTCCTTGACCGGTAGGCGGCCGGCGGCGTCGTAGATCAGGCCTGGGTCGGTGCGCGGGGCGGCCGCCGGCGGATCCGCCGGGAGGGCCGAGAGGGAGACCTGCGCCTCGCTCCGGACGCGGTTCTTATAGTAGGTCTTGATCTCGTTGTGGGCGATGGCGAAGATCCAGGCGGAAAAGCTTCGGCCGCGGTCGTAGGAGGAAAAATACCGAAAAGCGCGGAGGAGAACCTCCTGGAACAAGTCGTTCCCCTCCTCGGCATACCGCGCGGTCTTCAGTAGGAAGTTGTAGAGCTTCTTCTCGACGGGGGCCAGGAGGGCCATGAACAAGACTTGCTCCGGCGGCGGTGCCACCGCCGCGCCCGCCCTCGCCTGCGATCCTGGTTCACCCATGACCCTATCTCCACTCATGTGTATCGGGCCTCCGGGGAATCGGTTGGAAAAATATCGACAGGGACATGGCCCCCCCCCGCGGGCGCTTGGTTTCAGCGGATGGTTAAGGCCGCTGTAGTGAAGGCGAGGGCTTTCGACTCGATGTCCTCGGCGTAGAAGTAGAGGACATAGGAGCCCGGCGGCAGCTCCGCCGTCGGGATGTCGACGGCCTGGACGATCGTGTCGCCCTGGGTCGCGGCCGTCGACGCCTCCACCCGAATGGGTTGACGCCGGCCCGTGACCGTGTTCAGCAGGACCGTCCGCAGGGCCACTTTGGAAGCGGCCAGCCGCTCGACGGTCAGGGGCAGTAGGGCCCGCAGGACGGACGCGCCGGCCGGTAGGGATCCCAACAGGGGCTCGTGGACGGAGGCGTCGAAGGGATAGAGGTCCGTCCAGGCGACGGGGCCCGACTCGGTCTTGCGGCCCGAGACCCGGCCTTGCAGGTAGGCGGCCCCGCCGGCGGGACCGAGCAGGAGCGGCGAGTGCAGGCGAAGCCCCGCGCCCGCGGGGGCGGGGACGAAAGCGCGCGCCGTGGCTACCGCGGCCAGGCCGGTGTCCAGGTCGCGGACGATGACCCGACACTTATAGGCGCCCGGGGGCAGAGTCAGTCGCGAGGCGTAGTACGCGCCGCCCGTTTTGAACCGGTCGGCCGCTTCCTCGACCCGGCGCAGGTCGGCCAAGTCGCCGCGCTCGTCGTAGACCAGGGTCACGATCTCGGCCGCGCTCCCCGACAGCCTGGCGGCGGTCTCCGCGGGCAGCCGGATCAGCACGACGGCGTTGTCGGCCGCTCCCGCCGGACCGGCCAGGACGGCGGCACCGGCGGCCAGCGGGGCCTGTAAAAGCGGCTTCTCGGACATGGCCAGGTCGAGCAGGTGGAGGCGCTTCTCGACGTCGCCCAGCTCCCGGAACGGCCGCGGGTTGTAGTATCCGGACTGGGTTCGGACCTCGAGCCCTCGCCGGGCGACTTCGACCTTGATCGGGCGGAAGGCGCCGTCTCGGGACTGGGTGACGGGGTAGCCCAGCACGTAGTAGCTCCCGGTCAGGGCTTCCAGGTCGGCCATATTGCGCTCGAACTCGTCGATGTTGCCGAAGAAGCGGCCGCCCGTGGCCAGGGACATCCGCCGCAGCGAGGCCATTCCGGTCAGGGTGTCGTTCTTGATGATCAGGTCGTTGTTCTGGTGGACGCCGGTCACGGTGAAGAGGTCGCGGACGCGGCTGACGAACGTCTCCTCATCGTAGGCGAAGAGCGAGGGCACCATGGCCGCCTCGCGGATGTCGAAGGCGAAGACGGAGATGGCGGCCGAAGCCAGCTCCTTGAGCATGGCTTCGTGCAGCGTGCGCAGGACGTGGTCGCCGGGATCGAAGACGGATCCCTGGCCGGCCACGATGCCCTGGGGTGTGCCGCCCTGCTGGCCGTAGATCAGCGAATAGGCGATGCCCGAGGAGAACAGGAGAAGGTTTTTCTGCCCGGGCACGTAGCGCAGGCCCCGGGCCAGCCCGATCATCTCGTCGATGAAGTGCTGGGCCTGGCTCTTGGTCTCCTGCCGGCGCCAGTGGTAGTAGGGCTGCTCCTTGGCCCCGACCCCTTCCTCTTGCAGAACCTGCAGCTCGCCCTTGGGGATGATCTTGATCGGCCCCTCGGTCGCCTGCCGCCAGTATTCCTGCTCGATGTCGTCGCCGCGGCCGACGCTGTCCTTGAGGCTCATCTCCGCCACGGCCCGGCGGACCTTGGCCCGGTCCGGGGTCAGGAACTCGTGGATGACGAGCCCTCGGGTCAGGAGAGTAGGAGACGAGCCCGACCTCGTCGCCGGCGACCGCTTTCTCGTCCAGGAAATGGAGCGCCGCTTCGCGGGTCAGGCGGGCTCCGCGCTGGTTGTTGTTGGCGTAGTCGAAGAAGAGCAGGAACTTGCGGGGCAGGCGGGACATCCTCCCGGCCGCCGGCGGCTTGCCCTGCGGAGAAGGCGCGCCGGGGGCGGCGGATTCTGCCTCCGTCGACGGAGGCGCATTCGAAACGGCCGGGGCGACCGCGGAGACGTGCCGTTCGAACTCGGTGATCGTCACGGGCCGGCCCGAGTCGGTCAGGGTGAAGTCTTCCCGCCTCAAGTCGGAGACGGGCTTGCCCCGGCGGTCGGTGACGAAGACCTGGACGAGCTTCAGGATCACATCGACGTCATGGCGCAGGGGCTGTTGCAGGCGGATGGCGGGGTCCTGGGCGGCGGGAAGGGCGGGTGCGGCGAGGCCGGCCGCGAGGAGGGCCCAAGCCGCCGCGAAGCCCGCTCGTCCGCGCTTCCTCATCGGATGACCAGGGGGACGGCGACGTGGGCCAGGGCGCCCGAGGCGGTGTCCTCGGCGTAGAAATAGACCATGTAGCGGCCCGGGCTCATGCCCCTTGTGGTGATGTCGAGAGTCTGGATGACGGCGCCGCCCTCGGTCGCGCGGCCGACCGGGACGATGGCCGCTCCGTACCGCTCCGCGGTCGCCGTGTTGAGCAGCGCGGCCCGGAAGGCGATGCGGTTGCCCTCCAGGTTGACGACCGTCATCGGGAGCACGACACGGACGGCCGGCGCGTCACCGGCCAGAGGCTGCAGGAGCGGCTCGTGCGTGACCGGGCTGAAGGGGTAGAGGGCCGCCCAGGAGGCGGCGGGGGCGGCTCCCGGCAGGGTCGTCAAGCGGCCTTCGAGAAAGACCGAGCCCACCGGGGGGCCGAGCAGGAGCGGCGTGTGGAGCCGGATGCCGGAGGCCATGGGGTCGGGCACGAGGACCGACCCCGAGGCCACGGCGGCAGCACCCGTCTCGAGGTCGCGGACGACGACGCGGCAGGTGTAGGCACCCGGCGGCAGGGAGGCCGAGGAGGCGTAGATGATGGGCTTGTCGCGGAATCCCGAGAGCCGTTCCTCGGCCCGGCGCATATCGGCCAGGTGCTCCTGGCCGTCGAAGATGAAGGTCACGATCTCGGCCTTGGCTCCGGTCAGGATGTCGGCCGCCGTGGCCGGCAGCCGCGTCAGCACGACAACCCGATCCTTCCCCGACCCGGGCTCCCCGGGCCCGACCAGCGTCTGCAGGGAGCCGAGCAGGGGCGACTGATAGATCGGCGACTCGTTCAACGCCAGGTCGAGAAGATGCAGCGTCTTCTCAAGGTCCGTGTATTCGGTGAAAGGCTTGGGGTTGAAGAAGCCCTTCTGGGTTCTGACGTCCAGGCCTTGGCGCGTCACCTCGACCTTGACTTCGTGGAAGGCTCCGTCCCAGGCTTGCCCGACGCTGTAGCCTAGAACGTAGTAGGATCCGGTGATTTCCCTCAAGTCGGCCAGGTTGCTCTCCGCCTCCTTGATGTTGCCGAAATAGCGCCCTCCCGTCTCGTTGGACAGCTTGGTCAGGGAGTACTTGCCGGTGATGCCCTCGTCCCTGAACACCAGGTTGGTGGTCTGGGAGGCTCCGCCGACGGTGAAGATATCCCGGCTGGTCTTGGAGCCGAAGGTCTGCTCGTCGTAATCGAAGAGGGTGGCCGGCTTGGCCATCTCCCGGGTATCGAAAGAGAAGATCGAGCAGTTGGAGGCGCTCAGCTCTCTGAACAGGGCTTCGTATTCGGTGGTCAGGACACGATCGGGGAGCTCGAAGGTGGATCGGTCGGTTTTTCCGCTCGATCCCGTCGGCGTTCCGGCCTGCCCTCCGTAGATCAGAGTCGAGGCGATGCCGGTCGAGAAGAGGAGCAGGTTCTTGTTCCCCGGCACGTAGCGGAAGGCTTTGGCCAGGGCGGTCAGCTTGAGCATGAAGGCTCGGGCCTGGCTCCGGGCGTCCTGCCGCCTGACGCCGAGGTCGCGCGATAGGTCGGGAGCCGCGCCGCCCTCCGCGGCCAGCCGCCAGTACTCCTGCTCCACGTCGTCGGCCCGGCCGGCGCCGGCCCGGACGTTGAGCTCCTCGAGCGCCCGGCGGACCTTGGCCCTGTCCGGAGTCAGGAACTCGTGGATGGTCAGCCCGCTGACGACGGAGTAGGAGATCAGGCCGACCTCGTCGCCCTTGACCGTATTCTTGTCCACGAAGGTCAGGGCCGCCTGCTTGGCCATCATAGCGCCGCGCGGGCTGTTGAAGGCGAAGTCGATGAACAGGAAGAACTTTCGGCCCAGGTCGGGCTTCTCGGACGGCAGCTCCGCCGCGGGCTGCGTCACCGGCGCGGCCGCGGCGTCCGCCGCCGGGGCCGGCGCTTTCGGCGCCGGCGCCAGGACGTGGCGCTCGAATGCCGTGACCGTCATGGGCCGGCCGTTGTCGGAGACCGTGAACTCCTCCTGCCGCAGGTCGGTGACGGGCTTGCCTTTTTTGTCCGTGACGTAGACTTGGATAAGCTTGAGTCCGACCGTGACCTCGTGCTGGATGGGCTTTTGGGCCCGGATGGCGGCATCCTGGCCGTGCGCCGCGGGCGTTCCCGGAATCAGGCCGGCGGCGAGGAGAAATCCGAGGCAGGGGGCGAAAGAGACAAGTTTCTTTACGCGGCGGTGAGTCGTCCGGAGGGGGTTGGGCACTCGTTTTTCCTTATATTTCCATAGTATAACAAAACCCCGCCGGGGGGCGCGAACCGCGGACACCCCGATAAGTAGCAAGAATTATGCCTTGCTTCCGGAGGCTTGCCCGATGGGTCCTTCCGAGGCCCTCCGGCCCGTCGCGACCTTGACACCCGTCGTCGGCCGAAGATATGCTGGCCGGGCCCGCCGGGAGGATCGGCCATGAGCGACGCACGAAGCGACAACGCCCTCCGCAAGCTGGAGCGCATGGCCAAGGCCCTGCGCCACGAGGAGCCCGACCGGGTCCCGATCAGCGACTTCTTCTGGGGCGGGTTCATCCGGCGCTGGCGGGCCGAGCTCGGCCTGCCCGCCGAGGCCGACATCTACCGCCACTACGACCTGGACTGGATCGTCACCACCCCGAACATGGACCCCTGGATCCGGCCATTCGAAACGCTCAGCGAGACGGCCCGACGAGGTGGTCATCAAGACCGGCTTCGGCGCCGTCATCAACAAGCGCTTCGAGGTGCCGATGCCCGAGATGAGGGCCTGGGACGTCGACTCCTTCGAAAAGCTGGAGCGGATCGAGCTCGACGACCCGGCCGATCCCCGGCGCTTCTTCGCCGCCGGCGACAACCAGATCGCCGGCGTCGGCGACGGCTTCCAGCGCGAACTCGCCGCCCTGGATCGAGACGGTCCGCTCGCTGCGGCCCGACTTTCCCGTCTACGGCAGCATCATCGAGCCCAGCGAGTGCCTGACCCGGATGGTCGGGCAGGGCAACGCCATGCTCTGGATGGGCCAGGAGCCGGAGCGCATGGGGGCCGTCATCGACCGCCTCGGGGCCTACTACGCGGAGATGACCCGGGCCCAGATCGAGGCCGCCGCGGGCCTGCTCGACGGGTTCGTCATCTGGGGCGACGTGGCCTACAAGAAAAGCACGTTCATGGCCCCGGCCTACTGGCGGCAGCTGGTTCAAGCCCTGGGTGGCCCGGATGACCGAGTCGGCCCACGCCGCCGGCCTGCCCGTCATCTACCACGGCTGCGGCAACGTGGCCGCGCTGTTGCCCGACTTCATCGAAATCGGGGTGGACGCCTACAACCCGCTGGAGGCCAAGGCCGGGCTCGACGTCGTCGACCTGCGCCGCCGCTACGGCCACAAGCTGGCCTTCTGCGGCAACGGCGACATCCGCGTCCTGGAGTCCGGCGACCCCGAGGCGGTCAAGCGCGAGGTCCTGCGCAAGCTCAACGCCGCGCGCGGCGGGGGCTACATCTTCCAGTCCGACCACTCCGTGACGAGCGGCGTCTCCGGCCGCGACCTACGACCTGGTCGTCCGGCTGGTCCGCGAATACGGCCGCTACCCGCTGCGGCTCGGGCCCTTCGAGGAAAGCGTGTGATCCCATGAACCCCGTCGCCGCCAGCCTGCCGCTCGGAGTCCTGATGCACGCCGTCGGGGCCTTCTTCGCCGCCACCTGCTACGCGCCGCAGAAGCGCGTCCGGGCCTGGTCCTGGCAGACCTACTGGCTCGTCCAGGCGGCCTTCTGCTGGTTCCTGCTGCCGGTCCTCGGGGCCCTCCTGACCATCCCCGACCTTGTGGCCGTCCTGCGCGAGGCGCCCGCGCGGCCCGATGCTGCAGTCCTTCCTGCTGGGCGCCGCCTACGGCATCGGCGGGACGGCCTTCGGCATCTCCATCCGCTACATCGGCTACTCCCTGACCTACGCCATCGCGGTCGGCCTGTCGAGCGTCCTCGGCACGCTCATCCCGCCGATCATCAAGGGCACGCTCGGCGCGACGCTTCGCCAGCCCGGCTCGGCCTGGATCGTGACCGGCATCTCCGTCGGCGCCCTGGGCATCTTTCTGACCGGCCTGGCCGGCCGCCTCAAGGAGACCGACCTGGCCGCCCAGCAGAGGTCGGGTGAGTTCTCGCTGGCCAAGGGCTTGCTGCTGTCTCTCCTGGCGGGAGTGCTCTCGGCCGTCTACGGCTTCGCCCTGGAAGCGGGGGAGCCGATCGCCGACGTCGCCACGCGCTTCGGGGCCGGGGTCTTCCGCGGCAACGTCGTCTACATCTTCGCCAACACGGGGGCCTTCCTGACCACGGCGGTCTATTGCCTGTGGCTCCACGCCCGCAACCGGACCTGGGGCGAGTTCCGGCGCCCCGCGCCGGCCGCATCGGCCGAACGCCGGGCGGCCGCGTCTGTCGATGAACTATCTCCTGGCCGCGATCACCGGCCTCTTCTGGTACGGCCAGTTCTTCTTCTACAACCTGGGCCACGTCCGGATGGGCACCTACAAGTTCACCTCCTGGGCCATCCACATGATCATGCTGGTCCTCTTCAGCAACCTGGTCGGGGTGGTCTTCCGCGAGTGGAAGCGCTGCCGCCGGCTGACGCTCGTCGCCCTCCGGGCCGCCCTTGTGGTCCTGGTCGGGGCGGTCCTGCTCCTGACCTACGGAAATTACCTCGGCGGCCTGGCCGCCCGGTGAGGGGAGAACGGACATGAAGCGCTACGGAGCCGTGATCGGTTTGGACGAAGACAAGGCCGAGGAGTACAAGGCCCTCCACGCCGCGGTCTGGCCGGAGGTCCTGGCCATGATCCGCGACTGCCACATCCGGGACTACACGATCTACCTGCGCCGCATGGACGACGGGCGGCTGTATCTTTTCAGCACCTTCGAGTACCACGGCACGGACTACGAAGCCGACATGGCCCGCATGGCGGCCGACCCGGCGACCCAGAGATGGTGGGCGGTCTGCATGCCGCTGCAGAGGCCGCTCGAAAGCCGCGCTCCGGGCGAGTGGTGGGCGTCCGATGGAGGAAGTCTTCCACGTCGATTGAGCGGCGGAAGCCTGTCAGCCGAACAGGGCTGACCAACCCCCGGCGATTTTCCCGACGGGAACAACAGCGACTTTGTCATCGAGAGGGTAGGATTTATCCCCAGGATAGATGACGGTGATTCTGTCCAAGGGAAGATCCCGGAGCGCCGAACGGATCGACGGAGTCAAGCCGGGCGCATCCGCCCGCTTGCATTCGAGGCCGAACATCCGGTCTTTTTTCAACAGAATCAGGTCGATTTCGGCCTCATTATGGGTGGCCCAGAAATAGGCCTCATCCGGATCGAGGATCCGAAGGACTTCTTCGATGACGAATCCTTCCCAGGAAGCTCCGGATCGAGGGTGCCGAAAAACATCGGCCTCGCTTCTCAGTCCCAACAAGCCATGGAGAATCCCCGTATCGCGGAGATAGATTTTGGGCGACTTGACCTGCCGCTTTTTGATGTTGGCGTGCCAGGGCGCGAGCTGCCGGACCATGTAAAGGCCGGTCAGGAGATCAAGATAGCGGCGGATCGTCGGCTCGCTGAGACCTAGCGACGCGGCCAGGGGGGAGGCATTCCAAACCTGGCCGTGGGAATGGGCGAGCATGGTCCAGAACCGGTGCAAAGTGACCGACGGAATCCGAATTCCCTGCTGGGCTAGGTCGCGTTCCAGAAACAGCCGGATGTAGCTTTTCCGCCAGATGAAGCTCTCTTCGTCGCTCGGAGCGAGAAAGGACGGGGGCAGGCCGCCTCGAATCCAGAGAGGGGAGAAGGAAGAAAAGCCGGATTCCTTCAGGTCGAATCCGCCGATTTCGATCAATTCCAGCCGGCCGGCCAACGTTTCCGATGATTGTCGAAGGAGTTCGGGAGACGCGCTGCCCAGTATTAGAAACCGGGCCGGAGACGGATGACGGTCGATCAAAACACGAAGAACCGGAAAAAGGTCGGGACGCCTTTGGATCTCGTCGATGACGACAAGCCCCTTCAAGGGCGACAGCGCCGTTTTGGCTTCAGTGAGCCTGATCAGCGCTTCGGGGTCCTCGAGATCGAAGTAATTCGGAGAGTCGGTCTTGATAAACTCGCGCGCCAGGGTCGTCTTTCCGCATTGACGGGGACCGAGCAAGGCAACCGCCGGGCTCCTGCGGAGGGCGCTTTTCAGCTTGGTTTTCAGGTCGGAACGATCGATCATGGTCATTATCATACCATGAAATTCTAAATTGTCAATTTAGAATATCATGGTAATATATCGTCAGGCTTTGGCACGAATAGAAAGGGGGATTTCTCCAGCTTGGAAAGGCAGGGTGTCGACAAAGGGAGAACGGACTGGACGAGGCCAGGGCCGGGGAGTACAAGCGCCTCCACGGTGAGCGGTGCCGTCAGCGCCTAGACGCCGCAGCCTTCAGGGCCGGTAGTCCCGCCCACCGTCTCTTTCCCTCGGTATCGCTTCGGACTTTGGCGATGACGGCTTCCGGCGTGGCCTCGGCGATTCGGAACCACTTCTGGAGGGTGGAGCCGTCGAGGGAGGCCCGCCGGCTCAGTTCGTGAATAAAATCGGCGGAATAGATCTCCGTGAGCTTATAATCCGCGGGCTCATCATCCAGGGGACCAAGGAAAACGTATCCATCGTAATTGTCGGCGTAAGTCCCGGCGGCCGTCCGATAGCTGATCTCGGGCAGGGCGTCGAAAGGCTCCCGGCCGAAGGGGCTGCCGGCCACGGCGAAGGCCGTCGGCGCGTTCCCGGCTAGGGCGAAGGCTTCGTCGAAGGCGCCGCCTCGCAGACGGCCCCCGATCGAGCCGTTGTTGCTGATGATCGCCTGGTGGCTGAAGATCGTATAGACGCTGCCCCGGGGAAGACGGGAGGCTAGAAGAGAGCCCGCCGATGGGATCTCGGTGGCAGCTGCCGACGAGGCGAAGCCGGGAGGCGTCGACTTGTAGGCATGCCCGGTGCCGACGATAAACAGGCCGTGCCGGGAATCCCGGCCTGAGCGGACGTCCTTCTCGACGGCCTCGGCCATGAATGCATTCCGGTTCGGCGAGGACTCGAAGTATCGCCTCATCTCGTCCGCGGTCCGGAACGTGCCGAAAGGCCTGGGGATGTCGACCGCGAAGACCTTGATCCGTCGGCTTTCCGGCAGATTCCGGTTGACCCTCCAAATCTCGCAAAGGAATTCGAACATCCCCTTGTCCGGCCATCCGCCCGCCTGCACCTCCCGGAAGGCGTCCAGGACAAGCTCCGAGTCCAGGCTCTCCTTGGCTAGGAAAGCGTCCAAGCCGTTCTGTTTGTGGGCGGATATCTCCATGAAGATCGTCCCTGTCGTCTCCGCGAAAGCTTGGTCGTTGACGACGCTCCGCCAGAAGTCCCACGACCACCGCCGCCGGTGGATCTCGCCGTAGACGACCAGCCGGTGATCGGCCAGAGCCTCGAGGATGAAAGCCTTGGGCTCCCGCGCGTTCGATCTGAGGTAGTGGGCGAACGGCGCCGCGTCGGCGGGCACGCGGGCCAGGATCGGAATCCTCTTCGTGACGTCGTAGAACAAGCCGGCTTTTTGGGCGAAAACCCGACGGGCTTCTTCCACGCCGGAGGCCATGTCTTCGCCTGCGTTCAGCCACCGGCCGTCTTCCCGGCTCAAGTAACGGATGAGGTAAAAGTCCTGCGCGCCCTTGTTGATTACAGCGGCCACGGCGTCCTCATACACGACGATCTCGTTGATGAAGGTGCTCAGGATCGCCTCGCGTCTCTTGTCGCTGACGACGGAGTCGGGAGCGTTCGGGGCCGCAAAGGCGGCTCGAATCCTATGACTGCTGGCCGCGCCGAAGCGCCCCTCCCGGCCCTTGAGGATGAGGTCGTTGTAAGATAGAAATCCGCCCAGGGGCGTGCTCATGTCGGTCGTTTCGGGGAAGTCCCCGATCTTCTGCGCGACGGGGATGGTCTTGAAGCCCGAAGCCTCTGTCCGGTCGGATAGACCGTTTGCGGCGGATCCTAGAAAGAGCGGTACCGCTGTGATGAAGGCGGCGAAACCTCCCAGCCGCCGGCGTTGGTGATTCCAGGATGGCGAGGTCGGGTTCATGGCGATCTCCTGATTCATGATGATCTTGGGAGAATACGCAGGATCCGGACAATTGGTTACAGGTATTGCCGTCACTCTTCAACCGATGACGTGGTGGGCGTCCATGGAGGAAGTCTTCCACGCCGATTGAGGGGGCGCCCCACGGGGGCCGGGACAATCGGTGACAATCCTTGACCGAGCTTTGACAATTCCGCTCTCCGTTCTGATACAATCGATTCCCATCCACTCATGGCCAGATCGGGAAAAGGGGTCCGCGCCGGCCGCAAGGCCACGACCCTTTTCCTTGCCGCCATCCTCCTGCCGTCGCTCGTCGTCGCCGTCTTCGGCTGGTTCGCGATCGCCAAGCGGCACGACGCCGTCCGGACGCTGGCCCGCAACAGCCTCTATGCCGCGGGCGAAGCCCTGCTGGAGAGAGTCGAGAACGCCCTGATCGAAGAGGCCGGGGGTGGGCTTCGCATAGAACGGTTCCAGGCCTTGCCGCGGGAACGCGCCGATCCCGCCGCGATGCGAACGCGGGAGGCGTTCCCGTTTCTCTTGGACGGGGATTTTCGCATGCTCCATCCGGTGCGGATCAGCGAACCAAGCCGGCCTCCGGGCGGAAGCTCTGCCGCTGATACTGCCTCCTCTCGGCTTTTCTCCGCCGCCGAAGCGGCCGAATTCGGCCGCGGGGACGCGGCTTCCGCCTCGAGACTCTACGCCGAGGCGGAAACGGCCGCCGTCACACCGGCTTTGCGGGCTCGGGCTATGGACGGACGGGCCCGCTGCCTGGCCCGGTCGGGGCGCGACGAGGAGGCGGCCGCCTTGTGGCGGGCCTTGGCCGACCGCTATTCCGAGTTCCGTAACGGCGTCGGGCATCCCTTCGGCCTCACTGCTCGCCTTCGCTCGGTCGAGCTCGAAATCCGGAGCGGCCGGGACGAATCCGGCCTGAAGCTCCTGGCCGGGTTGGCCGAACGGATGAGCCTCCTTGAATGGCCGCTGGATCCGGCCGCCTTCGAGTTTTTCCTGGGCGAGGTCGAGGCCGCCGCGAAGGCTGTTCTTGAGAAAGGGGCGGCAGGGCCGGGACGAACCGAGCTTGAAAGCCGGCTGGAGGCGGCGCGAGAATCCAAGCGCTGGCTCGACTTCCTTGAGGATTTCCGGAAATCCGCCGTCCCGGCCGTCGTCCGGGCCATGAAGCCGGAGCCGGATTCCCGTGGTTCCGACGAGAACCCCGTCCTCTTGGCCGTCTCCTTGTCGGGCGTTGCCCACATGGTTTCTGTCCGCCCGATGCTGATCGACGGCCGAATCCATTTTGGAGGCGTGTGCCGCAACCTGGAATCCGCCTGGGGTGCGGTCCTCTCCGCCCTCGGGGCGGACGGCCGTGCCGCGCCGGCCGAGATCGCCGGCCTTGTGGATGAGAACGGCCGGCCTCCTTTCAGCAGCGCGTCCCTGGAGCCGGGGCCCGATGCGCTGCCTCTCCCTTTCCGGAAGCTGCCGCTGGCCTGGAAGCTGGCTGTCTCGGGCCGGCCGCTCCTGGCCGAATGGGAACGATCCGGGCGCCGCGAGAAGATCCTCTTCGGAGCCCTGCTCGGGCTCGTGGTCGGCCTCATGGCCTTGGGGGCGGTCCTGATCCTTCGCGATATCCGCCGCGAAGCGGAGGCCGTCCGGCTCAAGGACGAGTTCGTCCACACCGTCTCGCACGAGCTGAAGACGCCGCTGACGCTGATCCGCCTCTATGCCGAGAACATGCTGGACATGAAGGGCATGAGCCAGAGCGAACGGGACGAAGCCTGCCTGATCATCGGCAAGGAGAGCGAACGGCTCTCCCATCTGCTCGGGAACGTCCTCGATCTTTCGCGGATCGAGGCGGGGCGGAAGGCCTTCGATATCCGATTTGGCGACCTGGCCCGGACGATCCGCGAGACTCTCGAATCCTACAGGTATCATCTGGAAAAGAGCGGCTTCTCGGTCCGGGCCGAAATCCCCGGCTCCCTGCCCGCGAAGTTCGACGCCGAGGCCATGGCCGGCGTCCTGGTCAACCTGCTCAGCAACGCGGCCAAGTTCTCGCCTCCCGGGCGGGAGATCACGGTCCAACTGGAGCGCGGACCGGGACGGGCGGTCTTGCGGGTCGGCGATCAAGGCCGCGGGATTCCGGCCGGCGACTTGAAGCGGATCTTCGATCGCTTTGTCCGGCTTTCGGAGGGCGGATTATCGGAGGCCGGTGGAAGCGGGCTGGGTCTGACCCTTGTCAAGTACGTGGCCGAGGCCCACGGCGGCGGGGTGGAGGTGGAGAGCGAAGTCGGCCGGGGAAGCGTCTTCTCCGTCTGGCTGCCGAGGCAAGAAGGCGCGGAGGGGGTTGCGCAATGAACACGAGAATCCTGATCATCGAGGATGAGGCCAAGCTGGTCGACGGGCTGCGGGCCCGGTTCCTGGCGGAGGGCTACGAAGTCGACTCGGCGCCGGGAGGGAAGACCGGGTTGGCCAAGGCGGTCGCCAAGCCGCCCGACCTCATCCTACTCGACCTGATGCTGCCCGACATGGACGGCCTGGAGGTCTGCCGCGAATGGAGGCGCAAGGGATTCGACACCCCTGTCATCATGCTGACGGCCAAGGGCGACGAGGTCGACAAGGTCATCGGCCTCGAAGTCGGCGCCGACGACTACATGACCAAGCCGTTCGGCATGCGGGAGCTTCTGGCGCGGATCCGGGTCCAGCTGCGGCGGGCGCAGAGGAGGAAAACTCCCGTCCCGGACGTGCTGCGATTCGGGGAGGCGGAGGTCGACTTCGCCCGGCTTCGGGTCAAGCGGGCCGGCCGCGACCTGGATCTGACCGCTCTGGAAGCGGAGATCCTGAAATATCTGGTGGCCCATCGAGGGGACGTCGTCTCCCGGGAGGCCCTGCTCGGCAAGATCTGGGGCTATGAGAGGTTCCCGACGACCCGGACGATCGACAATCACATCCTGAAGCTGCGCAAGAAGATCGAGCTCGATCCGGCGCGCCCCGAATACATTCTGTCGGTCTACGGCGGGGGCTACCGGTTCGGCGGCAGTGACAATTATTGACGATCTTTGACCGCCGTTTGACACCTCCCGCCTGGTATCGCGCTAGATTGGGCCCGCAGGAATAAACCTGGGAGGGGCAATCATGATGAGAAACCGAGCTGTTTGGGCGGGGGCTCTTCTCCTGGCCTTAGTTCTCGCGGGCGTTTCGAGCCAGGACGACGGAAAGGCGCAGCTGGAGAAAGCCAAGTATCTTCTGGAGACGAAGGGGGATATCGAGGGGACGCTGAAGATCCTGACCGCCCTCGTCTCGGCGCCGACTCAGGCCCGCGAAACGGCGGCCTTAGCCCAATACTTTATCGGCATCTGTTACGAGAAGCAGGGGGCGCAGGCGGCCCGCAAGGCCTTCCAGGACGTGATCGACCGCTTCCCCGAGCAGCCGGAGGCCGTCAAGCTGGCCAAGGAGCGGCTGGCCGCAATGGCCTCTCCCGGTCGTCCGGCCGCCCAGGCCTCCGACGAGCTACGGATCCGCAAAGTCTGGGGCCCCGGCGGGGAGTCGGTTGGCGCCGTGTCCCCGGATGGAAAGCTCTGGTCCTACTCTAAAGACGGTGCCGGGGACCTCTATGTGCGCGACTTGGCGACGAAAGCCGACCGCAGACTTACCTTCGAGGCGACTTACAATAAGCCGGCTCAATTCGCCGGAGATTCGGTCTGGTCAAAAGACTCCAAACGGATCGCATACTCCTGGTACAACAAAGAGGGCGGCCTCGATCTTCGGATCGCCGATCTGGCGTCGGGTGCTGTGCGGATTCTCTTCGATCAGAAAGGGAGACAAGTTGACCCCTTTGACTGGTCCTGGGACGGCCAATCGATACTTGCTATCGTATCTGATAAAAACAAGTTGAATTTAAGCCTGATTTCGACGATCGATGGTGCGGAAAAGATCCTGAGGACGTTTCCTCCCAGGGGCCAGGGGGCGATGGGAATCCAGCATGCCTATTTTTCTCCCGATGGGCGCTTCGTTGCATTCGACCACAACTACGAAAACGAAAGGTTCAACAGGGATATCTCTGTTATCGATGTGGCGGGCTCCCGCGAAATACCCCTAGTCCGGCATCCGGCGGAGGATATCCTGATTGGCTGGCCGGGTGAGGGAGCCTTCCTCGTTCTGACGAGCAATCGTTCAGGGACGAACGATCTCTATGGTCTGAGGATTCGCCCTGAAGGAGGCTCAGAGGAGCCCTCTCTTCTTCGGAAGGGGATCGGACAAATATACAACAATGGCATGACATCGCAGGGTGCTCTTTTCTATTCCAGTACGCTTAGCCGACAGGACGTGGTGGCGGCCGATGTCGATCTAAACAGCGGCGAAGTCTTGAGCCCTCCGAAGAAGATCGTCCAGTCGTTCGAGGGCCAAAATTCAGCCAGCGAGCTCTCGCCGGATGGGAAAAAAGTCGCTTTTCTATCCTCCCGAACGGATGCGATAGGTTCCTTCGCAGAGGCAGGAACCATCGTGATTCATGACTTTGAGACGGGGAAAGAAGAGGTTTTCTCGACCGACTTAAAGATTGCCGGCTTCTACCATTTCCGCTGGTCGTTCGATTCCCAAGCCTTATACATGATGGGTCGCGATTCAACTGCGGAGGGTGTTTTTAAAAAACTGACGATTGCATCCAACAAGATTGAAACGGTTTTCCGAAGCGGGAAAGGGCACTACCCTTTGATTTCTTCAACTGGGAGCTCTGTGTTTGGATACTCCGACAACTCCTCGAGGTCGTCTGAGATCATACGCATGGACACAGCGAGCTTAGCGCGCATTACGATTTGGCCCGGTCCGGCCCGGGCGAATCAGATGACCTTGTCCCCCGACGAGAAGCATTTGGCGTTCCTTACGAATGAGGAGAACCGGCGTTCCCTGTGCATTGTCCCCGCCATGGGAGGTGAGCCGAAGGCCCTCTGGACCGAGGTCGTAGACAAGAGTAACGAGATGGATGGTTTTTCTCATACGGGCTGGTCATCCGACAGCTTGAATGTATTCGTTGCTAAGCGCGACGCCGGCGGCAAATTGTTCCTATGGAAAGTCCCTATCGACGGAAGTACCCCGGTGAAGACAAAGATCTCGGGCAACCGGATTTCTTTCTTCTCTTACGACCAGGCTACCCGCCGGCTCGTCTATACCTCCGGCGATTTCAGCGAGTTCGAAATCTGGGCCATCGAGAACTTCCTGCCCAAGAAATAGGGGGGGGGTCAGTCCCGGAAGCGGGTCTTGGGGTCGAGCTTGCGAAGCGACTTCATGGACTTGTGGATGGCCTTGGACCAGGCCTGCTTGTCCGCGCCCGGCTTCTCCCGCCGCTTCGTCTCCAGGAAGGCCTGCTCCTTACGCAGCTTGAGCCAGCTCTGGTAGCGCCCGGCCGGAAGCGTCCCGGCTTCGACCGCGGCCAGGACGGCGCAGCCCGTCTCCCGCAGGTGGGTGCAGTCTCCGAAGCGGCATTCGTCGGCCAGGGCGGCGATGTCGGCGAAGACCTCGTCCACCCCGTCCTCCGTGTCCCAGAGCTGGAACTCCCTGACCCCGGGCGTGTCGATGAGCAGAGCGCCGCCGGGGAGGACGATCAGCTCACGCCGCGAAGTGGTGTGCCGGCCGTGGGAATCGGTCGTCCGGACCGGGGCAACGGCTTGCCTGTCCCGCCCGAGGAGTTTGTTGATCAGGGTGGACTTCCCGGCCCCCGAAGAGCCGATGAGGATGTGCGTCTCGGCCGGATGCAGACGCGCGCGCAAGTCGTCCAGCCCCGATTCGAGCAAGGCAGAGACAGCCAGGACGTCGACACCGGGTAGGGCCTCTCGGGCCCGGGCGGCCGCCTCACCGGCGTCGGAGAGCAGGTCGGCCTTGTTGAGCAGCACGACCGGCGCCGCCCCGCTCTCGCGGATCATGACCATCTGCCTCTCCAGACGCCGGAGGTTGAAGTCGAAGTCCAGGCCCTGGACCAGGATGATGACGTCGATGTTGGCGGCCAGGACCTGTTCCTCGGTCCGCCGGCCCACGGCCCGGCGCGACAGCCGGGCGGCCCGCGGCAGGACCTCGTGGATGACGGACTTGGCCTCGGCCGGATAGTCCGTGATCGCCACCCAGTCGCCGACCTTGGGGAAGTCCGAGGGCGAGCCGGCCGCGAACTGGAAGCGGCCCGAAACCTCGGCGGCGCGCTCGCCCCCGGCGGTAATCAGGACGTAGGTCTCCCGGTTTTCCACTGTCACCCGCCCGAAATCCAGGCCCCTTTCACGATATTCGGCGGCCGCCTCTTCGCAGCGGGCGTTCCAGCCGTAGGCGCGCAACGGCTCAGCGGCGGCGGCGGCGGGGCGGGTTGCGTCGGACATGGGCTGGGTCAGAAGCCGCGCAGGCTGGTGCTGTCGCGGCTGGGCAGGCCGGCTCTTGGGCGTCCGCTTGAGGACGACGTACTGCAGGCCGTGCGAGTCGCAGAACTCGCGCTTCTCGGGCCGGTCGCCGTCCTCGTTGACGAGGTAGATGTCGGGCTGGATGAGGTTCGATCTCGGGGGCGGCGTCGAGCCAGCCGTAGCCCGAGCCGATGAAGGCCTGTTTGACGAACTTGACGGCCTGGACCATGTAAAGGCGAATGTCCTGGCCGAGCAGGGGATGGCCCTGGCCCTTGAGCAGGCGGATATTGGCGTCGCTGCCGACGTCGACGAAGAGGTCGCCGTGGCCGGAGGCCTCCTCGAAGAACCGGATGTGGCCCGAATGGAGCCAGTCGTAGCAGCCGCTGACGATGACCTTGCGGTGGCGGGCCAGGCGGGGATTGAGCGGCGGCGCGGGCGGGATCGCGGCCAGGCCCGCTTCGGGGATGGTCCGCAGCTCGATACCGGCCCCGGTCAAAAAGTCGCGCTTGGCCTCGCTGCTTTCAGCCTCCGCCACGGCCCAGACCGACGGCTTGATCACGTCCAGGCCGGGGAGGGCGTCGGGGGAGGGGGGGCCAGGGGCGAGGCGGGCGCTCTTGACGAAGGCCAGGGACTGGACCATGTAGAGGCGCTCGCCGGCCGGAAACTTGGCCGGCCGGCCCGAGAGGCGCTTGACGGCGGCATCGGGCCAGATCCAGGCGTGGAGCTCGCCCAGCT
This sequence comes from Candidatus Aminicenantota bacterium, assembly GCA_963803915.1. Lineage (GTDB taxonomy): Bacteria > Acidobacteriota > Aminicenantia > Aminicenantales > UBA4085 > UBA4085. The sequence goes on along the minus strand of CAWDOL010000014.1, from coordinate 195,555 downwards.
TGGCCGCTTCCTCCAGGAAGCGGACTCCTTGGACGCGGAGATCGTCGAAGCTTCCGACGACGGCAACGGTTTTCATCTCGGGGCGGGCCTCACGGAGCGGGATTATACGCCCTCTCCGGGGAGCCGTTCAATCGGGCCCGAGGCAGTCCCGAGCGCGGCTCAATCCACGGTCTTGTGGCCGGCCTTGCGTAGCTCGTACTGGCTCTTGATCCAGTCGTAGGTCTTCTTCATCCCGACGCGCAGCGGGGTATCGGGCTCCCAGCCCAGCATCTTCTGGATGAAGGTGTTGTCGGAGTTGCGGCCGGCCACACCGCGCGGCGCGTCCAGCTCGTACGTCCGGCGCAGCTTGACGCCGGCGATGCCTTCGACCAGGGTCACCAGGTCGTTGACCGAGATGAGCTCGCTCGTGCCCAGGTTGATCGGGGTGGCGATCAGGGCGTCGGTGTGGGCGATGCGGTCGATGCCCTTGACGCAGTCGTCGATGTACATGTAGCTGCGGGTCTGGGTGCCGTCGCCCCAGATGCGGATGCGGCCGCTCTTGTTGTCGACCGCCTCGATGACCTTGCGGCTGATGGCGGCGGGCGCTTTCTCGCGGCCTCCCGTCCAGGTGCCCCAGGGCCCGTAGACGTTGTGGAAGCGGGCGATGAACGTCTTCATGCCCCGCTCGGCCCAGTACTCCTGGCAGAACATCTCGGAGATCAGCTTCTCCCAGCCGTAGCCGCGCTCGGCCATGGCCGGGTAGGCGTCGGACTCCTTGAGGGCTCGCACGTTCGGGTCCTTCTGCAGGTCGGTGTTGTAGACGCAGGCCGAAGAGGAGTAGAAGTAGCGCCCGCAGCCCGCCTTCCAGGCCGCCTCGATCATGTGGGTGTTGATCAGGATGGAGCGGAGGCATTCGACCCGGAAGCGCTCGATGAAGCCCATGCCGCCCATGTCCGCGGCCAATTGGTAGACCTCGGTCGCGCCTTCGACGGCCCGCTTGCAGTTGGCTTCCTGGCTCAGGTCGAGGCAGAGGCACTCGACTCCGGGCACGCGCTGGTACCAGTCCGCGAGAGGCTTTTTATCCACGGCCCGGATGCGGGTGAAGCCCTTGGCCTTGAAGTAGGCGGTCAGGCTGCCGCCGATGAAGCCTCCCGCGCCGGCGACGACGATTTGAATGTCCTTGGCCGGTGCGGCCGCGGCCTTGGCTTTTGCTTTGGGCATGATCCTGCCTCCTGTCGAAGTTGTTGAGGGGGCTACCTGCCCTCGAGGGGAAGTCTACCCTTCCGGACCGTCCGGCGTCCATCCCCCTCCGCGGCGAATCGGGGGGTGATACGTTCGCGGCACCAATCCCGGTTTTGTCCTCGGGCTCAGAAGCGCCGCTCGGTATTAGCCCCATAATGCCCGCGGGAGCTGAAGGGGTTTATCGCGCCCGGCGTTCTCCTCTCGGGGGGGAGAGGTGTTGCGGGTGGTTGATTCCCGGGGGGTTCGCGGGTATCCTGGGCGGCAGGCTCGGGTTCCGGGACAGGCGCCAAGCGCCGGAGATGGGGGCGGGACGGGCCGAAACACGACGGAGTGGTTCCCGTGCGATCTCGACGACGATGGCGCCTGCTTCTCGGCCTGGCGGCTGCGGCCGCTGCGGCGCCGCTTTCCGCCCAGACCATCCCCATGAACGGCCAGGACGTCCTCCGCCTGGCCCGGACCGAACGGCTCGAAATCCCGCGTCTTGTGGGCCCGATCGTCCTCGACGGCCGGCTTGATGAGGCCGCATGGGCCTCGGCCAGGCTTTTCCCCCTCATCCAACAGTCTCCCGAGTTCGGTGCCCCGGCCAGCGAGCGTTCGGAGGCTCTGATCGCCTTCGACGATGCCGCCGTCTACGTGGCTGCCCGTCTCCACAGCGTGGACCCGAGCCGCATCCAGGCCCCGACCCGCAAGCGCGATGCCCTGAACGGCAGCGCGGACGCGTTCGGCGTTTTGCTCGACACGTTCTGCGACAAGGAGAGCGGTCTGGTCTTCCTGACCACGCCGTCCGGCCTGCGCTTTGACGCCACCGTCTATCGCGACGCCCAGATGTCCTCTCCCACCGACTTTCCGATGAACATGAGCTGGAACGCGTTCTGGGACGTGGCCGTCGGGCGGAACGCGGAGGGCTGGCTCGTCGAGATGAGAATCCCCGTCTCGAGCCTCCGCTTCCAGGAAGTGGACGGCCGGACGGTCATGGGGGCCATATTCTTCCGCTGGCAGGCGGCCAGGAACGAGACCGACATCTTTCCGGCCATCCCTCCCAACTGGGGCGAGATGAGCCTTTGGAAGCCCTCTCAGGCCCAGGAGGTCGAGCTCCCGGGCCTTCACTCCCGGCATCCGCTCTACATCGCCCCCTATATTCTGGGCGGCGCCGTGCGTGCCGTCGAGCTCGACGACGTGGAGACCGCGTACATCGGGTCGAGGTCGCCCCGGTTCGAGATCGGGCTGGATGTCAAGTATGGCCTGACCAATAACCTGACTCTGGACGCCACGCTCAACACCGACTTCGCCCAGGTCGAGGCCGACGACGCCCAGGTCAATTTGACCCGCTATTCGCTCTTCTTCCCCGAGAAGCGCCTCTTCTTCCAGGAGCGGGCCAGCGTCTTCGACTTCCGGATGGGAAGCACCGACTCGCTCTTCTACAGCCGCCGCATCGGCTTGAACGACGGACGGGCTGTGCCCATCTACGGCGGCGGCCGCCTGGTGGGGCGGATCGGGAGCTGGGACGTCGGCATCCTGGACATGCAGACAGCCCCTTCCGAGGACCTGCCCTCGGAGAACTTCGGCGTTCTGCGCTTGCGCCGCCGGGTCTTCAACGCCAACTCCTACCTGGGCGGAATGCTGACCAGCCGTCTGGGGAGCGACGGCTCGTCCAACGTTGCCTACGGCCTAGACGGGATCATCCGGCTCCGGGGTGAGGACTATCTGACGTTTGACTGGGCCCAGACCTTCAAGGACGGGGCCGCCAACCGGCCGCTGTCCTTCGACCCGACCCGGCTGGGGCTGATGTACGAGCGGCGGACGCAGAAGGGCTTCGCCTTCCGAGCCGGGGCCTTGCGGGAGGGGCGGGATTTCGACCCGGGGATGGGCTTTGTGTTGAGGCCGAATATCAGCCGGCTCTCCGGGGCCCTTCTCTACGGCTGGTTCCCCGGGGCGGGATCCGCCCTTTACAGCCACGGCTTGAGCCTGGAGGGCGCGGCGGTCTGGGAGAATGACCGGGCTCTTTGGGAGTCGGTCGAGATCGGGCCGAGCTGGCGCTTCGCGACCAAGTCGGGCTGGGGCGGGACGTTTGGGCCGATGGCCTACTTCGAGGACGTCCCCGAGGCGTTCGAGCTTTCGAACGCGGCCGAGATCCCGGCCGGCCGCTATGCCTTTGCCGGCCTCAAGGGCATCTTCCAATCGCCGCAGGGGAGGCTCCTGAGCGGCATGCTGACCGTCGAGGCGGGGTCGTTCTATGACGGCTGGCGAGCTTCGGTCGGGATCATGCCGCTGTGCAACCTCGTCTCCGATTTGGAGGTGGGCGGTCTCCTGCAGTACAACCGCGTCTCGTTCCCCGGCCGCGGGCAATCCTTCCTGGCCCCGGTCGGCCAGCTCCGCGTGCTGGCCACCATGAGTACCGCGGTCTCGATCCTCGGTCTCGTCCAGTACAATGGCGACGATGATTCGGTGACGGCCAACCTCCGCTTCCGCTATAATCCCCGCGAAGGGACCGACATCTACCTCGTTTACAACGAGGGCCTGAACACGGACCGCTTGGCCCGGGTCCCCGTTCCGCCCGTGTCCGCGGGCCGGGCCCTTCTTCTCAAGCTGAACTATACGTTCGACTTCTGATCCCTCCGTCCGTCCTTAGCAGGCCCGATCTTTTCCCGGTCTTTGCGGACGGCCGTCGGCGCATCTCCCGGATGCGGCTTCGCCGGGCCGGTTTGCAATCGGCGCCTTTCTGGTATATCAAAATGCGGGATGAATCCGCTCCTGGGCTTGCTTTGTGTTCTGCCGCTTCTCTCGGCGGGGGAGATGACCTCACAAGCCTTCAACCTGGAGGAAAAGGACTTCATTTCTCTCGCTCCCTGGCTGGCCAGAGACGGCGATCAACCGGAGTGGGCCTCGAATCCGGGTCCCGATTCGGCCTGGAGTCGCGTTTCCCCCCGGCGCATCCTCGGCTCCGGCGGCGGCCCGGGACCCGAGGGGAACTTCTGGCTTCAGACCGTCATCACCCTGGCGGGGAAGCAAGACCCAGCCGACACCCTGGCGCTCCTGTTCAATCGGCTCCCTTCGGCCTTCGACGTATTTTGGGACGGTCTGCCGGTCGGCCAAAACGGCCGGGTGGGGCAAGACCGCCGGAGCGAGGAGCCCGGGCGCATCCGTCTGACCCTGCCCTTGAATCCCGGCCTGACCGGTCCCGGCCCTCATCGCCTTGCCCTCCGCGTTTCCAATCACCGTATCGGGGGACGGCGCCATCGTTTCCTTGTTTCCTTCGGCTACAGGTCCACGCTGGCGGACGCGACGAACCGCATGAAGGAGGAGTATCTCCTGTTCGCGGGGCTTTTTCTGGCGGCGACGCTTTTCTCGCTGCTCCTCTTTCTCGGAGGGTGGCGCTACTTTCCGGCGCTGTTTTTCAGCTTGTTCACCCTGATCCAGCTGCTCTACAGCGTCTGGGAGGTGGTCCTGCGCTCCGAAGCCGTCGGGGTTTCGCTGTTCTATCGGCTGGCTCCCCTGGTCGGCTCCGGCAACCTGGTTTCCCAGCTGCCCCTTTACCTCTTCCTCTTCTGGCACTTGGACCTGCCCTTCAAGAAGCCGGCGTCCTGGGGGTTGGGGGCGTACGTCCTGATCCGGGTTTTGCTGTTCCATTGGTTCGAGCTCGACCTCTGGCAAATCGATCTGCTGATCGCCCTGGCCATGGGCGGGCTGGTCATCCGGCAATTCAGGCGGCGGGGGACGGGCGTGTCGCCGGCTCTGATCGGCTACTCCTTCTTCCTGCTCAATTGGGTGGCCGTGGTTCTGGCTCCGATCCTCCCTTGGCTCGCCTTCGTTAAGGCGCCGTTCGTCTCCTTGCTGCCCAGCTCCGTTTTCATCGTCGGGCTGATGGGCTCCATGACCGCGAAGATCCGGGAGCAGTTCCGGACCTTGGAGTCCTTGCGCTACCGTTCGCAGCGGCTCGAGGCGGAGCTGATCAAGAAGTCCATCCAACCCCACTTCCTCATGAACACCCTGCTCTCGATCAAGTCCTGGCTGGGCCAGGACAGCGCGACGGCGGAGAAGATGGTCGAGGCCTTGGCCGAGGAATTCCGGATGATCAACGGGATATCCTCGAAGCCGGAGATCGCCCTGGAGGAGGAGCTGTCGCTTTGCCGCCGCCACCTGGAATTGATGGGCTATCGCCGCGAGGCGCGCTACGAGCTCCGCGTCATCGGCAGCTGCCGGGGCTTCACCATCCCCCCTATGATTCTTCATACCCTGGTCGAGAACGGGCTGACCCATGCCTTTAAACCGGCGGAAGACGGTTCCTTCCTTTTCACCTGTCGGCGGGAGCCGAGGTGGATCGTCTATCGGCTCGAGAACGGCGGATCGAAGATCCCCGACTTGATGAAGACGGGCCGGGAACGGATCGAGGAGGGACTGGGGCTTCGCTACGTCAAGGTCCGCCTCGAAGAGGCCTACCCGGGCAAGTGGCGCCTCGACTACGGGCTGGACGGCTCCGTCTGGGCCGTCACCATCGTCCTGGAGGCAACGTGAGGATTCTCATCATCGAGGACGAGCCGCCGATCGCCCGGTATATCGAGCGCTCCTGCCGGCTCCTTCTCGAGAGTTCGGCTCCGGACGTTTCTTGCGTCCATACCATCGAGGAGGCCCGGAAATTTCTGGCCAGGAACAGGATCGATCTCTGTCTTCTCGACCTCAACCTCAGCGGCGAAGACGGCTTCGGGATCCTGGCGGAGTTTTCCGCCATGCCCTTCCTATGCATCGTCATCTCCGCCCATGGGGAGAGGGCTGTGCAGGCTTTCGAGTACGGCGTCGTCGACTTCGTCCCCAAGCCTTTCAACAAGGAGCGGCTGCGGAAGGCCTTCGACCGCTTCCTGTCCCGCCAGGACAGGCCCTCTCCTCTGAAGAACCTGGTCTACCGGCTGGGACAGAAAAACCGCCTTCTGCCGGTCGACGAGATCGTCTATTTCCGGGCCGCCCGCGTTTTTGTCGAGGCCGTCACGACCGATGGCCGTAAGATCCTCCTGGAAAAACACCTCAATCAGCTCGAGCGCATCCTGCCCCCGCCCTTCCTGCGAATTCACCGGTCGTTCCTGGTCAACACCCGTTTTGCCCGGCACTACCAACATTTGGGGATGGCCCGCTACCAGTTGGGCCTCAAGGACGGGACTCTCCTGCCCGTCAGTCGCCACCGCTACGCCTCCTTGAAGCGCTGGCTCCAGTGACTCCGGCCGTGCCCGCGCGCGGGCCGTCGGCCCAGGCCCGACCTGCCGAGCTCCATTGGGAAAGCCCCGTTGCCGTTGGGATAGAAAGGAGGGCTTTCCGGCGCTCCCTTCCGTATTCTGTTGTACGAGGTCGAAACGGATTACCGCGGCCCGCTGCAGAGCCCGGCTGCGGCGCGGGCGGCGATTCGGCCCGCGAACGTCGTCGCCGAGGAGCCTGTCATGTTCTGGAGTGATCTCAAGAAAGTCGGCTTCGGAGTGCTCCTTCTCGGCCACGCCTTGGCCGCAGCCGAGATCCATGAAGCGGCTAAGATGGGGAAGCCGGAGGTCCTGCGGGCCATTCTGGCCAAGGATCGAAGCCAGTTGAATGCCAGGGACCATCTCGGCTATACGCCTCTTCATTGGGCCCTGATCCGGGCCCAATGGGCGGCCGCCGATTTCCTGCTCGATCAGGGCGCCGATGTCCGCATTCTGGGGGACGATGGGGGCACGATGCTCCACTGCGCGGCCAATCATGATGCCCCCGCGATGATCGAGCGGCTGGTCGCCGCCGGGGCGTGATCCGAACGTCAAGAACATCTGGGGCAACACCCCCCTGGCCTTGACCGTGCAGCGAGGACGTTGCCGGACGATCCGGGCCTTGGTCGCTCACGGCGCCGACCTTCAGGCGGCGACGGCCGAGGGCTGGACGCCGCTGCATCTGGCCTACCGCAGCGGTCAGGAGCAGGCGAGGGATGTCCTGATCGAGCTGGGCGCCGACCCGAATGCCCGGGACCACAAGGGCCGGCGGCCGATCGAGCTCCTTTTCCGCCGTCCGCCGGAGCGCCCGATATCGCCGTCTCGCTACGGCGAATATGCCGGCGAGTACGAGATGAGCGACGGCTTCCGGGTCAGGGTCTTTGGCCGGGGCGACAAGCTGATGCTGGAAGACTACGCCCAGGATGAGATCTACCCCATCGCCCAGGATGCCTTCTACGACAGCCTTGAGCCTTGGCGCATCCGCTTCTACCGCGACGCCGGGGGGCGGGTGGATAAAATCCTCCTCGACTTCCAGACCGTCACCGTCATCGGCCGCAGGGTATCTCCGGACCGGCCCCCCCCCCCGCGCGTCCGTTTGGGCTTGGCCGTGCAAAGGCTCGGCGCCGGGGATGTCGAGGCCGACGATTTGAGGTCGCTTTTCTTCGAAGGCCAGGCCAACGTCCATGCGCCCAGGGTGGCCCGGGTGGGAGAGGGTTCGGCGGCCGAAAAGGCCGGTATCAGGCCGGGCGATGTCCTCCTGGAACTGGCCAACGAATCCCTCCGTGAGCCCGAAGACCTGCCGAGACTGCTTCTGGATCTTACGCCCGGAGAGCGGGTGCCGGTGAAGCTATGGAGGGAGAAGCGGATTCAATACCTGTGGGTGACCCTGGAACCCGCGGTCGAGATAAAATAAAGGAAAAGGACCATGATCATGCAACATCGCAGGTTGGATGAGCGGAGGAGGGGGGGCGTAATTATGGAGAAAACATGAAAAAAGTGATTTTTGCCTTGGCGGCCATCCTTTTGCCCGGCACTCTGGTCTTCGGCCAAGCTGAGCCGAAAGGATTCCCTATCTTGAAAGGGCCGTTTCTGGGCCAAACCCCGCCGGGGACGATGCCCGAGATGTTCGCCCCCGGGATCGTATCGACGGATCGTGTCGAGCACGGAACGGTTGTCTTCTCGCCGGACGGCGATGAGGTCTTTTGGGCCACCTGCTTCAATGATCCGTTCAGGAAGAAGATCATGACGATGAGGCGCGTTCACGATGTTTGGATGCCACCGCAAATCGCATCCTTTTCGTTGGGGACGAACGAGGGCAATCCCTGCGTCTCTAGCGACGGCAAAAAGGTGTTTTTCACGGGCTGGCAAAAAGCCGACAGCTATGAAAAAAGCAAGCATTTGATCATGGTCTCGGAAAAGACGGATGACGGATGGAGCCCGCCTCGCTTGATGCCGAGGGTTATCAACGAGATTAGCCGGTATTGGGATATCTCCGTGGCGTCGAATGGGAACTTCTATTTCGTCTCCGAGAAGGACGGCGGCGGGATATTCCGCTCGAAATTCGTCGCCGGACAATACGCGCCGCCGGAGAAGATCGATTTGGGCTTCAAGGGGGGGGGGCCGTGCATTGCGGCGGACGAAAGCTACATCGTGTTTTCGGCTTTCGACAGACCGGACGGGCACGGCGGAGGGGACCTTTATATCAGCTTCAGGAAAGACGACTTATCATGGACGACCGGTGTCAATCTGGGCTCTCGAATCAACACCGAAAAAGATGAGCTCTGGCCCATCATCTCTCTCGATGGAAAATTCCTGTTCTTTACCAGCGCCCGTCGTGAAAATCCTGATATCTACTGGGTTTCAGCCGAGGTGATCGAGGATTTAGGCCGAAGAAACGAAGAGATCGCGGCTTCCTTGGCTCGGCGGTCCGGATCGAATCTCTAGAAGCTCTCGGGAGAACCCTATGAAAAACGTGTGGATCCTGGGCCTGATGATTCTCATGAACGCGACGGCGCCTTCGTCAGCCCCCGCAAGACAAACAATCGCCTTGCAGGGCCCGTATCTTGGCCAGACACCGCCCGGATTGAAGCCCGAAACGTTCGCCCCTGGCATCGTCTCCACTCCCGACGCCCTCGAGATCGGCTGCGCCTGGTCTCCCGACGGCCGGGAGTTCTATTTCGTCCGGCAGGGCGCGTCGGGCGGCGTGATGCTCGGCTGTTACTGGGAGGCGGCGGGCTGGACCCGGCCGGCGGAGATCGATGCCTTCCGGGAACATCCCGGCTTCGAGCCGTTCATCTCGGCCGACGGGCGGCGGTTCTTCTACACCCGATACGCGCCCCCCCCGGCCCTGGTTGGGGGCTGGGAGCGCTTGAGCGAGGCGGAGCAGCGGGAGAAGATCGTCAATATCTGGGTCAGGGACAAGAACGGCCGGACCTTCGGTGCCCCCCACTGGTGCGCCCCGGGCATGTTCTCCACGGTGGCCGCGAGCGGAAACCTGTACCTGACACAAGTCGCCGGGGAGCCGAAGGGCATCCGGGTCTTCCGGCCCGTGCCCGGCGGCTGGGTCGAGGGGCCGTTTCTCGGCGGCGGCATCAACCTCCCTCAAAGCGGCGCCCATCCTTGCGTCGCGCCGGATGAAAGCTTCATGGTCTTCGATTCGAAGCGGGCGGACGACCCGGAGAACGCGGATCTATTCGTCTGTTTCAGGCAGAAGGACGGCTCATGGGGCGAAGCCTTCCCCTTGGGCGATTCGGTCAACACCCGCTGGAACGACATTTGCCCCGCCCTGTCCCCGGACGGCCGCTTTCTCTTCTACATGTCCAAGGGTGATCTCTATTGGGTTTCCGCCAAAGTCATCGAGGACCGGCGACCGAAAGAGGGCCGTTGAATACCGTCTCCGGCTAAACCGGGCGAAGCCGGGAGAGGATTCGCCGACTCTCCCGGCCGGGATGTTCCGCGGGTTTGACCGGATTTTCGGGCTTGTGGTAGAAAGAAGGCGGAAGAAGAGCCCGGAACCGGGGGAGACCATGAGCAAACCATCTCGTCGGTCGTTTTCTTTGGCCAAGCCTCGGCCGTCGGCCCGGGCCGCGGCCGTCTTTCTCGCCGCGACGGCGTTGCTGTCCCTTTCGGCCGCTTGCCGCTCCAAGGGCGCGGCCCGGGGCGAGGCCTTCGTCTGGCCTTCCGCGCCGCCCGCCGACTGTCCGTTTCCGGCCTCTTCGGAGCTGAGCGGACTGGAATTCACCGGCCGGCACGCCGAGTACACCGACGCCGATACCTGGTATCCGTCCTGGGCCGCCGACGGCAAGATGTACTCGCCCTTCACCGACGGCCGGGTGGACGAGATCCGTGTTTCCTCGGCCGGCAAGGACGCCGCGACCGGCCAGGCCGTGATCGAGGGCGACGATCCACTGCGGCTCAAGATCCGCCCGCTCGGCGTCAGGGCCGGCTCGCCCGCGCCCTACGAGGGCCGCTACCCGGCCGGCAGCCTGGTCCACAACGGCATCTGGTACTACGGCACCTACGCGCTGCTGAACGCGCGCCTACGGCCTGAACTGGCCGGTTCTGGGGCCGGTCGCCGGGTTCTACGTCTCGGAGGACTTCGGCATGACCTGGCTCGACCCGCCCGGCTCCTGCGAGCCCGGGCGGACGCTCTTTCCCGAGCCGGCCAAGAAAGGCGGCCCGCTCAAGATCGGGGCCCCTCACTTCGTCGACTTCGGCCGCAACATGGAGCATTCGCCCGACGCCAAGGCCTATCTGGTCGGGCACGGCGCCGTCGAGAGCGACATGGAGGACCGGGTGGCCAACCTGAGCTGGATCACCGGCGATCAGGTCTACCTCTGCCGGGTCATTCCCTCGCCGGCCACGATCAACGACGCCTCCCGCTACGAGTACTTCGGCGGCCACGACGAGGCCGCCCGCCCGGTCTGGACGCGCGACTTCGAGCGCATCCGACCGCTGGCCGAGTGGGACAACGCCATGGGCTGCGTCACCATCACCTACAACGCCCCTCTCCGCAAATACCTGATGTGCGTCACCGACGGCGGCATCACGGTCTGGAAGTTCGCGACCTACATCCTCGAGTCCGACGCGATCACCGGCCCCTGGCGGCTGGTGACTTACCTGAAGGACTTCGGCGAACAGGCCTACTTCGTCAACATCCCGTCCAAGTTCATCTCTCCCGACGGCCGGACGATGTGGCTCTGCTATTCGGCCAACTTCACCAACGGCTGGCTGGGGACCAAGTTTGCGGGCAACCCGCCCGACAGCCGCTACGCCATGTGCCTGCGGGAAGTGAGGCTGCTGGGTCCCAAGGACTGAGACAAAGCTCCTAGTCGACGTACGTCAGAAACCAGGCCCGGGTCCGTTCGAGGAGCTCGGCGTGGTTTTCCGGTGTCGCGCCCGCGCAGGGGATCGGCGGGCCGATGATGACGTCCACCCGCCCGGGGCGGATGAAGCGGCTGCCCCTCTGGTTGATGCGATAAGCGCCCAGCTGGACCATGGGCAGGATGTCCAGCCCGGCCGCGGCCGCCAGCCGGAAGGCGCCGTTCTTGAAGACGCGGAGCTTGCCGTCCCGGGTGCGCGTCCCCTCGGGCAGGACGAGCACGGAGAAGTCCGGCTTGGCCTGGATCAGGCGGGCCGCCCGGTCCAGGCTGGCCCGGGCCTTGATGCTGTTGCCGCGGTCCACCGGGATCATCCCGATCCGCCGCAGCATGGCCCCGTAGAGCGGCCAGCTGAAGTGGCGCTCCTCCTCCAGCCCGCGGGCCTTGCCCGGGAACGCGGCGTAGAAGACGAACGGGTCGAAGAAGTTGACGTGGTTCATGACCACGATGTACCGCCGTCCGGGATCGGCGTTCTCCCGGCCCCGCACCCGCAGCCGGATGCCGGCCGCCGTCAGGATCATCCGGCTCGACGTCTTTGAGCAGGGTTTCCAGGGCCGGCCCGCGGTAAACCATGGCCGTCAGCAGGACCAGCGAAACGCAGACCACGAAGACGGGGCCGGCCACGGTCCAGAGCAGGATCGAGCGCAGGCGCTCCCAGGCGGCGTTCATGCCAGGAGGCTCAGCTCGCCGGGCAGGACCTTGAGCCGCAGGGGGGTGGTCCCCAGCAGCTCGCCGTCCGCCATCAGCAGGAGCGGCGGGTCGCTTTCGACCGCGATCTCGGCGGCCTGGCGGGTGACGACCTTGGGGTGGGCCTTGTGCGTGCCCTTGAAGACCCGCTTGAAGATGGCCAGGATCTCGCGCCGGTTGACCTCGCGGAAGATGATCAGGTCGGCCTTGCCGTCGCCCGTATCGGCGTCCGGAGCGATCTTCATCTTGCCGCCGGTGTACTTGGAGTTGGAGACGACCAGGGCGCTGTTGCGGATGTCGAGCGTCTCCCCGTCGGCCGTGATCGTGATCCGGTTGTCCATGCCCTTGACCAGGCGCAGCAGGACGGCCAGGCTGTAGCCCAGCGTCCCCAGCGGCTTGAGCTTTTCGTTGGTCAGCTTGAGGATGTCGGCGATCAGCCCGGCCCCGATGATGTTGAGGCTGAGCTTGCGCTCGACCCGGCCGTCCCGGTGGAAGCTGAATTCGACCAGGTCGATGGGCCGGCGCCGGCCGCTCGATGATGCGGTCGATGGCGGCTTCGGGCGACTCGACGCCGAAGTCGCGCAGGAAGGAGTTGCCGGTGCCGGCCGGGATGAGGCCCAGATCGGGCCGTCGGGCCGGTCGGCCCGTCGGCGTAGAGGCCGTTGAGGACTTCAAACGGCGTGCCGTCGCCGCCCAGGCAGAGGAGCAGGTCGAAGGCCTCGCCCGCCGCCCAGCGGCCGATTTCCACCGCGTGGCCGGCGTACTCGGAGAGGCGGATGGTCAGGCTGGGGAAGAGCTGGCGGAGCCGGGGCTCCAGGCGCTCGAAGATCCTGAAGGCCCGGCCGTGGCCGGCTTCCGGGTTGATGACGAGCAGCGTTCGGGTGGTCGGCAACATCGCCCGCTTATAGCATGGGCCGGAAAAAAACGCAATTTGGGTGTTGAAAACCGGGCCCGATTGAAAGACAATCCGGACGAATGACCTCGGGAGGCCCGACATGAAGAAGCCCGCCGTCCGCACCGCCCTGGCCTTGGCTGCCGCCATGGCGGCCGTCCTGGTCCTCGACCTCGCCGCCGTACCGGCGGCCAAGATCTATGCGCTCTTCTCGCCCGACAAGACGATCGAGGTCAGGGTCACGGCGGGCAACGCCCTGACCTATACGGTTCTCTACAAAGGCCGTCCGCTCGTCGCCCCCTCGGCCGTGTCCATGACTCTGGACAAGGGTGTGGTCCTGGGCCGGAACGCTAAGGTCAAGCGTGCCAAGGTCCGCCCGAACGACACGATCATCAAGCCCTTCGTCCGCCAGAAGGCGGCCGAGTTCCGCAACCGCTATAACGAGCTGCGGCTGGATGTCCAGGGCGACTACGCCTTCATCGTCCGGGCCTATGAAGACGGCGTCGCCTACCGCTTCGAAACGGCTTTCAAGGCGCCGATCAAGGTCGTCGCCGAGCAGGCCGAGTTCACCTTCACGGCCGACCACACCGTCTACTGGCCCCAGGAGGACGGCTTTCAGACCCATCAGGAGCGCGCTCTTCAAGCCCACGGCGTTGAGCGCCATCGACGTCAAGAAGTTCGCCTCCATGCCGGCCTTAGTCGCGATCGAGGGCGGCCCCAAGGTGGCCGTGACCGAGGCCGACCTGGAGAGCTACGCCGGGATGTACCTGGCCCGCTCGGCCGACTTCCCGATGAAGCTCGTCGGCGTCTTCCCGGCCTACCCGGCCAAGGAGGAGGCTAAAAACGACCGCAACATCGTCGTCACCGCCCGCGAGCCCTTCCTGGCCAAGACGGCCGGGACGCGAAGCTTCCCCTGGCGAGTCCTGATGATCGCCGCCCGCGACGGCGACCTGATCGAGAGCCCCATGATCTACCGGCTGGCCCGGACCGGCGGGCGCCGATTTCTCCTGGGTCAAGCCGGGCAAGGTGGCCTGGGACTGGTGGAACGACCTGAACATCTCCGGCGTCGACTTCCGGGCCGGCGTCAACACCGAGACCTACAAGCACTACATCGACTTCGCGGCCGCGAACGGCATCGAATACGTCATCCTGGACGAGGGCTGGTACAAGCTGGGCGACCTGCTCTCGGTCAACCCGGCCATCGACATGCCCGGCCATCCTGGCCCACGGCCAAGGCCAAGAACGTCGGCATCATCCTGTGGGTGGTCTGGAAGACGCTGGACAATCAGTTCCAGGCGGCCATGGACCAGTTCAGCCGCTGGGGCGTCCAGGGCATCAAGGTCGACTTCATGCAGCGGGACGACCAGCCGGTGGTCGACTTCTACTTCAAGGTCGCGGCCGAGGCGGCCAAGCGCCGGATGCTGGTCGACTTCCACGGCGCCTACAAGCCGACCGGGCTCTACCGGACCTTCCCCAACGTCATCACCAGCGAAGGGGTCATGGGCCTGGAGCACAACAAGTGGAGCCGCGACATCACCCCCGAGCACGACGTCACCCTGCCCTTCACCCGGATGATCGCCGGGCCGATGGACTATACGCCGGGAGCCATGCTCAACGGCGGGATGAAGAACTTCCAGATCCACTACAGCCGGCCCATGAGCCAGGGCACGCGCTGCCATCAATTGGCCATGTATGTCGTCTACGAGAGCCCGCTCCAGATGCTGGCCGACTCGCCGACGAACTACCGGCGCGAGCCCGACTGCCTGGCCTTCCTGTCCAAGGTGCCGACGGTCTGGGACGAGACCCGGGTGCTGGAGGCCAAGGTCGCGGACTATGTCGTCGTGGCGCGCCGCAGCGGAAAAGACTGGTACATCGGGGCCATGACCGACGCGAGCGAGCGGACGCTGACGCTGGACCTGTCCTTCCTGGGCAGCGATGTCTACGCGGCCCAGATCTACCGGGACGGGATCAACGCCGATCGCGACGGGAACGATTTCGAGCTGATCAAGCAGAGCCTCCTGGGGAAGGATCCGCTGACCATCCGGCTGGCCCCGGGCGGCGGCTGGGCGGCCCGGTCGACGCCGCTCGACATCAAGTGAGCGTCGTCGGCTTGACCTTCCCCGGGCCCGGTCCTATGATACGTACGCGGCGCCGAAGCCCGATTTTCGAATCGGGGTTGTAAGCTCTGCTCCGTGTTTACCCTGCCGACGGATTCATCATCGATGGCGAAGCGGCGGACGTTGCGCCGCCGCCGGGAGAGGACCCCGATGGAACGGGATGGGACCGTGACTTCCGAGGACCGGCTGAACGTCCTCGTCGTCGACGACGAGGTCAACATCCGCCGCGTCCTGGCGGTCTGCCTGGAGACGCGCGGCCATCGGGTCGCCGCCGTGGGCCGCGTTTCCGACGCGCTGGCCGAAGCCGGCCGCCAGGCCTTCGACCTGGCCTTTGTCGACCTCCGGCTGGGGACGGACAGCGGGCTCGACCTCATCCCCCGGCTCCTGGCGGAGTCGCCCTGGCTCAAGATCGTCGTCATCACCGCCTATGCCTCGGTCGAGACCGCGGTCGAGGCCATGCGCCGGGGCGCGGTCGACTACATCCCCAAGCCTTTCGTGCCCGAGCAGGTCCTCCTGGTGGCGGAGCGGGTGGGGGCTCTGCGCCGGATGGAGCGCCGGCTTTCGTCCCTGCAGGACGACCTCCGCCGGGCCAATCCGGAAGTCTCGTTTCAGACTCGGAATCCGGCCATGGCGCGGGCCATCGAGTCCGCCCGGCAGGTGGCCGGGTCCGAGGCGGTCGTTCTTCTGCGCGGGCCGAGCGGAACGGGCAAATCCGTCCTGGCCAGGGCCATCCACGCCTGGAGCCCGCGCAGCGCCAAGCCCCTGGGGGTGGTCTCCTGCCCCTCGCTCAGCCCGGAGCTTCTGGAAAGCGAGCTCTTCGGACACGCCAAGGGGGCTTTTACCGGCGCGGTCCGCGACAACCCCGGCCGCATCGCCGCCTGCGAGGGCGGGACGCTGCTGCTCGACGAGATCGGCGATCTTCCCCCGTCGATCCAGCCGAAGCTGCTGCGTTTTCTGCAGGACCGGGAGTACGAGCGCGTCGGCGAGGCCCGGACCCGCAGCCGCGGACGTCCGGATCATCGCCGCCACCAACGCCGACCTCGCGGCGGCGGCGGCCCGCGGTACCTTCCGCGAGGATCTGTTCTACCGGCTGAACGTCTTCCCGATCGAGCTGCCTTCCTTGCGGGAGAGGGCCGAGGATATCGAGACTCTGGCCGCGGACATGCTGGCCTTTTTCGCCGGGCAGAACCATAAGCCCGGGCTGACCTTCGCGGTCGAAGCCCTGCAGGCGCTGCGGTCCTACGCCTGGCCGGGCAACATCCGCGAGCTGCGCAACGTCGTCGAACGGGCCGTGATCCTCTGTAACGGCCCGATCGTCGACGTGTCCCATCTGCCCCCGGGTCTGGTCCCCGGCCAGCCCGCCGTCCAGGTCGGCGCCCTCGTCTCGCTGGAAAAGGTCGAGGAGGCGCACATCCGCGGCGTGATCGCGGCGGCGCGCTCGCTCCAGGAAGCCGCCGAAATCCTGGGCATCGATCAAGCCACGTTGTGGCGCAAGCGGAAGCTTTTCGGGCTCGACTGAGCCCCGATTCCGCGGCCTCCGATCCGCATTCCGCAAGGCCCGCCGGGGCCGATCGTGCATTCCGCAATACGGTTGCGCCTTGCGCCCAGGCCCGCCGCCTGTAAGGCCACCGGGCCCGGCTGGCATGCCCCTTGCATTAGGTACGCTCCGGAGGCGCACCATCATGCTCGGAATAAGGCAAAAGCTGATCCTCGGCTTCGGAGGTCTCTTCGTCCTGGTCGGGGGCATCGGCCTCCTGACCATGGCCAAGATCTCGGTCCTGGGGCGCTCCATCGACGTCATCCTGCGCGAGAACTACAAGAGCGTCATCGCCTGCCAGTCCATGAAGGAGTCCTTGGAGCGCATCGACAGCGGCATCCTGTTCTTCTTCCTGGACCGGCCGGAGGAAGGCCGCCGGTTGATCGATGAGAACCTCCGGGCCTTCGGCGCGGCGCTCGAGACCGAGCTCAGCAACATCACCCTGCCCGAGGAGGGCGAACGGGCCCGCCGCATTCCGGGCCTTTTCAAGGCCTTCGCCTCCGCGATCGACCAAGCCGACGACCCATCCTTGACGCGGGATCGGCGGCAGGCGCTCTACCTCGACGAGCTGTATCCCCGCTTCCTCGAGCTTAAAGGCTTGGCCCAGGAGATCCTGGACATGAACCAGGCCAACATGGTCCAAGCCAACGATCGGGCCCGGGAACAGGCTGCCTCCGCCCATCGCCAGCTCCTGCTGGTCATTCTCGGCGCGGCCGCCGTCGCCCTCATCTACAGCCTGTCCATCCGGCGCTGGATCCTCTGGCCGCTTCGCCGCTTGACCGCCTTCGCCGACGAGGCCCGCCGCGGCAACCTCGATCTCGTCCTCCAGCCCAAGGGGCGTGACGAGATCGGCCGGCTGGCCGAAGCCTTCAACGACATGGCCGAAGGGCTGCGCGGCCTGCGGCGGCAGGACCGGCTGGAGGTCCAGCGGACCCGGCGGGCGACCGAGGAGGTCTTCAAGGCCCTGCCGACGCCGATCGCGGTGCTCGACCTCGACGGGCGCGTCGAGCTGGCCACCGAGCCGGCCGACCGGCTGTTCGGCCTCAAGGCCGGTGTCGACGCCCGCGGGCTGGGCGAGGATCGGCTGACGGCCCTGATCAACCGGGCTCTGGCCGAAAACCGTCCGGCCGAGCCGAAGGACGGGGCGGGGGGATTCCTGCAGAGGTTCGACGGCCTGCAGGAGCGCCTCTTTCATCCCGGTCGTGCTGCCGCTGTCCACGAGCGGCGGGTCCGACGAGCCGTCCGGCCTGGCCGTCCTGCTGCTCGACGTCACCCACCTTCACGAACAGCTCGAGCTCAAGCGGAGTGTGGTGGCCACGGTCTCCCACCAGCTGAAGACGCCGCTGACCGCCCTGCGGATGTCCTTGCACATGCTTCTCGACGAGTCCCTGGGCGATCTCAACCCCAAGCAGTCCGAGCTTCTTCTGGCCGCCCGCGACGAAAGCGAGCGGCTGGTCCGCATCGTCCACGACCTGCTGGATATCGACCGCATCGGATCGGGTCGGCCAGCCATGTCGCTTCGCCCGGCCGAGCCGGCCGGCCTGATCCGCGCGGCCGATCGACCGCCATTTCTCCGAAGCCCGCGACCGGGGTGTCGCCTTGACCTCGGCCATTCCCCCGGATCTGCCCCGCGTGCTGGCCGACGGCAGCCGGATCGCCCTGGTCCTCGACAATCTCCTTTCCAACGCTTTTCGCTACACCGATGCGGGCGGATCGATCCGCATCGAGGCCGAAGCCGACCCCGCCGGCGTCCGGTTCCTCGTCCGCGACACCGGGCGGGGCATTCCCCGCGAGCACCTCGACAAGGTCTTCGCCCCGTTCTTCCGCGCGCCCGGCCAGGATCCGACCTCCGGCGTCGGCCTCGGCCTGGCCATCGTCCGGGAGACGATCCGTCATCATGGGGGCGAGGTCGGCGTCGAGAGCGAGCCGGGTCAGGGAGACCATCTTCTGGTTCACCTTGCCGAAAGCCGTGAACGGGGACGAAGGGCCGAAGGTGGAGGAGGTCCGGCCATGACCGCCTGGGCGGCCGGGATCCTGTTCGTCTTCTGCCTGGGGTATTTGATCTACGCCCTGATCGATCCCGAGAAGTTCTAGACTGCCGTGGAGCTCCCATGAGTCCGATGACGATGGCCGCCGTTCTTCTGGGCGCGGCCGCCCTGTCCTACCCGCTGGGCCGCTGGATGGCGGCCGTCTTCGAGGCGCCTTCCCCGGCTGCGGGCAGCCGCCGGGCCGCGGTCCCGCATTCTGCGCGCCGTCGGCGGCCGGGCCGTCCGCGAGGACCAATCGACCGGCGGCTACATCCGGTCGCTGCTGATCTTCAATGCCGTCCTTTTTATCCTGGTCGTCCTGATACTGGCTTTCCAGGCCGCCCTGCCCGGCAATCCCGACCACAAGGGCCGGCTGTCCTTCCATCTGATCCTGCACATCGCCTCCTCTTTCGTCACCAACACCAACTTGCAGCACTACTCCGGGGAGGCCGTCCTCAGCCCGACGGCCCAGGTCTACGGCCTGATGGTCCTCCAATTCCTCTCGGCCGCGACCGGCCTGGCCGCGCTGGCCGCCCTGGCCCGCGGCCTGTCCGGCCGCGTCCGGGTCGGGAATTTTCTTCGCGACGTCGTTTCCGCCTCGCTCTTTGTCCTGCTTCCCTTGTCCCTCCTGGCCGGGGCCGTCCTCGTCCTGGCCGGGGTGCCGATGACCTGGGGCGGTGCCGTCACGGCCCGGACGCTGGAAGGCGGAATCCAGACCATCGCCCGCGGCCCCGTGGCCGCCTTCGAGGCCATCAAGCAGCTGGGCTCCAACGGCGGCGGCTATTTCGGCCCCAATTCCGCCCATCCCTTCGAGAACCCGTCCGGGCTGACCAACTTCGTCGAGACGCTGGCCATGCTCATCCTGCCGATGGCCTGCGTCTGGATGTTCGGCCGGATGACCCGCCGGCGCCGGCACGCCGCCGTCGTGTTCGGGGTCATGGCCGTCATGCTCCTGGCCAACGTCGGCCTCTGCCTGGGCCTGGACATGCGGCCCTCGCCGGCCTTCGAGAATTCCGCGGCCGCAGCGGCGGGCCCGAATTGGGAGGGCCAGGAGCTGCGCTTCGGGCCCTGGGCCGGCCCGTTCTGGTCGGCGCTGACGACCTCCCTGGGCAACGGCTCGGTCAACAGCATGCTCGACAGCCGGCACCCCGCCACCGTCCTGGTCCTGCTGGGGGGCATGTGGACGAACGTCGCCTTCGGCGGCGATCGGCGTCGGCTTCATCAACCTGTTCCTCTATATCGTCATCGGCGTTTTCATCTGCGGCCTGATGGTCGGACGGACTCCGGAGTATATGTCGCGCAAGATCGAGACCCCCGAGATGAGGCTGGCCCTCTTCGGGCTCCTCGTCCATCCGGTCCTGATCCTGGGCGGGACGGTCCTTTTTACGGCCCTGCCGCGGCTGGCCGGGTTTTCGCCCCCCCTGGGCGCTCACGGCTTCAGCCGCATTCTCTACGAGTTCACCTCGGCCTCGGCCAATAACGGCTCCGGCCTGGAGGGCCTGGCCGACGGCACGGCGGCCTGGAACCTGGCCAGCGCCGTGGTCATGGTTCTCGGCCGCTATCTGCCGATCATCCTGCCTTTGCTCATCGGCGGCCGGCTGGCGGCCAAGGCGGCCTCGCCCGAGACGTCCGGCTCCTTCCGGATCGATACGCCCCTCTTCGGCATGATCCTCCTGGGGACGGTCCTGCTGGTGGGCGCCCTGCTGTTCCTGCCGGTCGCGGTGCTCGGGCCCGTGACCGAGATTCTGGCCGGGCCGGGGCGATGAGGAAAACGATGCGTCCTTCACCCGCCCCCGTCGTCAAGCGGAATCCCCGCAAGGAGACGCGGGCCCGGGCCGCGGCGAGGCTCTTCGATCCCGCCCAAACCCGGACCGCTGCCGGCGAAGCCTTCCGCATGCTGGCGCCCCGGCGCATGGCCCGCAACCCGGTCATGTTCGTGACCGAGATAGGAGCCTTTGTTTCGACCCTGGCGCTGTTCGACCGGTCGGCCGTCGGGGAGAACGGCTTCACCTATACCCTGGCCGTAGTCGTCGTCCTCTGGCTGACCGTCCTGTTCGCCAACTTCGCCGAAGCTCTGGCCGAGGCCCGCGGCCGGGCCCAGGCCGATGGGATTGCGCAAGACCCGGCAGTCGACCCAGGCCCGGCGCCGGACCCCGGCCGGCGAAGAGCTGGTGCTTTCGGAGGACCTTCGCCCCGGCGACCTCGTCGTGGTGCGGGCGGGGGGGATCATCCCCGGCGACGGCGAGGTCGTGGAGGGGATCGCCACCGTGGACGAGTCGGCGATCACGGGCGAGTCCGCCCCCGTCGTCCGCGAAGCGGGGACCGACCGTTCGGGTGTCACGGGCGGAACACGGGTTCTCTCGGACGGGATCGTCGTCCGGATCACGGCCGGGGCGGGCGAGTCCTTCCTCGACCGGATGATCGCCCTGGTCGAGGGCGCGTCCCGCCAGAAGACGCCGAACGAGCTGGCTTTGACCGTGACCCTGGCCGGGCTGACCCTGGCCTTCCTGCTCGTGACCGGCGCCCTGGGGCCGATCGGGGCGGCTTTCGGCGTCCGGATACCCGTCCCGACGCTCGTCGCCCTGCTCGTCTGCCTCATTCCGACCACGATCGGCGCGCTGCTGGCGGCCATCGGGCTGGCCGGCATGGACAGGGCCCTGGCGGCCAATGTGGTGGCCAAGAGCGGCAAGGCCGTGGAGCTGGCCGGGGATATCGACACGCTCCTGCTGGACAAGACCGGGACGATCACCATCGGCGACCGCCAGGCGGTCGAGCTTGTCCCTCTGGCCGGAGTCTCCAAGGACGAGCTGGCGGAGGCGGCCGTCATCGCCTCGTTCGGCGACCCCACGCCCGAGGGGCGGTCCATCGTCCGTCTGGGCGAGCTGACGCTGGGTGCAGCCGCACCCCGCCCGCCGGCCGAAGCGGCCATCATCCCCTTCAGCGCCGAAACCAGGCTTTCGGGCCTGGACACCGCGGACGGACGCTCCTACCGCAAGGGGGCGGCGGACGCCATCGAAAACGACATCCGGCGCCGCGGCGGCGTCATCCCTCCCGACTTGCGGGAAGCCGTGGCCGTCGTGGCCCGCGCCGGCCGGACGCCGATCGTCGTTTCCGCAGGCCCGCGGGCCCTGGGCGTGGCCTCGCTGTCGGATGTCCTCAAGCCCGGCATCCGCGACCGCTTCGTCCGCCTGCGGGCCATGGGGCTGCGCGTGGTCATGGTCACCGGCGACAACCCGCTGACGGCCGCCGCCATCGCCGCCGAGGCCGGGGTCGACGGCTACCTGGCCGAGGCCAAGCCCGAGGACAAGCTGGACTTCATCCGCCGGGAGCAGAAGAACGGCCGGCTGGTGGCGATGATGGGCGACGGGACCAACGACGCTCCCGCCCTGGCCCAGGCCGACATCGGGGTGGCCATGAACTCGGGCACCCAGGCGGCCAAGGAAGCCGGGAACATGGTCGACCTGGACAACGACCCGACCAAGCTGATCGAGGTCATCGAGATCGGCAAGCAGCTCCTCATCACCCGGGGGGCGATGACGACGTTCTCGGTGGCCAACGACATGGCCAAGTACTTCGCCATCATCCCCGCCATCTTCCAGCTGGCGGTGCCGCGGCTGGCCGTCCTCAATATCATGGGCCTGGCCACACCCCAGAGCGCCGTCCTGTCGGCCCTGATCTTCAACGCCCTGATCATTCCCGCCCTCATCCCGCTGGCCCTGCGGGGCGTCCGGTACCGGCCGCGCGGCGGCGAAGCGCTGCTGCGGCGCAACCTGCTCGTTTACGGGCTGGGGGGGCTTGTCACACCCTTCCTGGGCATCAAGCTGATCGACGGACTGATGAGCGCGGCGGGGCTTTTTTGAGGCGACACATGAATGCCAAAGGACAGGCGGAATGGGTTCGAGAGACGGCGGCCGCCATGCGGATCGCCTTCGTCTCGTTAATCGTCCTGGGACTGGTCTACCCCGCCCTTCTGGGCGGGCTGGGAAAGGCCGTCGTCCCTTCGTTCGTCTCCGGCGGGTTGGTGCGGGACGCCGACGGTACTATCGTCGGGAGCGCGATGATCGCCCAGAAGTTCATCCGTCCGGATTACTTCTGGCCGCGTCCCTCGGCCGTCGATTTCGACGCTTCGGCCGCGGGGGGAAGCAACCTTCCGCCCGGGAGCCCGGACCTGGCGGCCCGGGTCGGGGCGCGGATCGAGGAGCTCGGCGGCACGCCGGCGAATCCCGTCCCGACGGACCTTTTGGCCGCCTCGGGCAGCGGGCTCGATCCGCATATCACCAGGGCCGGGGCGGAGTTCCAGGTCGACCGCGTGGCCGCGGCCCGCTCTCTCGATCCCGCCGCCCTGCGAGGCTGGCTTCGCGGCTGGGCCGGCGCCCGCCGCGAGGGCCGCGGCAGGCTTCCTCTGGTCAATGTCTTGAGCCTCAATAGGGCCCTGGATGAGCGCTTCGGCCGTCCGCCCGCGGCGGCGGCGCCGGTACGGGAGGTGACGCGATGACAGCGAATCGGGCCGACAGCTTTTTGCGTCTGATCCGGAGGTCGCAGCGGGGGAAGCTCAAGATCTACCTCGGCTATTGCGCCGGGGTGGGCAAGACCTACCAGATGCTGCAGGACGGGCATCGCCTGGCCGCCGACGGGATCGATGTGGTCGTCGGCTATATCGAGCCCCACGGCCGGGCCGAAACGCAGGCTTTGACCGAGGGCTTGGAGATCGTGCCCCGGCGCCATGCCTCCTACCGCGGTGTGGAGCTCGAGGAGATGGACCTGGACGCCGTGCTGGCCCGCCGGCCGGCCGTGGCCCTGGTGGACGAGCTGGCCCACACCAACGTCCCCGGCGGTCGCAACGAGAAGCGCTACCAGGACGTCGAGGAGCTCCTCGCGGCCGGCATCCATGTCGTCTCGACCCTCAACATTCAGCACCTGGAAAGCCTCTACAACACGGTTGAAGGGACCGTCGGCATCAAGGTCAGGGAGCGGGTACCCGACAAGATCGTCCTCGACGCGGATCAGATCGTCAACGTCGACATCACGACCGAGGATCTGCTCAAGCGCTTGGGCGAGGGCAAGGTCTATCCGAGGGAGCGGATCGCCTCCGCTCTGGCCTCTTTCTTCCGGGCCGAGAACCTGGAACAGCTGCGCGAGCTGACGCTTCGCGAGCTGGCCTCCCAGATCGATGTCCGCCGCCGCGACCCGGGCCACGAGGAGTCGCGGTCCGGGCTGGATCAGGTCCTGGTCTGCCTGGGCTCGCGGGGGCCGAACAGCGAGGCGCTGCTGCGCTACGGCTCGCGCCTGGCGGGCCGGTTGAACCGCAACTGGTACGCGCTCTATGTCCAGACCCCTCACGAAAGCCCGGAGGTGATCGACGCCCAGACGCAGCGGATCCTTTCCGACACCCTGACCCTGGCCAGGCGGCTGGGGGCGACCGTCTTCACGTACAAGGGGGAGAACGTCGTCGAGACGATCCTCCGCTTCGCCCGGGAATACCGGATCGGGCACGTCGTCATCGGCCGGCCGCATCCGGTCTGCCGGGCTGAAAAAGCTTCTCGGCCGACGCAGCGTCGCCGAATGCCTGATCCGTCGGGCCCGGGGCTTGACCGTGGTCGTGGCCGACAATCGCATCGAGGCGGCCGCGGGCGCCGGCGAGGGCGTCCCCCCGCTGGTGCGGGAGGCGATGGAGGACGGCCGGCCGGCCTCCCGATCGGCCTTCGAGGGGGCTTCGATCCGGGCCTTGGCCTGGCGCGAGCCGATGTCCAAGGAGGAGGCCTATCGCCTTCTCTTAAGAGCATGTCCTGGCCGGGCGCCGCGACGTCGATGAGGGTCGGGTCTGGGGTCTGCTCCAGTCGCGAGAAGCCCAAGGCTCGACCTACCTGGCCGAGGACTTGGCCCTGCCCCATGCCCGGATCGAGGGTTTGGATGAGCCGATCCTGGGCGTAGCCTCGGCCGCCAAGGGCATCCACGAGCCGGAATCCGGCCGCACCGTCCGAGTGGTCTTTCTGCTGCTGTCTCCCGCCCAGCCCGAGGACAGCCACGTTCGACTCCTGGCCGAGCTCGGCGCCGCCGCCCGCGACGACGCCTTTCTGCAGGCCATTGCAGCGGCCGCCGATGCCAAGGCCATCGCGGCCCGGGTCCGCGAGGCCTTGCTCGGCGACTAGTGCCTTGTCCCGTTCGGCGTGCGGATCTTTTCCAGGATGGTGATCTTGATGAAGCTCTCGGTCTCGCGGATGCGGACCTTGGGCGCCTTGAGGATGAAGCCGCCGGTCCTGATCTCGGCGTTCAGGAAGACGTCCTTGCCCTCCTTGCCGGAAGACGTCAGCTTATAGCCTTTTCCCCTGAACCTGGGCATGGCGTCCACCCACTTGAGATAGTAGAGCTGGTCTTTGATCGTCGGCGTCCTGCCGCCGATGAACTGGGCGTCCTGGACCTTGATGACTCCGATTCCCTCCGGGTAGATGGTGACCAAGCCGAGGTTGTACGCCGGCCCCGCCCCCTGGGGATTCAGGTACTCGCCCGTCGGCTTGAAGTCGACGATAAAGGTTCGCCCGACGCGGCGCTGCACGCGCTGCCAGGCCCAGTCGCGCTTGCGAATGACTTCGGCGTGCTTGCTGCGCAGGTCGGCCAGGGGATAGCGGTCCGCAAGCGCCGAACCGCCCTCCGCCGGGGCACCGCCCCCCGAGCCCCAGCCGCTCGAGCAGGTCGGCGGCCAGAAGCTTTCCGCTCTGGAAAAAGCCGTCCTGCCAGCCCGGGAAGAGGCGCGACAGCAGCAGCGCCTGAAAGTTGCCGTACGGGTAGCACTTCGACTTGGCTTCCATGGATTCGCCGCGGGCTTCGGACAGGGCCTTGATCTCCTTGTCGAAGAAAGCGCCGGCCTGCGCGAACCCCCCGAACCAGGGATCGTCCGCTTTACCGATCAGGGGCCTGTAGCCCCCTTCCTTCATCAGCTCCAGCGTCCGGGTGGTCGCGTAGACGGCCGTCCCCTCCATCAAATCATCCTCGGCTTCCTGGTTGGCCTCGAGCGCGGTCATGGAGATGGCCTGCTTCAGCCGGCGGGCGGCCAGGAAGTCGGCCGCACGGGTCCGGGCTTCGGCCGTATCAGGGGCGAGCAGGGCCTTCTCCAGGGCCAGGCCCTCGACCTCGGACCAGACCGCGTAATCGACGTCGGTGTTGATCTGAAGGTTGCCGAAGCGGTAGTGGTAGACGCCCCGCTGGAAGCAGTGGAACAGCTCGTGGATGTTGATCAGGATCTGGTTTTCGCTGTCACGCGGATTCACGGCCGGGATCATTCCCGTCTTGCCCGCGGGCTCGGCGGCCGGCGGAAGGGCGCTCATGGTCAGCCGGACGGTGTTGACCAGCTGTCTCGGCGCCCATCCTCAAGGGGCCTCCTCCTCCGACGATCGGGGGCTTGAGGTCGAGCGGGATCTCGCCGCGGCGGTCCCAGTGGACCGGCTTGCCCTGGACGGAAAGGCCGGGCACGGGCTCGAAGCCCTGCATCGGGCTGGGGTGGCCGACCAGAAGGCGGACGCCGTTGGGATACTCGAACAGGAAGGGAACATCGCGGTAGCCGGTCCAACCGGGCCAGACCTTGACCGCGTACTGGTCCAGGATGTTCCAGGTCTCCTCCAAGCGCTTGAGCTCGACGCGGAGATAGTCGGGAAGATCCTGGGCCGGGAGCGCCGCCGCCGCAAAGGCCAGGGCCGGGGCGAGGAGGACGAGACAAAGCAGGGCGGTGCGTCGGGTTCTCATGGCCGGCCCCCTTCTCTCGGCGGCCCATCGTCGCCGTTCACCGCTTTTTCAAATCCCGGCGGGAGGTCGTAGACGCCGTCCGGGGGGCGGGCGACTTCGACTCTGGTCAGCACCGTCTCCCAAATCCGTCCGCCCGGCGATGGGGGGATCCTGGATGACGGTCGTCCGAAGGGGCAGCCGGTCGCGAAGAGCGGCGGTCCTGGCGAAGAGACGGGCCAGGCTTCCGGAAAGCGCCGGTTGTACGATTCTCTGGAAATATCGGCGGATATCGATCGGAACGTCCTTGGCCAGCCAGAGCTCACGGACCTCCTCGGCGTATTCCGCGGTCCCGGTCAGGACGGCTTTGCGACAGGCGAGACCGTCGATCCTCTTCTCCTCCTTCGTCAGCGCTCCCGTCCAAACATAATCGGGGACGTATTTCCACCCCAGCTCCTGGACGCGAGCCGGAGGGCCGGATTTCGGCTCGGCCGCAACGGGCGCGGCGATGGCTTCCTCCAGGTAGGCCTTGATCCGAGTGTCGATCCGCCAGCGCTTGCCCAGGTCGTAGCGCTCGATGGTGATCAAGGCTCCGTCCCGGGCGTAGGTCTTATCCGCGGCGATCCAGATCTCGCTCGTCTGGGGCGGATAGGTCCGGCCCATGTAGGTGCGCCGTGATTCGAGGACGATATGGTCGTCGGCCGCAGCGGGAACGGCTACGGCGGCCATCCCGAGCGCAAGGAGCAGTCCGGCCACGATTCTATACCGCATGCGGGACCTCCCCATCCGGAAATCCTATTGTACAACGTCGGGGGCGGGGAAAATCGATACAAGGCGTCCGCTGATGGACACTCCCTGTCGCGAATCGGACAGACCCCAGGGCTCTTCAGGATGGCTCCCCCTGTCGGCATGGGCGGCGCCCATGGCACGGAATATGCATACATTGATGCGCCATGCATTCCATGACCAAGGGATGGGTCTGTAAGTCTTCGCCCGCCCTGCTCCTCAACTACCTGAAAGTCGCGCTGCGGAAGATCAGGCGCCAGAGAGGGCCGGCCTTCATCAACATCGCCAGCCTTTGCGTCGGCATGACCTGCTGCCTGCTCCTCCTTCTCTGGATCCGGGACGAGCTCGGCTACGACCGGTACCACGCGAGCGCGGACCGCATCTATCGCGCGGAGCATGCGGAGGTTCGGGAAGGCCGCGACGTCAGGACGGCTTCGACCCCGGCCCCTTTGGCGCCAGCCCTGCAAGCCGAGATTCCAGGGATCGAAAGGGCCGTCCGGATCGGGGAAAACGGCTTCGATGTCGTTTATGGAAGTTCCCGGTTCCAGGAGCGGGTCTTCTTCGCCGATCCGGAGATCTTCGACGTCTTCTCTTTCCCCCTGGCAGCGGGCGACCCGCGGACGGCTTTGCGGGAGCCGGATTCGATCCTCATTTCCGAGGACGCCGGCCGCAAATACTTCGGGGACGGGGATCCGATCGGCCGGGTCCTGACCATCCGGGGCTGGCGGGACTTCCGGGTGACGGGCGTCGTCAAGAACATCCCGCGGCGGTCGCACTTCCGCTTCGACTTCCTGGCCCCGTTTCAGGCCTATGCCCGGAAGGATCTGGGCGAATGGGGGATTTCCAACTACTACACCTATCTTCTGGTCGACGCGAACTTCCGGTCCCAGGACTTCGCGGCCCGCCAGGCGGCCTTCGTCCGGAAATACCGGGGCTCATCCGTCCCGGCCGAGGCGAACCTCCGCTATGTCCTCCAACCGCTGACCCGCATCCACTTGTTCTCCCGGGCCCGCAACGAGATCGAAGCCAACGGCGATTTCGGGCGCCTGGTTCTTTTCTCGGCCGTGGCCTTTTTCATCCTGATCATCGCCTGCTTCAACTACATCAATTTCTCCGTGGCCTCCTCCGTCGTCCGGGCCCGCGAAGTCGGACTGCGCAAGGTGGTAGGCGCCGCGAAGCGGCAGATCGTCGGGCAATTCCTGGGCGAATCCTTCCTCGTCTCCGCGCTGGCCCTGGCCGCCGCCTGCCTCCTGGCCTGGCTGCTTTTGCCCGCCTTCAACGCCCTGGCCGATAAAAGCCTCGCGGCGTCCGACCTCTTGGCGGCGCCCATCCTCATGGGTCTGGCGGGTTTCATCGTCCTGACGGGCGGACTGGCCGGCGGCTATTCGGCCCTGGTCCTGTCCTCGGTCCTTCCCGCCGCCGCCCTGCATGGCTCCGAGGGCACGCGGCTTCGGCCATCCGCGTTCCGCAACCTTCTGGTCGTCGTCCAGTTTTCCGTCACCGTCGTGTTTCTCGTCGCGACACTGGTCATCGCCGGCCAGATGCGCTACATCCGCGAGGCGCGCCTCGGGTTCGACGGCCGCAACGTCATCAACCTGCCCCTCGAGGACGAGAGTCTGCTGAAAGCCGTCGCGGCCCTCAAGACGGAATTGGGGCGGAGCCCATCTGTGGCCGGTGTGACGGCGTCCTCGTTCCGTCCGGGCCGGTCTTACTTCAACCAGAACTACTGGAAGGAGGGGATGGGCGAGAACGAATACCCGATGATAGGCTGGCTGGCCGTCGATCATGATTATCTGCGAACCATGGGCATCGAGCTTCAGGCGGGGCGGGATTTCTCATGGGATATTCCCTCCGACACCGGCCGCGCCTATATTCTCAACGAGACGGCCGTAAGGGAGATCGGGTTGGCTTCCCCGCTGGGGCGCGCCTTCAAGATCATCGACTTGGGAACGGTGATCGGCGTGGCCAAAGACTTCCACTTCGATTCCCTGCATCGGAAGATCGAGCCCCTGGCGCTGTGCATCTACCCTCCCGAATTCCAAAACCTGTCGGTCCGGGTTCGCCCCGGCCGGACTGCCGAGGTGCTCGCCGTCCTGGCTGGGCTCTGGCGGCGGTTCGCGCCCGAAGCGCCCTTCCGGTACTCGTTTCTGGACGAGGACATCGGCAAGCTCTACGCAACCGACCGCCGGCTCTACCGCATCTTTCTCGCTGCGGCCGGAGCCTCGATCCTGGTGGCCGGGCTGGGGCTCTTCGGGCTGGCTTCGCTGACCGCCAGGCGGCGGACCAAGGAGATCGGTATCCGCAAGGTCCTGGGCGCCTCCGTCACCCGGCTGACGATCCAGCTGTCTGGCCAGTTCCTGGCCCTGGTCATCCTGGCCAATATCGTCGCCTGGCCGATCGCCTACTACGCCATGGGCCGATGGCTGGAGGGTTTCGCCTACCGGGCGGGCCTGTCCGTCTGGCCCTTCCTCCTGGCGGCCCTCTTCGCTTTCGCCGCCGCCATGATCGCGGTCGGCTTCCAAACGCTCAAGTCCGCGCGGGCGGACCCGGTCCGGAGCCTGCGCTGGGAGTAGGAAGCGGGGATATCCCTCTCGGCCGCTCCGCCTGGGGGAATGGCGGGCGCATAGGAAGAACCCGGATGACCGAGGAATCGCCGACTCGGCATGACGAATTGCGGCCGATGATTCGGAGCTTGTTGAAATAGCGGCCCGCCCGATCAGGCCTCAGTCCCGGATGCAACGGACGGAAAATCCGGAGGCCTTATGGCCGGGATTCCTCCGGGTGCGGGGGTTATCCGGGTACAATCCCCAATGCCAGGCGTAGAGCGAGTCGTGTTCCGTGGCCGACCACCACGTTGCGTAGATGCCGATTTCGCCCGGTGAGCCCATGCGGCCGCGTCCACCGGCAGGAAGGGCGCCGAATCCGCTCTCTTCGGCCGTCCCGAGCGGGCCGGGCCAAAGGCCCGACCGCCGGTCTTTCATGCGGCCGCCGGCAACGTCAGGCCCGCCGAGATAGTCTTCCAGCTCCTGCCATTCCTGTTTGCTGGGGACGTGCCAGCCCTCCGGGCAGAGACGGCGTTCATCCGTGACGGCATAGTAATTGTATAGCAGGCCGTATATTCGCTTGTACGCTTCGGGTTCGTTCTCGCTGAGGCAATAGGCGCCCGTGGCCAGCCGGCTCCACTCGGCTTCGGCCTGGATTTGAGGCAGGGGGGTTCCGTCCCGGTAGCGAGTAACTTGCAAATTTTCCTTCAGCCAGACTTGCCGGCCGATGATGACGGGGTGATAGACGTTCCCATCGGCGTCGACAATGGTCTCGTTCAAGGTCGGAGCGGGCCGCGAAGGGTGATGATCGCTGCCGCTCGGCCGGAATCCCAGAGCCAAAACGAACAAGACTGCCAGGCCCAGACACGATGGCAGGCGGGCAGGATAGGCGTTTTTCACCGCAAGAGCGCCTTCAGGTTGCGGCGGAAGACGGGGAAGCTCTCCTTGTCGGAGACGAAGCCCTTGAGCTTGCGGGACAGGGACTGGATCAGGGCGTCATCGGGGGTCCCCTTCAGGCACTTCTCGGTTTCCTCCTCGCTGACGTCCTCCAGCCGGGTCGGGGCGGCAAAGGGAGCATTGACGGGGCACTTGTCCTGGCAGCGCATGCAGCCCATCAGGGCGTTGTGCATGCTCGGCAGGATGAAGTTGGGGAATCCGCCGGGGACTTCATTGTACAGGGTGATGCATTTCCCGACGTCAATGACGAAATGATCCCGTGATATGGCTCCCGTCGGACAAATCCCATAGCAGATGCTGCAATCCCGGCAAGCCGGGAGCATCGCCAGCGGCCGCCAATGGTCCTCGGGAAGCTCGCGGTCGGTCAGGAACGTGGCCAGGGACAGGAACGAGCCCATGCCGTCCACATAGCAG
Source organism: Candidatus Aminicenantota bacterium (assembly GCA_963803915.1). Classification (GTDB taxonomy): domain Bacteria; phylum Acidobacteriota; class Aminicenantia; order Aminicenantales; family UBA4085; genus UBA4085. The sequence goes on along the minus strand of CAWDOL010000014.1, from coordinate 164,562 downwards.
ATGTTGTTGCGGCCGTAGGCGCCCAGGCCGCTCCGGACGGCCGCCAGCTTCTGGTGGGGCGTATGGATCGCTTCGACCCTGGCGGCGGGATCGCGGACGATCTCCTCGCGCACCGCTTTCAGGATGGCCTCCTCGGGATTCCCGTCATCGTAATAGCCGGGCGGCAGGACGACCGGCAGGGCACGCCCACGACGGTGAAACGAGACGATCAGAGGCGGAGCCGGGATGGCCAGGACGATCAGAGTCTTGGCCTCCTTGAAATTCTCCGGGATCGAGAAATTCCTGCGTTTCGGGTCGATATAGCGCTGGAAAGTCTGGTTACGGCTAAGCTGGTTCTTCTCGCGGAGACCGTCGATGAAGGCTTGCATTTCAGGGAAATGACGAACCGACATCGTCCGGTACTGATAAGAGAGCTTGGCCCGGCCGGCTGCGACCCCAAGTCCGCGCCCGGCCAGAAGGGGCGCGCCGCCGAGGAGAAGCAGGCTTTTCATGAAGGTGCGGCGGCTGGAACAACCGGGCGCGGCTACGAGCGGCGAAAAATCGGCGGAAGTCCGGGTCATCGGGGCTCCTGATGGCTATCGGAACACGTCTCGCGCGTCCCGCATGGCTATCCTGCACGATTCGTACCAGCTTCTGCCCCGTCGTCGAACCGCCGGGGCGGGAGCCGAGCCCGGGGTATTGAGCGGGCTTATTCCAGGCGGGGCCGGCGTTTCCGCACCGGACGGGCGGAAAGTTTCTTTGCAGCGTGTAATAGTTCTGGGCTCCCCGGCCGGGACGGTCGGTGGATCGGGTGCGGCTCAGGCGCCGGTCGGAAGCGATCTCTCGGCGGCCCGCTTCTTGCCCCGGAAATAGAAATAGAACGGCAGCCCGAGAAGGCAGGCGACGGTCGCGGCCACGGCCTGGACCGGTTTGTTGATCAGCGTGGCCCCGATGAAGAAGACGGACATCAGGATGAACAGAATCGGCGTCAGTGGGTAGCCCAGGGTGCGGTAGGGACGCTCGGCCGCGGGACGGGTCCGCCGCAGCTTCATGATGCCGATGCCCGTGAGCAGCATGAAAATCCCGTCCATGAAGACCAGGTAGTTGATGATGTTGTCGAAGGTGCCCCAGATGAAGAGCAGCACGATAGCCCAGCCCGACTGCAGGAGGATGGCGTTGACCGGCGTCTTGAAGCGGGGGTGGATGCGGGAGACGGCCGGGAAGAAGAGGCCGTCCTCGGCCAGGGCATAGAAGATGCGCGGCACGGAGAAGGTGTAGATGCCCACCGTGCCCAGGGCCGAGAGGGCGATCATGATCGAGATCAAGACGGCTCCCCAAGGCAGAACCGTCCCCAACGCCTCGGCCGCGACACCGGAGGAAGCGGCGATGCGGTCGACCGGCAGGAGGAAAAGGTAGCCCAGGTTGGTCAGCCAGTAGACCAGGCCGACGATCACCGCCCCTAGGATCATGGCCCGCGGCACGGTCCGCCTCGGGTCGCGGGCCTCTCCGGCCAGGTAAGAGGCGTGCTGCCAGCCGCCGACCGAGAAATAGACGCCGACGAAGGCCAGGCCCAGGGCGCCGGCCAGGCCGATGCCGGGATCGGTCAAGGAGCGGGAGGCAAGCTTCAAGTGGAAGCCCGTCCGGGCCGGCGAGCCCAGGATGACTCCGACGCCGATGATCAGGGCCAGGCCGCCCAGCTTGAGCGCGGTGAAGAGCTTGGCCGCCAGGTCGGAGAAGCGGGTGCCCAGAATGTTGACCGCGGCCATGGCCCCGATGGCGGCGGCGCCCAGGATCAGCGTGCCCGCGGCGGACAAGGGCACGATCACGGCCGTATACTTGGCGAAAGTCAGGCTCAGGACGGCAATCCCCGAGCCGTTGATGACGACGAACGTGACCCAGGCGTAGAGGAAGGCCGTCAGCGGCCCGTAGATCTCCTTGAGGTAAGCGTATTGGCCGCCGGCCTTGGGCATCATGGCGCCCAGCTCGGCGAAGGTCAAAGATCCCGTCAGGGCGTGCAGCAGACCCAGCCCCCAGACGAGGAGGATGAGGAAAGGCGAAGACAGGTATCCGGCCACATAGGACGGACTGAGGAAAATGCCCGAGCCGATGCAGGCCCCGATGGCGACCATGGTCAGGCCGTAGAGAGAGAGATTGCCTTCCAGCTTGCTCATGACGGGACCTCATGGGTGGGGGGGATGGTTGGGGCGGAGGCCGGAACGGAGACGGCGGCGAAGACGGCGGCGGGGCCTCCGGGACGGGATGACTTCATCGTGTTGACCGTGCGTCCGGGCCAGTTTAGCACACAAGCCCGGCCGGTGAGATGGCGCTTCTGTGCCGCGGTTTGGGAGGGGGCATCTTTTCCTCCTATTCCCATCAGAAAAAGTGATAAAATAATCGGGACAACCCCGCTGCAAAGGAGAAAACGAATGAAAGGGAACGTCCAACTCATCGAGACACTCAACGCCCTGTTGGCCGACGAGCTGACCGCCGTCAGCCAGTACATGGTCCACTCCGAGATGTGCGCCAACTGGGGCTACCAGAAGCTTCACAAGCACTTCGAAAAGCGGGCCATCGACGAGATGAAGCACGCCGAATCGCTCATCGGACGCATCCTGTTCCTGGAGGGGATCCCGGTCGTCTCCAAGCTCAACCCCATCCACATCGGCTCCGAGATTCCCAAGATGCTCCTCTCCGACCACGAAGCCGAGATGGGGGCCATCAAGAGCTACAATCAGGGCATCGAGCTGGCCGGCAAGGTCGCCGACTTCGCCACCCGGGAGCTCCTGGAGAAGATCCTCAAGGACGAGGACGCCCACATCGACGGCATCGAGGAGCTGCAGGACCAGATCGGCCACATGACCCTGCCGCTCTTCCTGACGACGCAGGTCTAATTAAGCCAGAAACCGCGCCGCCCGGCGGGCGGTTTCGCGCACGGGCAGGCCGTAGGGACAGGCCGTCTCGCAGGCTCCGCAGTCCCGGCAGGCGGGATATCCGGCCGCGACTGCGGCCGCCAGAACCTCGCGGGCCCGGGACGTCTTTCCATAGCTCTCGGCGTACATCAGCCCGCGGGCTATCTCGCTCAAGGGGCGGCCTTCCGGGCAGGCGGCCCGGCATGAGCCGCAGATGTGGCAGTACGCCCGGCTGTTCTCGGCGATATGGGCGGCCAGGAGCTTCCGTTCTGCCGGCGTCGGCGAAGCGCCCAACGCGCCCAGGTCCTCCTCCATCTCGCGGTCGTTGAGGATTTCGATCACGACCGCGGAAAGGCGCGGATTGGACAAGGCCCATTTGATCATGGCCGCCTGGGGCGAGCCGCCCTCCGTCCGCCAGCGGTCGAGCACCTGGCGCTGTCCCCCCACCTTGAGCACCTTCATCCCGATGACGCCGATGTCCTTGTCCCGGCAGAGGTCGATCATCCGGCCCAGGCCGGATTCGCCGAGGTAGTCGGGATAGGCCCGCACGGGTTTCTCGCCCGGCTGCAGGTCAAAGACGTTGTAGCCGACTTGGACCATGTCGTAAAGGCCGGAGGCCACGGCCTTGGGGATGACCGCGGCCGCGTTGACATGGCAGGTCAGGCCGCGGGAGGCGTACTTGCCCTCCAGCTTGCGGAAGGCGTCCTGGATTCGAGGATCGTCGACGATGTCGGGCGACTCGACGCCGTGAATGCCCAAGACCTCGACCCGGTCGGTGGCCAGCCGGCGCAGGCTGCCCTCGACCGAGGCCGACGATCGTGTCCGCCGTCCAGGAGCCCTGCAGGTGGAAGCGGGCATGTACGTGGAGCTTATCTCGTCCCACGGCTTTGAACAGGCGGCCGACCTTGCGCTCGCAGTTGCCGTTCTCGTAGCTGTCCGAGGTGTCGATGTAGTTGACGCCGCGGTCGATCAGCCTCCGAACGAGGCTCTCGTCCGGCAAGGGGCTGCCGCCCAGGACGATCTCGGAGATCATCAGCCCCGTGCGGCCCAGCCGGCGATAGCCCATGCCGTCGCGGGCCACCCGCGGCCACGGCTCCGGGGACGCGGGAGCCTGGGCTGCCGTTCCCGCTCGGGGCGTTAGAAGCGCGGCCGCCCCGCCGGCCAGCCCGCAAAGCGCCTCGCGCCGTCGCATCGGGCCGCTCATCCGGCCGGCTCGAACATGACGGTGGTCTCGAAACGACTGTCCTTGCCGCTGCTGAAGCATCTCATCGTCGTCCTCCTAATTGAATTGGGGGACAGGCTCGGCAGTCCTAATCGCCGATAGGCGATTAGGGCACCATACATAATTCCCTAATACGTTTGTTTACACGTCATCTAAAGTTGACGGAAATAATTCGGGAGTTATGTATGGTGCCCTCATATCCTACCAGATATGAGGACTGCCGAGCCTGTCCCCCTATTATTTTTTAAAACCGGGAAGCCGGTTCGAGTCGATGAGCTCCTCCATCTGGGCCATGCGGCGGTCGCGTGTCTCGGGGCGCCTGGCCGAGGCCACCCAATAGGCGAACATCTTGCGCTTGGAGGCCGGGAGGGCTTCGAATTTCTTGCCCAGCCCGGGATAGGCCGAAATAGCTGCGACCACCTCGTCGGGCGGGCCTCCGCCGCGGCCGATCCGCTCGATTTCGGTCAGCTTGTCCCAAGAGCCGTTTTTCTTAGCCAGGCGCACGGCGGCCAGTCCGGGCTCCGCCATCCGTCCGGCGGCCATAAGCTCGGCGACGCGGGCTTTGTTGCGGGCCGACCAGACGCTCGTCGGCTTTCGCGGCGTCCACCGCTGCATATACCTTTCGGCGTCCAGGCTGTTCACGATCGAGTCGATCCAGCCGTAGCAAAGGGCCTCGTCCAACGCTTCCTGGTAGGTGACGGACTTTTTTCCGGAGGTTTTCTTGAAGTAGGCCAACCAGATCTCAGTCGCCCGGCCGCCGTTGCGAGTGAGCCAGGCCCTCCAGGCCGCGGCCGTCTTGAACAGGCGGGGGGACATGAATTCATAATAGCGCATGAGCGGGTTCTATAATAGGGGGACAGGCTCGGCAGCCCTCATATCCGCTAGGATATGAGGACACCATACACAACTCCCGAATTGTTTTGTTGACGCCGCCAAGCTATCTCCGCTGGGAGTCGCGGCTTCTGAAACGTCCAATAAAATTGACGAAATCGAATTGGGAATTACGTATGGTGTCCCCCAATTGATTTGCTAGAATGGATCCCAAGGAGAAAGCCCCATGACCATCCGACGCCCCGCGGTTCTGGCCGCGCTCGCCGTTCTTCTCATTGCGGGCGTATTGCCACAGATCCTCCCGTCCTCGGCCGCCTCCGCGCCCCAGGCCGACGCGGCCGAGCTCGTCCTGGCCAACGAGAACATCCGCGCCGTCTTTCTGAATCGCGGCGTGCGCACCCTGCTCGATCGGAAAAGCGGCGCTCGGGCCGACTTCGGGGACGAGTCGGCCCGCATCACGATCGGCGGCCGGACCATCGACCTCGGGGCCGTCACTCCCTACGACCTGTCCATCGCCAAGGACAGGCTGACCTTCTCGCAAACGGCGTCCGGCTTTCGGGTTAGGATCATCTACGAGCTTCGCCCCGGCTGGCGCTTCCTGAGCAAGCAGGTCTTTATCGAGCCCGAGGCGGCGGCGGGAGACTTCCGGGTCGACGAGATCCGGGCTTATGAAGGCACGCTCGAGACCGCGCCCGAAAGCCGCATGCCCCTCTCGGAAGGCCGCTTCGGGACGATCCTCCGTTTCCCCGCCGCGGGCCAAGCCCGGCCCGCTTTCTCCCTCTTCGCCCTCTATCAGAATCCTTACAACGAGTTCGTCGGCGAGGGGACATCCCTGTCCGCCTCCTACAAGCCGGCCATGGACTGGAAGCCCGCCTACGGCGCTTTCGCCTCGGACCGCCTCCTGCTGGGGATCATCCCCCGCTCGGGCCGCACCATCCCGGCGCGCTCGCTGCCCGAGTGGAAGTGGGTTCCCGACTATGCCGCTTACCTGGCCCAAAACCCCGTCCTCGACGAGGCCGAGTCCGACGCCCTTGTGGAGTGCGTCCGGGCCTTCCTCCTCTACCGGCCGACAAAGAGCATCCGCGTCCACGTCCCCTGGTGCGAGAATGACTACCAGATCGACGTCGCCACGGCCGAGGGCCGGGCCGAATTCAACAGGATCATCGACCGTGCCGCCGAGCTGGGTGCGACGCACACCCTCTACACCCCGGCCGACGGCCGTTTCTCCAGCCTGGCCGAGAATCGCGACGCCTGGGGCTGGGAGAATCTTCTGTTCTTCTCGCTCGGCCAGAAGATCCGCAAGGGCGAATGGGTGCCCGGGCGCGATCCCGTGCCGCCCGCGATCCGCGAAGCCGTCGCCTACGGCCGCTCGCGCGGGCTGGGCCTCCTGGCTTACGCCTATCCCTCCCTGCCCTTCCTGCAGGATCCGGCCTGGACGCGCTGGGCGGGCGACAAGCTGGGCGGCTATAATGCCGTCGACACCGGGCAGCGCGGCTTCCAGGACTGGTGGATCGGGACGCTGACTGGCTTCGTCCGGGCCACCGGGGCGGCCGGATTCTCTTTCGACCATTGGTGGATCGCCTACGACGACCCCAAGGCGACCAGCAAGTATGCCCAGTGGTACGGCGCCCGCCGCATCCTGGAAGAGCTGCGCCGCCGCGTGCCCGACGTCGTCATGGACGGCCGCCAGCAGTACATGAGCTTCGGGCCCTGGACCTGGCTGGCCGGCTCCTACCCGCACCCCACCCTGACCGACGAGCAGCCCGAAAGCTTCACCGCCTTTCCCGACCTGCATACCGACCGCGTCTCGGCCGACCGGCAGCGCTTCGCGGCCTGGAAGTACCGGGTCGAGCGCTTCGCCCCGCCCGAGATCATGCCCGGCTACATCACCCACCAGACCGAGCGGACGGACGAGAAGGGCGTCATGAGGCGCGACCGCTTCCGGCCCCGCGACTGGGACCGGCTGGGCTGGGTATATTCGCTTCTTTCCTCCGTGGCCACGGCCCCCTTCAACCACACCCTGAGCTTCATCCCGGCCCGCGACGAGGAGGAGTTCAAGGCCCTGCCCGAGGTGGACAAGGCTTTCTTCCGCCGCTGGCTGGACTGGACGGATGCCCAGGCCGAGACGCTGCGCCTGGTGAGGCCCATCATCGGGCCGCCCATGATCGGCCGCTGCGACGGCACGGCGGCGATCCGCGACGGCCGCGGCTTCGTCTTTCTGTTCAACCCGAACTACCGCAGGATGGACGCCTCCTTCCGGCTCGACGCCTCGATCGGCCTCGACAGGGGAGGGCGCTTTCTGCTGCGCGAGCTCCATCCCGAGGCAGGCCGGCTCCTCGGCAAGCCTGGCCAGGGGTTCTGGGGCGCGGGCGATGAGGTCGTCCTGCCCATGCGGGCCAACGAGGCGATGGTCCTCGAGCTCCTCCCCGCGCCCGCGGCCGTGAAGGAGCCGATCCTGTTCGGCGCTTCCGGCCGGGCTGTCCTTAGGGGCGAGCTTTTGGAGATCGATGGGGTGTCTGGAGAGCCGGGTTCGGAACGCGATCTCCAGGTGATCCTTCCCGCCGGTACGGCCGTATCGGCGGTTGCTGTGAACGGGCAAGTCCGCCCCGATGCGGCAGGCCTGCCCAAAGACGCGGCCGCCCGGCTCCTGTCCCTTCCCATGCGGTTCGAGGGCCGGGCCTTCGGCCGCGGCGAGCCCGCCGTTGCCTTCAACCCGGCTTTCGAGGGCGGAACGGCCCGCGGATCCTTCCGCATCCCGGCCCGCATCTTTGCCCAGCTCGATGCCCGCCGCGCTTCGTGGCCGGTGACGTATACGGAAGACGACCTGCGCGCGACCTGGCTGGGCTCGCACCGCCTTCTTCTCTTCGTCCAGATCGCCGAGCCCGACGAGGCCATGCCCGTGGCGCTCCGCATCGACGGCCGGCCCGTGGCCCTGACCAAGGCCTACAACAGCATCTACGGACATTCACCGAAACGGACTTTTCTTGGGTTTTACGCTGACGTCTCGAGCCTCGCGGCCGACCGCGATTACGCCGTCGAGGTGGACCTGCCCGCGCTCGGGCCCGGCCGTTTCCAGGGCGTCTTCTTCGAAAACGTCGAGCCGGAATGGACGACGCAATTCCTTAAATAGGTTATGTTCCTGATTCCGGGAAATCCAAGCGGTTCGGGGTGCCGGCCAACGGCGAAATTGCGAGGTTTTAGCCTTTTTTTGCCGCTCTTCGAGGGAACCCAACGGGCGCCGAGGGATGTTTGAGCACGAGAAGATCAATCGGTAGCGCGATAGAGTGGGTGGGCATGCCATTCGTCTCGAGCAAACATGCGGAGTTCCGCAGGCGCCGAGAAGAGAAGCGAAAAAAGGCGTGAAAAAACCGAAGCCGCCCTCACAACGACGGGCGAAGCGCCGGTCGTAGCGAGGACTACCAAAGCGTTGCCGGGCCGGCACTCCGGACCGCTTTTCCCGGAATCGAGTAGTGGTTCGCTGGCAGTCTATCGGCTTGCCGGGACCAGCTTGACCTGGAACAGCTTGGGCCAATTCTTGCCGGTGACGAACAGCCGCTTCCCTTTGGGGTCCCAGGCGATGCCGTTCAAGACGTCGACGCTCGGGTGATGGTCGGCCGCCGGCAGGAGGCCGGTGAAGTCGACCTCGGACTTGACCTTCCCGGTGGCCGGGTCGATGATCACCACACGGTCAGTCTGGTAGACGTTGGCGTAGATATCGCCGTCGATGACTTCGAGCTCGTTGAGGTAGATGATTGGGCCCCGTTCGTCCTCTACCCGGATGCGGCGCAGCAAGTCGAAGGTTTCGGGGTCTCGGACGGTGAGGATGCTCGAGCCGTCGCTCATGACCAGGTCCTTGCCCAGGACGGCCAGGCCCCAGCCCTCCGTCGAGTAGGTGAACGTGGACAAGCGGCGGAAGGTGGCCCGGTCGTAGACGAAGCCGAGCCCGGACTCCCAGGTCAGCTGGTAGAGCTTGTCCCCCAGAAGGGCCAGGCCTTCGCCGAAGAACTGCCGGGCAAGGTCGCTTCTCTGGAGGACCTTGCCCGTTTCCAGATCGACCTTGCGCAGCGTCGATTCCCCGTACTGGCCCGTGCTCTCGTAGAGAACACCCTCCCGCCACAGCAGGCCCTGGGTGTAGGCGGATGGGTCGTGCGGGTACGCCTTGACCACCTCGTAGCGCAGGAGCCGGGGCTTTGTCTGGGGGCCGGGCCCGGCCGCGGCGCAGGCGCAGAGGACGGCGAGGAGAACGGCGGGGACGAGGAGGCGGCGATTTCGTCTCATATGCCTATGATATCATCCTCGTCCGCGGGACGGAACCAGGGCACCGACCGCGGGTGGGCCGGCGCTTCCGCGGCCCCGGGCTGGGACTGCGCGGCTTGGATGAAGGCCAGCATGTTGGCCGGGGGGACGTCCCCCGCCACGGCGTGGGAGGGGGAAAAGATGTAATGGCCGGGGGCGCCCATGGCCAGCAGGCGGTGCGACTCGTGCCGCACCTCGGCCTCCGTGCCGAAAGGCAGGGTCTTCTGCGTGGACAGGCCGCCCCAGAAAGACAGCCGCCCGCGCCGGCCGGCATAGTGGGCGGCGATCTCCATGACTTCGGGCTGGAAAGGGTTGAAGCAGGTCAATCCCATGTCGGCCAGGTCGTCGAACAGCTCGTCGACCTTGCCGCAGGAGTGGAGGAAGACGGCCTTGCCGGCTTCGGCCGCGGCGCCGAACATGCGGGCCAGAGCGGGGCGCAGGAACTCGCGCCAGGCCCGCCGCCCCATCATCAGCCCGGTCTGGTGGCCCCAGTCGTCGCCGAAATAGACGGCGTCGATGTCGAAGCGCACAGCCTCGCGGACCTGGGCCACGGCGTAGTCGGCCACGGCGCTCAGCAGGTCGCGGACGAAGGCCGGATTCTCGGCGAAGTCGGCCAGCAGGTTCTCCAGGCCGCGCAGCGTCCAGGCCCGCTCGAAGAGCGAGAAGCCCAGGCAGAACAGCCGGTAGCGATCCGGCGCCCGGCGGATTTTGCCTTTGATGTCGGCGAAGAAGCGGGGGTCCAGCGGATCGGGGAAGACATAGCCCGCCAGGCTGGGCCCCGGCAGGATTGGGCGTTCGACGGCGCCGATATCTTTGTCCACGGTCCGGTTCCAGACCACCCCGAAGGCGTCGCGGAAGCGTCCGCCGCCCAGGTCGTCGAAGAAGCCGATGTCCGAACCCAGCTCGAGGATGTGGTTCCCGACGGCTCCCTCCACGTCATCCGTTTCAAGGCGAACCCGCAGGACGTCGCGCGCCTGCTTGGTGAATCGGAACGACCAGGGCACGTAGGGCGGCCGCTCGCCCCGGAGGGCGGCTTTGACCACCTCGCGTTTGGTCACATCGGACTCCGGTCGTTCAGCGGGCCGTATCGACAATGGCCCGGATGGCGCCGTCGACGGCGGCCGCCGTTTCGGATATTCCGGCCTCCGGGTAGAACAAGCCCATCAGCTTGGGCTTGAGGGCGCAGACCGTGGTCGTTTCGCCTTCGACATAGACGCTGATCGGGCAGGGCAGCATCAGCGAAATCTTGGGGTCTTTGGCCAGGACGTCGAAGGCATGCTTGGGGTGGCAGACCTCGATGATTTTTAGCGGGCCCCTGGCGAAGCCCTTGGCCGCCAGGGTGGCCTGGACGTCATGGATATGGAGGACTCCGAATCCCTGCCTCTTGGCCCCTTCCAGCACGGCGTCAACGGCCTGGTCGAACGTCTTTGAAGACGCCACGGCGTAGTCGAGCTCTTCCATGAGTCACTCCCCCCGCCCCGCGGCGGCGCTATTCCATTTCGCGTTACTAAGCCCCCCGCTTTCGATCGGGGCAAGAGCTTCGCTTCGTTCCGGTTCTGCGGGCTTATTGTATCCCAAATCCCGCGGTTGCCAAGCCCGGGGCGCCGGATATAATAGGGTCCGGTGCTGCAACCCGCCGCCCTCCCGCCAATCCCGGCCGTCCTCGGCCGCCCAAGGAGCCGTCCATGAACCTGCATTGGGCCGACGTCACCGTCTTCGCCGCCTTCTTCGCCCTGGTCATCGGCGTCAGCATGTACAAGAGCCGCAAAGGCCGTTCGGGGGAGGATTTCTTCCTGGCCGGTCGCAGCCTGGTCTGGCCGCTGATCGGCTTTTCGCTGATCGCGGCCAACATCTCGACCGAGCATTTTGTCGGCATGTCGGGCCAGGGCGCCGGCGCGGCCGGATTGGCCGTGGCCTGCTACGAGTGGATGGCGGCCATCACCCTGGTCGTGGTGGCGCTGTTCTTCCTGCCCAAGTTCCTGAAGGCCGGCATCTACACCATCCCCGAGTACCTGGAATACCGCTACACGCCCGCGGCCCGCGGGCTGATGGCCTTCTTCCTGATGATCATGTATGTGGCCGTCAGCATCGCGGCCGTGGTCTATACGGGCGCCCTGGCCTTGAGCACGATCTTCGGCCTCGAATTGGTCAAGGCCGTCTGGCTGATCGGTATCCTGGCCGCCGTGTATACGACCTGGGGCGGGCTCAAGGCCGTGGCCTGGGCCGACCTCTTCCAGGGCTCGGCCCTGATCCTGGGCGGCATCGTCACCCTGATCGTCGGCCTCAAGGCGGTCGGGGGAGTGGGCCTGTTCGTCTCGGCCAACGCCGACAAGCTGCACGTCATCATGCCGGCGAACCACCCGATCATCCCCTGGACGACCCTGATCGTGGGGCTGTGGATCCCGAACTTCTACTACTGGGGATTGAACCAGTTCATCACCCAGAGAACACTGGCGGCCAAGAGCCTCAAGCAGGGACAGCTCGGCATCCTCTTCGCCGCGGCGCTGAAGCTCTTCATTCCCTTCATCATCATCATGCCCGGGATCATCTCCTGGCAGCTGTACAAAGCGCAGCTTACGGCACCCGGGGCGACCACGGACCAGGCCTACCCGCTCCTGATCAAAAATCTCGTCGGGCCCGGCATCCGCGGCTTCATCCTGGCGGCCATCGCCGGCGCGGTCATCAGCACCCTGGGCTCGCTCCTCAACTCCGTGGCCACCCTCCTGACCATGGACATCTACAAGCGGCACCTCAACAAGAACGCCGATCAGAAGACGCTGCTCCGACTGGGCCGCTGGTCGACACTCGTCTTCGTCGTCGCCGTCTGCCTCATCGCCCCCCAGCTCGGCAACCCCAAGTTCAAGGGCATCTTCAACTACATCCAGGAGTTTCAGGGCTTCATCTCGCCCGGCATCCTGGCCGCCTTCATCTTCGGCCTGTTCGTCAAGAAGACGCCTCGCGCGGCCGGACTGGTCGCGCTCCTGCTCAACGCTCCGATCTACGGCTTGCTGATGTGGAAGTTCTCGCTCGATCGCCTTCCTCAACAGGATGGCCATCACCTTCGTCATCCTGCTCGTCGTCCTGGCGGTGATGACAGTACTGAAGCCGCTCAAGGTGCCGGTGACGATGCCGGTCCAGCAGGGCTTCGACATGACCCCGGCCCGGGCCGTCAAGTGGATGGGGCCTCTTCTGATCGCCGCGACGCTCGTCCTCTACATCATCTTCTGGTAGACCCCCGGCATCTTGGGGGCCGTCGTGCCGGAGCCGAGGCCCCATTGGGGATGATTAGACTTCGATGGCCCGTAGCGGCGCTCGGCGAAGGCGCCCAGCAGGATGTAGCCGGCCGTCCCCAGCGCGGCGAAAACGGCCAGCACGGCGCCCAGCAGCACGGCCGTCCGCATCCCCGTCGAGGCCAGGGCCCTGACCAGCCAGAAGCCCAGAAACAGAATTCCCGCGTCGGCGAAGAAAGCCAGCAGGACGTTGAGGTTCTGCTTGATGGCCTTCTGCGGGTTGGTCCAGACGAGAAGAGGCCGGGCCAGGTCGATCATCAGGCTGACCACGGTCAACACGAACGTCGCCGGCAGGGCCACGGCCAGGGCGGCGGCCAGATGGAGGGGCTGCATGCCGAAGACGAAGGGCCGGCCGCGGCGGCGGCGGCCAGCCCGAGCCCGGCGATGGCCAGGGAGTGGAGGATCTTGCCTTGGACCTGATCGCGCGGCGCGACCGGAATGATCTTGGACATCCAGAACTGGGCGCCTTCCCGGGAGAAGGACGAAGACGCCGTCCCGTTGAGGCAGGCGCAGATGGTCATGAACAGGGCCGTGCCCAGGATGGCCGTCTCCGGCTTGGCCGACGGCCAGGAGGCCGATGATGCGGGCCGAGTCGGAGCCGGTTCCGCGTTCCGGTCTTGCCCATCACGACGAAGACGATCGGAATGAGGACGGCCGAGAGCACGCCGTTGAGCAGGAAGATCGGCGTCCGGTTCATGATCCGCAGCTCCCGGATGAAGACGGCCCGGACCGGCCGCCGGCCGCCGCGGAGCTCGCGCTCGAGCGTGCCGCGGCCCAGCGCTTTGCTCCGGGTTCCGCCGTTCGCTCAGCCCGATCAGGCCCCGGTAGAACACGCGGCGCGAAGCGCCAGGATGAGCGGCGAACAAGCCCGAGCGACAGGCCCAGGTAAAGCAGCGGCGCCGGCCGGTCCGGGGGCGCGGAAGCCGAAGGCCAGGGCCCGGGTGGCCCAGACGCTGGGCGGGAAGCGGGCCCCGATGGTCTGGACAAAGCCGTCGGGCGAGGCGAACAGGCGGACGATGGCCTCGGAGTTGACGGACGCGCCCATGGAGCGGCTCGAGCGAGTACTGGCCCCCGAGCGCCGCGGTCATCAGGATCAGGCTCCCGACCACGATCAGGAAGTCCTTCTTGCGGCCGACGTTGACCACCCGCATCAGGCCGACGGCCAGGAGGGCGACGAGGGCCAGGGGGATGACCGGGCAGCAGCAGGTAGACCAGGACGGCCTCGATCCAGTAGCGGGGCCCGGCCTTGGACAGGAGGCCGTACTGGATGAGGACCGGCAGGACGAGCGGAGCGGCCGTCACGTACTCGTTGACCAGGATGACCGTGAACTTGGACAGCAGGACCTGGGTCGGCGTCACCGGGAGGGGGACGAGGAGAGGCAGGTCGCGGGAGAAATAGAAGGACGAGATGACGTAGTAGAACCCGAAGACGAGGATCAGGAACTGCCCGGCCAGCAGGCCGAAGGTCAGCACGGCCGCCTGCTGGCCGATGGGGGCGAGCAGGTTGTAGACCCAGCGGAGGCCTTTCAAATAGTAGACGAGGACGGGGACCAGGCCGACCAGGCCGAGCCCGATCAGCGGCGACCATCCAGAGGTCCTTCTTCTTCTTCAGGATCTCCCGCGGCCGCAGGACGGACAGGCCGAAGTTGACCCGCAGGGCGACGCCGGACGAGGCAGAGCAGCTTCTTCATTGGTCCGTCAGCTCCAGGAAGATCGACTCCAGCGACGTCCCGGCCGAGTCCACGGCCTGGGCGCGAGGCCCGCAGCTCGGCCATGGTCCCGCAGGCGATCAGCCGGCCCCGGTGGATGATGCCGATGCGGTCGCACAGCCGCTCGGCCACCTCCATGATGTGGGTCGAGAAGAAGAGCGTCCCGCCGCGGTCGCAGTGCTCCGCATCATCTCCTTCATGTGGTGGGCGGCGCGGGCGTCCAGGCCGACCATCGGCTCGTCCAGGATCATGACGTGGGGCGCGGGCAGGAGGGCGGCGATGAGAACGATCTTCTGCCTCATGCCGTGTGAGTAGCTCTGGATGGGGGAGGACACGGCCGAGGCCAGCTCGAAGACGTCCAGCCACTTGCGGATGCGCTCGAGCCGCTCGGACTTGCGCACACCGTAGACGTCGCCGATGAAGTTGAGGTACTCCAGGCCGGTCAGCCGCTCGTAGATCTCGGGCGTGTCGGGGACGTAGGTCGTAACTGCCTTGGCTTTCAGCGGCTCGCGCTGGTTGTCCCAGCCGGCCACGGCGATCGTCCCGGCGTCGGGCCGCAGCAGGCCGACGATCAGCTTGATGGTCGTCGTCTTGCCCGCCCCGTTGGGGCCGAGGAAGCCGAAGATCTCGCCCGGCCGGACGGTCAGGGTCAGGTCGTCGACGGCCTTGACCTTGCCCTTGGCGTAGCTTTTCGAGACATGCTGGATTTCGATCATCGCAGGCTCCTTGTCGCCGGCGTATTATCCCACAGACGGCGATCGGCCCCAAGGCGCGGCCGGCCGCGGCGAGTTGAACCCCCCACCCGGCTTCGCTTATACTGGGACGGCCGAGCCTGCAACGGCGGAAATCCCTTCGGAGGGGTGCATTGACGGACTCCAAGCCCATACTCAACATCAAGTCGCTGAAAGAGCAGGTCTACGAGCACCTGCGCGAGCAGATGCGGACGGGCGGACTGCGCCCGGGCTCGGCCATCGACATGGAGGAGACGTCCAAGCGGCTGGGCGTCAGCAAGACGCCGCTGCGCGACGCGCTGCTGCAGCTGGAGATGGAGGGCTTCGTCACCATCCTGCCCCGCCGCAAGGTCGTGGTCAACGTCCTGACGCTGCAGGACATCCGCGACATCTACGAGGTCATCGGGGCCCTGGAAAGCGCCGCCCTGCTCGCGGCCTTCGACCGTCTCGGCGAGGCGGAGACGCGGGCAGATGGAGCGCCTGAACGGAGAGATGAAGGCGGCCATCGGGGGCGACGACTTCGACCGCTATTACGAGAAGAACCTGGCCTTCCACGACGTCTTCCTCCGCCATTCCGGGAACGACTACCTGAAAAGAACGGTGGCTTTCCTGAAGAAGCGACTCTACGATTTTCCCCGTCTGGAGGGATTCGTCAAGGAGTGGGAGCTGGCCTCCATCGGCGAGCATGCCGAGCTGGTGGCCCTCCTCGCGCAAGAGGCTCCGGACCGAGGCCGCCGCCCATATCCGGGACGTCCACTGGTCCTACGAAGTGCAGGCCAAGTTCATCGACCGCTACTACGCCAAGGCCAGCGCTCTGTAGCGCCGGCCGGGGAGAGGCCATGAAAGCGAAGATCCCGGTCCTGATTCTTCTCCTGGCGGCCCTTCTGCCCGCCTGTTCCCTGTTCAAGTCCGCGGCGGAGCTCGCTCCCGCCGACGCCGCGTTCCTGGCCAAGGTCCGGTACCTGATCAGCAACGAGGAGCGCCGCGACTTCATCGCCCTCCCCGAGGCGGAGAAGCCCGCCTTCGTCGAGGCCTTCTGGCGGAAGCGCGATCCGGACCCGGCGACCGAGGAGAACGAGCTGAAGACGGAGTACGAGAACCGCATCGAAGCGGCGGCGAAGCTCTTCGTCGGCGAAGGCCAGGACGGCTACCTTACCGATCGGGGCCGCATTTACGTCCTCTACGGGCCCCCCACGGAGCGCGACACCCAGCCCAACCGGATCCAGACCTCGATGCGCTGCAGCGAAATCTGGTACTACGGCAACTTCCCGGTCGTCTTCATCGACTCGAACTGCACCGGCCGCTACCGCCTGTCGACCTTCGACATGTCCCCGATCCGGGAGCTGGATATCTCCCAGCTCACGGCCCAGTCGCGCGCCGGCCGGCCCGGCGCGGGCTTCCTGCCGGCCGGGAGCAAGAGGTTCGACTACGAGCTCGAGCTGTCCTTTCTCGAGCGCGGCCCGGCGCGGATCGCGGCCCGGGTCCGCCTGCGCCTGCCCTACGGCCTGATCTGGTTCACCTCCGAGGCCAAGCGCCTGCGGACGACGTTCGAGGTGGCCGTCGAGGTGCGGACGGGGGACAAGGAGCTTGTCTTCGAGTCCAAGGCCTCGTTCCCGGTCAGCCTGGCCGAGGACGAGCTGCTGGCCCGCTCGGGCCAGGAGTTCCTGATGGACGTGCCCATCGACATCCTGGACGCGGCCAAGATCGCCCGCCTGGGCAAGGGCAAGGACCAGCTGCTCGTCACGGTCGTCAACCAGACGGGCAAGGAAGCCCAGAAGAAGGCGGTCGACTTCAGTCAAGGTCGAGCTGGACTGGTTAAAAAAAAAGTCGCAACAACTCCTGTAGAGAAAAAGCGGACTCTCGTGGAACCGGGATCTCCCGCCGTGTCGATCGTCCGGCAGTGCGAGCTTTTGGACATGTCCCGTTCGTCGTTTTATTACCAACCCGAGGGCGAATCGGAATTGAACCTGCGGCTCATGCGTCTGATTGACGAGGAGTTCCTGCGGCATCCGTTCTACGGTGTGCGGCGGATGAAGGCCTGGCTGCGGACGCAGGGTTACGAAGTCAACCGGAAACGGGTCAGCCGACTGATGCGGATGATGGGCTTGATGGCCATCTATCCGAAACCGCGGCTGTCGTTAAACGGCGCGGAACACAAGGTTTATCCCTATCTGTTGAAAGGGCTGACGGTCGACGCTCCCGATTTGGCGTGGTGTACCGACATAACGTACATCCGAATGGCGACCGGATTTGCTTATCTTGTCGCGGTGATGGATTGGCACAGCCGGTATGTGTTGTCTTGGAGGCTCTCGACGACGCTGGACCAGGGCTTTTGTTTGGATGCCGTCCGGCAAGCGCTGCAGATCTCGAAGCCGAAGATTTTCAACACGGACCAGGGTTCGCAATTTACGAGCGCCGATTTCACGGGACTCCTGGAACAGAACGACATTCGGGTCAGCATGGACGGCCGCGGCCGAGTCTACGACAACATTTTCATCGAGCGGCTGTGGCGTTCGGTGAAATACGAGGAGGTTTATCTGCACGAGTACCAAACGGTGGCGGAAGCCAAAAAGCGTTTAGGCGATTACTTCCGATTTTACAACGAGGAGCGGCTTCACGAAGCCCTGGATTATCGGACACCGGCCTCCCTGTATTTCGGGACGGCGGCTTCGATGATGCCGATGGCGGCGATGACGGCCTAACATGTTCCACCCAGCTCAAACGCCTTCGCTTCGAGGATCCCGAAATCGATGGCGTTCGGGTTTAGAAGCAGCTACAATGATCGCGGCCGGCGGGCTCGCTATGCACCTTCCACCCGCTCCCAAACTGTCCAATCATCAAGCTGGCATTGCTTCTGCTGGCGGAGGAATCGTTTGGGCATGGGTCGCCTATCGACGAAGCTTGATGGTTTCCCGGACAAAAAATCGCCAGGGACGCACGACGTCTTTGGCTCCTCCTTGTCCTGGCGGGCATGATGGCGACTCCGTTGTATGCCTACAACGACATGACTTATTTTTTGCGATCGATCGTCGATCATTTCGTCGGCTCCTTCCGTTTGGCCGGCTCGGCCGAGCCGATCGTCCATAAAGCGGCGTTGGATGTTCCCCGGGAAAAACAAAATCCCCTCGCGTCGAATGTATTCGTCGTCATGATGGAATCGTTCAATGGCGGCTATGTCCATAAATTATCCCCGGAGGGTAAAGAATATACTCCGGTTTTTAATGCCTTGAGTCAAAAAAGCCTGAGCGTCTCGCATTTCTATGGAAATTCGATACAGACGCCGAGGCGCAGATAGCGGTACTTGCCTCGCTCATCCCGAGCATGTATGGGACGATCTCGACTCGGTATAAGCGAACAAGATTTTAAAAAATGAGTTTTTACCGTTCGGGCAAGCCGATCCGACCGCATCTGCTTCGTTGCGAAGGGTTCGCAGTGCGACTAGCACAGCGTCACCCTCCGCGCCTTGCATCTACGGCCCTCTCGACTCGTGAATAATCAGGCTAGAAGTTCAGCTTGGCCCCGATGCGGATGGTCCGGACCCCGTAGTAGGAGAGGATCGATCCGTAGGAGGGGGAGGCCGTGTAGGTCGCTTGGGCCAGGTCGGAACGAAGCTCCCCGGCCGGGTCCATGTCCTCGAGCAGGGCGCTCGACCCGAGCAGGTTGAAGACGTCGACGTAGAGGTCGAGCCGGCCGCCGCGGCCGACCCGGAATCCCCGCTGCAGCCGCACGTCCAGGCTGCTGAAGGCCGGCTCGCGCCCGACGCCCGGAGCCTCCGCCGCCACCGTCACGTAGGGCGTGCGCGTCCCGTAGCCCATGTAGCCTTCGGGGAAATAGACCCGGGCCAGGCTGCGGCCGTACGGCGCGCCCGACATGTACCGGAAATAGCCCCCCAGGAAGAAGCCGTAGGGGAGCTGGACGCCGGCCATGATCCGGGCCTGGAAGGGCCGGTCAAGCCAGAGCGGGCCGTAGCCGTTGGTCAGGCCGTTGGGGTCGGTGAAGCGGGCCGTGGAGGCGTAGCCGGAGGCGGCGTCCGCGCCCAGGTTGCCCTTGAAGGAGCTGATGGTGAAGGACCCGGCCAGCTGCCAGCCGTGCGACAGTCGCTTGTCGAAGGTCAGGATCCCGGCCGTGTACTTCTGCTCGCGCCTCGGGCACGTTGGCGTAGCGGTAGACCGGGGCCGGGCGGTCGGCCCGCAGGCCGTAGACCGTCAGGGAGCGGTCGTCGGAGGTGCCCAGCGGCCGAGTCGCGCCCCGGGTCGGTCACCGTCATCGGCAGCCAGATCAGGCCTTTGTCGTCCCGGGCCGCGGGATCGTAGCCGTTGACGATGTCGATCAGCGAGAGGAGGTTCGAGGTGCGGCGCAGGGTGAAGTGGGCGCCCACGGTGAAGTCCGCCATGACTTCGCGCTCGAGCGAGGCGGTGTACAGGTCGGACCGGGGCGCTTTGGCCTTGTGCTCCACGCCGGAGGCATCGGTATACTGGAAGAGGTTGAGGGTCGGATCCTGGTTGAGGGTCGTCAGCAGGACGTATTCGTCGACACCGGGCAGGTCCATCAGCTTGTCGCCGTTCAGGTCGTACCAATCCCACTCGACATACTGGGGGTCGAAGATGTGGCCGGCGCCGTAGAGGCCGGTCCAGAGGGATTCGTAGTCCCGGGCGAAGGACAGCTTGAGGGCCGTGGATCCGTCGCCGAAGAGGTCGTAGGACAGCCCGGCCCGGGGCGCGAAGGTCAGGAACGAGGCGATGGTCTTCTGGTAGATGGTCAGCTCGTTGAAGGGCGTATAGGCGCCGGCGTCGTTGATGGGCAGGATCAGGGCTTCCAGTAAGTCGTTGTCGGTCAGGCCGGCGGCGTAGTTTTCGGGCGCGTACTCGTAGGCCAGGGTCGGCCGGCTCTGGGCCGGGACGATCTCCTGGCTGAAGTCGAAGCGCAGCCCCAGATTGAGGGCCAAGCGCCCGGTTCGGATGCCGTCCTCCAGGGAAGCGGAAAAGCGGCGGATGCTGTCCTGGACGTGCCAGTAGCCCTTGCCGGCCGGCCCGGCCGCGATGCGCAGGCGGCCGATGGAGCGGACCGGGTCGACGTAGTAGGGGTTGCCGGCGGCGTAGTCGTACCACATCGAGGAATAAGGGTTGGTCTTCCACCAGTCGCGACGGGAGTCGGACTGCTCGATGGCCACCGAGGCCCGCAGGACGTGATCGGCGCCGAGAACGCGGTCAAGGAAGGCGGTCAGGCCGGCCTGGCCGGACATCCTCTTGTAGGCGCTCTGCAGGTTGTAGGGAGCGGAGCCCCAGGTGACCCTGCGGCTGAAGTCCTCGGTGGCATACTGGATGTCGTCGCGGACGAGCTGCGGAACGTCGCGCTCGACATAGGTGCCGCGGACCTCAACCCGGACCTTGGGGGTCAGGTCGAAGGTGATGTTATGGGTCGTAGCGTAGGCGTTCTCATGGTCCCGGATCCAGGTGGCGTCCAGGGCGGTGTCGGGGGCGATAGAGGCTTCGTCCACGGGCTGGTAGAGGTTGTTCCAGTGGAAGGAGCCCGTGTAGCGGATGCGGCCCGTGGCGTTGATCGTCGTCTTCAGGTAGAACATCCACTCCGACTGGTCGCGGTCGAAGAGGGAGGCGTCGCCCTCCGTCAGCCCGGCCAGCCGGGCGCCCGGGTTGTAGGGGTTGGGCCAGGCCGTCGTCAGGCGCCGGGCGTTGAGGAAGTACCAGGCCCGGTCCTCCCACAGGGGGCCGCCCAGGTTGAGCGAGAAGTCTCTGAGGCTCAGAACGCGGTCCGACGGGGCCAGCGCCAGGCCCTGCACGGCCGCGGCGTCGAAACCATCCGAGCTCAGGGCATCGCTTGCGGTGTGGAAGCTCAGGCTGCCGGAGACCGCGTTGCCGCCCGAGCGGCTGACGAGGTGGATGATCGCCCCGCGCCCGGCCTCCTCGGCCGCGGGCTTGCCGGTCGAGATGATCTCGACCTGGTCGATGATGTCGACGTTGAGGTTGCCGACCGGGAAGCCGGAGGACGGGTCGGTCAGCAAGGCGCCGTCCAGGATGTAGCCCTGGGCCCGGGCGCTGCCGCCCTGGATCGAGACGGCCCGGTCGTAGGGGCGGTCCTCGGCAACGGCCCCGGGCGCCATGGCCTGCAGGTCGCGGATGTCGCGGCGCAAGGGCAGAGCGGTGAGGAGAGCCTGGGAGATGATCATCCCTCCCTTGGTGGATAGGACATCCAGCCCGGGTAGCGGGCTTGTGGCGACCTCGTCCTCCTCGAGCTCGGAGGGCTCGAGGACGATCTTCAAGTCGACCGTCCGCCCGGTGCGCAAGTCGATGGCCTTGCGGAGGTAGGACTTGTGGCCGGGCAGGTCGGCCCGCAGATCGTAGAGGCCGGGCGGCAGGGCCAGGAAATCGAAGGCGCCGCCTGCGCCCGTCGAGCAGCTTCGGCTTGCCCCTGGATAGGACGGGCTCGAGATCAGGATCGAAACGTCCGCGAGCGGCTTCCCGCCCGGCTCGACGACCCTTCCCCGCAGGGAGGCGGTCGGATTCTGGGCCGCGAGAGGGCCCGCCAGGATCACGGCCAGGAACAAAATGGCGGCGGCGCGCAGGGTGTGGCTATTCATAAGGTCTCCTCGTCGTCTACTCATGATACATGTTTCGGGGCTCAATCGTTGCTTCCGGCTCGGATTTCAAGCCGCGTATTCCGCGGCCCAGGCTGCGGCGCCCACGATGCCGGCCAGGTTGGCCAGGGCGGCCGGTTCGATCCGGCAGGTCCGGTAGGCGCTCTTGAAGCTTCGCCGGCCGGCTTCCTCGGCCGCGGGCTCGAGAAAAGCCCGGCCCGCGCCCAGGACGCCGCCTCCGAGCAGGATCTTCTCGGGATTGAACAGGTTGATCAGGATGCCGAGTCCGAGGCCCAGGCAGCGGGCGGTCTCGTCGACGGCCCGGCGGGCTTCGGCGTCCCCGGCGGAGGCCCGGGCCGAAACATCCTCGGCCGTCAGCGGCTCCCGCGAGCCGGTCGCGGCGAGGTAGCGGCGGACGATGGCCCGGGCCGAGGCCTCGGTCTCGAGGCAGCCCCGCCCGCCGCAGGCGCAGGGCTCGCCGTCGGGGCGGATGGAGCATGTGGCCCGCTTCCCCGGCGTAGCCGTGCCCGCCGCGCAGAAGCCTGCCGTCGGCGATGACGCCGGCGCCGATGCCCGTCCCGATGGTCAAAAGGATCATATTCCGCACGTCGCGGCCCGCGCCGTGCCGCCACTCGCCGAAGGCGGCCAGGTTGGCGTCGTTGTCCGCCCGCACGGGAACTCCCAGGAGGCGCTCCAGGGCGGCTTCGATCTCGACGCCGTCGAGCCCGCCCGTGTGAGGCGATTCCAGAATGCGGCGGCTTTGCAGATCGAACAGGCCGGGCAGGCCGAAGCCGGCGGCCCGGATCGGCTCGGGCGTGCGTGATTCTGAAGCCCTTGCCACAGCGTCTCGACCGAGCTGAAAAACTCGTCGGCCGTGGCCGGACTGGGAGCGCGTTGGCTGTGGAGAACCGCTGCCCCGCTCGTCCGCCAGGCCGGCCTTGAGGCCGGATCCCCCGAGGTCGAATCCGGCGAAGACGGCCATGTCAGGCCTTCCGCGCGATGGCCGCGTAGTTGGGGGCGCCGTACAACAGCCGGTTGAGCTTGTCGAAATTCCGGTTCAGGGCCAGGGCGGCTTCGCCCGCGCCGGGGACCGGAATCAGGCGCTCCGGCTCGATGCGGCCGGAGTAGATGATCTCCGTCTTCACCGAAACCCGCCGCCTCCATCAGGAAGCGCAGGGTCTCGGGGTGCACGGGGGAGCGGTGCGACGGGTCGGCGAAGAAGGCATGGACCAGGGCGTAGACCGAGGTCGGGTTGATCGTTTCGAGCAGTAGGACGCCGCCGGGGGCGAGCTTGGCCGCGGCCAGCTCGACCAGGCGTTCGAGGGAGGCCTGCGGGATGTGTTCGATGACCTGGACGGCGACGATCCCGTCGAGAGAGGCGTCCGCCCGGCCGGCCAGGGCCTCCAGCAGATCGGCCTGCTCGGCTTGCAATCCCTTGTCCCTGCAGGACGCGATCATCTGGGCGTTGAGGTCCACACCGGAGCCTCGGAAGCCGCGCTCGCCGCAGAAGCTCCAGCAGCTCGCCCCGGCCGCAGCCCAGGTCGAGAATCGTGCCACCGGCGGGCAGCAGGTCGAGATAAGGCTCGAGCTGGCCGCGGACTTCCTCGCGCGAGCCGCGGTGGCGGTTCTCGAAGCGGGTGTAGCGCCAATCCTGCAGCGGCTCCAGCACCCGTCCGACCTCGACCGGCGTCGGCAGGCGCTTGTCCTGCAGGGCGCCGAGCAGCCGGCCGAGCTGATCCTGCAGATGGACGAAGGTCCGGCTCACGGCGGCGGCGTCCTCGGAAGCGGCAGCCAGGCGCTCGACCCGGCTTTCCAGGCCTTGGACGAGGAGTGCCGAGGTGATTGTTGCCCAGGGCGTCCCACTCCTTGTCCCGGGCCTCGGCCAGGGCGTCGGCCGTCTCCGCCAGCGCGGCGGCGGCCTCGGCCAGCCCGGCCGTCAGGCGCAGGCTTTCGTCGAAGAGGGAGGGGAGAGCGGACTCCGCTTTCGCCGCGAAAAGGCCGCCCTTGCGCCCGGGCGCGGCGTCGGCGGCCAGACGGACTTTCAGCCCGGCCAGCTCGCGGGAAGCGGCCTTGAGGGAATCGACTTGATGTTCGGAAACGTTCTTCGAGCCGGCGCCGATCACCGGCCAGTTTCTCGATCGTCCGCTGCATCAGTCCTTGTTGGAGGGGGAGCGGTCTTGTCGTCGTCCTTGTCTTTGTCCTTGTCCTTGCCGCTGACCGAGCCCTTGAAGTTCTTGATGCCTTCGCCCAGGGAGCTTGCCCAGGTCGGGCAGCTTCTTGGCGCCGAAGATGATGACCACGATGAGCAGGATGAGGATCAGTTCCTGCGGACCAAGCGTTCCAAACAGAAACATCTATGCCTCCTTGCGGGTTCTCCGGGCTGTCGGGACGTAAAAATACGCCCCTAAAGGTACCCGAGAGGCGGCTGAAATGTCAACGAAACCTGGCACCGGGAGGCGCCGGTGCCGGGCCGATCGGTCGGCGATCGGTTTGACATCGTGGAAGGCGGGTGATAGAGTCCGAAAATCGTGTTCGCGCCGCATTCTTTTTGGAGGCATCCATGATCCAGCGTCGCGATTTCCTGAAGCTCGGGGGCCTGTCCGTGGCCCTGCCCGGTCTGCTCGAAGACGCGTCGGCGCCCAGACGGCGGGGACGTCCGGCCAGAGCCTGGCCGCCGGCCTCAAGCCCCTCGGCCCGGCGGATTACGAGGCGCGGCTGGAGCGGGCCCGCGTCCTGATGGCCGCGAACCGCCAGGATGCCGTCTTCGTGGGCGGCGGGACGAACCTGGTCCTACTTCACGACGGTCTCCTGGGGGACGAGCGAGCGGACCTTCGGCGCCATCCTCAACCGCAAGGGCCGCCCCGTCTGGGTCTGCCCGGCCTTCGAGCTCGAGCGGGCCAAGGAGAGCACTCCCGGCGGGCGACGAGGTCCGGGTCTGGGAGGAGCACGAGAGCCCCTACGCCCTGATCGGCGGTGCCGTCCGCGACCTGGGCGGCCGGCGCCTGGGCCTGGCGCCCAATCTCAGCGCCTTCCAGGTCTACGGCCTGCAGAGGGACGCCGCCGGGATCGAGACGGCCGACGGCGCCGTCGTCACGGACGGCTGCCGGGGGACCAAGACGGCCAAGGAGATCGCCTATCTCGACCTGGCCAATCGGATCGCCAAGCTGGCCTTCGCGAGGGCGTTCCGCCGGCGTCCGCGAGGGCATGACGCCGCGCGACCTGGCCGGCGGCCATCGCCGCCGCCCAGCCAAGCTGGGGGCGGCCGGGGGCGGCGGGCCCCAGTTCGGCCCCAACACCGCCTTCCCGCACGGCTCTCGCATCCCGCGGACCCGTCGCGAGGGTACGATCATCATGGTCGACGGCGGCTGCCGGTGTCGAGGGCTACCGCTCCGACGTCACCCGGACCATCGTCTTCGGCAAGCCTGGCGACAAGATGGTCAGGATCTGGGACATCGTCCGCAAAGCCCAGGCCGCCGCGCTCGCAGGCCGCCCGGCCGGGCGCGACCTGCGAGTCGGTGGACGCCGCCGCCCGCAAGGTCATCGAAGACGCGGGCTTCGGCCCCGGCTACAAGCACTTCGCCCACCGGCTCGGCCACGGCATCGGGCTGGAAGGCCACGAGTACCCCTATCTGGTCAAGGGCAACACCCTCAAGCTCGAGCCCGGGATGACCTTCTCCAACGAGCCGGGCGTCTACATCTACGGCGAGTTCGGCATCCGGACCGAGGACTGCATGGTCGTCACCGAGGACGGCGCCCGCCATCTGGGCGGGATGGAGGCCGTCTCCATCGAGCAGCCGTTCGCGCCGATAGACTCTTGCAGCCCGGGCGAGCCGTGCCCGGCCCCGGCGGCATTCCCGGTCGGCCGATCGCAACGGGAAGATCGGGCTCCGTCCTATCGTCCAACCTTTCAGGAGGCACCTCATGAAACGATTGCTCGTCGGAGTGGCCGCGCTCGCCCTGGTCGGCGGCGCGGCCCTGATCGTTTTCACCGGCAGCGCCACGGCCCAGTACACGCCCTGGCTGTACTGGACCCTGCTGCCCAAGGCGCACATGGACCTGATCGTGGGCGAGGCCTCGGGCGAGGCCGCCCTGGCCACCATCCAGGACATCGCCACCTACATGCGCGACCGCCAGCCCGAGGAATGGGCCGGGCACGCTCTGGGAGTCCGAGGCCATGATGATCCGGCTGAAGCGGTACGGATTCGCCGACGCCGAGCTGATCAAGTACCCCGCCGGCGAGACCTGGGACGCGGTCCAGGGCTCGATCTGGGAGGTCAAGCCCGGCCTGCGCAAGATCGCGTCCATCGAGGACAACATCGTCCAGCTGGCCTCCGGCAGCGCCGACACCGACCTGACGGCGGACTTGGTCTGGGTCGGCCGCGGCACGCCGGCCGAAATCGAGGCGGCCAAGGTCGAGGGCAAGATCGTGGTCACCGAGGGCTCGATGGGCCAGGTCTACAACCTGGCCTGCAACCAGAAGGGCGCCCTGGGCATCGTGGCGCATCCCGTGTCCGCGGCACTACGTCGACCCCTGCCAGATGCGCGCTGGGCGAGCATCGGTCGGCGGCGGCATGCGCGGCGGCTCCGCGGCGGCGACGCCGCCGGCCGCTCGACGCCTCGGCCCCGCCCCAGCCGCCCAAGTTCGGCTTCCAGCTTCCCGTCCGCGAAGGCGAGATCCTGAAGCAGCGCCTGATGGCCAACGAGAAGATCACCGTCCAGGTCAAGATCAAGTCCAACCAGGTCAAGTACAACATGGAAGTCGTGACCTGCTCCATCCCCGGCACCGATCCGACCGCCGGCGAAGTCATCTTTTCGGCCCACAGCTTCGAGGGCATCTCCAAGCAGGGCGCCAACGACAACACGTCGGGCAGCGCCGCCATCCTCGAGTCGGCCCGCGTCCTCAAGACGCTCATCGACGACGGCACGCCTGCCCCAGCCCAAGCGGACCATCCGCTGGGTCTGGGGGCCCGAGTTCTCCGGCATCGGCAAGTGGGTCGGCGAGCACAAGGACATCATGGCCAAGACCCTCTGCAACATCAACATGGACATGGTCGGGGAGTGGCTGAGCAAGAACCAGGCTTTCTTCTGCATGATGCGGACGACCTACGGCAACGCCCACTACATCAACGACGTCATGGAAAACATCTACCGCTACGTCGGCGAGGGCAACCGCGAGCGGCATCCAGAACCGCAGCACGGCCTTCAAGGTGCCGGTCCGGATCGTCGCCCCCTTCGGCGCGGACGAGCCGTTCTGGTACTCCATCGAGACCCACTACGGCGCCTCCGACCACGAGGTCTTCAACGACTGGGGCGTCGGCGTGCCCGGGATCATGATGATCGCCTGGCCCGATCGCTGGTACCACACCAGCGGCGACACGGCCGACAAGTCCGACGCCACCCAGATGAAGCGGGCCGCCGCTGATCGGGGCCGCGGGCGCCTACACGGTGGCTTCGGCCGACGATGCCGCGACCGTCAAGCTGGCCTCGGAGATCACCTCCAACGCCGCCCGCCGCGCTCGGCCACCAGATGATGGTCGGGCTGGAGGCGATGAACGGGGCGAGCGCCGACGGCCTGGCCGAGGCGTACCGCCTGGCCCGCTCCTTCATCGATGCCGCGGTCATCAACGAGAAGGACACCCTTGACTCGACTCTGGAGCTGGCCGCGAACAAGGCCGCCGTGGGCGCTACCGTGGCCAAGCTGAAGGCCAGCGTCGAAGCCATGGGCATGGCCAACCGGGCCGCCCTGCAGGCCCACATGGAGGCCGCGGCGCAGCGCTTGGGCGTGAAGCCCGTCGTCCTGGCCATGAGCGAGGAAGAGAAGAGAGCGGCTAAGATCTTCCCCAAGGCGACGGCCAAGGTCAAGGCGGACGGCTATACCGGTTATCGCAAGTACATCGACCAGGTGCCGGCGGCCGAGCGGGCCAAGTATCCCTACGCCGCCGAGCTGACCAACCCGACCGAGGTCCAACTCCTCAGCGACGGCAAGCACAGCGTGCTGGACATCAGGGCCATGCTGGACGGGCAGTTCCAGCGCAAGTCGACGATCAAGGGGATCATGAACTACCTGACCATCCTCAAGATGGCCGGGTTGGTCGAGTTCTAAGCCTTCGATCGAAGCGTCCAACCAGGGGCGCCGTCCTTCCCTCGAAACGGGGGAGGGCCGGCGCCCCTTTCTATTTCGAAGGCTGGGAAGCGCGGGTGGACTTTCCTTTTTTCGCCCGATGGTGTATTGTAATCAACGGTTTTCAGCCCCCGGCGCCTAGCGAACGGCCGGGGATGGGGACTGTCCCCCGAAACCCGCCCCATAAGGATTCACGAACATGTCCGCCCAACGGTGCCCCTGTCCCTCGGACCGCCCGCCCGCCTACCGGGTGCTGCTGATGACCCCCGGCTCGCGCGAGCTCAAGGACGAGATGCGCGAGCTGCGGAGCCGCGGCTTCAAAACCGTCGGCGTCTCCACCTGGCAGGACGCCGAGGCGGAGCTTCGGCGCGACGGCGGCATCCACGCCGTCCTGACCGAGTGGCGCCTGCCCCTGGCCCGCAAGTCGGCCTCGACCGTCGAGGGTGTGGACCTCTTCAAGCGCATCCTGGCCCTGCGCTTCGAGGTCAACATCTTCCTCTTCACCGCCGAGCGCGACTGCACCCTGTTCAGCGCCGGCGGCTACACCAACGGCTACTTCTTCAAGCCCGACCGCGACTACGACGAGATCGCCAAGAAGATCCGGGCCGAGATCATCAGCTCCAAGGACCGCGCCCCCTTCTTCGACAAGCTGCGCGAGTACGCCCTGCAGGCCCGCGACGCCTGGCACACGCCCGGCCACTCGGGCGGCGACTCGGTCAAGTCCAGCCTGGCCGCGGGCGAGTTCTTCCGCTTCTTCGGCCCCCACGTCTTCCAGTCCGACCTCAGCGTCTCGGTGCCCGAGCTCGACTCGCTGCTCGACCCCAAGGGCGTGATCAAGGAGGCCCAGGACCTGGCCGCGCGGGCCTTCGGCGCCCGCTACACCTTCTTCGCCACCAACGGCACCAGCACGGCCAACAAGGTCCTGATCCAGACCCTGCTCAAGCCGGGCGAGGCCATCCTCCTCGACCGCAATTGCCACAAGAGCGTCCACTACGGCGTCGTCATCGCCGGGGCCGAGCCGGTCTATCTCAAGCCCAGCGTCAACAACCGCTACGGCATCTTCGGGCCCGTCCCCAAGGCCGACATCGTCAAGTCGATGGACCAGGCCCTGGCGGCGGGCAAAGAAGCTCAAGGCCCTGATCCTGACCAACTGCACCTACGACGGACTGGTCTACGACATCAAGGCCGTCGTCGACGAAGCCCATGCCCGCGGCATCAAGGTCATCGTGGACGAAGCCTGGTACGGCTACGCCGGGTTCCATCCGGCCTTCTACCCCTCGGCCATGGCCGCCGGCGCGGACTACGCCACCCAGAGCACGCACAAGACCATGAGCGCCTTCAGCCAGGCCTCGATGATCCACGTCCAGGACCCCGACTTCGAGCGGATCGAGGGCTTCTTCCGCGAGAACTTCAACATGCTGGCCAGCACCAGCCCCCAGTACCCGATGATCGCCAGCCTCGACGTGGCCCGCCGCCAGATGGCCATGGAGGGCTTCGGGATGCTGCAGCGGATCCTCGACCTCAGCGACTCGCTGCGGCGGTCCATCAACAGCCTGGAGAAGTTCCGGGTGCTGGACCTCGAGGATCTCATCGCCGACGAGGTCCGCGGCGACAACCTCCGCCTGGACCGGACCAAGCTGACGATCGACGTCTCGGGCTCGGGCTACGACTCGCGCGAGATCGAGCGCACCCTCCTCGCCAAGCACAACATCCAGATCGAGAAGAGCACCTTCAACACCCTGACCGTGCTCATCACCATCGGGGCCACCACGAGCAAGCTCAACCGCCTGTTCATCGCCCTGGAGAACATCGAGCGCATGAGCGGCAGCCGGCGCGAGGCCGACAGCGCCAAGGCCCGGCGCGAGTTCCGGCTCGAGCTCTCGCCGATCAAGTACCGGCCCCGGTTCGCCTTCTACTGCGACGGCGAGAAGATCCCCCTGCGCGAGGCCGAGGGCCGTATCGCCACGGCCATGGTCGTGCCCTATCCGCCCGGCATCCCGCTGCTCGTCCCCGGGCAGGTCGTCAACCGCGGGCCATCATCGACGAACTGGTCGCCTACCGGGACTACGGCGTCGAGATCCACGGCCTGCACGACGGCCTGCTCAACGTGATCACGGCCGACGAAGAGCGCGAGCTTCAGCGGCAGGGCCACGAGATGGGGAACAACTGTTTCGTGTGAGCCCCATGTCCGACGCCGGCCTGCTCGTCCTGCTGCCCGCCCTGGTCACCATCCTGGCCGCGGTCTTCATCCGCAAGCTGCCTTTGGCGCTGCTGCTGGGGATCCTGACCGGCGCGGTCGTGCTGGGACAGGGGCGCATCGCCCCCAGCGCCGGCTATTTCTGGGCTTCCCTGACGGCCGGGCTGGTCGACGTCGACAAGCTCAAGATCGTCATCTTCCTGCTCCTTGTGGGCGGGCTGCTGGAGATGATCGGCGCCTCGGGGGCCTATGCCGCTCTGGCCCATCGCCTGTCCCGGCGGCTGACGACACCCCGCCGGGGCCGGATGGCCGCCTGGGGCCTCTCGGCCGGGCTGTTTTTCGACGACTACGCCAACGTCCTGATCAGCGGTTCGGCCATGCGTCCGGTCCTGGACCGGCTGCGGGTGACCCCGGCCATGCTGGCTTATATCGTGGACGTGGTCGCCATCCTGGCCAGCTCGGCGCTTCTTTCGACCTGGTCGGCCTTCGAGAGCTCGGAATTGGCCAGGGCCGCCGCCTCGGTCGGGCGCGAGGCTCCGGCCACACTTCTCTTCCTGCGGGCCCTGCCGTACCACCTCTACACCTTCCTGGCGATAGGCCTGGCTTTGGCGGTCGCCTGGACGGGCCGCTGGTTCGGCGCCCGGGCGGACAAGCGGTCCTTCCCCGCCCGCCTCGACGAAAACGTCGAAGGCGAGGGCGCCCGCGCCCGCCACGCCGTCGTCCCGCTGGCGGTGCTGGTGGGCGGCGCCTTCACGGCGTTGCTGGGCACGGGCGCCTGGTTCGCACGGCAAGCCGGCGAGCCGCTGAGCCTCGAGACGATCTTGCGCCGGGCCTACCCGATCGAAGGCCTGATCGCGGCCACTTTGGCGGCGCTGGCCGTGGGGGCTCTGCTCCTCTGGAAGGATGGGGTGCTGTCGCACCTTCACATCCGGCGCAGCTTCCACCGCGGCATGCTGGCCATGATCGAAGTCTCTCTCATCATGCTCCTGGCCACCGCCCTCTCTCGCCAGGCCGTGGACCTCGGGACGGGCACATACCTGGCGGGGGCCATCGGCCCCTGGCTTGGTCCCGCTGCTCTTCCTCCCCTCTGCTTCCTGTTGGCCGCGGCCGTGACGGTGGCTACCGGCTTCTCCTGGGGGGCGATGAGCCTGATCCTCCCGGTCGCCTACAGCCTGGGCCTGGCCCAGCCGGCGCTGCTGCCCATCCTCTCCGGCGCGGTCATCACGGGAGCCGTGGCGGGGGAACATCTGATTCCCTACTCGGAGAAGGTGGTGATGACCGGAATCGCCTGCGGCATCCCGCCGCTCTACCACATCAAGACCATGCTGCCGCAGAGCCTGGCCGCGCTGACGGCCGCCGCTCTGGGCTTTCTCCTGCTGGGCTTGGGCTGGGGGCTGTTTGCGGCCCTGGCCGTCCCGGCGGCGCTGCTCCTGGCCGCCCATCTGTTGCTCGCTCGATCGTCCTGATGGCCCTTCCCGGGCGCTCCGTCCGCGTCGCCGTAGACTCCGATCTTATGGATCAGCTCGTGGCGGCTCTTGACGTCCATCTTGCGGTAGAGGCTGTAAAAGGGGCGCAGCTATGAAGGTCGTCTCGTTCCTCACGGAGCCCGCCGTCGTGGACCAGTTCATCAACACATAGGTTTTGGTATCATAATTTTATGGCCGAAGTACTAGTGAGCGGGAGGGCCCCCTCAAGGATTTCTTTATCCGTTCAGGAAGCGAACGGCCCGGTTCCAGCGTATAGAGTATGTCCATCTCGATCGAAATTTCGGGTTCGTTCGGAGAGATATCCACCATGAACCGGTTTAAACATTCCATGCTTTCTCCCATCTCGGGCCTCTTCCTCTGCCTCCTCGTGATGTCGGGCGCAACGAGCTTTCGGCCGCTTTCTCCGGAACCCGACCCTTCCAAGGGCGAGATTTTCGGAAACAAGATGCTGATCGTCTCCGTTCCGAAATATCAAAGCACCCTCGGCGAATACATCCGTTGGAAGAAATCCCGCGGTTTTGAGGTCGAGGTCGATGTTCTCTCGGCCGAAAAAGGCGCGGAAGGGATCCGGAAGAAACTCCAGAACAAGTATGATCGAGGCGGCCTCGACTATATCATCCTGATCGGAGATATCGACGATGTCCCCAGCCTCATGCTCCCCGATCCGTCATCTCGGGAATACTGGAGGGAAGGATATCCCTCCGACCCAAGCTATACTCTTCTGGAAGGCGATGACTTGATCGGAGACGCCTTGATTTCGAGAATCTCCGTCAATACGCCGGCCGAGCTCAAAAACCAGCTGAACAAGATCCTCAAGTACGAAAAAGGCGATTTCGAGCATTTCGAATGGATTCGACGGGCCGCCATCGCTTCGATGACGGGCTTTGACGGCCTGGACCACGCCGCCAAGCTGGAGGGCCGGCTGAAAGCCCGCCCGGACTATTTTGACCAGGTGATAAAAATCATGGAATCGGATGCCGACGTCACGCAAAAAATCCGCGAGGCGATCGAAACGACGGGAGTCAATTTCATCGCCCACCACGGCCACGGGAGCCCGACCGCATTCGGAAGCCTCCCGTTTTCGCGGACGGACGCGGCCGGACTAAAAAACCACGACACGGGATTCCCGATCATCCATGGAGCGGCATGCAGCACCGGAAGCTTCTGGATAGAGGACGGCGATTGCCTGGCGGAAGCGTTCATGAAAGCCGGAACCGTCGAAAAGCCGGCCGGGGCCATCGCCTTCCTGGGAGGCGCCACCTCCATGGACCCCGGCGCCTGCATCGCCGCCCAAAAAGAAGTCTTCATGGTTTTCTATTTCGATGAGAGCGTCAAGACGATCGGCGAGCTGTTTTACCGGGGGACGCTGGCCGCCATGAAATCCCTCGGCAAGGAGCGGGCGGAAAGGCTGTTCAGGCGATGGCACCTTTTCGGGGATTGTTCGACGCCGATCTGGAGAAAAGCCCCGGCTCGCGAAGTTGGAACGGTTCATTAATCGTCCTCTTCCGCATAGGAAGCGTCCTTGTGACGCGGGGGAGTCGTTCCGCGGCCGCTGGGGGCGCCTCCAGCCAAAATGGCCGCGCGGATCGCCTTAGACCGGGTGATTCGGCCGATCGGCGGGCAGGGGCGCGGCGGCGCCGCCGCCGTAGACGCCGATCCGGTGGATCAGCTGGTGGCGGCTCTTGACGTCCATCTTGCGGTAGAGGCTGTAGACGTGGCTCTTGACCGTGTGGATCGAGATGTGAAGCTCGCTCTCGATCTCCTTGTAGCTCTTGCCGTCGATCATGAGCTTCAGGATCTCCATCTCGCGGGCGGATAGGCTGCGTGCCCGACCGATCGCGGCCAGGTCGAAGCGGGCTCCCAGCACCTTGCCCAGGCTGTCCGCCCAGGGGAGGAAATAGGCTTTGAGCCAGATCAAGGGCACCAGATTCGTGTAGAGGCCGAGAAGCCGGGTCAGCGTCAGGGCTAAGGCCATCGCTCCGACCGGGGTCCAGACGCTCAAGGTCAGGTGCACGGGATAGCGGATCAGCATCAGCCAAGCGAAGGCGGCATCGACCTTCCGCCGGCCGGGATCGACGGCCTTTCGGCTTCCCGCCAGCAGGATACCGAGCCAGATCATGTCGAGCAGGCCCGACGGCCAGACGAGGGCAAGCCAGAAGGTATTGTCCGGCCGCGAGGGGGCCAGAGACGGATATTTCATGGCCAGGAAGTACCAGACCATCACCGCGACGACGAAGGTCGCCGTGACGGCGATCAGCCAAACCGGTAGGCTTTTATCCCGGCGCCGGAAAATGAACGCGTAGAGTGAGATATGGGCACCCAGGACGAGCGCGGCCAGGACCAGCCATTCGCCGATCTTGTACCAGAAGGTCAGCTTCACCAGCTGGTCTGGGGCGAAATTGCTCTCCCCGTAGGCGCTGAGAAAAACGACCACGGCTAGGGCATTGTAAAAGATCAGGAACAGCCACAGACCGCCGAGCTTGTGCTCGGGGAAGCGCCGGGATCGTTGGCGGAATTCGACGATCGTCCAAACCCCGACGGTCAGAATCAGGACTATGGTCAGGACGTTGAAGTGCTTCAAAGCTGGGGCCTGTCCCTCGATGCGGGGGATTATAGGGAAAGGGGGCGCTCCTGGCAAGCCGGCCGCCGACGTGCCCCCCGGAATCGGCTGCGGGGCATCAGGAATAGGTATGAATTCCCATAATCAGGCGGTTTCCCGATATCCGCTCCCCGCGGCGGCGCGTATAGTTTAGCGACGCGTCCGGAGATGGCGCGGATCGAAGGAGTCCCAAGTTGCACAAAGCCAGGAGAAACTGATGCCTGCCAACCTTCTCTCTCAACTTCAACAGATCGGCACGGGGGCCGCGTTCATCGTCTTCCCGCTGGTCTTCGTCTTCGCATTCGCCTCTCATCCACGTCTTTTTAAGCCGCGCCTGCTCGGGCCCGAAGCGATCATGCTTCGGGCGAGGGGACATAAGCGGCTGCAATGGGGACACGGCCTGGTCACGCTCAACACCGCGCTCCTCGTCGTTGCGGCGCTTCACTTCATGAGGATTTTGAGCGGGGGCCGGGGAGCCTGGGCGGGATTCGCGGGCGCGATCCCGGCCGTTCTGGGCGCGATCATCCTGGCCGCCGACAAAGGGGCTCTTTGCCTGACCATGAGCGCTCTGGACACGGTCTCGGACGAGGAGTTCTCGGCGGCGATGCCGGGCTTGCGGGCCATATTCGCTAAGAAGGGCTGGATGAAGCTCGTTTGGGGGATCGTGCTCCTTCCGGCCGGATTCGCCCTTCAGTCGGTCGGCCTTCTCCAGGCCCAAGCCCTGCCTCGCGGCGAGAGCATCCTCTTCCTGATCGGAGTCCTGTTCGTGGGCACGCCGGACGGGCTTGAGATCATCAACCTCGGCGCCTCGCTGCTCATGTCCGCCGCCATGGTCCCCTATGGGATCAGGCTCATCGCGGCCGCTCTCTAGAGGCGCGCCCCGTTCCTATGAAAGGGAGCCGAAAAGGATAGAATTATATGACCATGACCTCAACGACCATGAAAGCGATCGTGAATACCGAATTCGGCGGGCCGGATGTCCTGCGGCTCGAGGAGATGGCCCGGCCCGCGCCTAAGGACAACGAGATCCTGATCCGGGTCCGGGCCGCCGGCGTCAACTTCGGCGACCTCATGGCCCGAAGCTTCAAGTCCGTGACCCCGCGCGGTTTCAACATGCCTTTCCTTTTCTGGCTCATGAGCAAGGCGGCCTTGGGCTGGCGGAAGCCCAGGATCCGGGTGCTGGGCAACGAGCTGGCCGGAACCGTCGCGGAGGTCGGCCGGAACGTCAGGCGCTTCAAACCCGGCGACGAGGTGTTCGGCTATTCCGGCCAGCGCATGGGGGCTTACGCCGAGTTTATCCGCCTGCCCGAAAGCGCCCCGGTGGTCTCCAAGCCAGCCGGACTGTCGTTCGAGGAGGCCGCTGCGATTCCCTACGGAGCCGTCATGGCCCTGGCCCTGCTGCGCCGGGTGCACCTCGAGCCTGGCCGAAAGATTCTGATCAACGGGGCCAGCGGCGCGATCGGCACCGCCGCCGTGCAGATCGCCAAGCATTTCGGAGCCGACGTGACCGCGGTCTGCGGCGCGCCCCGGCTCGATTACGTCCGGGCCCTGGGTGCGGATCGGGCTATCGACTACGCCGAACAAGACTTCACACAAAGCGGCGAAACCTATGACGTCATCTTCGACATCCTGGGCCGGACGCCCCTCTCGCGATGCCGCCGTTCGCTCGCGCCCCGGGGCGTTCTCATCTGCGCCAGCTTCAAGGCGCGGCAGCTTCTGGCGGCGATCCGGACGCGCTTGTTCGGCGGCCGGCGCGTCATCTGTGCTCTCGCGCCGGGAGGCCTCAAGGACCTGCTTGCGGTCAAGGCACTTGTTGATGAGGGCGCGATCCGGGCGATCGTCGACAGGAGCTTCCCTATGGCCGAGGCGGCCGAAGCGCATCGATACGTCGAATCGGGCTCCAAGCGCGGAAGCGTGGTCATCACCATGCCCCCGGGCGATTTTCGCGAGTCCGCCGGGAGGACGTGATGATTCGATCCGTCCCGCCCGGTCATCGATGCGGTCATAATCTTAACGGACAAGGAGGTCCTGGAAGACCATGAAAGCGATCCTTTTTCACAAGTACGGCTCGGCCGACGTCCTGGAGTATGGGGAGGCGGAAAAGCCCGTCCCCAAGGACGATGAAGTCCTGATCGAGGTCAAGGCCGCCTCCCTCAACAGAGGAGATTGGCGGATGATGAGGGGCAAGCCGTTTATCGCCCGCATGGCCGGCGGCCTGTTCAAACCCCGGAACCCGATTCTGGGCGCGGACGTCGCCGGGCGGATCGAGGCCGTCGGCCGGAAGGCGAAGCGATTCAAGCCGGGAGATGAAGTCTTCGGCGACATCACGTTCCTCGGCTCCGGCGGATTCGCCGAATACGCCCTGGCCCGCGAGAGCGCGCTGGCCTTGAAGCCGGCCGGCCTGACCTTCGAGCATGCGGCGGCCGTCCCCATGGCCGCGGCGACCGCCCTGCAGGGGCTGCGCGACAAGGGGAAGCTCCGGCCCGGCCAGAGCGTGCTGATTCACGGCGCGTCCGGCGGCGTGGGGACGTTCGCCGTCCAACTGGCCAAAGTCTTCGGCGCCGAGGTCACCGCCGTCTGCGGCCCCGGGAGCCTGGATCTGGTGCGATCCCTGGGCGCGGACCGGGTCATGGATTACACGCGAGAGGATTTCGTCGAGGACGGACGGCGCTATGACCTGATTCTGGCCGTCAACGGCGATCGTACGCTGGCGGATTACAAGAAGGCGTTGAAACCCAAGGGAATCTATGTTGCCGTCGGGGGCTCCAACCGGCAGATCTTCCAGGCCCTCTTCCTGGGGCCGTGGAAGTCGATAGGCCGCAGCAAAAAGCTGGGCATCCTATCGGCCAAGACGACCTCTGCGAACTTGGAAGACCTCAAGGGCTTCATCGAAGCCGGAAAGGTCCGGCCCGTCATCGATCGGAGTTTCCGTTTGAGCGAAGCCGCCGAGGCGATGCGGTATCTCGACGCCGGGCACGTGAAGGGGAAGATCGTCCTTGTCATGCCGTCGAATGCCGAGGGCCCGTCCGGATCCGGGGCGGTGAATACGACATCCACAGGGCCGAAGGAGCGAACATGATCCGATTGAGATTCTTGTTTCTCATCATCCTGGGCCTCATCCTGGCCGTCGCGGCCGCTTGGCCGCAGAACCCGCCCGTCGAGGTGCAGTGGCGCGCTCTCAACGCCGACCTTACGGGCGCTTACGAAAAGAAGGACTGGCCCGCATCGCTGGCCGTCCTCGATCGGATGATGAAGCTCGCGGAGGAGACGAAGAACGGAGAGGCCAAGGCGGCGATCTTCTATATGAGCGGCTGCGTTCAGGCCCTGGCCGGGGACAAGCCTCCGGCCTTGGTTTCTCTTCGCCGGGCCTTCGAGGTCGGCTTTAAGGACTATGAGAAATTCCGCTCGGACACGGACTTGAATTCGCTGCGGGACGAGCCCGAGTTCGCCGCCCTGCTGGCCGAGGTTAAGGCCAAGTACGGCCCGGCGACGCTTCTCTGGGTCCGCGACGCGGCGGCGCCCGAATTCGAAGTCCGTTTCGACGACCCGGCCGATTCGCGGTTCGCCGAGATGCGGCGAGAGTTCGAGATCGACGCCGCTGTATCCGGCGCGCAGGACGGCCTCGAACGCCTGCGGCGGCTGGCCCGCTGGGTCAGCTCGCGCTGGGCGCACAGCTCGACGCAGATGGCTTCGAAGGCGGATCCGGTCACGATTCTGCGCGAGGCGCAGAAGGGCGGGCGATTCATCTGCCGGGATTACGCGATCGTGATGGCCGGCGTCGCCACCGCCTACGGTTGGCCGGCCCGCGTCATCGGCCTCCTGCCGCGGGACGTGGAGACCGGAAGCGAAGCCCATTCCGTGGCCGAGGTTTGGCTGGAGGAATTCCGCAAATGGGTTCTGGCCGACGGGCAGTACGGGGCGGTCGGGGAGCTCGACGGCGTACCCTTGAGCGCGGTCGAGCTCCAGGCGGCCCTGGTGGCGGATCGGCCGGTCGTCTGCAGCGCGGGCGAAGCCGTGCTGGCCGAGTGGAAGCCCTTCCTGTTGAGAAACGCGTTTTACTTCAAGATGGGGGACGACCAGCGGGCGTTCGAGCACCGGATCCAGCGTCAGCTCGTCCTTGTCCCCAGGGGCGCGGCCCAGCCCACCAAGTTCGCCGGGGGGAACGAAAGCGTCTTCTCCGGCGCGGTCTACACTTCGAATCCGACCTCGTTCTACGCTCCGCCCCCGCGAAAGGAGAGATAAATCTCTTTCCGGTGGCCGATGCGGATGATGAGAATGAGAAGCCGGCGATCGTTCTTTTTGAAGATGATCCGGTAGCTGCCCGCCCGAAGCCGGAAGATTTCCTCGTCCGCGGCCAGCCTCTTGATGTTGTTTTTCAGCGCTTCCGGGTTTTCAGCCAGAATCGCGAGCTTGGCTTTGATGATCCTCTGCTGAGGGCGGGCGATCTTTTTCAGATCGGTTCGAGCTCGACCGGTGAACTCGATCTCGTACAATGTCAAATCCCCAGTTCTTTCCAGACCTTCTCAGCCGGGATGATCTCGTCCTTGCCTTTTTCGATGTCTTTAAGGCGTTTCCGCGCCATTTTGAGGTCGAGAAGATCGAAATAGGCGGTTAGGGCTTTCTCGATGATATAGCTCTTCTTTTCGCCGAGCTCCCGGGCGATCGTCTCGAGCTCCCGCGAGACTTCTTCATCCAAGGTGATGTTATGCCGGACCTGCATCATGGCCGCCTCCCGTGCGGATACACATATTATACACATAATAAGTGTATTACCAAAGGAACATTTCAAAGCTCCCATGAGAGAAGACGATCGCAACACCCGAAATTCTCATTCTCCAAGCACCCGAAAATGAGTCGAAGTCATCGGCATTCCGTGAGAAAGCCCCGGCCGGAGAGCCGGCGGCGTTGACCGCCGCCCCCGAATCTGCCAAAATACTGCCCCCTTATGAACAACATCCGCAACTTCTCTATCATCGCCCATATCGACCACGGTAAGAGCACCCTGGCCGACCGCTTCCTGGAATTGACCGGAGCCGTCTCTTCGCGCGACATGCGGGCCCAGACCCTCGACACCATGGACCTTGAGCGCGAGCGGGGCATCACCATCAAGGCCCAGACGGCCCGCCTCCGCTACGTGGCCAAGGACGGCAACGAGTACGCGCTCAACCTGATCGACACGCCCGGCCACGTCGACTTTTCCTACGAAGTCTCGCGGAGCATGAAGGCCTGCGAGGGCGCCCTGCTGGTCATCGACGCCTCGCAGGGGGTGGAAGCCCAGACCCTGGCCAACGCCTACCTGGCCATGCACAACGACCTCCACCTGATCCCGGTCATCAACAAGATCGACCTGGTCTCGGCCGATGTGGACGCAGCCCTGGAGCAGCTCGAGCATGTGGTCGGGCTGGACCCGACCGAGGCCCTCATGG
Source organism: Candidatus Aminicenantota bacterium (assembly GCA_963803915.1). Taxonomy (GTDB): domain Bacteria; phylum Acidobacteriota; class Aminicenantia; order Aminicenantales; family UBA4085; genus UBA4085. The sequence goes on along the minus strand of CAWDOL010000014.1, from coordinate 125,173 downwards.
CCAGCGCCAAAACCGGGCTCAACGTGGCCGAGATCCTGGAGGCCGTGGTCGAGCGCGTGCCGCCCCCCAAGGGCGATCCCGAGGCGCCCCTCAAGGCCCTGCTGTTCGACTCCTGGTACGACACCTTCCGCGGCGTCATCGTCCTCGTTCGCGTCTTCGACGGCGAGATCAAGATCGGCGACGCGATCACGCTGATGGGCATCGGGGCCGACTACGAGGTCGAGGAGCTGGGCTGGCTGACCCCCAAGCCGGTCAAGCAGGACAGCCTCGCGGCCGGTGAAGTCGGCTACCTCATCGCCGGCATCAAGACCCTGAGCCACGCCCGCATCGGCGACACCGTGACCCTGCGCCACCGCCCGACCGCCGCGCCCTTCCCCGGGTTCAAGGAAGCCAAGCCGATGGTCTTCTGCGGGCTCTTTCCGGCCGGGGACACCCGGATCGAAGAGCTGCGCGACGCCATGGAGAAGCTGCGCCTCAACGACGCATCTTTCCAATATGAGCCCGAAGCCTCGCTGGCCCTGGGCCAGGGCTTCCGCTGCGGCTTCCTCGGACTTCTCCACCGCGAGATCATCCAGGAGCGCCTGGAGCGCGAGTTCGGCCTGACCCTGCTGACCACCGCGCCCAGCGTCGGCTACCGCGTCCGGACGAAATCGGGCGAGATGAAGGAAGTCCGCATCCCCTCGGAATTGCCGCCGCCGCAGGAGATCGAGAGCATCGAGGAGCCGGTCATCGAGGCCATGATCCTGACCCCGGATCGGTATCTGGGCGCCATCCTGGCCCTGCTCGAAGGCCGCCGCGGCGAGCAGAAGAAGATGGAATACATCAGTCCCCAGCGCGTGCTGCTGCAATACCATCTGCCGCTCAACGAGGTCGTCTTCGACTTCTTCAACCAGCTCAAGAGCTGCTCCCAGGGGTATGCCTCGCTCGACTACGAGCTGTTCGGCTACCGGGCCGGCCCCCTGGTCAAGCTCGACATCCTGATCAACCGCGAGCAGGTGGACGAGCTCTCGGTCATCGTCCACACCGACAAGGCCTATACGTTCGGCCGGGCCCTGGTCGAGAAGATGCGCAAGGCCATCCCTCGCCAGCAGTACGAGGTAGCCCTGCAGGCCGCCCTAGGCAGCCGGATCATCGCCCGCGAGACCGTCAAGCCGTTCCGCAAGGACGTCCTGGCCAAGCTCTACGGCGGCGACTACACCCGCAAGATGAAGGTGCTGGAAAAGCAGAAGGCCGGCAAGAAGCGCATGCGCACCGTCGGCCGCGTCGACATCCCGCAGGAAGCGTTTCTGGCCATTCTCGAAGTCAAGTGAGAAGGGGGCTCGGGGATGAGAGGCAAAACACGCTCACGCCCCCAGCGAGGGCGTTCGCTCCGGCCGACTCGGTCGCTCTCCCTGCCAAGGGCAGGGAACCATGCCCGCTCCCTCGTCGATGGGTTTTGCCTCCCATGCCCCTCGCCCTTAAGCCAAAATAACTTCTCGAATTCTGCTTTTCTAATCGGTCAGAGAGAGTCTTCTTGCCGCCTGTGACGACGCGGCCGAGTCCCGTATAATAAGGCCCAAGAAAAGAACGGAGACTCTGATGCACCCGACGATTGAATGGAAAGACGGCAAGGTCGTGATGATCGACCAGCGGCGGCTGCCGCTGGAGGAAATCTACCTCGAGTTCACGGACGAGGACCGGGTGGCCGAGGCCATCGAGACGATGGTCATCCGCGGCGCTCCGGCCATCGGGGTGGCGGCGGCCTACGGCTTCGCCCTGGGCGTCCTGCGGCTCAAGCCCGGCGCCGACGTCGCGGCCGAGGTCGACCGGATCCAGGCCCGCCTGTGGCGGACGCGGCCGACCGCCCGCAACCTCTTTTGGGCCCTGGAACGGATGCGGCGCGTCTTCGAGGCCAACCGCGGCTTGTCGCTGGCCGACCCTTCAGGAACGGCTTCTCGAGGAAGCGAAGGAAATCGAGCGCGAGGACGAAGACATTTGCCGCCGCATCGGCGAGAACGGCGCGGCCCTCGTCCCCGACGGAGCCACCATCCTGACCCACTGCAACGCGGGCGGGCTGGCCACCGCGGGCTACGGGACGGCCGTCGGCGTCATCCGCGCCGCCTGGGAGGCGGGCAAGAAGATCCGCGTCCTGGTCGACGAGACCCGCCCCTTCCTACAGGGCGCGCGGCTTACGGCATGGGAGCTGGGCAAGCTGGGCATTCCCTATCACGTCATCACCGACAACATGGCCGGCTGGCTGATCCACAAGAGCGAGGTCCAATTCGCGGTGGTCGGGGCCGACCGTATCGCCCGCAACGGCGACGCGGCCAACAAGATCGGCACCTACTCCGTGGCCGTGCTTTGCCGCGAGAACGGCGTCCCGTTCACGGTTGCCGCTCCCTTGAGCACCTTCGACTTCAGCCTGGAACATGGCGGCCAGATCCCGATCGAGGAACGGCCGGCGGCCGAAGTCCGCGAGATCAACGGTCGCCTGATCGTGCCTCCGGACGCGGCCGTCCGCAACCCGGCCTTCGACGTCACCCCGGCCCGTTACATCACGGCCATCATTTCGGAGAAGGGTGTGGCGACTCCGCCCTACGAGGCCTCGCTCGCCGCCTGGCGCGACTGAACGGTATCGGACGATGCGTATTCTAGCGATTGAAACATCTTGCGACGAGACGGCCTCCGCCGTCTTAGAGGGCAACGCCCCTCGCATCCTCTCCAACATCGTCCTCTCCCAGGACGAGATACATGCCCCATACGGCGGCGTCGTGCCCGAGCTCGCCTCCCGTCAGCACCTGAAGGCTATCGCCCCCGTTGTGGCCGAAAGCCTGGCCCAGGCCGGCCTGGCCGCGAGCGACATCGATGCCTTCGCCGTGACGCAAGGGCCCGGCCTGATCGGCTCGCTCCTGGTCGGCGTCTCCTTCGCCAAGGGCCTGGCCTATGTCTTCGGCAAACCGCTCGTCGGTGTGGACCATGTCCAGGCCCACATCGAGGCGGCTTTCCTCGAGCATCCCGCGACCCCGCTCCCGGCCCTGGCCCTGATCGTCTCCGGCGGCCACACCTCGCTTTTCCTGCTCCGCGAGCGTCTGCGCCTCGAGCTTCTCGGACGGACCAGGGATGATGCGGCAGGGGAGGCCTTGGACAAGATCGCCAAGTTTCTCGACCTGGGCTACCCCGGCGGGCCGATCATTCAGCGGCTGGCCGAGCCCGGCGACCCCGAGGCCTTCACGTTCGTCCTGCCCCGCATGACCGATCGCAGCCTGGACTTCAGCTTCAGCGGACTGAAGACGGCGGCCATCCGCCACGTCCGCGAAAGCGGCCTGGACAAGGACCACAAGCGCCTGCCCGACTTCCTGGCCAGCTTCGAGGCCGCGGTCACCCGGGCCCTGATCGGGAACCTGCTCCGGGCGGCCGAACAGGCGGACCCGAAGTCCGTCATCCTCTGCGGCGGTGTGGCCCGCAACCTGCGCCTCCGGGCCCGCTTCGAGCAGGAGGCCCGTTCCCACGGCCTGGCCTGGGCCGTGCCGTCCGGCAAGCTCTGCACCGACAACGCGGCCATGGTCGGCGCCCTGGCCTTGACCAAGCTCGAGAGGGGAGAGCCGATCCCGCCCGCCCTCGAGCTGGACGCCTATCCGCGCCGACCGGCAGTGGAACGTTTTGTCCGCTGACGGCTCCCTAAAGCGCCTCAGACCCGCCGTTTCATTGACCTTTCGGGTCCCCCGGACGTATAATAGTGTGAGGCCATGAACGCATGTCGTCTCTTCAGGTGGTCGAAACGAGTCCCTCCGTCCCCGTGCGGGAGACGGACCGCCCTACCCTGATCTTCGACTTTGACGGCACCCTGGCCGACACCTTCCCCGTCATCATCGAAATGGTCAACGACCATGCCGAGGAGTTCCACATTCAACCGCTCGACGAGCACGACGTGGAAACCCTGCGCGGCTTGTCCAACATGGCCATCATCCGCAAGTACAACATCCCCCTGACCAAGGTCCCCGGCCTCATCCTGCGCTCGCAGAAGGAGCTCCACCGCCGGTTGGGCGATGTGGACCTTTTCCCGGGCATCCGTGAGCTCATCCGCGAGCTCAAGGACGAGGGCTTTGGGCTGGGCATTCTGACCTCGAACTCGCGCGAGAACGTGCAGAAGCTCCTGCGCGCCCGGGACCTGGACATCTTCGACTTCATCCACTCCGAGTCCAACCTGTTCGGCAAGAATCGAGCCCTGCTCCACCTGATGCGGGTGCACGGCCTGAAGCGCGAAGAGGTCGTCTATGTGGGCGACGAGATGCGCGACATCGACGCCTGCCGGCGCATCCAGGTCGCGATCATCGCCGTCAGCTGGGGCTTCCACCGCCGCGAGATGCTCCTCGGGCGGAAGCCGGACTATCTGGTCGACTCGCCGGAGGAAATCCGGTCGATCATGATGGGCTGAGCCCCCGGCCTGCCGGGGACGATCCGAACCCGGTAAGGCGCCTCGAGCATCGACTCGTCCGAGAGATGCTCCAGCGTCACATTCAAAAGGTAGAGAGAGAACCCCCGCACCTTGTACACGGCCGAAGGCCGGAAGACGAGCATCTTCGTCTCGCGGTCCGTTGCGTCGGCCTGCAGGGGAACGTCGAAGAGCGACATCGAGACCCGGTGCGATCCTTTGACGGAGCCGTAGGTCAGCTCGACCGAGGTCAACGGCTCGCGCGAGGCGAAGTAGAGCGGATACGACTTGGCGTAGTGGAGATAGAGCGATCCGTCGGGTCCGGGGATCACACCCGAGCCGGCCTGGTGCGGGAAAAAGGCCAGTCGGCCTCCGGTGGGGAAATCATGAGGCAGGGAAGGGTAGAGGGCCGGGCGGGGCGATACGACCCATAGCCCGACAGTACCCGCCAGGAGCAGGCCTGCGGCGGCGGCGTGGAAGCCGAACCGCAGTGGCTTTGTACCCCGCCGGCCCCAGGCGATGTAGGCGGCGACGAACACGGCCAGGAGCCCCACCCAGATGAGGTTCGGCGTATAGCCGCGATTATCGACCTTGATGAAGGAAGGCAGCAGGGGCGGCAGGAACATCCGGATGCTGCTCAGGTGAACGAAGAGGTCGCCCGCCCGGCTGGTGTAGTCGTGAGTCGTGGGTTGATAGAGGAACTGCGGATGGGTCAAGAGGATGCCGGAGATCGCGGCTCCGGCCGCCGCGGCCAGCCCGAACAGCCAGCGAAAGACGCGGTTCCCGGCGTAGGCGAGGAAGTACCCGACCGCGATGGCGCCGATCCAGGAGATCGGCGTCAGTACACGCCCTTGCGGACAGAAGCCCTGGCGATGGGTGAAGAAGGCGTAGTTCAGGACGAAGGGCGCGGCGATGAGGAGCAGGCGTATGAGCTCGCCGCGGGCCCGCCGGCCCATCTCGACGAAGCCCAGCAGGGCGAATATCCAGAAGGGGGCGTAGAGGAAGAGCCCGTCGCGCTGGTCCAGGAAGTAGTCCAGGAAGGTATCGACGCGGGCCGAGTGGGGCAGGTCCAGGAAGGATTGGGTGATGGCCTGGGCCTGCTGGCCCGAAATGGCCCCCTCGTAGACGGCGAAGGGGGAAATCGTCCCGTACATCGTCCAGACGGCGAAATAGAAGAGGACCAGCCCGAGAAGCGCCGGGGCGACGAGCCAGAGGATCCTGCCGCGGGGCCTTTGCCGCTTCCAAAGGTCGAAGACGGCCACCGCAAGGAGCGGCCAGAAGATCAGGTTGTACTTCAGGCCGAACCAGAAGAACGAGCCCAGCAGAACACCCATGAAGGCGAGATGGAGCGGGCCAAGCGCCCGGCCCGAGCGGACCATGCGGTAGATAGTAACCGAAAACAGCGCGATCGGGATTTCGGGATAGAGGTGGACGGCATAGAACAGGACCGGCGTGCTGAAGGCGTAGACGGCCCAGAGGCCGAAGGCCAGCCCCTCCCGCTTCCACAAGTCGCGGGCCAGCAGATAGAGCTGCAGCCCCAGCAGCACGGCCCAGATGATCAGGCTGCCCTTGAGGATCGCGGTCCGGACCAGGCTGTCGCCGAAAGCTTGGCCGAGGGCGTAGAACGGGACGATCAGGACGGAAACGCCCGGCAGGTTGATCGGGTAAACGTGGTCCCGGCCCTTCTTGCCTTCGCGGGCGTAGACGCCCAGCTTGAGCCCGGGGTTGCTCTTCTCCGAGTAGAAGTGGAACCAGTCGCGCGCGGCATAGTTGTTGGCCAGGTTGACGTCGCGGTCGTAGAGCAGGCTGTGGGCGTTGATCAGGTAGTTGGGCTCGTCGCCCGAAAAGGAGGCGCCTTGCGCCGTGATCAGCGCCGCGGCGCCGCCATAGAGAAGGAAAGCGGCCAGGCCGAGCACCCCCAGGCGTCGGCGAAGCGGCCAGGCCAGGAAACGCCGGGGGAATGGCCGCTTCTTATTTTTGCCCTTTGTGGTCGTCTCGGGTAGACCGCGGCGTGAGGCCAGGCCGAAATAGACCGAGGCGGCCAAGGCCAGCGCGAAGAGCAGCCCGAGCCGCGTCCGGAAGTCGTCCCGGGTCAGGAAGTCCTGGAGAATCGTCGGGGCGAAGAAGAGGACCGCGAAGGGCAGAAGCGCGACGGCCGCGAGCCGAAACGTCTCCTCCTCGGGCCGGCCCGTCGCTCGGCTGCGGGACTTGGCCCAGAGCTGAAGGCTCAGGGCCAGGCCGAAGAAGAAGGCCGCCCAGAGGGCCAGAAAAGGCGGCAGCATGCGGCCCTTCAGCATCAGGCCGTGGCCCAGGATGCTGAAGGCCGGAGACTGGCGGAGCAGGGCCAAACCGACGGCCAGCCCCCCGGAAGCGGCCAGCAGGGCGGCCGTGGAAGCGTGTTTCCGCATGGAACGGTTTATAGACCCGGGCGAAGGGCAAGTCAAGGCGCGGCGGCCGGCCGGAGGCCGGGTTTGAGGCGGCCGCGAAATATGGTAAATTCCTCCGCGAGGAAAGCTTATGTCGAGCAAGCGCGGCTGCAAAGTGATCGTCATCATGCCGGCGTACAACGCCGAAAAGACCCTGCAGCGCACGCTCGACGACATCCCCATGGACTGGGTGGACGAGATCATCCTGGTCGACGACCAGAGCCGCGACGGCACGGTCGAGCTGGCCCGCGATCTGGGGCTGCAAGTCTTTGTCCATCCCGAAAACCGCGGCTACGGCGGCAACCAGAAGACCTGCTACACCGAGGCCCTCAGGCACGGCGGCGAAATCATGGTCATGGTCCATCCCGACCACCAGTACGACCCGACCGTCATCCCCCAGATGATCCAGCCCATCCTGGACGGCCGCTGCGACGCGGTCTTCGGGTCGCGCATGCTCGGCGGCCGCCCCTTGGAAGGCGGCATGCCCAAGTGGAAGTACCTGGCCAACATCTTCCTGACGGCCGTCGAGAACGCCACCTTCTACATGTATCTCACCGAATACCATTCCGGGCTGCGGGCCTATTCCCGGAAATACCTGGAGACGGTCGCCTTCATGGCCAATTCGGACGACTTCGTCTTCGACTCCGAGATCATCGCCCAGGGCGTCCTGCACGGGATGCGGATCCGCGAGATCCCGATCGAGACCCGCTATTTCCAGGAAGCCTCGCAGATCGGCCTGGGCCGCTCGATCGTCTACGGCCTGTCGATCCTCAAGACCCTGATCAAGTTCAAGCTGCACAAGAAGGGTATCCTGAAGTTCGGCATGTTCAAGTGATGCGGCCGGCCGCCGTAGGCGGGACGGCTTACTGAACCGGGCTCAGGGCGAACTGATAGGGGAAGTCGATCGTCTTGGCGCCGGACAGGTTTTTAACCCCGATCGAGACACGGTAAACGTACTCGCCGCCGCGGCGATAAGCAGGGGGCGCTTCGAAAATCCTCATGTCCAGGGATTGACTGGTGACATACGTCTCGGGCTTGTCGTCCCAGAAACCCAGCCGCAGCTCGTAGTCGCCCTTGTCCGATCCGAAGTCGATACGCAGCTTGTCGAGCTTCGTCGGCGAGGCGAAATAGAAGTCGAAGTCCCGGCCGTCCTCGAGGAGCGAGAAGCGGGCCGGCTGGTGCATGTTGGCCACCCGCGAGAGGTTGTAGAAAGTCCAAGTCGGACCGTTCGGCAGGACGGCCTCGACGGGGGAGTAGAGCGTAAGCCGCGGCACGGCCGTGAACCAGGCGAAGAAAACGCCCAGCACGATCGCCGCCAGGGCCAAGTGGGCGCCGAAGGCCATGCGTTTGGGTCTCTTGCGCGCCAGCAGATAGAGAACGACGAAGACGGCGGTCAGTGCCGGCCAGACGAAGTTGGGCGTCCAGTGCCAGTCCTCGACCTTCAGGAAGGACGGCAGCAGTCTGGTCAGGGAATGGTGGAAATTGCTCAGGAGGTAGAAGAGATCTCCGCCCCGGTCCGTGGCGCCCTGGGTTGTTTCCTGGTACAGGGTCAGCGGGTTCTGAACGAGGAGCCAGGTCAGCAGGAGGCTCGCTCCTACTGCACCGTTGAAGAGACCGGAGACGATCTTCTTTCGCTCGGAGGCCAAGTAGGCGCCCAAAAAAAGGATCGGGGCCCAGATGGCCGCGACCAGCGTCCGGGCCTGCGGAGCATAGCCCACGCGCTGGGTCAGAAAAGCCGAGATGATCGCGTAAGGCGCGGCCACGGCCAGAATCAGCCAGGCGCCGCCGGCCTTCTTGCGGGCCATCCGGAAGAAGCCCAGGAAGGCGAAGAAATAGATCGGGGCGTAGAGAAGCAACCCGTCGCGCTGGTCGAAGAAGTAGCCGGCCAACGTCTCCAGCCTGTAGCGGAAGGGGATGCCGGACCAGAGCATCTTGAGGAAGCCCACGGTCTGCTTGCCGTCCATCGCCCCCTGCCACGAGACGGCGGTCGGGTTGATCGAGCCGTAGAGGTCGTAGGAGAACCAAAGATAAAGGGCCGCCTGCACGATCGGGATGACGAGGAAGGCCGCCCAATCGCGGACGGACGACTTGCGGCGCAGGAGCGTCCAGGCGCCGTAGAGGAAGAGCGGGATCAGGATGAAGACGTATTTGAGGGCGTGGAACCAGACGAAGGCAGGCAGGAGAAAGCCGCAGAGCAGCAGCTTGCCCGTCGTCAGCTTATCGGAGAAGCGCAAGAGGCGGAAGACCGTGATCGAGAACAGGGCGACCACGATCTCGGGGTAGACGTGCATCGAGTAGAAGAAGACGGGTGTCGTGAAGGAGGCCAGCGCCCAGAGCCCCAGTGCCAAGCCTTCGCGGCCCCACTCGCGCCGGGCGTAGAGGTAAATCTGGAGGCCGAACAGGGCCCCCAGGATGGTCATGGCGAAGCGGAGCAGGAGCACCAGCGCGCCTTCCCCAAGCCCATTGCCTATGGCGTAGAAAGGGAGGAGGTAGAAGGAAACGCCCGGCGAATGGAAGGAGTACAGACTGCCGGGCTTGGCACCCGGCAGGGCATGAGCCCGGATGATGACGTTGTCCGGAGTGAAAGCGTGATAGTCGTCGGCGGCATAGTTGTTGGCCAAGTCGAGGTCGCCGTCCTTGAGGAGGCTGAGGGTATTGATGATGTAGTGCGGCTCGTCGCCCGAGAAGGTGATGCCCTTGGACGAGAGAATGACCGAGGCCCCGTTGTAGACGAAGAGGGCGGTTAGGAAAAGGATGAGCACCTTGCGCTTGGCGCCGAGGGCCAGGAACCTTTTCCAGGCAGCGGTCCAGCGGGGTGGGTGCTCGACCGAGACCTCGCGCCAGCGGATGACTTTCAGGTAGAGCACCCCGGCCAGCACCGCCGTCAGCCAGAGGCCGAGACGGGCGGCCAGATCGCCTCGCGTCGTGTAGTGGCCGAGGAGGAGCGGCGTCAGGACCAGAAGCAGCAGCGGTACCCAGGTCCAAAGGTCGAGGTCCAGGGCCTGCTTGTAGGGGAAGCCCGTGGCCCGGGCCATGAAATGCGACGACAGGGCCCACAACCCTATTAGAAACAGATAGATGATAGCCGAGGCGACGGCCAACCGGCCTCCATCCACCGCGAAGCCGTGGGCCGAAAACGAGAGGGCTTCGGCGGCGCTGCGCATCTGCAGGACGCCGGCGACGAGGATCGCCAGCACGGCCAGCGCGGCCAGACGAAGGGGCGAGGATAGGCGCGGCATGACGGGGGGATAATGGCCGACCGGCCCGCCAAAGTCAATAAGCGCTCGGGGTTCGAGGGGCAGGCACGCGCGTTTCCCCAGCGAGGAAACGCGCTACGTTCCTCGCTCGCTCTCCCTGCCGGGCAGGGAACCATGCCCGCTCGCTCGTCAACGTACCTGCCCCTCGAAACCCCTCGCGCAGACGGCGTTTTTCCGAATTAACCGAATCGTGTCATAATCCTGCTGATGGACGCGCCGCGGACGGTCTTTCTCGAGCTGACCAGCCACTGCAACATGCACTGCACTTTCTGCCCCTCCGACATCCTGCGGCGGGAGAAGGGCACGCTCGACGAGGCCAAGGCCGATCGTTTTCTCGATGGACTTCATGCCCTGGGCATGCGGCCGCCCGTCCTGCTCAACGTCCTGGGCGAGCCTCTCCTCAATAAGCGCATCTTCCCCCTCCTCGACCGCCTCGAGCGCGACGGCCACCTGGCTACCCTGATCACCAACATGACCCTCCTCGGCGACCCCGAAGTCCGCCGCGAGCTCCTCCGCCACTCCAACTTGACCCTGGCCATGAGTCTGCAGACCGCGACTCCGGAATCCTACCGGATGCGGGGCTACCCGAAGCTGCCGTTTGAGGAGTTTTACGGCCTGATCTTCGAGGTCATCGAAGACAAGTTCCGGCTGGAGAGCGGCGCCCGGCTCGAGGTCCATGTCGCCTCGAGCTACGTCGCGGCCCACGATCCCACGATCCAGGCCGATTCGCCGCTCGACCTTTGGCCGAACTTCCCGGACGAGAAGGCCGAAAAGCGCTGGATCGCCCGCACCATGCGACGGCTCGAGTCGTTCGGCCGAAAGATGAGAAGGGTCTACCCCGAGGCTTTCGCCCGCGAGAAGGCCCGGGTCGAATCCCTCTACAAGGATCAGATCGGGACGAAGATCGCCGTCTCGCGGCGAGGCCTTCCGCCCGGCTTCCACCATCTGAAGGACGAGGTCTTCTGGGGCTACATGGTCATGCCTCACATGCTGCTCGTCTTCAAGTCCTTCGAGCTGTGGACCCGCGACCAGGCCTTCCTGCGGCGGTCTTTGCCTCCCGACAAGGCTTTCACTATCGAGGAGAACCCCGGCCCTTGGGCCTGCCCCATGACCGAGAGCTTCGGCCTTCTGGCCAACGGCGAGTATGTCCTCTGCTGCCTCGACTACGAGGGCGAGATGGGCCTGGGGACAATCGACAAGGTTGCCGTCGCGGACGCCCTATCCGGGGAGCGCCGGGCGGCGATCCGGGCCGACGCCATGATCGAGCCGGTCTGCCGGCGCTGCAAAGGCAACCTCTTCGTCTTCGACACCGACCCGCTCCCCGGGGCGGAGCAGATCGTGGACAAGTTCGGCCGGGGCTGGTGGCCCTACGAGCCCGGCCTGCACGGGCGGGGCGGACGCTGGACAAAGGGCGAGGCCTGGGCTTACGTCCTCCCCAGGATCAATGCCCATTCGATCCGGGTGCGGTGCCTATCGCCGTTCCTGGAGGACGCGTCCGTCAAGCTGACGGTGAGGCCCTATGACGAAGCGGCGGGGACGTTCCTGCCGGGCGTCGTCGTTCGTGTTCCGGGCCCGCAAGGGCGTTGAGGAGGAATTCCGGGCGGCGTATGACTTTGCTCCCGGACACATCCATCGCATCGACATCGCATCGCCGACGTTCGTTCCGGCCGCGGCGGGCGGGTCGGGGGATACCCGCCGCCTGGGCTTAGCCGTCCACGACATCCGTCTGCTCTCCTAATTAATAAGTATCGCCCAATTCCAGGAAGCGCGGTTCGGAGTGCCGTCCCGGCGGCTTCGGCCTCTTCTCGCCTTTTCCCACAGCTCTCTTCGGCGCCTCGGAACTCGCACCTTGGTCTGAACTGACTTGCATGACCTCCCACTTAGTCTCGTATTCGTATTGTTTTTCCTAGCTCAAACAGCCCTCGGCGGCCGTTGGCTTCCCTCAGAGATCTATGGAAAAAGGCGCCGGCCTCGCGATTTCGCCGTTGGCCGACACCCCGAACCGCGTTGTCTTCCTGGAATTGGGCGAAAACCCCCTAATAACCCGCCCTGATATTATTCCGTATGAACTCATGGCCGGGGGAGGCCTGTGCCTTCCATGGCCGGCCTGGCTGGACACGTGTTCGACCCGTATCGGGGCGGCTTCGGCCCGCCCGTGGAGGACTTCATGAACCGCAAGACCTTTCTCGCGGCCGCTTTGGCCGTCTTTACTCTCGCCTCGGCCGCCCTGGCCCAGGAGCGGCCCGCCCTGAATCTGACCCTTGAGGACGCCATCGCCAAGGCCCTCAAGAACAACCTCAACGTGGCCGCGGAGGCCTTCGCCCCGGAGATGGCCGATCGGAATCTCGACCGGGCCCGCGAAGCTTTCCTGCCCAGCTTCCGGATGACATACGGCAATAACCGGACCGAGAGCCCTTCCACCTGGTGGATCTCCGGCGCCGGCACCAGCATCAACCGCATGGCCGACTACGCCGTCTCGCTGGTCGAAGCCGTCCCCACGGGCGGCACCTTCACGCTGTCCATGCAGAGCTACCGGTCCGAAACGAACCAGCCCTTCCAGCTCATCAACCCCCGCTACGGCAGCACCCTGCAGGCAGACTTCACCCAGCCGCTGCTCAAGGGCTTCGGCCCCAAGGTGGCCCGCCGCCAGATCACCCAGGCCCGGACCGGGGTGGAGATCGCCGACGCCCAGCTCCGCTCGGTCATGAGCGACACCGTCTATCTGGTCCAGGAAGGCTACTGGAACCTCGTCTACGCCGTCGAAAGCTTCAAGGTCAAACAGCGCACGCTCCAGCTCGGCCGCGACCTGCTGGCCAAGAACAAGAAGGAAGTCGAGTTCGGGAGCCTGGCCCCGCTCGAGGTATTAAACGCCGAGGCCACCGTGGCCCAGCGTGAGGCCGACCTGATCCAGGCCGAATTCCTGATCACCCGCAGCGAGGAAGTTCTCAAGTCCATGCTCAACCTGAAGGCCGAGGGTGTGGCGCCCGGGCTCCGCCTCGAGCCGACCGACCGTCCCGTCGTCGTCGAGGCCAAACCGGGCCTCGATCAGGCCCTGGCCGCGGCCCGCGCCAAGCGGCCCGACCTGGACATCCTGCGGAGTACTATCGGCAACAAGGAGCTGGCCCTGGACGTGGCCCGCAACCAGATGCTCCCGGCGCTCGACCTGACCCTGTCCTACTGGAGCCCCGGCATCTCGGGCGACCGGCTGGTCTACTCCGGCGGTGACTTCTTCGGCGGCACGGTCATCGGCACGGTTCCGGGCAAGTCCACAGACGCCCTGCGCGACGCCTTCAAGATGCTCTACAGCAACTGGAACGTGGGGCTGACCTTGACCGTGCCCCTGGGCACGTTCACGACGCGAGCCGATCTGGCGTATGCCCGGGCCGACCTCGACCAGAGCCGGGTCCGCCTGCAGGCCTCCGAGCAGCAGGCCGAACTGGAGGTCAGCGACGCGGTGCGGGCCATCGAGGCCAACGCCAAGCGGGTTGACGCCTACCGGCTGGCCCGCGAGCTGGCTGAGCGAAGCCTGGAGGCCGAAGTCAAGAAGCTGGCCGTGGGGCTGTCCACGAACTACTTCGTCCTGGACTTCCAGGAGAAGCTGGCCAACGCCCAGAGCCTCGAGCTGAGGGCCAAGATCGACTACGTCCTCTCGGTCGAGCGGCTGGAGAAGAGCACCGGGGTCAACTTGGAGAAGCGCGGCTTCGGGACGGGGCGCTAGTTTTTTTGCCCATGGTCAAAAAGACTCGCGAGTATATTTGACAAGGGGTGAAATCACCCGCGCCAGGCCCGCGGGCCGACACCCGATTGATTTCGCTCCCAGTCGATGAAGCCGTCGGCGATGGCGCCGATCAGGCGATCGAGCGGATCTCGGCCATCAAGTCGTCCAGGTCCGCGATCGTGGTCCGCGGGTTGATCAGCGTACAGCGCAGCCAGAGGCGGCCGTCGAGCTCGGTCTGGACGACGTAGAACTTGCCCTGCTCGAGCAGCGTGCGGCGGATGCGCCGCTGCAGGGCGTCCGTCTCGTCCGCGTCGCCGGCGCCGCCCGGCTTGAGGTACCGGAAGCAGACGATGTTGCTCTCGGGCTCAACGGCGACCTCGAACTCGCCCGAGTCGTGCAGCTTGGCGGCGAAGGCCCGGGCCAGGTCCCACATGGCCTCCACGTAGCCGGCGAAGAAATCCGTGCCGTAGGCGGCCAGGGAGACGAACAGCCTCATCCCCATCATCGTTTTGGTACATTCGAGCGTGCGGTGGGCGTAGTTGTACCATTCCTCGTCGGCGCTCCCCTCGAAGAGGTAGGACGCCTTCTGGGAGAAGGCCTCGTACGAATGCCGGCCGTCGCGGAAGACGACCGCCGTGATCAGGGCCGGCATGAGCATATTCTTGTGGGCGTCCCAGATGAAGGAATCGGCCCGCTCCAAGCCCCGCAGCAGGGGCTTGTATTTCGGGGTCAGCAGGGCGCCCGCACCGTGAGCCCCGTCGACATGAAACCACAGGCCGCGGCGGGTCGCGAAATCCGCAACCATGGCCAGGTCGTCGTAGCTGCCCGTGGCCGTGGAGCAGCCGTTGGCCGCCACGGCGAAGGGCCGGCGGCCGCGACGCTCGGCCTCCTCGAAGGCACGCTCCAGGCCGTCCGCGGTCATGTGGAAGCGCTCGTCCACGTCCACCGGCACGGCGGCGTCCTCGCCCAAGCCCATGACGGCCACGGCCCGCTTGACGCTGTAGTGGGACTGGCGCGAGACGAGGACGGCTCCGCGCATATCGCCGACGCCCTCCCGCCAGACGTCGCGTTCGGACATGGCCTGGCGGGCGGCCAGCAGGGCGGTCAGGTTGCCGATCGAGCCGCCGCTCGTCAGGATGCCGTCCGCTTCAGTGCCCCAGCCGGCCAGCCCCGCCATCCAGCGGACGAGGTGGCGCTCCATGGCCGTATTGACCGGGCCCATCTCGTAGACGGCCGTGCCGTTGTTCAGGAATTGGCCGACGAATCCGGCCAGCGCGGCCAGCGGCAGGGCGGTCGTGCACTGGTGGCCGACGAAGCGGGGATGGAGCAGGTCGTTCGAGCGGGCCAGGATCTCGGGCAGGAGCTCGGGGAAGGGGACCGCGGGGTCCTTGCCGAAGCGGTTCGCCCAGGAGGCCAGCATCGTCTCCGGGTCTTCATAGGGCATGACCTGCGGACGCCCCTCGGGGTTGGAGGCGGCCAGGTGGGCGGCGAGCAGGTCGACGACGCGGACGGCTTCGGCCCGGAATGTCTCCGGATCGAAGGCGGCTTTGAGCAGGTCCTCGTAGGCGGGCATGAGCGGCCAGTATAGGGGCTTGTGGGCCGTGATTCAAGCCGGGGAAGGCCGAAGTGAGACCTGCGTAAACAAATGTATTCGGGAATTACGTATGGTGTCCCCCATCAAGAAAAGCAAAGAATGCACGGATATGAGGACGGCCGAGCTCGTCCCCCAATTCAGGCCCCCCCTGCGTAAACAAATGTATTCGGGAATTACGTATGGTGTCCCCCAATTAGACTGTGTTGCGGAAAATGAGCGGCCTGTGATACTTTCAAGCCGTGAGAGTCTCCGCCGTCCTGATCACCTACAACGAGGAAGCCAACATCGAGGCGGCCCTAAAGAGCCTGAGCGGGATCGCCGACGAGATCGTCGTCGTCGACAGCTTCAGCACCGACCGGACCGTCAAGATGGTCAGGGCCTTCACCGAAAAAGTGATCACCCGCAAATGGACGAACTATGCCGACCAGAAGAACTTCGCCAACGGGCTGGCCACTCAGCCCTGGATCCTATCGCTCGACGCCGACGAGCGGATCTCGGACGGCCTGCGGACCGAAATCCTGGCCCTGCGCGATGAAGAACCCGCTTGCGTCGGATTCTCCATGCCCCGTCTGGTCTTTTACCTGGGGCGCTGGATCCGCCACTGCGGCTGGTACCCGGACCGCAAGGTGCGCCTCTTCCGCAAGGATGCGGCCCGTTGGGAAGGGGAGTACGTCCACGAGAAGCTGGTCGTCGCCGGCGAGGTTCGGCGCTTCAAGAACCCGATCCACCACTTCACGTACCGCAACATCGGCGACCACATGGCTCGCCTGGACACGTTCGCCGACCTGGGGGCCCAGAAGCTCTACGCTCAAGGCAAAAAGTGCCGTTGGTATCACCTCCTGTGCCTGCCGCCGGGCCGCTTCCTCAAGGCCTACATCCTGAAGCGGGGCTTTCTGGACGGATTCGCCGGGATCGTCGTCTCGGTCTTCAACGGCTATGCCATCTTCGTCCGCTATGCCAAGCTGGGAGAGATTTGGAGAAAGGGAGAGCGCATTGAGCCTTTTCCAGATTGACGCCGGCCTGGATGGGGAGGGCGGCGGCCGGCCGTCGTTCCTGTTGACCCGCGAGCTTGCCGCGCAGGGCTTTCCCGTCCGCCTGGTCCTGCCGAAGGGCTCGCCGCTCGTAGCGGCCGCCGAGGCCGAAGGCCTGCCCGTATTGGAGGCCCGGATCAAAGGGGACGGCGAATTCGCGGGCTTCGGGCTGTCGCGGGCCATGCGCAAGCACCGCTGCGTCCTGGCCCACTTCCACGGCGCCCGGGCCGTGACCGTCGGCGGCGCCGCATGCGCCCGGGCCAAGGTGCCCATCCGGATCGTCTCGCGGCGCACCGCATTCGCGCTTCCGGCCGGGCCTCTTCGGCAAGCGCAAGTACGCCCATGACGTGGACCTGATCATCGCCGTCTCGGAGCACGTCCGCGACATTCTGGTCCACGGCGGCATCGCTCCGGATAAAATCGAGGTCATCCCCGAGGGCCTCGATTTCGGCGCTTTCGAAGCCGCCGACGACAGGACCTTCCTGCGCCGCGAATTCGGATTCCTCCCCGACGACTTCCTGGTCGGCATCGAGGCCTATCTGGAGGACGGCAAGGGGCACCGCTACATCATCGAAGCCGCCCGGATGCTGAGGGAGCGCGCGCCCAAGATCAAGCTCGTCATCCTGGGAAGGGGCGCGCTCGAGCTGGGGTCGGACTCTTTAGCCCGCGACCTGGGCGCTGGAGACCTGGCCTTCTTCCTGGGGTTCAAGGACGAGGCCCCCCGCATTTTCGCCTCGCTCGACTGCTTCGTTTTGTCTTCGGAGCAGGAGGGCCCGCGCGCGTCGACCATGGACGCCATGGCGGCCGGGCTGCCCGTGGTGGCCACCCAGGTCGGAGGCGTCCCCGAAGTCGTCCTGAACGATGAAACGGGATTTCTCGTCTCGCCCCGCAGCCCGCGGGCCCTGGCCGAAGCGGTCTACGCGGTCTACAAGGATCCCGACCTGGCCCGCCGGTTCGGGGCGCGCGGCCATCAGGTCGTCCACGAGCGGTTCTCGTCCCTGGCCATGGCCCGGCGGGCGATCGCCCTCTATAAGCGCATCGCCTATCGCAAGATGGTCAAGCTGGGCGCCTGAGCCGGGAGGGCCGATCCTCCCGGCCGCCTGTTCGTCCCGACCCCGTTTCCGCGGGGTGCTGTTCCCACCCGTTCAGAGCCGGATGTGAACGCCCGCGGCCAGCTTCAAAAAGCCGAGCGCGGCTTTGAGGTCGGGGAGATTGCCGGCGACCTCCGCGGCGAAATCATCGCTGAAGCTCCAGCGCACGGACGGATAGTTTACGCCGGCATAGGTTCCGGCCGGCACCGTCCAGCCCTGGCTCATGGATCCGGCCGCGATGTAGGCGGCTTCCAGGAAGAGCCCAAGCGAGCTGCCGATCTTGTACTCCGCTCCGACTCCGGCATTGAAGCCGAAGGCGGTTTTGGAAGCGTCCACTCGAGCGGGCAGGGGGATATAGTCGATGTACTGCGGTCCGCTGGTCCACGAGGTGGCATAGCCGATGGTGCTTGAAGCCGACAGCTTGGCCATGACGATCGATAGGCCCGCTTCTCCCCAGGCCGAGAACGAGGGGCCGGAGACGAACTGAAAGACGCCGTTCAGGCTGATCGGCAGGGCCGAAAGCTCCCCCGACAGGGGCCATTCCGTCTCTTGGGTGAAGGGGCCGCCCGGTGCGACCGACCACGTCCAGGTCATGCTGTAGGTGCCTTTCCCGTCCTGGAAGCTCTGCTTGGTCAGGTAGTCCAGGCGAAGGCGGATCCCAAACGTGTCGCTCAGGAAGTAGGCGACGGCCAGGCCCATATGGATGGGCCTCTTGGCGGTTAGGGACAGCCTCCCCGATTCACTGACGCTCTGGAGGAGGTTCCAACTCCAGGTATCGGAGTAGGCGCCGCTCCAGTCCTTGAAGCCGGGCATGGCCAGGCCGCCGCCGATCGACAGCTCCAAGCCTCCGCCTCCCGCCGCCCGGGGCGCGGCTTGCGGCCTCGGTGCCGAGGTCCTGGCCGGCGGCGCGGGCTTGACCTTGGCGGGCGCGGGAACTTCGCCGATGACCTCGACGTCGGACTCGTTGATGAAGGCCGTCAGGAGGACGCCCATCTCTGAGCGGTGGCGGACCTCGAACCAGGTGAAGGTCTTGCGGACGACCTCGAAGATCGTGCCCAGGGGAACCTTGTCCACGACCACCTCACCGCGGGGGTTGGCGCTCAGGCGCAGCACGGCCGAGGCCGAGGTGACCCTGATCTTGATAGGTTGAGCCGCCGCGGCGAGGGGGGCGGCGAGAACGGCAGCCAGCAAGAGAACAAGCAGCGCGGTTTTAGTTCGGACGGTCATGGCGGCTCCTTTTTCGGTCAGCGGGCTTCAAAGTTCAGGCCGGAGATGATCCAGCGGCCTCCGTCCTTCTCCAGGGTCCAGGTGTACACGCCCTGGAAGATCGTTTCGTTCTTCCAGTTGGACCGTTTGCGGCCGGTGATCGTGTGCGGGAAGGACGCCCGCACGGCGAAGCGGGGGTATTGGGCGTTGCGCGAGTCGAGCTTGACCTCGCCCACGGTCCCGTTGAACTTATCGTAGACCTTGTCCATGAGTGCCAGGTCGCCCTTGAGGCGCCCGGCCAAAGCGGACGTTGCGCTGGCCTGGTAGAAGGCCGCCAGCGCGTCCTTTTTCAAGCCGGCCAGGTAGCCGTCGACGAGCGTCTGGATTTCGGCTTCGGCCCCTCGCAGGGCGATGTCGCGGGCCAACGACTTGGCGGCCGCGTTCTCGGGGTCGATCTTCAGCGCTTCGCGGATAGCCGCCATGGCCCCGTTGCCGTCCCCCTTGGCCCAAGCTTGGGCGGCGCGGGCCGCGGCCTCGGCCGCCGCGTCCGTCGGCCCCGGCTCCACCGGCTTGTTCTCGTCGGGTTTGCCCGCCTTCGGATCGACCTTGACCGCTGGTTTGCCGGCGTCGGGGGCCGGTTTAGGCGTTTTCACGGCCGGTACCGTCGCCGGCTTGGACTCCGCCCCGGGATCAGCGGGCCGGTTCTGTGGCTTGACGGTCCCGCCCGCGGTGGTAGGGTCGAAGAGGCGGAAGGCGGATTTGCTCTCGGGCTTGTCCTCGGGCTTGTCCGCGGCCTTGACGGCTGGCTTGTCCTCGGGCTTGTCCGCGGGCTTGTTTTCGGGCTTGTTTTCGATCCCGGCCTCGGGCTTGTCCTCCGCTTTGGCGGACGGTTCGCCGGCGCCCGGGTCGACGACCGCCGGAGTCTCCATCGTCGGGCCGGGCTGCCCCTTGTCGCTCTTGGTAAAGAGCAGGAGGCCGCCCGCGACGACGACGACCGCGGCCATGGCGGCTCCGACGATCAGCAGGGGCTTGCGCGAGGCGGCCGGCCCCTGCGGCTTCGTTTTCGCCGGCTTGGCCGCCGTCAGCGGTTTGATCTTCCTGGTCTCGGTCAGCGAAGCTTCGGCCTGCGGCTTGCGTCCGGTCTCGAACCCGGCCTCCTCGGCGAACCGGATCAGGTCGTTGGCCAGGGCCCGGCAGGAGGGATAGCGGGAGTCGGGGTCCTTGGCCAGGATCTTGCGGATGATCGGATCGAGCCCCTGCGGCAGGTTGGCCGAGAACTGGCGCAGCGGCGGCGGCTCCTCGTTCATGATCTTGTAGACGACCGTGGTCAGGTTGTCGCCGGTGAACGGCTTCTCCAGGGTCAGCATCTCGTAGAAGATGGCTCCCAGGGCGAAGATGTCGACCCGGTGGTCGATCTTGCGGGCCGCGACCTGCTCGGGCGCCATATAGAACGGCGTGCCCAGGACGGCCGTGGTCTGGGTCAGGGTCGAGGCCGGGATCCGGGCGATGCCGAAGTCGACCAGGTGGGGGTGGCCGTCGGCGTCGACCAGGATATTGCCGGGCTTGATGTCGCGGTGGACGATGTTCTTGCGGTGGGTCGTCTCCAGGGCCTCGGCCACCTCGATGATGAACCGGACGGCCTCTTCGACCGGCCAGCGCTGCTTCTCGGCCAGCCAGGCTTCCAGGCTGCGGCCCTCGATGTACTCCATGGCGATGAAGGCTTGGCCCTGGTCCTCGCCGACCTCGTAGATGGTCGCGATGTGGGGATGGGACAGCTGGCCGGCGGACTTGGCCTCGCGCAGGAACCGCTTCTGGGCCTCCTCGCGCTGTTCGGGATTGGCGATACATGTCGAAGCGGATGGTCTTGACGGCCACGACGCGGTCGATGAGCGGATCGAGGGCCTTGTAGACGACGCCCATGGCGCCGCGGCCGATCTCCTCGATGACGACGTACTTGCCGATCCGCTGTTCGCTCATGTGGGGTCCTCGGTTCCGGGCGGCCACGGCGGTGATGTTGTCGGGCCCTCCCCGGCGGTTGGCCAGCCGGATGAGCCCGGCGCAGAGCCGGGACAGACTCGCCACTACGGCGGAAAGCGCGGCCCAGGACGGCTCGGGCACCGGGCCGTACAGTCCGTCGCTGCAGAGCAGCAGCGCGTCGCGCGCTGTCCAGCTCGACTTCGAAGGCGTCCGCCCGGACGGTCGCCTCGTAGCCGAGCGAGCGGGTGACCATGCGCCGGAACGGCGATCGCTCGATGTCGTCCTCGCTCATGCCGCCGGCGGCCCGCTGCTCCGCCACCCAGGAGTGATCCCGGGTCACCTGGAAGAGCCGGCGGCGGCGGACGACATAAGCCCGGCTGTCGCCGACGTTGGCGATGAAGGCGTAGCCGGGGCGGACCAGGGCGGCGACGAGGGTCGTGCCCATGCCGGCGGAGTCGGGAATGCCGGCCGCCAGGCGGAAGATCTCGGCGTTGGCCTTGCGGACGGCCTCGAGCAGGGCTTCGCGGGCCGGGACGGCGCCTTGCTGCGGGAAGGCCTCGGTCAGAACCCTGACCGCCGCGGCCGAGGCCTGGGCGCCTCCGATGTGGCCGCCGATGCCGTCGGCCACGGCCAGAAGCCACTCGAACTCGGCCCCCGCGGACCTGCCGGCGAGCTCCAGGACGAGGAAGCTGTCCTCGTTGTCCTGGCGCTTGCGCCCGACGTCGCTCCGGCCGAAGGCTTCTATCCTCATTTCAACCGGCATCATCCTCTTTTGGCGTTGACTCATGCTAACCGCAACAGCCTGGGTTTGTCAATTTTAGGGACCCCGCCCCCGGTTGACACCCACCGGGGATTGGCGCAAAATCCGGGCCATGGAAGGGAGGAGTAAGCCCGCGGCCACGATCAGAATCCGCCCGCTGCGTTCGCCGGAGGACTACGAAGCCTGCCTCGGCATCCAGCGGCGCGTCTGGAATCGATCGGATCTGGAGATCACGCCGCCCCACCAGCTCAAGGTCTCGGTGCACATGGGCGCGATTCTCCTGGGGGCCTTCGTCGAGGGAGCCGCGGCGGGCTATGTCTACTCCTACCCGGCCGTCTACGGCGGCCGGACCATTCAGCATTCCCACCATCTTGCGGTCCTGCCCGAGCACCAGGGGCTGGGGCTGGGCAAGACCCTCAAATGGGCCCAGCGCGAAGAGGCCCTGGCCCGCGGCTACAGCCTGATCACCTGGACGTACGATCCCCTCCAGGCCCGCAATGCCAACCTCAACCTCCACACCCTGGGCGCCATAGGGCGGACCTACTTGGACGATTTTTACGGGCCGGCGGCCTCATTGATTCTCGAGCCGGGCGTGCCCACGGACCGCCTGCTTGTGGAATGGGAGATCGCCTCGCGGCGGGTGGAGGAGCGGTCCCCCCAGAGCAGAATCAGCGCCCCGGCCTGCCTCGATCCCGAGGCTCTTCCCAAGGCGGTGTCCCAGAGGCCCGACGGCTTCTACCCTCGCATCACTCCGCGACGGCCGGACTATAGCAGGCTCGAACCTGTCCTGCTTGTCGAGGTCCCGCGCTCGATCCGCGACCTCAAGGGCTTGGGCGGGCTCATCGCGGCCTGGCAGAAGTCCATGCGGGCCGCCTTCATCCACTACTTCAAGGCCGGCTACATCCTGGACGACTTCGTCTTCGGCGAGCGGGCCTACTATGTTCTGCGGCGCACGTAGCCTGCATGATTCATAAAAAATCTTAAGATTCTAATATTTTTTGTTCACATGAAGATACAAAAACATGAGTTTTTACCCTTCGGGCGGGCCGCGCGATTCGCTCTTTCCTCCCGCCCGAATTTCCCAAGCCGTGAACGCGGAGGGCGTTTTTCGTCAATCCAGGATCAGCCGGCTCCTGCGGAAGCGAGCGTCGGCGACGAGGATCAGAACGGCGTCCGCGACGGCGAGTACGGCGACCACGGCGATCCCGATCGCGGTTGCGTTGGCTTTGGCCGCCCAGCCCATCACGGCGGCCTTGGCGGACGGCGGGAGCATAGGTAGGGCGAAGATCGGGACGAACAGGAGGAGGAAGGCCACCGAAAAAACCTGCTGGGCTTGGCGCACGGTGGCCGCCCGGAGCGAGATCAGGACACCCAGGGAGGATCCGAACAGGGCCACGAGCAGGGTCAGCACCAGGATCCCACCGGCGATGGGCCAGGGGTAGAAGAGGATCCTGCCTTTGCCGTGCGCTGCCGTCACCGCGGCCGCGCCGATCAGGACGCAGATCATGGTCAGGCCCCAGCCGTAGAGGACGGCGGCTCCGATCTTGCCGGCCAGGATGGCCCGGTCGGAAAGGCGCGAGGCCAGCAGCGTTTCCAGGGTGTGCCGCTCTCTCTCTCCGGCGAAGGCGTCGGCCACGACTCCGCTGGCCAGCAGGATCGGGATCCAGGCCCAGTAGACGAGGACGAAAGGCGACCGGATCCAGGCTTCGCCGTTCTGCAGCGGCATCAGAATCCCGAAAACGCCCATGAAGATGAGCATGCCGGTCTTGCCGCCCTTGAAGCGGCCTTTCTGCCCGAGGATCTCTTTGGCTTCCTTCCAGATGACGGTCTTCATATCGCGGAACATGGGCGATCCTCCTTTTCTTCGTCCTTGACCAGCTTCAGGAAAGCATCTTCGAACGTAGGACGCCGATTGACGATCTCCTCGACCTCGGCCCCGCCGGCGACCAGGACGCGGACGGCGTCGGCGGTCCGGACCTCGCCGGTCCAGGTCACGACGAGGAGCCCGGGTTGCTCCTCGACCCCGGCGATGCCGGGTGTGGCGCGAAGCCGTGCTGCGGCATCGGCCCCGAGGCCGCGGCCGCGGAACTCGACGGCCGGGGCGGAGGAGCCGCGCCGCAGGTCCTCGACCGGGCCCTCGGCCAACAAGCGGCCGGCCCGGATGACGGCCACCCTCCGGCAGAGCCGCTCGGCTTCATCCAGGTTGTGCGTCGTCAAAAAGACGGTGGTCCCTTCGCGGGAGGCCAGCGCGGCCAGGTCGTCGCGAAGCGAAGCCGCCGCGACGGGGTCGAGGCCGGCCGTGGGCTCGTCCAGGAAGATGAGACGCGGCCGGGCCAGCAGGGCCCGGGCCACGGCCAGCTTCTGCTTCATGCCCCGGCTCCATTTCCCGGCCGGCTCGGCCCGGCGCTCCCAGAGCCCGAAGTGGGTCAGGAGCTCGCGCGAGCGGGCCCGGCGTTCGCCGGGGGAGAGGCGTGCGATGCGGCCCTGGAACTCGAGGTTGTCCTCGGCCGTGAGCCGTTCGTAGAGCCCGGTGTGCTCGAGGAGAGCCCCGCTTGCGGCCCGTATGCGGTCGGCGCCCGTGCGGACGTCGTGGCCGAGGACCTCGGCCGAGCCGCGGCTGGGCTCGAGCAGCCCCAGCAACAGGCGAATGGTGGTGGTCTTGCCGGCGCCGTTGGGGCCGAGGAAGCCGAAGACGATGCCGGCCGGGACCTCGATGGACAGGTCGTCGAGGGCGGTGACGGTCTTGAAGTCGCGTCCCAGCCCCCGGGTGCGGATGACGATATCGGACATGGCGTTCTCCAGCAAAGGGGAATGGCTCACGTCTGCGAACAGGCGCTTGAAAGCGGCCCGGTAATCCTTGTAGGCCTTGAGGCCCGCCGGCGTGAGCCGGACCAGAGTCAGAGGGACTTTGCCCTTGTAAGTCTTCTCGATGGCCGCATAGCCGGCCTCCTCGAGCTTGGTCAGGTGGAAGGAGAGGTTGCCCTTGGTCAGCCCTGTCTCGCGCTGCAGGTAGAGGAAGTCGGCGCTCTCGGCCACCGAGAGAATCGTGGCGATGACCAGCCGGGCCGGCTCGTGGATGACCCGGTCCAGCTCGGCCAGGCCGCGCAGGTCAGAGCTCATCGGGGCCCTCCGCGGAGCGCTTGTTTTTGCGCAGATACACGAACAGCGCGGCCAGGCCGGATAGAATCATGGCGGCGCCGAACAGAGCGTAGAAGAGGCTGAGGCCGCGGGTGTCGCCGATCCCCGACGCCGTCAGGGCGATTCCGATGACCGTGGAGACGACGGCCAGGGCATGGAAGCGAAAGACCCCCGATTTCGAGCCCAGGAGGAGTATGGCGAGTCCCCATAGGATGCCCATCAGCGCCGGCAGCATGTCCGTGAAGGAGGGGATGGAATGCGTCAGGAAGGGGATCGAGGCTCCGATCACGGCGCCCATGGCGGCCGCCGTCCATCTTCGCCTGGGGCTTCGCTCCTTGCGATAGGAGACGTAGCCCGTGCGGGGGTAGGTAATGCGCCGCTTCAGGAAGCGGAGTATCTTGTTGATCAGAAGCCCGGCGAAGACGATGATGAAGATGAAGGAGAAGCTCAAGAACGCCCGGACGGAGGAGGTCTCCGGCAAGACAAGCTCACCGAAGAAGTAGATGCCCAGGAGCAGGAAGATCGTCCCCAACGCGATCTCGAACAGCCCGTCATCGTAGAAGCTGCGGACCGTGCGCTTTTCGATGGCCTTGAAGTCGTCGTTCATGGCGGCGTCCTTTTTTTGAATGTGGTCTGTACTGCAAACCGGTTTGTATTATATTCGACGCGCCGCGTTTGTCAAGCCCCCTTACGGCTCCGCATCCCGCTTCGCGTTTGACAGCGGCGTATTTCGGGGCTATGATATTAATGAGAATGATTATCATTCACTCTCCATTCCGCCCGAATAAGGAGACGATTATGGATGAAAGGAAGAGTATGCCCCTGATCGGAGAGAAAGCGCCCGCTTTCCAAGCCGAAAGCACCCAGGGCCCGATCCGGTTCCCGGAGGATTATCACGGCCATTGGGTCGTGTTCTTTTCCCATCCGGCCGATTTCACGCCGGTCTGCACGACCGAGTTCATGACCTTCGCGACACTCCAGCCGGAGTTCGAGAAGCTCAATTGCAAGCTTCTCGGCCTGTCCATCGACAGCACCTTCAGCCACATCGCCTGGCTGAGGACGATCAAGGAGAAGATCGAATACAAGGGGATGAAGAACGTCGAGGTGACCTTCCCGGTCATCAGCGACTTGACCATGGACGTTTCGCGCGCTTTCGGGATGCTTCAGCCGGCGGCCAGCACGACCCAGGCCGTCCGGGCCGTTTTCATCATGGACCCCGAAGCGACGGTGCGGGCCATTCTCTATTATCCGATGAGCAACGGCCGGAACATGGACGAGATCATGCGCATGCTGAAGGCCATGCAGATGTCCGACAAAAACAAAGTGGCGACGCCGGCCAACTGGAAGCCGGGCGACGACGTCATCGTCCCCCCCCCGGGGTCGTGCGGGACCGCCAAGGAACGGGTGGAAAAGCCGGGCGAAGGCGTGCGCTGCCTGGACTGGTTCATGTGCCTGAAGAAAAGCCCCGAATGAGCGCAGGCGGATGCGCCTCGACCGGCGGCCGAGGCTTGCCCCCGAGCCGCCGGTTCTCGGAGCGGGTTTGAGCTCATGAAGGAAGGCGCCGGACGGTGGAAAGAACGGCTGGGAGAGCATTGCCCCCGCTGGACCTCGCCGCGGGAAGCCATCCTCGGGCTCATCGGCCGGAAGGGGATTCATTTGAGCGCCAAGGAAATTCACGCCGGTGTTCGAGCCGCCCATCCGAAAGTCGGCTTGGCCACCGTCTACCGGACGCTCGACTTGCTGGAACGGTCGGGGAGCCTGATCCGGATCCGAACGAAGAACGGGGAGTCCCGGTATGAGTTCCGGAGCGGCGCGGCGGCGGACCACCACCATCACCTGATCTGCACGGTTTGCGGAAAAATCGTCGACTACCGCGACTTTGAAGCCGAGGAGCTCGACCTTGTCCGCAAGACGGAAGCCATCCTGGCCGGAAAGCACGATTTTACGATCTACGAACATCGCATCGAGTTCTACGGCATCTGTCGGGATTGCCGTCCCCAGGAACGGACGACGGCGGCGGCCGGGCGCGGAGCGGGCGCTCCTCCGGCCCGGCGGCGCCGCTCGACAGCCTGAAAAGAATTTCCTATAGGGAGGCCTTATTCATGACCAAGATCGGCATCGTCATCTGTGCCCGCTACCAGAGCTGCGGCGGCGGCAAGTGTTTTCGGGCCCTGCGGGAGAGAGTCGGGGCCTTCGCCCGGTACCCGAAGGAAGAGCCCGTGGAAATCGTCGGCTATTCCTATTGCGGCGGCTGTCCCGGGGGGAACATCGAATATGTCCCCGAGGAGATGAAGAAAAACGGCGCCCAGGTCCTTCATCTGGCCACCGGCCTCATCGTCGGCTATCCGCCCTGCCCGAACCTGAGGAAGTTCAAGCCGTTCATTGAGACGCGCTACGAGCTTCCGGTCATCGTCGGGACCCATCCCATTCCGCTCAAGTACCTGCACGTCCACGAGCGGCTGCCCTTCTGGAAGACGGCCGGCATGGAAGCGCTGGCGGGGGACCTCCTGGCCGAAAGCCGGGAGATCATGGAAGCCTACAACTAGGGACCCCGGGCTCGCCGGCGATCCCCAGCATGCCTTGGCCGCAACGGCAAACAACCGGCCCCTCTCTCCGCCCTGAGCCCGCCGCGGTCGAGGCGTTCTTGACAACGTCCGAGGGAAATCTATGCCGGCCGGCGAAGGAAATCAGGAGAATCCAGTAATGATTGTGTGCCGTAAATCGTTTGTATGTAAAGGCGGGTTATTAAAAGGTTCCTGCAACGGTCGGAAATGAGGCAAATGACATTTATTCAAGATTTGCGCTAAGAAGCGTTGATGGAGGATAAATGAAAAAAATCGTTCTTGTCGGTATCCTGTTTCTGGCCGCGGCCCCATGGATTTCCGCTCAGCCGAACGAATCCGCCAAGCTCTCCGGCCCCTGCCTCGGCCAGAAGCCTCCCGGAATGACGCCGGAAATCTTCGCCCCGGGCGTCGTCTCCAGGGACGGGATCCAGATGAAGCTGACGATGTCGGCGGACGGCTCAAATATCCTGTACACCGAGCGGGATCCGGCGACGAACGCCGCTTCGTTTATCATCCGGAGCCGGGCGGGGGAATCCTGGGGCGAAACGAAGGCTATCCCGGAATTGCGGACGCCGGCTCCCAGACAGAGCGGGGGCACAAGGGGGTTACGACCATGAATGGAAAGAAGGCCTTGATTCTGACCTTGAGGAGATTCCAGGTGAAACGATATGCGCTCCTTATCATCCCGGGTTTGATACTGGCGGGCCTGGCCTATCTGCTGGTGAAGGGGCCCTCGTCCCCGCCGGCCAAGAGGGAGCTTTCTCCGGTCCCAGCCTTGGAGGCGGAAAAAACGATCGTCGCCGAGACCATCAGCTCGGTCATCGGCTGGGCCAAGGACAAGAACCTGGACCAATTTTACGGCTCGATCGCCCAGGACGAGGACTACGTCAGCGTCACGCCGGGGAAGCGGGTCATCAAGCGCTTCGAGGACGTCAAGCAGAACGTCCCCTTCTGGATGAGCCCGGACTTCGCGTACGTCCGCCACGAGCTCAAGGACCTGGAGATCACCTTCTCCCGCGGCGGAGACGTGGCCTGGTTTTTCTGCGTCCTGGACGATATCAACACCTACAAGGGCGAGCCGGCCTCATGGGAGAACACCCGCTGGACCGGGGTCGTCGAGAAGCGCGACGGCAAGTGGGTGGTCGTCTCGCAGCACTTCTCGTTCGCCGCGGAGTGAGAGCGTCCGGTATACATGGGAGAGATGAATTTGAAAGAAGTCATTCTTTTTTGTTGTCTGCTGTTCACTACAAAGTCCATTTATCCCCAGCAGGCCGAATATCCAAAGCCGACCGGCCTCTACCTCGGGCAGAAGCCGCCGGGAATGACGCCGGAAGTTTTCGCGCCGGAATTCGTCTCCACGAAATCCGGGGAGTTGAATTCGATTTTCTCCCCGGATGGAAAGGAGTTCTTTTTTTCCCGCAGGGGAATTCCGGGCAAGCCGTCGGTCCTGATGGTCACGAAAATGGAAAGCGACGGATGGACGGAGCCACGCCCTCTCCTCTTCTCTGGGACATACGACGATATCGACCTCTTCCTCTGTCCCGACAACCAGCGCCTCGTCTTTTGCTCTTCCCGCCCGCGCGCGAGCGGCCAGGAAGACCGGATGAATCACGATTTCTGGGTCGTGCGCCGGAAAGGTTCCGGTTGGAGCGAACCGGAGCCCTTCGCCCCGGAGGCGGTCTCGCCCGCCGAGGATTACTTCCCCGTCGTGACTCTCAGCGGAACGCTCTATTTTAATTCCCAGCGCGAGGGGAGGGGAACGAACGATATTTACGCATCGAAGTTTTCGAACGGGAAATACCTCCCCCCCGAAAAGCTGCAGGCGCCGATCAATACCAGCTTCCGCGAATTCGACGCCTTCGTCTCCCCCGACGAACAAACGATCATTTTCTCCTCCGAGCGCCCGGGCGGATTCGGCGGATCGGACATCTACGTCAGCTTCCGCGACGGGAAGGGCAGCTGGAGTGATCCGGTGAACCTGGGACCGGAGGTCAACTCCGTGCGCTCCGAATACGGGTCGATCATCTCGCCCGACGGCCGCTATTTCTTTTTCACCAGCTCCAAGGCCGGAAACGAGGACATTTATTGGGTCTCGGCGGAGATCATCGAACGCCTCCGGCCTCCTTGGCATGCGGAGGGAAAGCATGCCTTGCCCGTCTCGCCATGGCGAGGCTTCTTAAATGGCAAGACATATAAGACTTCGGCTAGATTTTAGATGCCGCGATTCGGGACGATTGACTCCCGCCGCCGGTTCGGCATAGAATCTGCGCATGTTGGCCCGTGATCGTCGGCGCTGCTGGATCGTGGCGCTGTCCGTCCTGGGCTTGCTTTCCCTCTCGGTCATCCAGTTCTTTCATACCGAGTCCGGTCCCTTCGACCGGGATCGCTGCCCGGCCTGCCAGTCCAACCAGGCTTCTCTCGGCATTCTGCAGGCTCCGACCCCGCCGATCGTCCCCTGCCTCCTGATCGGCACCCTGGCTCCCGAGACCCAGGTCCGAGTCGAGGCCTCTCCGGCCACCACGCGCTCCTCGCGCGCCCCCCCGGCCGCCTGACCGCCCTCCGCCCCCGTTCGCTGTCTGAAAACGACCGGTTTTCCGGCCGCCCCTAGGAGGAGTCGTCATATGCATCGAATCATCGCCCTCGGTTTGCCCGTCATCCTGTTCCTGGCCTCGTCCGGGACGTCCTTCGGCCAAGCCCCCGCGGCGGCCTGGACGCTGGAGCAATGCCTGGACCGGGCCTACGCAACCCATCCCCTGCTGCGTGCCTCCGACTACGACGTGGCGGCGGCGGAGGCCCGCATCCGGCAGGCCAAGGCCCTGAACCAGCCCTCGCTTGATATCGACCAGGACCTGCGGCCCCGGCTGCTCGACCTCACGAACGGCGGCGAATCCTACTGGGGGGTGAGCCAGACCTTCGGCTTCCCGGGCAAGCGCAAGCTGCGGGGGGACATCGCGGGGCGGGAAGCGGACGAGGTCCGGTCCGACCGCGTGTCGCTCCGGCTGGACGTGGCCTTTGAGGTCAAGGAAGCCTTCTTCAGCCTCCTGCTGGCGGAGGAGCTCGTCCACAACGCCGAGCAGGACCGCGGCTTGGCGTCCGATTTCCTGGACCGGGCCCAGGCCAAGTTTGCGGCCGGCGACGCGGCCGAGATGGAGGTCGTCCGGGCCCGCGTCGAATCGGCCAAAGCCGCCAACGCCCTGCGGGCGGCCGAGAACGGGCGCCGCCTGGCTCGGGCCCGGCTGAACATGCTGATCGGCCGCGGCCTGAACGACCCCCTGAACCCCGTCGGCGCCTTCCGCCGCAACGGCTGGACGCCGCCGCAGGAGGACATCAGCCGCAAGGCCTTTGCCGCCCGGCCCGAGCTGCGCAAGCTCCTCCTGGCCTCGGAGCGGGAGGGCCTCAAGGAGCGGCTGGCCGGGATGGACGTCCTGCCCGACCTGACCCTGGGTGTCTCCCGGCACAACGTGGTCGGAGAGGGGAAGACCTGGGACATGACCTTCTCCATACCGATCCCCCTTTTCTTCTGGCAGGCCAAGACGGGGCCGGCCGCGGAAGCCCGAGCCGCCCGGCGGGCGGCCGATGAGCAAGCCGAGGCCCTGCGCCGGAGAATCGCCCTCGAAGTCGAGGCCGCCTCCGCCGACGCCCGCAACGCCGGCGAGCAGATCTCCCTCTACGAGAAGGAGATCCTGGTCCAAGCCGAGGAAGGATACCAGAAGTTTCTTTTCAGCTATCAGCAGGGCGAGATCGGCGGTATCGAGCTCATTGAAGCCCGCCGCACCCTATTGGAAGCGCGCCGGGCTTACGCCGACGCCCTCTTCACGTTCAATGTCGCGCTGGCGGCCCTCGAGCGGGCCGTCGGCGCCCCCCTGGAGAAAGAATCCCATGAATAAGAAGTCTCTGGCCGTCGCTCTGGCGGCCGTCTCCTTCGTCGCTTGGGCGGCCTCGGCTTGCTCGCATCCTTCCGAGCCTGAGGACGGCTCCGGGACCGGAATGCGTCCGCAGGCGGCCGGCGGGGGCGCGACCGCCGCCGGGCCGGCCGCGGCCGGTCCCGGACGGCGCCGCGCCGGCGGACCGCCGGAGGGCCGAGGCCAGGGCGCAGGGCCCGGGCGTTGGAACGGGATCTCGCCGGTTGCGCTGGACGCGGCCGAGCGTGAGGCCATCGGCATCCGTCTGGTCAAGGTCGAGCGGCGACCGGTCCGGGACCAGCTGCGGGCCATGGGCAAGGTCTCCGTGCCGCAGGATCGAAGGGCCATCGTCAGCTACCCCTTCCCGGCCCGCATTGCGGAGGTCCACGCCGTGCCCGGCCAGTGGGTCGAGGCCGGCCAGAAGCTGGTGACGCTGCTGAGTGAGGAAGTCGGCACCGCCCGGGCCGAATTCTACAAGTCGCAGGCCGACCACGAGCTGGCCGTCCGGACCCTGGAGCGGGAGAAGCAGCTCTTCGAGCGGGGCGCCGGCGCCCAGAAGAACGCCCTGACCGCCGAAGCCCAGCTCAAGGTCGCCCAGGCCTACCTCGAAGCCGCGGAGAAGAAGCTCCACCTGCTCGGATTCAGCGAAGCCCAGGTCGATACGCTCCGCCGCAGCCACGAGGTCAACCCCACCATCACCCTGTTCGCGCCTTTCCGGGGCAAGGTGGCGGAAAGCCGGGCCGTCCTGGGGGCCATGGTCGACCAGTCCACGGAGATCCTGACCCTGATGGACCCCTCGGTGCTGTGGGTCGAGGCGGAAATCTACGAGCGCGACATCGCCCGGATCCGGGTCGGTCAAACGGCCGAAATTTCCGTGCCCGCCTATCCGGGCGAGGCCTTCGACGGCCGGCTGTCCTACATCGGCGACACTCTGCGCGAGGAGACCCGGACGATCGCCGTCCGGACCGAGGTCCGCAACCCCGCCTTCAAGCTCAAGCCGGGCATGTTCGCGGACGTCCGTATCATCGTCGGCGAAACGGGCTCGGCCCTGGTCGTCCCCTCGGCCGCCGTGCTGGATGACGACGGCGACCGGATCGTCTTCGTCCCCCGCGACGGCGGCTTCCTGCCGCGCCTGGTCCGCGTGGGAATCGAGGAAAACGGCGTTTGCCAAGTCCTGGACGGGCTGTCCGAGGGCGATGAGGTGGTGGCCGCCGGCGGCTTCCAGCTCAAGTCGCGGCTCCAGGAGGAAATCCTGGGCCGGGTCCACATCCATTAAGGAATGCGAAGATGATCGGCCGGTTAATTGACGCGGCTCTGACCCATCGCCTCCTCTTCGTCCTGATCGTCGCTCTGGCCTGCCTGGGCGGCGTCGTCGCCTACTTCGGCATCCCCAAGGACATCTACCCCGACCTCAATGCTCCGCTGGTGAAGATCATCACCGAGAATCCGGGCATGGCCTCCGAGGATGTCGAACGTCTGATCTCCTACCCCCTGGAGAGCCTGCTCTCCGGGGCGCCCGGCGTCAGCCGGGTCCGTTCCGAGTCGACGACCGGAGACTCCGTGGTCACGGTGGAGTTCGACTGGGGGACGGACATCTACCTGGCCCGCCAGATCGTCTCCAGCAAGCTCGAGCTGATCTCCGGCCGCCTGCCGCTGGGCACGACCAACCCCATCCTGGGGCCGGTCTCCTCCCGCATGGGCGAGGTCTTCGAGTTCGCCGTCACCGGGGACGGGGTCGATCCCATGGAGCTGCGGTCGATCGCCGACTGGACGATCCGCCACCGCCTGCAGGGTGTGCCGGGCGTGTCGTTCCTGATCAACCTGGGCGGATTCGTCAAGCAGTTCCAGGTCTTCCTGCGGCCCGACATGCTGCGCCATTACGGCGTCGCCATCGACGACGTCCGCCAGGCCATCGCCGCGGGCAACCGGAACTTCTCCGGCGGCATCGTCGGCCGCGGCGCCCAGGAGTACCTGGTCAAGGGCATCGGGCGCCTGGGGTCGGTCGAGGACATCGTCGGGACGGTGATCACGGAGCGGGACAACGTGCCGGTCTTTGTCGGTGACGTGGCCGACGTCCGGGTCGGGGCCAAGTTCCGCCGCGAGTCGGCCAGCCACAACGGCCAGGAGGCGGTCTATGTGACCGTCGAGAAGCAGTACGGGGGCGACACGCTCTCGGCCATCGCCAACGTCAAATCCTCCCTGGCGGCCATCTCCAAGGACCTCCCGCCAGGGGTGGCCATCAAGCCCTTCTACGATCAATCGCTGCTCATCCGCAGCTCGATCCACCACGTCGAGACCTCGATCCTGGAGGGCATTCTGCTCATCATGGTGGTCATGCTGTTCTTCCTCAAGGACTGGCGGAGCGCGCTGATCGCCTCGCTGACCATTCCCTTCTCCATCCTGATCGCCGTCGTCATGATGCGCCTGTTCGACGTCAAGCTGACGGTCATGTCCATCGGCGGGCTGGCCATCGGGATCGGCAAGATGGCCAACGGGTCGATCATCATGGTCGAGAACATGGTCCGGTCGCTGCGCGATCAGAAGCCGGGCGAGGAGCCTTGCGGGATCATCCGGGCGGCCGCTAAGGACGTCGGGCCTTTTCTCTTCTCGGCCAGCGTGATCATCATCCTGGTCTTCCTCCCGCTCTTGACCCTGCAGGGGTACGAGGGGGCCATGTTCAAGCCGACCGCGTTCGCCGTGGCCGCGGCGCTTTTCGGGGCCATGCTGCTCAACCTGACCCTGCAGCCCATCCTCGGCTCGATCTTTCTGGCCGGCCGGCAAAGCCGGGCCCGCCGGAGCTCCTCCATGGACCGCCTGAACGCTTTCTACCGCCGGCTGCTGGAGGCGAGCCTGCGGCGGAAGAAGGTCCTGCTGTCCGTGCTCGGGGTCCTGATGGTGGTCGGCGTCGTCGCCTACACCTTCCTGGGCAAGGAGTTCGTGCCCCCCCTGGACGAGGGCTCCATCATGGCCTCCACGGTCATGCTGCCCGAGACCTCGCTCGAGGAGTCCATGGCCATGGGCGCGCGGGTCGAGAAGGCCTTCCTGGCCATTCCCGAGGTCGTCTCGGTCTCCCGGACGACGGGGACGGCCGAGGCCTCGGAGCATCTCCACCCGGTCAACCACAGCCATTACAACATCGAGCTCCTGCCGCGCGAGAAGCGCAAGCGCGGGTTCAAGGAGATCACCGAGGATATGCGGGTCGCCCTGGATAGGCTCCCGGGCGTCGCCTATATCTTCGAACAGCCCATCGCCAATAAGCTGGCCGAGATGCTGACCGGCACCGAGGGCCAGCTCTCGGTCAAGCTGTTCGGCCCCGACCTGGACGTCCTGAACGAAAAGATCGAGGAGGTCCGCGGCGTCCTGGCCGAGATCCCCGGCGCGGCGGACCTGCAGGTCGAACAGACCACGGGCGTCCCCCAGCTGGCCATCCGGCTCCGCCGCGAGGCGCTGGCCCGCTACGGGCTCTCGGTCGATCACGTCGCCGAGACCGTGGAGACGGCTCTCAACGGGCTCGAGGCGACCGATGTCTACGAGACGGACCGGGTGACTTCGGTCCTGGTCCGGCTGCCCGAGGAGTTCCGGCGCGACGCCGACTCCATCCGCGGCCTGCTCGTCGATACGCCGGGGGGGCAGCGCGTGCCGTTGGCCGAGCTGGCCGACGTCGAGAGGAGCGAAGGGCCGCAGACGATTTTCCGCGAGAACCTGATGCGTCGCAAGATCGTCCTGGGCAACGTCGTCAAGCGCGACATCGGCGGCTTCGTGCAGGAAGCCCAGCAGAAGATCGCCTCCCAGGTCGAGCTGCCGGCCGGGTACTATGTCACTTTCGGCGGCCAGTTCGAGAGCCAGCAGCGGGCCCTGCGCCACCTGACCGTGGTCATGAGCCTGGTCATCCTGGTCATCTTCGTCGTCCTCTTCTCCTCGCTGGGATCGGCCCGGCAGGCCCTGCTCATCCTCCTGAACATCCCCTCGACCCTCATCGGCGGCGTGCTGGCCCTGCTCATCGCCGGCCAGTCCGTCAACGTCTCCTCCATGATCGGGCTGATCGCCCTGTTCGGAATCTGCGTCCAGAACGACGTAGTCGTAGTGGCCAAGATGAACGACCTGCGCCGGCGGGGGAGGTCGCTGCGGGATGCCGTGGTCGAGGGCGCCGTGACCAAGTTCCGGCCGATTCTGATGACCGACCTGGTCATGATCGTCAGCGTCCTGCCCCTGGCTTTGAGCCACAGCACCGGGTCGGAGCTCCACCAGCCCCTGGCCATCGTCTACATCGGAGGGTTCTTCGTGGCCATCTTCCTGCGGCCGTTCATCGTCCCGATCTTCTACGAGCTGTTCATGCGCAAGGCCAAGGCGCCGGAGGTATGCCCGACGGCCGGCGAGGCGCCGGCGGTCTGAGCGCGCGGTGGCCGGGAGGAGAGGCGGGCCGGCCGGTTGACGCCGCTCCCCGGCAGGCGTAAGGTGCCCTTGGAGACCGCCGAGCTTCTGGATGAAAGACAAGCGTCCCGCGAAGAGGAAATCCGGACCTGCCGCGGTCCATCCGACCGAGGCGATCCTGGAAAGCATCTCGGACGGCGTCTTCACGGTCGGCCCGGACTGGCGGGTCACCTCGTTCAACCGGGCGGCCGAGACGATCACCGGCGTCTCCCGGCGCGACGCGCTCGGCCGGCTCTGCTCCGAGGTCTTCCGGTCCAGCATGTGTGGAGCCGACTGCGCCTTGAAGCGGACGCTCAAGACCGGCCGGCCCATCATCGGCAAGTCCGGCTACATCATCGACTCCCGCGGCGCCCGGATCCCGATCAGCGTTTCCACGGCCGTTCTGCGCGGCCCCGGCGGCCGGGTGACGGGGGGTGCCGAGACGTTCCGCGACCTCTCCGAGGTGGAGGCCCTGCGCTCGGAGCTCGAGGGGAAAGCCCGGGTCGGAGACCTGGACAGTCGGAGCCCGCTCATGCAGCGGATTTTCGAGGTCCTGCCGGCCGTATCCGCGAGCCCCAGCACCGTGCTCCTGCTCGGCGAGACCGGAACGGGCAAGGAGCTTGTCGCGCGAACGATCCACGGCCTCAGCCCGCGCCGCCGCGGGCCCTTCGTCGCGGTCAACTGCGGGGCTTTCCCCGACACGCTCCTGGAGTCCGAGCTGTTCGGCTACAAGGCCGGCGCCTTCACGGGCGCGGAGAAGGATAAGCCGGGCCGCTTCGCCCAGGCGGAAGGCGGCACCCTGTTCCTGGACGAGATCGGGGACGTCAGCCCGGCGCTGCAGGTCCGCCTGTTGCGCGTCCTGCAGGACCGGATTTACGAGCCCTTGGGCTCGACCCGTTCCGAGAAGGCCGACGTCCGGATCATCGCCGCCACCCACCGGGACCTGGCCGAGCTGATGCGCCGGGGGGAATTCCGGGACGACCTTTATTACCGCCTGAACGTGATCCGCCTCGAGCTTCCTCCTCTCCGCCGCCGGAAGGAGGACATCCCGCTGCTCGTCCGGCAGTTCATCGAGCGGTTCAACCGCCTGCAGGCCAAGGCCGTGACGGGCCTGGCCCCGGAAGCCCTGTCGCTTCTGCTGGCCCAGGAATGGCCCGGAAACATCCGCGAGCTGGAGAACGTCATCGAGCGGGCCTTCATCCTCCGCGGCGAGGGGGCCATCGGGCTCGAGCACCTGCCCGAAGAGCTGACCGCGTCCGGCCTGCCCCGGGCGGCCTCCGCCATCCGCTCGGCTCACGATCAGCTCGACGCCCAAGCCATCCGGACCGCCCTCGAGCGCAACGGCTTCAACCGCGCGGCGGCGGCGAGGGACCTCGGAATCCACAGGACGACGCTGTTTCGCCGCCTGAAGCGGCTGGGCCTTTCCGCGTCCAGCCGGGACGGGCGCTCGACGCGAAGGCGAAAAGAGTAGCATCAACGCAACTGTATTTTCATATACAGTAGCGTTATTGCAACTATTCGTGGTTATCCCACCTCCGTCTTTCCTGTGTAAGACGCTCTTTATAATACGAATAAAAAGAGATCTTCGGATCCGCCGCCTTGGCACGAATACGGCATTGGTTAGGTGCGTATGAGTGAGAAAGGGCGCCGGATGAAAACAGCTATTGCCCACTGGAACGGGCGTGTGGCGCCGGTCTTCGACGTCGCCGAGCGGATCCTCGTCGTCGAGTCCGAGGGCGACCGGCTTCTGTCCGAGGCGGAGGCCCGGCTGCCCGCCGAAGCGCCGGTTCGCAAGGCGGCCCATCTGGCCGGGCTTGGGATCGAAACGCTCGTCTGCGGGGCGATCTCCCGGGCTTTGGCGGAGATCGTCGAGACTCATGGGATTCGGATCGTTCCGTTCGTGGCCGGCGAGCTCCGGATCGTCCTCCGAGCCTGGCTCGGCGGCCGGCTGGGGGAGCCGTCTTTCCGGATGCCGGGCTGCCGGAGCCTGGGAAGAGGCCTGACCGGCCGCGGACGTCAGGAGGCTATCATGATCGGACGGGGACAGGGAGGTCGTGGTCGAGGAGCGGGGGGAGGCGGGAAAGGCCGCGGGGGCGGGGCTCTTGCAGCCGGCGTCGGGGGCGTGTGCGTGTGCCCGAAATGCAGCCATAGCGAGCCGCATCAGCGGGGCATCCCGTGCGTGCAACGGCCGTGTCCAAAGTGCGGCACGGCCATGATCAGGAAATAAACCCGTTCGATCCCCCGGGCTTGGCTTCCGCCCCGGAGGTATGGCGACGGGGTTGCCGTCCTCATTCGCGGAGCGAGTGAGGGCGGGCTTCCGCTCGGGAAATGTATCGGGTTAATGCTGAGCGGCGAGAATACCCCGGTTAAATCGGGGTTTTGCGCCGCGAATGCATGGAGTTGTCGACAAATAAACGAAAGGAGATATCATCATGCCAAGAGGAGATGGAACCGGACCCCGCGGCTTGGGGTCCATGACCGGGCGCGCCGCCGGCATCTGTGCCGGGTTCGGCGGGCCCGGCTACGCGAATGCCTTCCCGGGCCGCGGCAGGAGCTTCGGCCGAGGGCGCGGGTTTTGGGGCCGGGGCCCCGGTTACGGAGCGGGCTGGGGCCGCTGGAGCTCGCTCCCGGCCTCGGAAATCCCCGGCCGGCGCCCGGCCGGCTGGCCCGACGAGCTGATCCGGAGTGTGGATCCCGACGAGGAGAAGCGGATCCTGAAAAACCAGCTCGAAGCCCTGGACATCGAAATGTCCGCGATCCGGCAGCGGCTGTCCGAGATGGAAAAGACCTCGGCACCGGAGTCCGGAGCCGTGACATGAAAGCCGCCTTCACGACTTCGGGGAGTGCTTTGGCCTCGCCCCTGGACAGCCGTTTCGGCCGGGCGGCCAAGCTGCTCGTTTACGACCTGGACGGCGGCGTTTTCGAGGTGATCGACAACGAGGCGAACATGAACGCGGCCCAAGGCGCCGGGATTCGATCGGCCGAGGCCGTGGTCCGCTCGGGAGCCACCGCCCTGGTGACCGGCCATTGCGGCCCCAAGGCGTTCCGCGTCCTGCAGGCGGCCGGGGTCAAAGTCTACCCTTGCGTCGCCCCCACGATCGCCGAGGCGCTCGAGGAGCTTCGAGCGGGCCGGCTGGTCGAAACCAAGGCCGCCGACGTCGAAGGCCACTGGGCCTGAGCCGGTCTTGATCCTCGCGATCGCCTCGGGCAAGGGCGGGACGGGCAAGACGACGCTGGCGGTGAACCTGGCCCGCGTCTTCGGCGCGGGCGTGCATCTGCTGGACTGCGACGTCGAGGAGCCGAACGCCAACCTTTTTCTCGGGGGAGAGGTCCGGTCGACGGACGTCGTGACGATCCCCGTCCCCGAAGTGGATGAATCCCTCTGCGACGGCTGCGGCGAGTGCGGCCGGATGTGCCGGTACGGCGCCATCGTCTCATTCGGGACGATCCCGCTCGTCTTCCCCGAGATGTGCCATGGCTGCGGAGGATGCACGCGCGTCTGCCCTCGCCGGGCCATTCGCGAAGTCGGCCGGCGCATCGGTGTCGTCGAGACGGTCCGGGCGGGGGAGGTGACCCTCATCCAGGGGCGGCTCGACGTGGGGGGTGTCCTGGTGCCCCCTCTCATCCGTGCCGTTCGATCGCGTCCGGACGGCGCGAGCCCCGTCATCATCGACGCCCCTCCCGGGACGTCCTGTCCCATGGTCACGGCGGTCCGCGGCGCGGATTTCGTCCTCCTGGTCACGGAGCCGACTCCCTTCGGTCTGCACGACCTGACCCTGGCGGTCGAGACCATCCGTGAGCTGGGCTTGCCGTTCGGCGTGGTCGTCAACAGGGTCGGGATCGGTGACGATCGAGTCCACGCTTATGCCCGCGAGCAGGATATCCCCGTCCTCCTGGACATCCCGGATGACCGGAGAATCGCCGAGGCTTATGCCCGCGGCCGGCTGATCGTCGAGGCCTGCCCCGAGTACCGGCCGCTTTTCCTGGAATTGGCCGCTAAGATCCGGGGTCTCGTGCCCCCGGTTGGAGACCTGCATGCTGACCTATGAATACGAATGCCGGGCTTGTGGAGGAGACTCTTGAGCCCGGCTCCGTTTCGGCACGTCTACGGGCCGGTTCCCTCCCGGCGCCTGGGGCGTTCCCTGGGCGTCGACCTTGTTCCCTTTAAAACCTGCTCTTACGACTGCGTTTACTGCCAGCTGGGGAGGACGACCGTCAAGACGGTCGAACGGCGGGAATACGTCCCCCTCGGCGAGGTCTTGGCCGAGCTGGAGCGCAAGCTCTCGGCGGGGCCTGACCCGGATTTCATCAGCCTTGCGGGGTCCGGCGAACCCACGCTCTTCAGCCGGCTGGGGGAGCTGCTCCAAGAGATCAAGCGCTTGACGCCGATCCGGACCGTGGTCCTGACCAACGGCGGGCTTCTCTGGCGGGACGATGTCCGCGCCGAGCTGGAGGCTGCCGACCTGGTTCTGCCGTCGCTGGACGCGGGCGATGAGGCCTCGTTTCAATACGTCAACCGGCCTTGCCCGGAAATCGCGTTCGCCCGGATGGTGGACGGGCTGGAGGCCTTCACCCGGAGCTTCCGGGGGGAGGTCTGGCTGGAGGTCATGCTGCTGGCGGGTGTGACCGCCTTGCCGGCGGCAGCCGGGAAAATCGCGGGCCTGGTCCGTCGCATCGCCCCGGCCCGGGTCCAGTTGAATACGGTCTCTCGCCCGCCGGCCGAGGATTTCGCCTTCGCGGTCCCTCCGGCCGAGATGCGGAGCCTGCGGGACTTGTTTCCGGGAACCGTCGAGATCATCAGCCCGGCCGAGACGAATCCGGCTTCCTCGGCCGTCCCGGGCCCGCCGGAGGAGAGCGAGATCCTGGCCCTGATCCGCCGCCGGCCCTGCACCGCCGCGGATGTGGCCATCGGGCTGGGAGTCCATTTGACGGAAGCGCTGAAAATGCTGGCCGCCCTGCAGGCCCGGGGGCTAATCAAGAGGGCGGCCGCCGACGGCCGAAGCTTCTACGTCCCCGGAGGCGAGGCTTGAAGGAGCTGGCGGTCATCAGCGGCAAGGGCGGGACGGGCAAGACCAGCCTGGCGGCGGCCTTTGCCGTCCTGGCTCGGCGGCCCGTCATCGTCGACGGCGACGTGGATGCCGCGGATATGCACCTGCTCCTCGCGCCGGTGGTGAGGGAGCGCCACGACTTCATCGGCGGACGCCGGGCGGTCATTCGGGCCGATGACTGCACCGGATGCGGCCTCTGCGGGACGCTCTGCCGCTTTGGGGCGGTCCTGCGTCTTCCTCCGGGCGGGACGGCCGCTTCCCCCGCCGGAACGCCGCTGGATTGCCGTCTCTGCGACTACTGCAAGCGGACCTGCTCGGTACGGACGGACAGTCTCATCCGGGAGATGGAGACGGCCGCCGGCTGGGCCGGCCGGGAGGTGTACGTCGTCGACGCCTCCGCCTGCGAAGGCTGCGGCGTGTGCGTCCGCTTCTGTCCGGCCGGGGCGATCGACTTTCCCGAATGCCGAAGCGGGGAATGGATGGTTTCGCAGACCCGGTGCGGGCCGATGGTCCACGCCCGGCTGGGAGCCGCGGCCGAGAACTCCGGCAAGCTCGTCTCCACGGTCCGGCGGGAAGCCCGGCGGATTGCGGAGGAGGAGGGCCGGGCGTTGATCATCGTCGACGGCCCGCCGGGCATCGGCTGCCCGGTCATCGCCTCGGTGACCGGCGCGAGCCTGGTCTTGGCCGTTACGGAGCCCACCGTCGCGGGAGAGCACGACCTGGAGAGGGTCCTGTCCTTGGCCCGGCACTTCGAGCTGCCGGCGGCGGTTTGCGTCAACAAATGGGACCTCGACGCCGAGGCCGCGGATCGCATCGAAGCCCGGGCCCTAAGTCTGGGAGCCAAGGTTGCCGGCCGGATCCGTTACGACCCGGCGGTCAGCCGGGCCCAGATCCGGGAGCGGACGGTCGTGGAGATCGACGCACCCTGCGCCGGGGACGTTCGGACGGTCTGGAGCTTTCTGGAACAGGAGATGAAGGTATGAACGACAAACCCAGGGAGACTGGGTGGTCGGATCATGACTCGGACGGACAGGAAATTCCTGGCCCGGCCCTCGGCGGCCATTCGCGATGACGGATGTCCGAGCCGCCGTCATTAGCCTCCTGGAGGAGTCGAGGCGATAGATTCGGGTTTGCCGGACCGGGCCGAATCTGCTAATCTAGGCCCTCGTTTTCCGCCACCCCATGATCCGACCCAAAGGAGCTTGCTCGATGTCCCGGACCTCATTTCATATATCCTATAGAGACAGTCGAATCGGGGCGGCGCTGCTGGCCGCCGCCTTGTTCCTCGCGCCGGCGGCCCTGCCCGCGGCCCAAGCTTACTCCGGCCGCGTCGTTGCGGCCGAGGACGGCCGCCCGCTGGCGGCGGCCATGGTCACCTTGGCTCCGGCGAAAGCCGGGGTCGGCCCGCTCGCGGCGGTGAAGACCGACGCCCAGGGCCGCTTTCGCTTGGACGTGCCCACCGGCGGCGACCTCGTCCTGACCGTCCGCCTGACCGGATTCGCCGAGACCTCACTGAAGGCCGTTTCCGGCGCCGAGATCGTCGTCCGCCTGACCGCCGATCCGTCCGCCTTCCTGCCGTCCGAGGAGGTCATCGTCGAGGCGGTTGGGCTCGACCGGCCCGGCTTCGAGCTTCCTTACGCGGGCCGGACCCTGCCGCGCGAGCGCCTGCTCGACCGTGGGACGGACGCCCTCAACGAAGCCGTCGCCGACGTTCCCGGCCTGTCCTTCGTGGGCGGCGGATTCTATTCCGCCCCGGCCCTTCGCGGCCTGGCCCGCAACCGGCTCGTCCTGCTCGTCGACGGTGTGCGGACCGCCTCCATCCGGACGATCGGCGGGCATCTCGGCTTCGTCCATCCCTTCGCCGTCGAGGCCGTGGAAGTCGTCAAGGGCCCCTTCTCCGCGGTTTACGGCCACGACGCCATGGCCGGCGTCCTGCGGGTCGACACACTGCAGCCGTCCTTCCCCGAGGATGGGTTCTCCGTCGGCGGCGGAGCGTCGGCCGGCTATCAGTCGGCCGCCAACGGTCCTGACGGGGCCTTCCACCTGGAGGCCGGAACGCGTACGGCCTCCTTCCTGGTGGCCTATGGGCGCACGGCCGAGGAGGACTATCGGATGGGGGGCGGCTCGATTCTGCCCGAATCCGGGTTCCACCTGTCCTCCCTCCTGGCTAAGGGCCAGATCCGACCCGCCCCCGGCCATCGTCTCGACATCCTCTACCTCCGCACCGACGGGACCAATATCGGCAAGGCCAGCGGCGATCCCGCAATCGTCAACCGCCACCCGTCCGAGGGCAACGAGGTCGGAGCCCTGTCCTACGAGTGGCGGCCGAACGGCCGGCTCCTCAATTCCCTTGAGGCGCGCCTGTCGCGCGGACGCTTCACCCTGGCGGCCGATTTCAGGACCCTGTCCGGCTCCCGCACCGTGCAGAGCCTGCGCGACCTGGGTGAGGACGACTACGGCCTCCTGCTGCGGGCCGGCCTTTCGCCCGCCTCCCATGCCGTCCTGTTCCTCGGCCTGGACGGGTACTTCCAGGAGAACCAGCACATCACCGGCGTCCGGAATGTATACCAGGCGGGGCAGGCGGCACCGCTGACGTCCGCTCCGCTCAACGAGGTGCCTCCCGCGGCCACCCGCGACATCGGCGCCTTCGTCCAGGGCACTTGGTCCGTCGCCGCCCGCTGGGACCTCGTCTTCGGCGCCCGCGTCGATTTCCCGACCGACCGGGCCGAGCTTTCCGACGGCGTCCTGACGCGCCGCATCGACCCGCAGGTCAATGGCAACCTGGGCCTGCTTTTCAAGCTCGCTCCCTCCCTGCGGCTGGGCGCGAACCTCGGGACGGCCTTCCGGCTGCCGACGCCCAAGGACCGCTACTT
This sequence comes from Candidatus Aminicenantota bacterium, assembly GCA_963803915.1. Classification (GTDB taxonomy): domain Bacteria; phylum Acidobacteriota; class Aminicenantia; order Aminicenantales; family UBA4085; genus UBA4085. The sequence continues at coordinate 81,767 of CAWDOL010000014.1, read as the reverse complement.
CGTCGGCCAAACCCCGCAGGGGTTCAACATCGGCAATCCCGACCTCAAGCCCGAGCACAGCCTGAACGCCGACCTCGTCCTCAAGTTTCGGAGCGAGCGGCCGGGCCCGCTGCGCGTCGAGGGCTCGCTGGCCGGATTCGTCAACCGGCTCCGCGACCTGATCGTCATCAAGTGGGACAAGCCGACCGGCAACCGCACCGGCGTCTTCGCCAACGCCGGCCGGTCCGAGATCTACGGCCTGGAAGCCGAGGCCGGGCTGGCTTGGGAGAGCGGCTGGATCCTGCGGGCGGCGGTCACGGCGATCGGGGCCGCCGTCCACGGCAACGACGAGGTGCTGGACGATCTGCCGCCCCTGCAGGGCCGCCTGGGCCTGCGCCGGACGGTACTCGGAGGCGCCGGATGGCTGGGACTGGATTTGAGGGGGGCTGTGGCCGAGCGCCGGACCTCGGTCGGGGACCTGCCGGCGCCGGCGTGGCTTGCGGTGGACCTGGCCGCCGGCTGGCGGATCGGGCGCGCCTGGACCCTGCGGCTTTCGCTGGACAACGTCTTCGACGCTTCCTACCGGGAGTTCTTCGACCTGCCGCTCCTCAACCGCAAGGGGCGCAGTCTGGACCTGACGCTTCAAGCGGGCTTCTGAAGCCCGGTCCTCACTCGGCGTAAAGGTCGTCGATCTGGGACTTGTACTTCTTCTCGACGATGTTGCGCTTGATCTTGAGGGTCGGCGTGACCTCGTCCTCGCCGATCTCGAAGTCCTTGTCCAGGATGGCGATCTTCTTGATCCGCTCGTAGGCGGCCAGCTCGGGGGTGGCGGCGTCGATACGGCTCATCAGGAACTCCGCGACTTCCGGACGGCGGCAGAGGTCGGCCCGGTCCTTGAAAGCCAGGCCTTTATCGCGGGCCCATTCCTCCAGGCGCGCGAACTCCGGCACGATCAGGGCGGCGATAAACTTGCGCTCGGCGCCCACGACGACGACGCTGGAGAAGTAGGGATCGGCCAGGATGAGGCTTTCGATCGGCTGCGGGGCGATGTTCTTGCCGCCCGAAGTGACGATCAGGTCCTTCTTGCGGTCGGTGATGGTCAGGTAGCCCTCCTCGTCCATGCGGCCCAAGTCGCCGGTATGGAACCAGCCGCCGGCCATGACCTCGCGTGTGGCGGCCTCGTTCTTGTAGTAGCCGAGCATGACGTTCGGCCCCTGGGCCAGGATTTCGCCGTCTTCGGAGATGCGCAGGGTCACGCCGGGCAGGACCGTGCCGACCGTGCCGATCTTATATTTCCAGGGATTGTTGGCGGCCAGGACGGGCGCCGTCTCGGTCAGCCCGTAGCCGGCCATGATGACCAGCCCGACGGCGTAGAAGAACTCGACGATGTCGGCCGCCAGCGGCGCTCCGCCGCAGACCAGGAAGCGGAAGCGGCCGCCGGTCTTGGCCAGGATCTTGTGAAAGACGAGCTTGCGGGCCAGGCCCAGCCGGAAGGCCAGGCCGCGGGGCAGCGGGCGGCCGGCGATGGTCAGCGCGGCCGCGGCCTTGCCGGTCTTGACGCCCCAGAAGAAGATGCGCTTCTTGACGGCCGAGCCGGCCCGGACCTGGTCCATGATCCGGGCGTAAATCTTCTCGAAAAGGCGCGGCACGCTGACCATCATGGTCGGCCGGATCTCCAGCATGTTCTCGCCCACGGCGGCCACGTTCTCGGCGAAGGCGATGGTGCAGCCCTTGAACAGGAAGAGGAAGGAGCCGGTCCGTTCCAGGACGTGGGACAGGGGCAGGAAGGAGAGAATGACGTCGTCCTGGCTGAAGCGCTCGTGCTCATCCAGGCCGTGGAGATTGCTGACGAAGTTCCCATGGCTCAGCATGACGCCCTTGGGGATACCGGTGGTTCCCGAGGTGTAGATGAGCGAGGCCAGGTCTCCGGGCTGGACGGCCAAGGCCATCCGCTCGAACGCGCCCTGGTCCGCGGCTTCCGCCTTCGCGCCCAGGGCCATGACTTCGGCCAGCGGCATGCCGTCGGGGGCGCTGTCGCGGCCCATGAAGATCGCCTGCTTCAAGTGGCCGAGCCGGGAGCGCACCGCGGCGACCTTCTCCCACAGGACGCCGCCCGCGGCCAGGATAAAGCGGGCTTCGGCGTTGTCGACGATGTAGCGGATCTGCTCGGCGGGGAGGGTGGGGAAGATCGGCACCGTGACGCCCCCAGCGCAGAGGACGGCGAAGTCGGCGACGACCCAGTCGGGCCCGCTCTCCGCCAGGAGCGCGACCTTGTCTCCGCGGTCGAGGCCCAGGGCCCGCAGCCCAAGAGAGAGGTGCCGGACCCGGCGGCCGAACTCGTCCGTGGACAGGGCCTCCCAGCGGCCGTCCACCTTGGCCTTGAGGATCTCGGGCTTGGGGAACATCCGGCAGGTGTTGAGGAAGAGCCGGCTAAGGGTGGTGACGTCTTTGGACATGGGTCGGGCCCTCCTCTCGAATTTCCAAAGCCATTATAATGGAACGGCGAGCGAGGGTAAACGGGCGCCTAGACGGAATTATCGGGCCGGCTGCGCTTTTATGCTAGATTGAAGGCGCTTCGCGCCCCAAAGGAGAGAGTCATGTCCGTCACATCCGCCCCGATTCGCCGCTTGGCGCTTGTCCCCCTCGTCCTGGTCCTTATGGCCGGTGCTTCCATAGCCCAACCGAAGGCCCCCTCCGTCCCCCTGAAGATCGAGGTCAAGCCGACCGTCCTCTTCGTCCAGGAGGGGGGCGCCCTCAAGCAAAGGATCGAGCTCGTCATCGAGAGCGCCGCGGCCCAGCCGGCCGCCTCCGTCCAGGTCAAGGGTTTGGGCAAGGCTTTAATCTTCGATATCGACGGGCTGTCCGCGGGGCGGAACGCGGTCTCGGTCAATATCCCGGAGGTCCGGGCCGCGGCCAAGGCGACCTTCACCGTCACGGCCGGCAAAGCCAAGGCGGCCAAGGACATCGCCCTGTCGCCGCAGCGCAAATGGACTTTCTATTTAATGCCGCACAGCCACACGGACATCGGCTATACGGAGCTTCAAACCCGAGTGACGAAAAACCACGTCGAGTACCTCGACTCGGTCATCGACTTCTGCAAAGCCACCGACGGCTATCCCGAGGAAGCCAAGTTCCGCTGGAACATAGAGGTTTCCTGGGCCTTGCAGAACTTCATCAAGACCCGCCCCGCGGCCAGGGTGGAGGAGCTCATCGCCCTGCTCAAGTCCGGACGCGTGGAGCTTTCGGCCTGGTACCTCAACCAGTCCGACGGATTCGGCCACGAGGAGCTCGTCCGCTCGGTCCTGCTGGCCCGGGAGCTGAGCCGGACCTACGGCTTCCCGCTGCGGGCCGCGATGAACAACGACGTCACCGGGTTCAGCTGGGCCGTCCCGCAGATCCTGACCCAGGTCGGCGTGAAGTGGTTCACCACCGGCATCAACGAGACGCGGTCGCGGGCGCCGCTGCGGCGGCCCAATCCCTTCTACTGGGAGTCGCCCGACGGCAGCAAGATCCTGCACTGGAACGGCGAGCATTACCTCTTCGTCAACTACGACCTGCTCGTTCATGAGGGCATCGAGAAGAGCTTCCCCAAGATCGTCGACTATCTGGCCAAGCTGCAGGCCCGGGGCGACTACCCGTACGACAAGATCGCCTTCCACGTCAGCGGCTATGTCACGGACAACTGCCCGCCCAAGAAGGAGCTGTCCGACCGGGTCCGGGAGTGGAACGCCCGCTGGGCCTACCCCAAGCTGCGCCTGGCCACCATGAGCGACTACTTCGGCGACTTCGAGAAGGCCTACGCCAAGTCCATCCCCACCCACAAGCTGGGCTGGCCCGACTACTGGACGGACGGCATCGGCTCGACGGCCTTCGAGACGGGCCTCAACCGCATGGCCCACGGCGAGATCGGCGCGGCCGAAACCTGGTCGCTGGCCGCAAGCCTGCTGGACAAGACCTTCGCCTTCCCGGCGGCCGAGATGCGCGAGGCCTACGAGCAGACCATGCTCTACGACGAGCACACCTGGGGCGCCCACAATTCCATCAGCGCGCCCGAATCGGAGCTGGCCCGCGGCCAGTGGCTGATCAAGGGCGGCTATGCCTACGCGGCCCGCGAGATCGCCAAGACGCTGAACGGGCGCAGCCTGGGCGTCATCACCAAGCGCATCCCCAACCCCGGGGTCTACGCCATGGCGGTCTTCAACCCGCTGTCGTGGGAGCGCACCGACATGGTCCGGGCCGTCCTGCCGGCGGCCCTGGTCGAGAAGAAAGGCAAATTCAAGCTGTTGGAGAAGGCCACGGGGGCCGAGATCTCCTATCAGATCGTCGACAAGTCCACCCTGCTCTTCCAGGCCAACGTGCCGTCGATGGGCTATGCCGTCTACACCATCACGCCCGACGTCCAGCCCTCGCCGCCGGCCCCGGCCGCGGTGGTGGGGAAGACGACGATCGAGAACAAGTTCTACAAGGCCGTCGTGGACACCGTGAGCGGCGGCCTGTCCAGCCTGATCGACAAGCAGACGGGCACCGAGCTCGTCGACGCCCGCTCGGGCTACGCCTTGAACCAGTTCATCTACGAGAATCCGGTCGGCGGGCGCGACGCCGTGGACAACATGACCAAGCGGGCCGAGTTCAAGCGCCATTCGCCGGTCGCGGCCAAGGCGGCGGCGGGCTTGCAGGGGCCGGGCGCCTCCAGCCTGGTCGTGACCTCCAAGACCGTCCGTAATCCCGAGGTCCGACAGGAGATCATCCTCTACGACGGCATCAAGCGGGTCGACATCGTCAACACGCTGAAGAAGGAGGAGACGCTGGACCCCGAGGCCGCCTACTTCGCCTTCCCCTTCCGGACCGAGGCGGGCAAGCTGCGCTTCGACATCGCCGACGGGACCATGGCCCCGGAGACCGAGCAGCTGCCCGGCACGACCCGCGACTGGCACACCATCCAGAGCTGGGTCGAGGCGGCCTCGGCCAAGTCCACGATCGTCTGGTCGCCGGTCGAGGCCCCGCTCGTCCAGTTCGGCGACATCAACACGGGCAAGTGGCTGAAGAAGCTCGACCTCAAAAACGCCTTTGTCTTCTCTTATGCCCTGAACAACCTCTGGATGACCAACTTCAAGGCTTCCCAGGGCGGGACGCTGGTCTTCCGCTACTCGCTGACCAGCCGGGCCGGTGGGACGGACCTGGTCGCGTCCACGCGCTTCGGCCGGGAGGTCCAGTCGCCGCTGCAGGCGGTCTGGCTGCCGGAGAAGGTCAAGGGGACGCTGGCCGCGGACAAGGCCTCGTTCTTTGCCGTGGACGCGCCCAACGTGGTCATCCAGGCCGTGCTTCCGGCTTGGAAGGGTGAGGGGATTGCGGTCCGCCTGCGCGAGATCGCCGGCAAGGCCGGCCAAGCCCACGTGACGACCCCCCTCCTTACGGCCGACACCGTGCGGTTCTTCGTCACCGACCTCGGCGAGACCCCGGCCAATTCGTTCCAGGTCGTGCCCGGGTCGATCTACGCTCCGGTCAAGCCGTTTGGGATTCACACAGTGGTGATCAAGTAGGGGCCGGCCCATGAAGCAATGGAAATCGCGTCTTTGGTCCGCTGCGGCCTCCCTGTTCCTGCTGTCCGGCGCCTTGCAAGCCGGGCCGCTCCATTTCGATAAGGCCGAGTACGCCGCCCGGCGGCAGAAGCTGATGGAGAAGATCCCGGACGGGGCGGTCATCTTCCTCGGCGCGACTCCGCCGACGGGCTTCCTCGAATTCGTCCAGAACAACGACTTCCTGTACTTCAGCGGCGTCGAGGTCCCCAACGCCGTTCTGATCATCGACGGGGTCCGGAAGACGAGCACGCTGTTCTTCACCCTCAGCGAAAACGGCGCCCGCAACGAGGGGATCAGCCTTGATCTGATCAGGAACGCGAAGGACGTCACGGGGATCGAACAGGTCCTGCCGGCCGACCAGTTCACCCCGGCGCTGGCCCGGCTGGCCGGACGAGGGACGGCGCTCTATACCTCCTTCAAGCCGGAGGAACTGAGCCGGGAGTGCTCGGCCGAGAAGGCGGGCATCCTGCAGGGCGCGATGACCCTGAACCTCTGGGACGGCCGGCTGACGCGCGAGCTCCAGTTCGTCAAGAACCTGCGCGAGCGCTTCCCCGGCGCCGAGGTCAAGGACGCGGCCCCCTTCATCTGGGAGCTGCGCTCGATCAAGTCGCCGGCCGAGATCGAGTGGCTGCGCCGAGTCGGCCGGTTGGGTGTGGAGGCCCATCTGGCCATGATGAGGGCGACGCGGGTCGGCGCGCCCGAGTACGAGATGTCGGCCGCCTTCGAGTACGCCTGCAAGAAGGCCGGCGCGCGGGACATCGCCTACAATGTCATCATCAGCTCGGCCGAGAACCACCCTTTTCTCCACTACTACCGGCACGACCGCGTCCTGCAGGATGGCGATTTCATCGTCGTCGACGCCGGGCCGAGCTGGGGCTCCTACGTCGTCGACATCTCGGCCTCTTACCCGGCCAACGGCGTCTTCACTCCGCGCCAGAGGGAGATTTACGAGGCGGCCTGGGCCGTGGAGGAGGCATGCAAACAGGTCTACAGGCCGGGCATCACGGCCCAGGACGTCCTGCCGCTCGTGGAGGAGATCCTGCGGAAGAAGGGCTTCGACCCGAGCCGCGAGATCTTCAAGATCCGGACCATGCAGGTCGGGATCAGCCACAACGTCGGCATGGCGGTACACGACGTCAGCCCGGCGGGGCGCGCGCCCCTCAAGGTCGGGCAGGTCTTCGCCTGCGACATCTACGCCGTCTTCCCCAAGGAGAATCTGGGCGTCCGGGTCGAGGACACCGTCGTCATCACGGAAACCGGCTGCGAGAACCTGACGCCGGGCCTGCCCCGCATGGTGGCCGAGATCGAGGCGTTCATGAGGCGGAAGTAAGGAGCCGGTTATGCCCCATCGCTGTCCGCCCTGGTTCTGCTTCACCTTCGACAACCGCTTCCGGCGGCCGATCCATGACGCGGCCAGGCTCTTCGCCCCATATGTGCGGGCGGGTACCACCGCCCTCGACCTCGGGGCGGGGAAGGGATTTTTCACGATTCCGCTGGCCCGCCTGGTCGGCGAGTCCGGGCGGGTATACGCGGCAGACGTCGAGCCCAAGATGCTCCAGGCCATCGAAAAGCGGGCCAGGAAAGCCGGCGTCGGGGGACGCGTCTCCACTCTGTTGGTCCGGCCGGACGCGCTCGCCTACCCGTCCGCGGACTTCGTCCTGCTCTTCTGGTCCCTGCACGAGATGGTCGGGGAAGAGGCCGTCCTCAAGGAGATTCGGGCCCGCCTCAATCCCGGCGGCCGCGTCTTCGTGGCCGAGCCGAAGCTCCACATCGGGGAAGCGGACTTTGAGGCGGGCGTCAAGAGGTGCGAGGCCGCCGGATTCGTCGTCGAGGCCCGGCCCCGCGTCGCGCTTAGCCGCGCCGTCGTCCTGCGTTGAATGATCAGCAGATTTCCCAAGCGGGTAAACAGCCGAGCTTCTGATGTCGTATCCATATTGAAAGCTCCCGGATCGTTCCGCGAGATCGTCGAGGGGAGGGGACATGAGCATCAGGAAGTATCCGCTGGCGGGGATTCTTGTTATAACCGGGTTTTGCTGTTCGGGGCGCGAGCCCGTGATCGAAAAACGGGTTTCCGTCGAGTTCCAGGACGACTATGTGATCACCTCGGTCGATACGGGGCCGAAGCATTTGCTCAGAAGCCCCTCCCGAATGGCTCTGGACGGATATAACCAGCTCTATGTTCTGGATCCCAGGGAATCCGACGTTAAGGTTTTCGACGAGCAAGGTCACTTAAAGCGTGTCATTGGGCGATTGGGCCAGGGGCCGGGAGAACTGGATGCACCCAGCGGTTTGGCGATCATCGGGAATGAATTGGCGGTGAGCAGTGTGGTCGCTCGGCGGCTGGCCTTTTTCGATGTTCGGGACGGTCAGTATGTGCGGATGATAAGAATGTCCGACTCATTCTCTAACATCCGATACGATTCCAAGGGCAACCTTTACGCTGTCGTCACGAACACGTCGCAAAGGACGGTCAAATTTCAGAAGTATGATTCCAACTTAAGGTTCGAAAAGACATTCTTTTCGCGAGTATGGTTCCCTCCTGACTATTTTCAGGCTTCGGATTGGTTCGAAGTCAGAAATGACGATAGCATCATTTACGCGTATCCGATCAATCACGAATATAAAATTCTCGTGTTTGATGTCGATGGAAACATCGTCGATACAATCCTGAAGAATTGCATTCCCGAGCCTATCTCTCCGTCGGATCGGGCCGAAGTAGAAGCCCTGATGAAGAGGTTTCCAGGAGTGGAGGGCCACTTCGACGAAATCCCGGATTATTACGAGCCGTTCTATGCCATGTTCACGGATGAGGCCGGCCGAGTCCTCGTCCAAACGAGAGTCCGGCGGAATCCGAGCGTCTCGACTTGGGATGCATTCAATCGGGATGGAAAGTTCCTGTGCTCATTCGATTTGGCGGGATCGGACCCGATTTCGCTTCTTTGGCGGAACGGCCGGGTCTATTCGGGCAGCGAAGACGCGGACGGCAATCCGACCATTCGCGTCCGCAAGGTGAAGTGGACGGTGTCGGGTCGCGCGGCTGATTGATAGCGGCGCTAGGCCATTGTTCAGACTGCGAGGCTGGTGAATCGCGCCCTCAGAGTGCCGAAGGGATCGCTCAGCTTCGCGGCTGAAGATGGTAAAAGCCCAAGGTATCGAACGAGTCTATTCCCCGGGCGCCGTTCGGCCGCGCATCTTCTCGAGCGGACGGCCGCGTTGGATGGACTCTCGGCGGCGGATAATCGCTTCGAGGATGCGGAGCTTCTCTTCGATGGGCAGGGCCGCCAGCCGCGCCCGTTCGGCTTTCTTCGATTCTTCGATCTTATCCCAATCCATGGTCTGCTCGGATCATCGCGAATGATCGTAAAAAATCTTATCCTTTATCCCGTAAATAGGGAAAATACAAATTAAAAGGGGGCGCGGAAATCCGCGCCCCCGGGTGATCGCTCGAATCATCCGGCTTACTTGCGCTTCCGGATGTAGATGTTGCCCATGTAGTTCTGGAGGCTCATCTCGGCGCCGCCGCCGTTGATGGAGCCGAGCACGGCCCGCTCCAGGCTGATGCGGTACTTGCCGCCCTCGCGTCCGGTGGACTTCTCGGCCTCGGCGGGCGCGGTCTTGAGGGCCAGGTCGAAGTCGGTGAAGACCTCGCCCATCGAGGACTTGATCCGGAAAGACGCCTTGCTTTCGGCGGGCAGGGTCACGTCCACGTCGCCGTGGAAGGTGACGAAGGACATCGGCTTGCCGGCGGGCACCCGGTTGAAGACGACCTCGATGTCGCCGTTGTTCGATTCGGCCACGATGGGGCCGGCCACGTTGGTCATCTTGATGCCGCCGTTGGCGGACTCGATCTCGATCGCGCCGGAGACGTTCTCGATGACGATGCCATCCAGGTTGGCGCCGCCGATCTTGAGCGAGGTTCCGGCCGGGACTTTGATGTCGAAGTCGTAAGCCTGCCGCCAGGACTCGACTTCCAGGGTCACGACGTTGTCCTCTTCCTCCACGGTCAGACCGGAGCCGGCCAGGGGCACGGCCTTGAGGCCGGCGGCCTTGGCCTGCTTTTCCTTTTCGGATTTCTCGTCGTTGCCGAACCAGGCGATGGTCCTCGGCGCCCGGCCGGGCCGGGGAGTCGGGGCAACGACGACAGCGCCGGCGGAGCCGGAGACGCGGGCGGGAGGGGCGGGCGCAGTCGGAGGGAGAGCGCCGGCAACGGCGGCCAGGGGGCCCCAGCTGTCCTTGACCGACTTGGCCCGGGCCGTGGCCTCGATGACGACGTCTTTGCCGTCGTAGCCGGAGATCTTGATGGCGCCGAACATGACGTTGGCTTCGAAGACGGCCGGCTGGCCGGGCTTGCTAAGGGGGACGACCAGCCGCTCGGCCGGGTCCGCTAGGGCGGGTGAAACGGCCGTTACCGGCCCGGCGGTGATGGTGGCCGCCAGCAGGACGGCCGGGATGAGGATGCGGAACAGGGTCTTTTTCATGGATATCTCCTTATGGAATTTCATTTGGACTTGCGGATCAGGATGTCGCCGTTCAGGGTGTCGCAGCGGATCTCGGGCCCGCCCTTGCCGACGCGGACGCCGGTGAAGCCGCCCCGGCCGTAGACGGTCTTGCCGTCGCGCTTTTCGACCTTGACGGGCTCGATGGGCAGGGAAGTTACGGCGTAGTCGGACAGGGCTTCTCCGGTCATGGACTTGAGCCGGAGATCGGCCGCCAGCCCTTCGCGGAAGGACAGGTCGACGTCGCCGTTGATGGTCTTGAAGGAGCAGTCCGTGCCCGGGTTGCGGGTGAAAACGGCCTTGACGTCCCCGTTGACGGTATCGGCCTGGCCGGCGCCGGCGATGCCGTCCAGGGTCACCTTGCCGTTGACGTTGGAGACGTCGAAGACACCGTCCACTCCGCGCACGGACACGTCGCCGTCGGTCACCGTCTTGAGCCCCAGCCGCGTCCGGCGGGGGACCTTGACGGTGAACTCGTAGACTACGATGTAGCCGGGGTCGTTCCAGCGGGCCGTGCGCCGCTTCCTCTCTTCGTCACGGAAGGGGCCGTCGACGAAGAGGTCGACGGTGTTGCCCTTCTGGGTCATCTTGAGGTCGACCTCGGCCTTGGCCTTGGCAATCCGGTCCTGGGCCACGGCCTTGATCGTCTTGCGGACCGACACCTCGACGGCCGCGACGTCGGCCGCCTGCACGTCGATGCCGCCGAAGATGTTGTCGATGAAGAGCTCGGCGGGCTGGGTTGGGTCGGTCAGCTTGAACGACTTGTGGATGTCTTCCTTGGCTTCGAACTTGTATTCCCGGTCATTGGGCCCGGTCAAGAGCGTCGGCAAGGCCAGGGCGGCAGCGGCGCCTTCGGCCGTCCTAACAGATCCAGCCGTCCCGGCCGGGATCGTTAGGGCGGAAGCGAGGACGAGAGCGAGAGCAAAATATCTTTTCATCGTCTTGTCTCCGTCACATGGTCAGCTGGCTGATGCCTTTTTCGGCCTTCTGGCGGACGCCCGGCTCGATGGCCTTGTTGCCGAGCAGGGCGCGCAGGGAATCGACGGCCTTTTTCTCTCGAAGGTCGACCAGGAGGTCGATGAGGGCCACCTGGACGAGCGGCGACTCCTGGCGGGCCAGGGAGGCGATGATACCGTCCTTGACCGCGGGTTCGCCGGCGAAGATGTAGAGGGCGTCCACGGCGGCCAGGCGCACGGAGACGCTGGGGTCGCCGTCGAGGGTGCGCAGAAGCGCGTCCAGCGTGGACCGGCCGGGCCGGCTGACCTCGCGGGTGTAGCTCAAGCCCTGCAGGCGGTCCGAGCTCGAGGGCTTGTCGAGCAGGGCCACGGCCACGGTCTGGCGCAGGTCGTCGACCTGGCCGCGAAGCGCTTCCGTGCGGCCGCCGACCGCGCCGCCCGAGCCGAGCAGAAGCCCGGCCCCGAGCCCGGCGGCGAGAAGCAGCGCTCCCAGCCCGAATTGGAAGGCGGGGCGGGGGATGCGCCAGCCGGAGAAGAGCGGCTTGCGGGCGGGCCGAGCCGCCGCGGCTTCCTTCTCGATCTGCCGGCGCTCGGCCTCGAGCATGGCGTAGAAGCGGCCGCTCAAAGAGGCGGCGGGGCGCTCCGTGGGCAGAACGCCCAGCCGGGTCCAGGTCTCGCTCAGGCCGCGCAGCTCGTCGGCGCAGAAGGGGCAGCCGGCGATGTGGATCTCCATCCTGGCCCGGTCCGCCGCTTCCAGCTCGCCGGTCAGGGCGTCGGAGAAGAGGTCGCGGATCTCGTCACATTTCATGGCGGCAGGCCTCCTGGTTCAGTCGGGCGTAGATCTCGCCGAGCTCGGCCACGGCCCGGTGGACGAGTCCCTTGACCGTCCCCACCGGGCAGTCGAGCAGGTCGGCGATCTCGCGGTATTTCAAGTTTTGATAGCGGCTCAGCATCAGGATTTCCTTCTTTTTGGGCGACAGCTCGTCGAGCGCCCGGGCCACGAGCGCGGCTTCGGCGCCCTTCTCGGCCATTTCGGCAGGTCCGGCCCCGGCGTGGGCGGGTTCGATAAGCTGGTCGTCCAGCGGCAGAGCGTCTTTTCTCTTGCGCAGGTGGTCGATGTGGGCGTTGCGGGCGATCTTGTACATCCAGACGGTGAACCTATCTTCGCCGTGGTAAGTGGTTCGGTATTTGAGGATGCGGATAAAAACGTCCTGGACCAGATCCTCGCTGGCGGCGCGGTTCCCGGTCAGGCGGAGGAAGAAGTTGTAGAGGGCGACGTGATGGCGCTCGAAAAGGACGGCCAATTGCTCGACCCGCCCGTCCCGGACCGCTTTCATCACCATGTCGTCGGTCATTGCCCTGCCTTAAGGGTGATCGGCGATATATCGCCTTTAGGGGCATTCCCGATCAGGCCTGATTTTCTCATATCATGAATAAAGACTCGATTCCCGCCAAATGGTTACAGCCCGGAGGACCGGGCGATTAACATAATTCCCAGACACAGACCTTTTTCCATAAAATGCCTATATGCAACAACTTGGAACCTAGCCGAAATAATTAAGTATGTGTCTGGGAATTACAGCCCGATCAGGACGCGGGCCAGCTTATCGGGGTCGTGGCGGACGAGGTCGCGCCCGCCCAGCAGGTCGGCCCTGACCACCCGCGGGTCCTTGGGGTCCGGCGCCACGAACTCGGCCCCCTCGGCGGCGTATTTGCGGAGCAGGGCGGCGGCCGGGGGCTTGATGTTGCATACGACCCGAGTGACCGCGCCCTTGCCCAGGTACTTCTCGAGCTCGCGGACGTGATCGGCCGCGGCATAGCCCGAGGTCTCGCCCTTCTTGGTCATGATGTTGCAGATGTAGATCTTGCTGGCTTTGGACTTGTGGAGGGCCGCCTTGACGCCGCCGACGATGACGTTCGAGAGGATGCTGGTGTAGAGGTCGCCGGGGCCGATGACGATCTTGTCGGCTTCAAGGATGGCGCGCTCCGCCTCTTTATAGACGCGGACGGGCGGCACGGGGAAGAGCTTCTTGATCCGAAGCTTGGGGTTGTGCTTGGGAACGGAAATGTTCTTCTCGCCGACCACGACCTGGCCGTTCTCCAGGATGGCGCCGAGCTGACAGTTGGCGAGCGTCACCGGCAGGACGCTGCCCTGGACGTGGAGGATCTTGCCCATTTCTTTGATGGCCTCGGCGTCGGAGCCGGTGATGTCGCGCAGGACGGTCAAAAAGAGGTTGCCGAAGCTGTGGCCGTCCAGGCCCTGGCCGCGGTCGAAGCGGTACTCGAAGAGCGCCCGCAAAAGCCCCGTGTCGCGGCTCAAGGCGGCTAAGCAGCGGCGAACGTCGCCGGGCGGGAGAAACCCGAATTCGTCGCGCAACCGGCCGGTGCTTCCGCCCGAGTCCATCATCGAAACGACCGCGGTCAGGTCGACTTCGTAGGCTTTGAGTCCCATCAGGACGTTGAACGAGCCCGTGCCGCCGCCGATGACGACGATCTTGGGGCGGCGCTTGGGCCGGGCGGATTTCGGCGCATTCGGGCTCATCGTGTTTGGTCTCCCTCCCCTTACGTTACCAGAAAGGGGAAGGCGCCTCAAGTTGACGCCCCCCCAGGGGGATGGTATAAAAAAGGTCCCATCCCCGTCCCCGAGGAGCGCCCATGTCCGCCCTGACCTACCGCCAAGCCGGCGTCAACATCGACGCGGCCGACGCTTTCATCGCCCGCATCAAGCCGATGGTCAAGTCCACGGCCCGGCCCGAGGTGCTGGGGGGGATCGGGGGCTTCAGCGGGCTGTTCCGGCCGAGCCTGCGGGGCATGAAGGAGCCGGTGCTTGTCTCCTCGACCGACGGCGTCGGCACCAAGCTGATGCTGGCCGACCTGCTGGGCAAGTTCGACACCGTCGGTATCGACCTGGTGGCCATGAGTGTGGACGACGTCATCGTCACCGGGGCCGAGCCGCTGTTCTTCCTCGACTACATCGCCTGCGGCCGGCTGGACAAGGCCCAGCTCGCCCAGGTCATCAAGGGTGTCGTCAAAGGCTGCAGAGAAGCTAACTGCGCCCTGGTCGGCGGCGAGACGGCGGAGCTGCCCGGCCTCTACTTCCCCGGGCAATGGGACCTGGCCGGCTTCTGCGTCGGGATCGTCGACCGTCCCAAGATCATCGACGGCCGAGCCTGCCGCAAGGGCGACGCCGTCCTCGGCCTGGCCTCGAGCGGTCTGCACAGCAACGGCTACTCGCTGGCCCGCAAGGCCTTCACCGAAAAAGAGCTCAAGGGCCCCATCGGCCGCGAGCTGCTACGGCCCACCCGCATTTACACCCGGGCCATCCTGGCCGTGCTCAAGAAGGTCAGGATCAAGGCCATGGCCCACATCACGGGCGGCGGCTTCTACGACAACATCCCGCGGGTCGTGCCCGAGGGCCTGGGCGTCCGGGTCCGAGCGGGCTCGTGGCCGGTGCCGCGCATCTTCCGGACCATCCAGGAGCGAGGCGGAGTCGCCGACCGCGAGATGTACCGGACCCTGAACATGGGCATCGGCATGGCCGTGGTGGTCGCCGCCGCGGACGCCGAGCGGGCCATCCGCCTGTTCGCGGCGCAAGGCCAAAAGGCCTACCGCATCGGCGAGATCGTGAAGGGCCGCCGAGAAGTATCGATCGAATAGCGTTTTCGCGTCGTCGCCGAGGACATCCGACGAAGGTTGAAATCATGAGAAAAGCGCTTCGAAAGACCCTGCCCATCCTGCTCCTCATCCTGATCGCGGGCGGCATCACGGCCAAGCTGACCGTGTTCGAGTCCGGCAAGCCGTGGATCGAAATCGCCGGGGGCGAGGCCTTGGGGCCAGAGCTGAAGATCAAGGTCGGCGACGCCAAGAGTGGGCTGGCCACGATCCGGGTGGAAGCCGTCCAGGGCGACAAGACGGCCGAGCTGTGGGCCGAGCCGATAGCGGCGGGGACGCGCGAGCTTGAGAAGGCGATCGCCCTGCGGCCGCTCCCGGCGGGGCTTGTCGACGGGCCGATCCTGATCCGGGTCACGGCCGAGGATCGATCCTGGAACGGCGGCAATGTGGCCGTGGCCGAGAAAAAGGCCGTCGTCGACACCAAGCCGCCCCGCCTAACCGTTATGGGCGGCCCCCATTACGTCAATCAGGGCGGCGTGGTTGCGTCGCCTATTCTTCCGACGAAGCGCCCGCCGCGAGCGGACTCAGGGTCGGCGGCGTCGAATTCCTCGGCTATCCGTTGGAGGGCAACCGACTGGTCGTCTTCTACGCCTTGGGCCACGGCGTGCCCGCCGAGGTCTCCTTCCAGGCTTACGCCGCCGACGCGGTCGGCAACAAAGCCAGCCTGGCCTTCCGGCCGGTGGTCAAGAAGAAGGCCTTCAAGAGCGACAAGATCGCCATCAGCGACAAGTTCCTGGCCGACGTCCTGCCGTATTTCAAGGAGCGCGACGCGAGCCTGCAGGGGAGCGATGTCGACGTCTTCCTGTCCGTCAACCGCGACCAGCGCCGCAAGGACGCCGAGACGATCCAGGCTGTCTGCCGGGAGACCGTGCCGCAAGCCCTTTGGTCGGGGGCCTTCCTCCGCCTGCCCGACTCCAAGCCGATGGCGGGCTATCGGAGATGCGCGGACCTATGTCTATGACGGCAAGGAAATCGACACCCAGACCCACCTCGGCGTCGACCTCGCCTCGCTGGCCCAGAGCCCGGTCCCGGCCGCCAACGCGGGCAAGGTCGCCTTCGCCGGCGACCTGGGCATCTACGGCGGGACCGTCATCCTGGATCATGGCCAGGGGCTCTTCAGCCTCTACGCCCACCTGAGCCGGATCGATGTCGAGAAGGGCAAGGACGTGGCCCGGGGCGGGGTACTCGGCCTGACCGGCTCGACCGGCATGGCCGGCGGCGATCATCTCCACTTCGCCATGATCGTCCAGGGTGTGTTCGTCAACCCGGTCGAGTGGTGGGACGCCCACTGGATCCGCGACAACGTCGAATTGAAGCTGAAGTAAGAGGAGCCCCTCAGAGAACTGCGATCGGGCTTCCTCAATTCAGCCGATACTTGACGATGATAACGCGTGGCGTTATTATTTCCTCGTGATTAAGAGCTTTGCGTCTAAAGAGACCGAAGAGCTTTTTCGCCGCGAGCGGACAAGCCGCCTCCCGGTCGATATCCGCCGGGCGGCCCTTCGCAAGCTCCTCGTCTTGGATGCCGTCGAACGGGTCGAGAATTTGCGAATTCCCCCAGGCAATCATCTGGAGCGGCTATCGGGGGATCGTACGGGACAATGGAGTATCCGCATCAACGATCAATGGCGAATCTGTTTCTTCTGGTCGGAGGGCGATGCGATTGATGTGGAGATCGTGGACTATCATTAAGAGGACAGGATTATGAAAGAGAAAGTCATGAACCTCATTCACCCCGGCGAGATTCTGCTGGAGGAGTTCTTGAAGCCCCTGGGCATCAGCCAATACAGGCTGGCCCGGGACATCAGCGTCCCGCCCCGCCGCATCAACGAGATCGTTCTCGGCAAGCGCGCTGTCAGCGCGGATACGGCCCTCCGCCTTTCGCGCTATTTCGGCCTTACCGAGCGGTTTTGGCTGAATCTCCAGTCAAGATACGATCTGGAGTGCGAGAAGGAGGCGCTTGGCGGCCGCATCGAAAGAGAAGTCAAGGTTCTGGAGCCGCATAGGCCAAGTATGCTTTGACACCGAGTCGGCCGCGGCCTCGATGCGGTTGAATTCCGTCTCCGATCGAAAGAGAATAGGCCGCAAGGAGACCCGCCATGACGCTCGCCCGCCGGAAATTCCTCCGTCGCTTTCGCCATCCTGGCCGGGATTGCGGCCGCCTTCCTTCCGCTGGCCGGCCAGAAGCCGGCGGCGGATGTCCCCAGGGTTCCCTTCGACCGCTACCAGCTCCAGGACGAGATCGCGGCAACCCTGAAGGCTTGGGCGTCCGCCTACCCGGAGCTGGCCAAGCTCCGCTCGATCGGCAGAAGCTTTGAGGGCCGGGACTTGTGGCTTCTCGAGGTCACGAACGCCAAGACCGGGCCCGGCGAGGACAAGCCGGGCTTCTGGATCGACGGCGGGACGCACCCCGACGAGCCGTGCGGGACTCCGATGGTCATGTATGCCGGGCAGACGCTGCTCGGCGGGTTCGGCCGCGATCCGCGGCTGACCGAGCTTCTGAACACGCGCGTCTTCTATATCCTGCCCCGGGTCAATCCCGACGCCGTGGAGCACTGGCTGACCAAGCCGGGCCTGATCTCCCACGCCCAGCCCTGGGACGAAGACGGCGACGGCCTCCTGGACGAGGACCCGGCCGAGGATCTGAACGGCGACGGCGCGATCACCCTGATGAGGGCCCGGGATGCCGCGGGGCCGCTCAGGGCGTCCAAGCTCGACCCGCGCCTCCTCGAGACGCGGCGCGAGACCGAACCCGGCGAGTACCGGACCTGGGTCGAAGGCCGGGACAACGACGGCGACGGCCGCTTCAACGAAGACGGCCGGGGCGGGATCAACGTCAACCGCAACTACCCCTACGACTGGAACCCCGCCCAGGCCGGGGCCGGCCCCTTCCCGCTGTCCGTCCCCGAGAGCCGGGCGGTCGTGGAGTTCCTGGCCGCCCATCCCAACATAACCGGCTGCTACTCCGTCCACGGCGGGGCCTGGCCGGTCAACTTCCTGGTCCGGCCGCCGGCCAACGGACCGGACGAGTCCCTGCCCGAACTCGACCTCGGCGTCTACGAGACGATCGGGGCCCGCTTCAAGGAGATCACGGGCGACATCGTCGAGAGCCTCTACGCCGACACGATCATGGGCGGGCGGCGCCGGCCCGGCAACTACGGGTACGGCCTGTTCCTGTCCTGGACCTACCACGCTCTCGGGCTCTATTCCTTCACCCCCGAGATGTGCGGCATCGACGCCGACTCGGACCGGGACGGGAGCGTCTCCGAGCTGGAGATGCTGCGCTGGAGCGACGACACGAAGGGCGGCCGGTACTTCGTCGACTGGAAGCCGTACGACCATCCCCAGCTCGGCCGGGTGGAGATCGGCGGCTGGGTCCAGAAGATCGCGCCTATCGACGCGGGGCTGGAGAAGATCTGCGCAGAGTACGCCGAGTTCAACCTTTACCAGGCCTCCCTGTCTCCGCTCCTGCGGATTCGCTCTTTGAAGCCGGAGTCTTTGGGATCGGGCTTGTTCAAGATCGAGGCCGAGGTCGCCAATATGGGATTCCTCCCGACTTACCTGTCGCGGGCGGCCCTGTCGGCCAAACGGGACTATCCGATCGTCGTCGAGCTGAAGCTGGAAAACGCCGAGCTTGTCACGGGTTCCGGACGGGCCGTGATCGGCCACCTCGAGGGCAACGCGCCCCAAAGCCCCGGCTATTTCCTGTTCTCGGGCGGCACGTCGCCGCTTCCGTCGAAGAAGCTGGAATGGGTCGTCCGGGTCAAGGCGGGCGGAGCGCCCCGCGTCACGGTCGCCGCCTCCGCGTCCAAGGCCGGCCGGGATGCCCGGACGATCGAGCTTGGCGGATCGAAGTGAACAGGATTCTGCCGGATCCCTTACGAGGGGCCCGGCAGAATTTACGGCTTTTGGCTAGTTCAGCACGAAGCGCACGGTCACGGTAAAAGTCACGCCGCGCGGGCGGCCGTTGACGATCATCGGCTCGTAGACCCAGCGCCGCACCGCGTCGGATGCCGACTCGTCCAAGAGCGGGATAGACCGCAGAACGCGCACGGCCTGGACGCGGCCGTAGACGTCGGTTGTGGCTTCCAGGATGACGACGCCCGCCACCCGGGCCTGCCGGGCGATCTCGGGATAAGCCGGCTGGACGCGCCGAACGAGGCGGGGTTGGCGGATCTCGCCGATGGCCCGCACGGGCGCCTCCTCGAGCCCCACGACACGGGCCAGGATCTCGCCGACCACACCCGGCGGATAGCCCGCCAGGGCCTCGCCCTCGACTCCGCCCTCGATCCCGATCCCGGAATCGCCTCCGCCGACGGCCTCGTCGGTCGTGATCTCGGGGATATCGACCGGAGCGACGAACCGCCCCGTGTCATGCGCTTGTACGGCGACGGCTTTGATCCTTCTGCTCCCGGAACCCCCGGGCTTGCCTTTGGGCAGGGGCGGCGGCGGGGTTGGTGGAGGAGGCATCAAGAGGGCGTCTCGTACCTCCACCCGCGGCAGCTCGCCCGAACGCATCAGCGGGACGACGATGAGCGCCATGACCAGCGCGGCATGGAACAGGACCGAGGCGGGCATGGCCGGCCAGCGGGTCGAAAAACCCTTCTCGTGGAGAACCATCGCATCGTGGAACATCGCGGACTCCTTCCGCCCCCTTTACGGGGGCAGGAGCGCGACCGGCCGCGTCCCGGCGGTCCGACCGGGCTCCTTGGCCTCCTCCACTCGTAATACAAACAGGGGTCCGGTTTATTCCCTCGCGAACCGCTCCGGCTTGACACGACTGCGGGGTAGGCGATGTAATGCCGATGGGTGGCCCCCGATGCCGCCGAGCGCGGAGACTGCGCCAGCATGCCGGAAGCGCCGTATCAGTTAGATGGGGAAACATCATGCAAGCGATGAAACCCGCTGGTCTCGGTCTCAGGCTCGTGGCCTGGATCCTTGACCTGGTCTTGATCGGGATTATGTCCCTCGAGCTGGGACGGCATGAAGTCGGGTTCGTCCTGGGTCCGACATCCATCGACACGAATGCGCAGGCCGCGGCCGTCATCGCGATCGTTTTCTGGATCAACCTAGCGATCTACCACCTGGTCGAGATCGTGTCCGGACGATCCCCCGCCAAGTGGCTGCTGGGATTACGAGTCGGACGCCCGGACGGCGGGCGAGTCTCGGTAGGGCGCCGCCTGCTCCGGTGCCTGGGCAACATCATCCCGCTCATGGCTGCTTCCGCCTTTTTGGCTCTGCCGGGCGCCTCGCCGATCTGTGCGCGCGCGCTGTTGATCATCCTCCCGCTTCTGGGGGTCGCGCCGCTTTTCGGGCCGATGAAGCTTCCCGTAGCGGACCTCGTAGCCGGGACGGCTCTTTTCCGGGGGAGCTCACGGCAAAAATGGCCAAACGAAAACGTATTTGACAAATAGACGTCCAAATGGAAAACACGATTGCGGAGGAGGGAGGCCCCGTGCGGGCGAAATGACGGTTATTTCATTCTGATTCAGAATGTTAGATCAATTATCGAAAGAGGCCATCGCGGCCGGCTTGGGCACGTCCAGCGTGCGGCGCATGGCCCAGATGCCCACCGCCACCAGCAAAGCCGCGCCTCCCATGATGGGCCAGAGAGCGTCCCCGCCGATCTTGGCGAAGATCCAGTTGCCGACGAGCGGCGCCAGGAACATCGAGAGCGAGAAGTTCAGGCTGAGCACGCCCATATAGCGCCCGGTGGCGTCGCCGGCCCGATGAGCCACGACGGTTCCACTGAGCGGCATGGTCAGGATTTCGCCCATGGTCCAGACGACGACAGTCAGCGCGGCAAAGAGAAATCCCCGGCCGAGCGGCAGGAGGCCGAACCCGATTCCGATAAAGGCCGCTCCCAGGGCGATGATCTTCATCTCGGAGCGGCGCCGCACGGCGTGGATGAGGACCATCTCGATGACCACGATCAGGATCGTGTTCACCGCCCAGAGCGGGCCGATCTGGTTCTCGCGCAGGCCGTAGACCGAGTTGAGGTACAGGTTGAAGGTCGAGAAGAGCTGCGAGAAGACGAGACCCAGACACCAGGAACAAGCCCCATGAAGGCCATGAAGGGCCCGTCGCGCCAGGGCGAGCGGGCCGCGCCCGACGGCCGGTCCGGCTCGCTCTTGACCTGGGCCGGAAGGGTCTTGATGAAAAGCGCGACCACGCCGGCCGAGGCCAGAGTGGTCAGCCCGTCCACCCAGAACAGCAGGCGGTAGTCGGCGAGAATAAGGAAGCCGCCGATGACCGGGCCGAAGGTGATGCCCAGGTTGGCGGCCAGGCGGCGCAGGGCAAAGCCCTTGGACCGCATCTCGCCGTAGCAGAAGCGCGACATGGCCGTGTCGTTGGCCGGGAAGAGGGCCGTCGAGACGATGCCGTAAATGAAGAGCATCACGAGCAGGGGGACGTAGGCCGTGACATACCCCGTGACGATCAGGCTGACGGCCGACAGTATCAGGCTGGCCAGCATGACCGGCCGGATGCCGATCTTGTCGACCAAAAGGCCGCCCAGGTAGCCGCCCGCGATTGCGCCCAGGCCATAGGCGCCGAGCACGTTTCCCGCCTGCGGCAGGGTCAGATGCAGGTGCCGGGTCAGGTAGATGTTGAGGAAGACGAGGACCATGAAGCCGCAGCGGTTGATGAACTCGGCCGCGGCCAATAGCCAGGCTCCGCCGGGCAGGCCGGCGTAGGCCTCGCGGTACATGGCGATCGTCTTTCTTAGCATTTATCGGGCTATTCTAGCATAAAGGTCGATGATGGCGCCTGTTCCGATGGACGAAGGGGAGTCTTATCTGATAGAGTCCCGGTTCGAACGGAGGGAAACCCGTGCTCATGAAAATCCACACCAGATCCGCCGGCTTGATCCTCGCCCTTGCCCTTTCGCTCCTCGCCGCATCGGCCGTATCGTCTCCGCCCGCTCCGGCCGCTGCCGGCACCGTCCGGCTCACGGTCGCCGTCGATCCGGCGATCCGGGCCGAGCCGGTCTCCGGGCGCATCCTGCTCCTGCTCTCGAGAACCGAGAAGTTCCAGCCCGGGATGAACGGGACCCCGGTCTTCGGCCTGAACGTCGACGATCTCAAGCCCGGCTCCGCGGTCGTGCTCGACGACCGGGCCTTCGGCTACCCGGTCAGGCGCTTGAGCGACATCCCGGAGGGCGACTACTATGTCCAGGCCTGGCTCAACGTCTACACCACGTTCAATCGCGCCGACGGCAAGACGGTCAAGCTGCACATGGACCAGGGCGAGGGCCAGAGCTGGCGCCGCTCGCCCGGGAATCTCTTCAGCGATCCGGTGAAGGTCCGCCTGGGCGGCTCCGCTCCCGAGCCGCCGGCGATCGCCCTCAGCCGAGTCGTTCCGCCCATCGCGCCCTATCAGGACACCGCCCACCTCAAGCACATCAGGATCCAAAGCCGCCTGCTGTCCGAGTTCTGGGGCCGACCGATGGCCATCGGGGCCAACGTTCTGCTGCCCAAGGGCTACGACGAGCATCCCGGCGTCCGATATCCGGTCCACTACATCCAAGGTCACTTCCCGCGCGGCGGGGTGGCCCGCTTCAGCGAGGATCCGGCCTCCGCCGGCTTCAAGGCCTGGAACGCCGACAACCTCCCCCGCTTCATCCAGGTGACCTTCGAGCATGCCTGCCCCTATTACGACGACTCCTACGGCGTGAACTCGGACAACATCGGCCCTTACGGCGACGCCATCGTCACCGAGCTCATCCCCGCCGTCGAGCAGACTTTCCGGGCCGTCGGCGAGCCCTGGGCCCGGGTGCTCTCGGGCGGCTCGACCGGCGGCTGGATCTCCCTGGCCATGCAGGTCTTCTATCCGGACTTCTTCGGCGGGACGTGGTCGTTCTATCCCGACCCCGTCGACTTCCGCAAATACCAGATCGTCAACCTCTATCAGGACAAGAACGCCTATTACATCGAGCACGAATGGACCAGGGTTCCGCGCGGAGGCGAGCGGGACACGAGCGGCAACCTGATCTACACCCAGGAGCAGGAGAACCTGTACGAGGAGGCGATCGGAGACCGGTTTCGCTCGGGCGGGCAATGGGCCGTCTGGAACGCCCTCTTCGCTCCCGTGGCCGAGGACGGCTATCCGAAGGCGCTTTGGGATCCGGTCACGGGGAAGATCGATCAGGAAGCCGTCCGATGGGCGGGGGAGCGATATGACCTTCGCCTGTATCTCGAAAAGAACTGGTCGGCGATCGGGCCGAAGCTGGCCGGCAAGATCCGCGTCTACTGCGGCCGCATGGACAATTTCTACCTCAACGAGGCCTGCTATCTTCTGCAGGCCTCGCTCGAGAAGCTGGCCGATCCGCCTTACGGCGGGGAGTTCCGCTACGGCGATCGGGGCGGCCACGGCTGGAGCCCGTTTGTCGGCGACCAGCTGATCCGGGCCCTGGGCCTGCAGGTGGCGAAATCCGTCCCCGGCGGGACCCCCGACTGGATCTACTAGGGGAGGGGTCAGGTCTTAACATCGGCTTCCGCACCGGAGCGTCCTAGGCGCCACGGTGTTGACACTTTCCGTAAAGACTTGACCCCGAAGATCTTCCGTTACAAACCGCTCGGTGCCAGGTCGTTACGTTTTATGTCAAATGTTAAGACCTGACCCCTCAGGCCGGATTTCGGCGGCGCGCAATGCCGCCGCGACCACCGGCGAGACGCGCTCGAGCCATGCGGCCAGCTTATCCCGCTTGGCCTGCGGGATATCCACCATGGACACGACGCGGGCCGTGATGTCCGTCTTGTCGAAGCGGCGCTTTGCGCCCTGCGGCACGAGCCACTCGGCCAGCTTGGCATTGGGGTCGAGAATCTTGACCCCGGCAAGCCCCTTCTCGGCGAACGCGGCGGCCCAGAGGTCGCGGGAGTAGCCGTAGTGCGTGCAGACGAGCCCGGCCAGAAGCGGCGGCGGGGGCTGCGGCAGCCCGGCCGTCGCCTCGTCCACGTAGGCCGAGATGAGGAGTCCGGTGTCGCCGCTTCGCCAATCCGTCTCGATGTAGGACTTGCAGCTCGGGGCAGGCCTGGACGATCATCCGCTCGGCCGGGACGCCCGTCTCGACGAGCCTTCTGCGGTGGCTGTCCTCGGCGATCGTCGTCTCGGTGCCGAAGAGGATCAGCCTCGCCTCGGGGTTCTCGATCAAGGCTTGCCAGAACATCTCCACTCCCGGCTCGACGATGCCTTGCAGGGAGATGTGGGTCTCTCTGGCGAACGGCACGTCCGGTAGCAGGACGGATAATGTGTTGCAGGCGACCAGGATGAGATCGGGTCTGGACCTCGCGCTCCAGCGCCCGCAGCGCCGCATCGAAGACGCGGATCTTCTCCTCCCGCGTCGGCAGGCTGTTGTAGCCGCCCTCGTTGGTGAACAGGGCGTTGAAGAAGACGAAGTCGACGCGCTTGTGGATGCCGGCCTGCTCCAGCCTTGCAGCCGCCTCGGCCATTACGGCGAGTCCGCCCAGGCCGGAGTCGGTCACGGCGATAGTGAACGTGTCCACGGGCCTTTCCGCCGGGCGGGGCCCGCAGGCGCAGAATGCGGCCATGGCCGAAAAGGATAGAATCACGAGAATGCCGCGGGAAGTGATAATTCGTGAATTGTCTCGGGGGCTCATGTCCATGTCATCTTATACTTGGATCAGGGCTTTCCCCAAGCGAAAAGGGACGGCCCTTCTCCCTCTGCGTAAACATGGCTTTGCGGGCGCGTTTGGCCGTCCCGGCCGGCGATTTTCTACCGAAACTCGGTGTTGATGATGGTAATGCGGTTGGGGTAGGTGAGCGGGCCGAACGGCGTGGTGACCGTGGGCAGGGCATCGAGCGACAGCCGTGACGAGCTTCCGCTCTTGCCGCCGATGGCCAAGGCCAGGCCGAGCAGGTCGTTATACCCCCCTTGGCCGAAGAATTCATAAAGGTCGATGCCCAGCCGGATGCCGATCGTGGATTCCTGCCCCGTGCCGGGAATCTCGATCGGCCGGTCGATGTTGCCGGTGACTGTGGGCTTTCCGTCGATCAGCAGGCGCGATTCGAGCCCAGTCAAGGTCGTGACCGTCTGCTTGGATCCACCCGTGCCGTCGTTGGGGTTGACGGCCAGGATGTTCAAGACGAACTCGGCCGGCAGGCGCCTGGAGGCGAAGCCCTGCACGAGGCGCAGCCCCTCGGCCGCGGTGAAGTCCTGCAGCCGCGCCTTGCCGCCCAGGTTGATGCCCAGGACGGAGAAATCGTGCACGGCACCCAGCTTGAACTTGAGCCGCTGCAGGTTGACCAGAGCGCCTGCGAGCTGCTCCAGCGTGGCGCAGCTCTGCAGGCCGATGAGCAGAGCCAGCGCCGCCGCCAGAACGACGATTCGCCGTTGTTTCATGGTTGCCCTCCCGAAGCCTTCCCGCTTTGAGTTGGCTTCAGCATAGACCGATCCGGCCCCTCTCGCAAGTCGGACCCATTCGGCCCTTCAGGCGAGCGATCCCGTTTAGAACGCGGTCACGATGCCGGTCAGGAGCCGATGGTCGTCGCGCAGCAGGTCATGGGTGTACTCGGCCACCCACTTCAGGTTCCGCCGCAGCAGGTAGTTCACGTTCAGGGTCAGCGTGTTCTGGCTGGCCGGCTCGAGCCCCGAGTCGACCCGGTTCCAGGCCGCGGTGAAGAAGGTCCGTCCCTTCTCGCCCCAGGGGCTGATGACGGCCTCGGCCAGGAAGGCGTCGGAAGTGATCTTGTCCTCGGCCGCCAGGAAGAGCGGGTTCGTGTCGGTCCGACGCACGTACTCGAGCAGAAGCTCGACTCCCGTCAGGCGCAGGCGCAGGTCGGGGCCGAAGTAGGTGACCGCGTTGGTCCGCCCGTCCTCCCCCGCTTCCTTGCCGCTGTAGCCGAGGAGGCCGACCCGGAGCTTGCCCTTGGCCAAGCCCTGGGCCACGCGGTAGATCAGGCTTTTGTACTTGTCCGAGTCGAAGATGTCCTGCTCCTCGATGCC
Organism: Candidatus Aminicenantota bacterium; assembly: GCA_963803915.1. Taxonomy (GTDB): domain Bacteria; phylum Acidobacteriota; class Aminicenantia; order Aminicenantales; family UBA4085; genus UBA4085. The sequence goes on along the minus strand of CAWDOL010000014.1, from coordinate 56,122 downwards.
GTTGCCGTTGACCACCTGGAGGATGAAGTCCGTCCCGAAATTCGTCCCCGTGACGGCCATGATGCCGCGGTCGTAGGCCAGGTTGATGCGGCTGTCCCCGACCCGGAACTTGAAGGCGGCGTAGTTCTGGAGAGTCAGGCGGGTCTCGGTGGCCTTGATCGGGTCGGTCACCCGGTACTGGCCGAAAACGATGTCGACCGGCAGGCCGAAAACACCCCGGAAGCTCAAGTAGGTGTCTTCCAGCCCGACCACCTTGGCGTCCTCGGACATCAAGAAGTAGGTGTAATAGGAGACCGTCTCCGAGATGCTGCCGCCGCTCAGGATCTTCATGGCCACGGGCGCCATGAAGTCCGTTTTAGCCCCGGCGGCGTTGGGCGCGTAGCCGAGGTAGGCGTCGAAGCGCATGGCCAGCGGCAGGTCGCGCTGCAGCAGAAGAAGCGGGTCGCCCGTGTCCACGGTGGCCCGCGGCGGCTCCTTGTCCGGGATGCGGTAGCCGTTGTCCATGAACTCCTCGCCGAAGGCCTTGAGGTGCGGCACCGGGGCGTGGCAGACCTCGCAGGAGTAGCCGTACTTGCGGGCGAAGGCGGGGATGGCGGCCGCCGACTGGACCAGGGCGGCCAGGGCGGCCAGGGTGAGCAGGATTTTCTTCACGTTCACGGCGCGCTCCTCAGTAAACGATCTTGACTTCCGCCGTCTCGGCGTTGATCTCGCGGATCTCGGACTCGTCGGCCGGCACCTTGAGGTAGTCGGCCACACTCTTGACCAGCAGGCGGTAGTTCAGCTTGGCCTCGATGCGCAGCGTCCCCTCGGGCAGGGTCTGCGGCAGGGTCCAGGTGTACTGCTCGATCTTGGTCTCGCGCGGCCCGATCCGGTAGTCCGTTCCCAAGGCGCTGGTGTTCCACTGGCCGATGGTCATGCGGCCCTTGGGATCGAAGTAGGCCATGCGGAAGACGCGGTGGCCTTCCTCCAGGTCGTCGCGCTTGAGGCCGGCGAAGTCGGGCAAGCCCAGCATCATGTCGCCGATGTCCTGGTAGGCCAGGGTGTTGGACGAGATCGTGTACTCCTCGCCCGGGAAGCCCTTCTTGTCCACGGGCAGCTTGAAGCGGTTGCCCTTGGCGTCCACGGCGTGGACTTCCAGCCAGAGCTGGCGGTCCTCCACCGAGCCGGTCGGGAACTTGTGCCCCGTCTTGGCGTTGTAGAGGTGGACCTTGAAGACGGCCTTGTCGCCCGGCTCGTACTCTTCGGCGTCGGCGTAGACCTTCAGCTCGACCGTGCCGCGGTACTTGGCGGGCACATGGGCGCCCGGGAAGTTGTGGTGGGCCAGGTCGGGCAGGGGCTGGCCCATGTCGGCGCTCTTGCCGGGGTAGCGCCACATGTGGCAGTCCTGGCAGCGGACGTCCTGCTTGGCGTAGGGGCCCTCCTTCCACTCCAGGTGGGTGCTCTTGACCCAGATCCCGTAGGGGCTCTTCTCGTTGTGGCAGGTGCCGCAGAAGTCGGCGGACTTGATGAAGTCCGATTGCCGGGTCTCGTGGAAGGGCGAGACCACACCCGCCCGCGGGCCGAACTTGACCTTGCCGGGGTTCAGGATGTAGTTCCCGTTGAAGGGCGTGTCGCCCTGGAAGCCCGAAATGGTGTGGCAGATGTCGCAGGCCACGGCCTCGTTGGCCCGGCTGTTGGCCGAGGGCAGAGGCGGCGGTGTGTCGCCGATGAAGAAGGCGGCCGGGGCATGGCAGACGTTGCAGCCGGCCTTGACCTCGGCCACCTTGGGGTCCCTGTCCGCCTGCGGCACGGCCAGCCCGAAGTACTCGATCTCGTCCCAGTGGTGGGTGTAGGCCTGGGACATCATGGACGACTTCCACTCGGTGTGGATCTCCCTGTGGCACTGGGCGCAGCGCTGAGGGGTTTCGAACAAGTCGTAGGTCTTCTTCTGGGCCGGCGCGGCCCCCGCGACGATCAGGATGCCGAAGGCCGTGACGGCGGCCACGGCGGCGATCTTCCAAACTTTGCCCATGTTGGCCTCCCGAGCCGATGATGCGTGCCTTCTATTATAGGAGGCTCCGCGAGGGTTTTCAAATGCGGGGATCCGTATATTCCGGCTCCCGGGCGCGAGTCGCCGGGGGCCGGCCGCGGTATCGGCCCGCCGGCTGGAAAAATCCCCCGAAAAATGCTAGAGTGAGGTCCCCTTCAGGGTGGGCGTTTAGCTCAGCTGGGAGAGCGCCGCGTTCGCAATGCGGAGGCCGGGGGTTCGAATCCCCCAACGTCCACCACCTCCTACTTTGAATAACGCGGCCGCTTGAGCTATGCTTAAGGCACGAAAGGGAAGCCATAACCAGAGGGGGCGTTGCTTATCATGTCGTGGCAATGGTCTGCCGGCGTCATCTCGGAGATCTCGGCTTCGGCATGCATCCTCGTTCTGGCGATCTATTTTCCCTGGAGGGATCTTAACCGCCGGGCGAGGCTCTTCGGATCCACGCTTCTGCTGTCGTGCTCGATGTGGATGCTGTCGCACGCCATCGAGATAGGACTGCCGGTTCCCGGCCCCAAGAGCTATTTGATGGGGGCTCAGCTCATTTGGGGCACCATCGCCATCACCTTCTGGTGGCTGTATATCGTTCACCATCTCGGATCCAACCGCTGGCTCAGCCGGCGCACCTACGTTCTCCTGGGCGTCATGCCGGGCCTCGTCCTCCTGGGAATTTGGACCAATTCGCTTCACCATCTGATCTGGGGCAGCCCAGGCCTGAATAGCGTCAATCCTTATCTTCCGCTTCAGCCCGCCTATGGTCTCGTCTATGGGATTGGAATGGCCTATAACTTCGCTCTGGCCCTCTCCGGAAGCGTCCTCCTGGTCAAGAACGTCCTCCGCCGGCACAAGGGCCGACTCCGGGAATCCCTGGGCCTTCTGACGGCCGCGTCGCTGCCCATGCTGGCCGCTCTGGTCGAGACGCTCGGCTTGAGCCGCACTTGGAAGCTGTCGGTGGGAATCACGCCGTGGGCATCCTTTGCCGGCGGCCTGTTGCTGGTCTGGTCTCTTCCTCGTTTCCATCTCCATAAAGTCATTCCCCTGGCCCGCGATACCGTTTTTGAGCGGATAGAGGCTTCCATCTTTGTGCTGGACCAGTGGGACCGTATCGTCGATGCGAACCCCGCGGCGGAGCAGCTGCTCGGGGTGAAGATCTCGGCCGCCAGGGGCTTGCCCGTGAAACAGGTTTTGCCGCAATGGCCCGACCGATTCGGCCTGCCCGGCCAAACGTCCGAACCCAACACGGAAATTGTCTTGGATCGAGGAGGGGAACCGCGGACATACCAGATGAGCTTCTCTTTCGTAGCCGACCCCGACGGCCGATCCACGACCCGGCTGGTTCTGCTGACGGATGTGTCCTATCGAAGGAAGGCCGAGGAGGTGCTGCGGGAGAGCGAAAAGGAGTTCCATTCGCTGGCCGAGGCCATGCCGCAGATCGTCTGGATCACCCGTCCGGACGGCTGGAACATATATTTTAACCGGCAATGGGTGGATTACACGGGACAGACGCTGGAGGAGAGCTACGGGCACGGGTGGAATAAGCCTTTCCATCCGGACGATCGGCAGCGGGCTTGGGACGCCTGGCAAAACGCGACTCGATTCGGCGCCGTCTACTCGCTCGAGTGCCGTTTGCGCCGCGCCGACGGAGCCTACCACTGGTGGTTGATCCGCGGCACGCCTTATCGCGACGCAGCCGGCAAAGTCCAAAAGTGGTTCGGCACATGCACCGATATCGACAGCCTGAAAAACGCCGAGGAGTCGGTCCTGGCCTCGTTGAAGGAAAAGGAAGTCCTGCTCCGGGAGATCCACCACCGGGTCAAGAACAACATGCAGGTCATTTCCAGCCTCTTCAACCTCCAGGCCGGGCAAATCCTCAACGAAGACGGCCGGGCTATCCTCAAGGAGTCTCAGGCGCGCATTCGCAGCATCAGCCTCGTTCACGAGAAGCTCTACCAATCGGCCAATCTGTCCCGCATTGATTTGGGCGGGTATATCCAGAGCCTGGCCGTCCAGCTGGTCCATTTCTACCGGCCCCTGCCCGGCCTCATCAGGCTGGAAACGGATATTGACGATGTCGCCCTAGGCATCAGCTCGGCCGTCCCCTGCGGGCTGCTCCTCAATGAGCTGATCTCCAACGCGCTCAAGCATGCCTTCGCGGAGAACCAGGCCGGCGTCATACGGCTCGGGGTTAAGCAGGGGCCCGACGGCGCAATCAAAATCCGAATCGCGGATGACGGCGTCGGGCTCCCGGAAGGCTTGGATTTTCGCCAAGCGGAAAGCCTGGGTCTTCAAATCGTGAACCTGCTGGCCGGCCAGTTGGGCGCGACGATCGAGCTCGACCGGGCGAACGGGACGGCCTTCACCCTGACCTTCCGTGAAGCCGAATCCGCTCCCCGGGCATGATACATTCGCGGCGTCGTATCCTTCACGGCCCGCATCGTCTCTCACGGTTGACTTTTTTCCCGGCCGGGACTAGTAATGGGGCGAATTTGCCTTCCTCCATTGAGGATTTCTTTCAGGGAGTAACGCCATGACCCGACGCCCGTTCCGCCTTCTTGCGCTCTGTCTTATCCTTGCGCTGGCGACCTTATCGGCTCCGGCCGGCACGACAGGATCGGCAGGCTTGGCCGGTACGGCCCAGGCCTCGGCTCCCGCTCAAGCCACCCTCGGCAGCCCCTTCACCAAGTCCGAGCTTTACGGCCTGGGGGCGGTGCGGACGTTTGAGGGCGCAACCTTGCGGGAGCTGGCGTTCCCCCTCGGCGGCATCGGTACGGGCACGGTCTCGCTGGGCGGCCGCGGCAACCTGCGCGATTGGGAGATCTTCAACCGTCCCGGCAAAGGGGTCGACCTGCCGTTCACTTTCTTTTCCCTGTACTGCCGGGCGGAAGGCGAAACACCCGTCGTCCGCGTCCTGGAGGGGCGCATGACCCCGCCCTTCACCGGCCAGGACGGCCTGCACCGGGCCCAGGTGCCCGGCCTGCCGCGGATGGAGACGACGCGATTCGTCGGTGAATACCCCTTCGCTTCCGTTGAGATGACGGACGGCAAGCTGCCGCTCGAAGTCACCCTGGAGGCGTTCAACCCGTTCGTCCCGCTGGACGTGGACGCCTCGGGCCTCCCGGTCGTCGTCCTGCGCTACCGGCTGAAGAACCTGAGCGCCAAGCGCGTCCAGGCGACCGTGGCCGGCTCGCTCTTCAACCCGGTCGGGTTCGACGGCGAGGGCAAGCTTACCGGCATCGGCCATGCCAAGCTCGGGCAGAACGTCAACCAGGTCCGCACCGGGGGCGCTCTGAACGGGCTTTACATGACCTCCAAGAAAGTCGACCCGACCACGTCGGCGGCCGGCAACGTGGCCCTGACGACGCCCTGGAAGGACGTCACCTACCTCTCCCACTGGGTTCGCGGCGACTGGTTCGACGACCTGCAGATTTTCTGGGACGACTTCGCCGCGGACGGGACGCTCAAGAACGAGACCGACGCCTCGCCCTCCCCGGACGGCCGCAGCGACGTGGGCACGCTCGGCGCCCGGGTGGTCCTCGAGCCGTTCGGCGAGGCCGTGGTGCCGTTCTATCTTTCCTGGAGCTTTCCCAACTTCCTTGATTACTTCGACTCGGTCCGCTCCCAGCGCGGCCAGAAGTTTCTCAACCAGTATGCCACCCGCTTTGCCGACGCCTGGGCCGCGGCCGAGTATCTGGACGCCAACCTGCCCGCCCTGGAGCGGGAGACACGCCGCTTCCACGAGGTCTTCTACGACTCGACTCTGCCACCCTACGTCCTGGACGCCCTGTCCTCGCAGGCGGCCATCATCCGGACCACGACCTGCTTCCTGCTGAAGGGCAACCAGTTCTTCGCCTTCGAGGGCTGCAACGACCAGTCCGGCTGCTGCCCACTCAACTGCGGCCACGTCTGGAACTACGAGCAGTCGCTGGCCTTCCTCTATCCCGGTCTGGAGCGGTTCATGCGCGAGACCGACTTCCTGAACAACACCAAGGACGATGGGGCCATGATCTTCCGCACCAGCCTGCCGCTGAACTCGGGGTTTCTGTGGGACTTCAAGCCGGCGGCCGACGGCTCGCTGGGCAAGATCATCAACCTCTACCGCGACTGGCAGATCTCGGGCGACACGGCCTTTCTCAAGAAGCTCTGGCCCAAGGTCAAACTGGTCCTAGACTACACCTGGAAGCATTGGGACGCCGATAAGGACGGCCTGATCGAGGGCGAGCAGCACAACACCTACGACATCGAGTTCTACGGGCCCAACAGCATGATGGGCACGTTCTACCTGGGCGCCTTGCTGGCCGCCTCGCGCATGGCCGGGCCGGCGGGCGACCCGGCTTTCGGCGAGGAGTGCGCGGCGATGCTCGAGAAGGGACGCCGAGCCTTCGACGCCACCCTCTGGAACGGCGAGTACTACGTCCAGAAGTACGACAAGGTCATGGAAACCAAGTACCAGTACGGCGACGGATGCCTGTCCGACCAGATGCTGGGCCAGTGGTTGGCCATGGTGGCCGGCCTGGGGCGCTTCCTGCCCGAGGACCGGCTCAAGACGACCCTGGGCTCGATCTACAAGTACAACTTCCTGACCGATTTTGCGGACTATTCCAGCGCCCAGCGCACCTACGCCCTCAACGACGAGAAGGGGCTGCTGCTCTGCACCTGGCCCAAGGGCGGGCGGCCCCCGCTCCCGTTCGTCTATTCCGACGAGGTCTGGACGGGCATCGAGTACCACGTCGCCTCGCACCTGATCTACGAGGGCCGGCTTGACGAGGGCCTGTCCATCGTCAAGGGCGTGCGGGACCGCTACGACGGCTTCCGCAGAAATCCCTGGGACGAGGTCGAGTGCGGGCACCACTACGCCCGGGCCATGTCCTCCTGGGGCCTCCTGACCGCGCTCTCGGGCTATGCCTACTCCGGCGTCGAGAAGACGATCGAGTTCGCGCCCAAGATTCACCCCGAGGATTTCCGGACGTTCTGGAGCGGCGGGACCGGCTGGGGCAAGTTCTCCCAAAAGGCGACGGCCGGCAAGGGCGAGAGCGTCGAGCTCCTCGTGGCTTATGGCGGGCTGACGCTGAACGAGCTGGCCCTGACCCTGCCGCCCTCGCTGGCGGGGAAGACCGTGGCCGCGGTGAAGGCGACCGGCGGCGGTGCTGCGGCCGTTACCTTCAAGCAGACCGGCCCGCGGGTCGTGCTGCGCTGGGACAAGCCCGTCGTCCTTAAGGCGGGGGAGTTGCTGAAGATCGAGTTGGGAATCTGATCGGGGCGGCGGGCTCGCGGCCGGCCTCAGAGCCGAGGCTTGTAGGCAAGCTCGCGGAACGTCAGGCGGAACTGCGTTCCCGGCGAGCGGTCGATCTCCAGGCGGCCGTCGAGCTGCTGGGTCAGCATGGTCACGATCTGCATGCCCATGCTGTCCCCGGCCAGCACGTTCATGCCCGGCGGCAGGCCGACGCCGTCGTCCCCGACCGTCAGCTCGACCCGGCCTTCGGAATCCATGCGCAGGCCAAGCCGGATGGTGCCCCCGCGCCCGCCGGGAAAGGCGTGCTTCAGGGCGTTCATGACCAGCTCGTTGACGATCAGTCCGCAGGGGATGGCCGTCTGGATATCCAGGTAGACCTCCTCGAGCTCGGCTTTCATCCCGATCGGCTGGACGCCCCGCAGGTGGGAGGCCAGAAGGTTTTCGACCAGGCGGCTGGTGTAGGAGGCAAACTCGATCCGCGATAGGCTCTTCGACTGGTAGAGCTTCTCGTGGATGAGGGCCATCGATCGGATGCGCTTCTGGCTCTCTTTGAACAAGTCGATGTCGTCGGGGTGCTTCAGGAAGCGGCTCTGCAGGCTGAGCAGGCTGGAGATGACCTGGAGGTTGTTCTTGACCCGGTGGTGCATTTCCTTGATCAGGACCTCCTTCTCGGCCAGGGCGGCCGCTAGCTTGCGCTCGTTCTCCTTCTGGGCCGAGATGTCGGTCAGGATGCCTTCGAAGATCGTCCGGCCGTCCTTATCTTTGGCCGCATTGGCATTGGCCAGGACATAAAACGTCGAGCCGTCTTTGCGCCGGAGATTGAGCTCCATGTTGTGGACCTCGCCGTCCCGGGCCATGGCCTCACGGAACGGTGTCCGCTGCCGGGCATCCGCATAGGAAGTCATGGACGTCGGTCTTCAAGTACTCGCCGCCGGTTTCATAGCCCATCATCCGGCGCATGGAGGGATTCGCCGCCAGGATGCGTCCGTCTTCGCTCGTCTGGTAGATGGCGTCGGGGCTGTTTTCGATCAGGCGTCGGTAGCGCTCTTCCGAAGCTTGCAGCTCGATCTCGGCCAGCCGGCGTTCGGTGACATCCTCGACGGTTCCCTCGTAACGGATGACCCGGCCGGCTTCGTCCCGAATGGCCTTGGCGCTCTCCCGGACGAAGATGGTCGATCCATCCCGGCGCTTCCAGGCCGATTCCAGGCCCCGGATCTCGCCGTCCTTCTCCATGCGGGCCTTGAATTCCGCGCGCGGGTATTGCGGCTCGAAGCCCGACTCCTCGAGGTTTCGCGCGGCAAGCTCCTCGAACGCCTCATACCCCAACATCCTGACGAGGGCCGGATTGGCCATCAGGATCCCGCCGTCCTTGTCGGTCTGGTAGATGCCCAGAGTGGCGTTTTCGTAGAGCCCGCGGAAGCGCTCCTCGCTCTCCGCGATCCGCTTTTGGGCTTCCCGCTGGGCCGTAATGTCGCGGCTGACGCCGATCAGCCCGACGACTTTCCCGTCTCCATCCCGGAGGGGGGCTTTAATGGTCCCGAAGTGGACGCGGCTGCCGTCACGAAGGATCGTGCTCTCCTCCAAATGGAAAGGCAAACCGGTGGCGAAGACGATGTCGTCGCTGGCCCGGCAGGCCGCGGCCAGGTCGGGGGGCAGAAGCTCTTCATCCGTCTTGCCGGCGACCTCTCCCTGGCTCAGTCCGAAGGCCTGCTCGAAGGCCCGGTTGACGATCTGGTTGCGCCTCTCCGCGTCTTTAAAATAGATGATGTCCGGTATGGCCTGGACCAGGCCTTCCAATCTCGAGGTCGTCGTCCGCAGGGCGATCTCGGCCTGCTTGATGGCGGTGATCTCGTGGATGAGTCCGCGGAAACCGGTCGGGGATCCGGCTGCGTCGCGGATCAGGGCGATCGAAAACTCGAACCAGCGGGCCGGCCCCTCGCCCAGCTGGATCGGGATGGGCCCGCCGCGGGCCGGCTGCCCGGTCTTGTAGACGTCACCGAAGAGCGCGAACACCGTGGCCGAGCTGGCCGGATCCATGTAGGTCCGGTTGTCGATCCCCGCCAGACGCTCGCGCGGCAGGCCGATGATTCGGAGCATGGCCTCGTTGACGAAGGTGAATCGGCCTTTGAGGTCGGTTTCGTAGTAGCCTTCCTCGATGTTCTGCAGGACTTCGTGGAATCGATCCGGACATTGCGAGTCGTCGGGCTGGGTGCTCATGTACTCTTCATCCCTGCGAGGCTAAGGGCTACTCTATCATTCTTTCCTATTTCGCATGCAAGGGCCATCCCCGCCCGGGATGATTTTGCGGGGCCGGGGGGGGGGAGCCATCCCGCGGCCGGAACGCTTCCCTGCCCCACCCGCCTCCCGCCCTCCCTCGCCATGTGCTATCATTTCCGCCGGATGAAGAAGTCCCCGACCCTGTTGCCCGACGGCCTGGCCGATTCCCTGGCCCGGCAGTGGGGCCAGGCTTCGGTTGCCGGCCGGAACCCCCGGGACGTCCTGGCGGACTTCCTGCGCAGGCATCTCGACGCTCTGGCGGCTGATCCCGCGGCGGGAGAGATCCTCTACGGCGGCGTCCCCGACGACGAATCCGGGCGCTTCGACGCCGCCCTCCGACTCGCCTTGAAGCCCGTCCTCGACGGGGCGGCCGGGATGATCGAGCGGGGAAAGGCCGAAAAACGCTTCGGGCGCGATATCGACCCCGTCTCGGCCGCCGTCCACTACTTGGGCATAGCCCAGATGTCTTTTAATTACTGGATGATACGAGGCCGGACGGGCTCGCCTTGGGATACGGCCGAGGTCTTGTTCGGGCAGTTCCTGGCCACTATTTCTTAGCCTTAGGCAACCTTTTTCCCCGATTCTCCATCCTAGTTGTTGGAACGAAAGCCATGGAAACCATGTATGCGGCTCCGGCATTGGAAATAGCCCCGAAAATCATGGATAATCCGTTCATGAGCCAGCGCGACGATTTCGATGCCGCCATTCCCGCCCCCGAACCGCTGGCCGACCTGATCGCCCGCGGCCGCGACGGCGACGACGCCGCCCTGGAGACGATCTACCACCGCTTCCGGGTCTCGTTCTTCGGGCTGGCCCGCCGCTATTCCGGCGACCGGGCCACGGCCGAGGACCTGCTGCAGGATATCTTCGTCAAGATCTTCACCCACCTCGACGACGTCAAGAGCGCCGAGATGTTCCCCGGCTGGGCCTACCGCATCGCCCTCAACACCTGCTTCAGCCACCTGCGCGAGAAGCGGACTTCGTCGGGGCGGACGGTGGCTCTGGACGACGTCGAGTTCGCCATCCCGGACGCCTCGATCAAGGGGCCCGAGTGCGACCTCCGCAGGCCCATCGAAGACGCCATCGCCCTCCTACCCCCGCGCCTCAAGCAGATTTTTCTGCTCCATGACGTGCAGGGCTTCAAGCACGAGGAGATCGCCTCGATGCTCCGCCTGTCCGCGGGGACTTCCAAGTCCCAGCTCTTCAAGGCCCGCCTCAAGGTGCGGGCCTACCTGAAGGCCCGCCGCATCGGGCCGGGAGAATGTCCATGAAGTGCGCCGCGTTTCATAAGATGATCGGGGACCGCCTGGACGGGACGATCCGCCCGGCCGAGCGGGCCCGCCTCGACTCGCATCTCGCCGTCTGCGCCGAGTGCCGGGAGCTGATGGACGACTTTCAGAGGATCGCCGAGAGCGCCCGTTCGCTTGACGACCAGGACGCGCCCTCCGACGACGTCTGGAATGCCGTCCTCTCGGGCGTGCGGGCAGCCCGCCGCGAAGAGCGCCGGGCGGCCTCGCATGGGCTCCGCGGCTTCGCCGTCCCCCGCTGGGCTTATGCCGCCGGGTTCGTTGTCGTCGGAGCCGTCGTCGGCCTCGTCGTCGGGCTCGGCCCCTGGCGCGCCGCCTCCGCCCCCGGCCTCTCGCCGGACCAGGCGGCCGTGGTGGCCAAGCTGGAAGAGTCCGAGATGCATTACAAGCTGGCCATCCAGGCCCTGACCGAAGCCCTGGTGGCCGGCCCGTCCGTGATCGGATCGTCCGCCGCCGCCCTCTTCGCCCGCGACCTGGGGGCCGTAGACTCGGCCATCCAGGCCTGTCGCGAGGCGGTTGAGCGCGAACCCGGCAGCGTGGACGCCCGCGTCTTCCTGCTGGCCGCCTACCAGAAGAAAGTCGAGATCCTCGACGGGGTCATCCAAGTCCGCAAACAATCGCCGTCCCCGGCCGGGCCCGGGGCGAGCCTTTAAAGTCTGGAATCGCACAGGGAGGATGTCATGAACAAGAAACAAGCGATCCGCAGGGCCGTCCTGATCGGAGCCCTCCTGGCTCTGGCCGTCTACCCGCTGACGGCTTTCGCCGAGGAGAAGCTCGAGCAGAAGTTCAGCAAGGTCGAAGCCTTGGCCAAGGACGGCAAGGTCATCGTCGGCAACGTCTCCGGCTCGATCGACATCAAGAGCTGGGCCGAAGCCCAGGTCAAGATCGAGGCCGTCAAGGTCTCCAAGGCCAAGACCATGGACAAAGCCAAGGAGAATATGGACAAGGTCCAGATCGACGTCCAGAAGACGGGCGAGATCGTACGGATCGAAACCAAGTACCCCGAGCACCAGGGCCGCAACGAATCCATCAACGTCTCGGTCAGCTACCAGATCTGGATTCCCGAGAAGGCCTCGCTCTCGGTCACCAACGTCAGCGGTCCGCTCACGGTGGACGGCATCGGCGGCGCCTTCGAGGGCCGGGTTACGAGCGGCACCGCCACCCTGACCCGTCTCGGCGGCGGCGCGGACCTCTACGTCGTCAGCGGCTCGACGAAGGCCTCCGACATCGTCGGCGACGCCGTGTTCAAGTCCGTCTCGGGCAGCATCACCGTGGACAAGGTCAAGGGCTCGGTCGAGGCCGAGACGACCTCCGGCCCCATCCGCCTGACCGGGATCGAGGGCGCCAAGAGCGTGCGCGGCAAGGTTCTGAGCGGCAGCGTCACCTATGACGGCAAGATCGAGAAGGACGGCAAGTACAGCCTGGAAGTCATGAGCGGCCGGCTGGAGATGATCGTTCCCGCCGGGTCGGCCTTCGAGCTGACCGCCGAGAGCTTCAGCGGCGGCATCCAGACCGACTTCGACGTGACCGTGACGGGCCGGATCAGCGACAGCCACGGCCCGGCCCGCGAGCTGCGGGGCACCGTGGGCGCCGGCGGCGCCACGGTCCGGCTGAAGGCCTTCAGCGGCCACATCAGCTTGAAGAAAAAATAACGCGCTGCGGGACGGAATCCACCGCCCCGGCTCCATCCGGCCTCGGCCGGCGGGAGCCGGGGCTTTTTTTTTGCGGCCCGAAAAGCCCTATAATGGGTGGCTCGGACTACAGCCATGCTCCCCACCGAACTGCGCCGCGTCTTCGGCCTGAACTTCGCCCGCTCGCTGGCCTTCACCTCGATCCTTTTTCTCCTGCCCTTGCATTTCGTCCGCATCGGGTACAACGGCTGGCAGATCGGCGTCATCGTCTCCCTCCTCTCCCTGGCGCCGCTCCTCTCGGCTTTCCCGGCGGGGTGGGTCAACGACAGGATCTCGATCGCCGGCGCCGTGCGGGCGGCCTTCCTGGCCGACGGCCTCCTGCTCGCGCTTCTGGCCGTGACCCGGAGCTTCCCGGTCGTCTGCGCCGCCTTCTTCCTGTTGGGGGTGGCCAACAATGTCTTGGATGTCTCTCTGGCCAGCCTGACCTACAAGGACGAGACCGCCATCGACCAGAATCGCAAGTACGGCCTCTATGTCTTCTGGCTGGGGCTGGGGGCGGTGTTCGGGATCGCCGGCGGCGGCCTGCTCGTCCAGAAGGCCGACTTCCGGGTTCTGCTTTTCCTCTTCGCCGCCATCCTGGCGCTCTCGGCCGCCTTCGTCCGCGGGCTCGACGGCGGCAAGTTCCACCTGACCGGCATCCGCGATTACGGCCGCGATGTCCTGCGCCCCAAGTCGCTCCTGTTCCTCGGCTTCGTCTTCCTTGTCGGCCTGCATTGGGCCGTGGAGGGGACGGTCTACGCGCCGTTTTTGGAGACGCGCTTCGGGCTGACCACGTTCCAGTCGTCGCTCTACATGGCGGCGGGGCTTCTCTTCCTGCCCCTGGGGGCGATCGCGGTCGGCCGCCGCAGGTTCGAGCCGGCCCAGAATCGCGGTCTCCTTTTCGGCTCGATGGTCCTGTCCGGCGCGGGGTTGATCCTGTCGACGGCCGGGCCGGTCTGGCTGTCGCTCGTCTTCCGCTTCGCCCACGACTTCGGCGACGGCGCCATGGGCGCTCTGATCGCCCTCACCATCTCGCGCCTGTTCGAGAGAAAGAGCGTCGGGGGCAGCGCGGCGCTCGTCCTGGCCGTCCAGATCCTGGCCAAGATGCTGGGGGCCATGGTCCTCTACGCCGCTGGGCTTCCGCTACGGGTTGCAGTGGCCCTTCCTTGTGGCCGGCGCGCTTCTTCTGCTCGACGCCGCCTATGGGGCGGTCATCTTCAAGCGGCTCGAATACTGAAGCATGATTCGCCCGCAACCGGGCCGCGACTTCGACATCATCCTGGTTTCCGGCGAGCCGTACGTCGACCACCCCCTGTCGGCCGCCGGGATGATCGCCCGCGTCCTGGACGACGCCGGCTACAGAGTCGGGATCATCGAGCGGCCGCGGCTGGACGGACGATGCCGACTTCGCCCGGCTGGGCCGGCCGCGCCTCTACTTCGGGCTGACCTCGGGCTCGATCGACAGCATGCTGGTCAACTACACCCCGCTCAAGCGGAGGCGGGAGAAGGACGAGCACGCCCCGCACGCCTCGGGCATGCCCGACCGGGCCCTGATCGTCTACGCCAACCGCGTCCGTGCGGCCTTCCCGGGCGTTCCCGTCGTGCTGGGCGGCATCGAGGCCTCGCTGCGGCGTTTCGCCCACTACGACTATTGGGACGACGATGTCCGGCGCGGTCTGCTTCTCGATACGCGGGCCGACATCCTCGTTTACGGCCCGGGCGAGAGCCAGGCCGTGGAGATCGCCCGCCGGATGGACAGGGGAGAGGACCTGGCGGGAATTCCCGGCACCTGCGTCATCCGGCGCGAGAAGCCGGACGGGTTCGAGGAGATCCCTCCTTACGAAGAGGTCAAGGCCGAACACGACGCCTTCTGCGGGGCGCAGAACGCCTTCTCCATCCGCAAGGCCCTGGCCCAGCGCCACGCCGAGCGCTATGTCCTGCAGTATCCGGCGCCGGAGACGACCCCGGCCGACCTCGACCGGATCTACGGCCTGCCTTTCTCGCGGAACGTGCCCGCGCACTTCCCCGAGTTCCGGATGGCCCAGTTCTCGGTCGTCACCCACCGCGGCTGCATCGGCGACTGCTCCTTCTGTTCGCTGACCCTGCACCAGGGCGACCGCATCGTCTCGCGGAGCGAGGACTCGATTCTGGACGAGATCCGGCGCCTCACGGCCCATCCCGACTTCAAGGGCTTCATCGACGACCTGGGCGGCCCGTCGGCCAACATGTACGGCATGGACTGCCCCGCGCCGTGCGACGGCGGGCGGCTGCCTGGTCTGCGGCTCGCGCGATCGGCGGCCACGAGCGGCTGATCGGGCTGATGCGGACAGGCGCGGGCGATTCCGGGCGTCAAGAAGGTCTTCGTCCGGTCCGGCGTCCGGTACGACCTGGCCCTGGAGAGCGAGGAGTACATCCGGGAGCTGAGCGAGCACCACGTCTCGGGCCTGCTCAAGATCGCGCCCGAGCACGTGGCGCCCGGCGTGCTCGCGCTGATGAACAAGGACGGCTCGCGGTTCGAGGAGTTCCGGCGGCTTTTCCGGAAGCTCAACAAGGCCGAGCGGCGCCACCTGAAGTACTACTACATGGTCGCCCATCCCGGCTGCGGCGAAGAGGAAGCCCGCGAGCTGGCCGTCGAAGTGAAGCGGCTGGAGCGGGAAGGGGAGAAGCCCGTCGAGGGCGTCCAGATCTTCACCCCGACCCCGATGACCCGGTCCACGTGCATGTACAGGACCGGCCGCGACCCGATCACGGGCCGGGACGTCTTCGTGCCCCGGACCTTCGCCGAGAAGAAGGCCCAGAAACGTTTATTGGGGTGAGCCGTCACGTCTTCCGGGCCAGGATTTTTTCCATTTCATCCATGACCCGGTTCATTTTCGTCATACACAGCTCGAACGGCTCGGAAGCCGCCATATCGACACCCGCCTTCTTCAACAGGGCGACGGCATAATCCGATCCGCCCGCGGAGAGAAAATCGAGGTATCTCCGCGTGGCCGCCCGATCGCCGCTTATCACCAGCTCCGACAAGGCCGCCGAGGCGGCGAATGCCGTCGCATATTGATAGGCATAGAAGCCCGAGTAGAGCTGGGGAACAACCATCCACTCCGATTGGATGTCTGTCATCGACGATACAGACGCCCTTGGCATGACCATAGTATTTTCGAATGAGCTCAAGATACATGGCGTTCAGCCCGTCGCCCGTGAGCTGTTCGCCTTTTTCGGCCAGCTCATGGATGCGCAGCTCAAACTCCGAGATCAGCGTGGCCCGGAATATCTTGAGCGCGAAACCGTCCAGGTAGTTGCCGAGCATCGAGAGACGGGCTTCATCGTCACGGCTCTGTTTTAACATGGCATCAACCAGCAGCGCCTCGTTGAACGTGGGCGCGACCTCCACGACGAACCTCGGGCCGGCCGCGGCCGCAAATGGTTGATGCGTATTCGCGAGCTGGCTTTGCACGGCATGGCCCAGCTCGTGCGCCAACCCGCTCATGTCGTCGTAGGTCCCTCCGTAATTGATCATGACGTAGGGATGGACATCATAGGCCCAGCCGTTGGAGTACCCGCCCGAGCGCTTGCCTTCCGTCGGGTAGACGTCGATCCAGCGGCCGGCAAACGCCTTCTTGACCACGGCCAGATACTCATCGCCCAGCGGCTGGAGCGCCGCCAGAAGATGATCCCGTGCTTCCTCGAAGGTGTAGGTTCGGGCGGCGGCCGCAACCAGCGGCGCGGAAAGATCATAATAGTGCAGCTGGTCCAGGCCGAGAATCCTTTGTCGGAGCTGCAGATAGCGATGTAGGGTGCCCAAGTTCGCGTTCACTCCGGCGACGAGGCTGTGGAACACCGGAGCGGGGATGTCGTCTCCGTCGAGCGAGCTTTCCAGGCAGGAGGCGTATTTCCGGGCCTTCATCTGGAAAAGATCTTTCGTGATCTGCGCGTTGAGGAGGGCGCCGAACGTGCGGCGGAAGTCGTTCAGCTTGGCCATATAGGCCGCCAGCGCTGCTTTGCGGTCTTGGCGGTTCGCCGATCGTCGCTGCCGTGCGTACTCGGTGGGGTCGAGCTTCACCCGCCGCCCGTCCGCCAAAGTCATTTCGGCGTATGGGAGATCCGCATGGGCCAGCAGGTCGTGAATGTCGGACGGCGCGCCCGCCATCAATTCCGCGGCGGCGATGATCGCCTCT
Organism: Candidatus Aminicenantota bacterium; assembly: GCA_963803915.1. Lineage (GTDB taxonomy): Bacteria > Acidobacteriota > Aminicenantia > Aminicenantales > UBA4085 > UBA4085. The sequence goes on along the minus strand of CAWDOL010000014.1, from coordinate 39,437 downwards.
TCCCCTGCCGTTACCGTGTGCGCCTGGCGGCGAAGAAGGTCGTCCAAATAGTGACGGTGAGGATCGAATCTCCTCTCGCCTCCGATATATTTATGAATGACGGCGGGATCGATGGCCAGGATCTCGGGCTCAATAAAGGCGGTCTTCTCTCCGAACACCGCCCCCAATTGGTCCGTCTCCTGCCGAAGGGCGGCGGAAGAGGCGACGCGCATATCCTGGTCGAAGATCAAGTTCGCGTAGGCAAACAGCCGGGCGAATTCCTTGTTGAGACGCTCCATGAGATCGAGGCAGCCCAGAAGCCGGTCGGCCGATTTCCCCAATGTGCCTTGATACGTCTCGACGGCCGGGAGCTCTTTCAGAAATTCCTGCTTGGCTTCCTGCCAAGCCGCATCGGACGGATAGATCTCGGCAAGATTCCATTTGGCGGAGTCGGGTATCTTGCCGCGGTCGCGCTCCTGCGGCGCGGGCGCCAGCGGCGTGGAGGCCGCCAGACTGAACGTCAACCAAGCGGAAATGGCCAGGGATCGCATCGTTTCACCTCTCCGGAATTGAGCCGAAACATTCTAGCATATCCCGAGGAAAGAGGCCTATGTCCTTTGCGACTGGACTAAGCCGCCTGATTTCGGATATGAATAGGGAATCGAGGAGAGACGCCATGAAATCCAAAGCCCTAAGACTCGTCATTCTCGCCGTCGTCCTGGCCACGGTGGCCCAGATCGCGACGGCCCAGCTGCCCAAGGAGACCGAAGCCCAGAAGGTCCAGCGCCTGAAATGGTGGACCGATGCCCGCTTCGGGATGTTCATCCACTGGGGGCTCTACGCCCTGCCCGCGCGGCACGAGTGGGTCAAGAACCGCGAGCGGATGACCAACGAGCAGTACCAGAAGTACTTCGAGCTGTTCAACCCCGACCTCTACAACCCCAGGGAATGGGCCAGGATGGCCAAGGCCGCCGGCATGAAGTACGTCGTGCTGACCGCCAAGCACCACGAGGGCTTCTGCCTGTGGGATTCGAAATTCACCGACTACAAGGTGACCAACACGCCCTTCGGCCGGGACGTGATCAAGGAATACGTCGAGGCCTTCCGGGCCGAGGGCCTGAAGGTCGGCTTCTACTATTCGCTCATCGACTGGCACCACCCCGACTACACCATCGACCGCGTCCACCCGCAGCGCGTCGAGAGCGACGCCGACTACGCCAAGCTGAACGCGGGCAAGGACATGGCCAAGTACCGCGAGTACATGAAGAACCAGGTCCGTGAGCTGCTGACCAACTACGGCGAGATCAGCATCATCTGGTTCGACTTCTCCTTCCCGGGCAAGAACGGCAAGGGCCGGGCCGACTGGGACTCCGAGGGCCTGCTCAAGCTGGCCCGCCAGCTTCAGCCCGGGATCATCGTCGACGACCGGCTCGACCTGGCCGACGTGGAAGGCGGCTGGGACTTCACCACCCCCGAGCAGGAGAAGGTGGCCAAGTGGCCCGAGCGCAACGGCAAGCGCGTCCCCTGGGAGACCTGCCAGACCTTCTCGGGATCGTGGGGCTACTACCGCGACGAGATGACCTGGAAGAGCCCGGCCCAGCTCATCGAGCTGCTGGTCGAGTCGGTGAGCAAGGGCGGCAACCTGCTGCTCAACGTCGGGCCCACGGCGCGCGGCACGTTCGACGAGCGGGCCCAGATGAGCCTCAAGGCCATGGGCGAATGGACCAAGCTCAACGGCCGCTCGGTCTATGGCTGCACCGAGGCCCCGGCCGGCATCGTCGCGCCGCCCAACACGCTGCTGACCTACAATCCAGCCACCAACCGACTCTACGTCCACCTGCTCGTCTACCCGCTCGACCGGATCGTCCTGCCGGGCCTGGACGGCAAGGTGAAGTACGTCCAGTTCCTGCACGACGCGTCCGAGATCCGGATGAGCCCCGGCCGGGGCGAGAGCGCCGGGAGCCTGTCGCTCGAGCTTCCCGTCCGCAAGCCCCCGGTTGAAGTCGCCGTGCTGGAGGTCTTCCTGAAGTAGGGCGGGCGGCGCTCTTTTTCAGCATAAAAATATTTTTTCCGGGGGGGCAACTTTATATGTCCTCGTAACGTATAGTAATAACGAGGAACACGAAATGAAGATGTTGTCCCGGATCGAGGAAGTCTTTCTGCTGGCCATCTGGCGCCTGGGCGACAACGCCTACGGCATCACCATCCAAAGGGAAGTCGAGCGGGCCACGGACAAAAAATGGGCTCTCGGCGCCGTCTACGCGCCTCTCGATCGTTTACGCAAGAACCGCTACGTCGAGACCATCGTCAGCTCGCCGACGGCCGAGCGCGGCGGCCGGCGCAAGATCTTCTACCGCCTGACGCCGTCCGGCAAATCGGCCCTGGCCGAAGCCCGGAAAATCAACGAGCGGACATGGGGTACTGTCCCGGCCTTCGAGTTCGAAAAGCCATGACGCCCCGTCCCTCATCCCCGCCCCGGCTCGCTCTCCTGCTTTTGGAGAGAGTCGTCGAGCGGGATGATGATTTTGGGGCGGCCGGGGATATGGAAGAGCGCTTCCTTTGCCTGCGTCGGGAGAGGGGAGGGCTCAGGGCCGCGCTCGACTGCTGGCGCCAGGTCTTGGCCGCCCTGCCCGGTTATCTAAGAAATCAAGCCTATTGGAGCCTTCAGATGCTTAAAAGCTACATCAAAATCGCCTTCCGCAACCTTAAAAAGCACAAAGGCTATTCCTTCATCAATATCGCCGGGCTGGCCCTGGGCATGGCCTGTTCCCTGTTCATCCTTCTTTGGGTCCAGGACGAATTGAGCTTCGACCGCTTCCATGCCGGCGCCAAAGCCCTCTATCGGGTGGAGCATGATCAGATCACCGACCGGGGCAGATTTCACGCTCCCATCACCCCCCCTGGCCTGAGTCCGGCCCTGAAAGCCGAGATTCCCGAGGTCGCGGATGCGACCCGGGTCCGCCAAATGGGAGCTTTGCTCTTCCGTTCCGGGGACAAGGCGTTCTACGAAAACCGGATCTCGGCCGTCGACCCGTCCTTCCTCCGGATGTTCACCTTCCCCCCCCTCTGGGGGGCCGCCGAAACGGCTCTCAACAACCCGACCGATCTGGTCGTTACCGAAACGTTCGCCCGCAAATATTTCGGAACGGCGGATGCCGTGGGGAAAACCTTGACCGTGAACAACGAGGTCCCGGCGACGGTCACCGCGGTCCTGAAAGACGTTCCCGACAACTCCAGCCTCCGATTCGACGCCCTTCTGCCTTATTCCTTCCCTTTGAACCTGGGCCTCGACAGCAACAACTGGGTCAACAATACGGTCGCGACTTTCGTACGGCTTCACGATAAAAGCGCGGCCTCCGTCGTCAACGTCAAGATCACCCGCCTGGTCCGCGACCGGACGATGGCCCAGTGGCGAATCGACGAGGAAGCTTGGAAGGAGATTCAGGCCGATCCGGAACAGCTCAAGCGCTACAACAGCTACGTCGGCCCCGAATTCATGGTCAATCCGCTCGTCGATATCCGATTCCACGGCGATTGGGGATACGCCCGGTCGAGCCGGCTCCTTAAGACCATCAAGACCTTTGCCGTCATCGGGCTGTTCGTCCTGCTCATCGCCTGCATCAATTTCATGAACCTGTCCACCGCCCGCTCGGTCCGCCGGGCCCGGGAAGTCGGCTTGCGCAAAGTCGTCGGCGCCCACCGCCGCAGCATCGCCGGCCAGTTCTACGGCGAATCGGTCCTGACCGCGGTTCTGGCCGGCCTGGCGGCCTTTGGCCTGGTCCTTCTTCTTCTCCCCGCCTTCAACGCCGTGGCCGGAAAAACGATGACCGCGGCCTCGCTGCTCAGCCTGAAATTCGTCCTCGGCATCCTGGCGGTAACGGCCCTCACCGGAGTCGTCGCCGGGAGCTATCCGGCGCTCGTGCTGTCGTCCTTCCAGCCCATCAAAGTCATCAAAGGCCGGGCCTCGGACGGAACCCGGGGAGCCGGCCTGCGCAGGGGTCTGGTCGTGGTCCAATTCGCGCTCTCGGTCCTCCTGCTGATCGGCATGGCCGTGGCGGCCCGGCAGATCGACTTCATGCGCCACAAAGACCTGGGCTACGACAAAGAACAGCTCCTCTACCTGCCCCTGCGCGGGGAAACGGCCAAGAATTACATCAGGCTCAAGGAGCGGCTCCTGCAAGACCCGAAAATCCAGGCGGTCACGGGGACTCATCAGCCGCCGACCATGATCGGCTCATCGAGCTTCGGCGCTTCCTGGGACGGCCAGGATCCCCGTCAGCGCGATCTCATCAACTGCGCCTTCGTCGATTACGATTATACGGAAACCATGAAGATCGAGCTGGCCGCCGGGCGGACGTTCAGCCGGCAATTCCGGTCGGATGAAACCGGAGCCTTCCTGGTCAATGAGGCGATCACCAAGCTCATGGGCCTCGACGCGGCCGCGGCCGTCGGCAAGCGGTTCGCTTTCATGGGTGTGGACGGCACGATCGTGGGAGTCGTGAAGAATTTCCATTTCCAATCCGTCCAGACGCAGATCGAACCGCTGGCCGTGGCCATGGGTGTGAGGAGCCCGGCCGGCCCGTGGACGGTCCCCTCTTACGCCGTCATCCGGCCCAAGGCGGGCGATGTCGCCGCTTCGCTGGCAGCGGTCGAAGCGGCCTGGCGGGCGGTCAACGCCGATTATCCCTTCGAATACCGCTTTTTCGACCAGGATTTCGATCGGATGTTTCGAGCCGATGAACGAACGGGGGCCATCCTCAAGATCTTCGCCGTCCTGGCCGTGGCCATTGCCGGCCTGGGCCTGTTCGGCTTGGCCTCGTTCACGGCCGAGCAAAAGACCAGGGAGATCGGCGTCCGCAAGGTTCTGGGCGCGTCGGCGCCGGGCCTCGTCGTGCTGCTGTCCAAGGAATTCGCCAAGTGGGTTCTCGTCGCCAATGCCTTGGCTTGGCCGGCCGCCTACTTCATCATGCGCGGCTGGTTACAGCAGTTCGCTTACCGGACGAACATCGCCTGGTGGTTGTTCCCGGCGGCCGGGGCCGGAGCCCTCTTTATAGCCCTGCTCACGGTCAGCTTCCAGGCCCTGCGGGCCGCCCGGACGAATCCCGTGGAAGCCCTGAAATACGAATAGGAAACGAATCCCCTCAGCGCACGGCTTCGATGCCGTACTTGACCGCGCTCCATTCGCCGTCCGAGTCGACCTTGAGGGTCCAGAATCCTTCCGGGACGGGAGCCATGTGGTAGGGGAAAAGACCTCCCGTGATCACGACGCTTCCGATGAAGATCCCGGCACGATCGAAGACGTCCATGCGGGGTCCGTCTTTTTCGTTTATCCGTTCGGATAGCTGAACCCAGATGCGGCCTTGGGCGTCCGCCCGGATGTTGTTGAAGGCGGGTTTGAACTTGGGAAACTCGGTATTCTTGATGATATAGTCCGGGGCGCCTTTCTTGATGCCGGAAGCGCGGCTGCCGTCGTCGCCGACTAAGGTTGTGTTGATCGTCATCCTGTCGAAATGGTCTTTTTTATCCGCGGCCGAGACCTCGACGGGTTCATAGGCGTGTTTTATCGAAGCGACCTTGCCCTTGTCCGGGTCGTGGATCTCGATTTCGTAGCTTTCCGAATAACCGATGGCGATTTTTCCGTCGGGGAGTACGGCCCAATGCACATTGGCCGCGAATGGGATGGGGACGTTGGCGGCAACCGGGTCTCTAATGAACTTGTTTCGCCGGATCTCATGTCTATAAATGGTCTTAATGAAAGCGATGTCGGCCGAGTGAAGGTCGAGAACGAACTCTTGCGGTGCACTCTTGTCATTGAAATTGATCAGCTCTTTTTGGACGAGAATCCGGCCGTCCGGGAGAGCCGCCATGGACCGCCAGCGGAAGGGGCCTTCTTCCGGGACGGATTTAATGAACTTCCCTTCGGCGTCGAAGATGGTCGCGCGCTTACTAATAAGCTCTCGGACGAATAGACGGCCGCGGCTGAATTCGCTCTCCCAAAGAAAAGTGAACTCGCCCGGCCCTTGGCCGGAGCGGCCGATCGTCTTGACGAAGGAACCGGCGGCGTCGAAGACCTTGATGTCGTTAGCCTTGCCGTCGCTGACATAGACGCGGCCCTTGTCGTCCAAGGCGAGGTCGGTCGGCTGCGAGAAGAAAGCCTTCCCGCCCATGGCCTCGTCCGTGATGGCGACGAGCGGGATGAAGCGGATCTTGCCCGTCTTGAAGACATCGTCTGAGACAGGCTTCTGGGCCGGAACGCCGAAGGCATCCAAGCCTGACATAGCCGCCCACCCGATCAGTAAAAAGATTGTCCTAAATCTCATGTCGCCCCCCCTTGAGTCTTCGCTTCAGCGTGATGGTACCACAGGAATCGCCCTAACGCGATCGGCGGGACGGGCGCTTTCCGTTCGGGCCGGAAGCCCATGATATGCACCCTGCAAATTTAACTTGGCATGTTAAAAATGCAGCCCTATTCCGTGACGCAGTGGGGCGACCGAATCTCTGCCGGTTATGTCATTTCGCGTGCCGAGGGTCGATTTCCTGTCCGCGCCGGCTTCCTCCACATTCCCTGGAGGGATGCACTCGAAGCCTGATTTCATCGCACGGCTTCAAGGCCGTACTTGACGACCGTCCACTCCTCATCCTTGGTCATGTGCCGGGCCCAGAATCTATCTCCGATGTTGGCCAATCGATAGCTGGAATAGTCGCCCGTGATCCGGACGCTGCCGAGGAATCTTCCGGCGGAATCGAAGATGTCCAGAGGCTGGCTTTCATTGCTGGCGGTCGTGCCATAGAGCTCGACCCAGATGCGGCCCTGTCCGTCCGCTTTAAGGTCAAGGAAAGGGGGCTTGAACTTGGGAAATTCGGTGTTCTTGATGACATGATCCGGGGCGCCTTTCGTCATCGTGGTACCGCCCGGGCCGCCGTAGCCGGAGACCATGCCCTGAAAATAGGTTTCTTTGTCCCTCTGCGTGACTTCCGCCGGTTTGTAGTCATGCTTGAAAGAGGCCAGCCTGCCTTTGTCGGGGTCGTGGATTTCGATCTCGTAGCTGCCGGAATAACCGACCACGATCTTCCCGTCCGGCAAGATGCTCCAGCGCACGTCGGGCGCGAACGGGATAGGCACGTTGGTCCTGACCGGCTCACTAATGTATTTGTTTTGCCGGATCTCGTGCCGATAAAGGGTCTTGAGGAAAACCAGATCGCCCGAATACAGGTCAAGGCGAGATTCGTGCGGGGCGTTCAGGTCTTTGAAATCGAAGACTTCTTTTTGAACGATGAACCGCCCATCGGGAAGCGCCCGCATGCCCCACCATGAGCTCTCGGCCATATCGTAGGAAACGGACTTGATGAAAACGCCCTCGGCGTCGAAAACAGATACGCGGTGGTTCCAAAGCTCTCGAACATAGAGGCGGCCCCGGACGAATTCGATCTCGGTCGGATAGTTGAACTCGCCGGGCCCTTGACCGAGGCGGCCGATCGTCTTGAGATAGGCGCCGGCGGCGTCGAAGACCTTGATGTTGTTCTCCTTGGCGTCGCTGACGTAAACCCGGCCTTTGTCGTCCACGGCCACGTCGGAGAGCTGCGAAAAGAAGCCTTTGCCGCCCAAGGCTTCGTCCGTGATAGTCACGAGCGGGACGAAGCGGATCTTGCCCGTCTTGAAAACGTCGTCGGCGACGGGCTTCTGCCCGAGAATCCCGCCGCTTGCTGCCATCAAAGCGAAGGCCAAGATCATAAAAACGAATACGAATCCTTTAAGATGGGTTTTCATTTCATCCCCCCTATTTGCGCGTGATTTTGTCAGCCGTTAATACATACGACGGCAGAGGAGCTGCGGTTTAAGGCCGGGACGGACCTAGGGCTTGAGAGTTGTGAACCCGTGCTCGCCGAAATGGCGGTCGAAGGCGAAGGCCGCTTCACACCCCCTGAGTCGCATGATCTCGAAGCTGACGCAATCGACCAAGCTTAGGCCGGATTTCGCCGCCGCCCGCAGCGCGCTCAGCGCGAGGCGGTGGATTTCCTCGTCCACCCAGATGACGCGGACGAGCGGGAGAAGTCCGTCCAGCAAGAAGGGAACGGATTTATTGCCTAACCGACGCTGAACCACCGCCATGGATTCCACAACGACATAGCTGTGGGTCACCAAGTCGGCGTCGGAATCGATCAATCGCGTCCAAATCCGCGCGGCATCCTTTTGGCGGAAGTCGGAATCGTCGAGCAGGGCTAAAAGGGCGGAGGTGTCTACAAAAGCTCTCATTTTTCTCGAGGATCGAATGCGTCTTCCAAATAGGCGTCGTGGTTTTCGGCGATATCTCCGATTCCCGAGTGCCCAGAGCCGATGGCGGCCAAAGCCCGCCGTTTGAGCGTTTCCCTATTGGGAGCTTCGCCGTCACGAAGCAAATGGTCGACGGCCTTCCTTATCCATCCGGCCATCGAGCCGCCCTGCGCGGCGGAGAGGCTCTTCAAGCCGGCAGCCTGCTCGTCTGTGAGCTGGATCTGGGTTCGGATCATGCGGGTTTTGGCTTTCTTCACTTTCATAGACGCGTTCTCCAGACTCAGATTCTCAGCACCAGCTTGCTTATGATAGTATATTTGCAAAGCGATTACAAACTCATAAATATGTTATCGCTTTAGGAAAAATTGAAATGAAACCAACTGAATTTACATAAAACCGCGTATTAGATATATCTTTTTTGATCCAGCCCTATCTTCTGCCTTTCGATTCTGTTAAAATAACTTCTCCCCCCAAAGAAAGTGAGTGAAAATGCCCGCTATTAATATTCTGCCCGGAAATCTGGAAAAGGTGTTGGAGATCCTCGAGCGTTTCGTCCCCGGTACGGATGCCCGGGCCTTCGGCCAACGGGTCTCGGGAATCGCCCGCCGCCACTCCGACCTGGAAATGCTCCTCATGACCAAGGAGCCTCTCGATGCCGAGCTCCTGGCCGGTTTGAAGGCGGCCTTTGCCGCCTCCTCCCTGCCGTTCTCGGTCGTGCTTTACGATTGGGCGGCCCTCGAGGATCGGACTCGACGCGATATCCAGGACGAATCGGTCCTCATCCGGAAAGCCACGCTGCCCGCCTGAGCTTACCGCGCAGGTCAGCGCGCGTAGGATGCGGCTTTCTCGTCGAACCAGATCAGAAAGTTCGCTCCTTGGCACACGGGCCACACCGTCACCGGCCAATCGGCGCGCAGCTATTCCTTGGGCCTGAGGGCCTCGACACCCTCGGAGGACACCCAGTAGATATCACCGCCCCCCGACAGGAATATGTACTTCCCGTCCCTTGACACTGTCGCGATCCCGTACTGCTTGTCGATTCCATGTCGATCCAGATCGATAGCCTTTGACCACGTACCGTCAGCTTGACGAAACGTGACCCACAGGTGGCTTCCTCCGTTACAGTCGAAGAGGATATAGCTCCCATCGGGAGATACCGCTGGATGGGCCATGATTCTGAATCCCTTGTCGTTGACCACTCCAACTGACGCGTTGATCTCTCCCTCAATCGGGAGCATATCGACGAAGGTGCCGTCCTTCCACACGACTTGGGCAATGACAGCGGGCACTCCAGGACCAGTCCTGGTGATGAAGAATCGACCGCTCCGATCGGAAGTGAGGCCAAAGCCCTTTCCTTCCATACCGGCACTCCTGGCCTCCGACCATCCGGCCGACACTCGGTCGCTGTAGTAGATGGCATATCCGCCGGCTTTGAACCAGCCCCAGAACACTCTTCTGCCGTCCACAGTGAGGTGGGCTTCGTGCGCGGGATATCCGGATGAAAATAAGGCCGGCTCGGGCACGCTCCATCGATTCTCATTCAGCGAACACACCATGATCTTCATGCCGCGATTGAAATAGAACTGCGTTCCATCGGAAGACAACGACGCACTGAATTCATTGCTGCCGGGAAGGGAGACGATTCCGGGCGCAAACAGTTCAGGCGTCAGTCCTGGCGGCTCTTGCCCGAGGTAGGGACCGGTGACATTCGGGACGTCCTTTCGCTGCGCCTGAATGGTCACTCCAGCGAGGGCCAACACCCACACGAGAAGGAACAGGTTCTTCATGTTCATTTCCTATTTGATAAGAAATTCCTTTGAGGATAGGTCGTTTTCGTTCTTGCCTGCCTGGCGCAGGAATCTTTCCACATTCGCCCGATGCCCTTCCTGAATGGCCGCGGCATCCAAATCATAGAATTTCCTGAGGTAGGCGAACTTCCGGTCCAGGGTGTTTTGTCCCTGAAAAGTGGTGAGATCCGTGCCGTCCCTTTTGGCCCGTATGGCGGCCTCGAAGAGCTCCTTCGTGTACCGATAGAGCGCCTTCAGCATCTCGCCTCCGCCGAGGAGCGGATTGGCATGGCCGTCGCTGACGATCGTGACCGGCTCGACGAGGATTTCGTCCATCAGGCCGAGCCAACGGGCCCAATCGTCCGGCGGCGGGATGGGTGCCAGGGATTTTTCGTAGAAGAAGAGGGCATCGCCCGTCAGCAAGAGCCCCAATTCCGGAATTTGGATGAGGATGTCGTTATCGGTATGCCGGCTTGGACCGGGGACGAAACAATCGGAATAGGAGAACATCTTGACGGTCAGATCGGCCAGGCGGAGCGTCAGCCGATCCGAGAACGCCTTCGTCGGGGGCGTCGCAACATAGGTCGTCTCGAGCTCCTTGATGAACAGCTTTTCCTGCTCGAGCCGCTCCGAGATGAGGGGGCCTTCCGAGGAGTCCGGGCCTTTGGCCGCCAGCTCTTTCTCGAGTCGTGAGGCGTATTCGCGCCGTTCGGCTAGAAAACGGCTTTTTCTTTCGACGAATCGCTTCAAGGTTGGACCGATGTTTTCGTGCCCCACGATCTCGGCCTCGGGAAACACCTGATTGCCCCCGGTGTGGTCCCAATGGGAGTGGGTGTTGATGACGTAGCGGACGTCGTCGCGGCCCAGGACCTCACGGAATTTCCGTTTCATTTGCCCGGCGAAAGAAGACGTCAAGCCGGTGTCGATGACGATCAAACCCTGATCCGTCTTGACCACCGTCAGGCAGGATTGTGTCGCGTAGCGACCCGCCTGAAACCTGGCGATCCGGTCGCTCAGCTTCTTGACCCGAAACGGCAGTTCCTCGACTTCGACCGCCGCCGTTTGGGCGGACACGAGCGCGGCGCCGAGGATGAGGGCGGCGCCGATACTCTTCATTCTCATGGCGATTCTCCTTGTTGATTGAGCCGGAAGCCCGGCTACTCGTACCGCAGCGACTTGACAGGATCGGCCAAGGCCGCCTTGATCGCCTGGCCGGCGACCGTGGCCACCGCAACGGCCAGGGAAATCGCGCCGGCGGCAACGAAAATCCCCGGGTCCATGCTTGTCCGGTAGGCGAAACCTTTCAGCCATTTGTCCATAATCAGATAGGCGATCGGAACGGCCATAAGATTGGCTACCCCGACCAGGACGATGAATTCCCGGATCAGGAGGCCGACGCTTCCCGGAATCGACGCGCCCAGGACCCGCCGGATGCCGATCTCCTTGGTCCGTCGTTCGGCCAGGAAGGCGGCCAAGCCATAAAGGCCCAGGCAGGCGATCACGACGGCCAGGAACGTGAATATCTTCAGGACGCGGCCGGTCATCTCCTCGGCCCGGTACAGGCCGTCGAATACCTCGTCCATGAACGAATATTCCAAGGGCCGGTCCGGCGCGAACCGGCCCCATGTTCGGCGGACGAATTCCACGGCCCCGGCCGGATCGCCCGGCGCCAGGCGCGCGGCGGCGTAGACGGGCCGGGGCCGCAGGAAGAGCACCAGAGGCTCGATTTCGCGCCGCAGGGACGCGAAGTGAAAATCCCCGACCACGCCGATGACGGAAAAATTCGGAGCCGGGGCCGGAGGCTCGTCCCCGTCATGGAGCCTCATGGAAAAACGTCCCTCGAGGGGGTCCCGCAGTCCGAACGCCTTTGCCGCTCGTTCATTGATGATCACCGACCCGGCATCCGTCGCCCTTGTCGCTGAAAAATCCCGGCCTCGAATGATGGTCATGCCCATGGTCCGGACATAGTCTTCATCGACGAGCATCAGGTTGATCGTCAGGCCCCGGGCATCCGCCGCCTGGCCTTCCAACCGGAATCCTCCCATGACTCCGACGGCCTTCGGGACCACGGGCGGGTTGGCGGTCAGGGAGACGCTTCGGATGTTCCGCCCGCGGAGGAGCTCCTGCTTGAACGCGGCCGCCTGCGGGCCGAGAGACGAAACGTTGCGAACGAGGAGCACCTGTTCCTTGTCGAAGTCCGGCGTTCGCCTCCCGGATGTATCGAAGCTGCCTGGAGATGAGAAGGGCGCCCGTCATCAGGACGAGTCCGATGGTGAACTGGAAGACGACCAATCCCTTCCGCAGGACCCGCCCCCGGGATCCCTGCCGAAGCCGGCCCTTGAGCACCGCGGCCGGTCCGGCGGAGGACAAGACGAAAGCCGGGTAGAGCCCGGCCAGAAGGGAGACGAGGGCGAGCGCGGCCAGGACGAGGGAGAGGAATCCGAGATCGGCCAATGCCCGCCACGACAGGTCGAGCCCGCTGAGGTTGTTGAAAAGAGGGAGGGCCGCCCCGGCCGCCGCCATGGCCAGGGCGAAGGCCAGGAGCGTCATCACCGCGGTCTCGGTCAGGAACTGCCCGACCAGGCGCGCGCGGGTGGAGCCCGCGACTTTGCGGATGCCGACTTCCCTGGCCCGCAGGCCGGCCCGGGCCGTGGACAGATTGATGAAATTCACGCAGGCCAACACCAGGATCAGGCCGGCGATGGCCGAGAAGACGGCTATATACAGGATGTTTCCGTTGGACGGCAGGTCTCCGGCGATATGGGAGCGAAGATGGAGCGAGGTCAAAGGCTGAAGATAGATGGGCGACCGGATTTCCTCCCAGCGCGCCAGCGCCCGGGTCTGCCCCAGGGCCGCCTCCTCCGCGCCGAAGCGATGGGCGTCGAAGAGCGCCTGGATTTTCGTCTGCAGCTCCCGGGCGTTCGTACCCGGCTTCATTTTGAAGAAGGTCATACCGTTCGAGTGATCCCAAGCGGAAGCATCCGAAGGATCCTCTTCCGGCAGGGCGGCGATCAGGCCGGGCCGAAAATAGGCCGCCGAAGGAGGCTCCCGGAAGACGCCGGTGATTTTATAAAGGGTTTTCACCTCGCCCGCGGCGCCCTGTCCGGCCCTCGAGAGAACAGCCGTCTTTTGCAGGGGATCCTCGTTGCCGAAATATTTCTTGGCCGTCGTCTCGCTGATGATCAGGACATTTGGCTCGGCCAAGGCCCGGCGAGGATCCCCCGCGACGAGCGGGAACGAGAGGACGTCGAACAGGCGGGGATCGGCGAACAGGACCCGGTCTTCCTTGAACGCCGCGTTCTCCGTGCGGATCAGCCACTCCCCCCAGCATTGAAGGCTGACGGCGGCCTCGATCTCCGGCAGCTCGGCCTCGAGGGCGGCCGCCAAAGGCCTGGGCGTGGAAGCCAGATCCCCGAAGCCCTTGACATGGCTGGTGACGGCGACGCGGTAGATCCGGTCGGCGCCTTGGTGGTGGCGATCGTAGCTCAGTTCGTGGCGGACATAAAGAAGGATCAGCAGGACGCAGGCCATCCCCAAGGCCAGGCCGGCGACGTTGAGGGCGGCGTATCCCTTGTGCCGACGGATCTGCCGCCAGGCGGTTTTCATCGAATTCGCAAGAAGGGCCGGCATGAACCGCCGCTCCCGCCAGGGGCTTCGCCCCGAGCGGCGCGTCGTCCGGACCTTATGGAATTCGCCGCCCAGAACGTCGGGCGCCGCCGTGTCCGACGCGGCCCGGCGGAAGGCTTCCTCCTCCTCCAGGCCCGCGCCGACGAGATCCTCGATCTCGTCCCGCAGGCCTTCTTCGAGCTCACAAACGTGGGCTTCCTCCAGGCCGGGGCTTCGGCGGAGGCTCTTCCTCCATTCGCTGACGGCCCGGTCCAAGTCGAATCTTCCGGTGCTGGTCTTCATGTTCGGAACGCCCTCAAACCGCTGCTTCGGCCAGCTTCTGAAATTTTCGGAGCACGGCATGAACGTTCAACCAGCGTTCCATCTCCACGGCCAGCTCCTTGCGGCCGAGGTCGGTGATGAGATAGCACCGCCGCATCCGGCCCTTTGCCGAGAGCCTCCACTTTGACCGGATCAGGCCGTCCTTCTCCATCCGATGCATAACCGGATATAGGAGGGAGCCGGACCATTCCAGCGTTCCGCCTGATTCCTCCCGGACACGCTTGACGATCTGATAGCCGTAGCTTTCTCCTGCCTGGAGGATCGAGAGGATGATGGGTTTGGCGGCCGCGGCGATGAGCGTTTTGGATGACATGGTTAATCCTTTAAATCGTATATGTATGATAATCGCTTATATGCGATTGTTTGTCAAGTGGGCCAAAATGACGGCCATTCATCGTCATTGGGTTTTCGGCCTTGATGATTGCGGCGGAAAGGCGGAGTTCCCGCCTTGCCCGGGAGCGGAAGCGCGGAAAATCTCGAGGGAGCAGTCGTCTTTTTCCGGATATCTCGGGTTGGGAAGCCTACTTGACGTAGGACGCTACGTTCTCGTCGAACCACAGCAGGAACGTCAGCACGTCGGCCGGCATGCCGCCCGCAAACTCGCCCTCGAAGAGGCGATTTCCGTTGCCGTCCCCGGCCAGACTTTCTTTGAGCGCCAAATTGCTCTTGACCGTCGGCCCCCGCTTGACCCGGAAAAAGAGCTTCTTGGCCCGGGCATCGGGAACCGATACCAAAACCGTCAGCTTGAAGGCCCGGTCCATCGGCCACGCCTTCGCCGGGTAGAGCAGATAGTCGAAACCCGACACTCCCTTCTTAGGCCAGGCCGCGAAATAGCCGTGACCCCGCTCGTCGATGAACATCCTCTGGCCGTACTGTACGACCAGTCGGCTGCGGCCCGGCGGCAGGACGACCTCGAAGTCGGCCGCCGCGGGATCGTCCGATTTCGCTTCCTCCAGCGTCCGGACGAAAACCTCGCTCCAGGTCGGACCGCCGGCGTCTTTTTCCACGAAGGCCTGCAACCGGCCGAGGAAATCCTTATAGAAGCCGGGCAGGAAACCGGATCGGTGTTTGGCCATAAGGACTACGCACTCGGCCGTTTCCTCGGGCGCCTGTTTGATCACGGCACTGACGGCTTTCCCGTTCAGCTCGACGGAAAGGCCGGTGATATCGACCGCGAGGAAGCGCAGCGGCACCGCGGCCGGACCGGCGCCCGCGTTCTCGATCTCGTAGACGATCCGGAACCGGACCGGGCTTTTGTAGTCCGTGTGGGAAAGATCGAGCTCGGGGAACACGGCTTCGAGCCGTTCCGCCATCAGCCGGAGCTTCGTTCCCGCCGGACCGGCGGCCAGGCTTCCGCTGAAGGTTCCGTCCACCTTGCGCGGTGCGCGCAGATTGGCCGCGGCGGGCGATCGCCAACGCGACCACAATGAGAGTGACTAGGGGGGCGTTTTGGTATTTTCATGAGCTTTGCCGTCATTATAACTCCGGACTACAAGACAAGGGAGCAGAGATCCGTCGCGGTGTCGAGTTTCCTCGTCCTCCCTTGACGAACTCATCCTCGGGAATACGACGAAGCGCAAACTGGTCTATAATCTATGGGCCCCAGCTCTCGGGGGCTCGAGACCAGATTGGAGTCCGCCATGAGAAGATTCGCCCCGCTCGGCGCAAGCGCCGTCCTGCTCGCCGTCATCGCCCTCGCTGCCGGTGCCGCCTTGCCTGCTGCAAGACCCCCTGCCGCGTCCGCGTCGGCCGCTGTTTCGCGAGCCGCGCTCCCCGCCGTGGACGAAATCATCGTCGTCTTCAAGACCCACTTCGATATCGGCTACACCGACATGGCCAAGGCCGTCGTGGAGCGCTATCGCACCTCCATGATCGACCAGGCGCTGGACATCGTCGACCGCAACCGCGCCCTCCCCCCCGAGCGGCGCTTCGTCTGGACGCTGCCCGGCTGGCCTATGGCCAAGATCGCCGAGGATTGGCCCGGCCAGACGCCCGAGCGCAAAGCCCGTGTGGATGCCGCCTTCAAGGACGGCCGCTTCGTCGTCCACGCCCTGCCCTTCACCCTGCACACCGAGCTTCTCGAGCCCGAGGATCTGGTCCGCGGCCTGGGCTTCGCCTCCCGCCTCTCCCGCGCCGCCGGCTTCCCCCTGCCCCGCGACGCCAAGATGACCGACGTCCCGTCCCACTCCTGGATCATGCCCACGCTCCTCGCGGCGGCCGGGGTGGACTTTCTCCATCTGGGCTGCAACGCCGCCAGCAGCAGCCCGCGCGTTCCGCGGCTCTTCTGGTGGGAAGGCCCCGACGGCTCGCGCCTCCTGACCATGTACTCGGCGGAGGCATACGGCACGGGCCTTGTCCCGCCCGCCGACTGGCCGCACCGCACCTGGCTGGCCCTCATCCATACCGGCGACAACTCGGGGCCGCCCAAGCCCGAGGACATCGACAAGCTCTTCGCCGAAGCCGCCGCCAAGCTGCCCGGGGTCAAGGTCCGCATCGGCCGGCTGTCGGACTTTGCGGATGCCCTCCGGGCCGAGAAGGCCGAGATCCCCGTCGTCCGCGGCGACATGCCCGATACCTGGATTCACGGCCCGATGTCCGACCCGACGGGCTCTATGCTGGCCCGTAGCCTGCGCCCATCCCTGGGCACGGCCGGGGCTCTCGCCACACACCTTGCGGCTTGGGGCATCCCCGCCCCGCCGGACTCTACCGCCGCGCTCGGCGCCGCCTACGAGCAGAGCCTGCTCTTCGGCGAGCACACCTGGGGCGGGGCGCTCTACTGGGTCACGGAGTACGGCTCCAAGCTCAAATGGGGCTACGGCGACGTCTGGAAGAAGGAGCGGGAGGAAGGCCGGTTCAAGCGGCTGGAAGAGTCGTGGGCCGAACACCGCGCCTACATCGAAAAGGCCCGCGATCTCGCAACGCCCGTCCTGACCGGCGAGATGAAGGCCTTGGCGAGCGCTACCGGCCCCGATGGTCCTCGTGTGGTCGTCTTCAACCCGCTGCCTTGGAGCCGCTCCTCGCTCGTCGCCGTCGCCTTTCCCGGCGACACCCCCCGGTCCGTCTATCCGGCCGAGGGCGGTCCGCTTATCCCGGTGATCCGCGACGACGCCGGCTCGCGCTTCCTGGCCTCCGACGTTCCGCCGTTCGGGTACCGCACCTATATCGTCTCGCGCAAGGCGACCTATTGGACCGGGCCGGCCCTGGATAAGGTCGCCGCGAACATGGAGAGCCGTTGGTTCCGGGTGGAGTTCGACCGCGTCCGCGGCACGGTTGCCTCGATCTTCGACAAGCGCAACGGCCGCGAGCTGGTCGACACGTCCGCCCAGGCCGCCTTCGGGCAGTACCTCTACGAGCGCTTCGACGCCGACCAGGTGGCCGCCTACCGAAGGGCCTACGTCAAGATCGCCACCGACTGGGGCGCGGCCGAGCTGGGCAAGCCCAGCCTGCCGCCCGCCTCGCAGGCGCCCTACCGGGCCATGACACCCGCCAAGACCGAGCTGTCCTTCGAGCGCACCCAGCTCTCGGTCACTGCGACCATGACCTCGCGTCCCTCGCCCGGCATCCCGTGTGCGGTGACGACGCGCCTGACCATCTACCCCGAGGCGCCCTACTTCGACCTCGAGATGACGCTCACCGGCAAGCCGGCCGACCCGTGGCCCGAGGCCGGCTGGATCGCTCTGCCCTTCAAGATCGAGTCGCCCCGACTGCGCCTGGGCCGCCTGGGCTCGATCGTCGACCCGGCGGCGGACCTGGTGGCCGGTTCCAACCGCCATCTCTTTGCCGTCAACACCGGTGTCGCCCTCTTCGACCCCAACGGCACCGGCGTCGGCGTCTGCTCGCCCGACAGCCCGCTCATCAGCCTGGACGAGCCCGGCTCCTGGAAGTACGATCCCAACTACGTCCCCCGCAAGCCGCGGGTCTTCGTCCAGCTCTTCAACAACCAGTGGACGACCAACTTCCGCTTCTGGAACGAGGGCACCTTCACGGCCCGCGTCCGGGTTTGGGCCTTCGCCCGCTATGACGGGGTCGAGGGCCTTGTCCGGCCCTCGCTCGAGACCCGCTACCCGTTGCGAGCAGAAGCCGCCGATGGACCGAAGGGCGGGCTCCCGGCCGCCCAGGCCGGCCTCGAGATCCTGCCGGCGGGCACGCTGGTCACCGCCTTCGGTCCCAACCCCGACGGCGAGGGCACGATCCTGCGGCTGTGGGAGCTGGCCGGGCGGTCGGGGCGCTGCACGGTCCGCTTCCCGGCCGGGATGAAGGTCGGGGAGATCCAGCCCGTGGACCTGCGCGGGCGGCCGGTGGGAAGGTCGTTTGCGATCGAGGGCGGGACGTTCGCTTTCGAGCAGAAGGCCTTCGCCCCGATCACTTTCCTGATCAGCGGAGGCGCGGCCGCGACGGCGCCGACGGGGGAGAAGCGCTAAACAAAAGCGCTTTCCACGGCGTATCCATCACAGGAGCCGACCATGCGCCTTTCGTTGCCCGCCGCGATCGCCCTCATCGGTCTTGCTTTGCCCGCCTTATCGCCGGCTCAGACGCCGGCGGATTTGTTCAAGTCGGGCCGCGTTAAGCTTGTCGCCGAGGCCCGCGTCTCGGACGATGGCTTGCCTGAGGGCGTACTCTTCCAGAACCCGCGCTGCCTGGCCGTGGACGCCAAGGGCAATGTCTATGTCTCCGACTTCGACGCCAACCACATCAAAGTCTTCGGCCCGGACGGCAAGTTCCGCGCCGTTATCGGCCGCGCCGGGCAGGGCCCCGGCGAGATGCAGGGTCCCTCGCTTCTGGCCGTTTCGGGCGACAAGCTCGTCGTCTGGGAGGCCATGAACCGCCGCTTCTCGATCCTCGGCCTGGACGGGAAGTTCGTCAAGACCGCACCGGCCGTGCACGGCGGCATGGGCGACCTGCAGGCCTTGTATGCTTTGCCCGACGGTCGATTCGTGGCGGTCGTCGAGAGGGGGCTCCCGGAGGGCTTCCAGGGCCGCCTGCCAGAGGAGCGCGACGGGGCCGTGCTCCTTCTGTCGGCCGATTTGGCTCCCGTCTCCACGGTCTTCGAACGCAAGGTCCGCAACCGCGCCTGGACCCGCCACCCGCAGACCCAAGGCCTGGTCCAGGTCGGCTTTCCCTACCACCCTGGCCTACGGGCCGCCGCCTCGCCCGACGGCACGGTCGCGGCCGGGCATGGCCCAGGCTTACGAGATCGAGCTCCTCGACCCCGATAAGGGTCGCAAGGCCCTGATCAGCCGTCCGTTCAAGCCCGTCAAGCTCGAGAACCGCGACAAGGAAGCCCATTTCGGCTCGTTCCGGATGAACGTCTTCGTCAACGGGCAGAAATCCGTGGTCTTCAAGGCGCCCGACTACGTGCGGGAGCTGACCGAATTCCCCGAGGCTCTGCCGCCGTACCGGGGCATGAGCTATCGACGGCCGCGGCCGGCTCTGGGTGCAGGTCTACACGGCCGAGCGGGCCAACAACGTTTTCGACGTCTTTTCGCCGGCGGGGGAGTACCTCAACCGCGTCACGCTGGAAGGCGCGACAATCGACGCCGGCTTCACCTCAACTTACGAGAAAGTCTGGACAGGAGATTGGCTGTGGCGGATTGAAAAAGACGAGGACGGCTACGCCACCCTGACCAAATACCGGCCGGCGCCGGCGAAGTAAGCCGCGGCCCTTATTTCGTCAGCATCTTCGTATAAGTCGCGTTCTGGGCGCAAATGTCAACGCAAACACAGTACTTCACGTCCATGTGCTCGAGCTTTGTGATGGGGGACAATCATGACAACAAGCTGTTGACATAGTGTACAAATGTACATATTATAAAACCATGACGATTGAATGGGACTCGAAAAAGGCCCAGAGCAATCTTAAGAAACACGCCGTGTCCTTCCCGGATGCGGCCGAAGTCCTTCATGATGATTACGCCCTCACGATCGAAGACAGCTCTTCAGATGAGCAACGTTACATTACGATCGGCCAAGATGCCCTCGGCAGGGTCCTTGTCATAGTCTATACGTGGCGAGACGACACCATCAGGTTGATCTCGGCTCGAAAGGCCACCGCGCGAGAGTGTGCTCAATACGGAGAAAGACAATGAGAAAAGAATATGACTTCAGTAAGGGCAAGCGCGGGGCGGTCATTCCGGTTTCGCCCGGAAAAACGCGCGTCACTATCCGCCTCGACAACTCAATCCTTGATTGGTTCCGCGCGGCTGTCGAAAGCCAGGGCGGGGGCAGCTACCAAGCTTTGATCAACAAGGCACTTCGTGATTACATCGATAAGTGCGATGAGCCTCTTGAGGACACTCTCCGCAAAGTCCTTCGAGAGGAACTGAGGAATATTTCTTGAGCCTGGGCGCCGGATAGGGTTAAAGGCTCCTATTTCGCGATCCGCTTGGCGTGCAGCGTCTGCCCGCCCTGCCGCAAAATCATCCCGGTCACCTTGCCGGCGGCGTCTTTGACGAACTCCACGCTGCCGTCCACGACCTTGAGGAAGAACTTGGTCTCGGACTCGGCGAAGATCTCGGCCGCGCCCTGCCCGGTGGCCTGGGTGAAGTAGCGATCCCCCTGGCGGAAGAACTTGATGACGAATCCCGGCTGCAGCTCGTAGTCGCCCGCGTACTGGTCGAAGACCTTGGGATCGATCGCCACGGCCTTCTTCTCGGCCGGCAGAGGCTTGGCCGTGCGGATGTAGCGCACCTCGGGACCCATGCCGGGCTTCATCGTAACCTCGAGGGGCAGGCCCTCGGCGTCGCGCTTGAACTCCACCCGGGCCGGTGAACCGGGCGGGAAGAACAGGTCCTGTGATAGGGGTAGGACCGTCGTCCGGCCTTGATTGGGCCCTGCGACCTGGACCCGCGTCCCGTCCACCCAGACGGAAAACTCCTCTTTCCAGCGATTGGCATAGACCCCGGCCAACGGCGCCAGGACCTCGGCTGCAACGGCAATGGCCTTGGGGTCGGCGTAGGTCCGGCCCAGGGCCAGTCCGGCGATTCGCGGCGTGAATCGGGCCGGCGCCCGCGCCGGCACGGCGCTGTTCGTCAGCATGATCACGATAAGTCTGTCCTCCGGGAAGAGGATGCCGTCGGAAGTGAAGCCGTGGATGCCTCCGCCGTGGGTGATCATGTTCTCGAACCGGCCGATGCCCCAGCCGTAGCCGTAGCCCGTGCGAAGTCCCGTCCGCGAGCCGGTGAGGCGTCCAGGCCTGCTTCAATGTTTCCGGCTTGACGAGCTTCCCGGCCAGCAGGGCCTCGTTCCAGGCGGCCAGGTCGTCCACCGTGGACAGCAGCGAGCCGGCCGCGTAGGGCTGGGTCATGGACAGGTATTCGGCGTTCTGGAAGCCGTTGTCCGCCCCGGGCGCGTAGCCGGGGATTCGCCGGGGGATGATCCGCGTCGCGCTGCCGTAATGGGTGTTCTTGAGGCCGAGCGGATCGAATATGTTCTTCTGCAAGAAGGCCTCGTAGCTCGTCCCCGCGACCTTCTCGATGATCGCGCCCAGCAGGACGTAGCCCGAGTTGTTGTAAAGCCAGCGTTCACCCGGCTCGAAGTCGAAGGGCTTGTCCTTGAACAGGGCGATGAGCTCGGTCAGGGACATGTCCTTGCGCTGCAGGGGGATGCCACTCCGGGATGCTCGGTGACGCTCTTGATGCCCGAGGTGTGGGTCAGAAGATGCTCCACGGTGACCGTCCTGCCCTGCACGGGATAGTCGGGCAGGAACTTCGTCAGCGGGTCGTCTGAGCGCGAGCTTGCCCTGCTCCATGAGCATCAGGATGGCCACGGCCGTGAACTGCTTGGTCATGGAGCCGATGCGGAAGACGTGCTCGGGCGTCATGGCCACACCCAGCTCGAGGTCGGCCGTGCCGTAGGCCTTGCGCACGAGCGGCTTGCCGTCCTTCATGACCAGGACCGCGGCGCCGGGCGTGCCCGCCTTGAAGACGGGCGAGAGGAGGGCGTCGACCTGGGCGGTGAGGCTTTCCGGAGTGACGGTCTGGGCGGGCGAAGGCGAAGCCATGCCCGATGCGGCGGTCCAGGTCAGGGCCAGCGCAAACAGCACGATTGCGGGAATATAATGGCGCGCGGATTTGCTCATGCCGCGATTATACCCCGATCCGTATCTCCGGAAGAACCATCATCGCAAGGGGGCTTCTTTCCGGTCCGGAATTTGAAACGCGATATGATGACCTGGAAATACTCGCTTTCCAACCGATATTTCTCCTCCGAATCGTGATTATATTGCTATTCTTTTTAATAATGGCGGCCTCATAGGGTCATGGAAGGGACTTCTTAATATACAGATATAAAACAAAATACAATCATAACAGCGGGTCTGGACCGATGGATTTCGTGCTTTTTTTTCACGCGGATATGAAATATTTAGTTTCTTTAATTGATGAAATTGATTAGAATGATTGCAGAGGAAAGCCATCATGAAAAAACAAAAGGCTAAAGCGCGAGTTTTGAAGGCAGCCAAGATCGAGAAGCCCCGCCGGGGCCGGCCGAGAAAAACCGAAGCCGAGAAGGCACCGGATCAGAGAAACCTTCTCGTAAAACAGATCAAGGCCGATCTTAAGCGGGTTAAGAAGAGCAAGAAGAGACTGACTCTGTTGTTGGATAAAGCCCAGGCCGAGCAGGGCGCTCTCCTGGCCGCCCTTCTGGAGAGCCTGGACAAGGTCAAGGCCGAGCTCAAGAAGAAGCCCAAGAAGACCAAAGCCGGCAAACGCGGACGTCCGGCCGGCAAGCCCGGCAGAAAGCCGGCCCTCAAGCCCGCGAAGAGCGGCCGTAAGCGCGGCCGCCCCCGCAAGGAAGTTGCCGAAAGCGCCGCCCCCAAAAAGAAGCGCGGCCGGCCGGCCAAAGCCGTGGTCGTTGATACCGGCGCTCCCAAAAAGAAGCGCGGCCGTCCCCGGAAGGTCGTTGCGGAAGCGGCTGCCCCCAAAAATGAAAAGCTCGTCACGCCCATCCCGAAGCCGGGGATGAGGGCTTTCAAGAAGGCCATCTCGAAGTCTTCCAAGAAGCCTGCGGCTATGGCGGATGACGCTTTGCCGATCGTTCCCGATCAAGAGCCTAAGGCTGAATGAAGCCTTTTCTCCGGTAGGATCGGGATAGCCGCGTTCGCATATCGCGGCCTGGTGTCCTAGAAATTGTAGCCGACCGCAACAAAGGCAACGGATTTCCAGCTTGTTCTGAACGGATCGAGCCAGTCTCCCGGCTTTGTCTTGGCTTGGCCGCCGACGACAAGGGCCCGTGGGTCGTTCGCCATCCGGAAGCCCAGCAGGGCCACCCCCGCGTTAATGGACAATCCACTTAAGAGAGCGATTCCCGCCCCGGCGCAGAATCCCGGGTCCGGCGTGATGGTCACTCCCGCAAACAGCCTTAAGCGCTCGGCGAGAGTCATCTTGACCGATTCCGGATCGTAGGCCGCCGGATGGATATTGAGAATGGCCGCCGTCAACGGATTCTTGGGCGGGTCGGCCGCGTAGTAGCCGTCATCCGTTAACCTGACTCTGTCCGCCGCATACGCTTTGCTCAGCATATTAGCGCTGATCACCCCGAAGCTGAAGCGTTCCAGGGGCGCGTTCTCGAAATCGAAGCTCGCCCGTATTTCCTTGGCGCCGGCCGCGGCCTCGTCGTCGAGCGCCTTTCCCTCCCCGCCCAAAACGGCCGTATCCACGATCTTGATCTTGGCTCTGGCGTAGGGGAGGGCGACTCGACGAACGAGGAAGGGGACAGCCTGTTCCGGGACACGATCCGTCATCTTCTTGAACCATTCCGCGACGAAAGGCTCGACCTTTCTGACGAACTTGGGGATCTCGTCGAGGATGGGGTTCGCAAGCTCGGTCGAAAGGTACGAGGTCTTGAGCTCGAAATCGCTTCCCGCTCCCAGAACGATCTCGAAAATCTCTCTTCTCCCGGGGATCCTGGCGGCATAGGGATCGGGCAGCGGCCTATGCCAACCGAAGCGGATCAGCCGGGGGGCTTCACCCTTCTCCAGGCTTAGGAACACGATCAGATAGAAATGCTCCTTTGGGTCGATGATGTGCCCGCCGGCCGTTTTGCCGGCCAGAAGCCCGTCCATCTTCGACTGCACAAGCGCCCATCGGCCGTC
Organism: Candidatus Aminicenantota bacterium; assembly: GCA_963803915.1. Classification (GTDB taxonomy): domain Bacteria; phylum Acidobacteriota; class Aminicenantia; order Aminicenantales; family UBA4085; genus UBA4085. The sequence continues at coordinate 15,361 of CAWDOL010000014.1, read as the reverse complement.
GAGGTAATCGGCCGCAAGAGAAGAGAGAGGCCCCGTCTGCCCTGACCCGACAATGGTCGGGCGGGAGGGGACTTGAGCGGCCGCAAGGCTCGCCAAAGCGCCACAAAGAGCAATGGCGAGAGCGGGCCGCAAAAGGGGGCTCATTTCTTACGGTTATCCAATGGCGACGGCGCGAACAGTCCTACCAGGGCACCGATGGCCGTCGAGCCCATGGCCACCAAGGCCTCCGGAATGGTACCTTTGACCAGGACGGCCACGGCGGTCAGGATGGCCAGGGTGCTCAGGACGAGCAAGGCTGCGCGGTAGAGCCATTTATCCCCGTAGTAGGCGGGGACTGCGCCGACCGCCTCGTCGCGCAGCTTGGCGATTTCCTCCAGCGGGTTCTGTTTCAGAAGACTCACCCTGCCCGGATCGAGCTTGAGAATCTCCACCATCTTGTCCGCGGATCGTTCTGCCATGGCCCCCCTCCTTGTCGAGCATATCCCGTCTTGATTAAGGCCGTTCGTGCGGATCAGCCTTTCACGCGAGTACGCAGGATGCTCCATGCGGGCTTGAACGCCTCGGGCACGGAACCGTCGTCGAAGGAGAGGACAACCGGCCCGTCCGGCCCCTCGATGGTCACTTCATACTGGAACATATCGGCGCCGCCTCGGGTTCGCCCGGCCTTCGCCAAGGGGGCATCCACGGGCAGCGCGTCCAGCGTTCTCTGGACGTCATCGGCGGCCCGCCTGGGCAGAGATTCTGTCCGGACTTCAAACGTCTTGTTGAGGAGCGTCCCACCGAATCCTCCCGACCGACGGATCGTGATTTTCATGAGGGTATTATAGCCCGACCGCACGCCAGGCGTCCTTGACCGCCGTCTCTTCGCGGCTGTTGCGGCCGTAGTCGCAGCCGGCGATTTCGATGGTTGTAGCCGCCATCACGGCGAAGTCGCTCCTCCGGCTCAGGCGCAGGAGGGCCTTGTACCAGACGGCACCGAGCTTCTGCCAAGCCCTCCCGCCCAGCTTGATGGCGGCTTGGAAAAAGGCGTGGTTGGGGATGCCCGAATTGAGGTGCACGCCGCCATAGTCTTCGCTGCCGGTGTAGAGGTCGTCGAATTGCTTGGGCTGAGGATCCGTGCCCAAGGCCGGATCGTTTTCGAAAGCCTTTCCGGCTTTAAACGTCCGAATGCAGGCCGCTTCGGTGCCGGGCCCCATGATATCGGCGCCGATGGTCCATCCGGCTTGGGCCGCGGTCTGATCGAGCTTCCATTGTTCGGTCAGGACTCCGAACACGTCGGCGAAATGCTCGTTGAGGGCGCCCGCCTGGTCGCGGTATTCGAGGTTGCAGGTATGCGCGATGACGCCGTGGGTCAGCTCGTGGGCGACGACGTCCAGGCTCCGGGTGAAGGGCACGAAGATCTCGCCGTCGCCGTCGCCGAAGACCATCTGCTCGCCGTTCCAGAAGGCGTTGTTAAAGCCCTTGTCGTAGTGGACGCTGGCAATGAGCGACATGCCTTTGTCGTCCAGCGAGTTGCGCGCAAAGATCTTTTTATAGAAATCGTAGGTCCAGCCGAGGTTGGCGTAGGCCTCCCGGACTTCGTTGTCCTTATCGGCGACGGGTCCGCCTTCACGGAGCGCGAGCTTTCCGGGAAGGTCGGTCTTGTGCTTGAGATCGTAGATAAGCCTTTCTTTCTTGCGATCCGTGGAAGGGATGGCGGCCATGCCCGCCATCGTGGTCAGGACGCGGCGCACGGCGCGCATCTCCGCCGACGAGGCGATCGTCCTTATGGCGGCCCGACGGATCTTCTCGTTGCTGCTGGCGGCCAAACGGTCGAGGATATAGGGCGGAAGGAACGGAAACGTGGACCCGTGCCACGACACGGCTCGACTCGATAAAGTCTCCGACGATGTTTTGGCAAACGAACAATGCATTTTCCCCCTCCCGTCTCACGCTGGAATCCCTTAGGCCCGTTACAATTGTTTAGTCGTATCGGGGGGGGAAGATATTGAAAAGGAAAGAAATTGGATTCGCGCCGCGAACGTAAGAAAACTAGGGATTGCTTCTTGCGACTTGGCCGACCCAGGCCTTCCCGTTCCAATACAGGGCTTTTCCCATCAGATCGGCTTCAGTTTGTTCCTTCAAAAGAGGCTTATGGATTCTTCCCTCTTCAAACAAGCGGCTATGAGCCATCAAGAAGGGGTGCGTCAGCGTAACGCTGAGCAATTCCATCCGAAAACTCATTGAAAATAGAATCATAGATGGGCCGGAGTATAGATAAATCATGTCCTTCAGAAATTGCATGGTTGAGATGGAGGCGAGCGGCCCCAGCAAGAAATCGATTTCGTGGTAGGGAAAAAGAATATAGAACTCCTCTCCCCGGTTGTTGAAGTTTTTCGAAAACCTTTCGGAGCCATAGACCACGGTATGTCCGGCCTCGAATGGCCACAGGAGGGTCCCCTTGGAATCGAAACAAAGAAGCGTGCCGTCGTGTATTTCGCCTTTGGTGAAAACCGAGAAAAGGACTTCCGGCTTGGGATCTCCTTGAATGTCCCTGATCATGATCTTAGGGAGGCAGGTGGTCGCCTCACAGAAATTCGTCTGTATCTGGAAATGATCCCGATATCTCTTCTCGTCCAACAAGTCCGCAAATCCCGTGTCAAACGTCCACAAGGGGCGGTCCTGCTCGTCGACGATGATGAGCTTGGATTCCTTGATGTGAAAATCATGGGGCCAATCGGATTCTCCGGATGCGGTTCGCTTTTTAAGGCCAAAAAACAGAATCAAAGCCAACGCTATGCCCAAAACCGAGACCATCGGCAGGAAGAATCGTTTCCTCGGCAACCGAGCCTTGGCAGGTTCGATTTTCGGAATATCTGCCGGAACCTTCGGTTTGTTGTCAGTCGCTCTTTTCAGCGATCCAACGGTCGAGCTCATCCTTCTTGGCGTGAACACGGCCTCTCTCGGGCCGAGCTTGAAGACCGGCAAGCCGGACCCGTCGGCCCACCGTTGGCAAGTCCGCACGTCACAGCCCAGATAGGCGGCAATCTCTTTCCAGGAGCGGAGGATATCGTTACGCGTTTCTTGGTTCATCACTCTATCCAGATTGTCAGGGAGAGTCATATCAAAAAGCGCCTTAACGTACAACTCTCCATGCTTATGGTTGCGGTTCCGCTGAGATCTGTTGAGGGAGGTGAGCTTTCTTCCTCGTCCGCAGATCGTTCCGTCTTGTTCTCTTTCCTTGCTCGGCTCATCCGGCCTAAATAACTGAGTCGGAGGAGGGGTAAGAAGATTGGCGAACGACAAAAGCTAGTTCAGAATTAGCATAATGTTGAGTTTGTATACCCTCCGTCCCTAAGGATTTAGACAACAGCAGACAAATCCCCAAAAAAAACCTAAAAAGCCTTGACAACCTGATTTCGGTGGAATATTAATCTAATCCTATTTGTTTTCGTTTTTGGGGGATTTTCAAGTTTTAAGCTGTTTCGAGGCCGTCGTGTCTCCGACCGAGAAAGGGGGTGGGAACCAGCGCGATTATGATTCATGGTAGGGGGATTATCTGCCATATAGCAATTCGTGAATCCTTAAGGAGGAGTCTCAGATGAAAGCAATGAAAGTAGGTTTGGCGATCTTGGCTTTGATGTTCGCGCTGGTCCTGCCCAGCGGGACGGCCACTCCGCAGAAGGTGAAGTGTACGACGATTCAGAGCGGCAGCTTGCTCTATTCGATCGGCCATTTCTTGTATGGCGTGCAGCCGCTTAAAACGGGATTCGACATCTTCGGTTATAACTACCAGGCGCATCTATTCAATGGGTATTATTGCAATGCCTACTTTGGCGCGGCCGGCCTGCCTCCCTATGAGGGCGATAGCGCGGCCTATCTAGCCGCTAATCCAAGCGCAGCGTCTCATTGGGCTTGGCCATACCGGGATACAATGGTTTCCATGAAATGGAACGATGCCTGGCTATCCAACATGGATTGCGACAAGGATGGAAAATTGGACCGTCATTTCGGATTTCCGAGCTATATCGGATCCGGCGCTTGGAAACCAATCATATGTCCGGAACCTATATTGGCGATGACGGGAAAGAATGCCATTGGAATTACTTCGTCAAGATCGTGGCCGCTCCGGCGGATGCTGTCTTGGTTGATGGCATTTGGTATACCGCCAAGAACGAGATGATCGGGCCGGATATCTGGGGAGAGTTCATCACCATCCAAGAGGTCTCGAATGACCCCTGCTATGGAGATCATGGGCTGCTTTTCAAATCTCCGATTAGGGCCGGACTCGGAAACTGGTGATCCAGCCCCGTTAACCTGACGTGATCTTGTAAGCAAAATCGCTGCGGCCCTTGGTTAGATCCAAGGGCTTCTAGCCGTCGCCGTGGCCGTCGATTGCGGAGGAGCGGGTTCGTCATCTGACGAATCCGTTCCTCCGATACACAACCGGCCTATTTCACTGCCCCGCCGCACCATTTAAAAATCGTGGCCTAGTGGTTACTTTTGCCCCGCACAACCCGCGCCGGTACACCCTGAAGGAAGGATCAGAGCCATCGGCCCTGGCCGCCAAGGCGAGAAAGCGGCGGAATGTCGCCAGGCTGCGAATCGGAATGACGGATTTAAACTGTCACTTTAAAAAAGTCACAGAGCGATAACGGCTTCGTGGAGTTCCATCCCGAGCGCCTCCAGCCTTCCCCCTTGAACATCGCATCCCTCGTGGCACCGACGAAGACGATGCGCCCGTCCTTGCGGCGGCCGAAGGCCGTTTTCCCACCTCAATCGTAAAATGATTGTAAAATCTGCAACTTACATGCATCCGCGGGAATAATCCGGGCGTAGAATGGTATGAGAAGTGAAGAAAGGAGCCAACATGAAAAAGCTAATCTTGAGCGCGGCGATTCTGGCCTGGGTATTGGTGTCGGTCCCCCTCTCGGGGCCCGCGACCGCGGCGGCGGCCTCCGGGGCGACCCTCACGGGCGTCGTCACCGATTCCTTGGGGGTCCCCCTTGCAGGCGTGACGGTCACGGCCGTGCTCGAGTCCGGCCGCAAAGGCCAAAACGAGGGCAAGGCCGTGTCGGACAAAAACGGCGCCTTCACGATCAAAGCCCTTCCGCCCGGCGTCTATACCGTCATCGCCGAGTGGCGGGGCAAGATCGTCTTCGTCCGTCGCTCCGTCAAGCTCGAGGAAGGCCGGACGGTCAAGCTCGATATCCAAACCACCCTGGTCGACAACATCCCGGTGCTCAGGGAAGAGAAAGACTCCATGGCCAAGGTCGCCATGGCGCCCGCCGGGGGAGTGGCGGGCGGAGTGGTCGGCGGGGTCATGGGCGGCGTCTCGCCCGCGACGGCCCGCTACCAGCGGCGAACGGCCCGACTTCAACACCGAGGAATACGGCCGGATCACCGACAACGCCTACATGGACGCCTTGAACAACCCGCTGTCCACCTTCTCGATCGATGTCGATACCGCGTCCTACGCCAACATCCGCCGCTTCCTCAAGCAGAACCAGTGGCCGCCCAAAGACGCCGTGCGGGTCGAGGAGATGATCAACTACTTCGACTACGACTATCCCCAGCCGCGCGGCGAACACCCCTTCTCCCTCATCACGGAAGTCTCCGCGGCGCCCTGGAATCCCGCCCACAAGCTGGTCCATATCGGGCTGCAGGGCAAGGTGCTCGACACCGTCCCGCCCAGCAATCTGGTCTTTCTCCTCGACGTCTCCGGCTCGATGGACTCTCCGGAGAAGCTCCCCCTGCTGAAGGCCGCCTTCAAGCTTCTGGTCCACCAGCTCTCGGCCGAGGACCGGATCTCGATCGCCGTCTACGCCGGCGCCGCGGGCCTGGTGCTGCCGGCCACCCCGGGCTCCAAGAAGGACATCATCCTCGAGGCCATCGACAAGCTCCGGGCCGGCGGCTCGACCGCCGGCGGCGCCGGCATCCAGCTGGCCTACAAGGCCGCCTCCGAGAGCTTCCTCAAGAACGGCAACAACCGCATCATCCTGGCCACCGACGGCGATTTCAACATCGGCGTCTCCGACACGGGCGCGCTGGTCCGGATGATCGAGGAGAAGCGCGAGCAGGGCATCTTCCTGACCATCCTGGGCTTCGGCATGGGCAACTACAAGGACGGCCGGATGGAGCAGCTGGCCGACAAGGGCAACGGCAACTACTACTACATCGACGGCCTTCTCGAGGCCAAGAAAGTGTTCGTCAACGACCTGCGCGGGACCCTCTTTACGATCGCCAAGGACGTCAAGATCCAAGTCGAGTTCAACCCGGCCAAGGTCAAGGCCTATCGCCTGATCGGGTACGAGACCCGCCTCCTGGCCAAGGAGGACTTTGCCGACGACAAGAAGGACGCCGGCGAGCTCGGCTCGGGCCACACCGTGACCGCCCTCTACGAGATCGTCCCCTTCGGCTCGAAGGAGGACGTCCGCGGCGTCGACCCGCTGAAGTACCAGACGACGAAGATCAGCCCCGAGGCGTTCCGCTCCAAGGAGATGCTGACGGTCAAGCTTCGCTACAAGGACCCGGACGGGTCGGTCAGCAAGCTCGTCGAGCGGCCCCTCGTCGACGCCGCCGTGGCGCTGGACAAGACCTCGGACGACTTCCGCTTCTCGGCCGCCGTGGCGGCCTTCGGGATGGTGCTGCGCGACTCCGAGTTCAAGGGCCAAGCCGACCTGGCGCAGGCCCTGGACCTGGCCAAGGGCGCCCGCGGCAAGGACGCCTTCGGCTACCGGGCCGAGTTCATTAATCTGGTGGAGATCGCTTCCCTGATCCGCGACCTGAAGAAGTAATCACCAGCGGGGGCGGGGCAACCCGCCCCCGCGGCTTTTCGCGCCATATCACTCCACCACAACTACGCTGTGGATCTCCACCCTCGGCACCTCGACCCTGGCCACGCCGTCCTTCCATTCCCACTTGAGCTCGAGATTCCTCGGGGGCCAGCACGATCCGCCCGGGCTTCTTGCTCCATCCGGATCTCCACCGTGATCGGCCCCACGGCCGGGATGTAGTCGGAGAAGTTGAAGCGATCGGGCAGCGGCAGCCCGGCCCGGTTGAGCAGATGCACGCTCAGCCTCCCGTCGGCCGTGGTTCTTAGCGCGACGTCGAACACCGGCGGCCCGATAATCTTAACCTTGGGCTCGGGGAACAGCGCCTGCACCGCCTCGCCGATGAACGCCCTCAGCCCGGGCGCATGGCTGCGGAAGAAGACGTCGGGCAGCGGGCCGTAGGCCGCCGCTATCTTGCCCTTGCCATACGCCGCGATCGAGGCCGCGGGCATCGCATCCTGCCTCGTGTCCCGCGTCGGGTGGCGATCCCCCAAAGGCTTGGCCGTGGTCAGAGCCACATCCTGCCAGATGCCGTCCGCATTGACGGGGCCTATGGCCGTCGCCAGCTCAGCGCCCATCTTCCTGGGCTCGCCCTTGAATTCAACGCCCAGCTCGGCCTTGAACAGCCGCGCGCTTCTCTCGCCCATGAGGAAGAGGCTGCCTCCATCCCTGACGTAGGCCAGGAGCTTGTCTCTGAACGGCCCGGCCAGCTTGTGCGCATCGGGGACCACGATCAGGGGGAACTCGCCCATCCGAGGCTCGAGCTGGTGCTCGGCCAGGATGTCCACGGAGTATCCCAGCTCCAACAGCGCATGGAGGGCCCCCTCGAGCCCGACGAGCTCGGCCCCGGCGGCGAAGACGCGGTCCGAGGCGTCCCAGTAGGACTCCGAGGAATTGAGGAGCGCCACCTGGGGCACGGTTTTGCTTTTAAAGCTCACGCTCTGCCTGGCCCGGCAGAAGTCGGCCACCTGCCCGAGCTGGTCCACGATGGCCTCGTGGATAAAGCCCGTCCGCGTGGGCGTGTGGTAGACCTGAAAGCCCCCGCCCTGCATCAAGACCACGGCCGCCTCCTGCATCAGCTGGGTGGCGGGCTTGATCGTCCAGCCCAGGCCCTGGCCCTTGTCGAAGCCCCAGGCCATGAGGTCCCAGGGCATCCCGGTGGAGGCGAGATAGCGGGCTTCCACCCGGGCGCGATCTACCGATAGGGACGGCGAGTAATCACCCGAGAGGTAGTCCAGCTTGGCCTCCACGGGCTTGGGCGCGAAGCTCGAGTACATCCAATTGCTCGTGATCTGCAGCCCGGGCCTGAAGGCGTGCAGGGCGTCGACCCAGGCCGCGAGATAGCGCTCGAAGGCCCGGCGGTGGAACATCTTCCATTCCAGCCAGTCGGGGCTCGTCCGGTCCTTGGGTGCGGCCTTTCCTGTTTCCTTCTTCCAGGCCTCCACCGCGGCGGGGGAGTAGTCGAACTGGGCCGCCCAGCATTCCCCGTCCACCCACAAACCATCCAAATCATAAGCCGCCACGACCTCCTTGAGCTGGGGGATGAGCAGCCCGTCCTTGTAGCCCCCGAAGACGCTGGTGTTGTTGGGGTCGGGCTTGCCCTGGGCGTCGATCCGGGCCCACTCGGGGTGATGGGCGATGGCCTGGTTGTCCCAGACGCCGGAGTAGTGGATAAAGAGGCCGGCTCCCGCCTGCCTGGTCATCTTGCGCCAGACGGCCAGGCTGTCGCTCTTGATGCCCGGGGCGGCCCAGCCCACCTTGGTGGGAAATCCCGCCCAGCCGGCGTGGCCCTTGCAGTCATATTGGACGTAGTCGGGCTTGACACGGAGCAGCAATCGGCCGACCATGTCCTCAGTCACGTCGGCTCCGAGGGCCGTATCCGATTCATTCGGATGGAGGTCGAAGTGGAGGCCGAAGAAGGCCTCGGACCGGCGGAAAGCGACCTGAGAGAGAAGAAGGGGGGCCAAAGTGAGAAAAACAGCCGTAATGAGCGTCTTCTTATAGGCATGGGACTTCGGCATGGCGGCCTCCTGGGGGAGAGTAGGTCAAAGATATAGGGAGAGGGGAGGGAAATTCTGGCTTGGGAGAGGATAAAAGAAGAGGTAGCGAATAAAGGCAATGAATATCGTCATTTTTATTGTTCTGGATTTGAGCATGGCGGCTCCCCCGGAAAGCAGATTTTAATAAAGTTATATCAATAAAAAAGAAAAAACAAGTCGGATTGATAGAAATGGGACGATAATGGGAAAAATCTTAAGTTAATGACGTCAAAATAGTGTGGGTTCAATGATCAGCCGAAAGAAGAATATTGCTGCCATACGGGTTTTCATTAGTTCAATGAGCGGTCCTACTAGACCGGTTAAGTCTGATTCTAAATCAATTACAACAATTAGTTTTTCTTGCGTTTTAAATAGTTGCTGATAAAACAGATTTGAAATGCGGAGCGGGTTAGAACTTGGCAGTCTTTATTGGAGGTATTGTAAAAAGATGGTGGGTTGTCTAAAAAGGGGATTATTTGCGAAAATGAGTTTTTTTGTTGAGGTCTGTTACTTTTTCTTTTTTGTTATGAAAATAGTTTCGGGCAGTTTAGCATAATTAATCTACAGACTAGCCGAAGGAAGCGAGGTTCCGCCATGTATCGCTATAATAGAGAGAATGTACTGTTTTGTAGTGGAATCAGAATAAGAATAAAAATAATTTCATTAATAGTATTCATAATATTATCCTTTTGCGCAGTGGGGTGGGCTGAGTTCGTATCTATTGACACAGCAAAGATTGTAGCGACAAATTGGTTTAAGAATTTAGGCACCCTGGGCCCGATATCGGCTAAGATCAAGGATGTGATCACTGATGATGAAAAGGGTATTCCTTTAGTATACATTTTCAGCATAGATCCGAAAGGATATATCATAATTTCCGCTGATGACGCCGTTCATCCAGTAATAGGATATTCGTTAAACCAATCTTACTCTCCATCCAATCATTCTCCCGCATTTATTGATTGGATGGATTATAGAAAGAAAGAAATATCGTATATAAAAAAAAGCATACCGGGCGTGTCCATTAAGAATAAGGATCTGTGGGATCGGTTGATACTGAATAAAACGAAAGCTGAAATATCAATTGAATCATTAAAAGAACTGATTTCATTAACAAATGAAAGCGTTGACAACTTAATTTCTCATGATGTGGAACCAAGGCTCTGGATATAACGAACAATGTCCCATAGACAGTCAAGGCCCAGGATACCATGTTTGGGCGGGGTGTGTTGCTACCGCTATGGGCCAAATTATGAAAAAATGGAATTATCCCACAATCGGAAAGGGCTTCTTTCGGTTACACTTCTTCATCTTATGGATATCTGTTTGCAAATTTCGGTGGGACCGCATACATATGGGAAAAAATGTCGAATTCCCTAAAAATATCCCAAGACAAATTCGAAATTCCACGGCTCCTTTTCCACTGCGGTGTTTCGGTAAGCATGGACTATGGACCGAAAAGCTCGGGTGCATTTTCGGAGGATGTACCGAAAGCGCTAAAAGATTACTTCAGATATAGTCGTGCTGTCGCATACAAAGAAAAATCCGGATTTCCTTCGGACGCCTCTTGGGATGCTATGCTCAGGGGGGAACTTGGTAACGGTAGACCGGTTTATTATAGCGGAGCCAAATGGGTTTATGACGAAGAAGAAAGTATATGGAAATTAGGTGGGCATGCATTTGTAATATCCGGGTATCAAAATAATGATTACTTTTACATTAATTGGGGATGGGGTGGGATTGATGACGGCTACTATTATCTGCAAGATAATACACCTTTAATAGAGTATTCGCTTTACCAAGCGGCCGTATGTCCCATTATTCCGTCTAACGTTATGCCTGAACCGAGTATTAAAAGCGTCAATGTTCCATCCGCAATAAACAAGGGCGATTATATTGAAGTAAGTGTATCATCAGAAAACCTTGGCGCTACGGCAGATGAGGGGTATATCACTATTTCGTTTCCAAGTATGACCGCGAGCGATGACGACCAATACGTTGAACTGTATTCGAAATCAAGTGGAACTACATATAAGGAGTTCGCTAAAGGCGATTATATTTGGCACAAAGATGGCTATCAGATTCCTGCGAGGTTCTCGATGGTCGAAATGGCGTATCCATCATGGAGTAATGGAGACAACCCGAAAATCGATAACAATTCGAGTTAAGCCCCAACAAGTGGGATCGTTTGAAATATATGTCCGATCGGAGATGGGTTTTAAGAATGCTTATGTAAATACACCTACAGCTAACTTCTACGGAGATCATCAAGGATGGGCTGTCAGTTGTTATTCAGTGGCGGTTAAAGCGCCCGCGCCAGTCCTCGCGGTGAATCCCATAAGCCGATCAGTCGCTTCCTCCTCTGGGGCGACGACATTTAGTGTGTCCAACACGGGGACGGGGACGATGAGCTGGACGGCGGCCGTGGTCTCGGGATCTTCCTGGTTGTCCATACAATCGGGCTCGTCTGGGACGAACAGCGGGATGATAACGGCGGCCTTCAGTACAAATACCATGAGTGCTAGCCGAACGGGCACGATACGAATAACCGCGACGGGAGCGACAGGAAGTCCCAAAGATGTCACGGTGACACAGGCGGGGACAGCAACCCAGCCGGTGCTCTCGGTATCACCTGTCGACCGAGGCGTAGCTTCTACTTCTAGTGCGGCCACCTTCGACGTCTACAACACGGGAACCGGGACGATGAGTTGGACGGCGGCGGTGGTCTCGGGATCTTCCTGGCTGTCCATACAATCCGGTTCATCCGGTACGAATAGTGGGACGATAACGGCGGCCTTCAGTACAAATACCACGGGTGCGTCCAGAACGGGGACTATCCGAGTAACCGCGACGGGAGCAACGGGAAGCCCCAAAGATGTCACGGTGACACAGGCGGGGACAGCAACCCAGCCGGTGCTCTCGGTATCACCTGTCGACCGAGGCGTAGCTTTTACTTCTAGTACGACCACCTTCGACGTCTCCAACACGGGAACCGGGACGATGAGTTGGACGGCGGCCGTAGTCTCGGGGTCTGCCTGGCTGTCCATACAATCCGGTTCATCCGGTACGAATAGCGGGACGATCACGGCGGCCTTCAGTACAAATACCATGAGTGCTAGCCGAACGGGCACGATACGGATAACCGCGACGGGAGCGACAGGAAGTCCCAAAGATGTCACGGTGACACAGGCGGGGACAGCAACCCAGCCGGTGCTCTCGGTATCACCTGTCGACCGAGGCGTAGCTTCTACTTCTAGTGCGGCCACCTTCGACGTCTACAACACGGGAACCGGGACGATGAGTTGGACGGCGGCTGTAGTCTCGGGATCTTCCTGGTTGTCTATACAATCGGGTTCGTCCGGAACGAACAGCGGGACGATCACTGCGGCCTTCAATGCGAATACCACGGGTGCTAGCCGAACGGGCACGATACGGATAACCGCGACGGGAGCGACGGGAAGCCCCAAAGACGTCACGGTGACACAGGCGGGAACGACACCGGCCGGGATCTTGAAGGTCACTCCGGAATACTGTTCGTTTTATCCTTCTGCTGGAACGACGACATTCCTGGTTTCCAATATCGGGACAGGGACGATGAATTGGATGGCTGAGGTCGTATCGGGTTCTTCGTGGCTGTCAATTCAGTCTGGTACATCAGGAACAAATGGTGGAATCATAACGGCCGCATATACGAAAAACGTTGAGTCGTATTCCAGGACCGGTACAATCATGGTTACCGCATCTGGCGCAGCAGGAAGTCCCATCCTGGTAACTATTTTCCAGCAATCAGAGTCAGTTGAGGGGAGATATTTAGACTGGACGAATAAGTCGCCGATACCCGTTGGTAAAATAAACGCGGCATGCGCGGTAGTGGACGGGATTATTTATGTTATCGGTGGGAATTCCCGTCTCACCGTCTATGCTTACAACCCCATATCCGATATGTGGACAAGAAAAGCAGATCTTCCTATGAACGGCATCGATGAAGGTGGGGCCGTTAGTATTAATAACAAGATCTATGCCATGGGTCCGCCTTCTAATTCGGTATTCGTATATGATCCCACTACCGATAAATGGTCGTTTCTTTCTACAATGCCGAATCCGCGCACAGGGGCCTCTGTTTTGACTGTTGATGAGAAAATATATGTCCTCGGCGGGTTTGACACAGGGTTTGCGATAGTTGAGGAATATAATCCTTTCACGAATGTCTGGACGCGAAAATCGGACATGCCGACAGGGAGAGGATTCTCCGCGGCGACTGCAATCAATAAGCTGATTTTTGTCTATGGCGGACACCTTGGTCTGGGACATGTTGGAGATATACAACACCGCTAATGACACTTGGACAGCGCCATCGATCAAATTCGATCATCCAACTTCCAGACAATTAGCTTCCGCCGTTTCTCTGAACGGTCGTTTGTATGTGATAGGCGGAAGGTTCGTAGACGCTTCGGGAGCCGTCGAAGCCTATTATCCTGATTCGAACGCTTGGAGACCGAGAAATTCTTTGATTACCCCGCGGATAGGGCATGTCTCGGCGCTCGTCAATGAGCGAATATACGTCATTGGAGGAACGGATTCGAACAATAATCTCACTTCCGTCGAGGAAGGCGTGTTTTCCGGCCCTCCAGATCAATACTTGATTTCCGGAAATGTGAGCTTCAATGGTCAAGGTCTTTCCGGCGTAATTCTTAATGGGCTTCCAGGCGCGTATACGGATTCAAATGGCAATTATAAGAAACTCGTCGATTATGGATGGACGAGCGATGCAGTGCCTGTGAAGTCAGGGTACGCATTTTCGCCTGAAAGCCGTACGCATTTTTATATTAAAGAAGATCAAGAAAATCAGAATTACAATGCATCGATAGTCGGATATTCCATCAGCGGAACCGTGACCTCGGAGGGAATCCGCTATCCGGAGTTGTGCTGAACGGCCTGCCGGGGAATCCGGCGACAAACGCCCAGGGCCAGTACACGGCCACGGTGAACTACGGCTGGTCAGGGACGGCGACGCCGACGTTGGCGGGATATACGTTCACGCCACCGTCGACGGCGTATGCGAACGTGACCTCGGATCAGACGACGAATTATTCGGCGACGATCGTACCCCTAACGATCACGGGGACGGTGACTACGGGCGGGAACCCGCTGGCGAACGTAGTGATGACCGGGTTGCCGGGAATCCTCCGACGAACGCCCAGGGCCAGTACACGGCGACGGTGAGCTCCGGCTGGTCGGGGACGGCGACGCCGACGCTGGCGGGTTATAAGTTCACGCCGCCATCGACGACGTATACGAACGTCATTTCCAACCAGACGACCAACTACACGGCCAACCCTACTGGACAAAAAGATGATTTGGTCGGAACATGGGATGGGCAAGGCGTCTATATCCGCAATAGTGATTCCGGTCTGTTCACTCCGATCGCTACGCCGGCCACGGAGATCGCTGTTGGAGACATAGATGGAGACAAAACGGGCGACCTCATGGGAATATGGCCCGGTCAAGGGGGCGTATGGTCTTACAGGTCGACGAACAAGGCTTGGACGCAATCGGCCGCCACCGCCGATTCCTGGATCGCGGCCGCCGACATGAACGGGGACGGCGGCGATGAACTTGTGGGCTCGTGGCTAGGCCAGGGCGTCTACTGGAGGAATAATACGACCGGCGATTGGACGCAGTTGGCGACTTCGGCGACTCAAATTGCCGCGGGTGATCTCGATCATGATGGTAAGGCCGACCTGATCGGGATCGGCCGTCGCAAGGCGGTGTATGGGTGAAATATTCTCTGACGGGCGAATGGGATTTGCTGGCGACTACGGCGGATTGGATCGGGACGGGGCGACATGAACGGCGACGGCTATCCCGAGCTGTTGGGGACTTGGGCGGGGCAAGGTGTCTTTTGGCGCAATTCGACGACGGGCGTTTGGGCGATACTGGCCACACCGGCCACAATGATCGGCTCAGGTGATCTGGATGGGGACGGCACAGATGACCTGTTGGGCGTTTGGCCATCGCAAGGCGGGGTGTGGGTCCGATACTCCGCGAACGAAGCATGGGCGAATCTGGGCACAACTCCGCACTGGATCGCCAGTGGGCCGATGAGGGGCGGAGATCATCCTTGGGCGGCTGGTAGCCCGGGGGCAACCCGAGCCGATCGGGGGGGACGGTCGGGTCCTTCCGGTATCAGTTATGCGGACAAAGGCCCGGGTGGTTCCGATTTCGCGCCGAACGTGGAAAAAATGCTGGCGCCGAAGGCAACAGCATCGACTATGCGATCAACGCCTGGGCCGGGAACGCCCGGATTTCGTTATGCGAATCCGGCGAATTGAGAAGTAGGGCCGAAGAGAGCCGACCCCAAAAAATGAAGTTCTGCCGATAGCTGAAAATTCATAGGGTTTTCGATCGCTTGAATGGCATTCAAGAGGTCGCCAGGTGCCACATATTTATATTGTTGTCAATAGAATACAAGGAGTTAGGGTATTTTCCAGCAGACCCTATATAAGATGA
>CAWDOL010000013.1:0-99232 GCA_963803915.1 Candidatus Aminicenantota bacterium | reverse complement strand
GGGTGAGAACTTAAGCCTCTTTGGGCTCTATTCCAGCGCGATGAGTCGATCGCAGAGGACGTTTCAAGACAACATCTTGGGATGGAGGCGGAGTTTTAATTACGACCATTCTGGTCCGCGCCGGCTGGAAGACTTTTAGCGATCCAGCTTTTCTCGCAAAGCTTCAAGGAATGTGGAAGGCACGGTGCCACCGTATTGTAAACATCTTTCGGCTTCAGCCATGGCCCGGCGATAATCGCCTTTATAAAACAGCGATACGGCCAGGTTTCGATGGGCTTCGGCGAAGTCCGGCCTCAGTTCGACGGCTCTGGCATCATGCCGGATGGCGTCGTCGATCTTCCCCGCTTTAGCGTAAAGAGCGGCGAGGTTGTGATGGGCCTCGGGGTATTCTTCCCTTAGGCTCAAGGCATTACGGAACTGCATTTCGGCCTCGAGCGTACGGCCGAGGCGGTTTAAGGCTACACCGAGGTTGTTTTTCGGCTCGGGGAAGCTTGGGCCCAATGCTGCGGCCTTGGCCAAGTAATCCGCCGCTTCTTCCACTCGGCCTGCCCTCAGAAGCAGATTTCCCAAATTATTATGAGCCTCGTACGAGGCAGGATCGATACGGAGAGACTCATAATATTGGGCAATCGCATCCGCATCCCGACCGGCATCCAGATAAGCCAGGGCCAACTTTGAGTGCATGACTCCATTTTCGTTTGTGACCGCCAATGCGTGCTGAAATAGAGTGATGCCATCCTTCCAATGCGTCGTTTGGCTCCGGGCGGCGACTCCCGCGAAGAGCACAATCGAGAGGCCCAACGCCGTCAGCGCCGTCTTTGTGAGGAAGCTGGACCGTTTTGGGAAAAGGCTCTTGAATAGGGCGGGCAATCCCCACGCCGTTATGATCAGGAGCCCGATAAGCGGTAGATACATGTAGCGATCGGCCATGGCTTGCCGGCCGACCTGGAAGATCCCAATGACGGGAACCAGCATGACCAGGTACCACAACCAACCCGTGAGAAGAAACGGGTGACGACGGCGCATGGAAAAAGCCAGGATCGTGACGGCCGATAGGATCGCGGCCGAAAGTAAAAGGCTCGGCCAAGGAAACGACCGCGGATAGGGGTAGAAAACCGACAAGCCCAAACGGAAAAACGGCCCGCCATAAATATTTACCCGTCGACAGAAGGCCGTTCTGGAACCGAATCCAGAGCGGGTAAACGCCGGCTTCCCCCATAGCCCGGCCGCCGCTCTGGGCCAGAACGGCAATCCCAGAGGCCGCTAGAGAAAGGGCTAGGAACGGGATTTTTTCCAGGAGCAGCCGCTTCCTCGTCTTATGCCCGTCAAAACCGCTCCGGGCTCCGAAGTGCCATCGCCCAAGAGGCCAGATATCGAGAAGCAGGAAGATAAAGGGCAGCGTGACGGCCATCGGCTTCGACATCAACGACGCCGCCATGGCCGCGAGCACGAGCGATTTGCTCTTGCCGCCGGGCTTTTGCGCATAAGAAATATAGGCGAGCAGCGCCAGCATGAAAAACAACCCGCAGAGCAAGTCCTTGCGCTCGGAAATCCAAGCGACGGATTCCACATGGAGGGGATGGACGGCGAATATGGCCGCGACGAAAAAGCTCTTTTCCGGTTCTCGGGTCGCCCGAAATAAAAAGATGAACAGCAGGCAAGCGGTCAAGAGATGGATCAGGATATTAACCAGATGATGGCGACCCGCGTTCAACCCGAACAGCTCAACATCGATCATATGGGAAGCCCAGGTTAACGGGTGCCAGTTCGAGGCATGGGACGTGATCAAAGCCCATTTCAGCCCGCGCAACGACAATCCCTCCATGACCTGCGAATTTTGAGTAATATACTCGTTGTCGTCGAAAGGGATGAACGGAAAACCCGCCGTCTGGAGGAAAACCACCGCGATCAACGCGGCGATGACGGTCATCAGGAAAAGGGGCCGTTTCCAAACGCGGCGTGAAGGTTGTCCCATGTTCGGCTCACTAATTTTTGATGATTTTAGCACAATCTCCATAGACAATCCCGCGATTCTGCTCGGGCTTAGGATGATGGTTGCGGCTTGACATGTCCAAGGCATTCGTCTCTAATGATTTTGGTTTTTCCATTCATCCGATGATACCGAAACGAGGGCTTCCGAGAAGGAACGAAGCCCGATGATCAGGATATCCGCATGCAAGATCGAATTCTTCTCGCCGTCTTCATCGCCCTGCCGCTGGTTGATGCCGTTCTCTTGATGGCATTCTTTCGCCGCAAGGCCCGGCGATCGGGTTCCGGGGCCTCCGGGCGTCGGCTGGTCGTCGGAAACGCTCTTGTTCTCCTAATGGTTTTATCTCTTGCCTTGTTGGGCGGAGAGGTCTATTTCCGCTTCTTTTATGACACCACGGAGTCATTCGGCTTGACCAGGACCACGGCGGATTGGTTCGGACGATACTACCAATTCAATAAATCCGGCGTGCGCGATTCGCTGGAACGCTATGTCGCGCCTCTGCGTCCCGGCCTGCGGCGGATTACGTTCGTGGGAGATTCCTTCACGGCTGGACACGGCATCAAGGACGTCGAGCATCGCTTCGCCAACATCGTTCGGCGGGAGAAGCCGGCTTGGGAGGTCCATGTCTTCGCCTCGAATGGGTGGGATACGGGCGAAGAGCTGGCCATGCTGCAAAACCTCGTACAGCGCAACAACTACGGGCTCGATGTCGTCGTCCTCGTCTACAATCTCAATGATATCGCGGATATCGTGCCCGAATGGCAGGCGATTCTCGGAAGGATCTATGGCGGTCCGAAGCCGGGATTCCTCATCAAGCATAGCTACCTGATCAATATGCTCTATTATCGTTGGAAGGCGGCCCATGACCCCGACATCGCGAATTATTATCGTTTCGTCGGCGCCGCTTACTCCGGACCGCTCTGGGAAAAACAAAAAGAACGTTTTCGCCTTTTCAACAGCTTTATTCAGGCTCAAGGTGGGAGATTGGTTTCAGTGACTTTCCCTTTCCTCCAGGATCAGAAAGCAGGAGATCCTTATGCCGCCGCTCATGCCTCGCTCGACGCGTTCTGGCGGGACCTGGGCGTCGCCCATCTCGATCTTTCCGGATTATTCAAGCTCCAGAAGGCGTCTTCGCTCGTCGTGAACCGGCACGATTCCCATCCTAACGAGCGGGCCCATTCGCTGGCCGCGGAGGCCATTCTTCGATTCTTGGATCCTTTGCCGACGAGAATCCCCTGAGATCTTTGACTTCAGCGGTTGGAGCGCCGGTACGGACCATGAACCTCATCGAAGCCGGCGCGAATTTCTTCAGATGAGCGGGTAGATGAACGGCCCCAGTGCCGAGCTCTCGGCGATAACGAAGATGATCGCGAAGACGAGCAGCAGCACGACGACCGGGATGATCCACCAACGCTTATTCTTCCATAGAAACGAGAACAGCTCGCCTAGGACCGCCAACTTTGATAAAATGCTTTTCCACATTCTGTTCAACTGGAAATCTAAGACAAACGTTCTTCTAATTCAAGGCGGATGAAATGTCAATTCCCCGTACTCGTACATAATATGACAACCACCCCAAGCCGGTTCGTGATGGGGGCTCTCTAGAATGATCATTCTTGGCCTTTCCGCCTTCTACCACGATAGTGCCGTGGCCATCGTCCGGAACGGCGAAATCCTCTTTGCGGCCCAGGAGGAGCGGTTCTCGCGGAAGAAACATGATGCTTCCTTCCCGAGCCTGGCATTGAAAAGCGGCTTGGCCACGACCGGCCTTTCCCCGCGTGACATTGATTGCGTCGTGTTCTATGAAAAGCCGCTGCTCAAGTTCGACCGCTTATTCTCAACTTATGCCCAGTTTGCCCCCCGGGGCATCCGAAGCTTTCTCCAAGCCATGCCGGTCTGGCTCAAGAAGAAGCTCTTCATGAGGCAACAGATCGTCGAAGAGACCGGGATTGAAAACATCCTTTTCGTCAAGCATCACGAAGCTCATGCCGCCTCGGCTTTTTTCCCGTCGCCCTTTGCGGAAGCGACCATCCTGACCATCGACGGGGTGGGGGAATGGGATACTCTGACCATAGGCCGGGGCAGCGGAAACGAGATCGATCTCAAGAAAGCCATTCGGTATCCTCATTCGCTCGGGCTTCTTTATTCGGCTTTCACTTATTTCGCCGGCTTTCGAGTTAATTCGGGCGAATACAAGCTCATGGGCCTGGCCCCCTATGGGAAGCCCAAGTATGTCCCCCTGATCTACGACCGCCTTATCGACGTCAAAGAAGACGGGTCGTTCAGGCTCAACCTGGAATATTTTAACTACCATATCGGCTTGACGATGACCGGACGGAAGTTCGATACGCTCTTCGGCGCCAAGCCGCGTCGTCCAGAATCCCCCCTCCGGGAGCTTGATATGGACATGGCGGCGTCGATCCAGGTCGTCTTGGAAGAGACCGTGGCTAAAATCGTGCTGGCCGCCCACCAAGAGTACGGAGGAGACAACCTTGTCCTGGCTGGGGGCGTGGCCCTTAATTGCGTGGCGAACGGCAAGATCCTGAGGGAGCGGATTTATAAGAATATCTGGATCCAGCCCGCCGCCGGGGATGCGGGCGGGGCGCTGGGGGCGGCTCTCTATGTCTGGTATCAACATGGCCGCAATCCCCGCACCGTGGACGGGTTTCATGACGCCCAGCAGGGCTCCTTCCTCGGTTCCGCCTACTCCGATACGGAAATCCGGAGTTTTTTAGATGAACGAAAAATCTCTTACCGCGAGCTGAAAGCCGAAGAGATTCCCGGGGCCATCGCCGAGCTGGTGGACAACCAGAAAATCGTCGGACTTTTCGGCGGCCGGATGGAATATGGTCCCCGGGCTCTTGGACACAGGAGCATTATCGGGGATGCCCGATCGGTCGATATGCAACGGGTGATGAATGTGGCCATTAAATTCAGGGAGTCGTTCCGGCCTTTCGCGCCCGCCGTCTTGGAGGAAAAAGTCGGTGATTACTTCGATTCCGACCGACCTTCCCGCTACATGCTGTTCGTTTATGCCCTCGCCGAATCCCAAAGGCGGGGTGCTTCGGGGGCGGTCGAAGCGGCTGTGGGCTTGGACAAGCTGGATATCCCCAAATCGACCGTGCCGGCCGTCACCCATGTGGATTATACGGCGAGGATTCACAGCGTCGTCGAGGAGGACAACCCGTTTTTTTATGGGATCCTTCGCGCCTTTTATGAGCGAACGGGTTGTCCCGTCGTCATCAACACATCGTTCAACGTTCGGGGCGAACCCATCGTCCAGTCTCCTCAGGATGCACTGCGATGCTTTCAGAATACGAATATGGACTGCCTTCTTCTGGAGAAGTTTTTAGTGGAAAAACGGGACGAGGACCGAAAGATGGTCGATAGATCCTGGATTCAGAGCTTTCCCCCGGATTAAGTCATGAGAAGCGACAAAAAAATCCGTTCGACGATGACGTTTTTTCTAGTTCTCGAGGGGCTGCTCTTCTATTTTTTTGTCATTCGACGCAAGCTCGTTTTCGGCGGCTTGAATACAAGCTCGATCGGGGTCGCCGTCGCTTTCGCCGTCCTAATCGTCGTTTTTTCTCCGAGGCTGAGGCCCCTCTATGAAGGGATTCTTAAAGTTTCCCGAGTCATGGGCCGCATCACTTTTGGATTTGTCTTGATCCTGGTTTTCTTCCTCGTCCTCACGCCTCTCGCCTTGATTAAAAGAATCATTGGCCGTCCGGAGCTGGCCGTCCGGATCGAACCCAAAAGGGAATCTTATTTCGAGCCCTGGATCCCCTCTGAGGACCTTCGCAAACAATATTAGGCGGCGCCGACAGCCGTTTTCTACATCTTATACTTGCCCAGCTCGGCCGGCCCGAGCTGGGCCATCCAGCGGAGGATGGCCTCCGCCGCCTCGCCCGAATCGGTCCGCTGATCGCTGGCGGCTTTCTCGACCACCTCGTGCTCGGCGAAAATAGGAGAGGCGGTCCGCAGGGCCAGGGCAATGGCGTCAGAAGGCCGGGCATCGAAGATCATCGATCGCTCGCCCGCCCGGCAGTGGATCGAGGCGAAATAGGTGCTGTTGCGGACGTCGGTGACGACGATACGGTCGACGTCCATCTCCATGCTGGCCAGGAAAGTTTTGAGCAGATCGTGGGTCATCGGCCGGGGCGTGGGCACGTTCTCCATGATCAGGGCGATGGCGTTGGCCTCGAAGGTCCCGATCCATATGGGCAGCACCCGGTTTCCCGATTCGTCTTCCAAAAGGACGATGGGCATATGCGAGGTGGGGTCCTGGACAAGACCCCTAATCTTCATGCGGATTTCCATAATGAGCTTTCCTATGTCGATTCATTCTAGAATATAGATTTGGCTGGGGGGGAAGTCAAGAAAGGCAAAAATTCAATAATTTGGATATTATTCAAGTATATGGATATTGACTGGGTTTGCGGCACACTAATATTCCTGCATGTTATTGTATTTATTACAATTACCAAACTATTTTTGTTGGCATGATTATTGCTTATTGGAGCAGTGTGAGAAAGGTTATTTCTATGGTGCCAAATATTACAAGTAAGGAGGTGAGAATCACACTCGGCATGTGCCACCAACTTGCGAAGTCGGAGCGGGTTTTATCTCCCGCTCCCGGGTTTCGGAATGTCCGGCCAGGGCTCAAGGACTCTCGGCCGGCATCGTCCCCGAATCGCCTCATTAAAGGGATTCCTGGGAAATAAGGAGACTGACGCTAGCATGAAAAAGATCCTGTTCACCTTGCTCGCGGTCACGCTCCTCGTCGGCTTTGCCGCCGCCCAGGTCCCGACCGGTAAGATCGTCGGATCCGTTAAGGACGATCAGGGCGCTCCTCTCCCCGGTGTTTCCATCGTGGCAGAGGGCGCTCGGCTGGTCGGTACCGCGGCCGCGGTTAGCGACGAGACTGGCGCGTACCGCCTCTTCTCGCTGCCTTCGGGCACGTACACTATCACCTACACGCTGCAGGGCTTCAAGACCGTGAAGCGCGAAGGCGTCGCGCTCCAGCTCGAGCAGACCATCACCCTCAACATCATCCTGTCCCAGACGGCGCTGGCTGAGGAGATCACGGTCGTCGGGCAGAGCCCCTTGATCGACGTCAAGAGCACCACCAAGGGCTCGACGATGACCAAGGAAACCTTCATGCAGCTGCCCCGGAACCGCGACTTTACCGGCCTGCTGGCCACGGTTCCCGGCGTTCAGTATGAAGGCAACCAGGGCGGCCTGTCGGTCGACGGCGCCTCGGGCACCGAGAACATGTGGTACGTCGACGGCACCAACGTCAACAACATGCGCATCGGCACCCAGGCCCAGAGCATCGTCATGGAGCAGCTGGAAGAGGTCAAGGTTACGGCCTCCGGCTACAGCGCCGAGTTCGGCGGCTCGATGGGCGGTGTGGTCAACGTCATCAGCCGTTCGGGCGGCAACGAGTTCCACGGCGACGTGTTCGGCTACTACAACAACAACCGGCTGTGGATGCAGGGCAAGGGCCGCGACGGCCTGCGGATGAGCCCCTACGCCGCTTCGCCCTACACGGTCGAGGATTACGAGTATTACAACTCGGACGACCTGTATTATGACGGCGGCAAGGACCGCGACAAGTATCAGCGGTTCGAAGGCGTCTTCAACCTGTCCGGGTACGTCTTCAAGGACAAGCTGTGGTTCTTCGCGTCCTTCAACCCGGTCTACGGCGAAACCCTCGTCGACAACCGGTTCTTCACCGTCGACCCGGTCAACCTGGCCGCGGCCAAGATCCCCGGCGACACGATTAACGACCCCCGCCAGGGCCGCGAGGTCTACAGCTTCGCCCAGAAGACCTGGAACTGGAACTGGCAGGCCAAATTGACCGCCGCCCCGCTCAAGGGCATGCGGATGTCGCTCAGCGCCGTCAGCAACTTCTACAAGTACCGCGGCAGCATTCCCGGCATCACCGGCACCTCGAACAAGTACTACTCCTACCGGCCGGACTGGAACCCCATCAACCCCTCCACGGGCCTGGGCCTTCTGACCGCCGGCAAGCAGCCCGGGTTCGACTACCCGAACTATTCGGGCAACGCGAACATGGACTACACCGTCAGCAACAACTTCCTGGTCAGCGCCCGGTTCGGGTTCTTCCACACCAACACCACGAACCAGCAGCTGTTCGTCCCCGGCACATACTATGCGTTCTCGGGCTCCAACATCCGCCCCGAATGGCCGGAGATCCCGGCGAACCTGCAGCACTATTCCGGCTGGACCAACGGCGCCGGCACCACGGTCACCAAGAAGTACATCAACGAGCGCATGAGCGTGAACGTGGACTTGACCTACTACCTCAACCTGGCCGGTGAGCATGCTTGGAAGGCGGGCTTCCAGTACATCCGGCTGCACGAGGACGTCGACTCCGGTCCCGTCTCGCCCCTGGTCACCCTGGTTTGGAATAACTACTACACCATGCCCGACGGCACCAAAGTCCAGGGCACCTACGGCAACTACCAGATCCGCAACGACTTTATGTCTCCCTACGGCTCGAACTTCAACGTCGCCAGCAACAACTGGGCCGTCTACCTCCAGGATTCCTGGACCATCGGCCAGCGGCTGACCCTGAACTTCGGCATCCGGACGGAGAGCGAGTACATCCCCTCCCTGGCCACCAACGATCCGCAGTACGCCGATTACAAGCCGATCCAGTTCGGCTTCGACCAGAAGCTGGCCCCGCGCCTCGGCGCCGTCTATGACGTCTTCGGCGACTCCAGCTTGAAGGTCTTCGGCAGCTTCGGCATCTATTACGACGTCATGAAGCTGTACATGGCCGAGGGCTCCTACGGCGGGTTCAAGTGGTGGACCTCCTACTACACCCTCGACGACTACAACTACGAGAAGATCGCCGCCTCCGGCGACATCTCCAACAAGGCCGATCAGGCCGCGGCCGGCACCTACATGGGCTCGCGCAACTGGCGCTCGGTTTCTTGGGACACCACGGATCCCGACCTGAAGCCCGTCGCCCAGAGCGAGATGTCCTTCGGCGCCGACAAGAAGATCACGGAAGAGATCTCCTTCAGCGCGCGGTTCGTTTACAAGCACCTCATCCGGACGATCGAGGACGTGGGCGTGCTGCTGCAGGATGCCCAGGGCAACTTCAGCGAAGAGTACTACATCGCCAACCCCGGCTTTGGCTGGACTCTGCCCGTGGCCGATGGCGGCCGGTTCTCCGACGAGTTCTGGCCCGCCCCCAAGGCCAAGCGCGAGTACTTCGGCCTGAACCTGGCCCTCGAGAAGCGCTTCAGCAACAATTGGCAGGGCGGCATCAACTACACCTGGTCGCAGATGAAGGGCAACTGCGGTGGCCTTTCCTCCTCCGACGAAAATGGCCGTAACTCCCCGAACGTCGAGCGCTATTGGGATCTTTATTTCGAGCGCTACGACATCCACGGCAACCCCCTGGACGGCATCCTGCCCTCCGACCGCTCGCACTACATCAAGGCCTATGCGTCCTACGCGTTCCCCTTCGGCCTGACGGTCGGTGTGGTCGGCTACGGCCGTTCGGGCCTGCCCCGGACCACCAACCTGTCCTTCAACGACATGCAGATCTTCCCCGACGGCTACTTCGACACCGGCGAGCGCACTCCGTTCACCGCGTGGGCCGATCTGTACGTCGAGTACACCCTCCGCATCGCCAAGAAGTACACGGTCAACCTGAACGCCACGGTCAGCAACTTCACCAACACCTCGACTATTCAGGGCTACGACATGCGGGCTAATTACAACATGCTCCGCCTGACGGACGAGGAGCTGCTCGGGCAGAAGACCAACTACAAGGATTGGCGCGTGTGGATGGACGAGAAGATCACGATCAACCGGGATAACCCCATCTTCGGATGGTGGAACAGCCGGTACGGCTCGTGGTCCTGGCGCGCCGGCGCCCGCATTTCCTTCTAAGGAATAGCGGCTAAGCGCTAACGCAAGTATTAACCGCACCGTTTCCCTCCTCCTCGCAAGAGGGGGAGGGGAACGGTGCTTTTTTTTGTTCCTCGCCAAATTCCGGGGAGGGCGGTTCAAAGTGTCGGCCCGGCGGCTTCGGCCTCGCCTCGCCACATGCAGCCGAAGGCGCTATCAAATCCCCTCCTTCAAGGAGGGGTAGGGGTGGTGATATCACAAAGAGAAAGGTGTTGTGCGCCTTCGGAACTTAGAATCTTTCGGAACTCGCGCCTTTATCTGAACTGATTTGCATGGCCCCCCACTCAGTCTCTTTTTCGATTGTGTTTTCCTAGCTCAAACAGCCCTCGGCGGCCGTTGGCTTCCCTCAGAGAACTATGGAAAAAGGCGCCGGCCTCGCGATTTCGCCGTTGGCCGACACTCCGAACCGCTTGGTATCCCCGGAATTTGGCGGGAATCATTTTATTTCCAGTTCTGACGTTATACTATACGAGACCGATCATGACGGAGGGGACATGAGAAGGCGATCCATAAAAGGGGCAGTTGGCCTGAATAAATATCCAATAATAACCATCCTATTCATTGCTCTTATCGTCGTGCCGTCCACGGCTTTCCCGCAGGCGGCCGAGTCGCTCGTCCGCGACGCGCAGGACAGCTTCGACCTGATGGACTACGAGATGGGCTTGCGCCTGGCCAACCGGGCCATACAGAAAGACCCCAAGCAGCTTTCTCTGCGGCTGCGACAGGCCGAAATCCTCTGGAAGCTCGGCCGCCGCGAAGTCGCCTGGATGACGCTCGAGCGGATGCGGACCGACGACGCCGTGGTGGCGGCTTGGACGGGTTGGGAAGCTCCGGCCCTGGCCGCGTTCTGGCGCTGGCAGGAGGGCAAGGCCGGCGAATCGGAGATTCTCGCCCGCGATGCGGCTTACCGGGCCGTCGAGCTTCTCCGCATCGTCTTCCCGAACAGCAAGACGCTTTGGCCCGTAGCGTATGCGCCCGGGCTGCGGGAGGCGGAGCCGTTTATCGAGAAGCGGCTGCAATCCCTCTTTCCGCCCAACGCCGGGCTGCCGGCCTATCTGCTGGGCTTCATCACCGAAACGCGCGACGGTTGGCGCGAAGAGTGCGAATGGTTCTACACCCAGGCTTTGCGGATGTCCTACCCGGCCCGCGACTGCGTCCTGCGGATCGCGGCCGGCCGGTCCCGGTCGGGCGACGCCAAGGGGGCCTTGAATGCCTTGTTCTGGGCCTGCGACGAAGGCGGTGCCCATCCGGACTTCTACCTCATGGCGGCGGCCGTGGCCTCGGCGGAAGGGAACCGCGCCCAGGCCGAGGAATGGCTGGCCTCGGCGGTCGAGCTCAAGCCGATTGTTCCCGGCTGGCTGCGGGCACGGGCCGTCGCTGAGCTCGAGGCCGGGCGGCGCAAGGAAGCGAGGGCGATTCTCGAGCAGGCCGTGGCGATAGCACCCGACGATTTGCGGACGCGCGCCCTGTTCGAAGATGCCGAACAGGGCCGGGTTCCGGGGCCCGGGGATTTCAACGCCGAGCTGCAGGCGGCGGCGGGCGCTCTGCTGCGGGAGCTTCTCCCGCGCTGGACGTACCGGCCGAGCGGCGAACCCGAAGAGATCGCGGCCGCCATCAACCGGCGCTTTCTCGCCTTCCTCGGCGAGGGGCAGACCGACGACGCGGCCCGCTACCTCGAGGCATACCTGGAGATCGATCCGAACCATCCCAGCCTTCAATACAACCTGGCCCAGCTTCATCACCTGGCGGGAAGGACCGGCCGGGCCTTGCCGCGTGCCTGGACGGCGGCCGCCCTCAAGCCCGATTATCGGGACGCTTTGGACGCCCTGGCCAGCCTGTACCTCGAGGCAAAGGATTTCGAGCGCGCCATTCTCGTCTACACCGACGCGCTGATTCTGTCGCCCGAGGACCCCACGTCCTGGTACAACTCGGCCTGCGCCCGCTTCACGGCCGGAGACAGGGCCGCGGCCGAGGCCGAGCTTCTGCGGGCCCTCGAGCTCGACCGGCGCCGAGCCGCGAACCCGAACCGGCGCAAGCCCGCCAAGGCCGGCGGCACGACGCACGACGTGACCGTGGAAGTCCAGTCCATCGGCTACCGGGCCCTGGTTCTTCTGGGATCGATCCGGCTTGAGCGGGGCGAGCGCGGGAGAGCCTTGGAGGCGCTCGACGAAGCCGTCACGATGCAGCCCGATTCGCCCGAAGCCTATCTCGAGCTGGGGCGGGTCCGCCTGGTGATGGGCGAAGCCGAGGCGGCCAAGGCGGCCTTCGAGAAGTACCTGACCCGGGGCGGAACGCAGGCCATGATCGATGCGGCCCGCAAGAGCGCCGCCCGGATCAGCGGATCGAGGCCTTGAGCCGGGCGATCTCGGCCCGGGCGCTCTGAATCTTGGCCGCCTCCGACGGACCCGGATCGCCCAGGAAGCGCTCGAAATGGCGGACGGCTTCCGCCGCGTCGCCTTTTTCCCGGTAGCACATGGCCAGGGCGTACCAGGCGCCGGGATCGGGCGCGACGGCGATGAGGCCCTTGAAAGCCTCGATGGCCTTGTCAAATTCCCGGGCTCGGGCGTAGGCCGCGCCGAGGGCCCGCAAGACCTCGATGTCCTTGGGGTAGTCGCGGACCAGGCCGTCGTAGACCTTGACCGCGTCGGACAGGCGGCCGGATGAGGCCAGGTTCCCGGCATACCCCAGGCGGACGAATTTGTTCTCGGGCTCGATGGCCAGGGCCTTCTCGTAATAGCCGAGGGCTTCGGCCTTGCGGTCGCCGCTCTCCAGGACCACGGTCATTCCGGTCAGGGCATCCATCGAGCGGGGGTTGATCTTGAGGATGTTCTGCATGACCGAGGCCGACTCTTCGGCCCGGCTCATGACCAGGTAGGTGTAGCCCAGGCGCGTCATCAGGATCTCGGAGTCGGGGATCCGGTCCAGGCCGCGCCGCAGGACGGCCACGGCGGCGGGAAAGTCCTGCAGCCGGGCCCGGACGAGCGCCAGGCCGACGTAGCTCGAGGCCGCGTCGGGGCGCAGGGCGATCATCTTTTCGTACAGCGCGGCCGCATCGGCGAAGCGGCCCTCGTACTCGGCCGCTTCCGCGTCCTGAACCATCTTGAGCTCGTCCAGCTTGTCCTTGGGGTCGGCCGTGCCCGCCTTGCCCGAGGAATCGGAATAGTCGACGTAGCCGAGGGACCGCAGGCGGGCCTTGTCGGACTCGCTCGGCGTGCGGCGGCTTTGGACCGTCCCTTTCGCCAATATATCCTTCAGTTTGCCCTTGAGGTCTTCGGTCGACTTGTCCTTGCCGGCCAGGTTGGCCGTCTCGCTCGGATCGGCGGACAGGTTATAAAGCTCCCGCCGGGGCGCCTCGATGTACTTCCAGGGTCCCGCGATGAGGCCGGTCAGGGCGGCCCAGCCGAAGTTCTCCCGCGGGTAGAACGTTTCCAGGTAGACGTCCAGGTCGGCTTTCTTCCTGCCTTGTATGTAGGGGATCAAGCTGACGCCCTGGACGGAGTCCGGCACGGGAGCTTCCAGCATGTCCAGCACGGTCGGCAGGATGTCGATCAGGCGGACGCGGACCGGGACGACGGTCCCGGCGGGCAGGCGGCCTTCGGCGTAGACGAGCAAGGGCACGTGGATGGCGGGCTCGTAGAGAAAGACGCCGTGTCCGGACTCGCCTTTTTCCCCGAACGATTCGCCGTGGTCGCCGGCCACGACGACCAGGGTCCTCTCCAACAGGCCTTTGGCCTTGAGGCGGCGCATGACCTGGCCGACGATGGCGTCCATGTAGGCGACTTCGCCGTCGTAGGGCCGGCCGACGAACTCCTCGCGGATCGGGGAGGGCGGGTTGTAGGGCAGGTGCGGGTCGAAGAAATGAACCCAGGCCAAGAACGGATCGGGCCCGGCGGCGGCTTTTTCGAACCAGGGCTCGAAGACCTGCAGCACCTGTTCGGCCCGGCGCTCGCCGTTGGCGGACTTGAACGGGGACCCCGGCTGGATGTCGTCGTCGTAGACGTCGAACCCCCGGTCCAGGCCGAAGCGGGAGTCGACCGAGAAGGAGGCCGTGAAGGCGCCGGTTGTGTAACCCCGGGCCTTGAGCTGCGCGGCCAGCGTGGGTGTTGTCGCCGGCAGTGCGTAGGACCCGTTGTTGTGGATGCCGTGGGTGTAGGGATTGAGCCCGGTCATGATGGAGGCGTGCGAGGGCAGGGTCAGGGGGACCGGGGCATAAGCCCGCTCGAAGCGGACGCCGTTGCGGGCCAGGGCGTCCAGGTTGGGGGTGACGGCCTCGGCATAGCCATAGCACCCGAGCCTATCGGCCCGGGTCGTGTCCAGGGTGATGAGGACGACGTTAAGGCGACTGTCCCGCCGGATGCCGTCCGGCCGAGGCCGGAGCAGGAGGTACCCGGCCGCCGCGGCCACGATCACGCCGGCCGCGGCCAGGAAGGGCCGGGCCCGGCCCGGGAACGGCCGGCGCGGCGGTCGACGGGACGTCCTTGGGCCGGGGCTTGTTCGGAAGCCCCGCCCGTACGGGGAGCGGAGAGGGGGCGGGCTTGCGGGCGGGCCGCTTCTTCGAGTGGGCCATTCCGGTAACCTCGTGCGGAGATAAAAAAAAGCCCTTCTCCCGCCCCCGTTGCGCGGCCGCGAAACAGGGTAAGGAGAAGGGGCGTCCGTTACTTCTTGATGACGTTCAGGATGTTTCTGGCCTGCACGGCGCGCTCGCCCTCGGGCTCCAGGGTCAGGAACTTCTCGAACTTGGCGATGGCGTTGGCGTTGTCGGCCTTGTTCAGGTAGACCATGCCGAGCTTGTAGTAGGGATCCGGCCAGTCGGGCTTGATCTCGGTGGCGATGAGGAAGTACTTGATGGCCTCGTCGTAGCCCTGGTTGGAGAAGAAGATCTCGCCGACGTTGTAGGCCAGCACCTCGTCCTTGGGCGAGGCCTCGATGGACTGCTTGAAGTAGTCCTGCGCCTCGGTCAGCTTGTTCTGCTTGAGATAGATGTTGCCCAGCCCGGCCAGGGCCTTGGCCATCATATCCTTGCCCAGGGCGGCGTCGGTCTTGGACTTCTCGATGAGGTCGCTGTAGAGCGCGGTGGCCTTCTCGATGTCGCCCTTCTCGCGGTAGCAGTCGGCGATGGAGATGCGGACCTGGTAGGCCAGGGGGTTCTTCTCGATGAAGGTCTCGAACTGGACGATGGCCTCGTCGTACTTGCCCTCGCGGAAGAACTTGTTGCCGTTCTCGAGGAAGACGAAGGAGGCTTCGTCCTCGATCAGCCCGCCGCCCGCCTTCTCGGACTTCTTCAGCTTGATCTTGACCGGAGGATTCATCGAGAGCTGGCTGACGTAGACCGGCTGGTTGACCGGATCGAAGCCCTTGGCGTAGGAGATCAGGTTCCAGTTGCCGGTGCCGAGCCCCAGGAACGACCATTCGCCCTTCTTGTTGGTCAGGGTGTCGAACTTCAGCCCCTCGTTCTGGGAGAAAGCGAGGGCCACCTTGGCGCCCTCGATGGGATTGTCCTCGAGGTCGGTCACGGTGCCGCCGAGGCGGCCGACGCCGCGGCCCGCCTGGGCCGAGGCGAACCCGGCCAGAAGGAGCACGGCGACGGTGAGGAAGATCCCAAGCCTGGCGTTTCTATTGCTCATGTTCAGCCTCCGCTAATAATTAATGCAAGGATCATGCCACGCGGCGGGACCGCGCGGCCGGCTTTGCAAACGATTGAATATTCATAGCTTACACAGTATTTTCCGTGCCGGCGAAAGCCTTGCCGGCGCCCCATCGGACGGGCGGCCCTTGTATAGGTTCTTTATAGCCGGGAATGCTCACGCAACTGTTCCCTAAGAAGGACATTGTAGCACTTTCAGGACGGTTTGAGAATTCCCCGTCCGTGCGTCCCGCTCCCGTCTACTTCTTCTTCAGCGGCATGCGCTTGGAGACCCTGGCTCCATCGCCGGTGTTCGTCAGAACGGCCTCCAGAACGACCGCGCCGGCGGGCAGCGTCAGGGGGGCTTCCAGGACCAGGTCGCCGCGGCTCATCTTCAGCAGCTCATCGGGGCTGAAGCTCGCGGTCTTGGAGACGGAGGATTCCCAGAGCACGGCATCTTTGGCGTCGAGCGCGGCAACGGCGAGGGTCAGGCCGGCCGTGAGCTTTCCGTCCTCCTCCTTGAACCAGATCTTGCGGTAGGGGACGAGAACCCGCAACACGCCCATGCCCTGGGCTTCGGTTTTGAGGTCCGTCCGGAATTCCAGGACCCCGGGCGCGGCCTTGACCTGCGGCTTCCAGGCCAGCTGGGTCTTCATGATCTCGGCCAGCTCGATGGCGCTCTCCGGCACCAGCTTGTAGTTGCCGTTCCAGGCGGGGTCGGTGAAGAGCATGGAAAACCAGCCGTACCACCAGATCTCGGTCGGGATGCCATAGAATGTAACGCCCCGGGGGTACTGCTCGCGGTTGTCCGGCGGGCCGAGCAGGATGTAGATCCGGCCGCGGTCCTGCAGCCAGCCCGGCTCGCTGCCCCGGCCCTCGTTGAAGATGAAGTTCGCCTCCTCGATCCGCTGGTAGTACTGGATTTTGAACTCGTTCTCTTCGCTGGCCGGGTCGGGGTCGCGCTTGGTCCAGAAGGCGGCGATGAAGGCCGGCCGCTCCGAGGCCGGCAGGTTGCGGAACGTTCGCCGTTCCTGCGGCGTGATGAGATAGCGGACCTGGGACAGGAACTCCCGGCTGTCGGGGTCGAGCCCGCGCTCCAGTCGGGCCGCGGCGCAGGCGGCCGTCAGGGTCAGGGTGATGAGGGCGGCCGCCAGGCGCACGCGTGGGTTCATTTTTTGTCCTTAAGTGCCTTGACCCGCTCCTTGAGCGCGGGCTGACCGGGGTTGATCTGGATCGAACGCTCCCAGGCCACCAGGGCTTCGGCCGTGTTGCCCAGGTTGAAGTAGCACTCGCCGATGGCGTTCAGCACTTCGATGTTGGTCCCGAAGTGGGCCAGGTATTCCTTGTACCGGAGGATGGCCGGCTCGAGCTCGCCGGCGGCCTGGTGGGCTTGGGCCGCGATCTGCAGGAAGTCCCACTTGCGGTCGTCGCCCAGGAAGGGCGCGGAAACCGAGAGGACGGCGGCGTAGTCCTTGACCTGCATCAGGAGCCGGGCATAGTCCAGGGCGTAGAGGGCCTGGTTGGGATCCTGCCGGTAGGCCGCCTCGAGAAGGGGCTTGGCCTTGGCCAAATCCTCGGCCGCCAGGTACTCGGAGCCCAGGATGTGCAGGCTGGCCGGGTCGGTCGAGGCCGGGTGCGGCAGCGAGATGACGAACGGCCGGGACAGGCTCAGCATCGGGGTGATGTAGAAGTTGGCCTGGCCGGTCAGTCGGGCCCGGCGCGCGGCGTCGCGGACCGTTATCCGCAGCACGAACTGGGCGGCCGGGAAGTCGGTCAGCGGGATCTCTTCGTACAGGCTCGTCCCGTCGGGGATCTCGGACATGGTCCGGACGAAGGACTTGAAGACCTGGCCGTCGCGCAGGACGGCGTACTCGATCGTGCCGCCCGTGCGGACGTCCTCCGGGGCGTTGACCATCTGGCTGAAGACCGAGAGCGTGTCGCTCTGCTGGAAGTCGTTGCGGGGCGAGGGGGTGATCTGGATGTCGTTGAGCAGGAAAGCCTTGGTCGTGCCGCGGTAGCGGGAGGACTTGTCGGCTTTGTTGCCCAGCACGGGGGCCTGCAGGGCGAACTCGTCGGGCTTGGGCACCAGGATCTCGGCCTCGGCCGTGGCGAACTCCTTGGAGACCTTGTTCTTCCACAGCACGTTCAGCTTGTAGCGGCCGGGTATAAGCGGGAAGATGTCCTGGTAGCTGAAGAGCTTGCCGCGCATGGCGGCCAGCTGTGCGTCGTTGACGACCAGGGGGATGGAGCGGTTGAACTGGTAGATGGTCTTGGCCGGATTGGCGGCGTCCGTAACGCGGCCTTCGATCTCCATGTCGGCCCGGTAGCCGTTGGTCGTCGTCTCGAAGTTCAGCCGGCTGGGCTCGATGGCCATATGGACGAAGGCCTGCCCGCCGGCGTCGCG
This sequence comes from Candidatus Aminicenantota bacterium, assembly GCA_963803915.1. GTDB lineage: Bacteria > Acidobacteriota > Aminicenantia > Aminicenantales > UBA4085 > UBA4085. The sequence continues at coordinate 81,262 of CAWDOL010000013.1, read as the reverse complement.
GAAGACGCCCAGGATGGACTCGCTGCCGATGTAGTTGGACGTGTAGTCGACCTCGATGATGTCCTTATAACGGAGGAGCTTCTCGGCGTAGTCGTCCTTGACCTTCTCGTAGCCGGAGGCGGGGATGCTTTGGCTGAGCATGATCTCGGTGGCCATGGACGGCCGGTCCACACCCGTGCTGTCGCCGGGGATGAGCGTCAGCGAGACCGCGGCCACGGCCGGCTCGACGTCCTGCAGCTGGTAGAAAGGCGTTCTCGTAGTTGGTCGCGTCGCCGCTGTAGTGCATCAGCAGCCTCTGCGGGCCGTCCTTGATCGGCGAGTAGATCTTGTATTCGTTCAGCCCTTCCGGCTTGAAGAAGGCGACGTTGAAGGCCGAGGGCAGGCCCCGGTCGCTCATGCCGTCGAAGAACCAGGTTACGACGGGGCGCAGCTCGGGGACGTTCTCGAAGCGCTCGATCTGCTTCGGCTCGCCCAGCAGGACGTAGATGCGGCCCATATCCGTCCGCCAGCCCGCCGTGGGCGTGTCGCGGCCGAACCATTGGTTGGCGTAGGTGATGCGGCGGTAGTGCTCCTCCCGGAACTCGTTCTTCTCGGTGTCCGGGGTTTCGTCGCGCTGCTTCCAGAAGGCCTTCATGAAGATCTCGCGCTCGCGGTCGGCCTCGAGCTGCAGGAAGACGTCCCTCTCCTTGGGCGAGATGATATAGACGACTTCCTCCTCGAGCCAGCGGCGGTATTGGAGGGGGAGATCCTTGGGGGAGTTCTTCTTGGCCGGCTGGGCCTCGGCCACCAGGGCGGCCAGGAAGATACCGGCTAACAGAAGGCAAATGAGTCGGATACGGCGGTTTTTCATCATTTTATTATAGTCCTCGTCCGGGCCGGGGTCAAACGGACGGCTCCGTAAAGTTCCTTTCCGTTCGAGGCCCTCGGCCCCGTCGTCTTCCCTGGACTATTCTGAAACGCCGCCACGCGGCCTTCCGATGCAATTTTCGTGCCGTCAGACCACGGCATCGGACCCCCGTGATTGAACGCTCCCGTCGGATCGGCTATCATAGGAGTGTTAGGGAGGATGGATTGAAGAAACTTGCCGCCGCCGTCGTCGGTTGTCTTATGTTAACGGCTGTTTGGGCTTCGGCGCAGGAAGCCGGAGGCATCGCCGGCCGGGTCCGGGACGCCGAAAGCAACCCGCTGCCCGGAGTCGCGGTGACGCTTTCCGGCGACCGCGTCCCGACCCGCTATGCCGTCACGGGCAGCGAGGGGACATTTCGCTTCAGCGGGCTTCCGGCCGCCTACGACTATGCCCTCGAGCTCGACTTTCCCGGTTTCAAGACCCTGCGCCGGGAATCCCTGGCCGTCTCTTTCGGCCGGGATGTGCGGCTCGAGCTCGTCTTGACCCCCCTCCCTCCCGACGAGATGATCACGATCGTGGGGCACACCCCCCTCATCGACAAGAACGACCGGCGGCTCGGGTACGGCATCGATGCGCTCCGGATCATGGCTTTGCCCATCGTCCGCGATCCGTGGATCGTGCTGGCCATGGCTCCCGGCCTGGTGGCCGACCGCGAGAACATCGGGGGCGCCGAGTCCGGCCTGCAAGCCTATATCCACGGCGCCGGGGCGGTCTGGACGGACGCGGTCTGGACGCTCGAAGGGACGGACATCACGGACCCGTCCGTCCCGGGCGATGCGCCGGCCTATGTCGACGTCTCCAACTACGAGGAGATCCGCGTGGATACGGCGGGCGGCGACGTTCGGACCCGAACCCCGGGCATCCAGCTCCACCTCGTCCCCCGCCGCGGCGGGGCGGCCCCTTCCGGGGGGATTCATTTCGACATGGCCGACAAGATGTTCGAGATGAAGAACGTCCCGCTGGCCCTGCAGGCGGCCGGCCTGGGATCGCCCGGAATCAACACCATCCGGCTCTACGGCGGCCATCTGGGCGGCGAGATCCTGCGCGACCGCCTCTGGGCGGCCGGCTCCTTCGGCGTCCAGGATGTGACCAAGAGGTTGATGACCGGCGGCCTCGACGCGGCCAAGATCGCCTCCGGCTACGCGCGCTTCGACCTCAAGCTCTCTTCGACCCTCGCCCTGGATGCCCTTCTGGCCTACGACGAAAAGACGGCCTCCAACCGGACCCGCTGGGGCGAGACCCAGCAGGCGCCCGAGACGCTGTGGACCCAGAGCGGACCCAGCCTGACGGGAAAAGCCCGCCTGGAGAAGCAGCTGGGCGCCCTCCGCCTGACCCTGACCGGGCTTCTGACGTCCGTCGACTTCCATCTGCGGCCGGTCGGCGGCGAGCGTACCCCGGGCGGCTCCGGCAATTACCAGGTCCAGGACTTCGATCCCTCGTTCTATGTCAGCGGCAACGCCAACGACTACCGGCGCAAGAGCCGGCAGTTCTCGCTGGGCGCTTCCGGACGGGCCTTCTTCGACCACATCCTCGGCGGCGGCCACGAGATCCTGTTCGGCGTCGAGATGCGGACGGCTGCGGCCTCCCTTTCGGACACGATCGAGGGCAACCTCATCCTGCAGGACTACGGCTACGACTGGGTGGAAGCGGTCCTGCTCCGCGACACGGCCGCCTCCTACGGCTACACCCGCATGTCCGCCTACGCCCAGGACACCATCGACTGGGGCCGCCTGTCCCTGACCCTGGGCCTGCGCTTCGACCGCGAGCGGGCCCTCATCCGCGACCAGATCGTCCCCGCATCGCCCTGGATGCCGGAATACCTGGCCGCCTTGAACACGCCCGAATACGACCCCGGCTTCGTCGGCAGCGTCTTCTCGCCCCGCATCGGGCTGAGCTACGACCTGCGCGGCGACGGCCGGGACGTGCTGCGCCTCTCGCTGGCGATCTACGGCAGCCAGGCCGGGATGAACCCGGCCACGTTCGTAAATCCGGCTTCGGCCGGGATCGGGCTTCTGTGGAAGGACGCCGACGGCAACGGCCGGGTGGCCATGAACGAGCTGTGGGGCTTCGACTGGGGGACGGGGGAGCTGGCTTCCGCCCAGGATCCCTCCGCCTGGCTGTATGCCTGGGGCTTCGACCCCTCCAACCCGGGCTCCCTCTCGCCCTCCAACCGGTTGGCTTCCAACTATGCCGCGCCGCTGACGGACGAGATCCTGCTGTCCTATGAGAAGGAGATCCTGCCCGACTTCGGCGCCCGCCTCGACCTCCTCTATCGCAAGCGCCACCGCCTCTCGTACGATGTGGGGATTCTTGCCGGCGGCCTCGTGGAGGACGCCTCCAACTGGGTTCTGGTGGGGCACAACTCCACCGTGGACGCCGACTACTGGGCGCGCCAGGAGGCCGCCTACGGCGAGTACCGGGCCATGGCCGATAATAGCTACGAACAGTATGTCGGGGCAACCTTCGGCTTGAGCAAGCGCTACTCCCACGGCTGGCTGCTCGACGGCACCTTTACCTACGCCGACTGGAAGATCAGCTACGGCGGGGACAAGCTGGACCCCACCAACATGGGCTACCTCGAGGACGGTCCGGCGGCGACGGAATCGCAGAGCGCCGACCTTCTCGGCGTCTTCATCCATGCCCGCTGGACGGCCAAGCTGACCGGGATGGTCCGCCTGCCCTGGGGATTCAACGCTTCCGCCGTTTTTACCGCCCGGGAAGGGTTTATCGTCCCGACCTACACCCTTGTCGAGCGGGCCAATATCGGGCCGACCCTTCTCTACGGGCGCACCGGAGGGGGCGGCAAGCTGGGCGACACCCGGCTGCCCGCCCTCTTCCTCCTGAATGTCCGCCTGGAAAAAGTCATTTCCATCGGCGACCGGGTCAAGGTGGCCGTCGGCGCGGACGGCTTCAATATCCTGAACGCCTCCACCTCCCTCAAGAAGGCGGGCCGGATCGAGGCCGCGGATTTCCTGCAGGACAAGCTGATCGTCAACCCGGGGCTCTTTCGCCTGGGGGCCAGGATTTCGTTCTGACCTGGACGTCGTCCTCCAAGCCGAGGACTTGGGCAAGGCCCGCCGCATCGTCGCCGTCCGGGGATAAAAAAAGCCCTGCCCCCCGAGCGGGGAACAGGGCTGGATGAGCGTCGGAACGGGCGGGCTTACTTGACGGTGAAATCGACCCGCTTCTCGCCGGTATTGCCGGAAACCTTGTCCTTGATCTTCATGACGAAGGTGTAGTCGCCGACGGGCAGGTCGCGGACTTCCTGGCGGACGTCATCGCCCTGCTTGATCTGGAGGGTCTGCTTGAGGTTCAGGGGCAGGGAGACCAGCGGCGAGTCGAAGTTGCCGGGGGCGAACTTGATGGCCGGCTTGTCGCCCTGGACGACCTCAAAGATGACTTCGATGTCGTAGGTCGAGCCCGACTTGGGCTGGCAGCCGAAGATGTAGGTAAAGAGATCGAGCGCCTGGCCGACGACGAAGACGTTATCAAGGCTGGGCGCGACCTGGATGACGGAGTAGGCGAAAAAGCCTTTGTGCAACTCGGGCTTCTGCTCGGGGGCCTGGACCTGCTTGTATTCCTTCATGAAGAAGATCGGCGTCGTGTCGATCGACGAGGTAAAGGACTTGGGGTCGGGCAGCTTGAAGTCGATGTACTGGACGCCGATCTTCTTGAGGTCCTGCGAGCAGACGGCGATCGAGGCCAGGTATTCGCCGGGCATGAGCGGGTAGCCGACGGTGTACCACTCGACCTTCTCGGGATCAAACCCGGTCTGGTCGGCCGTCAGGGTGGCGGGAACGTAGATTTCCTTGACCAGCTTGCCGGCGACACCGTTCTCGACCTGATGGAACTGCAGGAAGAGGTTGACGACGGCTTGCATCTGGGGGGTGACGGGTGCCGCGGGGTCGACGACGTCGCCGGCGATGGCCGGGGCGAAGCCGAGATCGGCGTTCTTGATGTTCAGGAAGAAGACCTGAAAGAAGGCTTGCTGAGCCGGAAGGAACTGGGTCCGGAAGATCTCGAAGGGGATGTCCAGGCGGGGCGTCTTGGCGGCCATGCCGGCCATCATGACATCCTTGACTTCCTTCGGGATGAAAACCTTGGTCGGCTGGGCGGGGGCCTTCTGGGCGGCGGGAGCGGCCACGGCGATCGTCAAGACGGCCGCGATAAGCAGCGGAACGATAATCTTTTTCATAGTCTGCATCCTCCTCTATGATGCGCGGAACGACACTCGCCGATAATTATAGCAAGGATTATGCCAAATTTTCGGCGCGAGAATTGGTTTCTTTTCAGCACGATGGGATTATTGTCGTGTAAAGAATAGTCACATTCAGCCTTGGCCTGATCCTATCCGGTCCTGAAGGAAGGGGGAATATAGCAAAAAGCTCCCCGCAAGGCAATGGCGACGGGAAACTTCGGCAAGCGCGACGAATACGTTCCCTCAGCGCTGAAATCGGTTGACGGCTTCGTTGTGCTCGCTGAGCGTCCGGCTGAATTGATGGCTGCCGTCGTTGCGGGAGACGAAGAAGAGGTACTCGGTTTCCGCCGGCTCCAAGGCCGCCCGCAGCGATTCGCGCCCGGGGTTGGCGATCGGGCCCGGCGGCAGCCCGGCATGCAGGTAGGTGTTATAGGGCGAATCGAGCTTGAGGTCCTTGGTGTAAAGCCGTCCCCGGTATGTTCCCGCCGCCTTGAGGACATAGACGATGGTCGGGTCGCAGTCGAGCCTCATGCCGCGGCGCAGGCGGTTGTGGAAGACGGACGAGACGAGGGGCTTCTCGTCGGCCCGGCCCGTCTCCTCTTCGATGAGGGAGGCCAGGGTGACGACGTCGCGGACGCTCATTCCCAGATCGGCCGCCTTGCGCTGCCAGGCCTCGCCGAAGACGCCGCGGAATTGGGCGGTCATGGCGGCCAGGATCTCGGCCGCGCTTATCCCTTGGGGCAGCCGGTAAGTCTCCGGGAAGAGGTAGCCTTCCAGGTCGTCCGCCTGGGGATCGAGCAGGCCCAGCGGCGCGGTGTCGGCGAAGGCGGCCTTGAACGCATCCTCGCTCCCGAAACCGGCGGCGATGAACAGCGGGAACGTCTCGCGCCCCGTCAACCCCTCGGCCACGGTCACGGGATGGAGGTAAACCCGGCCCTGAATCAGAGCGTCCAGGACGTCCGCGGGAGCGGAAGGGGCGGGCAGCCGGTATTGCCCGGCCTTCAGCGGCCGGCCGGAATGGAACATTCGATAGCGCCAGAGGAAGGGCATGGTCTTGCTCAGAATGCCCTTGGCTTTGAGCTCGGCGGCGATCACGGTCGCCCCCATGCCCTTCTCGACTTTGACCAGAACGGGAGCGGCGCTCCCGCCTCGCGGGGCGGCCGATTCCAGGGCGATCCAGACGCAGAAGCCCAGCAGGGCGACCTGGGTCAGCGCCAGCAGCAGCTTAATAGGCCGGATCAGGAGTCTCATCGGTGCGGCGGCTTTCCAGGTAGCTTTGCAGGATGATGACGGCCGCGATCTGGTTGACCGCCGACCTCTTGGACTTGATCCGGATCTTCTGTTCCTGGGCCGAGCGCAGGGCTTGATGGGTGGTCAGGCGCTCGTCCCAGAACTCGACCGGCAGGCCGGCGGCCTTGCCCAGCCAGGCGGCGAAGGCCTTGGTCTTGTCCGCCCGCGTGCCCTCGCTGCCGTCCATGCGCAAGGGCATGCCGACGACGATGAGCTCGACCTCGTGCTTGCGCACGATCTCGCGGATGGTCTCCTTGCGGGCGGCGTCGCTGCCCTGGAGCTCGATCGTCCCCAGGGGCTGGGCGGTGATCCGCAACGGGTCGCTCAAGGCCAGCCCGATGTGGCGGTCGCCGTAATCGACGCCGAGGATCCTCATGCCTTCGGCCCGGAGGGGCGCTTTCTGCCGCGGCGGTGACGCTCGAAGCCCAGGGCGATCAGCCGGTCCAGCAGCTTGCCGTAGGGCAGTCCGGTGACCCCCCACAGCTTCGGATACATGCTGATCTCGGTGAACCCGGGCATGGTGTTGATCTCGTTGGCGTAAAGAAGCCCGCTTCCCCTCTCCAGGAAGAAGTCGACCCGGGACAACCCCTCCGCGCCGCAGGCCTGGAAGGCGGCCACGGCCTGGCGCCGGACCTCAGCGGAGATGTCCGGCGGGAGGTCGGCCGGAATGCCGAACACGGTCTTGCCGTCTATGTACTTGTCCTTGTAATCGTAGAAATCGTTGTGGGGGATGACCTCGCCCGGGAGCGAGGCCCGGGGCTCGTCGTTGCCCAGCACGGCACACTCGATCTCGCGCCCGTCGATGCCATTCTCGACCAGGACCTTGCGGTCGTGCCGCAGGGCCAGGTCGACGGCCCGGCCGGCCCGGGCGTAGCTGCGGACCTTGGAAATGCCGACGCTCGACCCGAGGTTGGCCGGCTTGACGAAGAAGGGCAGGCCGAACTCCGCCCGGATGCGGCGCAGGAACGCGGCCCGGCTCCGGGCCCACTCGAAGTCGCGGAACGCGAGCCAGGGCACGACCCGCAGGCCCCGGGCCTGGAAGAGAATCTTCATCACGTCCTTGTCCATGCCCGCCGCCGAAGCCAGCACGCCGGGGCCGACATAGGGCACGCCGGCCATCTCGAGCAGGCCCTGGATGGTGCCGTCCTCGCCGAACGGCCCGTGCAGCACGGGAAAGTACAGGTCGGCCTTGAGCGCGGGGGCGGCCTTCCCGCCGTCGGCCCAGGGCAGGAAGGAACGGAACGGCCCGCGATGAAGCTCCGCCGCGGCGACCCGTGGCGAGGCCACCCTCTTCCAGCGGCCGTCCCGGGCGATGAACACGCAGGCGACTTTGTAGCGGGACTTATCCAGGTGATCGAAGACCGCGGTCGCCGACTTGATGGAGACATCGTGCTCGGCCGACCGCCCTCCGAATAGCAGGGCGATTGTCTTCTTGGCAGGCATGGTGATGCCCATTTTAGAGGAGCCCGCCGCTTTTGTCCATCCGCGGGCTGGGTCGCGGCCCGGCGGTACGGCCGCTGTGAGCCCTAGAGATTGGCTTTGAACAAGCGACTGGGAGTGAACTTGATCCGCTTCTTGCGCGGGATGGAGATCGTCGATCCGGTCTTGGGGTTCCGCCCTTGGCGGGCCTCGCGGACTTTGATCTCGAAGCTGCCGAAGCCCGACAGGTTGACCTTGCGGCCCGACTTGAGGGATTCCTTGACCGCGCTGAGAAGCGCCGCGTACGCCTTTTGAGCTTGCAGATGCGTGATGCCCGCGGCGCGCGCCATGTTGGTGGTAAAGTCCTTTTTGCCCATGCGGCCTCCTTGTTGTTCTTTTGCTGGAACAGGTTGGTAACCGAATGTTAAGGCCGGAAATGAATAAAGTCAAGCATTACCGGGGGCGATGGCGAGGCGCCGGACGATGTGCTAGAATGGCCCAAGCGAGGTGCGCCATGACCAGGAAAACGGGTTCGTGGGCTCTCCTCGGCTTGCTGGCGGTCCTGCTCGGGCTTGGGCCCGGCCTTACGGGCGGCCAGGACCGCATCGAGAAGCCGAGGATCTTTCAGGACACCTATCCCATCGTTACCGAGACGGACTATTACTGCTCCTTCTTCGTAGCGGTAGAGCCGTTGACGGCCCGCATCGAGGCGGCCGACTCGACCGACGGGAAGCTGCTGCTCTCGGACGGCGACGAAGTCTGGGCGCGCGGGCCGGCCGGCGCGGCCGTGAAGCCCGGGCAGGTCTTCGCCATCGTCCAGATGCCGGTGCCGCCCGTACCCGGCAAGAAGGTCGCGGGTCCCGGCCCCATCGCCTTCCGGCGCGGCCGGCTGCGCGTCATCCGGGTCGAAGGCTGGCGCTTCCTGGCCCGCCTCGAGAAGTCCTGCGGCGTTGTGCGGGTGGGCGACTACCTGGCGCCTTTCGAGGAGAAAGCGCCCTTCATCGGCAAGGATCTCGGGTACCATGCCCTGTTCCAGGGCGGCGAAGTCATGACCGGGCGGCTGGTCTACTTCCGCGACGAGCTGAACCAGATCGGGCCCGGCGACTGGGCCCTTCTCGACATCGGGTCGGAGCGGGGGCTTCGCCTCGGTCAGCAGCTGACGGCGTTCTCCAAGCCGGAGGGCGAACGTCCGGCCAGGGCCGCCGCCAACCTGGTGGTGATCGACGCCGGTCCCGTCACGGCCACGGTCAAGGTCCTTTCGGCCCGCGATTCCCTTCGGGTGGGCGACCTCGTTCAGGTTAAATAGCGCCCGGCGAAGCTTCTCCGCGGCAAAGTCCGATACATTCGCGGCGCGAAACCCCGATTTACAAATCGGGGTTAAGGCGCCGCTCAGTATTAACCCCTATCGAACGGGTTTATTGACAGAGAGGGGGTTTTTTGCTAGTTTATCGCAGTGCTTTCCGGGACGGTCGCCCCGGATGCGCGGCCGGACGCGGGCGTAGTTCAGTGGTAGAACGTCTGCTTGCCATGCAGAAGGTCGTGGGTTCAAGTCCCATCGCCCGCTCCATCCCTCCTTTCGCGGCCGCTGTAAGATGCCCCAGAAGGCGCGGTACCCAAGTGGCTAAGGGAGAGGTCTGCAAAACCTCGATTCGCCGGTTCGAGTCCGGCCCGCGCCTCCACTTCTCCCCCTCCGGACGGTGAGCCTTCTCTCTTTAACCGCGGCCTTTGTTGACAGCCCTGGTGGATTGGGCTAAATTGAGGGCGACTGAAAGGAGAAACGCCATGGATCTCATCCCCCGCGTCCAGAACCTGATTCTCAAGCCCAAGGAAGAGTGGGTCAAGATCAAGAGCGAAGATACGTCCCCGATGACCCTGCTCCTGGGCTACGCGGCCATCCTGGCCGCCATCCCGGCTATCGCCCAATTTATCGGCTATGGGCTGATCGGGATTCGGGTGCCCTTCCTCGGCACATACCGTTTCCCCCTGGGCAGCGCGCTGCTGCGGGCCATCCTGTACTACGTCTTCACCGTGGCCAGCGTCTACGGCTTCGGGTTCGTCATCAACATGCTGGCCCCCAACTTCGGCGCCAAGCCCAACCCGCAGAAGGCCATGCAGCTGTCCGTCTACAGCATGACCATCCCCTTCGTGGCCGGGATCTTCTACATCATCCCGTCTCTGGGAGTGCTGGCCGGGATCGCCGGTCTTTACGGCTTGTATGTCCTCTATCTCGGGTTCAACACCCCGATGATGGAAACACCCAAGGAGAAAATCCTCTCCTACCTGATCGTTTGTATCGTCGTGGTCGTCGTCCTGATGCTGGTGGTCGGCCTGATCCTGGGCGCGGTCTTCGCCGTCGGCTCGGTGGCGCGCTTCTAAGTCTCAGCTCAGCTCCGCCACGATCTTTTCGAACGCCTCGCGCGGGGAGGCCGCCTGGGTGATCGGCCTCCCCACGACGAGGTAATCCGATCCCTTCTCCACCGCCAAGGCCGGCGTCATGATCCGCTTCTGATCCTGGGCCGCCGACCAGGCCGGCCGAATGCCGGGCGTCACGATCAGGAAGTCCGGCCCCACTTCCCTGCGCACCGCCTCGATCTCTTGGGCCGAGCAGACCACCCCGGTCATGCCCGAGGCCTTGGCCAGGGCGGCCAGCCGCAGCACTTGGCCTGTCACATCCGGCGTCATCCCGATCGAAGCCAGGTCGTCGTTCTTCAGGCTGGTCAAGATGGTGACGCCGAGCAGGACGGGGGCCGGGATGCCTAGCCGGGCCGACTCCTCGCCCGCCGCGGCCGCGGCCCGGGCCATCATCTCCCCTCCGCCCGAGGTGTGGATGGTCATCATCCGGGCCCCGTGGCGGACGCCGATGCGGGCCGCCTCGCCCACCGTGTTGGGGATGTCGTGCAGCTTGAGGTCGAGAAAGACCTCCTTGCCCAGGGCTTTGACCTCCTGCAACAGAGAGGGCCCCTCGGCCGTGAAGAGCTCCAGCCCGACCTTGAACAGGACGGCCTGGTCCAGCTTGCGGACGAGGTCCAGAGCTTGGGCCTTGGTCTCCACGTCCAGGGCGGTGATGATGCGATGGGCGGGCGGGATGGCTGCGGGTCATGGGGCGTCTCCTTTGCAGCGGCTTCGCAGTCCTCGCCGGGACGTCGCTTCGATAGTCCCTGTGAGGGCGCGTTCGCGGTCGGCGCCATTATAGGGGTTCGAGCGCGCCGACTCAAATAACAGGTTTTTTGGTCAGATTTCGGATTTTACGCCTGGGGAGACTGAAGTTCAGCGGGGCAGGCGGAGCGTCCCGACGATGTCGGCCGCGCGGATACCGCCGTGCCGGTCGCACCAGGCGCCCATCTCGGCGACGATGCGGGCGGCCGCCCCGGGCTCGACGAAGCTGGCGGTGCCGACCTGCACGGCCTTGGCCCCGACCAGCATGAACTCCAGGGCGTCTTCGCCGGTCATGATGCCGCCCATGCCGATGACCGGGATGCGCACCGCCTGCGCCGCCTGGTAGGTCATGCGCAGGGCGACGGGCTTGATGGCCGGGCCGCTCAAGCCGCCGAAGACGTTGCCCAGCTTGGGCTTGCGGGACTCGAGGTCGACGGCCATGGCCAGCAGGGTGTTGATCAGCGAAATCGCATCCGCCCCGCCGTCCTCGGCCGCGCGGGCGATTGCGGCCACGTCCGTCACGTTGGGCGAGAGCTTGGCGATTACCGGGCGGCGGCTCCGCTGCTTGGCCTCGAAGACGATGGCCTGGGTGGCCCCGGCGTCCATGGCCGGGCAGGCCCCGTTCTGCTTGACGTTGGGGCAGGAGATGTTCAGCTCGTAGGCGGCGATCCCCTCCTGCCGGTCCAGGAACTCGATGACCTTGATAGTATTCCTCGTCGGAGGCGCCGCAGACGTTGACGATGACGGCGGTATCGTGCTTGCGCAGCTCGGGCAGGACGTCGGCGGCGAAGTGCTCGACACCGACCCCCTGCAGGCCGATGGCATTGATCAGGCCCGAGGCCGTCTCGACCAGCCGCGGCGGGGGATTGCCCTCGCGGGGGCCGTAGTAAAGGCCCTTGACCACGATGCCGCCGAGCCCGGCCAGGTCGAGGAAAGGGCGGAACTCCAGGCCGTAGCCGAAAGTGCCGCTGGCCGTGAGGACGGGGTTGCGAAGCTTCAGGAAGCCGAGGTCGGCGGTCAGGTCGGCCATGTCAGCCCTCGCCCCAGACGATCTCTTCGGCCGCGAAGACGGGGCCGTCCTCGCAGATCTTCCGCCAGCTTCCCCGGCCCTCCCGGCGGATGCGGTGGACGCAGCCCCAGCAGGCGCCGAAGCCGCAGCCCATCATCGCCTCGAGCGAGAGCTGGGCCGGAACGCCGTGGGCCAGGGCCAGCGCGGCCGTCTTTTCCATCATCGGGTCGGGACCGCAGACGAACAGCCCGGCCGGCCGGCCGGCCGCAAGCTCCTGTTTGAGGAGATCCGTGACGAAGCCGGAAAAGCCCAACGTCCCGTCATCCGTCGAGCAGAGCGGAGAAAGTCCGGCGGACTCGAACTTGTCCGCGATCGGAACCTCGGCGGCCGTTTTGCCGCCGTAGAAGACCCGGACCGCGGCGCCTTTGGCTTTAAGCTTGCGGCCGAGGAGATAAAGGGGGGCGATGCCGCGGCCGCCGCCCACGAGCCAGGCTTCCTTATCCTTCCAGGCGCCTTCCAGCCGGAAGCCCTTGCCGAGCGGGCCGAGGACGTCGAGCGTCTGGCCTACCTTCCTGGCCGCCAGCTGTGCCGTGCCCCGCCCGGCCGTCCGGAAGAAGACCTCCAGCCAGCCCGGGCCGGCATCGTGCACGCCGAGCGGCCGGCGCAGCAGCGGATCGGTGCCCGGATTGGTTCGCAGCATGACGAACTGGCCGGGCTCGGCCTCGGCGGCCATGTCCGGGGAGGCAAAACGGATCAGGTGGAAGTCGCCCCAGCCGGTTTTCTCGAGGATGGGGGCGCTTCGATCATGGCGCATGGCGGGAACAAAAGTATCAGAACGGCGGCAGAGGGTCAACGCCCAGGCTTTGCGGGTCCTCATCCGGATGATCGCTTCGATCTTCCGGATGAGGGCGGCGACGATCAGGTGCGCGTCAGCAGCCCGTCCAAGCCCCAGCGCTTCTCCGCCGCCAGATGGCGGATGGGCTTTCTGGGGGGGATGAACGACATGGCCCTCTCGGCGAATGCGGTGATGGACAGCGAGGGATTGACGCCCAGGTTCTCGGGGATCTGGGAGCCGTCGCAGACGTAGAGGCCTTGGTAGCCGCGGACGCGGTTCCGATCGTCGATGACCCCCTCCTCGGGCCTCGGCCCGAAGGTGCAGCCGCCCAGGATGTGGGCGGTGATGGGGATGTTGAGGGCCGTCTCGGAGACCACGTTGCCGGCGACGCCGTCGATGCGGCGGGCCAGGCGGCGGCCGAAGTCGTTGCCCGAGGGAATCCAGGTGGGCACTTTCCCGCCCGCGTCGCGCGCCGTCCCCAGGACCCGCCCGAAAGGCCAGGGCCAGGGCCGGCGGAGCTTGAGCCGGAAGCTGCTCTCGAGGGTCTGCATGACCAGCAGGATGATCGTCTGGCGAGCCCAGCCCTTGGGCCGGCGCAGCTTGAGGTTCTTGACGGGGTGGAGGATTTCGCGGCCGAGCCAGCGCAGGGTGCGCGGCATACGCTTGCCGCCGTCGGTCAGGGCGGCCACCAGGAGCGACATGGCGTCGTGGCCCGAGCCGAAGCGGACGGGCTCGATGTGGGTGACCTCGTCCGGGTGGACGCTGGAGGTGATGGCCACACCCCGGCTGAAGTCGGCCTCCGGCTTGAACGAGCGGACGCCGAGCAGGGTCTCGGAGTTGGTCCGGGTGAAGCGGCCGAGGTGGGGCGACAGGCCGGGCAGGCGGCCGCGCCGCTTCAGGTCGAGCAGGAGGCCGTTTGTGCCCAGCGTCCCGGCGGCCAGGACGACTTCCTTGGCCTTGAAGGTCAGACCGCGAGCCCGGCGGAAGGCCCCCGTCGTCTTGCGGGTCCGGACGAGATAGCCGGCGCTCCCGTCGTCGGACAGGGGGCGGATGTCGACGACCTTGTTTTCGGCGAAGATGCGGGCCCCCAGCTTGCGGGCGAAGTAAAGGTAGTTCTTGTCCAGGCTGTTCTTGGCGTCGCGGCGGCAGCCGGTCATGCATGCGCCGCACAGCTCGCAGCCGATCCGGTCCGGTCCCTCGCCGTCGAAGTAGGGGTCGGCGGACGGTTCGCCTTTCCGGCCGAAGAAGACCCCCACCGGCGTCGGCCGGTAGGTATGGCCCCGCCCGATCTCGGCCGCCGTCTCCCGCATCAGGACGTCCTGCGGCGACTCGACCGGATTGTCCACGGCGCCGAGCATCCGGCGGGCCAGCTCGTAGTAGGGCGCGAAGGCGTCGCGCCCGCCCAGGCGCTTCAGGCTGGGCCGCTCGAAGACCTCGTCGGGCGGCTGGTAGAGGGTATTGGCGTAGTTGAGGCTGCCGCCCCCGACACCCGAGCCCGAGAGGATGAAGACCTTGTTGAGGAGACGCAGGCGCCACAGGCCGGTCAGCCCCAGGCCCGGCAGCCACAGGAACTTGCGCAGGTTCCAGTTGCGGCGCGGGAACTCGTCGGCATGCCAGTGCCGGCCGGCCTCGACGACACCCACGCTGTAGCCCTTCTGGGCCAGGCGCAGGGCGGCCACACTGCCGCCGAAGCCGGAGCCGACGACCAGGGCGTCGAAGGTGAAGTCGGGAGCCCGGCCTGTCGTCTTCATGGCCGCCTCAGCGCGAGTCTCCGCGAGCGGGCCGCCGGATGATCCCGTAGCGGGCCAGGAGGCGGGCCGTGGGCTTGCCGTCGCGGTCGAAGCCGCGGATCCTGTAGTAGCGGTTGAGCATCTTGGCCAGGGGGACCGTGGACTTCCTGGGGTCGGCCTCCCGGCCCTCGTTCAGGAACCGGGCCGGCAGCGTGTCATCCTTGCGGCTGATGCCCTCGCGCACGTTCATGTGCCGCTCCAGGACGTGGACGCGGGCGCCGGCCCGCAGGAAGGCCGTGGCGCCGAGCTTGCGGCCCTGGATGGACCGATAGAGCTCGGGCCAGAGGCTGATGTCCATCAGACGGGTTGCCGGCCTGGCCAGCAAGGTTAACGCGAGCTTTAGGAGGAAGCGCGGCGTCAGCCTGACCAGCGCGGGCTCGAGCCCGAAGGCGAAGGTGGTGAAGAGACAGAGGTGCATGGAGTTGACGGCGGCTACAAGGTTCTCGAAGAAGACGACCACGGCCGCCTTGCCGCGCCAGGTCCGAGCCGGGGCCATGCCCAGGAAGGTCTCGACGGCGAATGTGGCGGAGGAGAGGTGGCAGGCGCCGCGATTGGCCACGGCGAAGGACAGGCCCTGACCCCAGGCGCCGCGGGGGTCGTAGGCGGCCATCTCCATTCCCTTGACCTGGATGGCGAACTCGGTGCCGCCGTACTTTTCGGACAGGCGCCGACTGCCCAGCGCCAGCTCGGCCCCGATGCCGCGCCGGGCGGCGATGTCGTATAAGAGCTCCTCGATCCCGGCCGGGCTTCCGAAGCGGTGCGGGAACGGAAAGAGCCCCTTCTCGGACGCCTCCATGGCCCAGGCCAGGGTGCCGGCGGTCGAGATCGTGTCCAGGCCCAGCCGGGTGCAGGTTCTGTTCCAGCCCGTGATCAGCTCCGGGTCGATGATCCCGAGGTTGGCGCCGAACATGCCGATGGTCTCGTATTCCGGGACCGGCTGTTCCTCCCCGGCGAAATTCCCCTTGTGA
Source organism: Candidatus Aminicenantota bacterium (assembly GCA_963803915.1). Lineage (GTDB taxonomy): Bacteria > Acidobacteriota > Aminicenantia > Aminicenantales > UBA4085 > UBA4085. The sequence continues at coordinate 65,690 of CAWDOL010000013.1, read as the reverse complement.
CCGCAGAGGATGGAGCAGGACTTGCAGGCCGCATATCCGGTCGTATGGCGCTCCGCGATCCGCTCGCCGGAGATGGCCTCGACGCCGGGGAGGTCCCGGCCCCGGAAATTGTGGACCGGCAACAGGCCGTGCGCCAGGTTCAGGTTGACGTTGGCGTTGGTGCCGTACTTGCGGTAGAGGTCGCCGGTCATCCCGTTGCGATTGATGTAGGCGATCCCCTTCCGGCGGGCCGCGGCCAGCGCCTCCTTGTCGGCGGCCGCGATCTCGACCTCGTCGCCCCTGGCCGTCAGGGCCTTGACGTTCTTGGAGCCGAGGACGGCCCCCAGCCCGCCGCGGCCCAGAACCCGGTGGCCGGACACGGCGCAGGCGTAGGGGACCAGCTTCTCGCCCGCCGGCCCGATGACGAGGGCCCCGGCGCCGAGAGGCTTGAGCTCTTCCTGGGTCCGGTCCGTATCCAGGCCCATGAGATGGTCGGCCGGCAGGAAACGGACGCCGGTGGAGTCGATGGCCAGCAGGACGGGCCGAAGCGGCTTTCCCTTTGATCAGGATGCCGTCCCAGCCGGAGGTCTTGAGGGCCATGCCGAAGGGCCCGCCGCAGGAGGAAGAGGTGAAGATGCCGGTCAGGGGCGATTTGGCCGCGGCCGCGAACTTGCCCGAGCAGGGCGCGCTGCCGCCCATCATGATCCCGGGCATGACGGCCATCATGTTGTCGGGGCCCAGGGGATCGGCCCCGGGCTCCATGCGGTCGTAGAGGAGCTTCAGGCCCAGCCCCTTGCCGCCCAGGTACAGGCGGCGGTCGCAGTCGGGGACCGGGAAGACCTCGATGGTCCCCGCGGTCAGGTCGACCTCGAGGATCCGGTTCGATGTGCCGTCGATGACGCGCTTGTCGGCCATTCTTTTTTCTGCTTCTAACCGTTAATGAGCCGCAATCTACCGTGAAACCACCCTGCCGTCAAGGCGAGACGGGCTTTTGACAGGCCGCGCGGACTTGGGACATAATGTCCCTTAATAAAATCCGATCATCCGCAAGGAGTCATCCATGCAGATCTCCCGCCGGGGACAGAACGTCCAGGCCTCTCCCATCCGCAAGTTCAAGCCCTACGCCGACGCCGCCCTCAAGGCCGGCGTCAAGGTCTACTTCCTGAACATCGGCGATCCCGACATCCCGACCCCCAAGCCCATCCTGGACGCCGTGCGCGCCTTCGACGACCCCATCCTGGGCTACGGGCCGGCCCAGGGCTTCCTGGAGCTTCGCGAAGCCATGGCCGGGTACTTCGAAGGCTACGGCATCTCCCTCAATGCCGACAACGTCATCATCACCAACGGCGGCTCGGAGGCCATTCTCCTGGCCTTCGCCACGGTGGGCGACCCCGGCGACGAGGTCATCATCCCCGAGCCGTTCTACACCAACTACAACGGCTATGCCTCACTGGCCGACCTCAAGGTCGTGCCGCTGACGCTCAAGGTCGAGGACGGCTATCGCCTGCCGCCGGCCGCGGAATTCGAAGCCAAGATCACACCCAAGACCAGGGCCATCGTGCTCTGCTCGCCCAACAACCCCACCGGTTCGGTCTATTCCCACGACGAGCTCCGGCGCGTCGTCGATATCGCCGCCCGCCACGACCTCTTTCTCATCGGCGACGAGGTCTACAAGGAGTTCGTCTACGACGGCCTCAAGCACATGAGCCTGCTGGAATTCCCGGAGGTCCGGGACCGGGTCATCGTCGTCGACTCGATCTCCAAGCGCTTTTCCTGCTGCGGGGCCCGCATCGGCGCCGCCATCACCCGCAACGAGACCGTCTACCAGGCCATGCTCAAGTTCGCCCAGGCCCGGCTCTGCCCGCCCTCGATCGAGCAGAAGGCGGCCATCGCCGCCTACAAGATGGGCATCGGCTACTTCGAGCCCGTTCGTCTGGAATACGAGCGGCGGCGCGACGTCCTTTATGAGGGGCTGGCCGCCATCCCCGGCGTCACCGTCAGCAAGCCGCAGGGTGCTTTCTATATGAGCGTCCGACTGCCGATCAAGGATGCCGAGACGTTCGTCTTGTTCATGCTGAACGATTTCCGGCTCGACAACGCCACGGTCATGGTCGCCCCCGAAGCCGGATTCTATGCCACCCCGGGCAAGGGCCGGGACGAGGTGCGGATCGCCTACGTCCTCAAGGAAGAGGATATTCGCGCCTCGCTGGCCATCCTGAAAGCCGGCTTAGAAGCGTATCAAGGCCGTCGAGAAATAGCCCCTATTTCCGCCAGGGCAGAGGTTTATCGCCCAGCTCGGCCGTCAGCTCGTAGCAGAGGCGGGCCAGCGCCTCGGCTTTGGCGTAGTCGATCTTCTCGGCGTCGTCCGTGGCCCGGTGGTAGTCCGGGTGCGAGCCCGAGAAGAAGAAGACGCCGGGGATGCCGAAGTTGGCGAAGGTCATGTTGTCCGAGCCGGCGCCGCCGAGGCGGTCGTACTTGAGCGGCCAGCGGACGGTGCGCTCGTTGACCGCGATCAGCAGCTTCTTGAACTCGGGGGTGATCGTGTCGGTGTCCAGGGCATAGTGGGCCCGGTCGGCCTCGTTGGCCTTGTCCGTGCGGCCGATCATGTCCAGGTCCACGTTGGCCACGATCTTGTCGCGGGGAATGGGGCAGGCGGACAGGAAGTGCCGCGAGCCGAGCAGGCCGCTCTCCTCGCCGGCGAAGAGGACGAAGACGACCGAGCGCTTGAGCGGCCGGGCGGCCACGGCCTCGGCGATCTCCATCACCCCGGCGCAGCCGCTGGCGTTGTCGTCGGCGCCGTTGCGGACGGCGCCGGTCGCATCGGGCGTCAGGTGGTCGAGATGCGCGGTGACGGCGACGTATTCGTTCTTGAGCTCGGGATCGGTGCCTTCGACGATGCCGACCACGTTCCAGGCCGGCAGGGGCTCGGCGTCGAACGACGCGGCGACCGCGGCCGTGACGCCCTTGATCGGGCCGGGCACGACCTTGGCGGCATCCGCTTCGTCCTCCTTCTTCAGCGGCCTTGACCTGGCCGGCCAGCATGGACAGAGCGGTCGCCGGCTTCAGGGTCACGATCCAGGGGATGAACGCGGGCGCCGTCGGGATTGTCGTAGACGATCTGGGGCGAGGCGCGTCTTGGCGGGCTGCTTCTCGATCATGGCGGCGAGAGCGGGCTCGGTGACGAGCAGGAGTCCGGCCGCCTTGAGGGGCAGAAAGGCCATGAGCTTCTTCTGGAAGCCGCCCATCGAGGCGTAGATCTTATGGAGCGCCTCCGGCAGGACGGGCTTGCCCTTCTTGAGCGGCGCCCCCGGCCAGACCACCACGAGCTTGCCCTCGGCGTTCAGGCCCTTGAGGTCGTCCCAGCCCGCGGCGGGCTCGTGGATGCCGAAGCCGGCGAAGACGAGCTCGAGCGTTCGGCCCTGGCAGGGCAGGATATCGCCCTCCAGCCAGTGGAAATCCTTGCCGTGGGTCAGGACGATCTCGCCCTTGGGCGTCTTGACGGTCAGGACGGGCGTGTCCTTGGACGTGCGCTTGAGGATCGGGATGGGCTGGAGATAGGACGGCTTGCCGTCGACCTGCAGCGCCGGGCTTGAGGCCGGCGGCCTTGAACTGGCTTTCGCCGTAGCGGGCCGCGATCTCGTAGCCCTTGGAGGCCATGAACCGGCCCTCCAGGGCGTCCGAGGCCAGGAAGTAGATGTGGTGGCGGATCTCGGCCGCGGTGATGGTGGCGGCCGGCGAGGACGCCTCCTGGGCGGCCAGGGGGGCCAGGGCGGCGACGAAAAGCAGGGACAGGGGGACGCGGCGTCGGCGATCGGTCATGCGAGCTCTCCTTCTTCCAGCGGGGGTAGCCGCCGGGCGGGCCCCGGCGGGCCCGCCCTTCATCCGGAGAACGAGCCGGCCGCGAGGTTCACGCGGCCGGCCGGAACGAACGTCGCTTCCCGGCGCGTTTAGCCGAATGTCCGTATCCCGGTGGGGATAAGTTCGAATGCGCCGATTTTCCCGCCGGGCGCTTGAAATCACCCCCCCATCCGCAGTATCATTCAGCGTTTTCGTACCCCCAACGCGCAAAGGAGATCGCACTATGCCCAATAAGTATGTCTTTTACTTCGGCGGCAACAAGGCCGAAGGCAAGGCCGAGATGAAGAACCTGCTGGGCGGCAAGGGCGCCAACCTGGCCGAGATGGTCAACATCGGCCTGCCCGTGCCCCCCGGATTCACCATCTCCACCGAGGTTTGCACCTACTACTACGACAACCGCCAAGACCTACCCCAAGTCGCTCGCGGCCGAGGTCCAGACGGCCATGGCCAAGGTCGAGAGAGCCATGGGCTGCAAGTTCGGCGACCCGAAGAACCCGCTGCTCGTCTCGGTCCGCTCCGGGGCCCGGGCCTCGATGCCCGGCATGATGGACACCATCCTGAACCTGGGCCTGAACGACACGCACGGTCGAGGGGCTGATCGCCAAGACCGGCAACCCCCGCTTCGCCTACGACTGCTACCGCCGCTTCGTGGCCATGTACGGCGACGTCGTCCTCGGCCTGAAGCCCGTGCACAAGGACGAGATCGACCCGTTCGAAGCCATCCTCGAGGCCCGCAAGCACGCCAAGGGCGTCAAGCTCGACACCGAGCTCACGGCCGACGACCTCAAGGCCCTGGTGGCCGAGTTCAAGAAGGCCATCAAGGCCAAGACCGGGCACGAATTCCCCGAGGACCCCATGAAGCAGCTCTGGGGCGCGGTCGGGGCCGTGTTCGGGTCCTGGATGAACGAGCGGGCCATCGCCTACCGCAAGATGTACGACATTCCCGCCGCCTGGGGCACCGCGGTCAACGTCCAGTCCATGGTCTTCGGCAACATGGGCGACGACTCCGGCACCGGCGTCGCCTTCACCCGCGACGCGGCCACCGGCGCCAACGTCTTCTACGGCGAGTACCTGATGAACGCCCAGGGCGAGGACGTCGTGGCCGGCACCCGCACGCCGCTGCCGATCGCCAAGCTCAAGGCCGACAACCCCGTCATCTATGCCCAGCTGGACGGAATCCGGACGGCCCTCGAGACGCACTACAAGGACATGAAGGACATCGAGTTCACCATCCAGCAGGGCAAGCTGTACATGCTGCAGTGCCGGGTGGGCAAGCGGACCGCCTTCGCCGCCATCCAGATCGCCGTCGACATGGTCGGCGAGAAGCTGATCGACGAAGCCGAAGCCCTGCGCCGGATCGAGCCCGACCAGCTCAACCAGCTGCTGCGCCCGATCTTCGACCCGGCCGAGAAGGCCGCCGCGATCAAGTCCGGCCGGCTGATGGCCAAGGGCCTCAACGCCGGCCCCGGCGCCGCCACCGGCCGCCTGGTCTTCAACGCCGTGGACGCCGAGGCCTGGGGCAAGCGGGGCGAGAAGGTCATCCTGACCCGGATCGAGACCTCGCCCGAGGACATCAAGGGCATGGACGCGGCCGAGGGCATCCTGACCGCCCGCGGCGGCATGACCTCCCACGCCGCCCTGGTCGCCCGCCAGATGGGGCGGGTCTGTGTGGCCGGCTGCGGCGAGCTGGACATCGACTACGCCAAGCACATCCTGACCGTCAAGGGCCGCACGCTCAAGGAGGGCGACTGGATCTCGATCGACGGCTCCACCGGCGAGGTCCTCGAGGGCAAGGTCGCCACCAAGCCGTCCGAGGTCCTCCAGGTTCTGATCGAGAAGACCCTCGACCCGGCCCAGGCGCCCGTCTACCAGACCTTCGCCAAGGTCATGAAGTGGGCCGACAAGTACCGCACCCTGAAGATCCGGACCAACGCCGACCAGCCCGACCAGTCGGCCAATGCCGTGGCCTTCGGGGCCGAGGGCATCGGCCTCTGCCGCACGGAGCACATGTTCTTCGGCGAGGGCAAGATCGGCCCGATGCGCGAGATGATCCTGGCCGACACGGTCGAGCAGCGCAAGGCCGCCCTGGCCAAGCTGCTGCCCCTGCAGCGCAAGGACTTCGCCGGCATCTTCGAGGTCATGGACGGCCGCCCGGTGACCATCCGGACGATCGACCCGCCGCTGCACGAGTTCCTGCCCCACTCCGACAAGGACCAGCAGGCCCTGGCCCGGCAGATGGGCATCTCCGCCGAAAAGGTCAAGGCCCGGGTCGAGTCGCTGCACGAGTTCAACCCGATGCTGGGCTTCCGCGGCTGCCGCCTGGGCATCATCTATCCCGAGATCACCGAGATGCAGGCCCGGGCCATCTTCGAGGCCGCGGCCGAGACCAAGAAGAAGGGCATCAACGTCGAGCCCGAGGTCATGATCCCGCTGGTCGGCAACGTCAAGGAGCTGGCCCATCAGGAGAAGCTGGTCCGGGCGACGGCCGGAGCGGTGATGAAGGAGAAGGGCGTCAAGTTCAAGTACCTGGTCGGGACGATGATCGAGATCCCCCGCGGCGCCCTGACCGCGGACGAGATCGCGACGGTGGCCGAGTTCTTCAGCTTCGGCACCAACGACCTGACCCAGACCACCCTGGGCGTCAGCCGCGACGACGCGGCCCGCTTCCTGACTCCGTACGTGGCGATGGAGATCTATCCCAAGGACCCGTTCGAGGTGCTGGACCGGACCGGCGTGGGCCAGCTGATGAAGATCGCCGTGGCCAAGGGCCGCTCAGACCCGGCCCGGGATCAAGCTGGGCATCTGCGGCGAGCACGGCGGCGACCCCTCGAGTGTCGAGTTCTGCCACCTGATCGGCCTGAACTACGTCAGCTGCTCGCCCTTCCGGGTGCCGATCGCGCGCCTCGCGGCGGCCCGGGCGGCCATCCTGAACGCCCCCGCGGCCAAGGCCAAGAAGGCCGCGAAGCCGGCCCGCAAGCGCTGACTCCGCAGCGATTAAGTCCCGCCCTCCCCGGTGCCGATGGCCGGGGAGGGCGTTTTGTTTTAGTCTTTGCCCAATACCGGGGAAACCAAACGAAGGGGAGAACGACCGCCCCCTGATGGGAGCCTCTTCCCGATCCGGCGCTTTAAAAGGGATTTCCGCTCAGCCCCGCCCGGGGGGAAGGATCTCGATCCAATAGCCGTCCGGGTCCTCGATAAAGTAGATGCCCATGGCCGCGTTCTCGAGGCAGACGACCCCCATCTCTTTATGGTGGGCCAGGGAGGCGGCATAATCGTCCGTGCGGAAGGCGAGATGGGTCTCGTTGTCGCCGAGGGCGTAGGGCTCCGCGCGGTCGCGGAGCCAGGTCAGCTCCAGCTTGTGCCCGGTGACGCCGTCGCCCAGGAAGACGAGAATGAAGCTGCCGTCCTCCGGGGCGATGCGGCGGACCTCCTGCAGCCCCAGGGCGGCTTTGTAGAAGGCCAGGCTGCGGGGGAGGTCCAAGACATTGAAGTTGTTGTGGGCGAAGGTGTGGCGCACGGTCACCGCCAGCGGAAGTCGCGTGTCGTCTGTCCGATCAGGCCCCGGATAAGCGAGCCGTAGGCCCGCTCCGGGTCGCGGGCGTCGAAGAAGATGCCGCCGCCGCGGCTGACGCTGACGTTGGCCACCGTGCGTCGCTCCCGGGCCGAGTCGGCCCAGATCGTAGTACCGTCCCGCGCGTCGACCATGCGGGCGGACAGGCGGGCGTCGACGTCGGCCGAGACGGACAGGGTGGTGACGATGGACAGGATGTCGATGCGCGGCCGGACGTTGGAAACGTCGAGCGTGCCGAAGATCACGGTGTCCACGTTGAAGCGGCGGCGGATCTCGGCCAGGGCTTCGGGAGACAGCCGGTTCGCGCCGATGTCGCGCAGGACATCCTCCTCGCTCCCCAGCTCCTTGATCCGGGCCCGAGGCTGAGCGTTGACCAGGATTTCCAGGAAGACGTCCGTGGCGTAGGCGGCCAGCCCGCCCTTGGCCTCGGTGCGGAACTGGATGAGCCCGACGTCGCCCATCCGCTCCAGGTTGATGCGCGGCGGTAGGCCCCGGTAGCATCCGGCGGCGATAGAGGCCAAGACGGCCAAGGCGATGACGGCTGTTCGTTTCATGGCTCCCTCCGTATCTGCTCTTATTATATGGGGGGTTCGCCGCTTCCCGCAACCGGCGCTTTTGGCCGCTAAGCGTCAGCGGACGACCCGGCAGAGCACGACTTTGCCTTTGTTCCCGGCCGCCCAGCCGGTCCGCCCGTCCGGGGCGAAGGCCACGACGTGGCAGCCGAGGAGCGCCTCGGGCGACCAGGTCATCCCGCCGTCGACGGAGAAGTCGCTCCCGTCCGGCCCGGCCGCCAGGACGAACGGCCGTCCGGGCACGAAGGCCGCGCTCTCCCGGAACCCGGACGGCCCTTCGGCGCCGAAGGGCGACCAATCGCCGCCGGCCGCGTTCTGGGCCGCGATGCCGTCGCGAAACGCGGCTTCCTGGTAGTCGCCGCCGACGGCCAGGCCGTAGCGGGGAGAGCGGAAGGCGAGGCCGAAGATGCCGCGTGTCGATTTCCCGGCTGAAAGCGGGACAACCTCCGCGGTGAAGGTCCGGCCGCCGTCCCGGCTGGCGAAAAGCCGGGCTTGCGGGCCTCCGCCGGAGCCGATCCAAACCCGGCCTCCCGGCGTCGTGACGAGCGAACCGTTGCTGGCGGCGAAGAAAGCCTCTCCGGCGAGGGGCTTGGGCAGCGCATCGGCGGGCGCCGGCTTCCAGGTCTCGCCGCCGTCCTCCGTCCGCAGGAAGAGGAACGACCCGTCGATGGGATCGCCCAAGGCCAGCCCGCGCTTGTCGTCGAAGAAGGCCAGGGCGTCGATGAAGAAGGCCGGGCGTTCGTCGCTGTAGACGAGCCGCCAGGACTTGCCGCCGTCGCGGTCTTGTAGATGAACCCCGGACTGCCCGCGTTGGCGACGACGGCCCGCTCCGCGTCGAAGGCGGCCAGCGAACGGAAGTCGAGCTTTTCCGCGCCCGGGACGGGGCGGGCTTCCCAGGTGCGTCCCCCGTCGACCGTGCGCAAGACCGATCCGCGGCTGCCGCTGGCCCAGGCTGTCGTCGCCGAGACGGCCTCGAGAGCCCGGATCGTTCCCTCCACGGGAGTCGCCTGGACCTCGAAGGCGAAAGGCGAGGCGGGACGATTTTCGGCCTTGAGCGGGGCTCCCAGCTCGGGGAACCCGTCGGGCGGGCGCCGGTGGCGAGCCGCCTGCTCGTAGGCATAGGCGATCTTGAGGAGGCTCCCGTCGCCGAAGAGGCGTCCGACGATCTGGAGGCCGGCCGGCCAGCGGCCTTCGCTGAAGCCCATCGGGACGCTGATCCCCGGCAGCCCGGTGTGGGGCGGGATGATCTGGCTGTTGTCGCCGGCCGGGCTCTCCAGGTCGCCCACGCGGCGGGGGACGTTGCTCCAGGTCGGATAGACAATGGCGTCGAGCCGGTCCTTGTCCATGGCGGCCAGGACCGCCTCCCGCAGCTTGATGGTGCGCGGATCGCGGTAGAGGTCGAGACAGCCCGCGTTCGCGGTTCGGTCGGCGGCCAGAGCTTGCCGCATCCGCCGCTCATTGGCTGGCAGGAAGAGTCCCGAGGCGACGATGTCCGCGAGCGTCCGGAAGGGTACGCTGGGTCCGCGGCTTGCCAGGTAGGCGTCGACGTCGGCTCCGAACATGTCGCACCAGAGGCTCTTGGTCAGCCCGGCGAAGTCGGGGACGACGAGGGGATCGACGATCTCCGCGCCGGCCGCGGCCATGTCCGCGAGAGCCTGATCGAACAAGGCTTTGACGGCCGCGTCGCCGCGCGGCGCGTCGGCGAAGGTACGGAAAACGCCGATGCGGGCCTTCTTGAGTCCATTCCGGTCGAGGAATCGCGTGTAATCGCGCTCGATTCTTCCTTGGGCCGCCCTTGTCAACGGATCGGCCTGGTCCACTCCGGCAATCACGCTCAGGACGCGGGCGGCGTCCTCCACCGTGCGGGTCATCGGGCCGCCCATGTCGTTGCGCAGGTAGAGGGGCACGATGCCGTCACGGCTGACGAGGCCCATGGTGGGCCGGAGCCCGACCAGGGCGCAGTGCGAGGACGGCCCGCGGATGGAGTTGCCCGTGTCCGTCCCCAGCCCGACCAGGCCGAGGTTGGCCGCCACGGCCGCGGCCGTCCCGCCGCTCGATCCGGCGGGGACGCGCTCCTGGTCGTAAGGGTTGCGGGTCACCCCGGCCAGCGAGCTGTCCGTAAGGTACGGGCTGAAGGCCCACTCGGCCATGTTCGACTTGGCCAGGACGACGGCGCCGGCTTCCCGCAGCTTTTTGACGACGGTCGCGTCGTCGGGCGGAATCGAGTCCGCCAAGGCCAGGGAGCCGGCCGAGGTCGGAAGGTCGAAGGTGTCGTAGTTGTCCTTGACGATCACCGGGATCCCGTGCAGCGGGCGAAGCCGGCGCGTCTTCTTGAATTCCGCGTCGAGTGCGTCGGCCGCCTCCAGCGCCTTGGGGTTGACGATCACAAGGGCGTTGAGCCCGGACGGCTGGTCGTAGGCGGCGATGCGGTCGAGATAGGCCTGGATGAGGGCCCGGACGGTCAGGCGACCCTCGCGAATCGCCCGATGGACGTCCGCGATGGTCGTCTCGACCACGGGGAAGCGGTCTCCCGGCGCGGCCAGGCCGGGAGCGGCTTGAACACGGAGCTCGCCGCCCGTGGAGAACAGGGACAGGACGAGGATTAATCCGCCCAAGGCGGCGGCGGCCGGACCGGATCTTCGAAGGCCAGGTTGGAGTCTCATGATGCCCCTATCATAAGGGGAACGGCCGGTCGATGCCACCGCTTCCGCCCCCTCCGATCGCGACGGCCCGTTAGGCGCCGGCGGGCGAATTCGGGTACAATCCCCCCATGCCATCCGATACCCAAGTCATCTTCTCCATGTCGCGCGTCGGGCGCATCCACCCGCCGAACCGCCAGGTCCTGAAGGATATCTCCCTGGGCTTCTACTACGGGGCCAAGATCGGGGTACTCGGCCTGAACGGCTCGGGCAAGAGCACCCTGCTGCGGATCATCGCCGGGCAGGACCCGGACTATATCGGCGAGATCTCCATGAGCAAGGGCTACTCGGTCGGACTGCTGGACCAGGACCCCCAGCTCGACCCCGACAAGACCGTCCTGCGAGATCGTGCGCGAGGGCGTGCAGCCCATCTGTCGACCTGCTGGCCGACTACGACGCGGTCAACGAGAAGTTCGCCGACCCGGACGCCGACATGGACGCCCTCCTGGCGGAGCAGGCCCGGCTGGGGGAGGAGATCGAGAAGCACGACGCCTGGAACCTGGACAACCACCTCGAGATCGCCATGGAAGCCCTGCGCTGCCCGCCGCCGGAGACGCCGGTAGAGGTCCTCTCGGGCGGCGAGCGCCGCCGGGTGGCCCTGACCCGGCTGCTGCTCATGGAGCCCGACATCCTGCTCCTGGACGAGCCGACCAACCACCTGGACGCCGAATCGGTGGCCTGGCTGGAGCGGCATCTTCAGGAATACAAGGGCACGGTCATCGCCGTGACCCACGACCGTTATTTCCTCGACAACGTGGCCGGCTGGATCCTGGAGCTCGACCGCGGCTTCGGCATCCCCTGGAAAGGCAACTACTCCTCCTGGCTGGAGCAGAAGACGGCCCGGCTGGCCGTCGAGGAGAAGACCGAGAGCCGCCGCCAGCGGACCCTGGCCCGCGAGCTGGAGTGGGTTCGCCTCTCGCCCAAGGCCCGCCAGGCCAAGGGCAAGGCCCGCGTCACGGCCTACGAGAAGCTGCTGAGCCAGGACTTCGAGGCCTACCGCGACGAGCAGGAGCTGCCCATCCCGCCCGGGCCGCGGCTGGGCGACGTGGTCGTAGAGATCGAGGGCGTCAGCAAAGCCTACGGCGAGCGGGCCTTGATCGACAACCTCACGCTCAGCCTCCCGCCCGGCTCGATCGTCGGCATCATCGGGCCGAACGGAGCGGGCAAGACGACCCTGCTGCGGATGATCATGGGCACCGAGAAGCCCGACGCCGGCCGGATCCGGATCGGCGAAACGGTCAAGATCGCCTACGCCGACCAGTCGCGGGTCCTCGACCCGGCCAAGACGGTGTTCGAGGAGATCTCGGGCGGGACCGACCTGATCACGGTCGGCGGGCGGACGATCAACACCCGGGCCTACTGCGCTTCGTTCGGGTTCGGCGGCACGGACCAACAGAAAAAGGGGGCCATGCTCTCGGGCGGGGAGAGGAACCGCGTCCACCTGGCCAAGGCCCTGTCCGAGGGCGGCAACGTCCTGCTCCTGGACGAGCCGACCAACGACCTGGACGTCAACACCCTGCGCGCCCTGGAAGACGCCCTGTCGGGGTTCGCCGGCTGCGCCGTGGTCGTCAGCCACGACCGCTGGTTCCTGGACCGCGTCGCCACCCACATCCTGGCCTTCGAGGAGGACGGGACGACCCGCTTCGTCTTCGGCAACTATTCCGAATACCGCGAGGATTTGCGCAAGCGGATCGGCTCGGCCGCCGACCAGCCGCACCGGCTGAAATACCGGACCCTGAAGCGGTCCTGAGCTCATCCGACAGTGTCGCGCTCCCTTTTACCCTTTTTGCTCCTGACGGCCGTCTTCTCGGCGCGTAGCTCCGGCGGACAAGCGCCGTATGCCAACGGCCTGGACCTCCGGGTTCCGGTCAATGGCATCGTGCTCCAGGTCAAGGATTTCCGGAGGGATGGGGACGCGATCGTATTCCTCCATTCCGGCGGGGGAAACCTGATGATGTGGCAGCGGACGGTGCCCTTCTTCGAGGACCGGTACCGCATGGTATTGGTCGATCTGAGGGGACACGGCAGGTCCGACAAGCCGCGTTCCGGGAATCGGATCGACGTCATGGCCGACGACATCGCCGGGCTCTTGGATTCACTGAAGATAAAGAAGGCGCATATCCTGGGCAGCTCGCTGGGGGCCGAGGTCGGTCTGTCCTTGGCTGCCCGTTACCCCGGAAAGGTGATCTCGCTCGTTTGCGAAGGGGCCTTGTACAGCGAAAGCGGCCCCTATGGAGCCTTTGAAGGAACCGATGAGGAATTCCGGACGGAGGCTATGCCCCTCCGGTTCCGGCAAGGGCTGGCCTATTTCGGCCGGGATTATCCGAGCGCCTCGGATATGCGGGAATCCAAGAAGACGGAGCTCGAGGCCGAAGGCCTGTGGAACGACGCCTTCAGCGCCGTGATCGAGTACGATGTCTTCGAGAGGGAAGACGGGAAATTCTCCGGCAGCTGGCAGCCCTACGCCTTGGAAGAGTATTTCAAGTCCTACTTTGATTGCCGATTCGAGGATTATTACCGGAAAGTGCAGTGCCCCGTCCTCATGCTCCCGGGGAAAGAGCTGCTGAGCCAGGAAAAAACAAAGGCCGCCATGCTCGGCTTGAGCCGTCTGGCCAAGAACGCCCGGATCCTGGAAAGCCCCGACTGGGTTCATCCCTACGGCTGGCTCTTGAATCCGGAGGGAATGTGCCGGTCGATACGGGGCTTTCTAAGAAGCCTGGATTAGCGCTTCGCGGCCTTACGTATTCGACCCGACCTTACTTCAGCTTCTCCATCCCCTTGAACTCGCGGTAGGGCGAGAGAAGGTCGAGCACCTCGCGGTCTTTGGTCGGCAGATTGTCCTGGACCATCCCGCTCAGCATCTCGCCCAGGCCCGGCCCGAGCATGAAGCCCTGGCCGCACATGCCCACCGCCTGCAGGAAGCCGCGCGTCTCGCGGGCCCAGCCGACGAGCGGCATGCCGTCGGGCGTCATCGGGTAGAGCCCCCGCCATGTCCGCCGGACCCGCAGGTTGCGGAGCCGCGGGATGAGGTCGACCATGCGGTGGGCGACCATGGGCAGGAACGAGCTCGTCTCCCGCACGTCCGTGCCCCAGATGTTGGGGTTGGGGGTGATGCAGAAGATGATCTGCCCGGTCAAGTGCTGGTAGAAGTAGTAGTTGGCCGAGGACGGCAGGGGCCGGATGTCGACCAGCATGGGCTTCAGGAAGGGGGCCACGGGCTCGGTGACCGCGCCCTCGTGCGAGTCGGGATTGACCGGCAGGTCCAGCCCGGCCATGCGGCCGATCTCGGCCGCGCAGGGGCCGGCCGCGTTGACCACGACGCCGGCGGCGTACTCGCCCTTGTCGGTCCGGACGCCCTGAATCCTGCCGCCGCCGATGATGAGGTTCCGCACCGTCTCGTTGAAGCGGAACTCGGCCCCGGCCTTCTTGGCGTGGACGTAGAACGCGCGCGCCGCGAGAAGCGGCGAAGCGCTGCCGTCTTCGGGCGAGAAGGTCCCGCCGACGAGGTTCTCGGGGTTGAGGTCGGGCACGAGCTCGAGCATCGCCTTGCGGTCCAGCCAATCGATGGCCAGGCCGAAGGCTTTCTGGGTGACCAGGAGCTCCTTGAGCGTCTTCTCCTCGCGCTCGGCGTAAGCGACGAAGGAATAACCGCCCTGGTACCACTCGAGAGAGTCGCCGCGGTCCTTCTCCCAGCGGGAGAAGATCTCCAGGCTGCGCAGGCAGATGCGGATCTTGGCCGGATCGGAGTGGGTGGCCCGCAGGCCGCCGATGGCCCGCTTGTTCGAGCCCTGGCCGACGCTCGAGGCGCGGTCCAGGACCAGCACTTTGAGCCCGGCTTCGGCCATGGCCAGGGCGGCCGGCGTGCCGACGCTTCCGGCCCCGATGATGATGACGTCGTAGGCGGGCTTAGTAGCGGCCATTGTTGCCCTCCCGTCCGTTCTCGATCCCGGCGAAGATGCCCAGGGAGACTTCCATGAACAGCGGCCGCTTGGGCTGGTCGACCACGTCCGCGTCCGCGACCCCCTCCTCGCGGAACAGGCGGTGGATGAGCGCCGTGCAGGTCTTGGCCCCGCACGATCCCATGCCGGCCCTGGTGACGGCCTTGATCTGGTTGATGTCGCGCTCGCCCTCCCGGATCAGGGCCCGGATCTCGCCGGCCGTGACCCGCTCGCAACGGCAGACGATGGTGTCGTCGGCCGTGCGCTCGACGTAGCGCTCCATGGGCTTGCTCACGCCGGCGGCCTGGGCCCGCAGGCCGGCGATCCGCTTGGCGATCGCCTTGGGTGACTCTGACCTTGACCAGGATGGTCCGGTCGTTGGCCTTGATGGCCCGGACCCCGGTCACCTCGACCTCGCCCAGCTCCGTCGCCCCCGGTATCGAGGACGGTCATCCGGTCGCCGACCTCGACCCGCTCGCGCAGGAACTCGAAGGGCAGGGTGACGCTGGGGAATTCGGGGTCCTTGCGGTAGTCGACCAGGGTGACGGCCAGTCCGGGGCAGATGGTGACGCACTTCTCGCACCCGGTGCAGGCCTTGGCCGGGTCGGGCGCTTCGTAAACGGGCAGGCCGCGGATGTCGGAGGCGTGGATGTGGATGAGGTTGCGCGGGCAGACCGTGGTGCAGGGGTCGCAGGGGATCTCCTGGACGCAGTGCAGGACGGGGAAGACCCCCGTCTCGGGCTCGGGGATCGTCTCGGGGGTGGTGACGCCGGGCCGCGACTTCAGGATGTCGGCCGTGGTGTACCATTCGGGGGCGATGATGCCGACGTCCTGGCCCAGGTCGCGGGCGATCTCCAGCCCCCGGATCTTGCCCGAGAAGATGGCGGCCGAGGCCTCGGCGATCTCCTCGGCGTCGCCGGCGGCGTAGGCCTTCAGCCCGAACTCGCTGGCCTTGAGGTAGAACTCGTCGACCGGGTCGAGGCCGATGGCGATCAGGACGGTGTCGCAGGCGAAGGACCGCTCGCTGCCGGGCACGGGCTTCCAGTTCTCGTCAGCCGGGCGATGGTCACCGATTCGACCTGATCCTTGCCGTTGGCGATGAGGATGGTGTGCGAAGTGTAGATCGGGACGCCGAACCGGGCCAGCTTGTCCTTGTGGACCTTGTAGCCGCTGCATTCGGGCAGGGCTTCGACCAGCCCCACCACCTCGATGCCGGCCTGCAGGGCGTGGTAGCCGGCGATCAGGCCCACGTTGCCGCCGCCGACGATGAACAGCCGGCCGGCCGCGCGGACCAGGTCGCGGTTGACCAGGGTCTGGAAGGCGCCGGCGCCGTAGACGCCGGGCAGGGTGTTGCCCGGGAAGGCCAGCGATTTTTCGCGGGCGCCCGAGGCGACCAGGACCAGCTCGGGCCGGATCTGGACGTAGCGCGTGCCCGTCCTTGAGCACGCCGACTGCCTTGTCGCTGAAGACGGCCAGGGCGGTGCGACTCGCAGCCAGATCTCGACCGACGGGTAGGTGCGAAGCTCGTTCTCCAGCTTGGTGGCGATATCGATGCCCCGCGTCCCGGCGTAGACGGCGTCGTAGGAGCCGAAGAAGCGGTGGGTCTGGAGGACGAGCTTGCCGCCCAGGCGGTGCTTGTCGTCGATCAGCAGGGCCTTGATGCCGCGCTTGCCCAGCTCGATGGCCGCCGACAGCCCGGCCGGGCCGCCGCCGATGATCAGGACGGGGACGCGAATCTCGTCGATGGCCCGCCGGGCCGGCGCCTGGCCGGCCTTGGGCAGCACGGGCAGCCCGTCGACGGGCTCGACCCGGAGCCCGGGCCGGACCTGCTCCATGCAGGACTTGACCGGCAGGCCGTCGGCCAGCACCAGGCATTGGGCGCACTGGCCGTTGGCGCAGAAGATGCCCTGGGGAGCATGGTCTTTATGATGGTAGCTGAAAATGCGCTCCCCGTGGGCGAACAGGGCGGAGGCGATGGTTTCGCCCTTCCGCGCGCGGAACGGGCGTCCCTTCCAGGTGAAGGCGACGGGATCGGCCGGCGGGCGGGGTCAATATGGGGTGGCGTTCGATGCGGTAGCCGCTCACGCAAGCCTCCTTGGGCGCTTTGTCGAGGACGGAAAGCCGTCTCGAAGTGGAGGATTACCACGGGGAGCAGCAGATAGAATCCCTATTCCGTTCTGCTCCCCGAGTACTAGCCGGGCGATTATTCAACCCGATACAATACAAATAATGCCCGGCTAGTATATCACATTTTACGCGCCCTCCGGGCTGTGATAGACTTGATCGCCCGTCATGAAAGTGCTCGAGCTTCTGATCGGCAAACGCTTTCCCTTCCCCTTCGTCTACAGCGACGAATACTGGATGGTGGACCTGGGCAAAAGCGTCGTCCCGGTCCGCAAATACCGCCTGATCTACGAGCGCCTGCTGGCCATGGGCGTGCGCAAGGAGAACTTTCTCGAGTCGCCGCTCATCGACGACGAGGACATCCTGCGCGTCCACGCCGCGAAGTACATCCACAAGCTCAAGACGGGCGACCTGAGCAGGGCCGAGATCCAGGCCCTGGAGCTGCCGTTCTCGCCGGAGCTGAGCCGCTTCGCCTGGCTGCACGTCGGCGGCACCGCCCTGGCCTGCGAGCGGGCCCTGGACTGCGGGCTGGCGTTTCATATCGGCGGCGGCTTCCATCACGCCTTCGCCGACCACGGCGAGGGCTTCTGCGCCATCCACGACGTCGCCGTGGCCGTGGAGAAGCTCAAGGCCGAGGGCCTGGTGCGCCGGGCCATGATCGTCGACTGCGACGTCCACCAGGGCAACGGCACGGCCTCCATCTACGCCGGCCGCGAGGATGTCTTCACCTTTTCCATCCATCAGATGGATATCTACCCGGCCGAGAAGCCGCCCAGCCGGCTGGATGTGGGCTTGTGGTCGGGCGACGGCGACGCGGCCTACCTGTCCGCCATGCGGACCCACTTCCCGGCCCTGTACGAGTCGTACCGGCCCGAGCTCGTCGTGTATCTGGCCGGCGCCGACCCGCTGGCCGGCGACAAGCTGGGAGGGCTGACCATGACCCTCGAAGGCCTGGCCGAACGTGACCGGATCGTCATCGAGGGCGCGCGGCGGCTCGACATCCCGGTTGCCATAGTGCTGGCCGGCGGCTACGGCCGCGAGCTCGAGGACACCGTCCAGGTCCACATGAACACGATCAAGGCGGCCCAGAGGGCCATGCGCCGGCGGGTTCAACGCGGGCCGGGCAGGGCTTAAGCCGGGCCCGACGTCTCCGCCGCCAGCCAGCTCAAGTAAGCCTGGCTGCCTCGGACAATGGGCAGGGCGATGATCTCCGGCACCTTGTAGGGGTGAAGCGCCTTGAGCCGCGATTCCAGCTCGGCATAGCGCCCGGCCCGGGTTTTAATCAACAGGACGAACTCGCCGTCTTCCGCGATCTTCCCCTCCCACCGATAGACCGAGGTCGCGCGCGGCAGGACCGTGACGCAGGCGGCCAGGTGCTCGTCGACGAGGGCCCGGGCGATCTCGAGCCCCTTGTCCTCGTCGGGGACCGTGGACAGGATGAGGATCGCGCCGCCTTCGGCCATGGCTCATTCCTGCATCAGGACGTGGGCGAAGACCTTGGCGTCGCCGACCAGGTTGGCGATGACGCAGTACTCGTTGGGCCCGTGCAAGGTCTCGTCCAGCTTGGACCAGCAGGCGGCCGGCACGCCGGCCCGGCGGAAGAGGGCCGCCACCGTGCCGCCGCCGATGCCCATGGGCTTGGCCTCGATGCCGTAGACGGCCTTGACCGCGGCGGCCAGGGCCTTGGCCACGGGGGCGTTGGGCGAAGTGGGCGGCGCGGCCGGGGCGCGCTGGACGTCCGCAACTTCGATCTTGACGCCGTACTCGGAGGCGATTTCGGCCATGAGCATGCCGATCGCCGCGTCCACCTGGGCCAGGTCGACCGAGGGCAGGATCCGGCAGTCCATGTAAAAGATATCCTCGCCGGGGATGGTGTTGATGTTGGGGACGTTCTTCTCCTTCTTGGTCGGCTCGAAGGTGGAGATCGGCGGGTCGAAGAGGGGGTCGGAGGCGGCAAAGCGGTCGTAGAGCGACTTCAGCCGGTAGACCAGGGCCGAGGCGGCCCGGAAGGCGTTCTTGCCCTTCTCGGGGGTCGAGCCGTGGGTCTGCTTGCCCTCGGTCCTGAACTTGAGCCAGAGGATGCTCTTCTCGGCCACCTCGATCATCGAGCCGTCCTCGTTGCCGGCGTCGGGGACGATGATGATGTCGTCGGGCTTGAAGGCCTTGGTGTGCCCCAGGACATAGCCTATGCCCTTATCGCTGCCCGTCTCCTCGTCGGCTACCAAAGCCAGCCCGACGTCGTACGCGGGCCTGAGGCCCTCGTCCAGGATGGCCTTGAGGGCGAAGATCGAGGCCACCAGGTCCTGCTGGTTGTCCTCCACGCCGCGGCCGTAGATCTTGCCGTCCTCGACCCAGGGCTTGAACGGATCGCCCCGCCACAGGGCCCGGTCGCCTTCGGGGACGACGTCCGTATGGGACATGATCCAGACCGTGTGGTCGGACTTGCGGCCTTTGACGCGGGCCAGGATATTGGGCCGGTAGCCGGATGGGGCATCCGGATCGGGGGCTTTGACGACCTGGATGTCGTCGATCCCGATGCCCTTGAGGTAGTCGACCAGGAACTCGGCCTTGCCGGCCTCGCCTTCGCCGCCGCTGGAGGGGGCGATGGCGGGGATGGCCGCCAGGCGGCACTGCAAGTCGATCATGTCGTCTTTGTAGTCGTCGAGCCGCGCGGCGATCTTTTTGAAAGGCATGGCGTCTCCTTGTCCCATCGTCGGATGGCCCGTTTATACCACCGGCCCGCGTCGCAAAGCAACGCGGGCGGTTTGACTTGATGGAGGGCTTGGCATACATTTACGAAAAATGCGCATCGGCTTTGATTTACGCCCGTTTCTCAAGGAGGAGACCGGCGTCGGTGTCTATCTCAAAAACCTCCTCTTCGAGCTGGCCAAGATCGACCGCGAGGACGAGTTCGTCCTCTTCTCGGCCTCCTGGAAGGACCGTTTCCCGGCGGCCAAGGTCCCGCCGTTTGCGCATTCCCGCTTCCTGGACAAGAAGTGGCCCGTGCGCCTGACCAGCTTCCTATGGCAGGATCTGGGCCGCCCGACCCTGGACTCGTTGTTCGGCCAGCGGCTCGATTTGACCCACTCGGCCACACCGCTGCCGCTCCCGACCAAGGGACGGACGATCGTCACCGTCTGTGATCTCTTCTTCATGGAAGACCCGGCCCGGGCCGACCGCGAGGCCCGGCGCAAGTTCCTGCGCAAGACGGCCGGCGCCCTGGAGAAAGCCGACGGCGTGCTGACCATCAGCGCGTTCAGCCGGCGCGGCATCCTGGATCGCTTCGGGCTGCCGGAGAATAAGGTCCGCGTCACACATCTCGGGCTGGGCGCGGCGTTTCGCGCGCCGGCCGATGCGGCCCGGATGGCGGCCCTGCGCCGCGAGCTCGAAGTGCCCGGGCCTTTTCTCCTGTTCGTCGGCGCCACCGAACCGCGCAAGAACCTGCCCCGGCTGATCGAGGCTCTGGCCATTCTCCGCGACCGCGGCCGCTCGACGCCCCTTGTCATCGTCGGCCGCCCGGGCGGCGACCAGGTCGCCGTTCTCGACGCGATCCGTCGTCGCGGGCTCGAGAGCCTGGTACGGATGGCCGGCTATCGTCCGGACGAAGACGTCCGTGCCCTCTATGGCACGGCCACCGCCCTTGTCTTCCCCTCGCTGGGCGAAGGCTTCGGCCTGCCGCTCATAGAAGCCATGGCTTGCGGACTGCCGGCAGCCGTCTCCGGGGTTTCGGCCCTGCCCGAGATCGGCGGCGGCGCGGCGCTGTACTTCGATCCGACCAACGCGGCGGAGATGGCCGGCGCCATCTCTTCCCTTCTCGATGACGAAAGCCTCCGAAGCCGACTGCGCGAAGCGGGCCGCCGCCGCGCGGCTGATTTTGATTGGGCTAAAACGGCAGCGGAGACGTTGGCCTTTTATCGGCAGGTCGCGGGGCGGGCATGAGCCGTGTTCTGTTCATCTCGCATTCGCCCGAGCTCAACGGCTCGGAGCTATGGCTTCTCGAGACGCTGCGCGGGCTCGACCGGAAGCGATTCGAGCCTCTCCTCGTTCTTCCCGGCCCCGGCCGGTTCGAAGACGCGGCCAAGTCCGCCGGCATCGAGACCACCCGCATTCCGCTGGTCTGGTGGATCACCGAAAAGTCCCGTCGCTGGCGCCAGCCCGCCGCCTGGGCCCTGACCCGGCGCGCCGCGCGGCGCCTGGAGCGCCTTATCGCCGAGCGGAAGCCCGATGGCGTCTTCTCCAACTCCGCCGCGGTCGCCGCCGGGGCTCTGGCCGCCCGCCGTGCCGGCCTGCCCCACGTCTGGACGGTGCACGAGATGCTGGCCGGGCCGATGGCCCATCTCTTCCACATCCGGGGCGAGAAGACCCTGACCTCGTTTATCTTGAACCGGTCCTGCAAAGTCATCGTCAACTCGAAATTCTGTGCCGGCGCCTTTCCGGCCTCGGATAAGATCGCCATCGTTCCGAACGGTTTCCTCCTCCAGCCGCGCAACCCGGCTGGGGCAGCCGCGGTCAGGGCCAAGCTGGGTGCTTCTTCCGGCGATCCCCTATTGGGAGTCATAGGCAAGCTCTACGCGGGCAAGGGCCAGCTCGACGCGGTGCGGGCCGCCGGCATCCTGGCCGCGAAATTCCCGCGCTTGCGGCTCCTTGTGATCGGTGAAGCCCGGGATGCGGCCTACGTGGCCGAGCTCCGAGCCGCGGCCGAATCCGAGGCCTTGCGCGGCAAGGTGGTCTTCGAAGGCTGGCGTGACGACCTGGCCGAGAGGCTCGCGGCCATGGATGTCCTACTCGTGCCGTCGGTTGTCGAGTCCTTCGGCCGGGTGGCGCTTAACGGCATGGCCGTCGGCACGCCGGTTGTCGCGGCCGCCGTGGGGGGGCTGGCCGAGGTTGTCGAAGATGGCGTCAACGGTCTGCTCGTGCCGGGCCGTTCGCCCGAGAAGCTGGCCGAGGCCGTGGGCCGCATCCTGCGCGATCCCGCCCTGTCCGCCCGGCTGGTGGAGGGCGGCCGGAAGTCCGTGGCCGAGCGCTTCAGCCTGGACGTCCAGGTCAAGATGGTACAGGATGTGCTCTCGAGCTGCTTGGCGGGAGGACGGCCGTGACGGTTTCCGCGGTCCTGGTCAACTACAACGACAGGGAGCACATCGGGGCCTGCCTCGACTCCCTTCTGCCCGAGCTTGCCGGCCCCGGCGACGAAGTGATCGTCGTCGACAACGCCTCGACCGACGGCAGCCGCGAGATGGTGGCCGAGCGCTATCCGCGCGTCCGCCTGCTGACCAATAAGAAGAACCTCGGCTTCGCCAGGGCCAACAACCGCGGCATCCGCGAGAGCCGGGGCGGTTTTCTTCTCATCCTGAACACCGATACGGTCCTGCGGCCCTACTCCGTCCGCCGCCTCGTCGAGACGCTGGAGAGCGAGCCGGGGGCGGGCGCCTGCGGCCCCGCGCTGGTGCATCCCGACGGCCGCTTCCAGGTGTCCTTCGGCCGCGAGGTGGGCTTTTTCGGCCAGCTCTTCCAGAAAGGCCTCCTCAATCCCTGGTGGAAGCGGCGTCTGAGGCGGGCCGTCAAGCCGCGCGACGCGGCTTGGCTGAGCGCGGCCTGTCTGCTGGTTCGCCGCGAGGCGGTCGAGCGCGTCCACGGCTTCGACGAAGGCTTCTTCCTCTACTTCGAGGACATCGACCTCTGCCGCAGGCTCCGCGACGCCGGGTGGCGGCTGGTCTTCGACCCGCGCGTCCAGGTGCAGCATGCCGGCGGCGGCACCACGGCCGCCCGGCCCCGCCGCAGCCGGATGGAATACCGGCGCGGGCAGCTCCGTTTCTACGACAAACACGCCTCGCCGATTTCGCGGGGGTTGTTGAGGACGGGCCTGCGGATCAGCCTGGCCTGGACGGCGCTTCGCGGCGGCTTCCGCGACGAGGAGGGCAAGGAGCTCCGACGGCTCTACCGCGATATCCTGCGGGGGAAGACGAAACCGGAATGAGCCGTATCCGCGTCCTGCAGATGATCGACAAGCCCTTCCTGGGCGGCGGGCAGGCCGTGCTGCTGTCGCTGGCCAAGGGATTGGACAAGACCCGCTTCGAGGTTGAGGTCGCGGCCCAGGGCGGCGGCCCGCTCGAGGACGCGGCCCGCGAGGCGGGTCTGCCTTTCCGCCCCCTGCCGTTCGGACGTCGGATGACGCCGGGGCTTGTCCGGAGGATAGCCCGGGCGCTGAAGCCCAACCCGCCGGACATCCTCCATACCCACGGCGGCATCGCCGGGCTTTACGGCCGTCTGGCCGCCCGGCGGGCCGGGATCAAGGCCGTCGTCCATACCATCCACGGCATCCACTACCTCCACTATCGCAACTCGGCCGCTCGTTGCGCCTTTGTGCTTTTGGAGCGGATCTGCTCCCGCCGCACGGATGCGGTCGTTCTCGTCTCGCAGGCCGACCTGGACGAGGCCGGGCAAAGGCGGCTTGCTCCCGCGGCCAAGCTCAAGCTCGTCCGCAACGGGATCGACTTGGCCGAGCTCGCCTCGCCGGCCTTCGCCGAGCGGGCGGCCGCGGCCAGGCTGCGGCTGAGCTTGGAGCCGCCGATCATCGGGACCGTGTCCCGGCTCCACCGCCAGAAGGGGGTCGTTCATCTGATGCGGGCCGTGCCGGCGATCCTGGAGGCTCATCCCGAGGGCCGGATCATCGTCGTCGGCGGCGGCGAGCTCGAGCCGGAACTGCGGGCGGAGGTCGGCCGGCTTCGCCTCGACCGCCGGTTCGCGCTTTTAGGCTCCCGCTCCGATGCGCGCGAGCTGATGTCGCTTTTCGACGTTTTTGTCCTGCCGTCCCTCTGGGAGGGCTTGCCGCTGGTCTTGATCGAAGCCGCCGCCTCGGGCAAGCCTATCGTGGCCACGGATATCGGCGGCTCGCGCGAGATCATTTCCCATGGCGAGACCGGCCTGCTCGTCCCTCCCGCCGACCCGGCTGCTTTAGCCGCCGCCGTCAACCGCCTCCTGGGCGATCCGGCTCTCGCCGCCCGCCTGGCCGCCGCCGCCAAATCGTCGATTCCGCCCCGCTTCACTTTAGAACGAATGATTGCCGAGTATTCCGAAATATATTCCTCTTTCAATTTTAAATAATAGGCCTTATTCGTCTCCCATCTCCGGGGGATGGTAAGGCGTCATGGTGTTTGGCCAACGGCGAAATCGCGAGGCCGGCGCCTTTTTCCATAGTTCTCTGAGGGAAGCCAACGGCCGCCGAGGACTGTTTGAGCTAGGAAACGAACAATCGAAGAAGAGACAGAGTGGGAGGTCTTGAAAGTCGGTACGGACGAAGGTGCGAGTTCCGAGGCGCCGAAGAGAGCTGTGGGAAAAGGCGAGAAGAGGCCGAAGCCGCCGGGCCAAACACCTGACGCAGGCCCCGGAGATGGGAGACGGAGGTGGCCCAAATTGACTTTATCGGACCCCCATCCATATAATCGTCAGCTAGACATGGAAAAAATGCGCGTCGCCCTGGTCCACGACTGGCTGACGGGCCGGCGGGGGGAGAGAAGGTCCTCGAAGCCCTGGCCGAGATCTTCCCCGGGGCGCCCATCTACACCCTGTTCCATTTCAAGGGCAGCCAGGCGGCCGAGATCGAGGAGCGGGCCATCCGGACAAGCTTCCTGCAGCGGCTGCCGTTCCTCAAGCGACACTACCGCTGGTACCTGCCCCTCTACCCGATGGCCGCTGAGGCTTTCGACCTGCAGGGCTTCGATCTGGTCGTCTCGAGCTCCCACTGCGTGGCCAAGGGCATCATTCCCCACCCCGATGCCCTGCACGTCTCCTATGTCCACTCGCCTGTTCGATACGCCTGGAACCAGTATTGGGCCTATTTCGGGCCCGGGAAGCTGGGGCCGATTTCCAGGCTGTTGATTCCGCCGATGATCCACGCCCTGCGCCAGTGGGACGTGACGTCCTCGGCCCGGGTCGACCACTTCGTGGCCAATGCCGGGGCCGTGGCCCGACGGATCGAGAAATACTACCGGCGGCCCGCCGACGTCATCCACCCGCCCGTGGACACGGACTTCTTCACCCCGGGCGAGTCGGCCCCCTCCCGGGCTTTCGACCTCATCGTCACCGCGCTCGTCCCCTACAAGAAGAGTCGACCTGGCCGTCGCGGCCTATAACCGCTCGGGGCTCCCCCTCAAGATCGTGGGGGACGGCCCGGATTACAAGG
Organism: Candidatus Aminicenantota bacterium; assembly: GCA_963803915.1. Classification (GTDB taxonomy): domain Bacteria; phylum Acidobacteriota; class Aminicenantia; order Aminicenantales; family UBA4085; genus UBA4085. The sequence continues at coordinate 40,770 of CAWDOL010000013.1, read as the reverse complement.
CCCTCAAAGCCTCGGCCAAAGCCAACGTCGAGTTCACGGGCGCCCTCAGCGGCGAGAGCCTGCGCGGCCTTTACCGGAACGCCCGCCTCTACCTCCTGCCCGGCGAGGAGGACTTCGGCATCTCCGTGGTCGAAGCCCAGGCCTGCGGCACGCCCGTCATCGCCTACGGCCAGGGGGGCGCGACCGAAACCGTCCTGGACGGCGTCACCGGCCTCTTCTTCCACGAGCCGACCGCCGCCTCGCTCCAGGGCGCCCTTGACAATTTCGGGGGGCTGGCTTTAAATAGCCGGGCCGCCCGGGAGCACGCGCTGCGGCTTCTCCCGCGAGCGTTTCAAGAGTCGAATCAACGACTTCCTCCAGGCCAAGTGGCGGGAGTCCAAGGACAAACCGTGATCGCAAGACACCGCGCCAGGCTTTCGGGCCTGTTCCTCGTCTCCGACGTCCTGGCCATCATCCTGTCGTTTCTTTACACCTATCTCTTCCGCTTCTACGCCTACATCATCCCGGTCGACCCGGTCAAGGGCGTGCCCCCGATCGGCTCCTACCTCGTCATCCTGCCCATCTTCCTGGCCTGCCCACCTCTTCGTCTTCTACCTGCAGGGCTTCTACAAGCCGCGGCTGCGGCGGACGCGCCTGGACGATTTCGTCACCGTCTGCCTGAACGCCCTGCTCTCGATCCTGATCGTCCTGGGCCTGCTGAGCTATGCTCAACGCCTACACCCAGGGGGCGGCGCCGCTCTTCCGGATCAACCTGATCAAGCTCTCGCACGGCTTCCTGGCCATCTACGGCGTCGCCGTCATCTTCACCATCTCCTTCTTCCGCAACCAGATCTACTATCATCATGAACCGCCGCTACGCCCGCGGCCTGAACCTGCAGAACGTGCTGGTCATCGGCGCGGGCGAGCTGGGCCGGACCGTGGCCCAGCAAGCTGGTCGAGTACAAGGACCTCGGGTTCGTGGTCAAGGGCTTCCTGGACGACGAGAAGCCCGCCGGCGAGATCCTCCTCATCGACGGCGGGCTGCCCGGTCCTGGGCAAGGTCGGCGACGTCGGGCCGGTCATCGAGGCCCAGGGCATCGGCGAAGTCTACGTGGCCCTGAGCCTGGCCCACTACGCCGAGATCGTCGAGACGCTCCAGGTCGCTCAACCGCTACCCGGTCAACGTCCGGATCGTGCCCGACCTGTTCCAGCTCCTGACCCTGAAGGCCATGATCCACGACCTGGACGGCTTCCCGGTCATCTCCATCGACGAGGTGCCGCTGCAGGGCGCGGCCAAGATGATCAAGCGGCTGATGGACGTCGCCGCCTCGGGCCTGGGCCTCGTCCTGCTGTCGCCGCTCTTCCTGATCGTGGCCGTCCTGATCAAGCTGGGCTCGCGCGGCCCCGTCTTCTACCATCAGGAGCGGGTCGGGAACGACGGCCGGCGCTTCCGCATCCACAAGTTCCGGACCATGATCTGCGACGCGGAGAAGGGCGGCCCGCAGATGTGCCAGGCCGACGATCCGCGGGTGACCCGGATCGGCCGCTTCCTGCGCAAGTACAGCATCGACGAGCTGCCCCAGCTGGTCAACGTCTTCAAGGGCGAGATGAGCCTGGTCGGGCCGCGGGCCGAGCGGCCCGAGTTCGTCCGGGAGTTCACCGAGGCCATCCCCAAGTACATGCTCCGGCACAAGGTCCGGGCCGGCCTGACCGGCTGGGCCCAGGTGCACGGCCTGCGCCAGGACACCTCGATCGAGAAGCGGCTGGAGTACGACTTCTACTACATCCAGAACTGGTCGCTGCTCTTCGACATCAAGATCCTCTGGAAGACGCTCCGCGGCGGCTTCATCGACAAGGCGGCTAAGTAGCCGACCGTTCGCGGCGCTTGGCCCGCAGCAGGCGCAGGCCGTAGAGGACATAATCCACACCCGACCCCACCGTCAGCGCCGCCGTGACGATGTAGAAGACGGCCATCCAGCCGGGAGCCCGACCCAGGTCGTTGAGCAGCAGGACCAGGAAGACCGTTCCCATCTGGAAGGCGGTGCTGAACTTCCCCAGAAGCGAGGGCGGAAAGGTCGTCTGCCGCCAGCTCAGGTAGGCGGCCAGCGCCCCAGCCGCGATCATCAGGTCGCGCCCGAAGACGAGCAGCGTCAGCCCGAGCGGCAGGGCGTTGGGCGAGGCCAGGTGCTTGATGGTCAGGACGATGGTGGCCGCGGCCAGCAGGAGCTTGTCGCCGGCCGGGTCCAGGATCATGCCCAGCTTGGACCGCACGTTGAGCATCCGGGCGGCCAGGCCGTCCAGAAAATCGCTGGCCCCGGCGATGAAGAAGACGATGAGCGCCGCCCGCGTCCGGTGCTGGAGGATGCACCCGACGAAGACGGGCACCAGCAGGATGCGGATCAGGCTGATCAGGTTGGGGATGGTCCAGACGTCCGAGCGCAAGCCCTCGGTGCTGGCCCTCTTCATGGCCGCGGCCGCTCCCTTCAGCGGACCAGCCCCGCCAGCAGGTCGATAACCCGGACGGCCTCGCGGCCGGTCACCGGGAGCTCCGGCTTGAAGGTCCGGTCCGCAGTCCAGCTCCAACAGCCCGTAGGCGACGGCCTGGGCGATCGGGGGGAAGTAGAAGTGCTCCTGCGGCACGTCCGCGATCCGGATGCGGTCGACCGGGATCTGCGGCAGGAGCCGGCGGCCGGCCTTTTTGAGCACGTCGATCAGCCGCGACAGGACCTCGGCGAACTCGGCCCGGTTCATGACCTTCTTGGGCTGGAAGGTGTGGTTGGAATAGACCTCCAGCACGCCGAGGCCGGCCACCTTGACGATGTAGCGCTGGGCCCAGGAGGTGTTGATGTCCACGATCACGGGTGTTCTGGGGCTCATGTCGGCCAGGACCTCGCGGAACTGGACGCCGATCAAGGCGGCCGCGTCCTCCTTGGTCAGCCCGGGGGCCGAGGCGATGGCCTCGTATTGGTCGGGCAGGTCGACGACACCCAGACGGTTCTTGATCTGGTCGATGCGGTCCGTCACGGACTTGTCCCGCGGCGAAAGCGTGACGATCTGTTCGTAGATCTCGAGGCTGCGCGACCACTGGCCCGACTTGTACAAGCGCGTCGGCGAACTCGCGCAGCAGCCCGACGTCCTCCACCCGGTTGTCGCCGGCGGCCTTCATGTGCAGGTAGGCGCTATGGAAGTCCTTCTCCTTGATGAACATCCGGGCCAGGGCGTTGTGGGCCTTTTTAAGCCGGGGCGAATACTCGAGCGCCCTCAGGTAGGCGGCCTTGCTCGCTTCCGTCTCGCCGGCCGTGCCGGCCCGCGCGGCCTCGGCCACGGCGGCGTCGGTCAGCGACTCCGCCAGGTCGGCGGCGTTGCTCTGGGCGAAGACATTCTCCGGCTCCCTCTTCAAGGCTTCGCGGTAAGCCCGGTAGGCCTCCTGCTCCTGGCCCGTTTTCTGGTAGACCTGGCCCAGGCCCAGGTAGGCCACGGTCAGCTCGGGCTGGATTTCCAGGGACCGCTGCAGGTAGTCCTCGGCCGCGGCCAGGTTCTGGTCGATGATCGAGATGTAGCCGAATCCGGCCGCGACGAAGGGATTGTCCTGCGGCAGGCGGGCGAACAGGCGACGGGCCTTGTCCATCCGGCCTTCGCGCAGGGCGTTCCAGGCGTCCTGGACGGCAATCCGCTCGTCGAGGGTCAGGCTGGCGGCGGCTCCGGGGGTGGGCGGCTCGATGTGGATCGACGGCCGCACGATGGGCCCGGTCATGCAGGCGGCGAGGCCGCCGGCCACCAGGGCGATCAGCAGGATCGATTTCCTCATGCCAGCCCTCCTCGGCCGCCTTCAACGTAGGGGAGAAAGGGGACCATGCCCTTGGGGTCGGCCATGATCCGTACCACATAATAATCCCCGTCCTCCCGCTTTTTCAAGACCAATGTCCAACGGGCCAGGGATTCCAGCAGGTTTGCCCGACTGCGGGGGATGCGCAGGTCGTACGTCTGGAGGCTTCCATAGACGCGGGCCCGAAGGCGGCGCTCCAGAGCGTCCAGCCCGGCTCCGGTCCGGGCCGAGACGTAGGCCGCGTCCTCCTCGGGTGCATTGTTCCTGGCCAGCCAGGCTTCCGCGTCCGGCAGCACGTCGATCTTGTTGAAAACGCGGATCCTGGGGATGTCCCCGGCCCCAATCTCATCAAGGATCCGGGTTACGGCCTCGGCCTGGGCCTCGGAGGACTCCGCGCCGTGATCGATGACGTGCAGGATGAGGTCCGATTCCAGGACTTCTTCCAGGGTGGCCTTGAAGGCCGCCACCAGCTCGGTCGGCAGCTTCTTGATGAAGCCGACCGTGTCGCTCAGGAAGTAGGTAGCGCCGTCGGGGAAGTGGGCCCGCCGGACCAGGGGGTCCAAGGTGGCGAAGAGCTGGGGCGAGGTCCAGGTGGTCTCCTTGGCCAGCCGGTTGAAGAGCGTCGACTTGCCGACGCTGGTGTAGCCGACCAGGGCCACCATGGGGATCAGGCTCTTGCGCCGGCTGGCCCGCTGGCCGGAGCGGCGCTTCTGCAGGTCGCGGATGCGGTCCTTGATCTTGGACACGCGCAGCTCGATCCGCCTGCGGTCGACCTCGAGCTTGGTTTCGCCCGGACCGCGGGTGCCGATGCCGCCGCCCAGCCGCGACATCTCGACACCCCGCCCGGCCAGCCGCGGCAACAGGTAGCTCAGCTGGGCCAGCTCGACCTGGAGCTTGCCTTCGTTGGAGCGGGCCCGGCGGCCGAAGATGTCCAGGATGACCTGGGTCCGGTCGACGACCCGCACTCCCAGCGCCTTCTCCAGGTTACGGCCTTGGCTCGGGCTCAGCCCGACGTCGAAGACGATGAGGTCGGCGTCCTTGTCCTCGGCCAGCCAGCCGATCTCCTCGACCTTGCCCTCGCCGATGTAGGTCTTGGGATCGATCGAGGGGCGGACCTGGAGGACCTTGTCCAGGACCTCGGCTCCGGCGGCCCGGACCAGGCCCTCGAGCTCGCGCAGCGATTCTTCGGCCTTGGTCTTCTCTCCGGCGTTTTTGGCCAGGCTGACCAGTACGGCTTTCTCCATGCTCTCCTCACAAGCTCGTGGCAACGTATTCGGCGATACCCTTGGCGTCATCCGCTTCGAACCAGCGGATCCCCTCCATGCGTCGGAACCAGGTCATCTGGCGCTTGGCGTAACGGCGGGTGTCCATGACCGTGCGCGAGGCGGCTTCGGCCGGGGACATCTCTCCGCGCAGGACGGCCAGGGCGTGCCGGTAGCCCAGGGCCTTGAACGGCGGGGCGGATTCGGGCAGGCCCGAAGCGACGAGGCCGCGGACCTCCTCGATAAGCCCGCGCTCGAACATGCGGGCCATCCGCGCCTCGATGCGCACTACGAGCTCGGCCCGCTCCCTCTGTAATCCGATGGCGATCGACCGGTATCCGGGCAGGAAGCCGGCCGTGTTACGGAAATGCTCGGACAGGGCGATTCCCGTTACTGCCTGGACCTCGAGGGCCCGCACGATACGGATGCGGTCGCGGCGCCCGACCTTGGCCGCGTAGGCCGGGTCGACGGCCTCCAGTCGGGCGTAGAGGGCGTCCAGGCCCACCCGCAGTACCTCCTCCTCCAGCCCGGCGCGAACGGCCTCGTCGCGGCCGGGGCCGGGGAAGAGGCCGTCGATCAGCGCTTTGACGTAAAGGCCTGTCCCCCCGACGACCATCGGCAGGAGGCCGCGCGACGCGATGTCCGCGACCGCCCGGGCCGCCCGCTCGGCGAAGTCGGCCGCCGTGAACTGCTCCCGGCCGTCCATGATGTCGACCAGATGGTGCGGAACGCGGCGCCGCTCCTCGAGGCCAGGCTTGTCCGTGCCGATGTCGAAGCCGCGGTAGACCTGCATGGAGTCGCAGCTTATGATCTCGGCCCCGAACCGCTCGGCCAGCAGGACGGATAGGGCAGTCTTGCCCACGGCGGTCGGGCCGACCAGGAGGACCAGGACGCGGCCTTCAGAGGACGATGCGGATGAAGGCATAGGCTGCCAATAGGGTCAGTAGGATGAGCCCGGCCAGGGTTTGGCGCCGGTTCAAGGGGCGCCGACCTTTTCCAGGGCTTGGACCAGGGCGCTTTCGTGGCGGGCGCCAAGGGCCTTGCGCACGGCCAGCACCTCGGCCATCAGGATCTCCTCGTACCCCCGGACGAGGGCCTTGCGCATCTCCTCGGGGATCACTCCCGAGCCTGGGCGCAAAGCGGGATCGGCTTCGACCCGGCCGTCGGCAAGGAGGGCCGCTTTCTGGAAAAGAGGGCCGAGGCCGGGGCGGGCCTCTTCGAGCGACCGGGCCACGATGGTCCGGCCCAGCGGACCGATCTCCTTGGTTACATAGCGGTAGAGGAAAGCGCACTTCTCGTTCAGGGCCTCGATCGCGCGGCCGTTGCCGTCCGCCCCGTCTTCGGCCCGGGGCCGGTGGGCCGGCGTTTCGGCCGCGACGACGATGCCCAGAGCGAAGAAGGCGAAAAGCACCTTGCGGGCTTCGGTGCGGCCGATCTCGCAAGCCTCGTGAAAGGCCTTGAGATGGGGGACGCAGCCGACGAGCTGGAGGGCGTAGCGCTCGTGGGGCTCCCAGGCGATCCGGTTGAGGTGGGCGGGCGCGAAGACGCGGATCGAGGCGGCGTCCTCCGGCAGGAAGCGGTCGATGACGGCGGAGCTTCGCATCTGGCGCACGCCCTGCAGGATCAGCTCCTGGGCCGGAAGAAGCCCCAGGCGCTCCCGCACCGGGAGGCCTGCCTCGGGGTCGAGGGCGTAGGTGCCCGCCTCCCAATCGAAGAGAGGGAAAAGGCGCCGGGCGTAGAATGATTCAAGGAGATTCCAGAGGGCGGGCGGGGAGATGAGCCCCATTTCGCCCAGGGCCCGGAAGGGGGAAACGCCGTCCGATTTGGCCGTCTTGACGCACAGCTTGGCCTGGTCGGCGGTCAGGATCCTTTTCTTGACCAGGGCGGCCAGGAAGTCCTTCTCCGACAGGCCCTCCCTCTCCACGACGATGTCGCCGTTCTCCAGGTTGAGCGTCCTCTCGTCGCCGCCGTTGCGCAGGCGCAGGCGGCCGCCGGAGCCGGACCGCCACAAGTCGAACAGCAGCCTGGCGAAAGGGATTTCGAGAAGGGAGCCTTCCCGGGAGAGGCGGGCCGTCATGCCCCTAATTTAACCCAACCGGGGCCGGGCCTCAAGGCCGAGGCTTGCGCTCTTCGCGCTCCAGCCGGCCGTCGCGGATGAACAGGATGCGCTCGGTCTGGGCGGCCACGTCCCGGTCGTGGGTGACCAGGATGATGGTGTTGCCCGCGGCATGCAGCTTGTGGAAGAGGTTGAGGATCTCCTGGCCGGTCTTGGAGTCGAGGTTTCCGGTCGGCTCGTCGGCCAGGATGAGCGAAGGCTCGTTGACCAGGGCCCGGGCGATGGCCACCCGCTGACGTTCGCCGCCCGACAGCTCGGGGGGGCGGTGGGTCATGCGGGCGGTCATGTCCACCTGGGCCAGAGCGGCCTTGACCAGGGCCTCGCGGTCTTTGGGCCGGGTGCCCTTGTAGATCAGAGGCAGCTCGACGTTGCGGAAGGCGGTGGCCCGGGGCAGGAGGTTGAAGACCTGAAAGACGAACCCGATCTCGCGGTTGCGGACCTCGGCCAGCTCATTTTCGCTCATTTCCGAAGCCGGCCGGCCGTTCAGGGTGTAGCGCCCCTCGGTGGGCGAGTCCAGGCAGCCGAGGAGGTTCATCAGGGTGCTCTTGCCCGACCCGGACGGGCCCATGATGGCGATGAGCTCGCCCCGGAGCACTTCGAAGCTCACCTCGCGCAGGGCTTCAACCCGGGTCTTGCCCAGGTCGTAGACCTTGCCCAGGTTTTCCGCCTTGATGACGACGCCGGCGCGCTGGCTCATGTGGACTTGATCTCCTTGGGCTTGTCTTCGCCCTTGAGCAGGACGCCGTCCTTGAGCTGGCGCAGGGCGTCGTAAGGGCCGGCCACGATCTCCGTTCCTTCCGCGAGGCCGGAGACGATCTCCACCTGGAGCTCGCCGGAAATGCCCTTGACGACCGGCACGAATTTGGCCCGGCCGGCTTCCACCGCGTAGAGGCCTTCCTCTTCGACGGGCTTGTTGTCCTTCTTGACCGGGTTGCCGGCGGCGTCCTTCTTCTCCCGCAGGGCCAGGGCGGCGATGGGCACGGCCACCACGTTCGTCTTTTCGGCGGCGATGATGTCGGCCGAGGCCGAAAGCCCGGGCTTCAGGTCGCGCGGGTCGTCCAGCGTCACCACGACCTTGAAGTCCCTGGACTCCTGGGTTTGGGCCGCGGCGTTCGTCTGCAGGGCGGAGCTTCCGATCTCGGTCACCTTGCCCTTGAAGACGCGGTCGGGGAAGGCGTCCACCCGGACATCGGCCGCCAGGCCGAGCCGGACCGAGACGACGTCGGTCTCGTCGACCTCGACTTCGACCTCCATGACCGACAGGTCGGCCAGGGTCATGAGCACGGTGCCCGGGTTGTTCATCGTCCCGATGATGGCCACCTCGCCTTCCTCGACCCGCAGGCTGGTGATGATGCCGTCCATGGGGGCGGTAAAGACGGTCTTGGAGAGGTTGTCCAGGGTGCTTTTCAGCGAAGCCTGGGCCTGGTCGATCTGGTAGCTGATGGCCTTGTGGGAGGCCTCGGCGATGTCGAGCTGAACCTTGGACTGCTCCAGCTGCTCCTTGGAGATGAGCTGGTTGTCGTAGAGGCTCTTCTGGCGGGCGTAGGCGTCCCGGCTGCGCTTGAGGGTCGCCTCGGCTTTGATCTCCTCGGTCTTGGTCGACTGGATGAAGGCCCGGTCGCGCTCGGCGTAGGCCTCGTACTGCGAAGCGTCCAGCTGCAGCAGGAAGTCGCCGCGGCGGACCTCCTGGCCCTCGACGACGCCGATCTTGAGGATGCGGCCGGGGATCTGGGCGCTGATGTTGACGTTCTTCTTGGGCTTGATTTCGCCGGAGGCCGAGATGATCTCGGTCAGGTCGGCCCGCTTGGCCTTCTCGATGGTCACCTTGACCGGTTTTTCGGACTTGGGCCGCAGCATCGAGAAGAGGATCAGAGAGACGACGACGACCGCAACGGCGATCAAAATGGTGCGCTTCTTCATGGCCGACTTTGCTCCGGGATGGGCGATAATCATAGTCTATTACGGGGTAGGGGCGAAATGGTTTGGCTCGGGATAGGGGGGGCTCCCTTGGAGGGGAACACTTTAGCCGGGTTCCCCTCCAACGTCCGCCCCCACCGCGCTGGGTGCGTCCTGCCACCCCTCCAAGGAAGCCTTTGTTGTTTGCCTTTCATCGTAGTTCAATCTCGATCTTAATCTGGACTCTTCCCCCAATTCCGGGGAATCCAGGGCGGTTCGGGGTGTCGGCCAACGGCGAAATCGCAAGGCCGACGCCTTTTTCCATAACTCTCTGAGGGAAGCCAGCGGCCGCCGAGGACTGTTTGAGCCAGGAAAGAACAATCGAAGAAGAGACAGAGTGGGAGGGCACGCAAGTCGGTAAGGACGAAAGCGCGAGTTCCGAGGCGCCGAAGAGAGCTGTGGGAAAAGGCGAGAAGAGGCCGCAGCCGCCGGGACGATACTCCGAACCGCCCTCCCCGGAATTGGGAGAGTACCTCTCAAATGGCATCGTCCAAGAGGAGGACAATAGACTTTTTGTGCTAAGATAAACCCCGCCATGAGCGAGCTCATTCCCCTGCTCGAGACCGCGCGCGGAGTGGCCCTGGAGGCCGGGGCGCTGCTGCGCGAGCGATACCACCGCCTGACCGAGGTCCGGTACAAGGGCGACATCAACCTCGTCACCGAGGCCGACACCCTGGCCCAAGCCCTCATCGTCGACCGGCTGTCGAAGGCCTTCCCGGGCCACGATTTCCTGGCCGAGGAGGGGCTCAAATCCCTGTCCGGGGCCGAGTTCCGCTGGGTCATCGATCCCCTCGACGGGACGACCAACTTCGCCCACAAGCTGCCCGTCTTCTGCGTCTCGATCGGCCTGGAGCAGGCGGGCGAGCTGCGGGCCGGGGTCGTCCACAACCCCATGACCGGGGACACGTTCTGGGCCGCGGCCGGCGGCGGGGCCTTCCACAACGGGTCGCCCGTCCGCGTCTCGGCTACGGCCGACCTCGGCCGGGCCCTGCTGGCCACCGGATTCGGCTATGACGTCTGGACTACGCGCTGCAACATCGACGAGCACGAGCGCATGGTCATGCGCTGCCAGGGCGTGCGCCGCTGCGGCTCGGCGGCGCTGGACCTCTGCTTCGTCGCCTGCGGGCGCTTCGACGGATTTTGGGAGCTGAAGCTCAGTCCCTGGGACTCGGCGGCGGGGGCGGTCATCGTCCGGGAGGCGGGCGGAAGAGTCACGGATTTCGAGGGGCGTCCCGTCGACGTCTACAAGCCCCAGGTCTGCGCCAGCAACGGACTCGTCCACGAGGCCATGCTCGGCGTCTTGAAGCCGCCATCATGGCGAGGTCAGCCATGACCCAAGCAAGGCTCGCCGCGGGGGTGATCGCCGCTCTCCTGGCCTTGCTCCTGCCGGCGGCCGCGGCCGGGCAGGACATACCCCTCGTTGCGGCCGGAGCCGTCCCCGAAGGCTTCGTCCTGATCAAGACCATCAGCCACACCGGGAGCGCCGCCTGGACCGACACCGGGATCGAAGTCCAGCTGGGCGACGAGCTTTACTTCGAGGCCGAGGGCTCGGTCAGCATCCAGAAGAACAATCCCGTGGCGGTCTGCGGGCCGGAGGGGCTGTCCCTGCAGACGATGCAGCAGCCGGTCCTCGACAAGCCCTTGGGCTGCCTGATCGGGATGGTCGTTTTCCGGGTGGACGTGGCCGAGGACAAGGAGACCAAGGAGAAGACCGAGCGCCGCTACGGCGAGCGCTTCGTCATCGGCAAGGGCCTGCTCACGACCATGCCCGAGACGGGCCGGCTGATGCTGGGGATCAACGAGAACGTGACCGGCGACAACGAGGGCGAATTCGTCGTCCGGATCTACCGTAAAGCCGGGTCGAAGGGCTGAGGCTTAGGCTCCGCCGTTGGCCTTCTTGGCCAGGAACTTCTCCAGAAACTGGGTGTCGTAGCGTCCCGTTCCTGGAAGTCCGAGTTGGCCAGGATGGCCAGGTGCAGCGGGATGTTGGTCTTGATTCCGACGATGGTGGTCATTTCCAGGGCGGTCTGCATCTTCTTGATGGCCAGGAAGCGGGTCGGGGCGAAGGCGATGACCTTGGCCACCAGCGAATCGTAGGTCGGCGGGATGACCCAGCCGCCGTAGGCGGCCGAGTCCACCCGGATGCCCTCGCCGCCGGGCAGGACCAGGAACTCGATCGTCCCGGGCGACGGGGCGAAGGTGGTCGGGTCCTCGGCGTTGATCCGGCACTCGATGGCATGGCCGCGCATCTCCAGGTCGAAGGGGAAGTTGATCTTCTCGCCCGGCGGCCACCCGGATCTGGGCCTTGACCAGGTTGATGCCGTAGACCATCTCGGTGATGGGGTGCTCGACCTGGACCCGCGTGTTGGCCTCCATGAAGTAGAACTTCTTGTCCTCATCGACCAGGAACTCGAAGGTGCCCAGGCTCTCGTAGCCGATGTGCTTGGCCGCGTCCTCGACCGCCTTGATCATCCGCCTGCGCAGCCGCTCGTCGACGAAGGGAGAGGGCGTCTCCTCGATGACCTTCTGGTAGCGTGCGCTGGACCGAGCAATCGCGCTCGCCGAAGGCGATGATCTCGCCCTTCTTGCCGCCGATGATCTGGATCTCGATGTGATGGGCGCCGGTGATGTACTTTTCGATGTAGAGGGAAGGATCGCCGAAGGCCGTCTTGGCCTCGTTCTGGGCGATCGGGAACTGCTCTTCCAGATGGGCCGCGTTGCGGCAGATGCGCATGCCTTTGCCGCCGCCGCCGGCCGCGGCCTTGATGATGACCGGGTAGCCGATCTTCTGGGCGATGACCTTGGCCTCGGCGGCATCCTCCAGGATCTTGTCGGTGCCGGGGATGAGCGGCAGCTTGGCCTTGGCCATCTCCTGGCGGGCCCGGTTCTTGTCGCCCATCATCCGGATGATCGAGGCCGGGGGGCCGATGAAGGTCAGGCCGGTGGTCTCGCAGATCTCGGCGAAGCGGGCGTTCTCGGCCAGGAAGCCGTAGCCCGGGTGGATGGCGTCGGCCTTGGAGATCTCGGCCACGCTCAGCAGGTTGGGGATGTTCAGGTAGCTGTCGCGGGAGGCCGCCGGGCCGATGCAGTACTTCTCGTCGGCGAGCATGGTGTGGAGCGAGTTGCGGTCGACTTCGGAATAGACGGCCACGGTCTTGATGCCGAGCTCGCGGGCGGCCCGGATGACCCGCAGGGCGATCTCACCACGGTTGGCGATGAGGATCTTCGAAAACATGGGGCCTCAGGCCGTGGGGACGACGGCGAAGAGCTTCTGCCCGAATTCGACGGGCTTGCCGTTCTCGACGAAGATCTCCTTGACCACGCCGTCCACGTCGCACTCGATCTCGTTCATCAGCTTCATGGCCTCGACGATGCACAGGGTCTGCTTCTTCTTGACCGGGTCGCCGACGTCGACGAAGGGGGGCGAGCTGGGGGAGGGGGCGCGGTAGAAGGTGCCCACGATCGGCGACGTCACGTAGTGGACGTTGCCCTTGGGCTCGGCCGACGGCGGCTCTATCGGATTGGGCATGCCGCCCTGGCCGTCGGACCGGGACGGGGGCTGAAAGGTCGCGGCGGCCTGGGGGACGGGCGTGTAGACGACCTGGGCGTTGCGGCAGATCTTGACCTTGAAGCCCTCGACCTCGAGCTCGAACTCCGCCAGGTTGCGGTCCTCGAGCAGCTTGATGAGCTTGTTGATCTCGTCGAAATCGAGCTTGGGGGTCATAAGCGTCTCCTCGGGAGATACATGGATCTCCTTTGTTTTCTTCATTTTTCCCGGATGGTCTGCCTAAACGCCATCCTACCTTAACAGCAGGAGCCAAGGCTGTCAAGACGGCTGGATGGCGGGATGGCTGCGTTATATCTTTTTCTTTCTATTCCCTGAGGCTTTCGCCCGACGTCTTGAATCGGCCGGAAAGGCGGCCCGGCCGCCGATGAAAACGTCGTGGACGCGAAGGGCCGCATCCAGGAGCACGACGTCCGCGTCGCACCCCTTGGCCAGGGCGCCCTTCTTCTTCTCCAAGCCGAGCATGCGGGCCGGGTTGGTCGTGACGAGGGGCAGGACGTCGGCCAGGGGCCAACCGCTCCACCGGATGACGTTGCGGACGGCCCGCAGCTGGGTCAGGGAGCTTCCGAAGAGCTTGCCGTCCTTGGTTCGCTGGGGCTCGGCGGCGATCCCGGCGGGCTTCGTGGCGTCGGTGACCAGGACGACCTTGTCCGGCGGCTTGGCGGCCAGGGTCAGGAAGACCGTGGCCGGGTGGAGATGGTGGCCGTCCGCGATCAGTTCGACGGTGGCTTCATCGTTTAACAGGAGGGCGCCCGCCAAGCCGGGCTCGCGATGGCCGAATCCGCTCATGGCGTTATAGAGGTGGGTGCCGTGGCTGATCCCCGCTTCGAAGCCGGCCAGCGCCTGTTCGAAAGTCGCGGCCGAGTGCCCCGCGGAGGCGATGATGCCCCGGCCCTTGAGCATCTTGATGAAGGCCGCCGCGCCCGGCTTCTCCGGGGCCAGGGTGACGATCCGGACGGGCGTTGGGACGGCCTTGGCCAGGGCTTTGATCGCCGCGGGGTCGAAGCGGCGGATATGGGCCTTCGGGCTGGGCGCCCCTCTTTTCGGCCGCGATGTGCGGGCCCTCCAGATGGAGGCCCAGGATGTCCGGCAGGACGGCCGGCCCGCCGTCCGCCTCGGGTCTGCCGGTCCCGCGCCGCGCCTGGCGGCGGACCTCGTCTATGGCCCGGGCCGCCTTTTCGGTGTGCCGGCGCGAGGCCGTCATCAGCGTCGGGATGACCGCGGTCGTTCCCTCGCGGGCGTGGGTCAGCAGCGCCGTCCGCACGGCGTCGGGGTCGGCGTCCATGTAGTCCGCGCCGCCGCCGCCGTGTTGGTGGATGTCGATGAATCCCGGGACGGCGATCAGTCCGCGGCGGTCGTAGACTTCCAGGAGAAAGCGCTTGGAGCGGTTGTGGAGCCGCCGCACGGCGGCCTCGACCTTCTTGTACGTGCCGACGGCGATGATCCGTCGGCCGCGCGCCAGCACGGCGCCGTCGGGGATGGTTCCTCCGGGCGTCATCACCGCTCCGGCCCGGATCAGAACGAACGCGGCGGGCGGGCGGCCGACGGGATGGCCGGCGGCGGGGGTGTTCTTCTTGGCTTTCGGTCTGGGCATGGAAGGACTCCTTTCAGGCCCGGCGCCTCGGTCCCGCGCGGCGCTTCAGGCTTTTCCGAGGGCGGTCGCGATGGCGTCTTTCAGGTCGGCCAGCGCGGACTCGGCTTTGGCCCGCGTCCGGGCTTCGGCCAGGACGCGGATGATGGGCTCGGTGTTGGACGGCCGGACGTGGATCCAGTGGTCGGGGAAGTCCACCTTGAGGCCGTCGGTCAGGTCGATCCGGCCTTTCGGCTCGTAGACCTTCTTCAGCCGGCCGATCAGGCGGTTGGCCTGTTCGGCCGAGCCGCCGATGCGGTCCTTGAGCATGACATAGCGGGGCATGCTCTTCTGCAAGTCGGAGATCTTGCGCTTGGATTCGGCCATGGATTCCAGGATCAGGGCCATGGCCGTGAAGCTGTCGCGGCAGGGGTGGACCGAGGGGTCGATGACCCCGCCGTTGCCCTCGCCGCCGATGACCGCGCGCGGCCGGGCCGAAAGAATCTTCTCGACCACGTTGATCTCGCCGATGCGGGTCCGGAAGACCTTGACCCCGCGCTCGGCGGCCAGGTCGTCGATCAGGCGCGAGCAGGACAGGTTGCAGACGACCGAGCCCCGGCGCTTGCCCAACACGTGACGGACGGCCAGGGCCAGGGTCAGCTCCTCGCCCAGCGGCTCGCCGCGCTCGTTGACGATGGCCAGCCGGTCGGCGTCGGCGTCCTGCACGAAGCCGACGTCGGCCTTGGACTCGCGGACCAGCGTTGCAGACGGCGTGGATGTTCTCGGGCAGGGGCTCGGATTCGTGGGCGAACTCGCCGTTCGGGTCGGTGTAGAGCGGCACGACCTCGCAGCCGAAGGCCTCCAGAAGGCGGGGGCCGAGGAGCGAGCCCGCGCCGTTGTTGCAGTCCAGGGCTACCCGCAGGCGGCGGCGCTTGACGACGTTGGTGTCGAAGATCGACAGGATGCGGCGCAGATGGGGCTCCGAGGCGTCGTCCAGGCGGGCCGGGGTGCGGAGGCGCTCGGCCGGGGCCAGGGCGTATTCCCCCTGGTGGTAGATGTCGAGGTATTCCTCGGTCTGGCGCGGCGTCAGGTAGAGCCCGTCGCGGCTGATGAACTTGAGCCCGTTCCATTCCTTGGGGTTGTGGCTGGCCGTGACGGCGATGCCGCCCGCCGCACGCCGATCGCGGGTCAGGTAGAGAAACGAAGGGATGGCGCACACGCCCACGTCGACGGGCTGGGCGCCGACCGCGAGCAGCCCCGCGGAGACGGCCTCGCACAGCATCACGCCCGAGCGGCGGGCGTCGCGGCCGACCAGGACGGGGCCGCCGCCCACGTACGTGCCGAAGGCCTGGGCCAGGGCCGCCGCGAGCTGGGGCGTCAGGCTGTCGCCGACGATGCCCCGGGCGCCGGAGATGGAGATTTTAAGGGTCGTCTTGCTCTTCATCGCACCATCTGTTCGAGCCAGTGCAGGATCTCGTCGGCTCTGGCGCGAGCCTTGTCGCGGTCGCGGTCTTCGGCGATGACCCGGATCATGGGCTCGGTAGAGGAGGCCCGGACCTGGACCCAACCCGTCTTGTCCGCAGCCTGGACGCCGTCGCCGGTGTCGACGGCCCGCGGTCCGAGATGGGCGGCCACTTCGGCCATGACGCCGTGCACCCGGGCGGGCGGGCAGCGGATCTTTTCCTTGACGATGTGGTAGCGGGGCAGATCGCCGGCCAGGGCCGACAGCCTGCGGCCCGTCTTGGCCATGGTCTCGAGGACCAGGCCCATGGTCAGGAAGCCGTCGAAAGCGGGCTGGAAGTCCATGGCGGCCACACCGCCGCTGCCCTCGCCGGCCAGGACGGCCTCCTCCTGCAGGGCGGCGTGGATGAGGTGGGACTGGCCGACCTTGGTCCGCAGGAGCGGGCAGCGCCGCCCGGCCACGTCCTCGATCATCCGCGAGGTCGAGAAGCTGGTCACGATCGGGCCTTGCCGCCGGGCCAGGACGGCTTCCGCGACCAGCGGGAAGGTAAACTCCTCGGACAGGCTCTCGCCGGTTTCGCTGACCAGGGAAACCCGGCTGACGTCGCTGTTCAGCAGGAAGCCCGCGTCCGCGCCGATGGCCTTGAGGACGGAGACGGCCTGCTGGGCGTTGCGCGGCCGCGGCTCGGGGTCGTGCGGGAAGAAGCCGTTGGGCTCGTCGTTGATCGGGATGAGGTCGAAGCCGAGTCCCGCGGCGAAACGCTCCAGGAACGGCGCCCCCGCGCCCGAGCAGGCGTCGATGACCACCCTGAAGCGGGCCCGGCCCACGGCTTCGGCGTCCAGGAAGCGGAAGAGGGCTTTGAAGTACGCGTCGATGGGCGCTGTGGCCGTGGACAGGAGGCCCAGGCCGTCCGTGTCGACATTGCGGAAGCGCCCGACGTGGTAGATGTCCAGGACTTCCGTTCCCTGGAAGGGATTGAGGGCGGTCCCCTCCGCGTTGATGAAGGCCAGGGCGTTCCAGCTGATGTCGTTGTGGCCTGCCGTGATCGAGACGCCGCCTCCGGCGCCCAAGCCGCGCACCGCATACTGGAGGATGGGCGTGGGACAGATCCCCAGATCGATCACGTCGCACCCGGCCGAGAGCAGGGCCGAGACGCAGGCGGAGCGGAGCATTGGCCCGTGGACTCGGGTGTCGCGGCCGAGGACGACCGGACGGCCCTCGACGAAGGCGCCGAAGGCGGCGGCGAAGTCCATGATCGTCTTGGGCGTCAGGGATTCGCCGACGATGCCGCGGACTCCGGACAGGCCGATCTTAAGGAGTTTCATGCGCGTTTACTCGATTATAGCGCATTAGTTGGGGGACACCATACACAATTCCCGAATTATTTTCGTCAACTTCCGTTGACAACAGTGAAGAATTCCGGATGTATAAAGCCGTTGTATCTGATGCCGAATCGCTGTGTATGTATATGAAATCAAATGATCTAGCAAACACAGCTCCGCCCAGGATTGTTGCCGCAGTGCTAGATTAGCGGCTACTTTAGTATCCTAAATGGAAACAATTGTATTCGGGAATTATGTATGGTGTCCCCCAATTAATTTTGGCCTAGGCGCAGGCCTAATCCGCCGCCCAGTCGGATGCCGCTCAGGTCGACCGACTGGTCGTACGGCTTGACCGGCAGGACGACGTACTTGGCATCCGCGGTGAAATATAGGAACGGGAACAAGTAGGCCCTGACCCCAACCGCGAAAACCCCGCCCGGCGCGAGACGGTCGACCTTGTAGTCCTGGACATAGACGTAATCCACGGTCTGCTTGTAGTGATACAGGCCCAGTCCGGCGCGGGCATACAGCCCGAAGGCGCCCAGCCGCAGCTCGCGGCCGGCCGTGGCTTCCAGGCCCATCAGCCGGAAGCGGGCTTCGGAGGCCGAAAGCCCGAGAACGCCTTCCCGGGACTGCGCGGACTCGAAACGGAGTCCGGCCGCCCAGCCCGAGCGGGCGGTAAGCTCGAACCCCGAAGTGAAGGCGACGCCGTCGCCGTATGCGCTACGGATCTTGGCGTCGTTCAGCCGCCGCCAGCTCAAGCTGCCGTCGAGCCGCAGGTCCAGAGCTTGCGCGGAGACGGCCAGCAGGAGGCAGCCGGCCAGGACCGACGCGGCTCGCGCTTTCGTCCGGCGAGCCGGCCTGCGGCCGGTCATCGGCCCACCTCCGTCCCTTCGCTCTCGACCCCGTTGGTGTCGATGGCGATGATCCGGTACGTGAAGACCTCGTCCTTCTTCAGGCCCTTGTTCTCGAAGACGTTGTCGCTTCCCGCCGGCACCTCAGCCAGCAGGACGTAGGCGTCGTCTCCCTCGCCCTTGGGCTTCTTGTAGATCCGGTAGCGGTCGAGCCGGGTCCTGTTGCGCGCGTCGTTGGTCCAGACGAGCTTGTCGATGTACTCGTTGAAGAAGATGAAATCGCTCGTCAGCCGGTTGAGAGACGCTCCGGCCGGAGCGAAGAGGCTGTAGTGGATGTCGGCCGTGAAGCTCATGACGGGCCCCGACGCTCCGACGGCGTCGACCGTGATCCCCGGCGAGGTGCCGTCGTAGCGCAGGCTGGACGGCATCGTGGTGGGGGAGATCCCCGCCCCGCCGTGTAGTAGTCGGAGGCCCCGTAACTGTAACCCCGTTCGATCATCTCCTGCCCGTCGGCCTCCATCAGCCGGAGCAGCTTGTGTTCGGTGGTAGGAGTTGTCGTAGCGGAAGTTCGTCCCGCCCGTGTTGAGCCGGGCGTCGACATGCCAGATGAGCAGCCCGTCGCCTGCCAGGCAGCGTATCGTTGCCCGTCCGGAACCGGTTCTGGACTATATAGAACTCGTCGAAAGGCTGGCTCGAGAGGAACTCCGGCATCAGGATGAGGGCGTCCTGCGAGCCGCCCGAGGCGCCCAGGGCGAAGCCGCGCGTCCCGTAGACGAAGGCCTGCGGGGCGATCCAGTCCAGGAGCATCTTGCTGAAGCCGTTGTGGTCGCCGCGGTTGGCGTCCATCATGTCCAGCCCGCCCAGCCCGCCCCGCGGCCCGACCGCCGGCCTCGTAGTCGTAATAGTCGGGCAGGCCCAGGGCGTGGCCCGTCTCGTGCATGACCACGACCTGGTCGTAGGCGCCCGGCCAGTAGCGCGACTCCCACTGCCAGGAGTACTTGGCGTAGTAAAAGAGCTTGCCGTCCAGCTGGAAGCTTTGATCGCTGAATGTGGTCTGGTAGCCCCACCAGAAGTTGCCCCAGCCGTTGCTCGGCCCGGCCCAGACGACGATGAAATAGTCGATGGCCCCGTTGCCGTCGTTGTCGTAGCGCGAGAAGTCGTGGCCCTGGGCGTCAAAATGGGTCAGGGCCTCCTTGATCAGGGACTCTCGCGCGGCCGGGGTCATGGGCATTGAAGCCCGGGTGTAGGCGGGCCGATACCAGCCCAGGACGGAGCCGCCGATCTCGAGCATGTTGTAGGAGGCCCGGCGATAGTAGTTGCGAAGGCTTTCGTAAGGGTAGCCCGTGTCGCCGTCCTCGAACAGCTTGGAGGTGATCGTCGGAACGCCGTTGACGGCGGGATAATCCGCAAAGTCGATGAGCAGGGCGAAGACTTTAACGCTGCCTTTGGCCGGCAATCCGCCCCGCCGGCCGCTGGGCAGGGCCAGGCCCGCGGGTGTTTCCCCAGGCACCTGCCAGGACGTCCGTAGGCGGGTCCGCAGGCTTTGAACAAGCAGGGGGTCGACCACGTGGTTGCCCAGCGCCAGGGCGTTGGCCAGCCGTTGGGCGAAGGTGCCGTCGCGCTTGTAAAGCTCGATCTCGGCCGCGGTGGGCGGCTCGAGGCTTAGGGCGGGCAGCGCCAGGCCGAGACAAACGAGAAGGGCGAGCGTTCGGACGGTCGTTTGGCCGTGCATAAATCCAGTCTAACAAGATCGGGTGCGGGGTTCAAACGCAGGGGAGTTCGCTTTTTCTCCGCATCCCTTTATAATAGGGGCCGAATCCGGAGATGCAAGAGACAACGATGAGGCAGCGAAGAACCGCCCGATTTCTTGTTTTCGGCCTGGCCGCCGCACTGGCCGTGACGATCCTGGCCGGCCCGGCCGGCTCCGTCAGGACGCCCGCGAAAGTCGCTCTTGTCCCCGTCCCGACCGCCGGCTCGCCTGTGTGGCAGGACCTGGATGCCAAGGTCAGGGCTTTCCTGGATGTACGGCAAGGCCGCTGGCACGACCTCAACATCCCGGCCGTCGACGGCCGGATCCTGTACGATCTGATTGTGGAGAAGGGCTACAAGAAGGCCCTCGAGGTCGGCACCTCGACCGGCCATTCCGGGACCTGGATCGCCTGGGCCTTGAGCAAGACCAACGGCCGCCTGATCACCCTGGAGATCGACGAGGACCGCCATGCCGAGGCCGTGGCCAACTTCAAGGAGGCCGGGCTGGCCGACCGGGTGGAAGCCCGCCTCGGCGACGCCCACGAGATCGTGCCCAAGCTCGCGGGCCCGTTCGACTTCGCCTTCCTGGACGCCGACAAGGAGTGGAACCTCCAGTACGCCAAGGACCTCCTGCCCAAGCTGGCCAAGGGCGGCTGCATCGCCGTCCACAACATCTTCGGCCGCGGCCGCGGCTGGACGCGGGAGTATTGGGACTTCATGACCGCTCGGACGGACCTGGAGACCCGGGTCGAGACCCGGTCCAGCGGCGGCATCGTCCTGTCCTTCAAGAAATAGGCCGGCTCCCCGAGCCGCAAGCGATTCCCCCATGTTCGACCAACTCTCCGAGCGGCTCCAGAAGGTGCTGAAGACCCTGCGGGGCGAGGTCCAGGTCAACGAGAAGAGCCTGGCCGAGGCGCTCCGCCTGCTCCGGTTGGCCTTCCTCGAGGCCGACGTCAATTACAAGGTGGTCAAGGACTTCGAGGCCCGCATTCGGGAGAAGGCCCTGCACAAGGACGTGCTGGAGAGCCTGACCCCGGCCCAGCAGGTCATCAAGATCGTCCGCGACGAGCTGACGTCGGTGCTGGGCGGGTCCGACAAGCCGCTCCAGTTCGCAGGCACCCCGCCCTCGATCTTCATGATGGTCGGGCTGCAGGGCTCCGGCAAGACGACCACGACCGGCAAGCTGGCCCGCTGGGCCAAGGGCAAAGGGCGTCACCCCCTGCTCGTGTCCTTCGACCTCAAGCGGCCGGCCGCCCAGGACCAGCTGCGGATCCTGGCCGCGGCGTTGCAGCTGCCCTTCTACGAGATGACCGCGGAGCGGATGGCGCGGCCGGAAGAGGCCCTGCGGACCCTGGTCCGCGACACCAAGGAGCGCGGTCACGACCTCCTGCTTGTCGATACCGCGGGCCGGCTCCACGTGGACGACGAGCTGATGGGCGAGCTCGAGCTGGTCAAGCGCATTCTGGCCCCTGTCGAGACGATCTACGTCGGGGACGCCATGACCGGCCAGGACGCGGTCAAGAGCGCCCAGGCCTTCGCCGAGCGGATCGGGGTGACCTCGGTCATCCTGACCAAGCTCGACGGCGACGCCCGCGGCGGCGCGGCCCTGTCCATCGTCTCGGTCACCGGCCGGCCGATCAAGATGGTGGGCGTGGGCGAGAAGCCCGATCAGCTGGAGGTCTTCCACCCCGACCGCATGGCCTCGCGCATCCTGGGCCTGGGCGACATGCTCGGCCTGATCGAGAAGGCGGAGGAGGCGGCCGACCAGAAGGACGCCGAGGAGATGGCCCGCAAGCTGCGCAAGGCCGAGTTCACCCTGGACGACTTCCGCAAGCAGCTCGGCCAGCTCAAGAAGATGGGCTCGCTGTCGGGCCTCCTCTCGCATCTGCCGGGGGCCGGTCCCTTCAAGAAGCTGGCCGCGGCCGACGTCGACGACCGCAAGCTGCTGCACTTCGAGGCCATCATCGGCTCGATGACGGCCGAGGAGCGCGGCAACCCGAAGATCATCGACGGCAGCCGCCGGCGGCGCATCTCCCGCGGCAGCGGCCGCCCGGTGCATGAGGTCAACCAGCTCCTCAGGCAGTTCCAGGAGATGCAGCGGATGATGAAGGGCGGCGCCTTCAAGAAGATGCTCGGCCGCATGGGCTGAAGACAATCCGCTTGGCCCGGCGCGAAGCGCCGGGTTGGTTCCGGGCCGCCGGAACCGGGAGGCTCGTATGTCGCGCTCCGCCGTTTCCGATCGTCTCACCCCCCGCCCGCCGTCCCGTCCGCGGGCTTGGGCCGTGGCCGCGCTGACGACGGGGTTGGCCGTTTCCGCGGCCGTCATCGTTCCCGGATGCGGGGGCGGTCCTTTGCGGCCGGGCTCCGAGGCCCAGGATCATCTACGCGTGTTTGCCGAAGTCCGCCGGGCCGCGCCCGGAGGGAGAGTCGGCCTCCGCATCGAAGCGCCGGCCGTCTCCTCCCGGAACGGATTGAAGGTCGAGCTCCTGGAGCCGGGCCGGAGTGTGCGGAGCTTGGACATCCGCCCCGATCCTTCCAAGGCGGGCTCCTGGACGGCCGAGGTCTCCCTCGCGGCCGAGGCGCCGGAAGGATTCTACACGGTCACGGCCTCGGCGCGCGGTCGGGCTCCGGCCAAGGCCGCCTGGATCGTCGGCCGCGCCGTCGGCGATTTCTTCATCGCCAGCGCGGTGGACGGCGTCGATCCCGCGGGCGACATCGAGCGTTATATGCGGGGCTTTCTGGGCCTCGGTGGGAACCTGATCGTGATCCACGACATCATCAACGGCAAAGCCTGGTATCCGTCGGCCTATTGCTCCAAGGCCGCCGCGGCGGGATCGGCCGACGACCGCGTGGGCCGCGCCCTGGACCTGGCCGACCGCCTGGGCATCCCCGTCCTTCTATCCGTGGTTTGGGATATGACCCGAACGACCCCGGGATCCGAGCGGATGGCCGGCATGCGCGAGGTCATGCGCGAGCTGTGGACGCTCTATGGAAGCCACCCTTCTTTATTCGGGTTCTACGACTACCAAGAAGGGAGCGGCACCTACTTCGCCGCCCACGTCCGCGAGTTCTCGGACGCCGTCAAGGCCCTCGATCCCGGGCTCTTCGCCGCCTGCGCTCCCTACCTTGACGATCCCCTCCTGGCGGGCTACCTGGCGGCGATTCCCAGCCTCGACATCTCCATCTACCAGGGCGCCTTTGAGGCGTCCTACCGCCCGGACAACCGCAAGCTCTTCCCCGTCCGGCGGACCCGCGACTTCGCCGCCCTTTCGGCGGGCGCCATGCGTTCGGCGGGCAAGATCGCCCTTTCGCATGTGGAGCTCTTCGGCTATCTGGAGATGCGCCATGGAGGCGCTTACCTGGCCAAGCCGGAGGATGCCTTCGATCAGATCGCCAGCGCGGCGACATGCGCCGGCCCCGACGGCATCACCCTCTTCACCTGGCATTACAACGTCCATCGCATGGGCAAGACCAACCCGGCCGCTCTGGAGACGGGCGCCGCCGTAGAGAAGGGGCTGCGCTATTATCGGGCCGTCGCGCGCGACGCTTCCGCATGGCCGGGCGGCCCGGCTCTCTATATCCCGTACAGCGACTGGTGGACGGACTATTGGTCCGCCTCCGTCGTGCCGGCCCTGGACGCCCTACGGACGATAGGCATCGCGGCCGACATCGTGCCGTACATCCCGCCCCGCGGCGAGGAAGTCCTGCCGTTCTATCCCTACGGTCGCAACGACGACCAGCTCGCCGCCTGGCTCGAACGCAAGACGACGATCGTCCTGGCCGACGTGGCCGGGATGCAGGATACCGACAGCGGGTTGCTGAAGGCCTTCGTCGAGAAAGGCGGGACCGCCCTCCTGTTCGGGCCGTCCATTCCCCACGGCGATCTCTTTGTGCGCGACGCGCTCGTCGGCGGGACGGAAGGGCCGGCCCTGGGCCGCTTGCGCTTGAGCGTACGCGAGGCTTTAGGGAAGCAGGCCGATGCCGGCCGGGCTTTTGCCCTGGGCGGGGCCAAAGCGGCGTCTTGGACGCCGACGGCGGCTCGCGCGGCAGCCGTCTACGGCGACGGCGGGGGCGCCGTCCTGGTCAACGCGTTCGGGAAGGGCCTCGTGGTGACGTCGGCGCTGAGCCTGAAAGACATGGCCGGCCGCGCGCCCGGGCTGTTGCTGGACATCCTCGACTTCGCCCTGGAGCGGTCGAGCCGTCCTCGGCCGTTCGACTGGGAAGGGGCGACCGTGGCCATGGATGTGGCCCAAGGCGCGCTCCCGGGGGGCGGCTTCCTGGCCGCTGCGAATCCGGGCCCGGGTCCGGTCGGACTGCTCTTCCGGCCGCGCTTCCTGGAGCCGGGCCGGACTTACGAATGGATCGATCGGGTGACGGGTGAGAGCCGGATGGTTCCCGGCCGCGACCTGGAGACGATCCGCAGGACGCTCCGTCCGCATGAGGCTTGGGCACTGGCCATCCGCGTCCGTTGAGGACGGTTGCCTGATCCGGAACGAAGCTAGATCCGGAGCAGAAGGGACTTGGCCCGGGAAAGAAGGCGGGCGCCGACATCCGGCGTAAACGGGAAGAGCTGGTAGAACATCGGCGCGCACCAGGCGGCGTAGTCGGTCGGGTCGGAGTAGGCCCGGCGGGTCGGGATGTAGCCCACCACCCCGTCGGCGAACCCGATGGGCAAGAGCGGATCGCGGCCGCGCCGCAGGGCGGGGCCGTACTCGGAAAAAACTTCCCCCGGTATTCCGGCCATGCGGACCGGGCCGAGTGCCACGGCTTGCACGGGGACGTTGCGGAGGAACGGATCGTCCCCGGCGTTCTTCCGTCCGGCCAAGGCCCGGCGCATCCAGTCTTCCGCAAAGCGGGGGCCGCCCGGGAAGGCTTTGTACGTATCGGCAAATGCCGCGGCGAATCGCCGGATGCGGGGCGCGTCGTAGATTTGGAGGGGCAGATCGACCCGGCTCTCCAGGGCCCGGATGGCCGGCGCTTCGATCGGCCGCAGATAGCGCTCGGCCTTGATCAGCCGCGAGGCGGCCAGGCAACCGTAGAGCGCCAAGTCATCCTTGCTTCCCTCGCCCCAGCGGTTGCGCTGGCTGACCGGATCGACGTCGCCGCAGAATCCCTGGAGGAACACTCCCCGTCGTCCCTCGGCCTCGAGCGCCCGCACGGCCGCGCCGGGCCAGTCCGCGGAAACGCCGGGTCGGGGTCCCAGGACGACGGCGTGGCAGGCGTAGCTCCAGAGATGGATCCGCTCGTCGCCGCGGTCGAAGACGACCGTCTTGAGGTCGGCGTCGATGCCCCTGAAGTCCAGCGTCCGGCGATTGAACCCGATCGGCTCGATCGTCTCGACGGCCCAGGAAGCGCGGGCGGGCCGGGCGTCGTGCTCGGCGCGCACGGCTGTTGCGGCCAGGCGCTTCGCGAGAAGGGCCATATAGGCGGGATGGGCATCGCCAAGCCCGGGCATGCTGACCGTAGCCGGGCCGGAGTGGGTGTGTGTGCAGGCCAGCATCACCGCGGCCCGCGGCAGGCCCAGACGCCGTCCGATCTCGTCGCGCAGCGTGTCCGATGTCCCGACCCCCAGCCCGATCAGGTCGCAGGCGACGATGACGACGGCCGCCTCCCCCCGGCGCAGATAGAGAGCGCGAGCTTTCAGCGAATCGCCGACGTGCTCTGCCTTGCGGTTGAGGTAGAAGCCGTAGCCGCAGAGGTCCGCCTCGCGCGGCGGCGTGATTGCGGCTTCGCCATATCCGCAGAGAAGGGATGCTTTCCCGTCGAAGCTGCCGGATCTCATCGAGCTCTCCTTTCGTCCCGCCGACGCTTTCGTCGCCCTCGTCAGGACGAACGCCCAACCGGTCCTGGCCGGGGCCGCGGGCTCATACCCAGCGCTTCGGCCCGGCCTTCATGAGGTAGTCGAGGCAGGTCAGCCAGAAGGCCGGATAGCCGTCCCAGTAGACGAAGTTGCAGCCCCAGTGGGGAGCGGGATCGGAGGTGTAGGCCAGGACGCGGCCCTTGCCGAACTCCCGCACCGCGACGAGCGGATCGCCCGTCTCCTTGACTCTTGAGCAGGACGCGGCCCTCCTTGATCGGAAGGGTCTTGTTGTAACCCAGCAGGGGCGGCATGGAGGTCAGATCGATTCCCCGGAAGAACGTCCGCCCGGCCGGTGTCGGCAGCGGTGAGTAGCCTTCCGTCGATTCCACCAGGTCTTCGACGTCCAGGCAGCGGACAGGGAGGAGGTCCTTGAGGCGGGTGCGTCCCCAGCCGCCCTTGCCCAGCTCGCCGGTAAAGGAATACCAGCCGCCGAGCAGCATCAGCCCCTTGCCGGCCTTGACCGCCTCCAGGGTCAGACGCAGCCGATCGGGGAAGACGAGCGGCTTGCGGCCGAACTGGGAGCGGTCGAAGAAGCCGGGAGCCAGCTGGAAGAGCTTGGCGTCCACGTCGCTGAAGACGAAGACGTCGTACTCGTCCAGGATCTTCTCGTAGTCGCCCGGCCCCAGCCGGTTGTAGAAGTCCCAGCTGGGGACGGAATTCACCTGGTGCTCGCCCGTCGATTCCAGGGCGTCCTTCAGCCAGACGCCGTAGTTGAAGATGTCCAGGCCCTTCGGGGAATGGAAGAAGGGCGTTTCGGCGAAGACGGGGCCGGTCATCACCGCCCAGTCGCCGACGTAATAGACCTTGGCCATGTCAGGACTCCTTTCCGGTGCCGCGTCGGCCCGCCCGCTCCCGCCGCTCGCCTTCTGTCATCGCTTCAATTCCCGGCCCCGGTCGGGCCGTAGACAATCAGGCTGTCGAGATGCACCGAGGCGCCTTCGGCCGGGTTGATCAGCACGAGCCGGAGGCGGTGGCGCCCGTCGCGGAGGCCGTAAGCCCAGAACGGCGTGTCCCGGCGGTCATGGTCGTTCGGTCGGCAGGACGGCCGTCTCGCGCAGAGTGCCGTCGAGCCAGACCTCGACCCGGAGTGCTTTCGGGCCGCCCGCCGCGATCAGAGGGCCCGCCGTTCACGGCGAAGCCGCAGCCTTCAAAGTCGAGCTCGAGCTCGGAACGAAGGTCGCGCAGAAGCGTCCGCCGCTCGACCGGCCGCAGCCCCTGGAAGGAGACTTCCAGCGGCAGGAGAGACGGCTCCCGGACCGGGATGACGACACTCTCCCCGTCGACGCGGCCGCCGTTGGCTTCCACCACGGCCAGGGCGTGGCGCAGCGACATGTCCGAGGCCTGCCGCAGCGATACCCCGACGTAGGGGAAGGGGATGTCCTCGACCGCGGCCAGCCCGGCTTTCCACTCGCTCCGGGATGCCGCTCAGACCGTAGAGCACGCCCAGGATGCCGGCCGCGGAGGCCGGGTTGCAGTCGGAGTCGTCGCCGCAGCGGGTGGCGATGTCGATCGTCCGTCCGAAGTCGCCGCCGCCGTAGAGGAGGCCCGTCAGGACCCAGGCGGCGTTCATCTTGGCGTCGATGTCGAAGGTCGCAAAGACGCCCTCGGGGCAGCCGGTTTCGTTGGCCAAGCGGCGCTGGACCCGAAACCAGGTCGCGCGCCAATCCGTCGGGGTCGGCCCGCCAGCCGTCCAGAACTTCGCGCATGGCCTTGGCGAAGTCGCTCGCGGCGGGGATGGCGCCGCAGGGCCTTCTCGGCGATGGTCGGGATGTCGGTCTCGACGAAGGCCAGCGACAGCATCTGGGCCATGTAGACGCCGCCGTACCAGCCGTCGCCGTAATTCATGATGTGGCCGGTCCGGTCGCAGATCTCGGCCGCGGCGTCGGGCAGGCCCGGGGCCATCAGCCCGGCGAAGTCGGCTTCGATCTGGAAGTCGATGTCGTCGGCGTGGGGATTGTTCAGCCAGTGGCCCGAAGCCGGGGGCATCAGCCCGGCCAGGATGTTGGAGCGGGCCATCTGGTTGGCGTGCCAGAGCGGATAGGGCGCGCCGGCGAAGGCTCTGGCGAAGGCTTCCGGCTTGGCCGCCAAGCCTTCCTTCTCCAGGACCTTGACGAAGGTCAGGTCCATGTAGACGTCGTCGTAGAGGCCCGGCGAATTCTTATAGGCCCTGGCGATCGACCCGTCGTCCCAGGGGATGGGATGCTCGTCGGGCAGGAAGGTTCCTTTGTATCGGAACTCGGTCGGGCCGCCGTAGGTGCACCCGATCGTCTGGCCGGCCCAGCCGCCGCGGATCTTGTCCAGCAGCCTGGCCTTGGTCAAAATCGCCGTCCGGGTCGGAACGGCTTGAACGGACAGGGGCGCGGCGACGGCGCCTGAGAAAGCGAAATAGGCGGTCAGGATGGCGGGAACCGCCGCGAGCGCCAAAGTCCGCCTGCGAGCTCTCGAAGCGAGACCGTTCATCGTATCCCTCCAGGCCTTCCGGATTCTAAAACACCCGCCTGAGCAGTGTCGCCGACATCAGGACCGCAACGGTCCCCGCGGCCGCGACGAGCATCCAGGCGCCCGCGAACAGGGCGTTGGTGGCGACGACCAGCCCGAGGCAGGCCCCGATCCCGACCGCCGCGTCTCCCAGGAGCTTGGACGAACGCGGTGCTTCCCGGCCGTCCGCCGCCTCTCTGGCCGCCTCGCGGATCCCTTTCCAGCGCCCCGGCGGCCGGCAACGCTCGTAGAATCCGACCAGGGTCGCCTTCTTCTCGGGCGGCGTCAGCAGGGTCACGCCGACCAGGACGACGAGGCTGACCAGGAACAGCAATCCCGTTCCCTGCCAGAAGGGCTTGTCCTGGAAGCCCAGCCCGAACCAGAGCAGGATCGAAAGCGGCAGGCCCAGGATGATGGCCGCGATCTCGCCCCAGACGTTGAACCGCCACCAGAAGAAGCGGAACCAGGACAGAGGCAGGATGAAGACGACCATAACCGAGTTGATGAACAGGAACCAGCTGACCATGCCTTCGACGAAGAGGACGGCCACGACCGCCGCCACGACGAACAGGACCAGGGTGGTCAGGCGGCTGACAAGGACTTGGCGGCGGGGCGGATCGGCCGGGCGAAGCGGCCGGTAGAAGTCGTTAATGACCAGGCTCGAACCCCAGTTGATGAGCGAGCTCAAGGTGGACATGAAAGCGGCGGCTTCCGAGGCGACCAGGACGCCGATGAACCCGGCCGGCAGACGGGTGGATCGTATCAGCTCGCCCCAGGCATGGGCGGGGTCGGCGAGAAGCTTGGCTCCGGCCGGGATGGGCCCCGCCTGGGTCGCAAGGTCCCTGGTCCAGAACAGGGACAGCGCCACGACCCCCAGGCCGATCAGCGGCAGCGTCCGCAGCGAAAGGGCCAGAAAGGAGTTGAAGAGCTGGCCGCCGATGGCGTGCTTCTCGCTCTTCGCCCCCATGAAGCGCTGCGCGGTCATGCCCTCGCCCGCGGTGGGCGAGCCGGCGAAGAAGAGCCCCTGCACCATCAGCATGGCCAGGGTTAGGGCCGGGATGAGCGGGGTCGGAGGCATCTGCTGCATGCCTTCCGGGCGAATCATCCGGACGCGCTCGACCACGGCCGCCCAGCCGCCGTGCTGGGCCGTGGTCATGAAAAAGAAGGCCAGGCTGCCGGCCAAGAGAATGCCGAACTGGACGACGTCGGTGAAGACCACCCCGGCCAGGCCGCCGAAGACGGTGTAAAGGGCCGTCACGCCGCCGAACAGGAGCAAGATCTGGGTCTCGCTCAAGGGCAGGAGCGGGGCCACGGTCTTGGCGAAAAAACCGGTGATGTAGGCGATGATGATGACGGCGTAGCCGAAGAGCAGGAAGGCGTAGAGCCGTCTGGCGATCACGGCGGGACGGCCGCCGTAGCGCAGGGTGATGAGCTCGGCCGTGGTGACGATGCCCATCCGGCGCCACATCCCGGCCCAGACGACCGCGACCAGCGGCATCCAGACGATCCAGGAGGCCCACCACATCCAGTTGCCGGCCAGCCCGAAGACCAGGATGAGCATGACGAAGCCGCCGTTGCCCGATTGGTAGGTGGCGGTATTCGAAAGCCCGATGGCCCACCAGGGCAGTCCGCGGTTTCCGGTGAAGTATCCCGCGGCGCCGTCCCGCCCGGCCCGGCGGGTGAAGAAGAGACCGACGGCCAGGGACAAGGCGCAGAGACCGGCCAGGACGACCCAATCGGCAATTCCCACCGGACCAAACTATCAATTCGGCCCGGACTTGTCAAAGCCCCTTATGTGGCTGATTCGGAAGGCGATGGCGGGGCCCCGCCGCACCCCAATTTTCCGTTGACTTGGGGCGGGTTTTTCGCTATGATCTCTAACCCATTTCAATTGAACGGATTAACACCCATGATGTCCATGCGTTTGACACGGATCGGCTCCAAGAATCGGCCCGCCTACAGGATCGTCGTCGTGGATTCCGAGCGGCCTCGCGAAAGCCGGGCTAAGGAAACCATCGGCACCTACAATCCGACGACCGAACCGGCTGAGGTCAAGATCGACCTGGCCAGGGCCCAGGCCTGGATCGCCAAGGGCGCCAAGCCCTCCGAGACCGTCCAGTCCCTCCTGACGAAAGCCCTGAAGAAGGCCAAGAAGGCCTGATCGTCTTTCGCACCCTTAGGAGGTCACCGTGAAGGAGCTCGTCGAACTGATCGCCAAGGCTCTTGTCGACCAGCCCGAGAAAGTCGTCGTCTCCGTCCTCGACGGGGAGCAGACCACGATCCTCGAGCTGAAGGTGGCTCCCGAAGACCTCGGCAAGGTCATCGGCAAACAAGGCCGGACCGCCCGCGCGATCCGGATCATCCTGGGCGCGGCGGGAATGAAGATCAAGAGGCGCTTCAACCTCGAGATCATCGAGAAGGACCTCGAGCAGGCTCCCGAGCAGGCTCCCGAGAAAGACTGATTTGAGAACGATCGGAAAGGTCCTGCGAAGCCAGGGCCGGACGGGGGAGCTCAAGGTCCGGCTGGACGAGCCCGACCTGCCCGAGGCTTTTTTTTTGCGGTTTTTCTGAGGCGCCGGGGGATCGACCGGGGATATGAGGTCGAATCCCTGACGCATCGCCCGGGTGGACCGGTTCTCAAGCTGCGGGGGGTCGAGACGATCGGCCAGGCCGAGGCTTTGGCCGGTTCCGAGATCGTCGTCCCCGAAGCGGTCCTTCCGGAGCGGGCCGCCGACCGGCTACGCCGTGGCCGATCTCATCGGCTGTCTGGTGACCGGCCCCGGCGGCGAGGCCTGGGGCGTCGTAACGGATGTCCTGGAGTCGGGCGGCGCGGCCGTGCTCGTCGATCGGCGGGCCCGGCGGGCGCGAGACGATGGTGCCGTTCAGTGCGGCCTTATGTCCGGTCATCGATACAGCCGGCAAACGGATCACGGTCGATCCGCCCGACGGCCTTTGGGACTTGAATGAGATTTGATATAATCACGATCTTCCCCGAGATGTTTTCGGGCGTTTTCTCCGAGGGAGTCGTTCGGAAAGCGATCCAGAAAGGGCTGCTCGAGGTCAAGGTGCACGATTTGCGCGACTATACGACGGACAAGCACCGCCAGGTCGACGACCGGCCGTTCGGCGGCGAGGAAGGGATGGTCTTCAAGCCGGAGCCTCTCTTCGCCGCCGTCGAGGCCGTGCGCGGCCGGGATGACGCGCCCGTCTATCTCCTCTCGCCCCAGGGCCGGCCGTTCGACGGCCGCCTGGCGGAGGCCATGGCCGGACGCGGCCGGGCCGTCCTGATCTGCGGCCGCTACGAAGGGGTCGACGAGAGGGTTTCCGAGCACCTGGCGACGGAGGAGATCTCCATCGGCGACTACGTCCTGACCGGCGGCGAGATCCCGGCCATGGCCGTGGTCGACGCCGTGTCGCGCTTCGTGCCCGGTGTCGTCGGCAAGGACGCCTCGGTCCGGCACGACTCCTTTATCGGGGACCGTCTGGACTTCCCTCACTATACCCGGCCCAGGAACTTCAGGGGGCACGCCGTGCCGTCCGTTTTGTTCTCGGGCGATCACAAGAAAATCGAGACCTGGCGCCGGCGTCAGGCCCTGGAGAAGACGGCCCGCCGCCGTCCCGACCTCCTGGCCCGCATGCCGCTGACGCCCGAGGAACGACAACTTCTGGCCCCCGGCCGCAAGGAAAGGAACGAAACATGAACACGATGCAGATGGTCGAAGAGAAGTATATGCGTAAGGACCTCGACGTTTTTACCGTCGGCGACACCATCAAGGTCCATGTTCTGATCAAGGAAGGCGACAAGGAACGCGTCCAGATCTTCCAGGGCGACGTCATCGCCAAGCGGGGCGCGGGCATGAACGCCTCCTTCACCGTCCGCAAGATCTCCTTCGGCATCGGGGTGGAGCGCGTCTTTCCCATCCACTCGCACTCGATCAAGAAGGTCGAGATCGTCCGCCAGACCAAGGTGCGCCGGGCCAAGCTCTACTACCTGCGCAAACTGAAGGGCAAGGCGGCCCGCCTGCGCGGCGACCAGCGCTGACCAGGCCGCCGCGGGCGATACGGCCGTGGCGGACTTCAGCCTGGAGCGGGCCGGCGCCGGAGACGGCCGCCGGCTTATAGCCGGCGTCGACGAAGTCGGCCGAGGCGCGCTCTGCGGCCCCGTGCTGGCCGCGGCCGTGGTTTTCCCCCCGGCCGTCGTCCTGGGGACGCCGCCCGAGTGGCTCCTCCGCGCCGACGACTCCAAGCTCCTGACCCCCCGCTCCCGGTCCGAACTGGCCCGCCGCATCGCGGCCTCGGCCGCGGTGGGGATCGGCTTCAGCCCCGCCGCCGAAGTCGACCGCCTCAACGTCTTCCACGCCTCGCACGCGGCCATGCGGCGGGCCGTGGCCGCCCTCCCGGTCCGACCCGACCTCGTCCTGGTCGACGGCGTCGCGCTTCGCGGCGCGGAGTTCGCGCAGCGCGCCGTGCCCCGCGGCGACCGGATTTCGACCTCCATCGCCGCCGCTTCGATCGTGGCCAAGGTGTTGCGCGACGCGCTGCTGGTGTTCTGCGGCCGCCTCTACGACGGCTACGGCCTGGGTCGCCACAAGGGCTACGGGACGGCGGCCCATTACCGGGCCCTCGACCTTTTGGGCCCTACCCCTTTCCATCGCCGCAGCTTTTCACTACAATCGGAGCGGACCCTGTTCGAATGAGCGGCAAGAGCGACCACCCCCGATCCGGCGAGGCCGCCGAGCGTCTGGTCAAGGCCGGGCGGCTGGCCGAAGCGGTGGCGGAATACGAGAAGCTCCTCGACGGCACCTCGCAGGACATTCCGCTGCGCAACATCATCGGCGATCTCTACGTCCAGCTCGGACGTGAAGACCGCGCCATCCGCGTCTTTCGGGCCAACGTCGAGGCGCTGGAGGCGCACGGCTCCTTTCCCCAGGCCCTGGCCCTGGCCAAGCGCATCTGCAAGCTGGACCCTTCCGACGCCGGCATCATCGTCAAGCTGGGCGATCTCTTCAGCCGGCTCGGCTTCCAGTCCGAAGCCAAAGCCGAGTACGCCCGGGCCCTGGAGCGGCTGGAGGAGTACGACCCTCAGGGCCGCATCGCCGTGGCGGAAAAGCTCGTCCGTCTGGACCGGACCGACGTCGCCATGAGGCTGAAGCTGGCCGGCTACCTCTCCAGCGGGGGCGAGACGGACCGGGCGGCGGCCGAGCTCAACGAAACGGCCGACACCCTCCTCGCCCGCGGCGACGCGGCCGAGGCCGAGCGCATCCTGAGGGATGCTCTCCGGCTCAAGGACGGCGACGCCCGGACCCTGGCCGACCTGGCCCGGCTCATGAAACACGGCAAGCGTATGGACGAGGCCGTCACGCTGGTCGAAGAGAGCATCCGCCGCCATGGTCCGCAGCCCGGCCTCGTCTCGCTTCTGGGCGACCTCTACCTCGAGGGCCGCCGCGACGACAAGGCCAAGGACGTCTTTCAGCGGCTCCTGGAAGAGGACCCGGACCGTTCCGAGGCCCGGGCCAAGCTGGGCATTCTGGCCCTTCGCGCCGGCCGCCCTGACGAAGCTTTCGCCCTCTACGAGCCGCTGGTCGTTTCGCTCCTCAACCGGGGCAAGGACGACCGGGCCGCTGGGCTGCTCGGCCTCGTCCTGATCTCCCATCCCGGTCACCTGCCCAGCCTGGAGAAGCTGGCCGCCGTGTTCCGCCGAAGCGGCCGAATCGAGCATCTCGAGGCGGCGCTGCGGCTGCTTCTCGAGGAAGCCCGGGCCCCGGGGCGGGAGGACCTTCGGCGGCGGACGGTCCGGGAGCTCAAGGAGCTGAGGCCCGAGGATGCCGGCTTGAAGAAAGAGTGGAAGGAGATCAAAGCCTCTTCCCGGGGAGTCCTTCGGAGCCCGAGCTCGTCCCGGCCGCCGGCCTGCCGGCTAAGGACCTGGAGATCATTCGGACGAATCTGACCAAAGCCGGCCTCTATGTCGAACAGGGCTTGATCCGCAACGCCCGGAGGATCCTGGAGAACCTCCGCCTCCTCTATCCCGAGGATGCCCGCATCCGGGACAGTCTGGCCGCACTCCCGTCGGACCCGCCTCCGGCCGGCCCCGGAGGATCTGGCTGCCCTGGTTGCCCGCATGGCCGAGGATGAAGCGGAAAGGGCGGCCCCGGCCCGCCGCCGGCCTCTTCCTTTCCCGAGGAGATCGCCGGCGACACGGTCTCGCTGGAGGAGATTTTCGGCGGCACGGATCTGTGGACCAGACCGGCCGCGCCGCCGGCCGGGAAGCGCTTCCTGGACCTGGCCGACGCGCTCCGCGAGGAGATCGAGGCCATCGAAGCCGAGACGTTCCGCCAAGTCAAGGAGAAGGCCGCGGTCATCGAGAAGGACCTGGACGAGATCGTGGCCGAGTTCAAGCGCCAGGTGGAGAGGAAGATCGATCCGGGCGACCACGAGGTCCGCTACCAGCTCGGGCTGGCTTTCCTGGAGCAGGACCTCCTGGATGAGGCGGTGGCCGAGTTCGAGCTGGCGGCCGAGGACCCGGCCCGGGCCGCCGACTGCTATGCCTTGACCGCCCAGGCCTTCAGGCGGCGGAAGAACCACCGGGAAGCCCTGCGCCGGATAGACGAAGCCCTGCGGCGCGTGGATCAGGGCTCCGACGCGGATTACGCCTTGACTTACGAGAAGGCCGAGATCCTGGAGGATTTGGACCGCAATGAAGACGCCCTGCGGCACTTCCGGCGGGTCATGGGATGGAACGGCGCTTACCGCGACGCGGCCAAGCGGGTCCGCATCCTGGAGCGGATCACCGGTTGACGGCGGGCGGCAGAAAGAGGAAGAGGGTGGCTCCGGGCCCGGCTCCGGGGTAGAGCCAGGCGGAGGGGCTCTCGGGCGGCCGAGGCAGGAGGGGATTCGCCTCGGCCTTCAGCGGCGTTGCGCTCGCCCTCCCGGGGGCCACCAGGTCGGCCGGATCGGCGGGCAGCATCTCGCCGGCCCGGCTGTCCGGGACGGCAGCGGCCGGCGATTCCGGGCCGAGCGTCACGTACCAGGCTCCGGCCGCCAAGGCGGCCAGCATGGTGGCGGCCGCCAGGGCGGGACGCCAGAACGATGCCCGGCGGGGGGGGAGAGGCGCCTGGGACTGACGAATCGCCCGGCGGAGGATCTCGCTCCACTGGTCCCCGGTCCAATCCGGTCCGGCCGCGGCTCTGGCCCAGCCGCGCATGCGGGCCAGGGCTTCCTCGTATTCCCGCCGCCGGCGCCCTCTCATGGCCGGCTCCCATCGCCCGGCTTGAAGAGCTCCAGGTAGCGGGCCCGGATCTTGCGGCGCGCGGCGTTGAGGTGGACGCGGACCGAGACGGACGAGGAGCCCAGAGCCTGAGCCGTCTCCCGGACGTTGAGCTCCTCGATCTCGCGCAGCAGGAAGACCTCGCGTTCGCGGG
This sequence comes from Candidatus Aminicenantota bacterium, assembly GCA_963803915.1. Taxonomy (GTDB): domain Bacteria; phylum Acidobacteriota; class Aminicenantia; order Aminicenantales; family UBA4085; genus UBA4085. The sequence continues at coordinate 5,353 of CAWDOL010000013.1, read as the reverse complement.
GTGAAAGGACGCTCAGACAGGCCGTCAGGCGGGCCCGCAGGGCCGTCCGGTCGCAGCCTGCTTCGGGATCTTCGACCGCCCCGGCCCCGAGCATTTCCGGAGCGGCCCTGTCCAGCCCGATGTCCCGCTCCACCCGCTTGCGCTGGAAGGACCGGGCGGCGTTGACGGCGATCTGGTAGAGCCAGCTGCGGAAGCCGAGGCTGCGGTCGAAGCTGCCCAGGTAGCGATAGGCCCTCAGGAGCGCCTCCTGGGCAACTTCCTGGGCGTCCTCGGGATCCCGGACGATGCGGCCGGCCAGGCCCAGCAGGGCGCCGCGGTACGGCGTCACCAGCGGCTCGAAGGCCGCCGCGTCCCCGGACAGCACCCTCTCGATCAAGGCGTTCTCCCGCTCATCCATATCACGAGAGAGTATACCTTTCCGCCGCCGCGATTGTTAAGGGGCCGGCCGCTTTCCCCGGCGGACCGGTTTGGTTTATATATATACCGAAAGGAAGGAACCATGAACTCCACCGAAGAGCTGCTCATCGCCGGCGGTCCGCGCGATCTCCATCTCCTCCCTCGGATGGCCAACCGCCACGGCCTGATCACGGGAGCCACCGGCACCGGCAAGACGGTCTCGCTCCAGGTTTTGGCCGAAAGCCTCAGCGCGGCGGGCGTCCCGATCTTTATGGCCGACGTCAAGGGGGATTTGGCTGGACTGGCCCGGCCCGGGCAGGCCGGGCCGAAGATCGCCGAGCGGATCAGCCGGCTGGGATTGGCACGGATTTCGAGTTCCGGGCCAGCCCGGTCGTTCTCTGGGACATCGAGGGCCGCCAAGGCCATCCCGTGCGGACGACCATGAGTGAGATGGGGCCGCTCCTGCTCAGCCGGCTGTTCAACCTCAACGACATCCAAGCCGGCGTCCTGACCATCGTCTTCCGGCTGGCCGACGAGGACGGCCTGATGCTCCTGGACGTCAAGGACATGCGGGAGATGCTGAAGTTCGTCTCCGACAACGCGGCCGAGATTTCGAGCCGCTTCGGCCGCGTCTCGGCCGCCTCGGTCGGAGCCATCCAGAGGGCCCTGCTGGACCTGGAAGCCAGGGCGGCGAAAGCCTGTTCGGAGAGCCGGCCCTGGACATCGAGGACCTCATCCAGACCGACCCGCAGGGCCGCGGCGCGATCAACATCCTGGCCGCCGACGCCCTGATGAGCAGCCGAAGCTTTACGCCACCTTCCTGTTCTGGATGCTGTCCGAGCTCTACGAGCGCCTGCCCGAGGTCGGCGACCTGGACAAGCCGCGGCTGGTCTTCTTTTTCGATGAGGCCCACCTGCTCTTCGACGGACGCCCCGGCCGCTCTGCTGCAGAAGATCGAGCAGGTGGTCCGCCTTATCCGGTCCAAGGGCGTGGGGGTCTTTTTCGTCACCCAGAATCCGCTCGATGTCCCGGATATCGTCCTGGGGCAGCTTGGCAACCGCATCCAGCATGCCCTGCGGGCCTTCACTCCGCGCGACCTGAAAGCGGTCAGAGTGGCGGCCGAGACCCTCCGCCTGAATCCCGCCCTCGATGCCGAAAAGGCCATCGGCGAGCTGGCCGTAGGCGAGGCGCTGGTCTCCTTCCTGGACGGGAAAGGCCAGCCGGAAGTCATCGAGCGGGCCTTCATCCGGCCGCCCTTGGAGCCAGATCGGCCCCGTCGATCCAGCGTTCCGGCAGGGTCTCATCCGGGGATCGGTCCTCTACGGCCATTACGAGAAGGAGATCGACCGCGAATCGGCTTACGAGATCCTGCGGGCCCGGGCGGAGCGGAAGACGGCTGCGCCGGAGCCGCCGTCTTCCCGGGCGCCGGCCCCTTATCCGCGGGATGCGGCCCCCGAGCCGGGGCGCAGCGGCGGCAGCCGCCACGGACGACGACGCGGGCGCCCCGGCCGGCCGGCCGGCCGCGCGAGACGATGTTCGAGTCGATGGCCAAGAGCGCGGTCCGCTCCATGGGCAGCCAGATCGGCCGCTCCATCATGCGGGGCGTGCTGGGCGGCATCCTGGGCCGCCGGGGCGGAACTCCCGGAGGGCCGGCCGCGCCGCCGCTCCGAACGGCCGTTCGGGCCCACCCGGAGTGAGAAAAAGCCCCCCGCCGAGCGTCTCCCTCATTGTCGCGGGCGTTCCCAACGACCCGCGGCGAGGGCGAAAGGTCGGCGACTCATGAGCGGCGAAAGCGGAATCCTGGCCGGGGCGAGCGTGGCCTTTGCCCGCATCCTGGCCCTCATCGACAAAGTCAGGGACTTGGACGCCCCGGTCCTGATCGTAGGCGAGAGCGGCACGGGCAAAGAGCTCATAGCCCGCGAGATCCATAACCGCAGCGGCCGATCCGGACGGCCCTTCGTGGCCGTCAATTGCTCGGCCATTCCCGAGACCCTGCTCGAGTCGGAGCTCTTCGGCCATGTTCGGGGCTCCTTCACCGGGGCCATGCGCGATACAAGCCGGGCCTGATCGAGGAGGCGGGCGCCGGGACCTTCTTCCTGGACGAAGTGGGCGACCTCTCGCCGGCCCTCCAGGCCAAGCTCCTGCGGGTTCTCCAGGAGCGCGAGCTGCGCCGGATCGGGGAAACCCGGACCCGGCCGGTCCAGGCCCGCTTTCTCAGCGCCACGAACCGCGACCTGGAGCGGGAGATCGCGCGAGGCGCCTTCCGCGAAGACCTCTATTATCGGCTCAAGATCATCGTGGTCGAAGTGCCGCCGCTGCGCGAGCGGCAGGCCGATCTCGTCCCTCCTGGACCGCTTCGCCGCCCGCTATGCCGCGGCGATGGGCCGGCCCAAGGTCGGCTTCGCCCCGGGCACGGTGGAGCTTCTTTCGATACGCCTGGCCGGGCAACGTCCGCGAGCTCCAGAACGAGGTTCAAAGCGCCGTCATCCTGTGCGGCGAGGACGGTATCGTGCTGAGCACCTTTCGCCCAAGCTCATCCCCCTCTCCGCGGGCTCCGCGGCCGCCCCGGCCGGCACTATTCGCCGAGGCCAAATCCGAGTTCATCCGGCGCTTTCTGCGGCAGGCCCTGGAGCGGTGCGACTTCAACAAGGCCCGCACCGCCGCGAGCATCGGCCTGTCGCGCCAGGGGCTGTTCAAGCTGATCAAGCGACATGGCCTGGCCGAGGCCGGCGGCCCGGCCGAGGGCAAGGTGAATGGGAGAGGCCCGATCGCGTTGCCGGGAGGCCGCGGTTTTGTTAGATTGGGCCCATGAGCGACAAAGTCTTCGAGATCGTCTGCCCGCACTGCCGGACGACGCTTTGGGTCGACGGGGAGGCCCACAAGGTCCTGAGGTCGGAGAAAGCGGCCAACAGAAGAAGGAATCCCTGGACGACTTCTGGCCAAGGAAAAGGAAAAGCGCGACGGCATGGCCACCAAGTTCGAGGCCACGGCCGCCTTGGAGCAGGAGAAGCTCAAGAAGGCGCGCGAGAAGTTCGACGAAGGCCCTCGGCCGCGGCGACGACGAGCCAAACCCGACCTTTAAAATGGAGCATCTCTTGATTCCGGGAAAAGCGGCCCGGAATACCGGCCCGGCGGCTTCGGCCTCGTCTCGCCTTTTCCAGCCGAAGGCGCTGACAAATCCCCTCCTTCAAGGAGGGGTAGGGGTGGTGATGTCACAAAAAGAAAGGTGTTGTGCGCCTTCGGAATTTAGAATCTCTCGGAACTCGCGCCTTTGTCTTTCCTGTCTTGTATGATCTCCCACTCCGTCTCTTCTTCGTTCGTTCTTTCCTGCAAGCTCAAACAGTCCTCGGCGGCCGTTGGCTTCCCTCAGCACCGGCGCCGAAGCGCTAACAAAGCCCCTCCTTGAAGGAGGGGTAGGGGAGGTGATACCAATGAGAATAAGAGTGTTGTGCGCCTTCGGAATCAAAGGCGCCGGCCTCGCGATTTCGCCGTTGGCCGGTATTCCGGACCGCTCAAGTATTCCCGGAATCTAAAGATGATTCTTCGTTTACGACCCGGCCGGGGTCTCGTCGTCGCGGCGGCGGGGGGCCATGGTGAATCCGGTGAAGCCGTAGAGCGTCAGGATGACGATGGCGGCGTAGTTGCCGATGGCCCAGGGCAGGTATTCCAGGACCGGGACGCCGAGCGTGCCCGACATGTAGACGCCGGCCATGCTCCAGGGGATCAGCGGCACTACCACCGTGCCCCCGGATCCTCGGTGGTCCTGGAGAGGTTCTTCGCCGCCAGGCGCGGCTCCTTGAATGCCGGGGCGAAGAGCTGCCCGGGATGATGACCGAGAGAAACGAGCTGCCCGTCATGAGCGCCGTGGCCGAGGCACGAGCCGATGGTCACGGCGACCAAGCTGTCCGGTTTGCGGGCCGCCACGCAGGACCTTGTCCAGGATGACCGGGAGCATCCCCGTGGCCTGCACGATGCCGCCGAACCCGAAGGCGGAGAAGGCCACGAGCTGGGTCTCCATCATGCTCATCATCCCGCCGCGTGACAACAGCTTGTCGACGGACGCGACGCCGGTGTGGGCCGGGTAGCCCGAGTTGACCAGCTGCCTGGGCCAGGGCGACGACCGATTCGCCTTGGAAGACGACGGCCAGCGCGGCCGCGATGGCGACGGACAGACAGCATGCCCGGGATGATCGGCCGCTTGGTGACGGCCAATATGAAGACCACGAGCATCGGCAGGAGCAGCAGCACGATTGAAGCCGAAACTGCCCGGAGCGTGGCCAGAAGCGCCGACCTGCCGGCTGAGTCCATGGTCCGGTCGCGGAAGCGCAGTCCGGCCAGGAAGAAGACCGCCAGGCTGATCAGCCAGCCCGGGGCCGCGGACCAGACCGTGTGCTTGATGTGGTCGAAGAGGTTGGCCCCGGCGGTGACCGCGGCCAGGTTGGGGATGTCGGAGAACGGCGAGATCTTGTCGCCGAAATAGGCGCCGGCGACGACGGCTCCCGCCGCCAGGCCGAGTGGAATCCCCAGTCCCTTGGGCGATGCCCATGAAAGCGACGCCGACGGTGCCGACCGTGCCCCAGGAGGTGCCGGTGGCCAGCGCCGTCACGCTGCAGACCAGACAGGCCGTCGACCAGGAAGCTGGGGCGAGATGAGCTTGAGCCCGTAATAAGACGAGCCATCGGGATGGTCCCGGCGGCGATCCATGCGCTGATCAGCATGCCCACGCAGATCACGATCAGCATCGCCGGCAGGGCCTTGCGAATCCCTCGACGATGCCCTGCTCCATGTCCTTCCAGGTATAGCCCAGGAGAATCGCCGAGCGTGCCCGTCAGTACAGCGGCGGCCATGAGGAGCACCTGGGCCTTGATCTTGTAGACGCCGTAGCCGACCCCCAACAGCACGGCCATCAGGATGAGGGGGAGGAGAGCAATACCAACCGTCGAAGGTGTCAGCATAG